>NZ_BSDJ01000033.1 GCF_027925525.1 Paenibacillus tyrphae | reverse complement strand
GATGCGGACAAGGGGCGATCTTTTTTTATGGTGGGGAGGATTTTTTAATTTGGCATAGAGAGTGAAAATTCGTCATTGTATGTAGAAATATATATTTTTTTACCGTCATTTTTTTCGAAAACAAATAATGCCCCTTCGCTCTCTATTCCCGAATAGTTCCATCCTGATAGTTTGAGTCGAATGTCACCCGTTTCTTTAATTGGGGCTATTTTGGCTGCCAATGTGTTGTTTCAGGAATGCATGGCGTTGTCATGGTTGGGAAGCTTTTGGGGAATGCTTGCTGCATTAACCATTTCCACATTCGTTTTTTTGAATAGTTCTGTTGAAAAAGCAGCCACTCACTTGAACTGCACCTCCAATTGTTATTGATGTCTAACATATGTACAGTTCAACTCTGGACGGCTGCCTATTGTCTTTGTTGAGGTACGTTAGCGATAGAAGTCAACCATATCTCCAAACAGCCGTTTGATAAATTCAAGCTCGCTTTCGTTGTATCTTTCCAAAAATTCGTACATTCTTTGCTTTTCCTTCGTATGGAGCTCATCATGAGCAGCAAATAGCTTTTTGCCGACAGGCGTTAGCCGAAAGTACACTTCCTTTTTGTTATCGTTGAGTTGGGCTTTTCGCACCCAACCTGCCTTTAGTAATTTATTTGCGATCTTGGAGGTATTCCCTTTGCTTAAATTTATCCTTTCCGCGATGGAAGTGACATTGATCGGCTCCTGCTCTCCGATGCATGCAATGGTGTGCAGTTCCGTCATGTTCAATCTGAATTCCGGTTCGATATGCTTCCGGATATCCTCGAGGTATGTTGCAGTTATTCGGGTTTCATATTGCTCTTTTTGCTGAAGAAACTGAACGAAAAATTCATGAATGGCGGCTTTGTTTTTATTGGCAGTATCCATGATTATGCTGGCTCCTCGACTCATTTGTTTCATTATAGCATAGATTATTTTCTGAGAAACAAACGGGCATGCTCATATCGAGATTGACAGGATAAGGAGTGACCCAGTACAATAATATTGTTTCATATGAAACAAAAATTATATATTATTTTTGTTTTTTTCTTTATTAACAAGAATTAAAAAGAGTTCTAACGAAACAATAATTTTGATGAAGGAGGTTCTGCCGGAAACACTTATCCACTTTTCAAGAGAAGATTTATAAATATGGAAATGGAGCATGCTCGCCTATGGAAATCGTGAATCCAAAGACATTGACGGACAAGGTCACATCTGTAATTTCTCATGTCGTGGTAACTACTGCCTCTAAACTGGCCTTCATCTCAGGTCAGGTTTCTGTAGATGAAACGGGAGCATTGATCGGTTCAGGGGACTATTACGCGCAAGCGATTCAAGTGTTCACCAATCTAAAGTATGCATTGGAAGCCGCGCGAGCGGATCCATTGTACATTGCAAAAATGAATATTTTTGTGGTAAACCATAACCCGGAATTGATTTCGATTATTTTTGACGCCGGATTTCGTGTGTTTGGCCCTAACTGGCCGAAGACAGCAAGTACCTATATAGGTGTTCAAGCACTAGCTGATCCTGAATGGCTTATCGAAATAGACGCTATCGTGATCTTCCCATAATGTTTAAGAAAAGAGGTTATTTATATGAAATATGAAGTCATCCTTATCGGCGGTGGACCTGTCGGCATGATGTTGGCTGGAGAATTGGCAGTAGCCGGTGTAAAGGTCTGCGTCATTGAGCGATTAAAAGAGACAACTCCATATTCACGTGCGCTTACAGTACATCCACGAACCCTTGAAATATTAGATATGCGTGGAGTGAAATCAAAATTAATCAGTAAAGGCCGCTTACTTTCAGGAGGGCATTTTGCCGGATTAGAAACTCCTTTGGATTTCTCGGTGTTGGATTCTTCTTCCAATCACACGCTCTTTTTACCGCAGAGTGAGACGGAGAAGGTGCTGGAGGAATGGGCTCTTAGCCTTGGCGCAGAGGTCTGGAGAGAGGTTGAGGCTCTATCTGTGGATCAGGATGAGGATGGGGTCGACGTTAAGATCGCGGGACCTAATGGAGAAACAACGTTAAGATCTGCTTATGTGGTGGGTACGGACGGAGCCAGAAGTTTGGTTCGCAAACATGCAAATATATCATTTGAAGGTACAGACGCGACCTTCACGGCTATGCTGGGGGATGCCGTTCTATCTGATTTGGCTCCTATGAGTGACATATCCCGGATTACAGAAAAAGGTTTGGTCAGCATCATGCCGATCAATGATCATATGTATCGGGTCTTAATTATCGATATGGAGAGACGTAACATCCCTAAGGATGAGCCCGTTACATTTGAAGAGTTTCGTTCATCGATCATCCGTACGACCGGAAGCGACCTGGGATTGAACGATGTGAAATGGATGTCCCGTTTCGGAAATGCGACGCGGCAAGCGGGACGCTATCGGAATGGTCGATTGTTTTTGGCGGGAGATTCGGCGCACATTCATTTTCCGGCTGGTGGACAGGGAATGAACGTTGGCTTACAAGAAGCGATGAACTTAGGCTGGAAGCTTGCAGGAGCAATCAAAGGCTGGGCTCCGGACTGGCTATTGGACAGTTATCATACCGAACGTTTCCCATGGAATACGGCCTTGCTCCGGAATACCGAGGTCCAAACCCTGCTTCTGGACGTGACTCCTCCCATCACGGAACTGCGAAGGATGCTGGCTAATCTGATTCAAATACCGGAGGCTAATTATCAAATCGCCGCACAAGTTTCCGCAATTGATGTACATTATGCTCCAGACGCCGAAGCGCCTCCCCATCCATTAAACGGGAAACGTTTCAAGGATCTAAGCTTAAAGCTGAAAGACGGGCAATTGATTAACTCCTATCCGTTCCTACACAAAGGTACTTTTCTTCTGTTGCACTTCCATTTTAACGAACAGAATAGTGGTCAATGGGAAACGTATAGCAACCTTCAAGTTGTACATGCATCTTTGGCTGAGGCAGACGCGGATTGGAACGACGTCCACACGGCACTTATTCGGCCGGATGGACATATTGCCTGGGCGATTTCTCTATCAGATCCGAATCCAATGCAAACCATAAATGAAGGAATCACTCGCTGGTGCGGAAACATTACGGATTAGTAATTCGTTGATGGAATCAAGTTCTTGTCCTCAGGTTGGGATAAAACTTGATTCCTTAAATCCCCCTACGTTATGGCTATCTTAGCTTTGAAGACACGCTCTAACACATTTTCTGGATTTCGGTTGTTGTTGGTTCACTGTGGTTCGACTTGTATCGTGATTTCACTTTTCATGATTTTGTCTTTTTTATCCCCATCGATACTAAAATCCGCCGTTACCCCGATCGAATATTTTCCCGGCGACAGCAGCCAAGACCGCTCCTTCTCTAAAAATTTCTTAATTTCGGGACGTCCTTTTTTATTATAGTTATAAGATTCTATTACATTTAGAGGAAGAGTGGCTTTATACTCGTTATTTTTCTTGAGTTGATCTCTTATTAAAACGGTCTCTATATATTCATCAGAAGAAATTCCTTCCTCGTCCCGAACCGAAAAAAGGATGATAGGGTTCCCGTGGCCCACGGTTATTTCTTCCTCGCCCAAGTAAACGAGGGAACTCCACAAATGAATGATTTCATTGGATTTATAGGTTTCTTTTTCGCTGTGCAGATTTAGCATAAAGTTGTCTGCTTGCTTGGATACGCTGATTTTGGCTTTCGTCAAATTGTTGACACGATGGTCAATATAGATGTCTTTCTTGGCTTCGTCATAATGCACTCTCCCGCCCATATTTTCGGTAATGTAGCGTAGGGGAACATAAACGGAACCGTTATAGTTGAGAGTCTCAAAAGCTCCGCTCTGCTTATTGGCGAGTTGGTTATTGAAGTAGATGGACCCAGGGAATAGATGCGCTTGTATAAAATTGAAACTGCTTACTGCGGAAGCGGCTGAAATGCAGCTGCCCACGATAAACGCCAAAATCAACTTTTTCCTCAAATTTACTTCTTCTCCTAGTTTATAGGATTTCGAGAAGGCTAAACGGTTACCTGTTAGATGTTTAGGGCCATTGGTATGAAGTAAAGGTGAAAGCCAATCCGGACAGTACAAGATTGTCTGTACTGCAGGAACACTGTCAGGAAAGGCTCCATATTGTAGGAGGAATTACTGAGTGACGATTACAGACCCATCAATTACCTGCTAGCTCTTGATTGTTCCAATTTACTAAGGAGGCAGAATCACTTTGGAAAATCCCTTGATACTTACCCTCAGTTTCGGGAGTAGTAATAAGTTTTATTTTCCAAACTCCTTTCATTGGCGAGGTCTTAAAACTGTTCATATAAGTATGCTCACTGGTTACTTGATCAGAAAAAACTTTCTCTTCCTTTGGATTCCATACTTCGATAGCTAAATCACCCGAACTTAGCTCAATCAAAAACTTCGTTTGTAAATTTAAGAAAAAAGTATTGTTTACCGAAAATTCCTTTTCGATCACTTTAAATTTTTCGTTGTACTCCGCCTTACTAATTGTCCCTCCCCATTTTCTTTCTATCACATCGTCAATTAGTTTATATAACACACCACTGCCGCATAAAATCAATACAGCCACTACGGATAAAATGATAATAGATTTTTTTGTCACGATTATAATCTCCTAAGCTTCTTTTAGGGCTATCGCGGGCTCGTCAAAAGAGATGTTCCCATCTTTCATGAACAACTTTCTATTGGCATATGAGGCCACATGAGAATCATGGGTAATAACAATGATCGTTTTTCCCTCGTTATTCAGAGTGCATAGTATTTCCATAAGCTTATCTGCATTCGTTGAATCAAGAGCCCCGGTAGGCTCATCGGCGAAAATAATTTCCGCTTCTGATGCCAATGCCCTCGCAATAGCCACGCGCTGTTTTTGGCCGCCTGATAGATTCTTTACTTTTTTATGGAACAAATCCTCTATCCCCAGCTTGCTTAAATATTGCTTCGCCTTCTCCATTTTCTCATGTTTACTCATCTTGCGTTCTGCAAAAGGCAGCGTTACATTATCATAAACACTATAATTATTGAGCAATGCATAATGTTGAAAAATGAAACTCACTACGCGATTACGGATATGAATCAATTGAGAGTCTTTTAAACCGGCTGTGGATCTGTCCATTATTTTACACTCGCCACTTGTTGGCGAATCCATACATCCCATAATATTTAATAATGTCGTTTTTCCAGAACCGGATGGTCCTACAATCGCTACAAATTCCCCCTGTTCGATAGTTAGATTAATATTGTTAAGCGCTGTGAACTTATTTTTATGATTCCCGTAAACTTTTGAGACGTTAGATAGTTCAATCGCAGGCATTTAATTCTCAACTCCGCTTATTAGTTTGTAGGGAGATTCTCTGTACAGTACCCGAATAGGGTATAAAACTGATAAAAAAGTGAGCAATAAGACCAAGATTATTACTTTAGCGAATAATGCGATTCCAAAGAGATCTTTAACCGACGACATATCGGCGATGATTGACGTTGCACTATTATAATAATTCCAGAATACACCAAAGCATGCGCTTAGCAAAATGAGCAAAAATACCTCAATGATGATGGATCGAGCTATACTAATAATCGATTCTCCGAATACCCTTCTTATACCAAATTCATAAAATCGAATTCGAATAGAAGAAAGGGTGGAAGTAATAATCCCAATCGAGGTGGTAAGCAGAAAAAATACTCCGGCATAAAGGTTTAATTTAACTAATTCTATTTTGCTTTTTTTGTAGGCATCCAACTCTTCTTTTATAGAGCGTACCGTGGGTGAAGGCAGACCAAGTTGAGTCGCTGCTTGCTTTATTTTCTCCGATAATATTTTACGATCGTCTGTATCCTGGACGCTCACAAAAGTACTTTTTTGCAAGGAACTAATAACAAACGGCGAGGAGTTTTTTTGATAATCCAAGAAAGGGGTGACAATTGCTGCATTCAGATCTCTTACCCCCATTGAAATATAATCATTTTTATCGAGCCACTTGCTCTCTCTGTCCATTACGCCTACAACTCGATAATTCAGTTTTTCGCCAAACCAATAAATGGAAAACGTATCTCCGATGTCAAATATACCCTCGTAATCTTGCCCAACCAATACAGGAATCTGCTCATGGTGTTCAGCGGCAAAGTCTTGTTTAGCAAGCGACCGTCCCTTAAGTATTTTGATCTTCGAACTGCTGAATATGGACTCATCGAAATAAACCATATAAGATAGCTTTTCTTTCCCTCTCAATGGACTGTTTTTATATAAAACTTGATTCTTTGCCTCATATAAATCACTATTTTTTAGATCGGATAGAATGAAATAAGCCGTGGAAAATGAACCGTAATTGCTGACTTCATTCATGCCGCTAACTTCTTTTCTTAATTTAAGGTAGCGTTCAATAGACCATGTATTATCACTTGTTAAATCTGGAACGGAGAACGTCAAAGTTTTTTCGAGATCCAAATTGGAATATTTTTTAATGGTTTCACTTGCATAGTCAGGTATACTTAATTGAATAAAACCATTGCTTATTAAGTAAAACGAAATGACTAACTGAAGCATGATAAAGAGCGTTGCTAACTTGCGTTCCCACAATGACTTCCAGGCAATCTTTATGCTCCTCATCTGATCAAACCTTTCTCATCAACTCAACAGGTTGGATATTCCTCGAACTGATTAATGGGATAATCACGACTAACAGTGAAGTTATGAAGACGAAAGCCGCATGATTAATAATATCCGTTAACGTTATTTTATATGGGTATCCAACCCACTGTTCAATGATAGGGCTCATCCAAATCTGCACAATACAAACCAACAACGAGGAGAAGAGAAATACGACTAACATTTCGCTATAAAATGAAAAAGCAATTGTAGAATTGCTAATGCCAAATGCTTTTTTGATTGCAATTTCAACTCTTCGTTCTTTGATCCAATATACAGCGATATTGACGGCGTTGATCAAAGCCAGCACATATACAGTGATGATAAAAGTAATTTGATTCCCGAGATTACCTAAATGTGTATATGGAGAGGAACCTCTCAGGGAAGAGAAGTCTGCGTTATTGACTTTAAATATCGACACCTGATTTTTTACGGTATCGTAATCTTTTAATAAGCGTGTCTGATCTCCATATAAAACGACAGGGACACTTTTTTGGCTCAGTAACCTGGATTCCGCTCGCTCAGTCAAACTTGTAATAGGTATAACGATTTTGTGGTCGAGATAGGGCGAGTTACCTTTATCAGTTCCTATGATTCCGGTAATCTCATATTTCTCATGATCTATTTTGACGTATTGTTTCCCGTTCTCTTTAATGATATGGGGAATAAAAGCTCTTCCTACCATGCATAATTTGTCTCCGCGATCCAGGGAACTTTTCCGGATAGATTCTCCTTCTAACAAAGGAAGTTTATTGTATTCATCTGCTTTCCAATATTCAATCATAGGATTGACCATGCCTAGGTCTGTTTCTACGCTAAGTGAATTTATAAGCAGATTACTATTCACACTCATCGTGCTGAACGCTTTGATAATGGCCTTCATGTCTACTTGCTCTTCAAAGTCTAAGGAGAAGGAAATTTTATTGTTAATTTGATATTTGTCCAAGTAGCGCTCGATTTCAACTGCCTTATTGATGGAATATAAAGTAGTTGTAATTAAACCGATGGATAAGCTAAGGCTAAGCACCAATATGAAGAAAGTAAACGGGTATGCTTTAATCTGGTTAAGGACGCGATTCAGTGTGTTCACATTTCCTCCCGAAATTATCCCAAATAATATTTATACGCAATTAACTGTGATAAACAACTGAATTCCTAAGTCGCTGTAATACACAAAATATAGCACCACAATGGTTAACTATGAAAAGTTTACCATTGTGGTGCATATTTCACCCTTCTTACGACCTTATTACCATCTGCTCGTCAGGGATTCGATGGTTCGTACGGTCGCTGTATTATATCGATCAAGAATCTTGTGGTCACTTTGGAAAGCCCATACTCCCCCTTTTGATGCCGATACATGTGCCCAGTTACCATAGTCCGAGCCATGGATTTCATAGGCGGCACTAATATTTTCTGCAGATTTAAGTGTCACCCCAACGACAAGATACTGCCAAGTTTGATTATTTTGCCAATCGGTTCTTGCATTAGCCTTATCATTTTCAAAAACGGAGAAATCTGTAACTAAACTTCCAGTTGCCTTTGCATCTTGATAGGCAAGGTTTATAGCATCGTTAGCAGCATAGGCTGCGGAAGCGATGGTAAGAGTCGCTAGAATTGATAACAGCGGGATCGATTTTTTAAGAGTAAACATGAGAATATCCTCCTCAAATGATTATAATGATATGTAGAACTAAGATGAGTGCTTGATCCTTAAAGTTCTAGGGTTTGGATTTCGGCAAAGTGAAAGTTAACAGCAATAAATTTTACCTTTTGGTTACACTTTGGTTTTATGATGCCCTCCTTTCACATACTGCATTGTACGAGTTAATTAAAGTAAAATTTTTGTAATATATGGGAAATTAACTCGGTATCCATTATCCTAGCGAATAACAGAATAGATTGTCAACTATTTTTTGGAAAATGAAGAACTGTGCAAAGTAGTACCTCGGTATCTTATGGTTTAGTTAGGAACAGATTATTTGAACGAAGGAGTTGTCGTGGGTTCGATTTAAGAAACGATAGTATGGCGAAGGGAATTAAGAAGGACTTGTCTACAAGAACTGACTGAATTATTCGGGGATGTGAAGCACATTAAGCCAAACTCCTCTTCCATTCATTGTTCCCCGTGGAAGAAGGACTCAAGTAGAACATCAGCCCGCGGTAAAAGAAAGTTTGCAAACCCTGCGGTCACAAGGCACAAGCTTTACATGTGCTGGCAAATTGATGCTAATCCACCGGATGGCTTGTAGGAGCAATCCGGCACTTACGTTGCTAGCGCGAGCTATGATGTAACAAACCACATTCGTTTCTGTGCAAAAATTGTTGTATCACATCACATCGAAATAATGCACAAAATCTAAAAAGAGATTGTATACTAGGAAAGACCTAATATACAATCTCTTATTGTTTTGGTAAAATAATACTACGGGTTTATTCCCAGCCGGAAAGAGGTTGTTTTTGTTCCTTTCTCTTAGTCAGGCCAAAAGTATTATTAACGGCATGAACTTCAGGGTCGGATAAAAAGTGGTTGGCAAGGGAATCGTTTACATTTTTGCCTAAATCGACATTTTTCAACATTTGAACGACAGAATGCAACTGAGACGTAACCCGAATAGTTAGCATATAGGACATCCCCTTCGTATGTGGTGGTCTGTTAGCATCAGTATATCAAGAATTTTTTATAATAGTAAGCATATGGGGAGTGTTTATGAATAAAAAAATTATTATTTTTTCGATTTTTTTGTCAATATTTGTCGGATTGCAAGCTTGGTGTTCTTATATTACATTTAAATATCCTTATATTGGGATTTACCTCAAGGTAAATCAACAGAACGAGTGGGCGATTAACTTTTTGGATAAAGAAGGTGCCGGTGTAAACCTTGATCTAAAGGCCGGAGATGTCATAAAGCAAGTGGACGGTAAACTGCCCGAAGAGAATCAGATGATTTATAAATGGAAAGTAATAGAGCAAGCGCGGGAAATGATCGTATCAAGAGATGGAATTGAACAGAAAATTTTAATAAATACCAGAAGCATGCTATCCTACGATATTTTTCCTTTAGTAGGGGAATGCTTGAGTCTTTTTATGGCAGCTTTGCTGTTTACTAAAATGCGTTCTTCTTCGTCGGCAAAATTATTGGCGGTTGTGTTTCTAACTTTCGTAATTATCTACATGAGTCAAGGGGCTTCAATTAGGGGAGATGTTGTTGGCAAACTTTTAATTACCAGTTTTATGATGGTATTGCCCCTTGTTTTTTTTCATTTTCTAGTTGTTTTTTTTAAAGAAAAGGGAAATATACAGTTACCTTCTAAGATTTTGAAATATTTTTATGCGGTTGCTTTACTAGGGTTTGTGATAAGATTATTTCAGTTCTATCCTCCAGCAGCATATACAATCTATAGCTATAATGGAAATATTACTTTATGGTTTTTTATTATGGGATTTATATTGAACATCAGTGTCCTTACTTTCTTATACTTTAAAGTTGGAAGACAGAAGTCATATCTTTCAAGCATTATAACCATTGTTTGGTTTTCACTATTTATTTCGTTTATTCCGATTATTTGTATTTCGTTCCTGCCTCGATTAATTGAAGGTTCAGCAAAAGTTGATCCTGCTTACACAAGCTGGTTTATTTTATTTTTTCCGATTTCGTTTGCCTACTTGATTGCCTCGAACCAGCTATATGATATAGGTCTGGTGCTTCGTCGTTTTGCCTTTGCTGTGATGCTTGCCATCATACCGTCTGCCCTTTTTACAGGAAGCTACGCTTTCTTGTTTCAAGATTTAGTAGATGCAAGAGAAATTGTATTTATCTTTGCAGGCTCTATCATCATGCTATCTTCTGTCATGTACTCGGCCGAATACTTCACAACGAGACTGGAACGGTTCCTTTTCCCTAGAAAGTACGTCCTCCAGACGGCGCTCAAGAAAATTTCCAAGAGTCTCGGAGCCATCTCCAGCTTCCGCGATTTGAAAGAAATCGTCCTCGTGGACATTGTCAAGACGCTCCAGGTAAGGGGCGGTGCGATCGTGTTCCAGTACGAGAACGATACCGAGATCATCGACGAAGGCGAGATCGATACGACGGAGATCAAGGAGATGATCCGCTCATCGACTTGGCTTCACCATCCGATATACACCTGTATCGAGATTAACCGTCATGAAGAATACGCCAGCTACCTCGTCATCACGAGCAACAAAGCGAACACCTTGCTGGGCAAGGAAGAGGTTCAATGGCTTCACTTGATTACTTCCTACCTGGAGGTCAGTCTGGAGAATGTCCACTTGATCCGCAAGCTGACGGCGAAGATGCAGCTGCTGGCGGCGCAGTTGCCCGACGAGCAGTCGGCGCAGGACATTCAATGGTTCCGCAAAATCATGTTCGAGCTGCAAGAGGAAGAACGGCTCCGGATTGCCGCCGATCTTCACGATACGACGATGCAGGATTTGTTTTTCCTTAAACGGCGATTCGTGGCACTGCTGGACAAGTACGCGATGAACAAGGAAGACAAGGAGCACTTGAACAACATTATCAATTTCGTAGAAATGATCAACAACAGCCTGCGGCAAAGCTGCTTCGAATTGAATCCGTTCCTGCTGAAGGAGATCGGGCTGATCGAAACCGTGCGGACGTATCTGGACAAGGAAGCGTACCATACGCCGTTCGAGATCGAGTTCAAGGAAGAGGGTGCTTCCTCTATCGAATCGAAGGATTTGACGACGAAAAGGCATATTTTCCGCATTATCCAGGAGCTGCTTAACAATGCGAAGAAGCATTCGCAGGCTACGAAAGTATCTTTTGCCATGACAGTGAAGGATCACAGGTTTTGCCTGACTTATGAAGACGATGGCGTCGGGTTTGACAGCACGCAAGTACCTCGCATGGAGATTGGAGCATCTGGGATGGGAGTGGAGCAAATGAGAGGTCGTATCTTGCATTTGAACGGAAAGCTGGAGTGCGATTCGCGGCGAGGCGCCGGTGTGAAGTTCGTGATTACGATTCCGGTCCGGGAGGTGATGTCCGTATGAACGAAACGGTCAAAGCTCTCGTAATCGATGATCATCCTCTCGTTGCCCACGCGACGAAGGAGTTATTGGAGGACACGGACTGCATTGAAGTCGTCGGCATTGCCAAAAGCGCCGAGGAAGGCATGGAGCAGATCAAGAAGCACCAGCCGGGGCTTGTTTTTCTGGATTACCAGCTTCCCGATCTGTCGGGGACCGATGTTGCAGCGCAGATCAAGAAGGAATATCCGCACATTCATATTGTGATTTTTACCGGTCACGACTTGACGGGGGCGATGAATCGGCTCATCGAGCTGAAAGTTAGCGGCGTGCTTTCGAAGGAATCCAGCATCAGAACGATCAAGAACATGGTGAACTGCATTCTGGACAACCATACGATGCTGCCGCTGTCGCTGTATCACCAGATTCAATTGAGCGGCTCGCCTTCGTATGAAGATTTGAACGATGAAGAAGTGATGATGATGGGCATGGTCGTCAAAGGGGCTACGCACGATCAGATTGCCGATCACATCCATATGAGCAAACGTACCGTCGATAATTACCTGCGCCGAATCTACGACAAGCTGGGCGCGAAGTCGAGAATGGAAGCGATGGAGAAATTTATTAAGAGCAGGCATTATACATAGTCACTTTACATGGACAATCAGGGGGACGGGCGGATTGGATCGGGAGACAGTAGAGCATATGTACCGGATGGTAGACGATCATGTGGGCGCGGAGGATCTCAATGCTTTGCTCAAAGCATTCATCGAGGAGAAGGCGCAGGAACAAGGGTCGTGGTCGAGTATTACACGCTGCACCCATGACATGCTGGGAGGAGCTTCGCCGCATATCGACCGGTTGGCCGCGGCGACGGAATTGATTCTTCTCTGCTTCGATATCGTCGACGACCTGCAGGATCAGGATCACGAGAGCAAGCCATGGATGCAGTGTCCGCCGGCGGTGGCGTTAAACGCGGTGCTCGTCTTCCTGACGGGATTCATCGGGGAGCTGGGCCAATGCGGAGTAAACGGGCGTTCGCTTTATGAGATCAGCAAGATGCTGTCCCGATCGGTCAGCGGACAGCATAAGGACGTCACGAATCAGGTGGTATCCGAGGTTGACGATTATCTCACAATGATTCAGGAGAAATCGGGGTCCCTGTTCCGGTTCGCTTGTCTGATGGGGTACTGTCTGACGGATTGCAGCGAAGAGACGATGGAGCGGATCGACGATCTGGCGGATTGCGTCGGGATGATTCACCAAATCCAGAACGATCTGAAGGACATCGCCCAATTCGATGTGAAGAGCGATTTGCTGCTTCGCAAGCGGACGCTGCCTGTGCTGTATCTGCTTAATGTAGATAGCGAAGCGTTTCGCCCGGTGAAGGAATATTATGAAGGAAAAATCACCGCAGACGCTCTTGTACAGGATAAAGAGCAGTATATGCGGCTGATCGTGGATTCCGGCTGCATCGAATATACCAAGATCGTGCAGTCCGTATGCGTTCAAAAAGCAGAGGAGCTATGGATCGATCTCCAGGTCCCGTCCCCGTGGAAGGAAAAGTTCCGGGAGCTCACGTATGCCGCTTTTGCCTAGCGGCCGGTCCTTTCACCCAGCCCCAAAAAAGATAAAGAAGCACCTTGAGACCCGCAAAAGGATCGAGGTGCTTTTTGGTTTGGGCGGAAACGTTCAGTGCCCGTCGGCCCCGGTCAGAAACGGCTTGCCTCAAGCGGGGGGAGCTTCAGGCCTTCCGTGACAGCCAACAAGAGCTCTACACGATGCCGCCCGGGCCGCCCGGACCCGACATGTATATGCCGCCTATCGGAGGAATCGCCACGTCCTCGGGGTGCTCGCGGCGGCGGACCAGGTCTTCGTCCGTCCGCTCGAAGGTGCGGGTATCGTCCTCGTACCAGACGAGCACCATAATGCGCCCCTTGTCCAGTTCCCTCTCGTACCGCTCCGCCTCCAGTGCGGAGATGCCGAGCGATTCCATCTTCGCCCGGAGCTGATCGCCGCGGGAGCGGAACAGGTTGGCGAAGGCAGTCGCCATCCCTTCCTCCATCACGCCGATCGTATTCGTATCGGTCAAGCGGCTGAGCCCTTCGGTCCGGTCATCGTCATGCGCCAGCACATAAATTTCATTTAGGGAATGGCCTTCCTCACGAAAGCCCCGAATGGCGCGGATGGCGTACTCTTCACCTTCTACCAGCTTCACTTTTGTCCTCATGAGTCGTCCCTCCTCGAATCGGTTCAGATCATGCGTCCGGACTTCCGGGCATGTCTGCCATGGAGTTGGCCAGCCGTCCGGATCGGTCCGGCTTATGCTTCATTAACCCGGATTTTCTGGACCGAAACAATTCTCGGGCTGATTCAAACGTTCCGTTTTCGGTTAATTAAGCTTAAAAAAAAGCTATAATGGTAAGAACGGACCTTTGCCATTGAGGGCAAAGGATGTACACGGACAAGGGAGAGACGAATAAGGTATGAACATTGCCATCGTGGACGACAACCCGGTCAATCTCATTGTGATCGAAAAAATATTGAAAAGCGCAGGATACGACTCGTTCTGGAAAGCCTCTTCGGCGGTGGAAATGATGCAGCGGCTCACCGAGTATGCGGACGGAGGCAAGGTGCCGGTCGACTTGATCCTGATGGATATGATGATGCCGGAGATGGACGGGATCGAAGCGTGCCGTCGCATTCAGCAGGATGAGCGCCTCAAGGATATCCCGGTGATTATCGTGACGGCGCTTGGTGATTCCAACAAGCTGGCGGAGGCGATGGAGGCCGGGGCGATGGATTACGTGATGAAGCCGGTGAACAAAATCGAGCTGATCGCGCGGATTCGTTCGGCGCTGCGCCTCAAATACGAGAAGGATTGGCACAAGGAGAACGATGCCCGTATCCGCGAGGAGCTGGAGCTGGCCAGACAAGTGCAGGGCAGCGTGCTCAGCCCGCCCCTGAAGAAGGACCGGCTGGAAATCAGCGCCGCGTATTACCCGTCGTTCGAGCTGGCGGGTGATTTTTACGCATGGTACCGGATTGACGAGGACCGGCACGGCGTCATCATCCTGGACATTATGGGTCACGGGATTTCATCTTCGCTGGTGTGCATGTTCATTTCCTCGGTCATGCAGGACACGATCACGCGCTTCGTCTCGCCGGAGTTCGTCGTGACGGAGCTGAACCGGTACATGAACCAGCTCAATCATAAAAATCCGTCGGTCAGCTATTATTTTACGGCGATTTATTTGCTGATCGATACCCAGACGAAGACGATCGAATATGTGAATGCGGGCCATCCGCCCGGGTTTCTTTTTGAAGAGGGAAAAGCGCCGGTGGCGCTCAATCAGGGAAGCTGCGCCGTCGGCTTCTTCGATCAGATGGAGATTACGAAGAGCATCTTCACCTATGAGCAGCCGATCCGGATCGCCTTGTATACGGATGGGCTATTGGAGGCGCTGCCGCTGCCGGACGCTTACCCGGAGGACGCGGCGGAGTCGGATCTGCTGGCGCTGCGTCTGCAAAGCTGCATTCATCAGGCGCCCAGCCCCGAATGCCTGGTCGAGACCCTGCTGCCGCAGGATGTAAGGGAGGCGCAAAGCGACGATATTTGCATGGTGCTGATCACCGCTACGTAGATGGCGGCCATGAATAAAGATAATACGAAGAGAGGGAGAAAGGGACGGGAGAGGGAATGAACTGATGAAGATGAAGACGAAGCTGTTTATGGGATTCGGCATCCTGCTGGTGCTGATTTTTGCTTTGGCGGGCGTCGGCCTGAACCGGCTGACAGGCACGGATTCCAGTATTAAGGAAATTTATGAGAACCGGTATCAGAAAGTACGAATCAGTACGCAGGTGCGAAATGACGCGGCGGAGCTTGCCAAGGGCATCGTGAATTTGCTCTTGATCGACTCGGCCGACAGCGATAAGAAGAATGCCGAAGTCGTCAAGACGGTCAGCAGCAAGGTCATGCAAGGCCTTCAGCAGATTGACAACTTTTCCAAGGAAGGGAAGGAACGGGAGCTGGCCGACGAAGTTCTGCTGCACGGCAAACGCTTCTTGGACTTTAAGGACCAAGTCGTCCGTCTGAACCAAAGCGGCAAACAAGCGGAGGCCAACGCGCTTCGCACGAACGTGGGGATTGAGCTGCAGGATAATTTTACGAGCAGCATGGGCAATTTGACGAATTTCCACAATGAAGCGATGGATGCGGCTATCACGCAGGCGCTGAGTGACAACCAACAGACGTTGACGTATACCGGGCTGCTGACGCTGGTCGGCTTGCTGCTGAGCGTGGCGATTGTGCTGTGGATCGTGCTCGGGTTTAGCCGGGGGCTGAACATTCTCTCGGCGATGCTTACGAATTTTGCGAACGGGAAATGGGGGGAAGCGGCTTACCGGGTGCCCATTACGTCCAATGACGAATTCGGCCAGCTTGCGGGTGTGTTCAATCGGCTGGCGGACGATCTGGAGCAAGCAACGGCAAGCGAGCGGGCGCTGCATAGAATGAATGAAGACATGCTGTGGCTGCAAACGCAGATCGCGCATATGTATGCGATGCTGGAGGATTCGCGGAAGGTCGAGGAGATGGCGCAAACGTTCATCGGCGAGTTGGCCCGGACCGTCGGCGCGCAGAACGGGGCGCTCTATGTGCTGAAGCAGACGCCGAACGGCAACAAGCTGTTGCTTGCCGGCACATACGCCCGTTCGGAAAGCACGGCCGCTGCCGAGCTTCCGCTCGGAGAAGGGCTCGTCGGACAGTGCGCGAAGGACGGCAAGCCGATCACGGTCGAAGGCGTCGTCGGAGAATACGGCGGAATCCGTTCCGCCTTCGGCGAGCTGGAGCCGCTGACGCTAACGGTTCAGCCGGTCGAGTACGACGACGAAGTGATCGCGGTGTTCGAGCTGGTGTCGCTGAAGACGTTCTCGGAGCTGGAGCAGAAGCTAATCGAGCAGACGAGCGAGAACTTGGGCGTGACGCTGAACGCCTTAATGGGACGACTGAGGATCGAGGAGTTGCTGCGGATTCATCAGGCGCTGACCGACGAATTGCAGACCCAGTCGGAGGAGCTGCTGTCCCAGCAGGATGAGCTCAAGGCTTCCAATGAGAAGCTTGAGGAGCAGACGCGGGCGCTGCGGGCGTCGGAGGAGCAACTGCAGCGGCAGCAGGAGGAGCTGGAGCAGAGCAATGATGCCCTGGTCCGCAAGACCGCGGAGCTGGAAGAGCAAGTCCGGGAGACGGAGGAGATCAATCGTCAGATCGAGCTGGCCAAGGAGAAGCTGGAGAAGCAGACGCTTGAGCTGGCGTTGGCTTCTAGGTACAAATCGGAATTTCTGGCGAACATGTCGCACGAGCTGCGGACGCCGCTCAACAGCTTGCTGATCCTTTCCCAACTGCTGAAAGAGAACAAGGAGCGCAACTTGACGGGCAAGCAGGTGGAGTACGCCGAGACGATCTACTCGTCCGGCTGCGACTTGCTTAAGCTGATCGACGATGTGCTCGATTTGGCCAAGGTCGAATCCGGCCGGATGGAGCTGCATGAGGAGACGGTCTGCTTGCTGGAGACGGCCGAATCGATGAGAAAAGCGTTCAGACCGATTGCCCGGTCCAAAGGGCTGTCCTTCGAGGTGGATTTCGGCGGCGAGACGCCGGGACAGATTCAAACGGACAGCGGACGGCTGAAGCAAATTTTGAAAAATTTGCTGTCCAACGCCTTCAAGTTCACGCATTCCGGGAGCGTGCGCCTCGCCATTCGGCAGCTCGCGGAACCTCGGCCGATGGTTGCCTTCGAGGTCGAGGATACGGGCATCGGGATTTCTCCCGATAAGCAGCAGTTAATCTTCGAAGCGTTCCAGCAGGCGGACGGAACGACGAGTCGCAAGTACGGCGGGACGGGACTCGGCCTCTCGATCAGCAGGCAACTGGCTTCGCTGCTCGGCGGAACGATCGAGCTGGAGAGCGAGGAGGGCCGCGGCAGCCGGTTTACGCTGTACTTGCCACACGACGCGCGGCTGGCGTCCGGCGCGGCCGAAGCGGCGTCAGCCGCTATGCCGCCCTCGGCGGAGGCCCCGGATAGGTGGCCGCTGCCTTCGCCGCTGTCGCTCGCACAAGCGGCCGAAAGCGGCGCAATGCCGGTGACTGCCTTCGCGGACGACCGCGACAGCATTGCGGAAGGCGACCGGGTGCTGCTGATTATCGAGGACGATGCGCATTTTGCCGCAATCCTGCTGGACATGGCGCGGAGCCGGGGCTTCAAGGCGGTCGTCGCGCTGCAGGGGGATAAGGGACTTCAGCTCGCCAAGACCCTTCAGCCCGATGCGATTCTGCTCGATATCCAACTGCCGGTCATGGACGGCTGGTCCGTGCTCGTGCAGCTCAAGAACGACGCTTCCACCCGCCATATTCCGGTACATGTCATTTCCGTCGTAGACGAGGTGCATCAGGGGCTGTCGATGGGAGCGATCGCCTGGCTGCGCAAGCCATCCGGCAAAGAGCATTTGGAGCAGGCGTTTACACATATTTTATCGTTCCTGAACCGTGACCTGCGCAATCTGCTCATTGTAGAGCCGGACGAAGAGCAGCGCGAGAGCTTGGTGAACCTGATCGCTCATGACGACGTCCGTATTACGGCCGTCGCGGGTGGTGAGGAGGCGCTTGAGGTGCTGGCGGCGCAGCCGTTCGACTGCATGGTGCTCGATTACGGAATGACGGAGCCGTCCGTCTACGAGCTGCTCGACCGGATCAAAGCGGATGAGGGGCTGCGGCGGCTGCCGATTGTGATTTATACCGGCAAGACGCTCGATAAGAAAGAGCAGCTGCGTTTGAAGAAATATGCGGAATCGATCATCATCAAGGATGTGAAGTCGCCGGAGCGGCTGCTTGACGAGACGTCGCTGTTCCTGCACCGGGTCGAGGAGAACCTGCCGGAAGAGAAGCAGCAGGTGCTGCAGAAGCTGCACAGCATCGAAACGGTATTCAAGGGCAAAAAGGTGCTGCTCGTCGACGATGACATCCGCAACGTGTTCGCGCTATCTAATCTGCTCGAAGGCCTCGGCATGCAGGTGGCGTTCGCCGAGACCGGCAGGCAGGCGCTCGATTCGCTCGAACGGGAGCCGGACTTCGATCTCGTGCTGATGGACATCATGATGCCGGAGATGGACGGCTACGAGGCGATGCGCGTCATCCGCGGCGATGAGCGATTCGACCGGCTGCCGATTATCGCCCTGACGGCCAAGGCGATGAAGGACGACCGCGAGAAATGCATTCAAGCCGGAGCCTCCGATTATATTACCAAGCCGGTGCATACCGAGCAGCTTCTCTCGCTTATGCGGGTATGGTTATACAAATGAGCGGCGGATTGTACGATCAAAAGTCCGGGGACTTGAGGGTGCTGCGCAAGCTCGGCTCCGTCTATTCGGAGGCGGACGGAGGCCGGGGCACCCGGGAAGAAGAGGAACGGGAGCGCATCGAGATCGCTTTGCTGCTGGAGGGGCTGTACCGGCTGTACGGCTTCGACTTCCGCAATTACGCGTATCCGTCCGTCCGCCGGCGCATCTGGCACCGTGTCTACGCGGAGAAGCTGATCACCGTATCCGGCCTGCAGGAGCGGGTGCTGCACGATCGGAGCTGCGCGGAGCGTCTGGTGGACGATCTGGTCATTCACGTGACCGAGATGTACCGGGACCCGAGCTTGTTCGCGGCGTTCCGGGAGCGGGTCGTGCCGCTGCTGCGGGAGCTGCCTTCCTTCCGCATCTGGCATGCGGGCTGTTCGACGGGGGAGGAGGTATACTCCACCGCCATTTTGCTATACGAGGAAGGGCTGTACGACCGGGCGCGCATCTATGCGACCGACCTTAACGAAGAGGTGCTGCATGTGGCGGAGCGTGCCGCTTACCCGCTCAAGAAAATGCAGGAATACACCAAAAATTACATGCTGTCCGGAGGCAAGGATGCGTTCTCGGGGTATTACGGCGCATCCGGGAATGTGGCCGTGTTTCATCCTTTTTTGCGGGAGCGGATCGTTTTTGCACAGCATAACCTGGTGACGGACCGGTCGTTTAACGAGTTTCACGTCATCTTTTGCCGCAATGTCATGATTTATTTCGACTCGATCTTGCAAAATCATGCGCACGATCTGTTCTACGAAAGCTTGTGCCCGCAGGGGATTCTCGTCTTGGGGCATAAGGAGTCGATTACGTTTACGAAGCATGCGGGGCATTACGAGACGCTGGATCCGCAGGAGAAAATATTTCGCAAGATTGAATGAGGTGAGGTTTGTATGGATGTGCCGATCCGCATCTTGCTGGTGGACGATCAACCGGAGAACCTGCTTGCGCTTGAGGCGGTGCTGGAGGACCAGAACTATATTCTGGAGAAGGCGACCTCCGGGGAGGAGGCGCTGCGCTGTCTGCTCAGGCACGAATTCGCCGTCATCGTACTCGATGTGCACATGCCGGGGATGGACGGGTTCGAGACGGCCCAGTGGATCAAATCGCGCGAAAAAACGCGGGCGGTGCCGATCATCTTCATCACCGCGGCTCCGGACGAGCAGGATCAGGCGTTCACGGCATATTCCGTCGGCGCAATCGACTATATTGTGAAGCCGTTCGTGCCGCGCACGCTGAAGTCGAAGATCGAAGGCTTCGTCAGCATCTATTTGGCGCAAAAAAAACTGCAGCAGCAAACCGAGCTCCTGAACGAGCGTACCCGGGAACTGCAGCGGGCGAAGGAAGCGGCCGAGCAGGCGGCCATGGCCAAAGCGAATTTTTTGGCGATGATGAGCCACGAAATCCGGACCCCGCTGAACGGGGTCATCGCCATGGCCGATCTGCTTGTGGAGACGGACCTGAACGCCGAACAGCGCGAGTACGTCGATACGATTCGTCGCAGCGGCGCCGCGCTGCTCTATGTCATCAACGATATTTTGGACCTGTCCAAGATCGAGTCCGGCAAGATGGAGATCAAAGAGGAGCCGCTGAACCTGAGGACGAGTCTGATCGAAACGTACGAGGTGTTTCACGCCGAAAGCCGCAGCAAGTCGCTGGAGCTTACGTACGATGTCGATCCGGCGATCCCCGAGTGCATCATCGGCGACGAATCGCGGCTGCGGCAGGTGCTGATCAACCTGGTCGGCAATGCCGTCAAATTCACCGAGCAGGGCGGCGTGCACGTCTCGGTCGCGGTGCTAACCCACTCGGAAGAGCAGCTGGAGCTGGAGTTCCGTGTCTCCGATACGGGCATCGGCATCCCGGAGGAGAAGCGCGGCATGCTGTTCCAGCCGTTTACGCAGGTGGACTCGTCCTTAACCCGCAAATACGGCGGGACGGGGCTGGGGCTGGCGATCTGCAAAAATCTCGTGCAGCTCATGGGCGGCCACATCGCGCTTGCGCCGGGAAGCCGCCGGGGGGCGGAGTTCGTTTTCACCATCCGGGTTAAGGGCTGCGTCGAATACGAATGCATAAGCGTCGTCAAATAAAGGGGAATAAGGGGGAAGTTTGCTTACCCTAATCCCCCAATCCTCCAATCCTCAAAATCCGTCTGCAAAACCGCGGACATTTCCTTCGCCGATTTTCCGCTCCGCCTTCCGGTACCGATCGGACATCATCTCCTGCAATTTACATTTTCCGTCAACTTCCCCTCTCCTTGCTCTTCGTGACACCGTCGCAAAATTTATAAATTTGTTAAAAAATTATAAAACTAAAGATCAAACGATCCATTCGACTCACCTTGAAAACCGATGGCTCCTGCTATGAAAGCTGCCAGTTTATGTTTCATAGACCGGGTGCCCGGTTAATCATAGGTATCGGACGAAAGCGACGAAACACTAGACCAACAGAGAGGTGCAGGTGAAATGATGAATTCCCAAGCATGTGTAGCTTTGCTGCTTGCCGGCGGGGAAGGCCGTCGGTTGGGCGTGTTGACCGCATCCAAAGCGAAACCGGCGGTTCATTTCGGCGGTGCTTACCGGATCATCGATTTTGGCTTGAGCAATTGCAAAAATTCGGGGATTCGCTCGGTTGGTGTCGTGACTCAATATCAAGCGGCGTCCCTGCATGAACATATCGGCAGCGGGGCGGTCTGGTCGAACGCCGCGGACGGCGTAACCTTGCTGCCGCCGCAGGACAGCGAATATACGGGCACGGCGGATGCGGTGTACAAGAATCAAGCGTTCATCCAGAGGCACGAACCGGAGCACGTGTTGATCTTGTCCGGCGATCATATATATCGGATGGATTATCGGCGGATGCTGAAGCAGCACGAGGATAGCGGGGCCGATGCGACAATTGCGGTCACGCCGGTTGCATGGGAGGAAGCCCCCCGCTTCGGCATTATGCGGACGGACAGCCGAGGACGGATCGTTGAATTTGCGGAAAAGCCGGCCCAGCCGAAAAGCAATCTCGCGTCAATGGGCATCTATATATTCAAATGGTCTTATTTGAAACGGATGCTGGATAGCGACGCGCGCGATCCGCAGTCCTCCCGGGACTTCGGCAAAGACGTCATACCGGCCATGCTGCGCTCCGGAGGCAAGCTGTACGCATACTCGTACGAAGGATATTGGCGCGATGTCGGAACCGTAGAGAGCTTGTGGGAAGCGCATATGGATCTGATCGGCGAGCAGCCCCGATTCCGCTGCAGCGAAGCCGCATGGCCGATGCATACGCCCGCTTGCGTAGCCGGACATTCTTACGTCGATCCCTCGGCCCGCGTCACGTATTCGCTGATCGCCGGCAACAGCCATATTTTCGGACAAGTGGAACGCTCGGTCATCTCGCACGACGTGTACGTCGGGCGGGGCAGCGTGCTCCGCAACTGCATCGTGATGCCGAATGCGCATATTGGACGGGGCGTCTTCGCCCGCAACGCGATCATCGGAGAAGGAGCGGTCCTGATGGACGGGGCCACTGTCGGAAGCTTGTCCAAGTCGTCGATCGCCGTCGTCGGCGACGCGGAAATGGTCATGAAACCAAGCGGCAAGAAGCCGAAAGTGTACATGCCGATCGGGCAGTTTCAACTGGAGCACGTCCGGTAAGAAGCTTTGATGATACTACCGACTGGAGGAGGCGTTTCCGATGTTTCATTCGATCGTAGTAGCCAAGGGCGAGCAGGAAGTGAAGCAGGCGGTCCGCGATTTTCAATCGGCCGGCCGCGGCGTGGATCAGATTCAGATTTTGGCTCATGAGAATGTGCGTACGGAGGAGATGTTTAAGCCCAAGTACACAAGCCGGATCGGGTTCGTGGGAGAAGCGATGGCGCATACGGTTGCGCCGCTGTACAAGTGCGAGGGTATGGCGCTGCGGGAGAAGCTGCTGTCTCTCGGGTTGTCCATGTCGGCGGTCGAATTCTACGAGAAGGAGATGGCGAGCGGACGCATTGTCATTGCCGTCGATGAGAATGTCATTTTAAATCACTAAACATAAACGTCTGAACTCGATCCGTTGCCTGACACAACACGGGAGAGGTGATTCCAATGAAACGGTTAAGCAAATGGTGGTTGATCGGCGCGGCTGCAATCGGACTGACCGGAGCCTCATGGAGCTCCGCCGAAGATTCGCCTGCGGCATTGGACAAGCTTTCTTATCCGTCAGCGCTGGCGGCAACGGAACAGACGCACACCGTAAATACCGCCGTCTACGAAGAAGCCGGAACTGGAGCCGAGATTGGAGGACCTGTCAAATGGCCGCTGGAACGGGTCAACGGAGTCTCGGTTACGGACGATCTGAAAACGCTTTACGAAATGAAAGGCAAGCCGAATGCCGAGGAAACCGATCCTTTGTTCAAGGACGAGCGCATCTTCGTATACGACGATTGCCGGATTGGCCTTTACGATCAGTTCGTCCAATACGTCATGGTTCCCGTCCAGACGGGTACGATCGAGATCGACGGCAAGAAGCTGGCGATGAATGCGGATACGCTGCGGCAAACGCTCGGCCCGCCGGATTGGGTCGGCGAGGACGGGATTGTCTACAAGCGGGGCCAGCGGGCGCTCAAGCTGTTCTTGGACGAGCACACCGGGAAGCTGCTGTCCGTTCATTATTTCCATACGGCAACCGATTGACAACGGAAAATCGCATGCGGGAGAGAGGTCAGGCTTCGGTCTGGCCTTTATTTTGTTGTCAAGCCCGGAGGGGCCGCCGATAACGCAAAAAAGCGCACGCGGCGGGGCCGGTGCGCGTATCGTAACGGGGCACATTAGAACATGGGCAGGATGTAACGGACCAGGAAATAGAGAAAGCCGAAAAAGATGACGACGTAAGCCGCGTATTTGATGAAGGTGGAAGCGACCATGCCGGAATCCATCCGTTTTTCGACGCTTTTCTTCTCGATGTCCACGCTTTTCATAGGATCATCCATCTTCAATCACTCCTTGTCTGAGCTGAAGTTATCGGGCGCCTCGTTAGTGATGATTACCCCGGCTGCTTTTCAGTGAATCAGCAGCTTTCGCTGCGGAGTACCGTGAAAAACTTCCTAAAATCTGCTATTCTACAAATAATCATGGATTCAGAGGGAGGTAAAAGCGGATGGACAGAGACGCGCAGAAGTTCCATGTCAAAGTGCTGAATACGCCGGAAGCGAACGTGTTGTTCTTATCCGGCGAGCTTGATTTGAGCACGGCCGAGCAATTCCGTTCCGTCGTGGAGCCGCTGGCGGGTCAGCGGACGGTGCCGCTCAAGCTGAACTTGCGGGAGTTGACTTACATTGACAGCACGGGAATCGGGATTTTCGTCTCTGTGCTTAAGAAACGGCAGCCGGAGGATGCGTCGTTTGCCGTACAAGAAGTGCCGGCCAAAATCAGGCGGCTGTTCGACATGACCGGGTTGTCCCGTTATCTGACGATTGAAGGGGGCGGACTATGAAGGGGCAAACGGAGGCCGGAACGAAAACCGTCGTTTTGTGTGTGCCGCTCCAGGCGGACGATCTGGATACAGTCCGTTTGACGCTGTATGGCGTGGCCGTCCGGGTAGGGTTGTCGTACGAAGCGATCGAGGACTTGAAGGTAGCGGTGACCGAAGCGTGCAATTACGCGATCCTGCAAGCCGGCGATAAAGAACCGCTGCCGATACTGTGCCTGACGTTCACGCTGGAGGAGACGGAGCTCAAGATCCGGATCGGAACGGATTCGCCGGATATTACGTTCGGGGAAGCGCTGCGTCCCGTGAAGCTGCCCCAGGAGGGGGCGAAGGCCTTGGAGCGTCTTGAGGACTCGCCAATCGGCCTGTATTTGCTGCAGGCGTTGGTGGATGAGCTTCGCGTGGAGCCCGGAGGCGAAAGCGAAGGTGCGCCGGAAGCTATGGTCCTGATCAAACGGCTTGCGGCCGGGTGACTGCATGGAATGCAGTCAGGCTGTGGAAAAGAGGATTTTGACCTAAATTGAGAAGCATACAGAGGTGGGGTAACCACTGGAGAAGCGATAGCGGCCGCCTTTGTCCTCGGGAAATGTCCGCTACTAAGCGGCTTCCAATCAAATTTCCCGAGGACAACAAGCGGTCGGAAGTGGATACCCCACCCCTTCGTAACCTCTGTAATCTCCTTTGGCACTTTCTCAACAAGCTTCCTGCATGGAATGTTACCTTAATCGAAAAGCCGCATCCCGGCTGTGCTAATCGCAGCAAACGATCGCAGCACGGGGGAAGCGGCTTTTTTCGCGTGGCTCGGTTAACGCTTGCCCGGGTCGTACGGCTCGCCGAGCGACGCGGGAGGATAAGCGCGGCCGACGGCGCCCGCCAGCACCAGAATCGTAAGAATGTAGGGGAGCATGTAGATAAACTCCATCGGAATCGCTTGGGAGACCGGGAGCAGCTGCACAAAGTTTCGGATCGCTTGCGCGAAGCCGAAGAAGATCGCCGCTCCCAAGGCGCCGTACGGATGCCATTTGCCGAAAATCATCGCTGCCAGCGCAATGAAGCCCTGCCCCGAAATCGTGTTGTGCGAGAAGTTGCTCGTCGTCGTGAGGGTGATCGTCGCGCCGCCGAGCCCGCCCAGCGCGCCGCTCAGCAGCACCCCAATATATCGCATGCGGGTAACGTTCACACCGAGCGTGTCTGCGGCTCCCGGATGCTCGCCGACCGCGCGGAGGCGCAGGCCGAACGGGGTTTTGAACAGCACGTACCAGCCGAGAGCGACGGCGACCAGTGCCAAATACGTCGTCGGGTAAGCGGTGAATACGCCGTAGCCCAGCAGCGGGACGGACGCCAGTCCGGGGATGGCGACATTGTGAAACACCGCGTTCAGCGTTTCCGTTTGTCCGGAGCCTGCGAACAAAATTTTGACGAGATAGACCGTAAATCCGGCGGCCAGAAAGTTAATGACGACACCGCTGACGACTTGATCGGCTTTGAAGGTGATCGAGGCGACCGCGTGAATGAGCGAGACGAGCATGCTGACCAGGATGGCCGCCAAGAGGCCGATCCAGGGCGCGGCGTCCGCGAAGCCCGCCTGCTCGGCGTACCAGGCCGCGACTGCGGAGGCGAACGCGCCGGAGATCATCAGCCCCTCCAGGCCGATGTTGACGACGCCGGAGCGCTCGGAGAAGATGCCGCCCATAGCCGTAAAAATAAGCGCGGTCGAGAAGACGAGCGTCGTATGGATCAACTCACCGAGAATGCGAAGCGCATCCATCCGTTTAGGCCACCTCCCTCGGCTTGCGCCCGGCCCGCAGCGGCTTCAGAAGCCAGCGGATGATCCCGTGCGAGGCGACGAAGAAGATGACGGTGCCGATGATCACGCGAATGATTTCCGGCGGCACGTCCGCGCCGAAGCTCATCCCGGCCGAGCCGTACGTCAGCGTGCCGAACAAGACGGCGGCGAGCACGACGCCGAGCGGATGGTTGCCGCCGAGCAGCGCGACGGCGATGCCGTCGAAGCCGTAGCCGGGCGATGCGGCGCTGATCACTTGATAGTGGAAGACGCCGAGCACCTCAAACACTCCGGCAAGCCCGGCGAAGACCCCGCCGATAAACATCGCCCGCACAATGCCCGCGTTCACGTTCATCCCGGCGTACTCCGCCGCAGACGGGCTGTGTCCGACTGCGCGAAGCTCGTAGCCTTGGCGTGTCTTCCACAGGAGGACATAGAACGCGACGGCGGCGAGCAGCGCAATCGGAATGCCGAGATGCAGCCGGGCGTTGCCGAACATCGCGCTGAGCGCGTTCAGACTGATCGAGGCGGTGTCGTGAATCAGGTACGAGCGCTGCTGGCCGGGCTGAAGCAAATAGCGGCTGATAATGTAATTGCCGAGGTATAGCGCAATCCAGTTCAGCATGATCGTCGTAATCACCTCATTGACGCCGCGCCGCGCTTTCAGGTACCCGGCGATGCCTCCCCACAATCCCCCGAGCACAGCCCCTGTTACGATGGCAAGCGGCGCATGAAGCCAGAACGGCAGGGTCAGCTTGACGCCGATCCAAGTGGCGCCAGTCATGCCCATAATAAACTGCCCTTCGCCGCCAATATTAAACAGCCCCGTCCGGAACGCGAAGGCGACCGACAGCCCGGTCAGCAGGAGCGGGGTAATCTCGCGGACGGTCTCCCCGATGCTGTACGGATCGCCGACGACCTTCTCGATCAGCGACGCGTAGGCGGCGAGCGGATTGTACCCGCCGGCCAGCATGATCAGGGCGCCGACCAGCAATCCGAGCACGATGGCGACCAGCGGAACGAGCGCCGAATCCTTGGTCATGACACGAATGGCTTTAGCCATGCTTTTCACCTCCGGAGGTTGAAGGAGCCGCCGCTTCCGTTGCGCGTCCGGAGCCGGACATCATCAGCCCGAGCTCGCGGTCGGACGTGTGAGACGGGTCGGTTTCTCCGACGATGCGGCCTTCATAGATGACGGCGATGCGGTCGGACAGCTTCAGAATCTCGTCCAGCTCCAGCGAGAGGAGCAATACGGCTTTGCCTTTGTCCCGCTGCTCCAGCAGCCGCTTATGGATGAATTCGATCGCCCCGACATCGAGCCCGCGCGTCGGCTGCGCCGCGATCAGCAGATCCGGGTTCAGATCGATCTCGCGCGCGATGATCGCCTTCTGCTGGTTGCCGCCCGACAGCGCCCGCGCCGGAGTGCGGAGGCCTGGCGTCCGCACGTCGAATTCGGCGATCAGCCGCTGCGCCTGCCGGTCGATCGCGGCATAGTCTAGAAAGCCCCCGCGGTTGTAGGCGGAGGTATAATAAGTCTTGAGCACCATGTTCTCGCTCATCGAGAAATCCAGCACGAGCCCGCGCTTATGCCGGTCCTCGGGAATGTGCCCCAGCCCCGCCTCCGCGATGTCGCGGGGCGAGCGGTTCGCAATCTCCCGGCCGCCGAGCGCGATGCGGCCACCGTCAATCCCGCGCAGCCCGGTCAGCCCTTCGATCAGCTCGCTCTGGCCGTTGCCGTCGACGCCGGCGATGCCGAGAATTTCCCCGGCGCGTACCTCGAAGGTGACGCCGCTGAGCACGGACAGGCCGCCGGGCCCCCGGGCGGTCACGTTCTCTACGCCCAGGACCGGCGCACCGATGGCGGCAGGCTTCTTATCGAGCCGGAACGAGACTTCCCGGCCGACCATTTTGGCCGCAAGCTCGTCCGGGTTCGTGTCCTTGACGGCGAGCGTATCGATGACCTTGCCGCGGCGGATGACGGTGACACGGTCCGCGATCGCCATGATTTCCTTCAGCTTGTGCGTAATCAGAATGATCGACTTGCCCTCGGCCACGAGCTTGCGCATGATGTCCATCAGCTCGCGAATTTCCTGCGGCGTCAGCACGGCGGTCGGCTCATCGAAAATGAGGATGTCCGCCCCCCGGTACAGCGTCTTCAAGATTTCGACGCGCTGCTGCATGCCGACGGAGATGTCTCTTACCCGCGCACGCGGATTGACGCGCAGTCCGTATCGGGCGGACAGCTCGGACACTTGGCGCGCCGCTTTCCCGTAATCGACCTGAAGTCCCCGCCTTGTCTCCTGCCCGAGAATAATATTTTCCGTCACAGTGAATGGCTCCACGAGCTTGAAATGCTGGTGCACCATGCCGAGACCGAGCTGAATGGCCGTTTTCGGATTGACGATCGCCGCCGGCTCGCCGTTGATGAGGATTTCGCCTTCGTCCGGCTGATACAGTCCGAACAAAATGTTCATCAGCGTCGATTTGCCTGCGCCGTTCTCGCCGAGCAGGGCGAGAATCTCGCCTTGACGGAGTGTCAAGCTGATACCGTCGTTGGCAACGATGCCTGGAAACCGCTTGGTGATGCCGCGCATTTCCACTTTCACGCCGCTCATTTTTCGGGAACCTTGATTTCGCCTTTAATGATTTTTTGCTTGTATTCCTCGACCTTCTTGAGCACGTCCTCCGGCACGTTCTTCTTCGACGTGTCCGGCAGGCCGACGCCTTCGTCCTTGAGGCCGAGCACGATCGTTTTGCCGCCCTCGTATTTGCCGGCGATCAGATCGTTCGAGATGCGGTAGACCGCCTGATCGACGCGTTTGACCATCGAGGTCAACGTCACGTCGTCGCCGAACAGCTTCGACTGGTCCTGATCGACGCCGATGACCCATACTTTCTTGCCCGCCTTCAGCCGATCCTTGGCTTCGTTGAACACGCCGCTTCCCGTGGCGCCCGCCGCGTGAAAAATAATATCCGCGCCGTCGTTATAGAGCGTGGAAGCGGCGGCTTTGCCGAGATCGGGCTTGTCGAACGCCCCGGTATAGTTAATCGTCAGCTTGGCGTTCGGATTGACCGCGGCCACGCCGGCCTTGAAGCCGGCTTCGAAGCGCTTGATCACCGGAATGTCCATCCCGCCGATAAAGCCGATTTTGCTCGTCTTGGTCATCAGGCCCGCGACGACACCGACCAGATAGGAGCCCTCGTTCTCGGCAAACGTCACGGATTCCACGTTCGGCGCGTCCACGACGTTATCGATAATCGCCATTTTGGCGTTCGGATTTTGCGTCGCTACCGTCTTCATCGCATCGCCGATGATGAAGCCGATGCCCCACGTCAGGTTGAAGTTGCCTTTGACCATTTGGGTCAGATTCGGGATATATTCCGAATCGCTCTTGCTCTGCAAATATTTCACCTGAGCCCCGGTATCTTTCGCAAGCCGCTGCAGCCCTTCCCAAGCGCTCTGGTTAAAAGAGTTGTCGTTGACGCCGCCAAGGTCCGTGACCATGCCGATATTGAACTTCGCACCCGCCTTCGTGTCGCCGCCTGCTGCCGGAGCACCGCCGGCTCCCGCGTTGTTAGGTGGCGCAGGCTTCTGGCCGCACCCGCCCAGCGCCAGCCCGGCCGCCAGCACGCCGGCCATGCCGAGGGATATCCATCGCTTCATTGTGTATCCGTCCTTCCGTAATGGAATGCCAAAGTAGCTTAGCTTGGGGTATAGTATTCTCCAAGCTTTGCTTCCTTATGACATTGCTGGAAAACGGAAGGGTGGTCGGCACTAGGAGTTTATAGAGTTACTCGCTAGTCCTTGCCGGAAAAAGGAGCTTCGCCCGTCAGCTCGATGAAGTTCTGTGCCGCCTTGGACAAGTAATGGTCCTTGAGCCAAATCAGCACGGATGACGAGGCGATATGCGTTCCCGCCAGCTCGCACACCTGCACGTCGAAGCCGCGGTGCAGCCGGAGCACCGATTCGGGCACCAGCGTGGCGGCGAAGTCCGAGGAGACCAGCTCCAGCAGCATTGCGATGTCGGAGCATTCGGACAAGACGTTCGGCTTCACCCCGTGCCGGGCGAACTCCTCCACGATCATCTGATACACGCCCAGTCCTTCCGTGCTGGGGAGGATCAACGGCTCCTGCCCGATCTGCTCGAACGAAACCGCCTTCCCGTCCAAGGGGCTGCGACGCCGGGAGGTGACGTAATAGAACCGTTCTTCCCGCAAATGCCGGATCGAGAAATCGCCGAGGTCCAGCGGAAAGCGGACAATCGCCAGCTCGATCGCCCGTTCCTTGACCAGCTTGCAGAGCTGGGCCGATTCGTTCTGCTGAATTTTGTACGTAATTGCCGGAAACTTCTCGCGAAACCTCCGAAGCAGTTCCGGCAGCCTTCCGTCGGATAGCGTATTGACCCCGATGCTGAGCTTGCCGGTCAGTCCGTTTCCGGCTTCTTTGACTTCAATCTGCGATTCCTCGAACAGCTTCGTAATGTGCAAAGCGTGCTTGTACAGCATACGCCCCGCTTCTGTGAGCTCAAGCTGCCGTCCTTGCCGCTCCAATAGCGTTACGCCAAGCTCCCGCTCCATCAGATGAAGCTGCTGGCTGAGCGGAGGTTGGGCCATATGAAGCCTTTTGGCCGCCGCCGTAATTTGCCGTTCCTCCGCAATCGCAATGAAATAGCGCAACTGTCTGATATCCATCCGGAACCACCTGCCTAACTATATGATGATCATATGAAAAATCAATAATATTAATATTTTTCGTATAGTTAAAGCTCATGTTAGCATAAGGAAGCAGAGAACCAAAATAGGAGGCAGAAGTGGACCGATGCGATGGATATGCTTGGTAATCCACGTCATGCTGCTGACCGGCTGCCAGGAGTCTGCGAAAGCGCCTGCAACCGGAATTGTTCAAGTCCAACCTAAAGGAGATGTGAGGCAGATGAATGAAGCACTGATCGCCGCCGCGGAGCGGGGAGATACGAATGAACTCCGGAGGCTGCTCAAGGCAGGAGCCGATAAAAACGCGAAGGACCCGCAGGGCCGCACGCCGATGATGGCGGCGACTTACGCGAACAAGCCGGAGGCGGTGAAGCTGCTGATCGAAGCGGGAGCGGACGTCAATGAACGCGACAACCGGCTGAACAATCCGTTCCTGTATGCCGGCGCCGAAGGCTTGCTGGACATTTTGAAGCTGACCATCGAGGCGGGGGCCGACCCGAAGCTGACGAACCGGTATGGCGGTACTGCGCTCATTCCCGCCGCCGAACGCGCGCACCTGGACGTGATTCAGGAGTTGTTGACGCGGACCAAAGTCGATGTCAATCACATTAACAACCTGGGCTGGACGGCGTTGATGGAAGCGGTCGTGCTTGGCAGCGGAGGTGAAAAGCATCAGCAAGCCGTCCGGCTTCTCGTGGAGCATGGAGCGGATGTGAACATCCCAGATAAGGACGGCGTGACGGCGCTCGCGCATGCGAAGCAGCGCGGGTTCGGCGAGATCGAACAAATTTTACGGAAAGCGGGGGCGCGCTAGCCCCTTTCTTTACATCTGGGAGGAAACATCATGAGAAAGCTTGCCCTTGGCGGCAGCTTGAGCACCTTGCAGTGGCTTATGTTTTTGCTTGCGAATTCGATTGCTTTGCCGGTCGTCATTGGCGGTATGTTTCATTTACCCCCGGAGGAAATTTCCTCGTTGATGCAGCGGACCTTTCTGGTCGTCGGCCTCAGCTCGTTTCTGCAGGGCTGGATCGGCCATCGGTACCCGATTGCCGACGGCCCTGCGGGCTCATGGGTCAGCGTCTTCGTCATCATGGCGGACGTGGCCGTCAAGCAGGGCGAGAGCCCGCAGGACATGCTGCCGCTGCTCGAGGGAGGCATTGCCATCGCCGCTCTGCTGCTGGTCGTTCTGGGTTTGACCGGCTGGGTCCAGAAGCTGCTGTTTTTGTTCACCCCGCTTGTCACGGGAACGTTCTTGTTCCTTCTGGCTTTGCAGCTTAGCGGCGTCTTCGTGAAGGGTATGCTCGGACTGCAAGGGGCGGTCGTCCGCCCGGACCCGACAACGGCGCTGGTGTCCATCGCGATCTTCGGCCTAGTGGTCCTGCTGTCCGTCAAGGGCCGGGGCTGGGTGAAGCAGTATGCCGTGATGATCGGCATCGTCTCCGGCTGGGCCGGTTACGGCCTGCTCGGCCTTAGCGCCGGATCGCCGGTCGCTGCTGCTCCGCCGGTTCAACTGCCGGAGCTCTTCGCTTGGGGAACGCCGCAGTGGGACGCGGGGATCGCGCTCACCGCAGCGCTGTTCACGTTTATCCTGCTGTCCAACACGATCGCCGCCGTAACGGCGGTTCGCGATGCGATGCCGGAGCCCGCCCGGGACCCGAAGCGGACGCTGAACCGCGGCGCCTTCGCAGGAGGCTTGTCCCACGGCATCGCCGCGCTCTTCTCGACGATTGCCGTCGTTCCGCTGCCGGTTACGGCGGGCTTTATCCGCATCACGGAGCAGACGCGGCTGCGTCCGTTTCTTGCCGCGGCGCTGCTGTTCGCAGGGATTTCTTTCGTCCCCGCCGCGGTGCGGGCCGTCGCTATGCTTCCCGGGCCGGTAGCGAGCGCCGCGCTGCTTGCTTCCTTCGTGCAAATGATCGTCATCGCCATGCAGTCGATCTCGAAGGAATCGCTGGACCTGCGTCGGCTGACAATTTTCGGCATCACGCTGGTATGCAGCGTCGGATTGATGTTCTTGCCTGCGGAGGCTTTTCAGGGGCTGCCGCCGATGCTGGCGTACGTGTTCGGCAACGCGCTGCTGTTCGGAACGATGCTGGTGACGCTGCTTGAGCAGCTATGGAAGCCCTCGAAGGCGGGAGCCCAAGTCCCTCAGCTTCCACCGCAATAGTCTATAAAATCGCTTTGCACGTATATATGGTAAAAAGCTCAAAAGGAGCCGTTTTCCATGCCAACAAGCGATTTTCGGGAGATGCCGCAGGAGGAGCGGCTGCGCCATGTGCAGAGCATTCTGGCCCGGTACCATGCCGCGCGGGAGAGAAGCCCGTATCTGGAAGCCTACAAAGAGGCGGAAGCCGGTTATTGGTATCCGTTATTGTCCGTGATGGATGCGGCATTAAGAAGCGGGAACAAGAAGGTGTTGGACATCGGCACCGCCTATGGAACGCTGCTTCTGTACAGCGTCCTGTGGGGAAACGAAGGGTTCGGCATCGATATGACTGACGCCTATTGGTCCAAGGAGCTGGAAGCGGAGTATCCGATCTCTTGGTCGAAAACGAACATCGAAGCCGAAGCGGTGCCTTGGCCGCATTCGTTTGACGTCGTCATTTTCACGGAAGTGCTGGAGCATATGAATTACAATCCGGTCCCGGTCTTCCACAAAATCCATCAATGTCTGGCTCCCGGAGGCCTGCTGCTGATCTCGACCCCGTGGTCGAGACATTATACGCCGAACCATCGCTGGCCGGACGTGTTCGACTTGCCCTATTACCAGGAAGGCGGCGCGTTTGTCGATGCCGAATGCAAATACTATACGATTGACGAACTGGTGGCGCTGAGTCTGCATACCGGGTTCGCGATCCAATTTCTCCAGCTCTACCAAGGGCATTTGCTGGCCGGGCTTGTAAAATAAGCAAGGACGGAGGTCGTGCGCCTCCGTCCTTGTCGTCTTTATTCGTTCAAATAGGCGTTCAGCATCCAGACGTGCTTCTCCAGGCGCGTCTTCAACTCCAGCAGCATATCGTGGGTGCCCTCGTCGCCTTCCTGCTCCGCAAGCTCCATCGCTTCGCCCGTTTCTTCGATCACCATCGAGAAGTCGTCGCGCAGGCACTGCACCATGTCGCTTGCCGAGGTGAACGGCTCGTGCTCCTTGATCGTGGCCGCCGCGGCAATCTCCTTCGTCGTCGATACCGGCTGACCTCCGACCGACAGCAGCCGCTCCGCAAGCTGGTCCATCGTCAGGGACGCTTCCTCGTACAGCTCTTCGAACTTCACATGCAGCGCATAGAAATTCGGGCCTTTCACATACCAATGATGCTGGTGAATTTTGATATGAAGCACGGCCCAGTTGGCGACCTGCCTACCCAGGAGCGCGTGCAATCCGCTTTTTTTCGTATCCTTCGCGTTCCTGGTCGTTTTCGTTTCCTTTTCCTTCTCCATTACGTTAGCCATGTTGGTTACCTCCGCTTCGTCATGTATTGTCCTGCCTGTGCCTTCTTACCCCGGTGAAGCGGCAGATGAAACATGGTTTCAAGCAGGACCGCGCCGGGTAAAAACATTTCAAGCCGGGCACGAACCGCATTCACGAAAGGGTGGAGGAGATGAACGATATGATTATTGAAATCAGTGTGGCCGTCATTGCGTTGGCCTTCGCGGCGTTGGTCGTCTTTTTGATCATGACTCTGCGTTCCTTGTCAACCGTGCTGATGCAGATCAACGAGACGATCCGGGAGCTGCAGCAGCAGGTGAACGGAATCAGCAAAGAAGCGACGGAGGTGCTGCGGCATACGAACGAAGTGACCGTCGATGTCCGCAACAAGCTGCACTCGATCGATTCGGTCGTCTACTCCGTCAAAAATATCGGCGATGCGGTACAGGAAATCACCTCCTCAATCAAGCAAGCCTCGGCTTCGGTAGCGGGGAGCATTCGCACCAAGGCAGTGAAGGAACGGTCGGCAGCCGGAGGCGGGCCCGGCAAGAATAAGGTCGCGACGGTCATGCAGGCGGTGCCCGTGGCGATCGAGCTATGGCAGGCGTTCCGCAGCCGCAAGCCACAGGCAGGGCAGCGGCCTTATCCGCAGCAGACCTGAACCGAAGCCGGGTAACAGCAAGCAGGAAATTCCGCCCGCCTGTTTCAAACGTTCAGCCCCAGGGTAAATAACATACAAATTCGTAGAATGCAGCACGGCTCTTGGAGCAGACAAGCTGCGAACGGGGAGGAACTACGCGGGTATGATGAATAAAGAACAATCATTTCATGTCGACACGCAACGAACCGAACACGCCAATACCGTTTATTTGCACGGTGAGCTCGATTTGTCCAAAGTCGCGGATTTGCGCTGCGCGCTGGATACGTTCATCGCGGATACGAACCGCAAGCTCGTGCTGAACCTGAACGGCCTGCAATATATTGACAGCACCGGTATCGGTGTGATTGTATCGGTATTAAAAGCCCGAGATGTACTGAAAGCGCCGTTCGAAGTGCAGGAGATTCCGCCGAAAATCAAGCGGCTGTTCGATCTGACGGGCATCACCCCGTTTTTGCAGCCGAACGAGGCCGCCGGGAAGTCCCAAGCACGCGTCCATTAACGGATAGGAAAGGAAAGAAGAGACCGTATGAAACCCGAATCCCATGTTGTTAGTCTCACTGTGCCTGCGGAAGCGGAATTTATCGACTTGGTCCGCTTGACGCTTTACGGCATCAGTTCCAAGCTCGGTTTCTCTTACGAGGAAATCGAAGATATGAAAGTGGCCGTCGCCGAAGCGTGCAATAATGCGGTGGTTCATGCTTATGAACCGGGCAGCCCGGGCCTGATGGAGGTCCGCTTCGAGCGAATCGAGGACGGGCTCCGCATTGTGGTCAAGGACCAGGGACCAAGCTTCGATTATGCGGAGAAGGCACGGCGGGCCGGATCGCTGCATGATAAATCGCTGAACGACATCCATGTAGGAGGCCTCGGCATTTATTTGATGCAGGCGCTCATGGACGATGTCGAGGTCAAGACGGGCATCGGCACGGAGGTCATCCTGACCAAGCGGGTATGCAGGAGCGAGGAAATGGTATGAAACTTAATTCGGAGCGATTTGCCAATGCGAGTGCCGAGGAGCTCATCGTAAGGTATCAAGAAACCGGCTGCAACGATACGGCTACGGTTCTGCTGCAGCAGTACGAGCCTATGGTCAAGATGGCGGCCGGCAAAATGTCACGCAATCGCCCCGATCTGTTCGAAGACCTGTACCAAGTGGGGCAAATGTCGGTATTGAAGCTGCTGAAGCAGTTCGATCTGTCGATGGGCGTGCAGTTTGAAGCCTATATGATGAAAAGCGTCATCGGCCATATGAAAAATTATTTGCGCGACAAATCCTGGTATGTCCAGGTTCCGAGGCGAATCAAGGAAAAAGGCAATCAGATTCAGCAGGTTGTGGACATGCTCACGGTGAAGCTGGAGCGCTCGCCCAATATCGATGAAATCGCCGCGGAGATGGAACTGTCGGTCGAGGAAACGATCGAAATTCTCGCCGGACGCGATTATTATCACTACGTCTCGCTGGATACTCCATTATCCACGGAAGATAACGGATCCACGATCGGCGATGTGATCGGCAGCCCGAGCGACGCATATGTGCGGGTCGAGAACCGCCTCGCCTTGCAAGAGGCGCTCGTCCATCTGAAGCCGGAGGAGCAGCAGGTGCTGCATCTCGCCTATGTGGAGGGCCAGTCGCAGCGGACGATTGCGAATCAGCTCGGCGTTTCGCAGATGAGCGTGTCGCGCATTCAGAAGCGGGCCCTCGACAAGCTGAAAAATTATTTTACCGAGCCGGGAGCCGGCGATATCGGTTTAGGTTCGTAGACTCGCCCTTTGCAGCTAAGGGCGAGTTTTTTCGTTGGCGCCCCGTTCGTCCTCGAAGGGAGCGTTTTCGGCGATCCGCCGGCCGAGCGGCGTCGGAATGCCGTCCATACTTTCGGCGTTTTTGCTGCGCCAGTAATCGTTCAGCTCGTCGTCGCGTTTCGTCGCGGCCCACCGCTGCAGCGTATCGCGTTCTCTGTCGTACGAGTAAAAGGGAACGCTGAACCCGCAGGAGGTTTTCACGGCATGAACGTCGACGCCGATAATTTGCCGCGCTCCGGGAAGCAGCTCGAAGCGGGGCGCCCACGTCTCCCAGTCGGCGGTCCCGGGCAGGATGACGCGGCCCTTTCCGTACAGCCTCAAGATGAGAGGGGGCCCTTCGAACGCAACGAACATCAGCGTAATCCGGCCGTTTTCCTCCAAGTGCGCGCTCGTTTCATTCCCGCTGCCGGTCAAGTCCAAATAACCTACTTCGGTCGGCGAGACGATTCGAAATACATCGTACCCTTTGGGCGAGAGGTTCACATGACCTTCCGCCTGCAGCGGGGCGGACCCGACGAAGAAGAGGCGCTGCTTGCGAATAAATGCTTCATGCTCGGGAAGCAGGGCCGGAAACAGTTTTCCCATAGGCGAGATCTCCTTTTTTTCTTTTGTGTAACAGTATGCGCCCTTGGAGCTTGTTTGGGAAATACGTATTGCATATTCCGTTTATAGGGATTGCCTATCGTTGTGCTGGCAGGCGTATCAGACAGACAGGCAGCAACTGCTTGCGAACGGCCGTTTCAGGCGGACGGGCTGCGGGTAATAAAGCTTAAGCAACACTTCATATTCCCAAGATCAAGGCGGTGAAGATCATGAAGGTCAAACACACCATCAAATGTCATGGAAGCGAAGTGCTGGTTCGCGAGGAAGGTGGAAAGTACCATTTGTCCATTCAGGCTGCAGCTAATCCGTTGGGATTCGGAAACGTTTTGGAAACGTTTTCAGATAAAGAGGAAGCGATCAGGGCGGCAGAGCAATTTTGCAAAATGCTGTCGACGGCCAAAGAGCACGGCTATTACTTGGACAACGGGCATTTTGTGAAGCCGGAGCGGGAGCGTATCCCGGTTGCCTTCTGTTTAAAGGAGCATCTCACGGAAGACTTGTGGATCGAGCATCTGAACCGGGGCTGACGGCCCCGGTTTTGCTTTGTCCGCACAAGGCTAGCTCAGATAAAGAAAATAAATGCACATGATGCCTGCATCTGCGAAGCTGTGGCTCAGAACGGAGCCGGTCAGCGAGGCATGGCGGAGACGCATCCAGCCCCAAAAGAGACCGGCGGCGAAGATGGGAAGCACCAGCGCGATATTCCAAGGACGTTCGAAGATCAGCACGATCGACAGCACATGGTACAGACTGTAGAACAAGGAGGTTAGAAAGACGGCCACAGCAGGGCGTATTTTGCCGTCCGTCAGCTTCCGCAGCACATATCCTCTCCAGTACGTTTCCTCCAGCAGCGGGTTTAACACCAGCAGCACCAACACGAGCCATATCGTATGTTCCCCGGAAAAATGCCACTCCTGCAGCAGCCCTTTTAGCCGCGGAATATCCAGAAATAACGGATGAAACTGGACGGCAGCGGCAACGATCGCCCCGAAAAACGCCGCGCCCGAGCCGATGCCCAGGAGGATATCGGTCTTTTGCCATTGCTGCTTCCGACCGCTCTCAATCCTGGGCTCGGCGAGATCCGCTGTTTGGCGGTGGAGAACGTAGCTTCCTAAAGGAACCAGCAGCAGCCAGCCGTAGAACAAAGCGAACGTAAGCGGGACGCTGTGCAGACCCTGCAGCCCGGCCGCAATCATGACCGTCGGGCCAAGGAATAAAATGGCAAGCTTGAATCGGTCCATATCTGTTATTTGTCACCCTTCTGTTCCTGTCTTCCGTTCATCATAAACGGCAACGCTTGGTCATGACGAGTACTAACTTAAGCTAGTACTCCTAAACGATGTCCCGTAGGATTTCGCTTTTCACTGCCGCACTCTACGGAGCGTTTATTGAGAAGGGCAGAATTAGCCGATATTCTAGAGTTATAGGGGGTGGACAATGTGGACTGCAATAAAGTGGGAGGACTCATTTTGCGTCTTCGTAAAGAGAAAGACATGACGCAGAAGGACTTGGCTGATCTTATGAATATCAGCGATAAGACGATTTCAAAATGGGAACGCGGATTAGGGTGTCCCGATGTATCCTTGCTTGGCGAGCTATCCAAAATATTGGGAGTAAATATGGAAAAGCTTTTATCGGGGGAATTAAATCCGAATGAACAGGACAGAGGAAACATGAATCAAATCAAATTTTACGCATGTCCAAGCTGTGGCAATGTCATGACAAGTACGGGGGCCACAAGCATTTCATGCTGCGGCAGACTATTGAAGGAATTGCTTCCAATGCCGGCGGAGAACGATGAACACAAAATCGCCGTTGAGGAGATTGAAGATGATTACTATATTACCATTCAACATGAAATGAGCAGAGATCATCATATCTCCTTTGTCGCTTATATCTCTTATGACAGGCTGCTGTTCATGAAATTGTACCCGGAACAAAACGCAGAATTACGTTTCCCCCAAATGCACGGCGGAACGCTGTATACGTACTGCACCCGCCACGGATTATGGAAACATGAGAAATTGAAAAAGGGAACAAGGAGGGTTACCTGAAGTGAAAAAAGCACTGCTTATTATCGACATGCAGGTTATGCCTTTTGTATGGAAAGATTACGGCGGAAAAGCGATTTATCAAGAAGAACAACTGCTTGAAAATACAAAGCGCTTGATCGATAAAGCCAGGCAGGAAAATTCGCCCGTTTTCTATATCATGTATACCGAGCCGGAAGGTTCTTTAAGATCCGAGAATCAACCGCTATGGCAAGTACATCCACAGATCGCTCCCGCCGCACAAGATCATGTCATCATTAAACATCATGCGGACTCGTTTTTGGAGTCCGAGCTCCATGCGCAGCTGCGGGATCATGGTATCGACACGTTAGTGATGTGTGGCGTTCAAACCGAGTATTGCGTCGATACAACGGTGAAAAGCGCTTATTCGCGAGGCTATCAAGTAGAATTGGCAAAAGATTGCCATAGTACCTACGATTCCGATGAATTGACGGCAGAACAAATTATAAACCATCATCATCGTATCCTTACTCAATTTGCCGCCATGGTTCACTCAAGCGTTGTCCGGTTTTAAAATCCGGCCAGGCGCAAAAAACGAACAAACTGTCCCTTCTTCATACAAGAGACAGTTTGGTTCGCAGCAGTTTTTGAGCCCGCTTATTTAGGCAATACCGCTATTGCTTCGATGCCGTTGCACCTACCGCGCGGTCGGCCTGATCGATTGCCTTGTGGGAAGTGCTCTTCGCGTTATCGAGGGCACGGTGGCCGGCGGATTGCGCTTTCTCCACCTTATCTTGGGTCACGTCGGCCGCACGGTCAATCACTTGATGGGACGCTTCCGCGACGCGGTCCGTCATGTCGTGCGCTTTGTCTGCCAATTGGCTGCCTTGCTCCCGCACCGCTTCGACGGTTTCGGAAGCTTTCTCCTTGCAGGCGGCCATCAACTCCTGGCCTTTGCTCTGCAAGGTTTGCATGGCGTCCATCAGGTCGCTGCGCAGCTCGCGTCCGGATTTCGGCGCCAGCAAGAGGGCGATCAGCGCCCCGGCGGCGCCTCCGATCAACGTTCCGAGCAGCAGATTGCTTTTGCTTTCATTGGCTGTATTTGCCGTAGTCATGCTTCATCGCTCCTTTGCATTCGTATTGGGAATCCGCTAGAGACGGTGCGACTTGAAGCTTATGCTGTACGGTTGAGGCCTTTGGCTACGAGACCGAGCAGGAAGACGAACAACGCTGCGCCGATAATCGCAGGTACGACGGCGAAGCCGCCGATGACGGGTCCCCAGGAACCGAGCAGCAGATAGCCGAGCCAAGCGCCGACGAACCCGGCGATCATGGAACCAATGATGCCTCCCGGCATCGCTCCCGGCGCAAGGGCGGACCCGATCGCACCGATCACAACCGCCATAAGTAAGGTAATCAGCAAGCTTATCATCTTCTTCACGCTCCTTTTGGAAGGTGGACTGACGGGCTTGCCTCTTTTTACCCTTGCACGGAAGCGATGAAACAAACGGGGCAGCAAGGGATTGCCTGCTGCCTCCGCTCCGGGACTACTTATATTCCTGCAAATGCTGACGGAACCGCTCGACCAGCTCCGGCGTTTCGTCCAGCTTATATTTGCGGGCCGGCCGGTCGTCCGGATCGAAATCCGTATGGCTCCACCAGATGGCCGCTTTCAGCTTGGGATATTTTTTGATGTCCTTGAACATATGATCCACCCACTGCGCTTTATCTCCGCCGACCGAACTGGAGGCGAATTCCGTGATCATGAGCGGCTGTTCGAACCATTTGCTGTATCGGGCGTACAATGGCGCATACAGCTCGTCGAACGTGCTCCACTGCTCGCCCGGGTAATAGGTGCCGGTATTGTACGCGGTCAGCCCGACCACGTCGACGTAGTCGTCGCCCGGATAATATAGCAGCGGATGATTCCACTGGAATTCGGGCTTGGACGAGTGATTCGGGTTCCATACCCACAGGACGTTATTGACGCCCTGGCTCTGGAAGGTCCGGTAAATATATTTCCAGACCTCCGTATACAGCTCCGGGTCCTTGGAGTTGTGATAGGCGGAATAAGGCACCCAGTCTCCGTTCATCTCGTTGTTCAGCCGGAACAGCAGCGGATGGCCGAACGCCTTGATGTCCTGCGCGTATTTCGTGAAAAACTCGTCATATTTTCCGTTCAAAATGTCGTACATCACGCTGGGGTTCTGTTCGCCGAACCGCATCGTTTGCAGCGTCAATTGGACAAGGCGGTTGTCATCGTACGCGTTTTTTAAATCGTCCGCCGGAAAGCCCGTCGATAAGGACTTGTACAGGATCAACAGACCGAACTTGTAGTCCAGCTTCTGCTCCAGCGCATGAAGAAGATCCATTTTACCCGGAGCCGACCGCTCGTAAATGCCCCATTTCAGGCCGTCCGTCATAAACAGCTTGCGGTACTCTTCTGCCGTTTCCAGATTTGTTTTGAGCGGCGCCTTCTTGGTCACCGTGCCAAGCTCCGGCTTGTCCCCCTGAGGCGGAATGACCCGGAACGAATTCACGATCTTCTCGTCATTCGTGATGGGCCGGGCGGACTTGATCGCGATGGTGTAGACTTCTTTGTCGTTCTTGACAATTTCCGCGCTGGCGTAGTAGGGCTTGTCGTTCTCCACGTGCTTGAGCTTATCGCGCTCCCATTTCAGCAGATGGACGGACAGGCCGCCCACCGTCTTGGTTTCGTTCATGGTTACGCGGTGATCCTTCGTATTCTCGATAAACCGGTTGCCGTACCCGATATACGTGGCGGCGTCGGATACGGTACCGTTGAAATTATCGTAATACACGTCAATTTGGGTCGTTTCGTCACACAAGCGCGTTCGGACCCCGGGCCAGGAACGGTCGACTTTCATTTGCTTCGGATAGCTCAGCTCATACCCATAAGGCAAATCGGTATACGTCGCCATAGGCTCGGAGACCATGGATTGCGCGATAAAGACGCCGAGCAGAGCGGCGAATACGACGCCGGAAATGACGTGCGTTTTTTTGAGCTTCATCCGGCTCTTCCTTCCGCTGCCGCATAAAGCTTGTTAAACCGGGCGGGAAGGAGCTTGCATCCCCAATAGATGACGGTATCCGCAAGCTTGACGACACCGTAGGCGAACAGCATGCCTGCGATGACATCCAGCACCCAGTGGATCTGCAAATACATCGTCGAGAAGATGATGGCAGAGCAATAGGTCACCATGACGTATTTGAAAATACGGTCCCGCTCGCGCAGCGCCAGCAGCAGCATCGCGAATGAAATCGACGTATGCATGCTCGGGAAGCAGTTCATGACATTCGTCAGCAAATCATTCTCCGTGGCGAACTGGCGGCCGAGCAAATCGGGCTGTCCTTTCACCCACCACACCTCGCGCAGCAGGATCAAATGATAGAACGGCAAAATGAGCGGGAATTGCAGCAGATGGCCCGACAAGGCGTAGGACAGCATTTTTTTCACGCTGCGGGTCCAATAGCTGCGCACGATGCAGATCCAGAGCGAGAGCACGAACCCGTAGTTATAAATCCATACCATGGTTTTATCCAGCCTCGGATGGCTGATCGTCCGGGCCCATGCCGCATCATTGAACGGAATGCTATTCATCATGCTGTCCCAGTTCCAGATATGAAGGTTATTCTGAAACATCCGGTAGGCGATAGACCACCAGAGACCGTTCCCGGTGCCGTAGAAATAATAGAACACCCCGAGAAGCGGAACCCCAACCGCCAAAAATTTCATCCATTCGACGTCAACCTGGTCCTTTCGCACCCCAACCAGGCAAATCAAAAGCAGAACCCAGCACTCCAAGGTCCAGCCGCCGACGGTGCCGATGCGCCAAACCAAGTAAATCGATGCTAAAATACCGCACATCGTCCAGTCGATTCCATTTGTCCATCGTTTTGACTTCTCCGACATCGTTCGATTTCCCAACCCGGTTAGCCCTGCCCTTTCTGTTCCGTATTTTTTTGTTCCTGTTTGGCTTTGTTATAAATGTCCTGGCCTTTTTGCTGCATCGTTTTGAGGGCTTCGTCGACCGATTTTTTGCTTTCGACGACGGCTTGCACCTCCGCTTGGGCCATTTGGTCGAAGGCAGAGTAGAACGACGCCGGCACCGGCTCCGCGCCTTTCGGATAGCCGTTTCGGATCAATTTCAGCATCGTGAACGGTTCGAGGCTGCGGCCGTCCCGTTCTTTGATATAGGCCGTTCTGGAGGACAGCTCGCCCGGGCTCGAGGAGGACACCGCTTTCGCTACTTCCTCACTGTTGATATATTTGACCAATTCCCAGGCTGCCCGCTGGTTGGGCGAATCGACATGGACGGCAAAAAACTTCGAAATGGACACCGAATCCGAAGCCTCCGGGTTTCTCGGATCGACCGGAACGGTCACGATATCCCAGTTGACCGGCTTGACGTCCTTGAGCGAATCCTTGGCCCGCAGAAGCGTCTCAATATAGTACGATCCCTCGATGGCCATGGCGGCTTTACCGGTGGCGAACAAATCTTGCTTGAAGATGTCTTCCATCGTCATTCCCGGTTCGATTGGCTTGCTGTCTTTGGCATTATAGATTGCTCCTGATTTCACGGCATCTACGGCCAGGGTCAGCGCCTTTTTCCAGCCGTCGGATTGGAGGGTCACCGTTCCTTTTTCCCGGTCAAGGACGGACAAGCCCAGGGTGGACCCGATCCCCCTCATGTATTCGTATCCGACCGGCTTGCCGTCGTTAAACTGGTAGTACGAGGCCATCCCGTAGATGCGCTGCTCTCCCTGTCCGTTGGTCGGAAAACGTTTGGCAACATCGAGCACATCTTCCCACGTCATCTGGTTTTTCGGTAGCGGCACGCCGTGTTTCTCGAACAGATCCCGGTTATAAAACAGCGCTTTGCTAAAGAAGGAGGGGGCCAGCCCGTACAGCTTGCCGTCGCCCATGGACTTGATTTGTTCGATGACGGTAGGCATCATGCTCTCGACATCGAACTTGTCCTGACGAATGACATCGTCAAGCTGAAGCAGCTTGCCGTCGGAAGCCCATTGCTCGAACAATTCGGGCGTCGGAAGTAAAAGCACGTCGGGTTTTTCTTCATCAACCAATTTTTGGAATTCCTTCTTGGTGTCTTTTCCCGGATCGAAAATGTTTTGCATGGAAACCACTTGTACGTCGATGTTCGGGAATTTGGAGGAGAACAAGGTGCCATACAGCTGAGAAAAATAATTTTTGTCGAAAAAAAGCACCTTGATGCTCGCTTTCTCGTCCTTACCCAGTTCCTTTAACGTTACGGAAGGCTTGACTCCTTCGCCTCCGGCGAGCTTGTCCGAGCTGCATCCTGTCATTGTGGCGGCCAGGGACAAAGCCAGCCCCGCCGGTACCCATTTAGACCATCGTTTCATTTGCGATCCCACCCATTTCCGAAGTGTAGTGACGATGCGTTTTCGTCCCACCTTCTGTTTTTTTGTTGTCAAGCAGTAGACGGGGGATTCGCGGATTCGTTCCGTTGGACGTGAATATTTTTTTAAAGAGGCGGCGAGCTTAAAATTTTTCTTTTAGAAGGGAACCTTTCTTCCGTTGCTTCGTCCAATTCAATGTGAGGTGAACCCGGGTGGCCTTTGAATACTTAAAATCGATGTCCGGCGGCTTGGATAAAAACGCCGCTCTTTCGGACATCATGCTGACGTACGGCGAAGACGTATGGAACTATGCCTTTTTCCTGTCGAAGAACCGGACGTTGGCGGACGATGTGACGCAGGACGTGTTCGTACGGGTGTACGAGCGGTTATATACGTTTCGCGGCGAGGCCAGCCTCAAGACATGGCTGCTCGCCATTACCCGCAATCTGGTGCGCGATCATTGGCGGTCGGCGTGGATACGCCGCGTCATTCCTTTCGGCATTCTGCGTCAGGAAGGCCAGGAGCCGTCGGCGGAATCGCAAGTGATCGGCCTGCTTGCCGAGGAGGAAGTGTGGAACACGGTGCTCGGCTTGCCCCACAAGCTGCGCGAGGTGCTGCTGCTGCATGCGCACCATCAGCTGTCATACGCGGAAATCGCGAAGCTGCTGAACGTGTCCGAAGGCACGGTTAAATCTAGACTTTCCCGGGCGCGCGCCAAAGTATCGCAGCAGCTCGGCGAGGAGGGAAGAAAGGCATGACGAAACGGCTCGAACCCGAACATTGGGAGAAGCATCTGACCCGGCTGCAGCTCAGACAGGGCGGCTTTTCCAAGGAACTCATGCATAAGGTGAAGGAGCGGGTGGAGACGAAGCAGCCGCCCGTCGGAAGCAAACGCTGGCTCCGCTGGAGTCCCGCGGTGGCGTGCGTGCTTGTGCTGGCGGTCGGATGGACCCAGGCGGACCGGCTGGTCGAGGGACTATCCAAGCTGTCCAAGCCGCTGGAGAAGGCGGCCTTGGAGGCAATGGACCCGAATAAGGAGAAGACGCTGAAAGTTTCGTTTGTTCATGAAACAACGTTCATGATGCAATATGGTAAAGCGTTTACGATCCGTTACCCGAATGTCGCCGTCAAGGTAGAGAAGGGAATCGGAAACGAAACCTCTGCCGGAATCAGGACCAATCTTGAGGAGCAACTGGAAAAAGACAAACCCGACGTGCTGGCGCTGTCGCTGTCCGAATACGCGCAGCTGGCCAAGGAGGGCAAGCTGTACGCGTTGGACGACGTGATCCGGCAGGAGGGCTTCGATCTGCAAAATATACATGCCGGCGTCGTCGACAGGCTTCGTACCGAGGGCGGAGGCAAGCTGTACGGGCTCGCGCCGGAATATGACCAGCGCGCGCTCTTCTACAACAAGGAGCTGTTTGACAAATACGGGATCAGCTACCCGAAGAACGGCATGAGCTGGGAGGAGCTGCTGCAGCTCGCTTCCCGGTTTCCGGCGGCCCCGAATGCAAAGGACCGGGTCTACGGTTTGGTCACACGCGCTTATTCCGGTCCATTCGAATTGGTACAACAGGCGGGCCAGGCCAAGGGACTGGGCATCCTCGATTCTTCAGGCAAGCAGGTCACCGTCAATACGCCGGAATGGCAGAAGGCTTGGACGGCCGTGCTGGATGCGGTCCGTGGCGGATATATTTATGAGCAACCGCCGCTGGAAAAGTTGTCTACAAGAGAAGATATGTACAGGGCCAATCCGTTCATGACCGGGCAAGCGGCGATGACGCTGCAAAGTTACGGCTTCGTTAAGGATTTGAACGAGGCTTCGTCCAGATACAAGATGTCCTCTGTTCCATGGGATGTCGTGACCGAGCCGACGGACCCGTCCCGGCCGAACGAATCGTCTTCCTTCTCGGTCCGCACGATCTATGCGGTGAATGCGGCCTCCGAGAATCGGAGGGAGGCATGGGAGCTTGTCAAGTTCATCAACAGCGAGGAAATGGCCCGCAAAATGTTTACACAGAATATCGGCAGCGGTTCTTCGCCTTCGCGTTTATCAAGTCTTTCTGCGGTCAAGGGGCAAGAAAAGCTTGTCGAAGCGTTCACAAGCCTTCGTCCGCCGGCGGAGTCGCAAGTGACTCCGGGCGTGCCGGCAGAGTTTTATTCAGCCTTCGAGGAGCTTGCGACGCAGCTCTCCAAGGACGTGTTGAAAGGCAAGAAGACGGTCTCCCAGGCAGCACGGGAGCTTCAAGACAACGGACAGCAGGCGCTGATTCAGGCGAAAAACGCAGCGCAGAAGAAGCCGGTCCAAGCCAAGACGGCGGTGGACGGCAGGACACCATAGGGGGAGAGCCATGAATCGGAGCGGAACGACAAGAACTCGGAGGAACAAGCTGCTGCTCCCCCTGCTGGCGGGCACGCTGGCTTGGAGCGCGGCCGGCTGCAACGATGCGCCGGCTGCGGCCCCGCCGGAACGGACGAAGCTCAAGGTGGCTTATTTCAACCAGGAAGCGTTTGACAGTGAGTACGGCGATTATTTTACGGCCAAATTCCCTGAGCTTGAAGTGGAAGTCGTCGCAACTGATGATACGATGGCCCGCGGCAAGAATCCGCAGAAAGAAATGGACAAGCTGCTGGACGAGCAAAAACCGGATCTCATTATTACGAGGTCCGGGGAATATCAGCAGCTCGCGGCGGCGGGCGAGCTGTACGAGTTGGATTCGTTGATCAAGCGGGACAAATTCGATATCGAAAACATGCATCCGGCCGTCATCGATTATTTGCGGACCAAGGGCGGGGGCAAGCTGTACGGGCTTGCCCCTCGATTTTCGACCTCGGTGCTGTACTACAATAAAGGGCTGTTCGACGAGTACAAGGCTCCTTACCCGAAAGATGGCATGACTTGGGACGAACTGTTCGAGCTGGCAGGCAGATTCCGCGGTGCGAAGAACGGGAAGGACCCGATTTACGGGCTTCATCAACCGTTTATGAACTCAAGGTTTGGGATGATCCGGTCGGTGGGACGGAATGAGGGACTCCGTGAGACGGATGATGAGGGACGAACTGTCATGATCGATACGGAGGCTTGGCAGAAGGTATTCTCACAGATGACGGAAGCCTGGAAGAACGGCGATATGCCCATGATTGGCGGGAAAGACAACCAAGGCGGCCGGGATAAGGAGGCTGTCGATAGTACCGATTTGTTCAGTCAGGGACGGGCGGCGATGACCATAAGCGGACCGTCGCAGATCAGGCGGTTGCAGGAGAGCGGCTCCAAGATCGATTGGCAGATCGTGCAGCCGCCTTCGCTGGACGGCAGCAGCTCGTGGCAGCAGGACGTTTACCTGCATCCGATTTTTGCGATCGGCGCAGGGTCCGGGCAGGCGGACAAGGTTTGGAAGATCGTCCGCTATTTCAACAGTGCGGAAGCGGCCAAAATCGAAACGAAGACATCCATTTCGCCGCTGATGCTGACCCGCTTGGGCTTCGTCAATACGGTAGACGGCCGCAGCATGGAGCCGTTTTACCAAGTGAAGTATGACGATACGCTTGGATCGGGAATAGAAATGAAGCCGAATACCCCCGGGCGTTTTTACTGGGAATTCGATAAGAAGGCGGACGAGCAGCTTGAATGGATTATGACCGGAAAATCGACGGTGCGGCAGGCGCTGCAGCAGCTTCAAAAGGAAGGCCAGCAGGTGCTGGATGAAGCATGGCTGGCGGAGCCTCCGGAATCGGGAACGGAGGGGGGAGCAGTGAAATAGCGGTGCCTGCCGCCCGTCAGTAGCAAAGCCCAGCGACTTGTGCGCTGGGCTTTGTTTTGTGCAGATTCATCGTAAAAAAAAGACATGGGAAAACCTAGAACCTCACCTTATAATTGGGTTATTACGACCAATTCACAATAGGGGAAGGGGTTTATTGACGATGACGAGAAGCAAACGAAGCTTCAAGCTCGGCGCAGTATCTTTGCTGCTGCTGCAGCTCCAGCTTGTTTCCGTAATGCCGGGGGCCGCTTCGGCCGAAGCAGCCGAAGTGCCGTTGGCTCCTGCGACAGTCGATTTGATCCGGGGGCACGATTGGACTCGGTTTTCAGGAGCAACTGCGGCCGGCGATGAAGTGACCGTTACCGGTATAGGGCGGGCCATCATCCCTTGGGGCAACGATTTGTCGCAGCCGACGGTCAGCAATCCGCCGATCAATTTGCGCGGACCGGTTTTGAACATATCCGGAGATTTTTCGGTAAGCTTTCAAATGGCCTCTTCCCCCGGCAAAAGCGCCGGACTTCAACTGTACGGCGCACTTCCGGTCATTCAGGACGAATGGCGGCAGGAAGGCAAGGCGGTATCGGTTATGTTGAAGAACGGCAAGCTGTCGGCCGCCGTCTATAACGGCTCTTCCGCCGATCGTAAGAAAGCGACTTTCAATTATACATCGGCCGGAACGATTGATGTTCGGCTTCTGGTCAAGAGCGGCAAACTCGCATTTTACGTAAATCAGGTCAAAGTTGGGGAAATGGCGGACCCCGGAGTGTTCGCGGATGGCAAAGTGTATTTCGGCGCCGATGCGGACGTCGGCAGCTCGTTTACGCTCAAGTCGCTGACGGCTCAAGCGGAAGGCAGTGACTCGGCGGTAACGGTAAGCGATCTGGGCATCGCTGCCGTGCCGCAGAGTGCGGACTCGCTGCGGGCACTGGCGCGGACGAATGCGCCGCACCTGAACATCGGCACGGCTGCGGCCGTCATCCCGACCATGACGGATTCCGCTTACCGCAACATTCTGGGACGGGAGTTCAGTATCCTGACTCCGGAAAATGACATGAAGTTTCAGTTCATTCATCCGCAGCGGAACGTTTACGCTTTCGCGGAAGGGGACAGCTTGGTGGAATTCGCGGAACGCAACGACATGGCCGTACATGGTCATGCGTTGGTCTGGAGCGAGGCGAATCCCCGTTGGCTAGCGCAAGGCAACTACAGCGCCGCCGAGCTGCAGGCCATCATGGAGGAGCACGTGAAAACGGTGGTCGGACGGTACAAGGGCAGAATCAAGGAGTGGGACGTCATCAACGAACCGCTCAAGGACGAGAAGTTTAACGTCAATCTCGGCTTGCGGGATTCGATCTGGTTCAAGGCGATGGGTGAAAAGTTTCTGGACATCGCGCTGCGCGCCGCTCACGAAGCCGACCCGGATGCCAAGCTGTACATCAATGAATACGGCTGCGAGGCGGAGGACGACAAAGCGGACGCGCTGTATAAGCTCGTCCAGCGGCTCCAGTCGCGCGGGGTGCCATTGCACGGCATCGGCTTCCAGGTTCACGAAGATATCGGCAAAGACAGCGACGGGACGTACGATCCCGTATCGGCTAGCGAGTTCAAGCGCACGGCCAAACGGTTTACCGATCTTGGCCTGGAGGTGCGGGTATCGGAGCTGGACGTAAATATGCACGGCAAGGTCACGGACACGCTGCGCAGCAAGCAGGCGGAATATTTCAAATCGATCCTGGCGCTGACCCAAGCGAATAACCGGTTTACGTCCTACGCCATGTGGGGATTTACCGACCGCTATTCGTCGCTTCAACCTGCGGACGAATATGACGTATTCGGCAACGGGCTCATCTACGACGAGCATTATGCGCCGAAGCTCCCGTACCACAAAATAAGTGAAGCGCTGCAAAGCTCTTAAAGCGCGGGCTTGTTGAGAAAGTGGTCGGAGAGCAGTACAGGTAATACGAAGGGGTGGGGTATCCACTTCCGGTCGCTGCTCCACCCCACAAAGTGAAGTTAAATCAGAGAAGTTCAGTCCGAGTACTTTGCGGGGACCCCGGGTCCGCAGGAAATTTTGATTTGAAGCCGCTTCGCAGCGGATATTTCCCGCGGACAAAGGCGAACGCTATCGCTCCTCCAGTGCATACCCCACCTCCGTATGTTTCACCGTATTAGTGAAGACCACTTTCTCAACACTCTGAACGCTCCGGAATGTTTCCGGAGCGATTTTTTTTGCGGGCAGACGCGAGGCCGGCTTCCCGACTCATTGCTTCGGGCTACTGAGACCGTCCATCACATCATCCAGCCACTCGAAGACGCGTTGATTAAACAGGAGCAGCGCCCCGAATTGGCAGTGCTCTTCGCCGCCGTCTTCCGCTGTGAAGATCATGAACGTTTTGGGGCAGGTAAGCGCCTCGTAAAGCTTCATCGGCTGGCCGGCGAAGAAATGGTCGGCCTCGGCTTCGCAGACGAGCACGGGACATTTAATTTTATCGGCAACACCCTTTAGCGTGAACGGCTGCGTTTTCTTAATCAGCTCCAGAAACGTTTTCGCTTGGAACGTAAACCGGCCGTTATCGACAGCCCAGCGGATGCCGGTGTTGTTGGCCATCAGCTCCTGGATAAAGCTCTCCAGCGTGGCCGGTTCATTAAAGTCCAAGTTTGCTCCCCTGGGGGCCATTTCGCCGATTTGGAAGGTGAACAAGCCGTCGTTCGCAATACAAGCGGCAAGGCGGTGCTCATAGGCTGCAGCCCGCGGCGCCAGTAATCCTCCAAGACTGATGCCCATCAGAGCGATCCGCTGCTTATCCACTTCGGGCCGGGTATGCAAATAATCGACGACCGGCGTGAGCACGTTCTCCCAATCGTGGCGGAACGGAATGCGCTGCAGCCGAATTGTGGCGCCTTGTCCCGGCCCTTCGAACGTCAGGCAGTTGTAGCCCCGCTGAAGCGCCGCCACCGCTCCGCCGAAATAAAGCTCCTCTCCTGTGGAATCGTAGCCGCCGTGAATAATTAAGGTCGGGCGGGGCGCGTCATCCACACGGTAAAAATATCCCGACAAGCTTGTCCCTTCATAAGGAATCTCCACCTGCTCCACCGGCCAATCCATCAGTGGGATCGCTTGGCGGAACGTGCTCCGGCTTTTTTCCCACGTTTCGAGCATGCGCGGGTCATCCGGGTTGCCATGCAGGAAAAACTCCGCGGTACGGTAATAATTGGACGCCCGCAAGAACGACTCCCGCGCGCTGATCCGCTTGCCCCGCGCCAAGCTGTCGACAGCTTGGGCATGAACGCGCTCCGCCGTTTTGTACCATTCCGCATACCAGCTTTCAAAATCGCCCTCCTTGATCCGGTAGCCGGTCACCAGACATTCGCCGATATCCGCGCCGCCATAAGGGGCATAGCTCAACGTACGCAGCAGCTCGAAGGAAAAGGTAGGATCTTGAAAAATAAGTTTCATCACAAATTTCTCCTTTGTCACTTTTTGATTAAGGTTGGTCATTTTATAAGTCAAAATTAACTTAGGTCAAATATAACCCAATAGCTTTTCTTTGTAAATAAAAAAAATAGGTTATTTTTAACCTATTCGAGCTTGTTGAAAAAGTGGACTTTAACAAAAATAGAGATGCAAACGGAGGTGGGGTATCCACTGGAGAAGCGATAGCGGCCGCCTTTGTCTTCGGGAAATGTCCGCTACTAAGCGGCTTCCAATCAAATTTCCCGAGGCCCCGGGGTCCCCGCAAAGTACTCGGACTAAGCTTCCCTGATTCAACTTCACTTTGTGGGGTGGAGCAGCGGTCGGAAGTGGATACCCCGCCCCTCGTACACCTCTATTACTTCAGTTGACCAATTTCTCAACCAACTCCAATAGGTTATTTTTAACCTATTCCGCATTGTGGTAATATGGAGAAATCAAGGCCAAATGCAGAGGAGTTGTCTTCATGTCCATTCGTTATGCTTTGCTTTCCTTATTGGCGCGTGAGCCTTTAAGCGGTTACGATATCAAGCAGCAAATGAACGACCGGTTCGGTCCCTTCTGGAAAGTGGGCAGCAATCAGGTGTATCCCGAATTGTCCAAAATGGAAGGAGAAGGCCTGGTCAAGCTGCAAGGCATCGAGCAGCAGGCCAACCGCCCCGCCCGTAAATTGTACGAAATCACGGAAGCCGGACGGGACGCCCTTATCCAGTGGACGCTCGAATCGGGGGAGCTGGAGAGAATCCGCGACGATTTTTTGTTGAAGGCCTACAATATTTGGCTTGTCGATCCTGAGCGGATGATCGGACGACTCGAGGAAACCAAGAGGCAGCATGAAGAAAGACTGGCGGCGTATGAAAAAAAGGTCGCCGAACTGGAGACCATGCTTACCACGTCTGACAGCAGGGACCCGATTGCCGCCACCATCTCCGTCGTCGAATTCGGCATTCGATATGAGCGCCTCTATATGGACTGGTGCGATCGATTAATCAAAAAAATGTAGCGCCAAGCAGCATTCCGGCGCGGGGAGCGGTTCTGCGATGGACTCTAATCAGCTTCAACGAATGCGCAGCTATTTGGACAATACGCAAATGACGGTGACGACGGCCTATTATTCCAAAGTGGGGCCGAATTGGCGGAGCATCAACGAGCTTCCGGATGTGAACCGGCTTTATTTTATACGCGAAGGGGAAGGATGGATTCGGCTGCGCGATCGCCTCTACCACCCGAAGCCGGGGCAATTGCTGCTGCTGCCGGCAGGGATGCGGCTGTCGTTCGGCCGGCTCGGCGACAATGGCTTCGGGAAATATTGGTGCCATTTTACGGCAACGGTGGGAGACGTGAACCTGTTTCAAATGCTGGAGCTGCCCCACTGCATTGATGTCCGGGACGAAGCGGGGCTTGAGAAGCAGTTCGAGGATTTGATCGGACTGTACAACAATCCGTCGCTGACGGCTCCGCTGCGCATCAAATCGGTGCTGCTGGAGATCGTATCCGGGTATATGGAAGAAGTGCTGGAGCGGGAGCGGGGGCTGCGGCTTGCGCCGATGTCCGAAACGGGAAAAATCAACACGGTGCTCCATTACGTAGACGAGCACCTGCAGGAACGGATCACGGTTGAAGAGCTGGCGCGGCTCGTGCATTTTCACCCCAATTACTTCATGCAATATTTCAAAACGATGCTGGGGCTTTCCCCGATCGCCTACATTAACCGCAAGCGGATGGATAAAGCGAAGGAGCTGCTGTCCGCAACCGAATGGACCGTGACGGATATAGCCGAGAAGATCGGACTTGAGCTGTACTATTTCTCCCGCGTCTTCAAGAAGCAGACAGGTCTGTCCCCGAGCGAATACCGCAAGCAATTCGCAAGGCGCGGTCCGGCGGCAGAGGAGTAGACGTCGGGGCATCCCTGCAAGCGGGGCGGAAGCCGAAGAAGCCGGACCCGCTGCAGAACGCCGAATCAGGAATGGGAGGGCGCCGTGTGCTTCGTTTTTCTCAGGATGATGGTGAGCGAACCCATCGATATCAAGGCGCCGATGAATCCCATTAACATATCTTTCTGGGTATCGAATACATCGCCCTGCAATCCGAGATAGTCGACTCCGGCTTGTCCGGCCGTGGAAGCGGCCCCCATCTCCACAATTTCGAATAACGCGCTGAACCCGAGCATCGTCATGACTGGAATTCCGTAAGACCAGAAATTGCGCAAGTCTGCGGCCCGGATGAGCAGCTCCCGAAGGCAGTAGGTAAGCCACAGGCCGAACAAAAAGTGAACGACCCGGTCGAAGTAGCTTCTTTGGAGATGAAACGAAGCTTTCAGCCATTGGTCGACCGGCGTATTCTGGTACGTATAATGAGCCGCGAAGACATGTACGCAGAGGAATAGAAAGATCAGCAAATAAGATAGATTCGAGAAGCGGAATGCTTTGTACGTAAACAGCAGGGTGAAAAAAGCCGCGACAACAAGCACGTTTTCCATCAGCCATTGGGTCCGGTCGGTCGGCGAGATCGCCATGACGATCCAATAGACAACAAAAACCGCGAGCAGCAGCTGCAGGATGATGTTACGGGAAAAAGGTATATCCGGGTCCATCAGCCAATGGGTCCCCGTTCCGCCACGAAATGCGGTTTGTCGAGCCATCGTAGCTTCTCCCTTCGGTGATTCAAGATGACCGGCTGTTTCCAGCCGGTTTGGACAATGTTCGTAGTATTGGCAAAATTGTCAATGTCATACCTTGGTGGGCTCACTTATTCGGCAATTCCGGAAGGGCCGATGCTCATCGCTTGGACAAGCCGCCTGCCTTGGGCCAGCGGTAAGGCTCGACATAGCGGATCATCGTCTCGAAGACGGCGGCCCACTGCCGCTCGTTCAAGCTGCCGACCGGCACGCTCCGGTCCACCAGCAGCAGCTTGACGAGATGCTTGAGCTGAGCCGGGGTGAACCATGGCCCGAGCGCGGCGTGCAGCGGGGCGCCGGGCACCCGGAGCGCATGCGTGACGAGCCCCATGAAGCGGGCGTGGTCGCTCGGACGCACGAGCGGCTCCTTTTTGCGGCGTATGGTCAGGATCGCACATTGTACCCGGGGCGGGGGCGAGAAGCGGTCGGGCGATACCGGCTCGGCGAGCTTCAGATCGAACTGCATGCGCCATACCAGGATGCGCGCCTGCGTGACTGGATCAGCCGTAAACCGGCGGGCCGCCCCAAGCTCGACAATCAGCACGCCATGCCGGAACGGGACGGCGGGATGATCCATCAGCCTGCCGAGTACCGCCGTCGTGATGGCAAAAGGGATGTTGGCTACGACGCCAAAAGGCTTGCGGGGGAGCGGCATCTCCAGGAAGTCGGCCTCAATGAGCCGGATGCCTTCCGCTTCTCCGATCTTGCCGCGGAGCTTCTCGGCGAAACGGGGGTCGTTTTCGATGGCAAGCACCTGCCAGCCTTCTTGGGCGAGCGGAATCGTCAACGCTCCGGCTCCCGCCCCGATGTCCAGCACAAGCGGCTGAGGCGAGAGTCGGGCAAGCTCGATCATGCGGCGGACAAGCGATTTATCGCGGATCAGGTGTTGGCCTGAAAAGTTGGAAGGGGTAAAACGCCCCGCTTGACGGGACTGACGTTTGTTTTTTGGCATGACAAATATGCACCTCATTCATTCGTTTTGTGGGAATGAAAAAGGTACAGCACAAATAAACCCGGGCTAATAACTTTTTTTAGCCGGGATTATGTGTTCTGTACCTCACATTACCGTAAACGCATGAATTGAACGCACATTTGGATGCACATGAAAAAATACCTCGTAATTCATTAAAGTCAAAAGGCTCGTGAGCCTTTTTAAAGTATAGCATGGCAGGAAAAGGGACGCCATCCCTAAGGCATGGCACGTTCCATCCCAAGATCAAGGTTTACGCTTGCTGTCCGCTTCGTACGGTTCCCGTTTGAACCGGTTCGGCGTGAGGCCGACCTGCTTTTTAAACAGCTGGCAAAAATACGAGAAGTTGCCAAGCCCGACCGCACGGCCGATGTCCTGCACCGGTTTGTCGGTGGTACGCAGCAGCCAACACGCTTGCCGGATGCGGCGCGCCGTCAAATATTCGGTGATGCTGCTGCCTACCGATTGCCGGAAGACGGCGGATACGTGATTCGGGGACAAATGAATCTCCTGCGCGAGCCGTTCCAGCTCGAAGGGCTCCATGTAATGCTTTTCGATCCAAGCCATAATTTTCTCGGCGGTAGCCGATGCTTTAGGCAGTGCGGGTCGCTCCGTCAGCGGCGAGCCGGCCGGTTCTGCTGCTGATTTCAAGTGATGCACGAATGCTGTCAGGAACAGCAACTGCTCTTCCAGCAGCAGCTCGGCGTCTTCCTTGGGCGCAAGGCGGGGAAGATGGGAACGGAGCAGCGCGTCCATGGCGGCGGGGTCCGTCGTCCGGTACACCTGGGGGGCCAGCGGGTCTTTCCACAGCGATTGGAAAAAAGCCCGAAGTCCGGGAAACGGAGCGAGCGTCTCGTCGAGCACGGAGGGTTCGAAGACGAACAAGGAGCGCACATACGGCTGCTTGGGTAGCTCGCCGATCCGGATGCGATGCAGCTGAAACGGCTTGAAGCAAAAGACGGTGCCGGGCGACATCTGGAAGATTTGTTGTTCTACAACGGCCGTTCCTTGCCCTTCATGAACATATAAAAGCTCCATTCCCTGATGCGCGTGGTAGATTTCGACGAACTCGTTCGTCCGGTCTTTGTAAAACGATAGCTGCACGGGATGACGATTCAGGTTCAAGTAGTTCATCTGTTTCATGCCGGGGACCTCCACCGTAATATAGCAACATTTTATCATAAGAGCGCCAAACTATGCGGGCGTTTTTTTTGTTATGCTGAAAGCATACTTTATTGGCGCGAAAGGAATGGCCTCACAATGATCAAACAGCGGTTAATCGAAGCATGGGAGCATTACCGGGGCAGCCTCGGCGGTCCGTGGGAAGTATGGCGGGCTGACAAGCTCCAGAATCACTACAATGTACCGTGGCACAAAGTGGAGCTGCCGCATACGTACAATGCACTCGACGTCATGGACCCGGACGGCACATATTATCAGGGGCAGGGCTGGTACCGGACGAAGCTCGCGGTGAACAATCCGTATCCGAACGGGCGGACGCTGCTGCATTTTGAAGGCGCCGGACAGCGTACCGATGTCTATGTGTACACGAGCAAGGTCGGCTCGCATCTCGGAGGCTATGACGAGTTCACGGTCGACATTACCGAGGCAGCGGCCGAAGCGGCGGGCATCGAGCGGTATCAAGGGCTGGTCCCGGTAGCGATTGCGTGCGACAACAGCCGAGAGCTGGAGACGATTCCGTCGGATGCGAGCGATTTTAACTTGTATGGGGGCATTTACCGGTATTTGAATCTGGTGTATGTGCCTGCCGTATCTCTTGCCCGGGTTCATGTGGAAGCGGATACGAGCCGCTTGGCGGCGGGGGATGGGAAGCAGAGCTGTACCGTGAAAGTCAGAGCCAAGCTGTACAATCCGAACGCGCAGCGGGAGAGCCTCAAGCTGACGATCCGGCTGACGGACCGCGCAGGAGCTGTGCTTGCGGAATCGAGCGTGAGCTGCCTGCCTTGGGAGGGCGAGAAGGAGCTGGCGGTCTACGAACTGGCCGATCCGCACCTGTGGAGCACGGACGATCCGTATCTGTACGGCTGCACCGTCCGGGCGGAAAGCGTGCATGGCGAGACGGAGCTTGCGGAACGGTTCGGCGTCCGGTATTTCGAGTTCGTCGATCACGGCCCGTTCAAGCTGAACGGCGAGCGGCTTCTGCTTCGCGGCACGCATCGGCACGAGGATCATGCGGGCGTCGGACCGGCGATGACCGAGGAGATGATCCGCTGCGAGATGCAGCTCATCAAAGAGATGGGTGCAAACTTCATCCGTCTCGGCCATTACCAGCAGTCGCGTATCGTGCTGGAACTGTGCGATGAACTGGGTATTCTCGTCTGGGAAGAAATCCCATGGTGCCGCGGCGGCCTTGGCGGCGAAAGCTACCGGCAGCAGTGCCGGGACATGCTGACGGCGATGATCGAGCAGCATTACAACCATCCGTCGGTCATTCTTTGGGGCCTTGGCAACGAGAACGATTGGGAGTGCGATTTCGACTATTTCGATCAGGAAGACATCCGCCGCTTCATGAAGGAGCTCCACGACCTGTCGCATAAGCTTGACCCGAGCCGGTTGACCTCGATCCGCCGCTGCGAGTTTTGCAAAGACATCGTTGACGTGTACTCGCCTTCCATCTGGGCGGGCTGGTACCGCGGCATTTACACCGATTACGAAGCGAGCTGCCGCTCGGCGTTCGACAATGTGCGCTCATTCTTCCATATGGAATGGGGCGCGGACAATTTGCCGACCCGTCATGTGGAGAAGACGTACACGGGCTTCGAATTTATTCCCCGCGGCGACGGCACGACGGACGAGCGCGACGGCGACTACCTGCTGACCGGCGGCGAGCCGCGCGTCTCCCGGGACGGCGATTGGTCGGAGACGTATTTTTGCGAAATGATCGACTGGTACTTGAAGTCGCAGGAGCATATGGATTGGCTGACCGGGGCGGCGCAGTGGTCGTTTAAAGATTTTGCGACGCCGGTGCGTCCGGATTCGCCGATTCCGTATTTGAACATGAAGGGGATCGTCGAGCGCGATTTTACGAAAAAAGAAGCTTATTACGTCTTCCAATCGTATTGGGCAACAAAGCCGATGGTCCACATCTACGGGCATTCCATGCCGGTACGCTGGGGCGCTCCGGGCGAGCGGAAGACGATCAAGGTGTATTCCAACTGCGTGGAGGCGGAGCTGTTCCTGAATGGGCGGAGCCTCGGCATGAAGAAGCGCGATTCGCAAAATTTCCCCGCGGCAGGCTTGCGCTGGGAGACGGCGCTGGAAGCGGGTATGAACCATGTGAAGGTCGTTGCGGTCAAAGACGGCGTCACTGTGGAAGACGAGCTGACCTTCGAATACCAGACGGAGGTCTGGGGCGCTCCTGCGGAGCTGCGGCTGACGGCCGAGCCGCAAGAGGACGGGCGGGTTTATGTGGAAGCACGGGCCTACGATGCCCATGGCGTGTTCTGCCCCGACGTGGCGAGCTTCGTCCGCTTCGGTCTTGCGGGAGACGGCCGGCTGCTGGACGGTTTCGGCACGATCCGCGGTTCGCGGCTAGTTCAGCTCGCAACGGGGCTGGCCGGGATTTACGTCGATCCGCAGGGCGGCTTGCCGGCGGGCATCTCGGTCACGGACTTCGTTACGGCCGGAGGTCCGGCAGCGTCGCTGGTTGGTGGCGGCGGAAAGCCCGGGGCAGAGCATTCACGGGTGTCGGTGGTCAGCGCGGCGTGTGAAGGGATGGCTACGGCATTTATTACGATTTGATTCCGGAGGAGGAGTTTCACGCATGACAGTGATCGATACGAGTAAATGGGCGCAAGCGTCCGATCTGAAGGTGGCGCTCCCGGCGATTTGGGACGCTTTGCAGGTGAAGGTGGACCGGATGATCGGGCAGCTGGGCGAGAAATCGCCGCACGTGGCCAAAGCCGACGGTCTGTACGATGATATGCGGCTGGATTGGTGGACGGCCGGATTCTGGCCGGGCATTCTGTGGATCATGTACGACATGACCGGAAAAGAGCACTACCGGGAAGCCGCATGGCCTTGGGATGAAAAGTTCGAGCAAAAGACGATTCAAGACAACAATTTTCACCACGACGTGGGGTTCCAGTTTCTTCCTACCTCCGTCATCAAATACAAGCTGACCGGCGACAAGGACGCCAAGCGCCGCGGCTTGCAGGCTGCGAACTTCCTCGCGGGACGGTTCAATCTTGCGGGCAGCTTCCTGCGCGCGTGGAATCAAGATAAGATCGGCTGGTCGATCGTCGATTCGTCGATGAATCTGTCCATCTTGTTCTGGGCAGCGCAGGAGATCGGCGATCCCCGTTTTGATCATATCGCCAGAGCGCATGCCGATACGGTCGTGGATAAGTTCATCCGCCCGGACGGCTCGGTGAACCATATTCTCAGCTTCGACCCGCAGACGGGCGAGCTAATCGAGCCGCTCGGCGGCCAAGGCCACGGGCCGGACTCGTCCTGGAGCCGCGGCGCCTCGTGGGCGCTGCACGGTATGGCGAACACGTACCGCTACACGGGCGACAAACGGTATTTGCATGCGGCGCAGCAGGTGGCGCATTACTTCCTGGCCTGCCTGCCGGACGACCACGTGCCGCATTGGGATTTCCGTGCCGCCGACCCGCTCGACGGCGAGCCGCGCGATACGTCTGCGGCGACGTGCGCCGTTTCCGGGCTTATTGAGCTGGGCGCGGCGCTCCCGGGGGCAGAGGGCGCGGTGTACCGCCGTGCAGCGGAGCGCATTCTGCTTTCGCTGACGCAGCATTACGCGACGTGGGACCGTCCCGAGCACGAAGGCATTCTGCTCGAAGGTACGGGCAACAAGCCGGCCGGGCAAAATATCGACGTCTCGTTGATCTACGGCGATTATTATTACGTAGAGGCTATCGCGAAGCTGCTCGGCTGGCGGAATCGGATTTTTTAAGGCTGCGCGCCTTGCTTGTTAATGCTTGATTCGTTATGATAAGGGATACGAATTGGTTGTGAAGCACACACCGTCCATCTCCGTAATGGAGATTGGGCGGTTTTTTATTTTCCGGAGGTGAGCCTGAGGGATGAGATTTCAAGATGCTTACGAAGCTTTTTTGCATGCGCATGTGCAGTTGGCAGCGGGTGAGAGGCTGCGGCGTTTGAAGGAGGGGCTTGGGCATGCCGAGAAGCTTTTTCTGCAAGAAGTGTGGTGGCCAGCTGTCGGACGTTTTGAACACTTGTATCCGGAGTTTGAGGTTCATGACTTCAAGGATGGAACCCGCTACTTGGATTTTGCCTATTTGCGCCCGCCGTTCAAAGTATGCTTCGAAATCGACGGCTATGGTCCGCATAGCCGGGATGCGAACCGATGGCAATTCGCCGATCAGCTTGTCCGACAGAACCATCTGGTGATTGACGATTGGAAGGTGTTTCGCTTTGCTTACGACGATATAAAAGAGAAGCCGAGGCGCTGCCAGCAAATGATCCAGCAACTGATGGGCAGATGGTTCGGGGACGAGAGTGTGCCGATCGCGTTGACCCTGAAGGAAAAAGAAATTGTGCGCTTGCTCGTTCATAAGCAGCGGCGGGTGACCCCTGCGGAAGTGAGCCAACACTTAGGGATAAGCGTGCGGTATGCGCGGGAGCTGCTGCAGAGCCTCTTAAAGCGACAGGTGCTTGTGCCAGCTTCTGGGACCTTGCGCGTTCGGGCTTACCTGCTGAATCCGCATGGGAAGCCGATGTTTTTGTAGCAGGAGTAGGTTTCTAGCAGGTGCTGGAGAAATAGAGCACGTGAGATGCTCTATTTGTTTCTTTTGGCGGGGTGCCGAAATGTAGCGGAACTGAGATGCTTTATACGTGTCGAAAAATATGCATGTGGCGCGGATGGAGGCTGATAGAGGAAATGTACTTCCTCTATTTTCGCAGACACCCCTGGTTCGGAGGGAATAAGTTACTTGAGTTCCTCTATTTTGTACGGGTACTCTTTCGCCGCTTGTCCCTGTCCGAGTATTGGAACCCCTTGCCCCATGCTCTAGCTTTTGGTACGCTAGCCAGCCGTTCGTGGCACGAAAAATGTACCGAAGGAACGTAGAGTGTGGGGGAGAAATTGGGGAGATGCCAAAATACTGCGGGCGGTGCGCAGAGGGCGTGGGTTGTTTTCGCTCATTCGTGCAGCAACGACGGGTCTGTACTCACTGATCATCCGTTATCATAGGGGCTGCTCGTTACGTCGTCTGCATCTACGCACGGTTACGTCTGCCGCAGATTATCTCGTCACGACGCTGGCTACGAGTTGCAACGTCACGTCACCTTACGCTACCATTTGTCCCGCCGTCTGGACCCACGTGCGATCACGTTACCTGCGCCTGTGTACGTTCCGATCGCGACGGCTGCGAGCTGCAGTGTCACGTCGATTGTGTCCACCACCCGTCACGCAGTCTGCACCCATGCACGGTTACGTCTGCCGCCTGCGGTCCCATCTCCCCACTGTCCCTGGCCCGTCTGCGTCCCCCACCCGCTGGCTACGCTTGCGGCGCGGCTACGCTCACGCCGACGCCGGCTTCGCCGCGCATCCGCTGCTTGAACTCCTTCGGCGAGCAGTGATTGTGCCGCTTGAACAGCTTGTAAAACTGGGCCATGTTGGGGATGCCGACCTCGAAGCCGACTTCGACGATGCTCAGATCGCGTGTCAGCAGCAGGCGCTCGGCTTTTTTTACGCGTTTGTAGTTGACGTAATCGACGAAGGAGAGGCCCATGACCTTCTTGAAATACTTGATGAAATAGTGGTAGCTCAGGTTCAGCAGCCCGCACATGTCCTCCACGGCGATTTTCTCGCTCAGGTGCCGGTCGACGTAATCAAGCGCCGGGCGGAGCCGGGTCAGCTCGGTGTCCTCTGCGCCGCCGAGCACGCCCTCCGTGTCGCTGCGCATGAGCAGCAGCATCAGCCGCTTGATCGAAGCGCTGATGGCCAGCTCGTAGCCGCGCATCCGGCTTTGGGATTCTGCGAAGATATCCATGATGAGCGCGTACGCTTCCTGCCGTGCTGCATCATGGTCGTGAAAAATATAATTCAGCTTCCACAGCGGCTGCGTTAGCTCCGAGAAGCAGTGCAGGTAAGGCATCGTGCTCTGGTCGAAATGCTGGGACAAATCGACCTGGAACACGATATAGCGAAGCCTCCCCGGATCGAGCTTGGCCGTTCGGTGCAGCTGCGAGGACCCGAGCACGATCAGATCGCCGGGACCGATGACGGTATACTCATGCTTCGTCTGGATGCCGAGCCGCCCCTCGATGATGGCTAGAAATTCCACTTCCTTGTGGTAATGCCACCGGCATTTCTCCGAAAGTCCGTGGTAGGGCGAATCCGAGAGAATTTCCCATATTTTTAAGAACAACAGCGGGTTCTGGTAAATAACCTCCTCCTCGCTGGCCGTTTCCATTGGCATTTCGACGACGGTTTTCATCGGTTCGCAGACGCACCTCGCTTCGGTGTATACAGTAGCGGCAAGCCATTTTTGAATAGATCCGCTTATAGCCTCTCTAGGCACATTATGCAATTCAGTATATCACGAAACGGACTTCGATGGCAGTTTTGCATACAGACGAAACAGGATTGGGAATATCTTTTTGAAAAGGGATTCACTATACTGTAAGAAACGCTTCAATTCCAATCTGGAGGGACACTCTCATGAGCCAAAAACTGCGCGTAACCGTCTGGAACGAATTCCGTCATGAAAAAGAAAGCGAGATCGTGCGTTCCGTATATCCAAACGGCATTCACACGGCAATCGGCGAAGGGTTGGGCGCGGACTTCGAAGTCGCCTACGCGACGCTGGACGAGCCGGAGCATGGACTGACCGAAGAAAAGCTGAACAACACCGACGTGCTGATCTGGTGGGGCCATAAAGCCCACGGCGACGTTCAGGACGAGATCGTAGACCGCGTGCATCAGCGCGTCCTGCACGGCATGGGGCTGATTGTGCTGCATTCGGGGCATTTTTCGAAAATTTTCAAGAAGCTCATGGGTACCGGCTGCGACCTCAAATGGCGCGAAGCCGACGAGAAAGAGCGCATCTGGGTCGTATCCCCGGGCCACTCGATCGTCGAAGGCATCGGCGAATATATCGAGCTGCCGGCCGAGGAAATGTACGGCGAGCATTTTGACATCCCGCAACCGGACGAGCTGATTTTGGTCAGCTGGTTCGAGGGCGGCGAGGTATTCCGCAGCGGCTGCACGTTCCATCGCGGCCAAGGCAAAATCTTCTACTTCCGTCCGGGTCACGAAACGTACCCGACCTATTACAACGAGCAGGTGCGCCGCGTCATCCGCAACGCCGCCCAATGGGCCGCGCCGACGACGCGCGAGTACCCGAAATACGGTAACCACAAGCCGCTCGAAGCGATTAAAGGGAAAGCGAACGCTTAATCTCCCATCGCCTAGCCACAAGAAAAGACCGCCGCGAAAGTACTGGTTTCCAGCCGTCGCAGCGGTCTTTTCATCGTATTCTCATGGTGCGAGGCGAAGACAGGCATACCCCTTTTTCGAGGACGGCAATAATTTTTGGTAAAGGTTTGCACGGCACGTAAGTCGTAGCGTCCCTGTCGGTCCTTTCCCGACGGCGAAACCGACCGCAAGCTGGCCGGTCTGCTCCACGAAGAGGCGGCGAAGGAACGTCCCGGTACAACTGAAACGGTATGACCAGCCCGTGGCGGCCTTGGCTGGTACGCACCCGACGATTCACCCAAGCCATTCGACTAAAGCCCGAGACGGCATGCGAAAGCATGAACCGCACCGGGCTTTTTGAATATCCGCCTCCCCAACAGCAATCCCCATCATAATTAAGCAAGATATATTAAATAATCAGCAAGATTCGCCCTATGTGGGACAAATTGTGTATGGTAATATGGAAAATAAAGCGCATACATTTAAAATTTTTGAATGAGATACCGATGCAATGAACAAATCTTGCGGTACGGGAGGGATGTTGATTTGACCGATTATACGCATATTCCCACCAATACGGCATTGAACAGCGAACGGATCTACATCCGCTACCGAATGGACGACTGGCAGGAAAGCTGGCCGCTGCACTCGCATGACGGGTACGAGATGTATTTCTTTATTCAGGGCATTGCCAATCTTATTATCGGCGACGACATCTACCAGCTGCAGCCGGGCGATATGCTGCTGTTCAGAGGGGAAGTGCTGCACCGGGTGAATCCGTCGATGGAGGTCCCGTATGTGCGCAGCTACGTCAACTTCACGTCCGATTATTTGCAGGATTTGCTGTCCGGGGACATGCTGCACAAGCTGCTGCAGCTGTTCGAAAAGCCGAGCGGACTGCTGATCCGCTGGAACGAAACGGAGCTGGCCGAGGTGGATGCCGCGTTCAAGGCGGTGTATCTGGAACGCGAGAAGGAGACGTTCGGGTACGATTTCATGATGCGCAGCTTGCTAGGGCAGCTACTTCTCCGGGCGTACCGCAAATCGAAGGAGATGTACGGAGCGTTTCCCGCGCCGGTGATGTCGCAAAAGGAAGCAAACGTCAGGCGTATCCTGCTTTATTTGAACCAAAACTTTAAGGAAGAAGTGAAGCTGGGACGGCTTTCGGCCGTCATGCATCTCAACAAATATTACATGTGCCACTGCTTCAAGGAAATTACCGGCTTTACAATCAACAGCTACTTGGCGCGCAAACGGATCGACGAAGCGAAGAAGCTGCTTCATACCGGCGACGTGCCGGTCGGACATCTGGCCGAGCAATTGGGGTTCAGAGGCGCGGTTCATTTCAGCCGATTATTCAAGCAGCATGTCGGCGTATCGCCGCAAATGTACCGCAAGATGAATCAGGAAAGTTGATGGGGCACGAATGAAAGCGCTCTATTTTTTCGGTGACCGGAACATGCGTCACAGAAAGCTTGAGGCTCCCGGTGTGTAGTGTCGCAAGGCGCGCAGGAGAGAATCGCGCAATGGCTCCTCCGCATTCCGCTTATGATCTTTCATATGGCTGTCTTGTCATCCTGAAGGCGGCGATATCGATAGATAGCAAAATTCGTTAGACGATAACATCAAAAGGGAGTTGTCCGCAATGCAGCGTACTTTGAAACCGGCTTCACTGCTTTTTCTCAGTTTGATCCTCGGCGCCACCGTCACCGCGTGCGGCGGGTCGGGCGGTAAAGAGGCCGGAGGAGCCCCGGCCGGAGGCGAGACGAAGAAAAACGTCACCCTTGATTTCGTATGGTTCACCGACGGGATTGAAGGCGATGTCATGAAGGGGCTGATCAAGGAATACCAAGAGAAAAACCCGCACATCAAAATCAATCTGGTCGAAGTCGCTTTCAAAGATTTGAACACGAAGCTGAAGACAATGATTACCGGCGGGCAGCCTCCCGCTTTCGCCCGGATGACGGATACCGGAGCTTACGCGAAGCAGGCGCTCGATCTCACGCCGTAAGTCGGTTCGGCCGACCAGTTCACGGGGCAGTTCATCGATTCCATCAAGCCGTATTACGTCGTCGATAAAAAGATCATCGCCGCGCCCATGGACTTGACCGCCAACGGCATCCTGTACAACAAGACACTGTTCGACAAAGCCGGTGTCAAGGTGCCGACCGATCCGAACAACGTCTGGACGTGGGACGAGTTCGCGGCTGCGCTCAAGCAGGTCATGGACAAGGGCGGCGCCAAATACGGCCTCGTCTGGGACTCCACGCCTCACCGCTGGTCGACGCTGCTGTACCAATTCGGCGGGAGCATGATCAGCGCCGACGGGACGAAAGCGGCGATCAACAGCCCGGAGGGCGTGCAGGCGCTCGATTACTTCAAGAAGCTGCACAAGGACGGCATCATTCCCGAATCCGTCTGGCTCGGCAGCGAGAATCCGAACAATCTGTTCCGCTCCGGCACCGTCGCCGCCCATCTGGCGGGCAACTGGATGGTCAGCAGCTACAAGGACATTACGAACTTCGAGTGGGGCGTCGCGTACATGCCGAAGGCGAAGCAGCGTTCCTCCGTTCCGGGCGGCAAATACTTGATGGCGTTCCAAGGCAGCAAGGTCGAGAAGGAAGCGGCTGCGTTTATCCAATGGGCGACCTCCAAGGAGATCAACTCGAAATACAACAAAGACTCGCTGTTCATCAGCCCGCGCAAAGACAGCGCGAAGCTTGATTATGCGTTCGGCAAAGAGATGTTCGAGGTGTTCGCGAACGAGCTGAGCGCCACGACGCCGCTTGCGGCAAACGACTGGTCGCGCCAAACGATCGTGCCGAAGTTCTCCAACGACTTGAAAAACAACATCGTCAAAGTGTTGGCCGGCAAAAGCACGTCCAAAGACGCCCTCGACGAAACGGCGAAGCTGATCGACAAGGCGATTCAGGAAGAGAGCAAATAAGACATCGGCGCCGGACGCATCCTCCGGAGGGAGAAAGGGGAGAAGCAGCATGTCACCATCCGTGGCGCGCAAAGGAAAAAGCAGCGGTTCGGTCTGGGGAAGCGGCAAGTGGAAGCGGATCGTCGCGCCTTATTTGTTCGTTTTGCCGAATTTCGCCATCTTCACGACCTTCATCGTCATTCCCGCCATCGTGGGCTTCGTCTACTCATTTCATAAGTACGACGGGCTGAACGACATGGAATTCACCGGTTTTCAAAATTACATGGACATTTTCGCCAACAACGAGTTCTGGGAGACGCTCGGCCGTACGGCCGTCTATGTGGCGATCGCCGTGCCGCTGCTGTATGCCGCCTCGCTTGGCATCGCCATGCTGCTGATTCGGGAGGTGCGGGCCAAAGGCTTTTTCCGCGCCGTCTTTTATTGGCCGACGATGATCGCCTTCATTATCGTCGGTCTGACGTGGAAATGGATATTCGGCGACAGCTTCGGCATCTTGAACTATGTTCTGGTGCTTGCAGGAGCGCAGCCGGTAAAGTGGCTGACCGATCCGTTCTACGCCAATTTGTCGGTCATAGTCGCCACGGTCTGGTCGCGGACCGGCTTTTATATGGTCATCTTCATCGCGGGGCTGCAGGCCATTCCGGCCGATATGTACGAAGCCGCCAGGCTGGACGGCGCATCGCGCTTGCGCACGTTCCTCAGCATCACGCTGCCCCTGCTCAAGCCGACAAGCGTGCTGGTGCTGATGCTTTCGGTCATCGAAACGGTCAAAATGTTCCCGCTCCTGTATTCCCTCACCGGCGGCGGTCCGGGGAAAGATACGACGTTTATCGTCCAATACATTTACGAAACCGGCTTCAGCAAGCAGGAGCTCGGGCTGGCGAGCGCGATGTCGGTTATTCTGTTCGTCATTATCGCAGCTTTTACGGCGCTGCAGTTCCGGCTGACGAAAGGAGGAGCGGTCTGATGCGGGCCATGAAATGGGGCATTTACGCCCTGCTTGTTCTCCTTGCGGTCATCTGGCTGTTTCCGGTCGTCTGGGTTGTTCTCTCGTCGTTCAAAAACAAAGCCGAGCTGTACAGCTTTCCGCCGACGTTCTGGCCGTCGGAATTTACGCTGGAGCATTTCCGCACGGCGTTCGACAAGGGCCGGTTCGGCACGTATTTCTGGAACAGCACGCTGGTCACCGTCAGCTCCACGCTGCTGCTCATCGTCGTGAATACGATGGCGGGCTTCGCTTTGGCGAAGTACCGGTTCAAGGGCGATACGATTCTGCTCGTCGGGTTCATCTCGACGCTCATGATTCCGCTGGAAGTGATCATGACGCCGATTTTCCGGGTCATCGCATCGCTCGGTTTATACAACAATTTGCTCGGGATCATCATTCCGCCGGCGGCGACGCCGACCGGGGTGTTTCTTGTCCGGCAATATTTGCTGACCGTGCCCGACGAGCTGCTGGAAGCGGCGCGGATGGATGGCGCAGGGGAATGGAGGCTATTCACGCGCATCATCCTGCCGATCTGCAAGCCGATTATCGCCGTGCTGGCTATTTTCTCGTTCATGTGGCGCTGGGACGACTTCCTGTGGCCGCTGATCGTCATCAGCGATCCGGGCAAGTATACGATTCAACTCGCGCTGTCCAATTTTATCGGCGAATACAATGTGGATTGGGGCAGCCTGCTTGCGATGTCCACGATCACCATGCTTCCGGTGCTGCTGGTCTTTCTGGCGTTCCAGCGCTACTTCGTGCAGGGCATGGTTACTTCCGGGATGAAAGGATGACATTCAGAATGCAAAAGGGTAACGGGACGATGCTGCGCTATAAGCCGCAGCGGCTGACACATTCGGCCATCAACCGGTGGATGACGACCGGACTGTTCACGAAGGCGATGCGCTTCGAGCCGATGACGATGGAAGGCGATGTGAACGACTGGTTGATCCGCGGATTCGCAATCCATGAGAATCCGTGCCGCAAGGAATTCGTAGAGCGGAGACGTCAGGTGGGTCCGGGAGCGGCTCCGCTTGCCGATTGGCTGCCGGACGGACTGCCGCTGCCGGGGGAACGGTTCGCGGCCCCGCGGCTGTATGCGGATGAAGCAGAGGCAGACGAGGGCTTGTATGCTCCGTTTCAAGGCAGGGAACAGGAAGACAGCCGCTTGCTGTCATGGAACGTCTACTTTCCGTGGGGGAATCCGCGGGTGGAGGCGTCGGGCTTTTATTATGTGCCGACACATATGCTTCGGTACGCTTACACGGTCGTTGTTAGCCCGGCGGCGCACCGCGCCGTGTTCCGGCTCAAGACGTGCGGCTCTGTTGCCTTATGGGCGAACGGCAAGCTGGCGGCGGACTTTACGCCTTTTACTCGCAACCATGAACAGACAACGGAGGTCGAACTGGAGCTTGCCGCGGGGGAGAACGTGTTGACCGTGTGCCACGAGGATTTGGCGGAGCGCGATACGCTGTACCATTTTGCGCTGGAATATACGGGCGGGGAGGCGTTGGAGCTTTGTCTGCCTGCGGGCAGCGCGGCGGAGGCGGAAGCGGTCCGGCGGCTGGAACACGTGCTTGCGGCGGCTTATTTGCCAAGCGATACGGTGACGGACGGTCCGGTGCTGCTGCAACTGCCGGAACCGCCGGCCGAAGAGGTGCGCATAAACGTCGCTTGCAGCAGCTTCTTCGGCGGCGTACGCCGGACGGAGCAGGTGTTGGCGGCGGGACAGCGGCAGCTGAAGCTCGGGGACGCGACGGAGATCGGGACGGAGCATAAATATTTTGACGTAACCGCAGTCATTGGCGGCGTACGGATGACCAAGCCGTTCGGGGTGCAGACGCATACGTGGAAGTATGAACCCGAAGAGGCGGCGTCGCTGACTGAGGCGGAGCGCAAGCGGCTTGCGCTGCGCTGCATCGCCGAAAGCGGCGCCGGAAATATTCACAAGGCGCTGGCGATTCTTGCCGCAGGAGACGCGCCGGAAGCCGCCCGCGAGCTGATCGAGGACGGGCTGGCGGGCATCCGCGACCGGCGCGACTGCGCGGACTTTTATCTCAATGCGCTGTTCCGCTTCTGGCGGGATTACCATGACTGCGGCCAATCCGGGGCAGGGGCTGTGTTCGACACAGCCTTCTGGGAGGAGGTCCGGCAGACGATGCTCGGCTTCCGCTATTGGATCGACGAGCCCGGCGACGATGTAATGTGGTTTTTCAGCGAAAACCACGCGCTGCTGTTCCATACGTGCGAGCTGCTGGCCGGGCAACTGTTCCCGGAGGCCGTGTTTGCGAACAGCGGCGAAAGCGGAGCGGTACATCGGGCGAAGGCAGAGGCGCGGCTGACCGCTTGGTTCGAGCGGTTTTTCGCCGAAGGGCTCGCGGAATGGAATTCGAGCGCCTATATTCCTATCGACATTGTCGGCCTTGTGCAGCTGCACGATTTGGCCGAGTCGTCCGGCTTGCGGGGGCAGGCGAAGCGGGCGCTCGATCTGCTGTTCCGCTATATGACAATAACGGCCCATGACGGCGTGCTCGCCTGCACCTACGGCCGCAGTTACGAGAAGGAGCTGCTCGGCCACTACGCCGCAGGGACGACGTCGCTGCTCTGGGCCGCCTACGGCGTCGGGCATCCGAATGCGTATACGTTCAACGCTTCGTTTTATTTGTCCGGCTACGAGCCGCCGGCTGAATATGCGTTCTGGCAGTCCCTGGATGAAGGGGAAGAGCTGGCGTACCGCTTTGAGCAGGGCAAGGACGGCTATGCGAAGCTTGCCCACTACCGGACGCAGGCGTTCTCGCTGTCCAGCATCGCCGATTTCCGCCCGGGCGCGCGAGGGTATCAGGAGCATGTGGTGCACGGGGCGATGACGCCCGAAGCGCAGGTGTGGGTCAATCACCCGGGCGAGGTGTACCCGTTCGGCTCGGGCAGGCCTTGCTTCTGGGCGGGCAACGGCTATTTGCCGAAGGTCGGCCAGCATCGGGCGCTTGCGCTGCTGCTGTTCGACATCGGAGCGGAGTACGACGCGGATTACACTCACGCGTATTTTCCGACCTTTGCTTTTACGAGCGAGGCCGAAGGTGACGGCTGGCGGTTCGCCGCTTGCGGAGACGCTTATGTTGCTCTGTATGCCGCCGGCGGGATGACGCTGACCGAATCGGGCCCGAACCGCGGGCGCGAGCTTGTCTCCCCGGGACGCCGCAATGCGTGGATCGTCCGCTTGTCGGACCGGTTCGAAAGCGGATCGTTCGGGCAATTCGCGGAGCGCATGCGGGCAAGCGGGGCACAGGCTTCGCTGCGCGAGCTGAGCTTGACGCTGACCGACCCGGCCTACGGTGAGGTGACGTTCGCATGGAACGCCCCGCTGCGCGTTCAAGGTCAGCCGATTCCGGCTGGCGGCTGCGGGGTGGAAGGCTGTCTGGAGCGAAAAAGGAGGTCTGCCCTATGCCCGTGACGGAACAGACGCTGCTGGATGCGATCTCCCGCGTCTCCAAGGCGATGAAATCGATGAAGAACGAGGGCTTGAACGAAAAGTACCCGATCGGTCTGATCGATATGAATTTGTGGGAGTGGCCGCAGGGCGTCGGCTTGTACGGCATGTATCAATATTTCGAGGAAACGAAAGACCCGGAGGCGCTCCGTTTTCTGCTCGGCTGGTACGACGACCGGCTTCGCGAAGGTCTGCCGGAGAAGAACGTCAATACGTGCGCGCCGCTGCTCACGCTTGTCAAGCTGTGCGAGCTGACGGGCCGTCAGGACTATATCCGCGTCTGCGACGAGTGGAGCCGCTGGGTGATGGACGGGCTGATCCGCACCGGCGACGGCGCGTTCCAGCATATGATTACCGGCGATCCGAACGACGGTCAGATGCTGATCGATACGCTGTTCATGACCGTGCTGTTTCTGGCGAAAGCCGGGCTCTATTTCGGGCGGTCCGAATACGTGGAGGAAGCAAAGCGGCAAATGCTCGTGCATATCAAGTATTTGTACGACGTGAAAAGCGGGCTGTTTTTCCACGGTTGGGACTTCAACGGCCGGCACCATTACGGCGCGGTGCATTGGGGCCGGGGCAACGGCTGGTACGCATGCGGCATCGTTGATTTTCTCGATATGGTGCCGCTTGAGGAAGGACTGAAACGGTATTTGCTTGATACGCTGCGGGCCCAGGCGGAGGCGCTTGCCACACTGCAGCACCGGGACGGGCTGTGGCATACGGTGCTGGACGATCCGTCGTCGTACGTGGAGGCGTCCTGCGCGGCTGCGTTCGGCTACGGCATGCTGAAGGGCGTGCGCCAAGGGTACTTGAGCCCGTCGTATGCGGAAGCCGGCGGCAAAGCGCTGCGCGCGGTGCTGGCGCAGATCGACGAATACGGGATCGTACGGCAGGTCTCGTACGGCACGCCGGTCGGCGGCGACGCGCAGTTCTACAAGGACATCCCGCTCTCGCCGATGACCTATGGGCAAGCTCTCGCCTTGCTGCTGCTGATGGAAGGTTTGCGGCACGCAAGGCGTACCAGTTAAGCGGGATGCCGCTTCCTTTGGCACCTGTCGGTTCCGTCCGGCAGGTGTTTTTGTGTCCGGAATTCCTTGCAGAGCGGACCCGTTTGTTCGATAATAAAACGATAGAGCTTTTTGCCACGTATTGGAGTGAAATCGAATGATCGAGCCGCAGGAACAAATTGACCGCAAAGCCATCATCGTCTGGAGATGGAGCGGATTCATCGCTTCGACGGTTTCCGCTCTGCTGGCCGCCGCCGTATTTTATCTCGCGCATCGCTTTCATTGGCCGGGGTGGATTCCCGTTGTGCTCGTGGCGGGCGTGCTGGCGGAAATCGTCCTGACGGTTCTTGTCATGCCCGAGCTGCGCTGGAAACGGTGGCGTTACGAGGTGCGGGAAGACGAAATTATGCTGCAGCAAGGGGTCATGTTCGTCAAGCGGACGCTCATTCCGATGGTGCGCATCCAGCATGTCGATACGCATCAAGGTCCGCTGCTGCGGGCCTACGGGCTGGCGGGCATTACGTTCTCCACGGCGGCAGGCAGCCATCAGATTCCCGCGCTGACCAGCGAGACGGCGGAAGTGCTGCGCGTGCGGATTGCGGAGCTGGCGAAGGTGTCCCATGAAGACCTCTGAGGGAAGGCTTCACCCGTTTGCCGCCGTATTCGTCTCGCTGCAGATCGTCAAAGGACTCATCGTTCCGCTCATCGTGATTTTTCTTTCCAAGCATTCGCGTTCCGGGTCAGGTACCCCGCTTTATTTTCAAGTCGGTTGGAGTTTGGCTGCGTTGGTAGGCTCCATCGTATGGGGATTTTTGTCCTGGCGCCGGTTCCGGTACGAGGTGTCGGACGAGCAGCTTAAGGTGACGCAGGGCGTATTCGTGCAAAAAAAGACGTTCATCCCGCTGGAGCGTATCCAGTCCGTCGATGTGACGGAGGGAGTGCTGCACCGCTTGCTCGGACTCGTCCGCGTCGAGGTACAGACCGCCGGGGGCCAGAAGCCGGAGGCGGTATTCTCGGCGCTCGCCCGCGGGGATGCCGCGCGGCTGCGGAACATGCTGGAGCCGGGGAAAGCGCCTCATGGTCAAGGTAAAGATCAAGGGCAGCCCGAGCCCGGGGTCTTATCTGCCGGGAGCGAGCCTTCCAAGCTGCGGTTGACCTACAAGCTTCCGGCCGGAAGCTTGTTCATCGCCGCGCTGACCACGGGTGGATTCGGGGTGTCCGTTTCTTTGCTGGCGGCGGCCATGGGCAAGCTTGACGAGCTGTTTCCGGATTTCCATGTGTATCGTTACTTGTGGAATGCGCTCGATGCGGCGATGATCCCTTTGTTCGCACTGGGTATTTTGCTGGTGGCTTGGATGATTGCGGCGATCGCGTCCGTCTTGAAGTTCGCAAACTTTACAATTACGCGCAAAGAAAACAAGCTGCTTCTGACCCGAGGCTTGCTGGAACGCCGGCAAGTGACTGTACCGCTCCGCCGGATTCAGGCGATCCGCATCGTGGAGGAGCCGCTGTGGCAGCTTTTCGGCTATTCGGCACTTTATGCCGAAACCGTCGGCTATGGCGCACAAAAAGGGGAGAACGCGCATTTGTTCCCACTGCTCCGCAATCGCGAGATCGGCGAATTCGTGAGGCGGATGACGCCTCAATTTGAGGTTCCGGCTTCGCTGAAGCATCATCCGCTGCCGCGGCGGGCGCTGTGGTGCTATGCGCTGCCTGCTCCGCTCGTGCTGGCGCTGGCTGCGGCAGCCGCCGGTTTGATCGCCCCATGGGCCTATGCCGGGCTGCTGCTGTGCCCGCTCGTCATGATCTGGCAAGGGTGGAGGTACCGGAGCGCAGGCTGGAGTCGGGAAGGCCGGATGCTCGTCTTGCGTTTCCGCCGGTTGGCGAAGACGACGGCGGTTATCCCGCTGTCGCGGGTGCAGTCCGTCAGTGTGGAGATCGGGCCGCTTCAGCGCAGGCTCGGCTTGTCCACCTTGCAAATTGCTGTAGCGTCGGGCGGACGAGGCGCATTTTTCCGTCTGGCGGGCTTGCCGGAGCAAGAGGCGCGGGAGCTGGCGCGCTGGTATATGGACCGGAATAAACGATAGCCGCTTAGCCGATAGGCTTTCTCCCGGAAATCGAGCGCGCATTGTCGCGATGAGAACGATTCGAAAAACGAACAAGCAGGAGTGAACTGTCCAAATGAGCAGCATCCGACCGAGCGGTCCCCAAGATCTTGATATTTTAGTTGAGCTGTGGCTGCAGGAATCCTTGACCGCCCATCCGTTTATCGATGCGGAATATTGGCGGACGAATGCGGAAGAGATGAAGACGAAGTATTTGCCGATGGCAGACACGGCTGTGATCGAGGAAGACGGACACGTCGCAGGGTTTGTATCCATGGTGGACGACTACCTGGCCGCCTTGTTTATCGATAGCAGGCATCACAAGAAAGGGCTGGGCAAGCAACTGCTCGACCATGTCAAACAAGACCGGACCGCGATCCGGCTGCAGGTGTACCGCGAGAACGAGCGTGCTGTCCGCTTCTATGAGAAGCAAGGCTTTCACATCGAAGAGGAAATGATCGACGAAGCGACGTCGACGGAAGAGTACCGGATGGTATGGATGAGGAATGATAAATAGATTGCTATGAATCGGAAAAGGCTGCCGCGGGCAGCTTTTTTCTTTTTGTCGGCTTGTGGTTGGATTAGGCTTTCCGTGTCGGATTATATGTCGTCACAAAAATGTAATGAAAATATTTATTGTGTACTATTTGAATATATGTTATACATTATATATAGACGTTGCAAAACCAACAGCAAGCTTGGGAGGGGTACCGGAATGACAGGAACAATTGGCGTAAGCGGGATGGGAAGGATCGGCAGATTGCTGGTTCGCCGCGCTTTTGATACGGATGAGAACGGGATGGGCCTGCAAGCGATTAACTCACTATACCCAGCGGGCACGATTGCCCATTTGCTCAAATATGACACCATACATGGAACATGGAAGGCCGATATCCGCGAGGAAGGAAACGATCTTATCATTAACGGTAAGCGCATCCGCATCGTGTTCGAGCGCGACCCGGCAGCCATTTCGTGGAAAGACCTCGGCGTGGAACTGGCCATCGACGCGACAGGCAAGTTCAACGACCGGGAAGGCGCTTCGCGGCACCTGACGGCTGGCGCGAGCAAGGTGCTGATTACGGCGCCGGGCAAGCACATGGACTTGACTGTCGTTATGGGCGTCAACGACGACCGTTACAACGCCAAGGAGCACACGCTACTGTCGGCCGCGTCCTGCACGACGAACTGCGTCGCTCCGGTGCTGCATGTGCTGGATCAGGCGTTCCAAGTGAAGAACGGCTGGATGACGACCGTTCATTCGTACACGAACGACCAGAAGCACATGGACAACCCGCATTCCGATTTGCGCCGCGCGCGCGCCTGCACGCAGTCGATCATTCCGACGAGCACGGGCGTAGGTAAAGCGCTGATCGACGTGCTGCCGCACCTTGCGCCGCACGTGAACGGCATCTCGGTCCGCGTTCCGACGCCGGACGTATCGCTGGTCGACCTCACCGTACAGGTGAAGCGGCCGGTTCAGCTGGAGGAAGTGCAGGCGGCGTTCCGCCAAGCGGCGGAAGGCCCGATGGCCCGCTATTTGGGCTACAGCAACGAGCCGCTCGTGTCTTCGGATTTTATCGGCTGCGATCAATCGGCGGTCATTGACGGCCAGTCGCTGATGGTGGCTGGGGATCAGATCAAAGTGCTGGCTTGGTACGATAACGAATGGGCGTATGCGAGCCGGGTAATGGATTTGGCGAAAGTTGTTTCCGAAACCATGAAAAAGGAGAGCGATGAAGCGTGGAAAGAAGCCCTCGTGTAGTGGAGAAGGAAGTGCACCTCGGGACGATTCTGTGCAAGCATTGCCATCAAGTCATCGGTACGCAGGATACGCGAAAAGTTACGGTGTATTACAGCGAATGCAGTCATGATCACTGCTTGGACGGCCGGGGACGTTCCCTGGTAGCGGACGGGTCAGCCGGATCACACACCGTCTTCGAAGCTTGACGCGCCTGTTCGATATAAACAGCCAGATCAATATAGCAGCATAAGAAAAAAGCCGGACCGGCCCTGCGACGAGCTTATAGCGTCGCGGGAGCCTGCCGGCTTTTTGCGGTTTGGGTTCATGCTGTGACGCGCTGGACTAAGGCTTACCAGCCGCGCGTATATTGCTTGGGCGGGGCGAGCTCCGCACGCAGCTGTTTGGCGGCGGTGCGGGCCCAGAACGGATCGCGCAGCAGCTCGCGGCCGAGGAAGATCAGGTCGGCGCGGCCGTTCTGCAAAATCTCCTCCGCCTGCTCGGCCTGCGTAATCAAGCCGACAGCTCCGGTAGGCACGTCCGCACTGCGGCGGATCTGCTCAGCGAACGGAACCTGATAGCCCGGATATACCTTCGGCGGACCGCTGACGACGGCACCGGAGCTGACGTCGATCAAGTCGACGCCTTGCGCCTTCATCAAGCGGGCGTAGTAGACGTAATCTTCCGGCGTGAGGCCATCCGGATGGTAATCGTGCGCAGAGATGCGGACCAGCAGTGGTCCGTCCCATACGGTCTTGACGCTGTCGATGATCTCGCGCAGGAACCGGTAGCGGCCGTCGCGGTCTCCGCCGTATTCGTCCTCGCGGCGGTTCGACAGCGGCGACAGGAACTCGTTGATCAGGTAGCCGTGCGCGGCATGGATCTCGACGACGTCGAAGTCCGCTTCCTTCGCCCGAGCGGCGGCCGCCTTGAACGCTTCGACGGTCTCGGCGATCTGCTGCGCGGTCATCGCTTCCGGCGTCTTCGACTTGTCGTCGAACGGAATCGCCGACGGCGCGATAATGGGCCCGTCCAGCACGGCTTTGCGCCCGGCATGGGCCAACTGGATGCCGATATGGGAGCCTTGTCCGTGCACAAGCCCGGTCAGCTCGCGCAGGCCCGGCACCTGATCGTCGCTCCAAATGCCGAGGTCGTAAGGCGAGATGCGCCCCTGAGGCGTGACGGCCGACGCTTCCACGATGATGAGTCCGACTTGGCCGACGGCGCGGGCCGGGTAATGGATCTTGTGCCAATCCGTGACGCGGCCCGTTTCATCGAGGCAGGAGTACATACACATCGGCGACATCACAATCCGGTTTTTGAGCGTCAACTTTTGCAGCGGGTAAGAAGTGAACAGCATGCTTTTTCCACATCCTTTGCTATTGTTATCTATACTATGATTAGCTGGTTACATGATGTATACTACTTATCTTAGTTTAGCAGTAATTCGGCGTGATGGCAAAAGGTTGTGCGCAAGGTTCGAGCAAGATATGGTGGCAGGCTGCAAAGCTTGCGCATAGCGCAGGCCAAGCAGCAAACCGGCTGCGCCCGAACCGTATTCATACGGGAGCACAGCCGGTTTTGGTCGTTTCAAGCCTAGCGGCCAGCGGACGACGTGACCGGGCGGCTATTTGCGCGCCCGTCTGCGGCCTTGCGCCGTTCCCCGCCGTCTGCGCCGTCTTCTGCCTGACCTGTTGCCCCCGCTCTTGGAGGCGGCCGTATCTTTTTTGCCGAAGGAACCGAGCAGCACCTTCAGCATCGGGGCAAATTGCTGGACGCTCTGCACCATTTTTTGCACTTTGTTGAAGGTCTCTACGATGCCTTCCACTCCGCCGAGCTTGTCGATGAGGCCTTTGACCTGCTCGACATTAAAGCCTCCGCCGCCCCCTGCCGTGCCCGTTGCACCGCCTCCTCCTCCGAACAGCGAGGAGAGAAGACCGCCGCCCTCCGGTTCGGCCCCCGGCTGCAAAGCCATCGGGCCGCCGCCGCCGAATTCTCCGAAATTCCCGTACGGATTGCCTGCACCCATACCTGCGGCAGGCGTAAGACTGCGCGTAAATACCTGCTGCTGGCCCGGAGCGTACACCTGGGGCGAGGCATGCGGATGCGCGTACGTGACGGCACGCGGATAGGGCGTCATGCCTCGGTTGCCAATCATTTGTCTTGGATATCTCATCGTTTCACAACCCTTTTATTCATAGTAATGTCGCAAAGTTCACCTTGTCGCACTTTCCTCTATAGGCGGTTTCCTAGTATACTGTATGTGATGGGCAAATGATTGGATTGGACTCCTGTCACGATTTTTATGATTTTTGCCCAGTTTCGGTTTAGTTCGTCACCGCATAAAAATAGCAACGTTTTGCTAACTTAAAGGGAGGAATTCACTCCCAGATGTCGAAATAGGTTATGGAATTGGAAATTCATCGATCTTAGCAGACCATCAAGGGGTTGAAAATTCGTAATGCAGCTGAAAAAGTTGAATGATAAAGCGATCGACCAATTATTCGAGGCGATCCTGACACTTAAGGATATAGAAGAATGCTATGTGTTTTTTGACGATTTGTGCACGGTGAACGAAATCCAGTCGCTGTCGCAGCGGCTCGAGGTCGCCCGCATGCTGCGCAAGGGCAATACCTATAACCAGATTGAAGCGGAAACCGGCGCCAGCACGGCGACAATCTCGCGTGTCAAGCGCTGCTTGAACTACGGCAACGACGGCTACAAAATGACGCTGGAGCGCCTGGGAAGGTAAAACGAACGTTACCTCTTACCGCGTCCGGACTCGATTACAACGGAGCACTCGAACAAATCCTTCTCGCCGGGCCGGTGGAGTGGGATTTTTCGTGTTCGTGCGGCTGGAAGCCATGCTGCGGGACACGATCTTTTTCACCCGGGAGGGATACGGTGTGGTAAAATACGGTATATTAGTGATAAGTCACGGGTCCCGGAGCGAGTCGTGGGTTCGCCTGGTGGACGAAGCGGTTGGCGCCGTGCGGCTCCCTACGGAAATACCGGTCTTTTCCTCCTTTCTGGAAATTGTGGAAGGACGCCTGATCCAGGACGGCATCACGCACCTGGAGTCGCTCGGCGTTACGAATATCGTCGTCGTCCCGCTCTTCGTCTCGTCCGGCAGCACGCACATCGACGAGATCGCTTATGCGCTGGGCGCCAAGAAAGCGCCGCAGCTGCCGACGGACATGAAGCCGTTCGCTATTCGGGCACGCATTCACTTGACGACGCCGATCGACGACGACCCGGTGATTGCCGAGATCGTCTATGCGAAAATCAAAGCGCTGTCAACGGACCCGGAACGCGAAACGGTGCTGCTCGTCGGCCACGGGAGCATCGAGAACGGCTTCCATCAGCGATGGCGGCGGGGACTGGAGCGGCTGGCGGAGCGCTTGAAGCGGCTCGGCGGCTTCGATGAAGCGGCTTCGGCGATGCTGCTGCCGAACCAGATTCCGGACCGGATGGAGCATTGGCGAAAGCGCAAGCCGGAGCATACGGTCATTGTGGCGCCGCTGTTCCTGAGCGAGGGGTATTTTACCGAAGAGGTCATCCCGGAGCGTTTGCAGGGTTATTCATATCGGTACAATGGAGAAGCGCTGCTGCCGCATCCCGGCATTTCCCGGTGGATTGAGCGGCAGATCAAGCCTTTTGTCGATAAGATGCAGGATGGAACGCGAATGCGGATTTAGCAGTTTTTTTGCGGTCAAACGACCCATGGTCAAAAATGCTTTCATACGATTTCTTATGTGAACGGGTGAGAGAGAGAATGGCACAGCCAGTCAAACGGGCAAGGCTCATATACAATCCGACCTCCGGCCGGGAGGAAATGAGGAAGCGGCTGCCGGAAATATTGCAGCGGCTGGAACGCGGCGGGCTGGAGACGAGCACGCATGCGACGATTGGGGAAGGCGATGCGACGCTCGCGGCGGCAGAGGCGGTGGAACGGGGATTCGACATCGTCATCGCGGCTGGAGGCGACGGCACGCTGTACGAGGTAATCAACGGCTTGGCGGAGAAGCCGAACCGGCCGCCGCTCGGGATATTGCCGCTCGGGACGACGAACGATTTTGCCCGGGCGCTGAACATTCCGCGGAACTGGGAAGGCGCGGTGGACGTCATTGTGCGCCAGCACTCGCGCGTGATCGACGTCGGGAAGGTGAACCAGCGCTACTTCATCAACATCGCCGGTGGCGGATCGCTGACCGAGCTGACCTATGAGGTGCCGAGCAAGCTCAAGACGATGATCGGCCAGATGGCCTACTATATGAAAGGGCTGGAGAAGCTGCCGCGGCTCCGCCCGATCGAGCTGTATATCAAGACGGCGGAGGTGGAGATGCACGAGGAAGTGATGCTCTTCCTCATCTCGAACAGTAACTCCGTCGGCGGTTTCGAGCGTCTGGCGCCGGACGCGTCGCTCAGCGACGGTCTGTTCGACGTGCTGATCCTGCGCAAATGCAACCTCGCGGAATTTATCCGCGTCGTCTCGCTGGCGCTGCGCGGCGAGCATTTGTCCGACCCGAACCTGATCTACCTGCAAACGAAGCAAATTCAAGTGACGTCCCCCGATTACGTGCAGGTGAACCTGGACGGGGAGCTGGGCGGCACGCTGCCGTGCATTTTCACGAACCTGCCGCAGCATCTGCACATCTTCATCGATGAGACGGGTCAGTCGACATATAAGTCGCCCCCGATCAACCTGATGAAGCTGCCATGGAAAACGAGACCCGGAGTGGACGAACATGAACAGGAAGAATAAACGACGCCCGGGCGCGCCCGCTGCCGATCTCAGCGGCCTGCCCGTCGCGAAGAACGAAGAATATATCGCCGACATTGTCGGCTTGGGGCATGACGGAGAAGGGGTAGGCCGTGTGAACGGCTTTACCCTTTTTATTCAGGGCGCCCTGCCCGGCGAAAAAGTACGGGCGAAGGTGCTCAAGGTGAAGAAGCAGTACGGCTACGCCAAGCTGCTGGAGATAATTGAAGCGAGCCCGGACCGCATCGACGCGCCCTGTCCGATCTACAAGCAGTGTGGCGGCTGCCAGCTCCAGCACCTGAGCTACGACGCGCAGCTTCGCTGGAAGCGCCAGCTTGTCGTCGACAATCTGGAGCGGATCGGGAAGCTGCGGGTGGCCGGAGCCAAGGCGGAGAGCGGCGTAGCCGAGATACGCGTAGATGTGGCGGATGCGGGCGAGGGGGCCGGGAGTGGTGGTGCGACGGTTGCGGGCATCGTGGTGCATCCGACGCTCGGCATGAGCGAACCGTGGCGGTACCGCAATAAGGCGCAGGTGCCGATCGGCCTCGCCGCGGGCGAAGAGGGCGGCTTAATCGGCGGCTTCTATGCGCAGGGTAGCCACCGGATTATCGACATGGAGGCGTGCCTGATCCAGCACGAGAACAACGATGCCGTCGTCGCGGCGGTCAAACGGATCGCCGGCGAGCTCGGCATCCGGCCGTACAACGAGGAGACGGGCAAAGGGCTGCTGCGCCACGTCATCGCCCGCTACGGCTTCAATACGGGCGAGATTATGGTCGTGCTCGTGACGAACGGCCGCGACATTCCGCACCGCGATGAGCTGGTCGGGCTGATCCGCGAGGCGATTCCGGACGTACGGAGCATCTGCCAGAACGTCAACCGGCAGCAGACGAATGTGATCTTCGGCGACGAGACGCGGGTGCTCTGGGGCAGCGAGGTCATCTACGATACGATCGGAGATGTCCGCTTCGCGATCTCGGCGCGCTCGTTCTACCAGGTCAATCCGGTTCAGACCGAGGTGCTGTACCGGAAGGCGCTGGATTACGCCGGGCTGAGCGGCGAAGAGACCGTAATCGATGCCTACTGCGGCATCGGCACGATCTCGCTCTTCCTCGCGCAGAAGGCCCGCGAGGTGTACGGCGTCGAGATCGTCCCGGAGGCGATCGAGGACGCGAAGCGCAACGCGCTGGTGAACGACATCCGTAACGTGCGGTTCGAGGTCGGCGGCGCGGAGGTCGTCATCCCCGAGTGGAAGCGTCAGGGCATCGCGCCTGACGTGATCGTCGTCGACCCGCCGCGCAAAGGCTGCGACGCCGCGCTGCTGGAGACGATCCTCGCGATGCGGCCGGAGCGCGTGGTGTACGTCTCGTGCAACCCGTCGACGCTGACGCGCGACCTGCGCGTGCTGGAGGATGGCGGGTACCGCACGGTGGAGGTGCAGCCGGTGGATATGTTCCCGCATACGGTGCATGTGGAGTGCGTGGTAAGGATATATCGGGAGGAAAAACATTGATACAGATCGGATGGAGATCAATGACAGTATGTTCCTGCATACAATAAATTAAGCAGGGGTCGAGTGCGGGAATATATATTCCTTTCATGCACAAGGCATGTGGAGTGCGTGGTAAGGATATATCGGGAGGATTGAAGTTAACAAACTGAAATATTTATATGAAGAACTTCCTAAAAAAGGAGGTTCTTTTTTTGCATAACTAATACGAACATTAACGGCTGCTATTATACTCTCACCTAACAATTTGTAATAAAACGGAATTCTTAATCAAGAATCAAGTTGGTGTTGAAATAATCAAGATCCTATAAAAGTAATCGATAATCAGTTCTCCACAAATGATTGCTCTATAAAGTTAAAAAAGGAAGCGCGAAGGATAATCTCGGTAATGAGTATGCTTTGGATTAGTAGCGACTATTATTATGGTTTGTTATGATATAGTTAAAATTCACCAAGGATTCTACATTATTGTGTGATTGATCATAAAAATGGATTCATATGGGAGATGATTGTATTGTCAGTTTTAAGCGATGAATTAAAAAAATACTTAAACATTGATAACTGGAATTACACCGAGCATAGAGATGGGAAACTTCTAGTTGCTCAGCCGATTAAATGTGAACATGGAACATATGAAGGATTTTTCGACATTCGACACCCACAGCGGATTGATTTTTATTTCAAAGTACCAATTACGATACCTGAAGAAAAGAAAGAAGCAATAAGTCAATTTCTCCATCTGGCTAACTATGGGTTGTCTGCTGTCACATTTGAATTGCATTGGGAAAGAGGAGAGGTGCGAAGCAGGACTTCACTCATCTGGGTTGAAGAATCTGCTCCTTCAGAGGATACAATTAAGCACCATTTGATTAGAAACTATCTCTGTTTAGATGAGTATTTTCAAGGAATCGCGGCCATTGTATATGCTGGAGCTTCTCCACAAGAAGCACTTGAAAAGTCGGAGAGAAAGTAATAAGAAACTAAATTTTATCGATGATGGGGAGATGACATTTTTAAATCAGCTCCTTATTAACTTGCGTGCAAAATAAAACAACAATTTCATAGGAGTACTATTAAATGAACATAGATGCTGAATTTCTAAATAAGGTCATTCTTAGTGTAATATCTATAGTTTTAGGTATTGTAATAAAAGGTATATGGGATTATCTAAAAAACAAGTTTCTAGAAAGACGAGCGAAGTATGAATATCAATGGATACCAGAAGCACCATTGAGAAACCAAAATGAGGATTTGAGAAGGATCGATGATTACGGAAAAGATATATTTTTTGATTTTGAAGGCACTAAGGATTTTGTGATGGAAAATGGTAATTTTAAAATGGTGAGTGGGTTTGACTGTTTTAAAATGCATTTGCAAAAGTTTGTTAATACTGAAAAGGATAAGTACGAGATTTACTCTGATAAATATGGAATTACTTACTTATTTACTGATGTCAAATCAGATGAAGAATTTCAAGGTTTTTCTCAAACTAACGCAAGTGATATTATTACTAATTTTAAGGATAGCATCAGAGAAATTCATTATATTAAAAAGCATAGGAACAAAAATTATATTCAATTAGGATTAGGTCTAAAAGGGAGAAATAATATTGTTGACATTGATGTGGTTCTCCTTGATTTAAAAAAGATGAATGATTGCAAATGAAACAAATATTTCATAAGAAGTATGGATGGTGAAGAAGATTAAGTTACTTTTTGTTTGTAGCAGAAACAAGTGGCGTAGTTTGACAGCAGAAAAGATATTTCATGGAATCAACGGTTATGTTGTTAGATCTGCTGGAACAGAAGATAGTGCACGAATTAAAGTTACAAGCGGTCATGTTGGTTGGGCAGATATTATCTTTGTAATGGAGAAGAAGCATGTGCGCAGGTTGAGGGATAAATTTAATAATGAACTCTTGAATAAGAAATTAATCTGTTTAGATGTTCCTGATGATTATCAGTATATGGATGAAGATCTTATTGAAATTCTTCAATCTAGAGTGTCGGAGTACATTGATGTTCCTGAGTGAATACAGATGAAATAATACTTTCATGGAGGATCAACTGAAATGTTTAATCACGCAATATATATTTCTCCTAGATATCAAGTTAGCGATTATATTGATTTAAATCTCCGGTTAGACAGTAATGATGAAACTTGGAGACAAGCTATTGACATACTTAAAGATCGAATCGAAAATCGGTTCTTACTAATAATCCAAGATCAGCTCGATAAATTGAGAGCTAATTTTGGAATAATTGATTATAGTTTTAGTGTAATGGCGCTGAATTGTTTACTTATTGAGACCATGAGACAATTTAAAAAAGGTATCGATACAACAGAAAGCAACTATAGAGGAGCGAATCAAGCAGCATTCGTTGAATTCTTTAAACAAAGTTATTTTTTTAGAGATCATTTTTCGCAAGATACTGCAAAGACATTTTATAAACATATACGCTGTGGTATCTTACACCAAGCTCAAACACAGTCTAATTCACAGTTGACTATTGATCAAGATAGTATGGTGGAAAGGATTGAGAATAATTGTATTCGCGTTGATGTTGAAAAATTTACATATGCTTTATTTGAGGACTATGAAGATTATGTTTCAATTTTAAATCAAAGGGATAAAGATACGGTTTATCGAAGAAATTTCATTAAGAAAATGAATCATATTGTTCAGGGAAATCGACGATAAAACAATTCTTTTATGGTGAAGTTGTTATACAAAACTGATTGCTTTTATAGATGAATTAGTGAGGAAGATGAACATATGTCTGTAAAGAAAAATCAGCATTTTGTACCGAGGTTTTATTTGAAATATTTTTCTAATAGTTTCTTAGGGAAAACACTAGGGATTTATAATATTCCTAGTGATAAATACATTGATAGAGGTAATCTTCAAAAACAGGCTTCAAAAGAGTACTTTTATGGCGAAGATCTTGCAGTCGAAGACACTTTGGCAGCAATAGAAGCTGAAACTGCTAAACTTTTTAGAAATATTTGCGAAACAGGTGTGCTTCCTCCTCGGTTTTCTGAAGAGCATATAGTTATGCTTATATTTATAATGATTTTGTCAGCTAGAACAGAGCAATCTGCTGATACTCAGAACGAAACAGCCGATAAAATTTTTAAAGAAATTTTTAAATATGACTCGCGAGTTAAAGATTTTCTTGATCAGGTGGTAGTCGGATGGGGAGATAATGCACCGTTGGTGTCAATACGATTTGCAGTGGAATCAATCCCCGTATTGTTTGATTTAGAATTTAAACTTCTAGTAAATAGAACAGATGTTCCTTTCATTACTTCTGATCAACCTGTGGTATTATATAATCAATTTTTAGAGAGAAGAAAAGCATTTGGTGGCATTACTGGCTACGCTGTCAAGGGACTGCAAATATTCTTTCCTTTGAATCCTTGGCTGTCTTTTGTTTTTTATGATACAAATGTTTATGGTGTAGGGAATAAAAAAGATTGTTATATTAACATTACCAACACGAAAGATGTGATGTCTTTAAATCTGTTACAGTATGCAAATGCTTACAAAAATTTATATTTCAATGAATTTTTTACTGAGATCCTTATTCAGGAATTGAAAGATAAAGGTTCGAGCTTCAGAAAAGAATCCTTATCAAATGTATTCGAATATGGGTCAGTAGAAATGAAAGGAAGCTCTCTAATACACACATTTATTAGCGATACGAGGATAAGATTAAATTTATCCTTTATTAGAGAGTTGAAAAAAGCAAAAAGATATGAACTTGGAAATAAAATGACACACATTAGGAATCAAGAACTACTTGACATGACGGAAAGAGAATTGTTTTTAAACACTGATGACTAGGATTTAGCATAAAACGAGTCTTTCATTTGGACATGAACACTAAATCGGGGGAAGTTTTATGAGTTATTACAAAGAGGCTGTTGAGAGAATAAAGAGTATCGACCCCAATCTATACATTGGGATTTCAAAAAAAAGATATGAAGAGGTAAGATCTGAAGGAGAATATGAAGCAGACTCTATATTAATTGCTGAGTATTATCGAAGAGTTGGTGTTTTTTTGCAGTTTCTATCAAAGGAAGCCACAAGTATTTATGTAGGAATGGATATGTTGATTGGTTATAAAATGGATGAAAATGAATGGGACAATTTCATAATAACATTTCCTCACTTTAAAGAAATTGATATTATGCTTATGAAATTATTTAGCATCCACTATTTAAGATGGTGTTCTCTGCTTGATAACAGTAACTTGATTGCATTACAGTTCCCCGATATTTATGATCCGATGATCAAGTTGTTTGAAAGAGGCGGTGGGCTGATCAGCACTCATCACCACGAACTTGTTGGCGGATTTGGAGCTTTCTCTCGTACAATTGATGCAAGAAGAGGTGACATGAAACCTTTCAACATAAGTGATCAGGATCTTAAGTTTATAATTAATGAGGTAGAGCATGCAGAGACATGTCTGGCAGAGTATAAAAGAGGAAGTCGAAACGAATTTGCTTGTATTCGCTGTGGCAATAGATTATTGATTCAATCAAATATAACTGAATATGGTTATCAATGGTACAAAATTAAATGTGAATCCGATGATTGTTTTAATAAAAATTTCTCATGATATTTCAAAATGATATGAATCTTTTATTGGGAGTGAATGAGTAATGAAAAGGTATAATGTTTACTTTAATATTGATTCAGAGATTGAAATTGGTGTCATTGTAACAACCGATAAAGATTGTGAAACTGAAAGAGAAAAGATTGTTTATGAAGCCAGAAAGAAATTAGAAGATAGAGGATATAACGAATTTACCAATTTAGAGTGTTCAAAAGTTAGTTTTCTTGAGGAAGTTCAATCTTAATAAAATCGTTTTGTCAGAATACATAATAATAAACTTGGAGGATCAAAAACATGAATCAATCAGAACTAGCACACAAAGCATTCTTAGAATTAGTGAAGAACTTTGACATTGAACATGCAAAAATAGGCTCAACAAATACAAGAAATTCCTTGAAATACTTACTAGAGAATAACCTTGTTGATAATAAGAAACAAAAACTCTATTTGAGATGGCTGCTCAAGATGTCAGGAAAAGAATTCTACTTATTCCAAAGGGCAGATGGTGTTTTTATGTTGCTTAATCAGGATTTAAAGAGCGCGGCTACTTGTAGGTATTGTACCTCTATAAAAAAAGCAACTAAGAGTATTTTAAAGAATTACAATGAGTTAATTGAAATTGTAGACTTGCATTCTATTGAAAAAGGTCATGGTTCCAAAATTATGGATGAATTTATCACTTTGTCCAGAGAAATTGAACTTCCTCTTTCTCTCTATTCTGAAACTAAGCAGCTGGTAGAATATTATCAGCAGTTCGACTTTGTAAATTACGGGAAACACGGAGTTAATAAAGAATTTCTAATGCTAAGAATTCCTGTATAACTCGTTTATCTATTCTTTGTCATTGAGCATATATTCGTTTTAAATAAAATTGAGATTTTATCTTTTTTAAAATTATTTTAGAATGGTGAGGTAAAACAACAATGAATCCTTTTGACGGTGTTGAATTAGGGATATCTGCTCGTCCTTTGTTTTTACTTTTTGGATTTGCGTTTGGGGCAGGTATTATTGGTTGGCTACTTTCAGCGGTTATACCGAGGAGTGTGGCTAAGTATATTTCCATTGGTTTATTTTTAGTTTCTTTTTATTCTTGGATTAAATTTATATGATAAAACTGATATTTCATCGGTTATACTCTTGTCTTCTTTCGAGTTCTGGATCATCTTCGTCAACAATAGCATTGCCGCAAGCACAGTCCCAAGTGATTCGAATCTCCGATTGATAGACGAGACAAGTTGGGTCCTAATGTATATTTTGATATTCAGGTAAATCCTTATATAATGAATACACACGTTCGAACCATTCTTTTACTTCTCTATCTGTTAAAGCATACATAGACATTACATAATCAATGCCTTTTCTATATTTAATCCATTCAAGTCGTTCTTTTCTTGTATTAGGTTTCATGAGATTTACCTTCTGACATAGCAATCAAATCATCAATATCCACCCACCATAGGCCATACTCTGGAAAATCCTCTGGTTTGCGTTCACAAACAACAAAAGCTCCATAAATTCTTATCGACTTCATTGCCCACTATTCCTGACCTCTAAGCATTTTCTAACTTCTTCGCCTTCAGGTTCAGGATGTGCGTAACCATCGATTTTAGGTCTCAATGAGTGTAATTGATACTTTTTCATAGACCTTACCCCCTCCCTATAAAATTGACCTTTCATACAGACATATTCCTGCTGCGATTAATTTTCTACCTATTTCATGCGAAGTAGAAATGGTTATCTTTTCTTTCGATACTTCCAAAAGCTCAACATCTTCATCAAACCCATCTACCACGAAACGAACAGTTTTGCCGATATCAATTTCTTTGTAGGCAGTAAAGTCTCCACAAATACTAAAGATCATTGGTAGTTTGGATTTTTCCTTATTTCCCCCAACAGCATATATACCATTTGCATCAACGGTATTGTACGTTCGCAATTCAAATGCATCCATATTTACAACCCTCCATTTTTGTATGAAAGTGTACTTTCATTTAGATAACCTGCTTGCAAGCTGCCTAATTAGTGTTAGATCTTCATCACTTAATATATATTCATCAATAACTTGATCAAGTTTATCTTCATAACTAAGTAACCAGTCAATGGACACATCCAACTCTTTTGAAATCGAAACTAACTGATCTAAATTCGGCTCATAATTACCGGATTCCCACTTTGAAATAGTTGCATTATTTACACGAAGACGTTCTGCAAGTTGAATTTGAGTCAATCCCTTCCTAGTCCTAACTTTTCTTAAATTCTTAGCAAACGTCTTCATGTTAATTCCTCATTTCATGATGAAAGTCAGTTTTTATCTTGTTATTTACTGAATATGACACCACCAACTGAGTACAAAACAACAACAAAAAATAGAGTATAAAAAAGATATGCTGATCGCATTGACATTTTTCCTTTTCTTGCAATTTTATTTACCATGGTAGCAAGATAAAGAGTAAATATTATAAGGATAATATAAAAGAACATTTGTTTATCATCTCTCCCTCATAAAACTAGTATTTTATCTTGAAACGGTTTTATTATCTTAAATTATCCACTTTCTTCACGATTCTAAAATCATATTTTCTCAGTTTTTCATTAAAATTAGCTTCAACACTGAGAATATAGTCTTTATATTCCTCGGTGATATATGATTTGAATATCGTTGTATACCTTCTTTCAGGATAATGATTGTAGCATATATCAAAATACCATCTAGTATCAGTATCTTCTATGCCCTTTACAAAATCTAATATTTGATACCAACACGGACAATTATCTTTAAACTCTTCCTTGGTCTTATAAGCCTCCCACATAATCACATCTCTCCTTAAAGGGAATGAAACCAATCTTTTATTCGGTATCAAAGCACTAATAAGATCTTCATTAAAAGTAGTTTTGACCATACTATCTTCGTATAATAGCATCATAAATTGGCCATCCAATTCGTCGTAAATAACTGATTTTAAAAACGCTATCGAGTTACTACTCAAAATAGTAGTCATTATATCTTTCCTCTATGGCTTCGTTATTTTATTTTCTTTCCTTGTCGAATACTTATAAGTTTCAAAACTTTATCAGAAAATAATGTAACAATTATCGCTGCAATAATAGTCCCATCCACTATCTTAACAGTTAGAACATGTAGACCACTTACTAAACCGTATGCAAAGTTATGTTGAATCTTATCTTGTATATTCATGTAATAGTCATTCATTGGAACTTGATGATGAAGCATAAATGCAAAATAAAACATCTGAAGATAACCATGCTTATCACCAGTTAGTGTCATTGTCGCGGAATAAATTATTGAATAGAGGAAATCTGGAATAATCAAGAACGAAGCTATAATACATAAATAAGCAATTACAGTTTTGAAAATATCACTTTGACCTCCATTTATTACCAGAGTTGATTTAACTAAATATACAGATATTGAAACAAGCAACCAAAAAATAAAAAATGAAATAATAAATATAAAATACATGCTAAAAAGTGCATCTATAATCGACGAAAGGTTTCCATAATAATACATATTGATGATTGGGATTAATACTTCTATAGTAGTTACTAAATAAACAAAAAACGTTATAAAAAGATAAAAGTTCTTGTTAATTCCTTCTTCAAAAGTGTTATATTTTGCCGAACAGACAATTTCTTCAAATATTGAATCATAATTTCTTAGTAAATAAAACAAGCCCCAAACAAAAACAAAACTTACTTTTATAATTGAAGGCATCAATAAAATAAATATAATAAATATATTTTTTAATTTCTCTTTCTTTACATTTTTTCCAAGCAACTTTTCGTTAGACTTTGCAATCAAATAGATAACATACATCAAAAGGCTTAGATATAAAATCAATTCGGATTTTAATGAAATAAATATCCAATACAGATAGCAAAGTGGTAAGACCCATGGATTATAGAGTATTTCTCTGAATTTTTTTAATAAATGGTCAACTAATCTTTCTCCTGTCTAATATAATAATTAGTACGACGATTAAAGCTAGCTATTTTATACATAATAGTTGACATACCACTTTTATAGCCCAAGATAACCCAATACCACTGCAATAGAAAAATGATCCTCTTTCCATGTAAAACCTTAATGGCTACTCAACTTTAACAAGCAGTATCCTGTCCCCAAATCCGCCGCGCTTCTCTTTCTTCTCCTGCCTTATTCGTTCAAACTCCTCGTTACTGATTCCCTTATACTCCAATATTGCACAAACAACCTCAACCAAATCAGCCAATTCCGTTATTTTCTCAGCTTCCTCAGCCTTGATAAATTCATCAAGCTCCTCTTGAAGCTTAGTATTCAACATTTTAATGTATTCCGCGTCATCCAAAAATCTAATTTCAGCTTGTTTCCCTGACGCTTCAATTATCCGTGGTATCTTGTCACGTACCAGCTTGTTATAAACGATCATCCTACGTTCTCCTTCCGGGATTAACCTTGACATGAGATCCAAAATTTTCTGACTAACCCGTTATTAATAGCCATTTCAAGTTCTGAAATATGTTTATTGTTTTGTCCCTGGATCATAAGAATGGCGAGCAACCTTGAATTTCTTTCTTCCAATCTCTGTATCGTTCCTTCGCTTGGAATGACATTTGATTTGCTCGAGTTACAGGCTTGGTGAGAATAAACCAAATTCCATAAATCATCGCTATATAAATACGACCAAGGAATTACATGGTCAATAGCGGGAGTCTCATCGATGATTTTCTTCCCACAATGAAAACAAATATGGTCTGGATTTTCTGCAGCAATAAGCTGAAAAAATTTAGTCAACGGTTTGCGTCTGACTTTATCTTCATCAATAATCTTTACCTTCTTGCATATGCGCGGCGAATGATTGAAATTTTCAAGCATTTGCGACCATCTGTAATTGATCGCGTCAAATACGATTAAACTATTCTCTTTCAGTTCCCTCATATTATCAGCAGCTATATATAAGAAATCCGCGTTCCGTTCATAATTGTAAACATCGTCAACCAATTTTCCTTCAACAGTCAGAAAGCGGTAACTTACGTCAGCCTTTAAAGCGGTTTTCACTTGCTTTACCGTCTTTTCGTACTGTATTTTACAAATTACCTCAATGTTAGACCGAAACCATTTAACCGGTTGAGCGCTTTGAGTTACTGTCTGGTACTCAGCAATTAACTCCTTTACTAAGGATACGATCTTCGGCGGTTTATTAGGGTTGGGGCTTTGCTTTAAATCAAAAAAGATCGTTTGCTCGAAGTAGTATCTAATCACCTTCTTAGCAATGTCTTCAAGCCCGATTTTCATTGTGCTTCCAATTGGCTCGTGAAAATCATATTCAACTGCAATTTCGGTGATTGCCTTGGCCCACGCTGCTTTATAACTGTTATCAAACGAACAGTTGCGGATGATATAAAGCCATTTCTCAAGGAATGTCATATCTTTCCCTCTATAGTCTTGGTTTTCGAATTGTCTTAATAGTAAAATTATACCACATCTTTCATAAGACAGAAGTCGAAAAAGGTAGAAAAAAACAGAAAATAGAACCCAAACGTCTAAAGAGGGGTTCAAATTTTTAGCACATTGCATGCAATTATCCTCCGATAGCATTACTTAGGACACTTTTTTAATGTGTCCTTTTATTATCCAACCATAGTACTCTACAGATTCTTTCCCTTCTATTTAATATGAAATGCGGATTTTATTTTTTAAAATATTATTCTCCGTAATGTTCAATTATGGTAATATAACTATGCTTACATGGTTATATGTTTTGTCATGGAGGATATTATGAAAACATCAAAAACGAAAGATTTTAGAAATACATTTTTATTAAATGAAAGAAAGTTAAGGGAATTGGAGACGATTTTAAACAAAGTTTCCGATGAGATCACATATGAGATTGATTGTATTGAAGGTACTCAAATAAAATTTTCGAATTTGGAGGATTTGTTAAAATACCCTAATAGAAAAGAGAAGCAATATAAAACTATTGAAGTGCGCACTCCATATCATAATGATATTCATGTATCTGTTAGATTTTCATCTGAGGGTGTACGTTCTCTCAATTATAGGGTTAGCGGAGAGGAAAGGGACGTTGATCATTTTTCAGCACAAATTGAAGGTTTTTTAATGAGCCTAGGACGATGGTATGATTTTATAGGAAAAACTAATTTCTTAATTAATATGTCCAGCGCTTTACTATTCTACTTATTGGTTAGTTTACCTTTTATACAATATCTTGACACTTCGACTGTATGGGCAATATTCCCTTCTATGTTTTTGGTAATTATGGGTTTTGATAAATTTAGAGAATACTTATTTCCAGTCGCTTCATTTGAGTTTGGTGACGGTATTGAACGGAATAAGATAAGATCGAATATAAGAGCATATATATTAGGTGGAGTTATTTTAGCTGCCGTAGTTGGCTATTTTGTAAATCAGCTGCCATCCATCACGTCTTTAAGTAAATAGTGATTCATGTAAAGATAGACATAGTAGCCTTAATAATTGGCTCAATGTCTATCTTTTTTTATCTTCTTCTATCCGAAAAAGGTACTCAAAGTGCACTCATCTTATAAAGCTAACTAGGCTTGGTTGAAATTTAAAGATTTAAATTACTATATTCAGAGTAATCATATCCTTCACCTAAAACATTTTGACAGTGCATTCTTATCCTATCTTTAGATGAGTCATACTTTTTTCTCCTCCAAATCTGTGAATTAGTATTCATTACATCTAGTAATTTTAATGTCTGTTCTTTGTTAAAATCATTTAAACATATTTTTACCATGTCATCATAACGATAATCTGCCGAATCATAATCTTCACTTTTACCAAATAATTAATCATCAGTTCAATTAAATCATCTCTGTATGTCTCCCCAACTAATCGGTATAATTTGGTAAAATTTTCTTCACTAAATTAATTTGAATCCCAATTTTTCTTCGATTTCGTACACTTTTTCAATATGCTCATTAATATCACTAGATAAATATAAAGCAATAATCATATCCTTATCATTTAAACTAGTCTTAATTAAAATATGCAATTTATGTTTTGTATGCCGTAATCTAATTGAGTTTGGGGATATAATAAAGAAGAATATTTGACAAAGAGACATCAAAAAAGTTATATTCTTCAATAATGAGAATAAATAACAATTAGTGAGTGAATGTTAATGCTAGAACTTTCCTATTATATCAAATAAAGGAGAGAACATTGAATGAAAAAATATCTCAGTCAAAGTTTACTTATTCTGTTGGTTATCACTAATGTTATCACCCTATTTATGTATTTTAACAAAGATGTTCAAAATGGTTATGCTCAAGGACAACCAACTTTAAAAGTTTCTTTTTTGAGTGGGCGAGGAGAACATTGGAAGTTGGACAATTATGCCATAGTTAAGACCGATACATCCATCCAACGTGGAAGCGGAATGTTAACGTATTTGGGTAATTTAAATGAAATTAAAGATTCAAATTATTTTAAATACTCATTTTATGAAAAGCGTGGGGAGAAGAATGAGAAACTAGTTTTAGAAGGGTTAAAAACATCAAACAATGGAAATATTAATTTACTTGAAAACCTTAAGATTGGATCTATTGAGGGACCTATTCAAGAAACGGATAAGAATCAAGAACCTGTAAGTTATTATCTAGAAATTGAATGGGTTAACAACGAAGGGGTTAGTAAGAAAGAAGAAATCCCATTAGATTTATCATGAAATGTTTGGTTAACTCATAAAAAAGAAGCCTTTCATTATCAGGCTTCTTTTTTTATTGAATCAAGATAAATTAAGAGTAAACAATATTAAAACAAACGCCTACTGGCTTGGATACAGCACCATAGCCTTCGTAACTATCCGAGAACCACCCCTTTTTATAAATATCATATTGCCAAATATCTAGGTTAGCGTAAGCAGTAACCTCGGCACGAGAATAAGCGGGGGGTATCGTAACGTTTTGTTCATCGGTCACAGTAAATGTTTGCGTTACATTGAAACCGACAGCAGCACTTACTATTTCTGCGCTTACTGTGACAGTTCCAGTAATAGATGTTGCCACAGATTCAGTGAAAGACATCTTGCCCCCAGGATAAACTAAGTTATCACGTCTTAAAGGATGTATGCCACAACCTCTACGCGGCCCCTGAACGTTTTTAAGATAGTAATCCCCTATCCCCTGAGTTGAAATCTTATCAGCGTTTGCACTGTTTAAATTAGTTTTTTCACTATCAGAAACAGTTCTGACATGGACAATTTTTGCGTTTGGAGATGGTAAATCAAGATTGTAAGCTTTAGCATACTCCTGAGTGTTACTTATCTCAGTAATCTCCTTGGTGATGCCATTAGCATCAGTTTCGTAGGATACTTTGCCTTCGGCTTTTATGCATGGGACAGTGGCTGAGTTTGCTGCAACTATCTGTGTTGATTCAGTAGCATTTGCGGAAGCTGGGATCACTGAAACGATAACTGTAAGAGCTAAAACTGATTTCAAGAACAATTTTTTCATTTTTCTACCTCCTAAATTTCGTAGATTTTGAGTGAAACTAAAATTCCAATTCCTAGTTTAGAACATATATCACCCCAAATCTTTTGATATGGAAATATAATACAATAAATCTCATATAAAGTAAAATAAAGTTTTCTTTACCTGATAAAAGGATGAATCGTAATATGTTGGCTCTTCGCTCTACTGGGTGGGTACATTGCAAAATGTTAGTTTCATAACCCCTTCCGCCTTTAAGAGATTTTCAGATGTTGAAACAGCCGTCAA
>NZ_BSDJ01000032.1 GCF_027925525.1 Paenibacillus tyrphae | reverse complement strand
CGTTCCGGATACTTTGATGGCCGTATCCTTTTTGACGTTCGTGCCCGCGTTGTTAAATGCGAGCTTGTTCGTCCAATTCGTAAACGTATCGGAAGATCCCAAAGTCCCGTTCACCGACTCGAATCCGCCGTTCGCGAGCAAATTGACCGTTCCGGTACCGCCGTCGGCCGCTGTCGTCACATTCGGCTTCGCGCCATTCATGGACAACGTTTTGTTGCCCGCTCCGTCGACCGCGACGACGCCGACGTACACGTTCTCTCCGGCATCCCAAGCGAAGGTCGCCGTCTGTACGCCGCGCGCGATGGGGGTCTGGCCGTATACGGTATCCGCAACCGTAGGAGCGGAGCCGGTCTTGGCAATAATCTCGTAATGATCCACATCTGAGGAAGCCGAATCCGTCCATGTAATCGTCACGCTGCTTTTGCCGTTGCCGTTCACGCCGTCATCCGCCGAAGTCGGCTCGTTGACGGCAAAAGCATCCGGGGCGGTCGTATCCGACTCGCTGACGGTCAGAGTCAGTTGGACCTTCGGCGCGTAGCCCGAAACGGTGCCTTCGAAGAGATAGGTGCCGCTGACGCTGGTATCGGCGGCCGCCGGGTTCCATACGACATTGACAAGCTTCGTGCTACCGTCGCTCATTTTCGCCTGAACTTGGGCCGGCAAGCTGTACGCTGCGCCTCGGGCAGCCGCGGCCGCGATCGGATCGATGCTCTGAATTTCGATGAAGGCGATAGCCAAATTATTTTTTACCGCGCCGTTGACTTTAGAGGCGTCTCCACCGGTAAATGCCGTGTTTGCAAACGTAAACGACAGGTTGTTGATGCTATCCGCGGCCCGGTGGGCGGACACCTTGCCGTTCACTTGAACCGTGAGCTGCGAGGCGCTTGTGCGGACAGCCGAAACGGCAAGTCCCGCCGGCAGCGATGCGATCTGCAGCTTGCCGGCAGCAATGAACTCTTCTCCCGCCGCGCCTGTAAACGTATCGTTGGCCAGCGTGACGATGAGAGGGGCGCTATTGTCGATGCTGCCGTCGTCGGCAGCCGCTTCCTTAAATGCGCTCACAGAATAAGACAATTGAGCTTGCTGCGGCGCACCTCCGTCGACGAACTCCAGGGACGCATACGTGTCGGCGAATCCTTTTTGACTCATATAAGCGTTATTCGTAATGATTCCGGCAATCCGAATCTTCTTACCTGCTGCCTGCGCCCGGCTGAACACGCCGTCGCGGTCGGCCTTCTTAAACTTTACGATGATCGTGTTCGCTTTGTCCGTACCCGGCGCATCTGCCAGCAAAATGCCATATCCCGGGAAGCTCGGGTTCGCATCGGCGTCGACGATGTATCCTTCGACCGTCGCACTCGAACCGGTAGCCAGCGCCAATGCCGCCGAAACCGTAAGCGCCGCCGGCACATCGCGGACCGTCAAGGTCAGCGCCGCTTTGCCCGCATAGCCGGAGACGGCGCCTTCGAACAGGAACGTTCCCGGCACCGACGTGTCTGCTGCGGCCGGAGTCCAAGTCACGTTCACCTGCTGCGTCGTACCGTCGCTCATGTTCGCCGTCACCTGCGCCGGAAGCGTATAGGCCGCATTCTTGTCCACGGCCGCTTGAACCGGCGCAATGCTCTCAATCTGCAGCGGCTTCGTCTGCGCCTTCACCAGCAATTGGAACGTTTTCGTATCCGTGGCGTTTCCGCGGCTGATCGTGGCGGTCAGCTTGACAGAAGCGTCGTTCTCGCCCATCAAGGGACGCTTGACGGCGCCGCTCGCGGAAACAATCGCTTCGTTATCCGAGGTCCATGCGATGGAAGTCCCATTCAATCCGGTTCCCGGCAGTTTGAGCGCCGTCGTCACTTGATTCACGTCCGGATTTCCGTTTAAAATAACGGCATCCGTCAGCGCATTTTTCGCAGCGGCGACGGCCTGCGCGTCGGTCATCGCGCCCGCTTCCATCACGAGCACATAAGTGGCGCCGACCGCTTGTGAAGATAGGACCTCAAGCACCGTTCCTTCCGGTTGAGGCGGAATGGCGACGGCAAACTCTCCGGTGACCGCGTCGGCTTGGGCCGTACCCAGCGTCTGCGGCCCCGTTCTGACCGTCACCGCGGCTCCTGGTTCGACCGTACCTGTTACGGTGGCGTCCGCTGCCGTTACCGCGTTGACGGCAGGCTTCACCTGCGGCATTTTGACCGTCAGTGTGAATTCTTTAGCCGCTTGCGCGTCGCCCCGGCGAATCGTTGCGATCAGCACGACATTCACGTCTTTCGTCAGCTCGCTGCGCGTGACTTTGCCGGTGCCCGGGTCGATTACCCCGGCTTGGCCGGCGTCTTTCAGCGACCATACGACGGTCGTGCCCTCGGCTCCGTTTGCCGGAAGCGCCAAGGAGGAACCGTATCCGTTATAGGTCAGGGCCAAAGCCTCTTTCGCCTTGCCCACGGCTTCCGCATCCGTCATCGCGTCGGAGGACAGTGCCTTCACGGTCATGTTGAACGTCTTGGTCTGCTGCGCCGCGCCTTTGCGGACCGTCGCCGTCAACACGACTTGTCCGTCCGGCATGCCTGCGGCCGGGCGCGTCACTTTGCCCACAGCAGAGACGAGTGCGGCGTTGCTTGTTGCCCATGTCACCGTGCTTCCGTGAAGTCCTGCCGACGGTAGCGTCAAATCCGCCGTCACGGCGCTCGTATCGCCGAGCGTCAGCGCTTCGGCATCCCGTGCGGCCGCTTCGGCATCGCCGTTCGGAGCCGGGACGACGGTCGCGAGGAAGGACGTCTGTGCAGTGCCGCCTTTATTGTCGTAGACGCTCACTGTGACGGTCGCACTGCCGACGGAAATCGGGGCAACCGTAAGCTCGGAGCCGTTGACGGACGCGCTAACAACGGCTTCGGAGGAAGACGACGCTTTATACGTCAGCGCATCGCCATCCGGGTCCGTGAAGGTCGAAGCTACGGAGATTGTCCGGCTTCCGCCGGCAAGCGTCAGCGTAAAATCGTCCAGCGCCTTCGCAAGCACAGGCACGCGATTGCCCTGCGGCTCAAGCGGCTGCTTGGACAGCGAGGCTCTGGCCGATTCGTTGCCGCTCGTATCGAAGGCCGAAAGCTCGAAGAGGTACGGTTTGCCATACGTCAGCCCCGTTACGGTGTACGTCGTAGACGTTACGGAAGCGGTATGTATTTTGACCCCGTCCCGATAGATGTAATAGCCCTTCAAATCCGTTTCCGTATTGGCTTTCCAGCCCAGCTCCACCGCACCGATCCATGCCGTAGCGCGAAAATCGCTCGGCTTGGCCGGAGCCGTCCGGTCGGACGAATCCCCGGAGCCGGAGCCCGAATCCGAGCCGGACGAAGAACTGCCCGAACCGGAAGAGCCGGAACCCCCGCTTCCTCCGCCGTTGATCGTGCCGATATTGGAGCTGTTGATGGTTTTGCCCGCAACGACGACCGTTACGTCTTTGCCCAGCTCGAGATGCTTCGGCGCCTTATCGAACGAGGCTCCGTTCACGTTGACGACCGCGTTCTCGATCGAACCGCTGCCGTTAACGGCTACCGGGGCGTTAATCATCAGGCGCTTAACTATCGCCGTTCCGTCGATACGCACGGCGTCGCGTCCCGCTCCCGGCTCGACCGTCAACCGGTCGACAGTGCCGCCGCGAAGCTCCAGCTTCGTGTTGGGGCCGATGCTCAGTTCGCTTACTGCGCCCTCGTTCACGACAATCGTCGTAACGGCGCCGACGATACGAGTCGATACGCGTGTCGAGGAGCCTTTTTCCAATTCGACCGATACGCCGGCCGCAAGCACCTGCACGTCTCCGAATTGGCCCGCCAGCTTAATTGCCGAACCGGCCGGTGTCGGCGTATCCACGATCACTTGACCGAATGCTTTCCCCGCTGCTTTGCCCGTCCGGTCTTCCAGCTTGCCGCCGGATTTCAGGCGCACCTCGCCCATCTCAGTGCCGCCGCCCGCCACCAGCCGGACATTGCCGCCCTTCTTGTTCACGATGACCGTTCCCAAAGAAGAATCGTCGATGAGAACGCTGTTCGGACCGCCGCCCTTGACAAGCGTCGTCCCTTTTACGTTGACATGCTTGAGCGACACGTTTCCTTCGCCGACGCCTTGCGCCAGCACGAGGTCCCCGGCAATCGTCATGTTCTCCAGCTTCACGTCGGGTGAAGACACGATCACCGAGCCGTCCACCGCCTCACGATACGTCCCGGCCTGATCGTAGCGGACCAGCTTGTCCGAAATGTGCTTGGCGCGGTCCAGCGTGACGACGGCTTCCGCACGGGTGATCGGACGATCCGGCATATAGCTGCCGTCCGGATAGCCGTTCATGTACCCTTGAGAGACCACGGCTTCAATCGCCGCCTTGCTCCAAGACGGAATCGTCCCCGCGTCTTTAAACTTGTCGACGGCCGAATTTTGCGCCGAAGCTTTCGCTTGGAACAGACCTTGCAGCACGACAGCCGCTTCTTGGCGGGTAATCGGCACGTTCGGCCGCAAGGTGCCGTCCTCGTATCCGCTCACAACCCCTGCCGCACGGGCTTTGGTGAATTCGTCATAATGCCAGTCTCTCGCCTTCACGTCGTTGAAGTCGACGGACGCCTTATCCTTCAAGCGGAAAACGCGGTTGACCAGCGCCACAAACTCGGCGCGGGTGATGCTGGCGTCAGGACGAAACGTGCCGTCCGGATAGCCTTCGCTTAAATCGAGATCCTGCCAATTGGCAATTTCGGTCTTCGCCCAATGGCCAGCAGCATCCGCCGCCGCCCGTGCCGTCTCCGGACCAGACAGTCCCGCCGATACGGGAAAAGCAAGCGATGCGACCAATACCCACTTTGCTGCTTTTTTGAACAGCATAACCATCCTCCTGCTAACAAATTTGGATACTTTTATGACAAGGAATAGTCATACTGTCCTAGCTTAGCAAAGTTTTGTTAAGGGATTATATAGAGTTATATGAAGATTCTGTTAATCACAAGGTCTTGAGACTCATCCGTTCCACGCCCTGCCTAAGCTGCTCTTCAGACAAATGCGGAAAATTGAAATACGCTCCGTATTTTACTCCCGCTTCCGTCTCGACCCGCGCTTCCGACCAACGGACGCCACGGGTCTCGCAGGCGGCGCGGTAATCCAAGTATTCGCTTTCCGTCCCCAGCCACCAGCCGAAAATATGAAGTCCCGCGTCGCTTTCGACAAACCGGAACCGGGCCGACAATTCGCTCGTGAGCATTTGCATGAACAAGCCAAACTTGCGGCTGTAGATCCGCTTCATCCGCCGCAGATGACGCTCGTACTCCCCGGAAGCCATAAAAGCGGCCAGCGCTTTTTGCTCCAGCAGGTTGGCCGGGTGCGGCTCGTACAGCGCCTGGGCGCGGACGAACGGCTGCACGAGCGAAGGCGGCAGCACCGCATAGCCGATGCGGACGTCGGGAAGCAGCGTCTTGGTGAAGCTGCCGACGTAGACGACGCGCTCCTCGCGGTCGAGCGTCTTGAGCGGCTCCAGGCTTTTGCCGCGGTGGCGGAACTCGCTGTCGTAATCGTCTTCGACGATGACGGCTTCGCGCTCGTACGCCCACCGCAGCAGCGCCTGCCGCCGCTCCAAGCTCAGCACCGCCCCCGTCGGAAACTGGCGCGTCGGCGTCACGAACAGCGCCCGCGCCTCCCAGTCTGCGGGCACGATCCCCTGCGCATCGACCGCTGCGTCGATGCAGCGTCCCCCGGCGGCCCGGACGGCCCGGCGGATGCCCGCGTAGCCCGGCGTCTCGGCGACAGCCGGCTCGCCCGGTTCGACCAGCAGCTGCGCGAGCAGCGCAAGCGCCTGCATCGAGCCGGCCGTGACGGCGATATGCCCGGCCTCTACGGCGATGCCGCGGGCACGGCGCAGATAGCGGGCGATGCCTTCGCGCAGCGGCCCGTAGCCTTGCGGCGGGCAATCCCCGCGGCCCGCGCCGGTAGCGGTCAGCTCGCGCACCGCGGCGTACAGGCAGCGGTTCCACGCCTCGCGGGGAAAAGCGTCAAGGTCCGGCGCGAAGCAGTCGAAATCGACGGCCAGCCGCGGCACCATGCGGCCGCGGGGCGAGGCCGATTCGAGCCGCTCCCCCCATGCTGACAAGCGGTACGACGCTTCCGGACGGGCCGCCCCCGGGCCGCCCTGCTCCTCCTTGCGAAACGCGACGTAGGTGCCGCTTCCGGTCCGGCACTGCAAATAGCCCTCGGAGGCCAGCATCTCGTACACCTGATTGACCGTCCCGCGCGACAGCCCGTACAGCCCGGCCAGTTCCCGGGTCGACGGAAGCCGCAGCCCGTAGGCGAGAACCCCTCCGGTTACCCCGTCGTGCAGCGCATGGTAGAGCGCCAAAAGCTTCGTCGGATACTTCTCGAGATATGCGTGATAAGCGATATGGAAGTGCATTTCGGATATCATCCTTTCAAGCCGGAAGGTTCGTTTTCAATAAGTGGTCCAATAAAAAAAGTCTAGATTGACGGATTTCCATTGTCAATGTAACAAAAAAGAAACGGCCGGGCTCCTATGCCCGCCGTCTCTTTGTCGCGTCCACTCCCTGCTATGCAGTTGTCCCAATATGTAACCTGAATGAATCCTTCCAGCTGCGATCAGCTCAGAGTCAGCGTGCCATCCCAATCGGCAGGCGCTCCGTTCTGAAAGTAGTCGTCGCACAGATAAAAATACAGCCGGGCCGCTTGATCCCAGCGGTTTCGCCTGATGATCTGCAGGAAAGCCTCGCGGGCATCGTAAAATCGTCCGTTCTGATACCATTCGACGGCCGCTTCAAAGGCGGCCTGGGTCTCCTCCTTCAATTTCCGCACCTCGGCCCGGTCCCCTTCATAAACATCGTAGAGCCGGACCGCGCGATCCTCGCCGTACGGAAGCACCCGCCCGAGCGAGCGGATAGAAAATTCCGCGGGATTCGCAAGCTGCTTGTAAAATGCCTCCGTGATCAAGACGGATACCCCGAGCTTGTCGGTCAGAGCTTCGAGCTGCTCCGTCCGGTTCACATGCTCGGAAATAACTCCTCCCTCCATCCGCTTTTCCTCCCCGATGACCCCCAGCATAACCTGGCCGTGATGAATGGCGATTCCCATATCGATCGGCGCTTTACCGGCGCTTGTCCGCTCGTCGTTATATTGTTCGAGCGCCTTTCTCATCTCCGTCGCCGCCTTCAAGGCCCGATCGGCTTGCGACGGAAACAACGCCAGAAAGCCGGCACCCAAATATTTGCTGACGAAGCCCTCCTGATGGCGGATAACCGGACCGAATCTTTTTAAATAAGCATTAATCAGGTTGAAATTTTGCTCCGGCGTCAGATCGCGTGAAAACCGGTAAAAGTCCCGCATATTCGAAACCAGAATGCACATCTCCTGCTGCACCTGATCGCCCAGATGCACGTCCACAATGCTCTTTTTGCCGATAAATTTCAAAAACTGCTGCGGGACAAAGCGGTAGTAGGCCTCGCTGAAGCTGGTGATTTCACCGATGTAATTCCGGATATGGATCGCCATCATGTTGAAGCGGTCGCCCAAGTCCGCAAGCTCGTCCCGCGAACGGATATCGACGGTCGCCTCCCATTTCCCGCCCGCAATCTCGTTGACACTGGCACGCAATCGGCGGATCGAGATCGAGATCGACAAGGCGATCGCGCTGAATAAAAGCAAAATAACCAGCGTGATCAGCCCCATATTGCGGATGATGACCAGTTTTAAGTCCTGATTATGCTCCCTGAGGCCGTTCGCGTCCTTGCCCGTTTCATACACCCCGACCATTTTCCCGGAAGAGTTATAAACGGGACTGAGCGCATAAATCCAATACCCTCTGGAGTCGTCCGTCGAGCCGGTAACCGCCTTCCCCGTCTCAATGACCTGCCGGTAATCCGGCGTCAGCTCCATCGGCCGGAACATCGGCACGCTGCTGTCATCATCCATGACGATAAACAGCTCTCCATTCTCCAGCTTGTATAAAGTCGTATACTGCCCCTCGCGTTTGCCCCCCAAGGACCCGTACAGGGCCGATAAACTGCTGCGAATCGTGCGGTAATCGCCGTTCATATAATCCAACGGAGAGTTCAGCTTCTCCAATTCGTCGCCTTTGACGAAATAATTGCTTCCGGCGGCAACGAGCAGGAAGTTATTTTCCACCTCATGCTCCAGCTTCTCCGACACTCTCTGGTAAACCGCCTCCGACAGCCAGAGCATGGAAACGACGACAATCGGCACAAAGGCGATCAGGAACTTGAGCATCAGCGGCACCTTCCGGTCCAGCATATGAACGTAAACAAACCGGTGCAACCAAATGACCAGCGCCAGCTCCACCAGTGCAAGGAACCAGAATAAGTAGCCCAAGGCTGTGTCTTCCGCCGTATAGGCAAAGGATGAAAAAGACTGCGCGATCGACCCGTCCCGGTCCCTCTTCACGAACTGGTTCTCGGTCGCGGCAAAAATGCCGCCGTTAGGCGATGCATAGACGTGCAGCAGCGTTCCCAGCTTGCCATAACCGGCTTTTTCAAAAAGCTGCTGGTTCAGCAGCGATTCGACGATGTACGGCTCCTGTGGATCAAGCCGGCTAATATCGTTCAACTGCTCGTTGATAAACACAAGACGGTGCTGCGGATCGACCCGCAAGGACAAGGCAATATCGCGGGCCGTTCTGTCCATTCCCGGCAGCGGATACACCACGCGGGATTCGCCATTCGGAAGCACCTGGAATATCCGGTCTTTTTTCGTCGAGTAAAATCGGCCCTCCGGACTTACGCCCGCCGCATCGGCCGACAATTCGCCCGCCGGCAGCGTCGTACGGAATACTTCCTCGCCGGTGCCGCCGTTCAAAGGCAGCGCATGCAGAATGACAGAGTTATCATCCAAAATGTAGTAGTACAGCCGGTTATCCTGCACCGTCAACGACCGGATCTTCCCGACACGAAGCATCGGTTCGGAAAGGGTCTCGTAGCGATATTCGGCCAATGTGCGGACACTGCTTCCGTCCGCGCTTATTTTGACGATGTTTTCCCCGGTCACGTACAGGCCGTACGGATCGAGCCGCGTATTCAGCACATAGACATTGCCTTCGTCGTCGGCCGCCAAGCCGTTATATTGGTTCATTCCGCCCGATACGTTCTTGCTTACCGAGTGGGTGTACAAAATACTGCCGTCCTTGTCCGTTTTAATAATCGTGCGCTTGGATTTGCCGATAAAATACAAACGGTCTGCCGAATCCGCGGTCACCTTGAAGATGCCTTCGAACGCCAAGGAGCGGTCCCAAGGAAGCAGAGCGACGCCTTGCCCCGCCGTGCGGTACAGCCCCCAGCCCGTCAATACAATGGCTGCGGAAAGCAGTAAAAGAATGAATTTCTTGTTCATCCGCTATCGTTTCTCCTCTATTCGCCGAAGCCGTCGATCCGAATGGTCGCAGACGGCTCATGCCAAGTCACGCCAAGCCCCAGACCTTCGGCTACAAATCGCAGAGGAACCATCGTTCTTCCTTCGACGAGCCGGGGAGGGGAATCAAGCGTTACGGGCGTTCCGTTAAGATAAGCTTCCGGTCGGTCCACACGGCAGAACAGAACCGCTCCGGCTTTACTGATCGTGACCGTCTGGTCTTCGTCGTTCCAGACCACGAGCGCGCCGAACGCCTCGGACACGGGGCGGATATGGATATAAGCGGCCCCGCCGATCCGTACGGGCGGCATCTCGAATTTCAGGGACACGGTATCCGTCAATAGGTTTTCCACCGGCAGAGGGACGACTTGGCCGCCCGACGCCGTGCCGACCTGCCCCGCCAGCTGCTCCAGAGCCTTGTATTCATCCGCGGAATACAGGCTTTTCTCCAACGCTTTCAGCTTGCTGATCAGCTCCGAAGCGACCTTACCCGCCGCTTCTCCCGTGACCGACTCGGCGAGATTCAATTGAAGAAGCAGCTCCCGTTTCTTCGCGCCGGTCCACTGCTTCCGCAACGTCGCCGGCGTCGCTTCCAGCTCCTGCTTCGCTGTCCCGTTCTGGCCGCTCACGGCGGTTTCCAGCTTCGCTATCGCTTCTTCCAACGACTCCCGCTTCTCCGCCAGTCCGCTGTCGATCGCTTTCCGCTGCGCCTCTACGCCGGCCCACTGCGCCAGCAGCTTCGCTTCCGACGCGATATCTTTCGCAGCCGACGCCTCGGCCAGCTGCTTCGCCAGGTCAGCGGCCTGTTTGGTCAGCTCCGCTGTCAGCAGAGCTTTTAGCTCCCGCTTCTCCGCCTCCAGGGCCGCTTGATTGGCCGCAGCCTGCGCCTGCAGCTCCGCGGTCAGCTTCGCATTGCCGGACTTCGCGGCGGTACCGGCCAGCTGCTCCAGCTCCGCCTGCTTCGCCTTAAGCGCTTCAAGCGCGACGGCGGCGGCCGCAGCATCCTTAGGCTGCCCGAGGGGACCTGCGGCGGCCGCCGAAGCTTTCAGCTTCGCTTGCAGCTCCTCCGCAAGCTTCGTGTCTCCTGCCGCCCCCGCCTGCTTCAACTGCGCCTCCAGCTTCTTCCGCTCCTCGCCGAGCGTTTCCCCTAACGCGTTAGCTTTCGTCTGCAGGTCGGCCAACGCCTCCATAGGATCGCCCATTCGTCCAAGCAGCTTGCTCGCTTCCTCCTGCTTTCCGCCGGCCAGCGCCTCAAGAAAAGCTGCGCCCGCTTCAAGACGGTTCTGCTCCAGCGACTGCTGCGTCGCCGCATTCGGCTTGTTGTCCTGAACGGCAGTCTGGCTGTCCTTCTGCAGCTTGTCCGCCTCCTTCTTCAACTGTTCGATCTGCTTGGAGAGCTCGGCTGCCGTCAGCAGGCTGTGCATTTGGCCTTGACCGTCGATCCAAATCTCCAGCTTGAGCTGATCGATCAAGGCGGCCGGTACCGCCTTCTTCCCCTTCGGGTCGTCGATATCCCGGAATTCCGCGCTGCGGGACAAATCGAACCAAGCCCCGTCCGCAAACTCCGACTTGTAATATGTCCCCTGTCCGGACGCCTTCATCGTCGTCTTCGCGGCCGCGAAATTTTGCTTCGTCAGCGCATCCTTATGGATGAGATACGTTCCGACGATCAAATACCCCGGCTTGTCCGCCGCTTCCGGCGGCAGCTTGGCGTCTACCGGCAAAGCCCCTCCGATCAGCGCGACCGCAAGCGCGAACGCGGCGGCAAGCCATTTTGTGCCGTTTGGACCGCGCATGGCTACTCCCCTTTTCCTTTAAGCGTGACCGGCAGCGCCCCCGAAGAACCGTATCCGTCCGGAACGGCTTCCGCGATCACCTCGGCATCTTTGTAGAACTGCACCTTCAACTCGCTCATATCGGCAAAGACGACATTCAAATGCACCAGCTTTCCGTCCAAAGGAACTTTGCCGTCGATCGGACGACCGTCCTTCGTGAGCAGCGCAAAGGCCGTTGCGCCCAGCTCCTTCGGCACTTGGACGGTTAGCTCGCCGGTGACGCCTTCGACCGCGTCTTTCACGGTCCATTTTCCGCTAAAGGTGCGTCCTCCGCCCGGTTCGGACGGCTGCTCCTTGATCGGCTCCAGACCGTCGTCAATAGCCAGATAAGGAAGCGTTCCTGGCATCCAGGCCGAATCGAGCGCTCCTGCGGAGACGACGTTCAGCGCCGACAAGGCACTCTTGTAAGCGTAGTACCCGGCTATCGCCCCCTTTTGCGCTTCCTCCGAAGCCTCGCTCGCTTTCTCGAATTCGTCATCTTTAATCCAACCGACGGCGTGCTTTTTGCTTGCCGCTTCCAGCTCGGCTTTCCGCGTGTCAACCAGCTTTAACGCCTGCGCATAAGCTTCTTCCGCCGTCTTGGCGTCGAGGTACGACTTTTTCACTTTGTTGATCAGCTTTTTGCGGGTGTCCTGCTCCTTCAGCCGGGCTTTGTCCGCCTCCAGCATCGATACCGGAAGCAAATACGGCTCGTCGTCGAAGTAGCGAAGCCCGTCGTATTCCCCTTGCAGCACGACTTTCGGTATAGGCAATATGATCGGAACAATAGGAACCGGGATCAAGAAAATCCCCTCCCACTTCCGCTTGATCTCGCCGAGCAGACTGTCGTAGTTCGTCATGAACAGCTCGTAATCCATCGCCGGGGTGGAATACATGGCTTCAATCAGCCGCATGTCCTTCTCGCCAAATTTAGCGGAGTACAGCTTGCGGGTCAGATGGACCTTTTCCTCGGCCATTTTGCTTGTTTCCGTATCTTTATACAGCTCGAAATCATGCTTCTCCGCAAAAGCGACGAACTTCCACAGTTGCTCCTGCGTGAGCACGACGTAATCGGGCTTCGTCTCCGCCGTGAACGCCGATTCGGGATCGATGCCCAGCTTCTCCCCGAGCTGCAACTTGGCCGATTTGAGCGCCAGACGGGCGACCTTCAGCTCGGATTGTGCGCGATCCACGGCTTCCTTCTGCTTATCCGCCTCTTCTTGTCCGGCAGCTCCGAATTTCAGCTTCGTCTCCAGCGTGGTCAGCCGTTTCTGGGCCTGCGTCCATTTTTGCTCCAGCAGCGCTGAGTTATCCGCCGCCTGAAGCGTCGTGAAAACAAGCTTCTCCACCTCCGAGCGCAGCTGCAGCTCCTTGCTTGCCAGCTCCCGCTTGGCTTCGCCCAGCACCTTGCGCGCTTCCGGAACTTTAAGGCCAATGCCTAAATCTTGGGATAGGCTGTGCGGCTTCGCAAGCAGGCTGCTGTCCTTTTCGCGCTGATTCGTTACGGCGCCCTGCGCTTGCGCCAGCTCTATCGTCTTGGCTTGAACCTGAAGGCGGGATTGCGCAAGCTCCCCCGACTCCGCCGCCGCCAGCTTTAACGCTTCCTCCAACGTAACTCGCCGCTCTTCCGCCAGCGCGCCCAAAGGCATCAGGCCTTGTACGATCACCGCCGCTGCCACAAAAGCGACGGCTCCTTTTTGTAGCTTTCTCAAAGAATCCACTCCCGCCTATCCATATCGACACGATTCGCCATTCTTTTTTCCACTATGCTTCCATACTACCGTAAATTCCCAACCCGCCACATCCATTTTGTTCTAAAAATGTCGAACTTTCGTTGCCTGCTTCAGGCGAGTATAGTAGTATGAAAGTAACAAAGCAAAGCATGGAACTTACCAAAATAAAAAGAGGTGCGGCAAGATGGGACAACTTGTATGCGGAGGGGCGATGATCCGGTGCAGCTTCGGCAATGCGCCGGCTTCCCTTCAGGTATTGCCGGCAAACCGGGTCACAACCTCCATGCCGATTGCCAATATTATGGACAACAAGCCGATGGTCAACGTGCTGCCTTTCGGCATGTGCAGCTCCATGGCCAATCCGCAGGTCGCTGCGGCCACGGCGGCCAAATTCGGCGTCATGACCCCGATGCCCTGCGTGCCCGTAACCGCCGCGCCATGGGCGCCAGGCTCGCCGACCGTTCTTATCGGCAATATGCCTGCCCTGAACAACAGCTCGAAGCTCGTCTGTTCCTGGGGCGGGTTGATCGAGATCGCAGTTCCCGGCCAAGCGACCATTCAAGTGCCGTAGAAGGAGCGACAAGTAGTGATTGAACCGATGATTAAGCCGTTTATCGCGCCGCTGAAGCAAACGGCCGCTCTGCCGAAGCTGGCGGTCAAGAAGACGGCCGACGCCTGCAAAACGATTCTGACCGCCAAGGAAGTCACCAAGCAAAGCTACGTGCCGATCGGCAATTACTATGTGCAAAAGAAGCTGATCGTCATTGTGGCGCTGGTCCTGCTGGCGCTCGTGTATTTTATCTGGATCAAGCCCCCGGCCTTCGTGAGCCGTATGTTCGGATTCGTACCAACCTTTCATGAGCAGACCGGAACCCCTCTCACCTATACCGGCAAAGCCAAAGTTTTCGATCAGGCCGGCTGGTTCAAATACGAAGGGGAGTTGAAGGACGGCGTCTTTCAAGGCCCCGGGAAGCTGTACGATCCCAAGGGAAAGCTTAACCGGCAAGGAGAGTTCGACAAAGGGCAGCTTGCATCCGGCGAAGAGCTCGGTCCCGACGGCACGCTGCTGTACCGCGGAGGCTTTGCCGAAGGGCTGTACTCGGGCACAGGCACCCTGTTCCACCCGAACGGCAAAATCCGCTACCAGGGCGAGTTTCAAGCAGGCATCCCCGCAGGAAAAGGCAAGGCGTTCGACGAGAACGGCAAGGTCATGTACGAAGGAAGCTTCACCGGCGGACTCTACTCCGGAGACGGTACCGAATATTATTCCGGCGGCGCGGTGAAGTACCAGGGACAGTTTCTGGCGGGAAAATATAACGGCGCAGGCAAGCTGCTTGCCGAATCGGGCTCGGTACTGTACGAAGGCGGATTCACTAACGGATCGTACTCCGGCGAAGGCACGGAGTATTTCGGAACGGGATCGGCCAAGTATAAAGGGGCGTTTATGGCAGGCCGGTACAGCGGAACCGGACAGGCCTATTACGAAAACGGCAACCCGAAATACAGCGGGGACTTTGTCGCCGGCGTGTACAACGGGAACGGAGAGGCCTTCTCCGAAAACGGCCAGCCGCTTTATAAAGGAAGATTCGCCGGCGGGCTGTACGACGGATTGGGGCAGTTGCTCGGCAAGGACGGAAAGCCGACGTACCTTGGTTTCTTTCGACAGGGCGAGCCCGATTATACCGCTTTTTTGGGGATGACCGGGGCCAAAATCGAAGAGCTGCTGGGCAAAGCGCCGGAAACCACCGTCGTCAACACCCCCGACGGAACGCCGGAGCTGCTTATGAGCTACCGCAATTATCGGATGGCGTTTACCGTGAAATTATCGCAGTCCGACCCTCAAACCACCTATATTGCGGCTGTGAAGCTGACCGACCCGGATACGATCGAAACTTTGGCGGCGAGCTTTGAAGAGCGTTACCGCAAGCTCGTCAAGGACGATCCGAAGCAAACCTTGCTGGCAAAAACAAGCCTCAGCGTATCTCCGGACGAACGGAGAGATATTTATATCGCCGATTCGTATGTTTACCGTTTCCTTTACAGCCCCGCCTATACGCTGAAAGAACTGGAAGTATCCGGCGGTCAAAAAGCGGAGAAATCGAAGCACTAGCCTGGCTTTCTCCGCTTGGCTGCTTTTTTGGTTCAAAGTCGCCGTTCATGCCCACGTTCCTTCATTAGAATCGCATATCGTCCTCTTCTTCATCGTCAGCCAAGAAGCCCTCTTCCTCTTCCCCCATCGTGAATCCTTGTTTTTCATCGTCCATGAAAAAAGTCTGTTCGTCTTCCTCCATCAACAAAACTTCTTCCTTTCCCGCCGCAGCTCTCCGTTCGTCTTCGTCCTCCTTGTCCATTTCGTCCTCAAACTCGGACTCGTCCACATCCGATTCCGAGTCGGTATCGATGTTGTAAGAGAACTTGGGCACGTAATTCGGGTTTTCGTCCATCTTTTCTTTTTCCGACTTCGGAATACTGGCGTACGTTCTCGGGATGAGCCGGTTAATCATATCCGCATTCGCTTCGATATCGTATTCGTGAGTTGCCGCCTCGCTCAACCATCCCGGGCCGCTGCGCTCCGGAATGTGAGGACATTTGTCCATCCAGTCTTCGTTGCCGGCCTTGTACTCCCCATAGTTGGTCATCATGCAGACTAAGCAAGGGCGCTTTAAGCCCTTCACATGCCCCGCTCTAAACTTCTCGTCATCGTTCAAATATTTTTTGATCCGCCGCTCCGCATGGAGGTCCACTTTCTTCTTGCCCTGCTTCTCTGCTACCATCGCAACAATCGGTTTAGCGTCTAGGGCATCCGACAAATGAGCGTACTCCTCCGGCAGCTCATCCTGCAAAAAACGCGCTTTGATTTTTTCCAAATGCCGGACGACTCGTTCCTTTACTTCCGGGAGCATTTTGGGAAATTTTTTGGCTTCGGTTTTTTCGTATTCCTGCACAATTTTTCCCAACAATTCCTTCGTGCTTAGTCCGGTTTCATCCACCTTTTCTTTTTTGTTCTTCCTGACGAAATGTCGCTTATTGCGATTCTCGTTCGCTGCGAGATAAAACCGGTCATCGTCAAACAGTCCGGCTTGAACCTCTTGGGTCTTCCCTTTAAGCTTGAAGTAGAAGGCTGAGGAAATCCAGCGCAGTACTTGATCCGTTCGGTTGTTCTCATAGCTTTTCGGTGGAATCAAGGACTCCGTATTATTGTTGTATAAATCGTTGACGCTGACGTGCTCCTGATGCGAGCCCGCATTTTTCTCAGCCTTATCTGCAAACTTTACAGGGACCTTGTGAATTTCCCCTGCGGCCAAGCTTACATTCGAATTTTCCCATTTGGAGCCGGTTAGACCTTGATTTAATCTAGCTTTGACTCTCTTGAAAGAAGCCTTCTTCTGCTCCAAACGTCTTTTGGACGCTGCGGATTGCTGCTCCCTCCGTTCTTCTTCGCTCAGCTTCTTGGATTTGATCACTTTCTTTTTCTTTTTTTTCTGCTCCGAATCGTCTACGTCTTTTGATTTTTTCCTTTTCGTTGCTGGCCTACGCGTGTCAGACTCTTCGTCTTTCTTCCCCATAAGCTGCAAGACCGCTTGGTTCCCCAAGCTTCTCTGGAGCTGCATCATCGCTTGCAGGGGCGGAAGCAAAGACCCGTTTCCTGCTCGGGTCCTTACTTGACCGAATTCTGCCACAGGATCGGCCCTTCTATGCGTAATCGTCGGACGAATGGGCATTGGAGCCTCCTCGCTTCCTCGCTGTTTGACGCTTATTTGCTGTCCGTCCCGGCTGCCGCTTCGCGTTCGGAGGAGGACAGATCGGCTGCCGCCGCCTGTTGTGCCGTATCCTTGCTGCTGCGCACCGCCCACCATCTCAAACGCAAGCTTGTGCCTTCGGCCGGAGACAGCAGCTTCAACCCGATCCGAAACGTTCCTCTTCGCGGATAGACGACGGTCCCTACGGATACTTTCGGCAGACCGATATCGTAATCGCTTCCCTGAAACACGTCGGAAGCCCCGTAAAATACGCTCTCGTTCACGTTCAGAAGATCCGGAATCATATCGTTATCGGCAACCTCCACTCCGACCGTAACCATTACCTGCCCCGGACCAAGACCGTGGCTGATCTCATCCGTATAATAGCTCCGTTCCTGCTTGCCGAACGAAATCATGCCGCTTTTGACGATCCCCCCGGCCAGAGGAAGGTCTACGACGCCGCTGCTGATCTCTTCTTGAGCTGATCTCTGCTGCGGCAGTCCTAACGTGAAGTCAAAATGGCCCTTGTCCGCCCGGTAGCCGACGGAGAACTGTGGCGGCTCGTCCGCTTCAAGCTGCCGTACGGAAGCGCCGGCCGTAAACGCAGCCCTGTCACTGCCACCGCCCGGCAGACTGCTGCCTGTTCGCCTTGCCAGGATGCCGAGCAGAGGCGAATTCGCGATCAGCTCGTTAAACGGCAGCGGCGTCACATGGTCGATGACGTAGCTCGGGCCCATTTGCAGCAGGCTGATTTTGGCCAGCACGACCTCCGGCTCCGCCGGCGAGCCCAGCGTCTCGTCCATCGATCGGGCGGCATAAGCCTCCCATAGCTTCTCTTCCGTATCCGCGACAATTTCAATCGTCTGCGAACAGGCCGATTCCACCTGAATTCGCCGGTCCCCGATCGTGATGACGGCCGTGCCGGGCTTTGAACCGAAATCTCCTTTTTCCCCCGCGCTCCCGGCTGCTCTTACCGGCCAACGGACGACGAAATCGTCCGATTTGTTGTCCGCAGGCATATCGACCCGGATTTTGCCGGCGGTTGAACAATCGGAATCCTCCACCAATGGAAAAAGCCCGCCGAGCGGCTCGTATTCAAATGTAATCGGCGGCGTTTGCAGCGTTTTCTCGACCCGGAGCCGGGCTTCGAACGTCTCGCCCTCCGTCACGTAACGAGGCACGGTTTGCAGCACCCGAACGTGCCCGTCATCGTACAGGACCGCGGTCGCCAGCGCAAACTCGTTCCACTCGAATTGCGCGGGCTCCGGCGCGTTTTCCCGGATGAACAAGCGGTACCCTTCCACCACCCGGTTATATTCGCTGATCTCATCCGGGCGGGCCGAACTGTTCGCCACCGCATGTACGGGCTCCTTGCCCTTCTCGTCATAAGCGATGCAGAGGTATACGTTTTTGGCGTAATCGTTATTGTTGAAGCCCTCCATCATCGAGAGCTTGAGCGTGACCGGCGAGGAGACCGTAATTTCCCGCCCGAGGCCGTCCAGCGCGAGCCCGGACTGCACCGATACAGACTTGTCGTCCACCGCAACTACCTGCAGGCCCGCCACTACGCCGCTTCCGAACAGCAGCCGGTTCAACAGACGCCGCTTGTCGTTGAAATATTTTTGCTCGGATTCGAAATCTCGGACCGTCAGCAGCTTGCCGTAAAAGTACCGGTTGCGTTCAAACGGAAAAAACCTGGACTTTTTCATGCTCCGCTTCCTCTTTCATCATTTAATGTTATTCAAGCTCCGAATCGAGACCGAGTCTCGTATGAATGTCCATGCGGTTGTCGCGCTCCACATCGATCAGCACCGTATGATAGGGCAAGGTGGCACGCCGGTCCAGCTTCAACCAAGACGGCTCGGCCAAGGTTGTATTGATGCCGAGATACGTATGCATATCCATATTCATCCACGGCTGCAGCACTACCAGCTTGGCCTCCGTGAAGGCGGGCTTCTGGGCGTCCAATAGCTGCTGCAGCACATATTTTTGTTTATCCGAAGCGGCATGCTCCGGTTTCACCAGAACGCAAAACGTGTATGGATCGTCGCTGTACAGCCGGCTCGCGGTTTCGCGGAACTCGACATTTTCCAGCAAGTGCCGGATTTGAAAATGCTCGATAATCATCGGCGCCTCGCCGGTGTAAATCTCCACCATCCGCGATATGGCTGCCCGGGTTCCCCGGAACCGGTATAAATCGGGAGCTTCGCGCATCCACAATCGCAGCTGCTGTTGCGTCCAATGCTCATCCGGCGAGAGCCCTAGCCACGAGGCAAGCCACCGCAGGTAAGGGCCGTCCGTCGCATCCGGGTCGAAAAAGCGCGCAATTCCGGCGATCGTCTCATCCGTCTCCTCCATAAAGGTAGCGAACAGCGATAAATAGCGCTCCAGAAAGCTCAGGCTCTTCTCGTCCTCTTGATACACAGCCGGAAGATAAGATAAATAGGACATGCGCGGATCGTAAATGCGGAGCCTGCGAAGCAGCGGGGAAGCCGTTTCGCTGCCGATCCACTCCAGCTTCAGCCACAAGTAGCGCCCCTTCGCTGACACCAGCAGCGCATCCTTCGGATTCGTTAACGTATGCGTCCACAGCGGTTTCAAAGCATCCAGCTTCTCCTCGGCGGGAATGGCCGAGTCGGAAATATATTGATCCAGATCCAGCACGTGACCGCCGAGCGCCACCGTTTTACGGTCGGAGGCGAACCAGGACAGCCGCAGTTGCAATCCCTCTTCGATGTCTGCATCCAGCACCGCTTTGTGCCACTCGTTCTCGCTGCGGGTGCTATCGAGGGAACAAGAGATCCACGTTCCTTCGTAGCGGCCATTCCCGCAGCAATTCGTGCGGGGCAGCAGCTGCAGCACGGTGACGGTCGCTTCGGCGCGGTTCCAGGCATAAAGCTGTCCGCTCGCATTCGTCAGCAGCTTATCAGACCGCCCGTGGAACGAAGCGATCGGCCGAACGGTGCATGCTTCCCCGGACATTTCGGCCAAGAGCAGGGAATGTTGGTTGTCACCGGCCGCTTCGCCCGAGGCGTCCCCGATAAACAAGCCTCCGAGTCCATCCATCGCGATGCCCGAAGGCCTCGGCTGCCGGACGGCTTCGTTGAACCACTCCGGCTCGCTGCCGTCCGGCAGGCAAAGCAGCCGCCCCGTCACAGTATCCAGCAGCCAGACGGTCCCGCCCTCCATCCCGGCGAGTTGAAACCGGCCCCGTAACGCTTCCATTCCGTTAGGAAACACCCGATCCGGATCGATCTCCGTTTCCGCCAGAAGTTGGCCCGAGGAGCCGAGCCTTAATAAGACAAGCCTGTCGCTATCGACTATGGCAAACACCAGAAACTGCCCGCCTGCCTGGGTTACGGCCAAGGGATACAAGCTTTCCCCGCGGTAGTCGCTGTAGCTCCATACCGCTTGGCTATTCCCGGCATGAAAGGCAATGAGCGGCGTATCGGCATAGGGATCTGCGGCCAGCACCGTATCTCCTACGGCCGCCAAGTATGCGAAGGAGGTGAAGGTGCCGTGTCCTTCGCGAAGCAGCGGTTCCAGATGGCGGTTGTCCGGATCGTACAGCCACAGGGCGGCGGACTCATCGAGCAGGTAGATTCGGTCCTGCCTGCCTGGGGCTATATCCGCAATCGCTCCGGGCCCTCCGCCTTCCCATTCCGCCAGCGAAATTTTCGTCGCAATGCCGTACTGCTCCGTTTGCTTAAGCGCAAGTCCGGCGGAATCGATACTGACGTTGCAGGTCATTCCCCTTTTCCAATCCGACGGCTTGTTCAGTGAAAAAAAACGGAAAGGTCCCATCATACGCCCGCCCCCCTTAATTACAGCTCGGTCAAGCTGACCAATTCGATGTCGTGCTCTCCGGAATATACGAGCCCGTATGGCGGGATTTGAATATCACCGTCGGCATCTTTACGAAATCCTTTGCCTTCCGCCGAAATCCATAAGTCCTGAATATAGCTAACCCCTGGAATCCGATTGATAACGCCGTAAATGTCTCCCTTGTACACGGTCCGTCCGAAAGCCCAGCCGCTCGTTCCGTCCTTGTTGTCGAAAGGCTGCAGCAGTCGGGTCAGCTCCCGGATGACGATGTTCGTTTCGTCCTTGAACGAAGGCTCTACCACGATAACGGCATGCACGCTAATCTCAATATATTCCGGCGGCAAAATTTGAATGTCCGTCGTAATCATCCGCCGCTTGTCCAAATGCCGTCTCACGGTTTCCATAAATCCGCGGCTTGGCATGGGCTTCGGCGATTCGCTGTAAGGCACCACTACGACGGACAGAGCCGCCGGCGACCGGTCCGCAGGGTACTGCTTCAGCCCTTTGCGGAATAAAGGCAGCGCCCGCGCTCTGGCCACGCGGAGTCCCGGCGTATTCAGCACGATCCGCTCCACATCCTCCGCCGTCACGGCGGTTGCGGGCTGCTGCAGTTCCCTTCTCGCTCGCAGCTTGGCCTCCTCCAACGTTTCCGGAGCGAAGCCGCCCCCAGCGACCGTCCGGTTCACGGGGCGCACAAGCTCCACCTCCGGCCACGGCTCGGCGAAACGCTGAATCAAGGTGGCGTTAATATTCCCGGACACGCCTTCGGTCGAACGAAGGGAATTCACGACGATGTTCGGCTCGTCGGAAGGCGAGGGCGCCATCCCTTTCTCGTTGTCGCCGAAAAGGACGATGCCGTTCAGCGGATCGAGCAGGAAATGCCGGTCGTCCGGACCGGACCGGTCGAAGTCGTCGACCCGGTGCCAGTCATACCAGAGCCATTCCCCGGATACGGGGTCCTTTTCTCCGATTTGAAGCCGGAACGCTTCGGCGACGACGGAAGCGCAGGGAAGCTCGCAGCGCTGATGGGGCAGCCCGTTTCCGGTGCCGATCCGCCGCTGATCGCGAAACCGCCCGGTATGGCAAATGACCCTTACCCGTCCGATGCCGTCCGGCGGCGCCTGCCCGCCCGCATCGTCCCCGAAAGCAATCCGGACCGTCTTGCTCTCGTCGTTTCGGCTTAATGCGTAAACTTTCCTTTTATCCTCCGGGACTGCAGACGGCAGATCGCCGGCCTCGCTCCATTCCACCCACTCCCCTTGGGCCTCGGTGCGCACTTGAACCCGCACCGCGCCAAAGAAAGCTAAATAATGGCTGATTTCCAGCGATTTCCCTTGCCCGTTCCGTCCGTCCCAATCGAACTCCTCCATCAGACTCCATGTATCATGCTGGAAGGCGGTCACCGCATTGAACGCCACGTGTTCGATCTTGGGCAGAAGCTCGAATCCGGGTTCGACGACCTCGCAGCAGATCCAATACCGCTCCCGGTCCGATGCCGGTCCCACGATTCTCGGCTGCATCGACCGCTCCAGCCGGAACAACAGCTTGCCGCTTTGCGACAAATGGTTCGTCTCGTCCCGCCGCAAATCGACCGGCCCCCAGTCCGCAGGACGGTCCTCTCCGCCGTCATCGAATATCCTCCACTCCAGCTTGGCCGAAGGAATGCGTTCCCGTTCGGTGTCCTGGACCGGAACGATAGGATAGTTCTCATATAATCGAATGGATAGGGTAAGCAGTCGATTCGTCGGCAGCGGTTCGGTGAACCCGATGTACAATCGGCTTCCCGCTTCCCCTTTGGCACCGAATGCCGGAAACGATACGTTGCGTCCTTCGTTCGAGGCGGTATAGTCGAAATAACCGGCGTCGGTGGCGACAATCAGCTTGTCCGGGATGGCGGGAACGAGCAGGAGCGGCTCCGCCGTCTCGAAGATCAGCCCGCCCGCCGACAGCTTGGTTCCGCGGGGAAGCTTGGATTTCACGTCGACGCCTTCGAATTGAACTTCAACCGAAGCCGGCACCGCTCCCTGGGGCTTCACGCCAAGCAGCTTGAGAAATTTCAGCTCGTTGGCTTCGGTGACCCGGTTTAAGTAATACTGCTGCATCTCGATAAGCCAAGTCAGCATTTCAAGCATCGTCATGCCCGGATCATGCGCGTTCTCGTCCGTCCATGCCGGATAAAGCGCAGGGATTTGCTTCCGGGCTGCTTCGACCATATGCTCGTACATGCGGTCATCCAAATTCGGCAGCTTAAGCATGCTTGTTCCCCTCCCGTCCCTTACATGATCTCGATAGCCAGCTTATGGATGCCTTCGGTGATGATGCCGTGCGGAATCAGGGACATGTTCTCCGGCAGCAGCTCCGTGCGCACTCCGTCCTCCAGCTTCGTTACCGTCATGGTCAGACGGTCGACGTGATGGATCGACCCGATGGATTTCAACAGCGCATAGAACATGGACAGGTGCAGCGGCTTGCCGATTTCCCACCCGTTTCCGTTCAAGCCCCCAACCAGCGGATGCAGAAACCGACTGATTTTGCTCAGCGCTTGACTTTCAGCCTCAGCCGCTTCCTCCATGCTTTTTACGGCCAATACCGCTTGTACGCCGATCTCCAGCCAGGCCGGCCCGATCACTTGAATGCTGCCCGGAAAAGCCGTCAGATAAGCTGCGCGCTCCCGGAGATAGCTCTCGATCCGCTTCTTCAATTCGATAAAAGGAGGGCCATCGTGAAAGCCCGTCTTCGGAAGGACGACCAGCGTGACGCAGCCCATCTCTTTCTCCATGCGAACGTTGCGCCCAGGCAGGCATTTCACCTTGCCGATGCCCGGATAAGCTTCCCGCGCGAGCCATTCGTAATCTTCCGCGGTCACCGCGCGCCCCCGGTGCTTGACCAACTGCGGTCCGCGTTTCAGCGCCTCCTGCAGCGATTCGGGCTCGCAGCCGCCGGAAGCCGGCTCGTGATTCACGACGCTCTGGATGAACGCAATGGACGTTTGCAGTTGGTTGATCGCCAGCCGGTCCAAATTCCCCCGTTCTCCCCCGCCGGTTTTGTAGTTCACCTTGATCCGTTCGATATCCGAGTTCGGAAGACGTCTCCCGCGAACCCCGTCCCCAAAATAGATCCGGCCGGTCGAACGATCTATCCGGTAATGCCGGTCGGCCGGACCCGAAGTAAGGAAATTCGTCACCGGCTCGTAGCAGACCCAGCACTTCAGCACTTGCCCTTCCGAATCGCGTACGATGTCCGCCCGTCCTTCGGCAAGCTCCAGCTCGGCCAGCTCTTCCTTGGCCAAATGCCCGGTTTCGTCCACCCACACTTCCTCCGAAATAACCGGCGTGCGGGCCAGGACGACGGCAGATGCCTCGTCCGGGAAATCATCGGAGGCCGCCGCCTGCGGCGTTTCCTGCTCGACCGTCTCCTGCTGGATCACCGCCACCGTGTTCAAATGGACCCCCAAGATGAACGGACAAGGGCTCGGCGGGCTGTCCGAATCGAACCTCGCGTCCTTGTTCACCGCGCGAATCCAATACCGGTCCTGGCCCCACATCCTAAGCCCGGCCATGTCGGCCGGCGAATAAAAAAGAACCGTTCCGCTTTGCGTAAACCCGATCGTGCCGTCCGTCGTCTTCAAGGGACGCCAGCTTCCTTCCCCCGCCCCGTACTCCCATTCGATCAGCGGGATGTCGCCGGACGCCGCTTTTTGCATCAGCACGGAAAAATATAGACTGATCGGCCCGCGGACGGGGGCCCGGTCAAAACCGAAATAAACGGCCGGCTTGCCGCCCTCGGGCAACCGGAAAGGAGCAAAGGGACGGCCGCTGCCCCCGGTTTGTCCGGAGCAGTCCCGGCTCTCCACGTTGTTGCGGATCCAGCACGCTTCAGGCGGGTAAAGCGGATCGTCGTAAGCATATGTCAGCCGGACCTGCTCAATCCATGGAGACAAATAGAGCGGGTTGGCCGAATACAAATGCTCGATATGCAATATCCGCGCGCGAATCCAGTAGTTCCATTCCGAATTGACGAACGTTTGCTCCAGATCGGCCGGACATACGAAGGCAAACTCTGCGTAACCCTCCACCGGATGATAGAACAGCGTTTCCGCTGCAGCCGGAACAGGCAGCCTCACCCAGGCCGAACCGTTCCAATATTCCCATACGACGCGGGTAATCGAAACTTGATCGGGGATGTCGACCTTGTCCACGTCTTTCTTCTTCATAATCGGCTTCCAGTCGATGTGCGGCGGCTTCTCCGGGATCAGGCGGTGCTCCCTGCGCGATAAACGGAAGCTGACCGTTATTTTGCCGCCCCGCTTGCTGAGCGGTTCCGCGCATGCGGCATAAAACGTCCCGAACGGGGCGAACAGATCGCCGAACGGATAGCCGCCGCTCGAATCGATCTGGATATCGCCGAAATACATCCGCTCCGGCTCGATTCCGCCATCGCCGTGCAGATCCGCATAATCCGCCTTGATGCGCAGTCCATCCAGCTCCAGCTCTGCCAGATCCGGAGTGCCTGAAGCTGCGCCGAGCGAACGAACCTTGCATCGCAGCCATCTTCCTGCGCCTTCCTCCAGCTCCGTTTCTTCCCAAGGAGCAAGCTTACGTTTGGTCAAAATCAACCGGTTTCCCCGGCTTTCCGCCTCATCGAACGGAATCCAAGCCCCGCCCGAGAAGTAGCTCCACGTCACCGTCCCGCTATCCGCCAAACGTTCCGATAAGGCAGCCTCCTTGAACCGCTTCTGCGAATGCGTCAGCTCCAGCTCGATTCTCGCTTCATGCTTCAGCCTGAACAAATGATCGTGCCTCAGAAGCAGACTGTGCTCCTGCACGTCGCCTTCCGCCCCGAATCGGAACAGCGCCGCCGGGTGCTCCTCTCCCGAGGGGGTGTTAAGCCGGACGATCCGGTCGTGGCGGACGCTCACATTGTACATGTCCGTAAGCCGGGCGGGCGTAACCATGACGGAATGAGCCGTTTCGAAGATGACCGGCTCCCCGCCCTCCGGAGGCGTTCCGGCCACTTTCGTCCCTTTGGGCACCGGAACAGTCTCCTGCGCTCCCTCGCTTAAATAAAAGGTCAGGTAGCTCTTGGCCGGAAGAGAGGACTGCTGGGACACATCCAGCATATTGAGGAAAGCGACAAAATTTTTATGCGGCACTTGATTGAGCCTGGAGATATTGTCCCCCAGCATCCGCGCGAACAGAAGAAACAAAGCCGTTCCCGGATCGGGGTCCTCCGGCGTGAATCTCCATTCGGGTGTATAAAAAGGTGTCATTTCCTGCATTTGTCGAATCAGCGCCGGGACATCCCGGGCGTCGATCGGAGGAACCCGCATCCGTGAACCGCCTCCTTTCCTAGCCTATTCGGCTGCTCATTTCGTGCCTTCATGAATATAGAACGGATATACCTGATTAAATAAGTTGTTCGTCGATCGGACCTCGTACCGGATGCGGATCATCACTTTGCCGGGATCGTCCGTATCTGGCTCCGCCCGGACCTCGACCTCGTGCACCCGAGGCTCCCAGATGCGAATCGCTTCCGTGATGTCCGACTCCAGCAGATGCATCGTCGTCTCGTCCGTCGAGCCGAACAGAAAGCGCTCCACGCCGCAGCCGAAATCCGGCCTCATCACACGTTCCCCTTTGCCGGTCCATACAATAATGCGAATCGCTTCGGCGATGTCCTCTTCATATTCGGACATTTTAATGCGGCCGGTCACTTCATCCACTTCTATGGGGAATTTCCATCCTCTGCCCAAAAACGACTTCACCCGTGCGCCTCCCTTGGCCGATTAGTTGATTTTGACCAGGCTGCCCTTAATGTTGACGACTCCGTCCGATTTGATATCGACGGAGGCGCTGCCTTTCAGCGCCAGACTCGCGGTAGCCTCAATGTTCACCTGGGTCGATTTGACGGTAATCTGCTTGCTGCTCTCGATCTGGATATCGCCCTTGGCATTCATCGTGATAACCGAAGTGCTCGACTTGATCTTGATTTCATTCGCGGACCCGCCTTGAATGACAATGGAATGGTTTCCGCTGGAATCGGCGATGGTGACCGAGCTTTCCTTATCCAGAAGCTCGACGATCTGGCCTTTTTGAGTCTTCACCGTAATCTTGCCTTCTGCGTCATTGTCGTCGAAAATCAGCTCATGCCCCGACCGTGACTTGAATTTGCGCACGTCGTTCTTATCGTTCTTCCCTTCGGGAGAAGGATCCTTCTTATTCCACAGCGTACCGATCACATAAGGCTGCCGGGCCTCCCCGAGATGAAAGGCGACCAGCACCTCGTCCCCCACCTCCGGAATGAACAGCGTCCCGCGGTCTTTCCCGGCCATCAGCGTGGCGATCCGGGTCCAATCGGTTTCCGTCTCTCCTTCGCGGAGCGGAAGCTTCAGCTTGACCCGGGCCAGGTTTTCCGGGTCCTTGTTGTCCGTCACGACGGCCACCATCACACCGTTAATCTTCGGTGTCAACGATTCCATCGCTTCGTTCGGATTTAACGAGAAAGGAAATTCGTTCATATCAGCCCACCGCATTTCCTTGAACTTTAAATGTCGTCGTATACCCGGAGGCGTCGATCCGGTGCGTGGAGGACGTAATATAGTAAGGTTGGTTGAGAACCCTGCCCAATCCCTCCAGCTTCATATACCGGCCCGCGCAAATTTCAGGCAGGCCGATGGTTTCGCCATGCCCGGTAACCAGCTTCATCCCCCGCTCGTTCATAACCGCCTCCGCCTTCGCCTTTGCCTCTTCCACGGAATCGACATTCGCGCCGATATTTTCCTCGAACTCGCCATGCGTTTTCAGCAAATCTGTGCCCGTCTTGGAGCCGGAGCCAAGCTTGGTGATCTCGGTAGCCGAAGCGACGATCGGCTTCTGCTGCTTGTCGTCCCAACCGCGCACCGTCACTTTAGTAATCTGGTCGGCAAGGTTCATATCGGTGGCAAAGCTGCGCAAATTTTGGCCGTAGCTTAAGGTCAGCACGCTGGAAGTCCCCGTAAGCGGCTTGCGAAAATACATCGTTTTACCCACGAGAAAAAAGTCGTAATTGCACATCAGCGCCAAGTACCTGAGAAATTTAAAGTCGCTCATACCTTTTTGGTCGATCGTGCCGATCACGGTTTGCGTATCGTCGACGATCACTTTGGGCACATATTTTTGGCCGATCTCCTTGGCTACGTCGCTGTACTTTTTGTCAATCCAATAGCCGGCCTTCGAGCCTTTCATCATCAGCGTCGACTTGTCCATCCCCTTTACCCGGAGGGTCGGATGGCCCTGTGCCGGATAGTCGGCGGTAACGGAAGTGATGATTCCGTAAAATACCGTTTTCAGCTTGTCCGTATAGCCCATTTTCACTTCCAGCGTTTTCCCCAGGACAAAGTACTCGCCGAGCCATTTGAAATCCCGCTTGACGATATCGTAGGCGTTCTTCACGGAAAAATCGACGTAGTTTGCTTTAGGTTCGACGCTTGTCGTGACGGTGATGGAGGGAATGGCCATGCTTTCGGCGACAATATTGGAGCCATCGATATAAATCTCGTAGGCGGGTGCGTAGAAATTCCGGTATTTGCTTTCCAGTTCGTCAAACGTATACGTTTTGGTTTCCAGCGACATGGCCCATTCCCCTCTCTTCGTTATGTATAGGCAGGACGATGGCAGCAGCTATTCCAGCCTCGGAACGATCAGTCTGCGTCCAGCTTCGATATGCCTGGGGTTGTCGATCTTGTTCGCTTTGGCAATCTCGCGCCATAGTCCGGGATTTTCGTATTCTTGGGCAGCAATCATCCACAGTTGGTCACCTTGGTTAAACAGCTTTTGCTTCGTGCGGTCGGCGGACTGGCGGGGAATATGCTGGAACTGCTCTTTCATGCTCATGACAGCCTTGAACGTCACACGAAGCGTAGCCCGCACCGGGATCCCGGAATCGAGAAACATCGTAAATTTTTGCGAAACCTTTTCGACAATGCCTTTAAAATTCAGGGACCCCCATACAAAACGGCATGGCGGCGGCGCGTGCAAATCTTTATCCACATCGAGCAACTTAACCACTTTCGAGGTGTGGGTGCGGACATCCGTACCTTTCTCATAGCTATCGAAGAACAGGTCCATCGACAGCGTCGTTGCTTCCCCGCTCACAAACTGGGTAATCGGCGCATTCAAGCCGGGAATCATCTGCCACACAAATTTGTTGGACGACTCCACCTGGTATTCCTTCGGGTTAAACAGCACCTCGATTTCCTGCCGGCTGCCGCCTTCCACAATAATTTTCGCTTTCGTTAAAGCCATCCGCCTCACCCTTTGCAAGTTCGGGAGTCTCGGCCGCAGGGGTCAAAGCCCGCTGCGCTGCCGCTCGAATTTGATTTTGTTCTCCAGCTCTCTATACACTTGGTCGACAAAACGATCCAAGTCCGGTAAAGCCGCCTGAGATGCGCCCGATAGTTCGACTTTCATCGCTTCAAGCTGGGCGGAAACTTGGCTGACGGCCTGCGCTGCCGCTTGCTTCGCCAGAGTCCGGCTATCGGGCTTCTGCTTTTTATGGTATTCGATTTCAGAGCGCGCAACCCGGTAGGACGGGCTCGGCGTGGCGACGGACTTGGCGGGCTGCTGAGCCGTGTGCGTCTGTGGCGCGACGAGAGGCGTTAAAACGCCTGCGGCACTGGCGCTGGCCGGCACCGCGGGCGAGAGCTGCGCGACAGCTTGCGGTCGATGCAATTGCAAAGGCAATGGCGCGGCTTTGACAGGTTGGGTGCCTAAGACGCTCGCGGGCATTGCGGGCGGACGATGTGCATCAGCCTGCAGCGGATTCAACTGCAATGAGCGTTGCGGCACTCCGGGCGACAAGACGCCCGAGGCGTTTGCGGGCATCGCGGACGGACGCTGCGCGTCAGCCTGCGACGGATGCATCTGCAACACGCGTGGCAGCAATTCGCTCGTGTCATTCGCAAACACCGCGGACGCACGAGACTCGACTGCCCTCGACTGATTGCGTTGCAACGCGCGAGATAGTAGCACACCCGAGGTGTTTGCCAACATCGCGGACAGACGCTGCACGTCTGCCTGCGACGGATGCATCTGCAACGCGCGTAACGGCGATCCAGATGACAAGACGCCCGAAGCGTTCGCAGGCATCGCGGACAAGCGTTGCTCGTTAGCCTGCGATGTATGCATCTGCAACGGGCGTAACGCCGATCCAGATGACAAGACGCCCGAGGCGTTCGTGCGCACCACTGACGGACGCTGCGTATCAGCCCGCGACGGATACAGCTCCAACGGACGTTGCGAAGCGCGAGGCGGGAAAACGCCCAAGACGCTCGCAGTTGCAGCAGACAACCAATCTGCGCGAACCTGCAGGAGCTTGTTTGCAATGGTCGCTACCATACGAGTCGAAGGGTCCGGCAATGCTTGTACAAATGGCGGTCCGAACACAGTCGCTTGACCTGCCCTGGCATGCTGCGAGGGGACGACCCTGAATTGAGGAACTGGTGCTGTTGGAGCCATGCTTCCAACTGAAGCCGAAGGGTATACGGCGCTATTCCGTTTAAACAGCGTCGCATCCGGGCCTGCCGGATGTCTACGCATTGCCCGTTCTTCCGCAGCACCGTCCCTCAAGGCAATCCGGCTCCCACCGATGTTACCCGCAAAATCCGTTACATTCGGTAAGAGGGCACTCAATCTTCCCTCCGAACGTAAGCTAACCGGTTTATGAAGGATAAAGGAATGTACGGATAAAAACCCGAATTGTTCGTACTGCGCCGGAACAACCGGATGTCGTCGTACATCTGTTAAATTCCAGCCCCATCCTTCCGATACACGTATCTCGTCTGGCATACTTCGAAACACAATATCAGCAGGGCCTGAACCCGCCCCGTGAATAAACCTACGAATCATTGGATTCGTAGAGCCCGAAACCGTCCTGGCTGTAAAGCTTCGAACGGCTTCGCTCGTAAAGCCCGAGACCGTATCGTTCGCATCATACCTAGCATTTTTCCCGCTCGTCATCACCGAATTCGATTGGGAGGCTTGATGCCGACGAACGTAACGCTGCTTCACCGCCCCTATGGAATTGGCAGCATAAATCTGCAGCCCAATAGAAGACACAGCCCTTCCTCCAGACGGCAGAGGATGGTAGCGGAGTTGCCGCCCTTCGACGGCGGTTGACCCTAGGCCCAAGCTGATCGGCGAAACGATGTTCCCCTCGAATAAGCTTGTCATCGGCATGCCGGTTTTTGCCTCTACCCGCTTAGGCTGAACAGCAACAAGCCCCGTTCTTTCGTGTCGGACAGGGACGGCCAAACCAGCCGTCATTTCTCCCCTATCTGCCTCGGCAATGCGGCTGTGATATAATTGTTCGCTTGACATGAGCATTCGGCTGCGAAGCGGAACAGAGCCGTTCGAATGTACCGAACCATCGTATTTAAACGCAGAAATGCCAGTGGATGGTGCGACACCGACAAGCATCTGAACGGAACCGATACCGCCAAATTTATTGCTGCTTCGTCCCGGACTTTGGCTGATAAAAACATTATCTCTGCGCAAGGACGCGCTCATCGGATAATGAAACCGAAGTGAAACCGACAATTCGTTCCCGATCTTCCGCTGCACGATAATAGGTGCCCGACCGTGGAGAAGGTCGGCATTCGCCTTTTGCCAATGCGTTTGTTCGAAGACGGTTGTGGTTGATGACAATACAGCCGTCTCATAACGACGGTCCGATATGTCTCGCATGGACTTGACCGGACCAGCCATGCGTAACCGCCCAAGTTCAAACAAGCGGCCTTCCGAAGCTGCCGCAGCAGCATCCTTTTGGCGGCTTCCCATGATGCGCCTGTTCTCAAGCCGGGTATCCGCCGTCCGATGACCGCCCAAGAAGCCCGCCTCAAACAAGCCAATGCGGCGCCGCAGCAAAATCCCCCTATCGAGGGAAGATATCCCCTTCGGCCTAAGCCACGACCGTCCGGTATCGGGTGCCGTTCCGCGTTTTTCCCAGCCCGTACTTCCTCCAAGCGTCCGATGCCTTTTATTATCATCATCAATCAGGCTTGCGGCGACTATGATCGGACGCATGACAGTACCGCCGCCCCGATTTTCGTCTACGGCTCGATATCCCCTCTTGTCGTCCGAATCAACCGGACTTGATGCTTTTTCCGAACGTACGCGAGCACTGACGCCACGATCCCCGCTTATGGTTTGAGCAGAGACATCATTGGAGGTGACTGAGAAAAACTCGGTAGACCGATAATTATGTATAAGATTGAAAGCGTGTTGCCGCAAGGAAACCCGCTCCCATTCCAAAACCTGCCCGAAGGCCCGCCCCTGCTTTTGCTCCGGTTTGCGCCACTCGTGCTCAAGCAGCGGACTCCGGCTGCTTTCTCCCGAAGAAGATCCCTGCTGCAAGTCCCGTTGCCGTTCGTCGCGACGCTCCTTTATTTCCGCTGCCGCATCGGGGTTTCTCAGAGCCGCCATCGCCTTGGATTCGGGCTTCCGTCTGGCCTGCTGTACTTGCTCAGCAGGAACATGCCGCACTTGTTCGCCGGGTACATTGTGCCAACTGCCTGAACGTTCGGCAAAGCGATAATCCCTTCGCAGCACCAAAGGCTCTTTCGTCCCATGGCGGCGGACTCGTCTGCTCGGACGAAGCATAGGCCCTGCCGAGACCGACTGCATGATGCCTGCATCCGCGGAGTTTCGCGAACCGGCGGCTTCTCCGTTCGTCCGGGCGTGTCGATGTACACCCACAGACTTGGACGCAGGAGCCGACGCTCGCTCCATTTCTCCAACATTCGAACGGAACGCCCTGCTTTCTTGCCGACGATCCGCCCGCGTCGTGCCTGTTGCCGAATTCGCCGCAGCCATCCGCGATGCCATTCCCACACCTGCCGGTAAAAAAGAGTTTTTCTTTCGTTCCGAAGCGTCATGCCGTCGGGCCAACTTTTCCAATAGATAAAGCGTCTTCCGGTACGTACGAAGCATGTCCCGCTCTTCTTGCTTAAGCAACTGAAGCTGCAATCTCAAATGAAGCGTCAATTGAACCAAGGAAACATGCTGAACGGGGGAACCCCCTTCTCCGGGCTCAAGCAGGGTTAGCGCTTGCGGTCCCAAGTAGTTCCTGGTTGCAAAACCGTATTTCCGCGTGATTTGTTCGGCGAACCGGAGATGCCCCGGCATACTAGGCGCCATTCCCGCTTGGATGCGCTTCGTCGTTCTCATCGTCTGTGCCCCTTGCCTTCAACGTTGCCCTTCATCCGCATTCGTACCGCTAACGGGCGTAAATGGCCTTTAATCCGTTGTGCACCAGCTCGATCGTCTCGACCGCGACCTCGCTGCTCGAAGCGCTCAACTCGGGTCCGGTCCATTTGACCGGGTAACAGCCGAAGAAATTCCAACGGATCATTTCCTGCCACGAGGCGTCGTATAAAATAATCGAGCCGCTTTTGCGCTTCACCTTGCCTCCCGCAGCGCTGAAATACCAGTCCCACAGATCGCTCGATTTCGTGATTCCCCGTTTCAATACAATCGGAGGCGATTTCGTCCCTTTCGGCAGGCGGTGCGTATACCCGTTCACCCCGCCCTCGGCGACCTCCTCGAACTCCAGCTCCGATTGCAGTCCGCTAACCTCGGAGAAGCCGGCGACCAGCATGCCGTCCAGCTCCACCATAAAACGAAACGCTTGTCCGAATATTTCCGAATCGGCTGCGCTCATGGGCATCACCTCTTTTTAAAGACGTCGAAGGGGTTGTCCGGCTCATCGTTCAGGCTGCGGTTGATACGCGAAATTTCCGAGCACCACCGCCGCCGTTCGCGATGCTCCATGTTCATGATATCGTCATGAGGCCAGTGAAAATAATAAGCCAGGAACGCAGCCTCCTCATAGAGTTTATCCGCCGGATAGACCGTCAGTTCCCCTCCGTCTCGGCTAAAAAAGAGATGTCCACCTCAAATTCGTGGTCGCATTTCGGACAGACGGTGCGTACGCTGAGCTTTTCCACTTCGTTGATTTGCCGGTAAAAGTTTTGCAGAAAAGCAAGATCCGACGTAAACAGCCGTTCGATCACCTTCGTATCGATCGCCCTCAAATCGCCCAGCTTGGTAATGACTCTGGCCAGCAAAATGATGCTCAAATAACTCGGGTTTTGCTGCACGCGCTGATCGCGCATCGGCAATATTTCGTCCGCTGCGGTTGCCAGACGCATCACGCCCCGTTTGTGCAAGCTGCCGTTCTCGTCCACATAACCGCGCGGAAGCTCGAATTCGTACTCCGTTCTGAACTCCATGATGTCCTCCTTTATGAGAAGCCTGCCGGAAGAAAACAAACGCTAGTCCCCTTCCGGCGCTTCCAGCCGTTACTTCGTCCGCGTCATGCCTTCGTGCGCCAGCTCTAAATTTTCAATAGCGACGTCGGAAGCCGTGGCGTTGAAATCCGGCGCCGTGTATTTGCAAGGCCATGCTTCGATGATCTGCCACGTCGCTACGTCCTGTCCCTCTTCATCGAGCGCGATGATGGTTACGGTTTTACGGGTCACCTTGCCTTGTACGCAACTGGAAATCCACTCGTACAAATCCAAGGAGTCGGTAACTCCCCACTTCAGCGTAATATTGCCGTATTTGGCCAATCCCGGGAGCTTGCGGGGCGTAATGACCTCATTTCCATTGCGGTATTCCACTACATCAAGCGAAGCGTCGAAGCCGGAAACCTCGCTGAAGCCCGCTTGTTGAATCCCTTCAACCTCTACTCTGTACCGAAACTTGCGATACGGATCGGTGCGTTCCACTGCCATGCTGAGCCATACCCCTTTCTACTGTAACCATCCATTATTCCGAACCGGTTTTTTGCGTAATCCGGAAAATGACGAATTCCGCCGGCTTGACCGGAGCGATGCCGATTACGCAAATCAGGCGGCCGTTATCGATGTCGTCCTGCGTCATCGTGTTGCGGCCGATTTGAATATAGAACGCTTCGCCCGGGCTTGTCCCTGCGAGCGCCCCGTCTTTCCAGACACGGGTCAGGAACGCGTCGATCGTACGCTGAACGCGGGCCCACAGCTTCTCGTCGTTCGGCTCGAAGACGACCCAGTTCGTGCCGTTCTTGATCGAGCCTTCCACGAAAATGAACAAACGGCGGACGTTCACGTACTTCCACAGCCCGTTCGAGGAAAGCGTTCTCGCCCCCCATACGCGAATCCCTTGGCCTGTAAAGGCGCGGATCAGGTTGACGCCGCGCGGGTTCAAAATATCTTGCTCGCCTTTGTTGTACTGGCAATCGAGCCCGACACAGCCGCGCACGACTTCGTTCGCAGGCGCTTTATGAACCCCACGCGTATTGTCGCTGCGGGCATAAATGCCGGCTACGGAACCGGACGGCGGTATGTAAATATTACGCTTGTCCAGCGGATCGAACACCTGCAGCCAAGGATGGTACATGGCAGCATACTGCGTATCGAAAATATCGCGGTGCGTCATCACGTCGGCAATTTTCGTTTTATCCTGCGGAATATCGAGGATCGCGAAACGGCTGCTCAAATTTTCGCAGTGCGCGACAAGCGCAAGCTGCACGTTCGGGTCGGTTACGCCGGGCACCGCCATCAGACTGACTTCGTCGTTGTCGATAAAAGCCTGGATGCCCGTCCGTTTGCCGGGACCGAGGTCCTGCCCCATGAAATCTCCCGCCGACAAGGCGTCCGCAGAACCGTCGCTGCCGCCCGACAGCTCGATCACGAACTTGCCGGCCTCTTCCGGTTGTCCGGAGATGACTTCGAACGGGTGAACCGCGCCATGGTCCGTTCCGTCGCAGGAGACGCCGACAATATTGGACTTCCCGATCACTTTTTCCACATGATTGGGAGCCGTAACGTTAAGGGAAACGCGCTCGTACGTTTCCGCCTCGTCCCCGTAGAACGCATGCAGCGTAAACTCGCACGTCGTGAGCACCTTCGCCGGAAGCAGGTTTGCATCGACTACCTCTTCGCCGCCTTCCAACGGGACTTCCAGTTCGATGATATTGTCCTGCGACGAAACGACGCGGTTGTACTGTTTGCCCTCGCCGTTATCGAAGGCAACGATGTCACCCGCTCTAAAACCGGCGTTGCTTTTCACACGGTACTTCTTGGATTGGGCAGCGTCGCCTAAAATTTCATAAATTTGCGTCTTCGCTTTGCTTGCCGGCTCCAGTACGACCCGGACCCGGTTTCCCCATTCACCTGGATTTTTGGCGAAGAGCCGAAGCGCGGAGCTCCCGTCGTTCGACGCGGATTTCGCATCGGACGGAGCCACCCTCATCACGTAACAGCGCGAGCCGCCGTTCACGAAGAAGTGCTCGACCGCATAGGCCAAATACCGGTAGGAGCCAAAAACATTCTCAGCGAGGTATCCCCCGAATTGCCGTGTAAAATCGTTCATGCTGGTAATGAATTGCGGCAGCCCTTCTACCGGCCCTCTGGCAGCGAGACCGATAAAGCCCGCCGTGCTGGTGCTGACCCCGCCCAGCGGCACACCGCCGCTGTCGAACTCTTCCACATATACTCCCGGCGATAAATATTCAGCCATTTGTTCCTGATCCGGATATCGTCATGATCCGAATCAGTTCCTCCCTCCCAATCGTCATCGCTATTCCTCATGCTATCGATTTCTCGGATGTATACAGGCTTATGTATCGATACCTTACTTCCCTCCGCTTCCTTATTCGTCGGTAGATGGGAGCAGCCCAAGCTGTACCGGTTGTCCCTCTTCCACTTGCACCTCCTGATCCAGAATAAGCGGCTCGTCGGCAGACATGAACAATTGAACCGCGCAGAAGAAACGTTTCACGCCCTGCGGCGGAAAAGCGGCCGCCCATTCCCCACGGCCGTCGGCAGCGCCTTCCGCCACGTCCGTCAGTACGGTTCCTTTGCGATGGGCAAACCGGAACGGCGTCTGCAGCTTCGCTTTGCGATTCGCTTCCTCCAATGCGACAACGCGGATAACCTCCCTTTTGGCCGGATCCGGGTCCAGCACATAGTAGCATCGGCCGCTGACCAGCCGGTGCACAGCACCAAACGCAAGCTCTGTTTCGCCTTTGTCCGCCTCTTGATGCAGCTTCGCGCAGGCCAGATTCCCGTCCATCACGGCCGCTCGAAGAATGACAGCCCCCTCGGGCACGCCTTTCGCTCTGGCGCGAATCAGCGTCGTTCCCGGCGCAAAAGGGTAGGAGGACGTCGGCAGCATCGGCACCAGCTCTACAGGCTCCAGCGGGGACAAGGCGGCCGTATCGACAACGGCCCTGCTGTCCGCATAATGCGGCGGCGCACTGAGAGCGATGCTATAAATTCCTGGCGGCAAGCCGAGCAGCAGGAACGTTCCGTCCGGCTTGCGGACCGGTCTGCACGGAACGCCCTCTACAACCAACCGCGGTACGGCGGCCGGCGCAAGACCGGTTACGACATCCACCGGCTTGACGACCAAAGCCAGCTTGATCTTCACCTCGCTGCGCAAGCGCTCCATGATCAGTTTCCTTCCCGCTCCTCCAGCTTGAACTGCGCCTCCGCAACCCGTGTGGTTTGCTTCGTGCGGGTCGAATCCAGATAAACCGGCCCGACCATGTAGCTGAGCGATAATTTGTAAGGCGTGTTGGAAAAAAGGCTGACCGCGTTTTCCAATGTAATCGGCTGCGGCATAATCCGGATCGCTTCATTGCTGTCGGCCAGCGCCCCTTGCAGGCTGAAGCCCCGCAGGACGGCATGGTCGTGAAACACCTGCATCACTTTTCCCATAATGCGGTGCTCGTCGAAGGAGCGGGTCGCGATCTCCGATGCCGAATGGCAGGTAACGAGATAAACCAAATTCAACGCCATCGGCGGATACTGCAGCGTGTCCGTTCCCCTTCCGATCATATTCGTCCGCCGGTTCTCGGTATTTTCCTGAATGCTGTACAAAAACAGCGTGAGCTGAAAATCTCCCTTATCCGTCGGCGAGGCAAGTCCGATCGCTTCCGGCTGAGACAGAAGCTTCGGGGTCAAATGCTCTCTTAACAGCTTGACCAACGTATTTCCTACGTCTGCGATCACCGTGTAATCGGCCATGCGCTTCCTCCCTTTCCGCTTCCCAGCTCAATCGAACAAGTCGGCGTATTCTCCCATTTCCTCGCGGATCCAGATCTTCCCGTTTTTGCGCAGCTCGTTGCGCGCCGAAAGCATGAGCTGCTTCATGCCTATAGCGCACCGCTGCTCAGCCGCCATAAAGGCCGCGGACAGCACGATATTTTTGATATATCCCCCGGCCAGCTCGAACTTGGACGCCAAGAAGCGAAAATCGATATCATCCTCGACCGGAGCTTCGGACGGAATCAGCCCGCGCCATATTTGCTCGCGATGCCCGGCATCCGGAAACGGAAATTTCACGATGAAGCCAAAACGCCGCATGAACGCCTCGTCCAAATTTTGCTGAAGGTTGGTAGCCAAAATGGTAATGCCGTCGTATTCCTCCATCTTCTGCAGCAAATAAGCGGTTTCCACATTGGAATACTTGTCATGCGAATCCTTGACTTCGGACCGCTTGCCGAACAACGCATCCGCTTCGTCGAAAAACAGGATGGCATTGCTGAGCTGCGCCTCGCTGAACACCTCGTGCAAGTTTTTCTCCGTTTCGCCGATGTATTTGCTGATCACCTGCGACAGATCGATTTTGTAAATTTCGAGCTGCACCTCTTTGGCCAGCACCTGCGCGGACATCGTTTTGCCCGTGCCCGGAGGCCCCGCGAATAGCAGGCTGACGCCTTTGCCGTAAGCGAGCGCGCGGTCGAATCCCCAGTCGCCGAGCACCGTGCCGCGGTATTGAAGCCTGGCGCAAGCATGCTTCAGCTGCTCTTTTTGCTCAGGAGGCAGGATGACCCGGTCCCAGTCGTATTTCGGCTCGATTCGCGCGGCCTTTTTCTTCAGGTTGTGCTGTACCTGGGCATAGCAGGCCCGGTAAACCGCATCGGACCCATCGGTTCGATGCGGTTCGGGGCCGTTCCAGCGCAGCAGTTGAACCGCGTAATCGAGAGAGGCTGCGATCTGCCCCGGCGAGAAGCGGAACTTCCCGGCAAGCGCTTCCCAATCGACGGCATCCTCCAGACGACGTTCCGCACTCCAGCTTTCCCACAGCTTCCGGCGCTCTGCCGCTTCGGGTACGGGAACCTCCACTTCCAGAAACAATTTCCTCCCTTGCAGCGGGCGCGGATTCCAGGCCTGCTCCGATAGAAGGAAAAGCGGCTCCTGCACCGACTGGAGCCGGTTCAACAGCTCCATCCGTTTTTTCCCGATGGCTTCGTCCTCTCCCAATAGCAGGTGAAAGCGCTCGAACGCAACGGCCGCACCATAGAGCATCCCTTCGCGCAGCACCTTGACAATAAGCTCGGAAAACGGCCGTTCGTCCCGAAGCAGGCTTTCGACGTTCGCCACCAGCAGCGGCTTGTCCCAATGGGCCGCCGCGTGCCGCGTCTGCAGCTTCTTTCCGGAGCCGGGCTGCCCCCATAAACAAAATACCGGGAGCGGGTCGGACTCAGCCCGCCGTTCGACAAATGCGCGCAGCCGCCCCTGAAGCTCATGCCCCGTTTGCAAATCCGGCAGCTCCCGGTCCGACTCATACAGCTTGGTGCAATGGCCCAGGGACACATCCGTATAGCCGATGCCCAGCAGAAAAGCGGTCATCCGCTCATCCAGCCGCAAGGGACGCGTAAGCAGCGGACCGTTAGATTGATCAACCGTCCGGGCTTCGCCGCGAAAAAACCATTCCATCAGCCGGCTTCCGTTCATAAAAACCTTAAGCAGTCCGCCCCCGTCCATTCCGGACAGACCATACAACCGCATCGCAAGCTCAGGCGTCAAATACTTGCAGGTTGCGTCGTCCTGAACGTAGGCATACAGCTTTTCGTACTTGCGGTCCGTCTCCAGGGCAAGCGCCATCAGCAGCGTCTGCTCTTCAAATTCATTCAACCCGAACATCTGCGACACATAGGGGGCCGGCAAGAAGCTTCCTTGCTCCATGGAGGCCTGCCGCTTCCGAGCCAGCTCTCGGTCCATCACGGCCAACTGCCGACGCAGATCCGCAAGCTCGGCATCCTCCTCCCTATCGTCCCCGTCATAGAGCAGCCTGTGCATTTCCTCTTCCGTCAGCACGAGTCCTTTGAACGGAAGGAGCGAAGGATCGGCGGGCGTGTCGGGCTCCTCCATCAGCTTCATCAGGATCGCCAGCCGCAAATCGAGCCTTGCCCATTCCCGCTCGTAATGCTCCCAAGCCGTTGCGTATCCCGGCGTATCCTTGTTCTTTTTACCGTACACGGCCATCAGTCTCCAAAGCCGGCCCGATAACGAGCCGAATCCAGTTTTGTTTGCGCCGCTTTGATCCCCCACTGATCGGCTTCCCGCTCCAGCGAAGGATCGTCGTTCACCGCCATGCCGTTGACTTCAGTCGTTGGCTTCACCCTTCCTTGCTTTTGCTGAACGATGTGCGCCAATTCGTGACCAAGCAGCTCCTGCCCCTTGGAAGTTTCAGGATTGTACTGGCCGGGCGCAAAATGAATGTCATTGCCCTGGGCATAAGCGAGCGCCCCGACCTGTTCCGCATGATTCCCCGTATGCACCATCACGTCGGAAAAGTCCGTTCCGAATGTCTGCTCCATTTTCGCCCGGACAGGCTCCGGCATCCCTTCGCCTTTTCTTTGGACGGGGGGCGTCGCAGACTTCATCTGCAGCTCGTCTTCCTCCGTGGTCATCCGTTGGGCCGTGCCGCCGGACACCATTCTCTGGACCGCACGATTGCCCGCAATTCGCTGCATGTCCTTCATCTTGAAAGCCACCGGATTCCCGGTACGCAAGGGAGCGCTTTCGAACCTTGAAGCAAGGGGAGGGGCTGAAAGCTGCTTGCCCGGGGAAGCGTCTCGAATCATCAAAGGACCACACCTTTTTTTACTAACTTACCTTGATTTTTACACAGGAGGCGTTCTTTAAGCAATATATCTTTTGCTATATTTTGACGAAATTCATCTCATTAAAGCGAGATTTTTCCTTAATATGTCGAAAAACCTTTCCACCCGCGGAACAGCCGGGAGCGCCCCGGTTGAAAAGCATCCCATTCGTTAGCCGCATCCCTTCCCCGATCCAGCCAAAGGGCGAGATTTTCCGCCGTACTTAGACGAACCTCCGCTGCAGCCCATCCGTCCGGCGTCGGATTATGGGCCGCAGGCCGTTCGGATATATTGGCCGGTGCCGGCGGACGGCCGTCCTTCTTCCACATATACTGCTTATAGAGCCGCATCGTCGTTCCCTGCGCGGTTTTTTTACGGATCTCTACCACGTGGTATTCAGGATGGCGTGTCAAAAAATGCTTCAGCTCCTCCTCCTGATGCCCTCCGACAATCCCCGTTTCTTGAAATACGGGCAGCGGCGCAGCCATCGGAACGGCAAAACGGCTGACGGGATGCTTCCGCCACAAGACCCCGATGTCTTTGCTCACTTGCTCGCAGCGGGCTTCAACGCCGGCCGCCTGCTGTAAAATTTGCGCGCCCTCGAAGTCCGCTTCCGCCTCTCTGCGCCTGAGCTCCGCATCGTTGTCGGTGTCCGGCCTGCCGAAAAGCGCCTCCGTCCGGGCGGTAAATTTGTCTAAGGCCCTGCGGAGCCCGGAGGCTTCCCTGAGGAGCCGGGCCATTTCAGACTCCGTATCCGCTTTGTACCGCTGCAAATCACTGACCCGGTCCCCGGCGGCCATCACAGACTTCTGTAGAAAGCTCCGCACAGACGTTCGTCTTATCCAGTGCTGCATCGCCCGATTTCCCGCATTTTGCTGGAGCCTCCGAATGTGCTCGAGAGTCAAGTGCCGGGCCGGGGTCCGCTTCCACGAAGGAGCGCCGTACAGCTCACGCGGAGTCACTCCCTTGGCCGCGGTGCTCCGGCTTCTTGTCCTTCCCGAATGAAATGGCATGACATCCCTTCCTCCATCTCCTGCATGTACGCTTTCCGTGCATTTTATTAGCTCACGTGCCGTCGTTTCTCTTAAATTCATAATAACACAAAATGTGGCAGCAGAAGGAATGTTTAACGATCGGAGAATAATTAAAATGGTCCAATGAAAAAGCACTTAATTGGATCTTTTCCAATGCCAATAATCGAGGTACGATGTCGAATATTTAGAAACCGTCTGCACCTTGCAGCGGCAACTATCCGGAAGGAGAGCACGACACGATGAACCCTTCGCATTCCTTGACCGTTCGTCAAGCCGAGCACGGCGATATTGAAGCGCTGGCGCCGCTGTTTGACGCGTACCGCCAGTTTTACAGGCAGCCCTCGGACGTGGAAAGGGCCGAGCGCTTTTTACGCGACAATCTGGAGCGGCAGCAATCCGTCATCTTTTTCGCCTATACGGAGGACCCGGGCCGGCCGCTTGGCTTTACCCAGCTGTACCCGACGCTTTCCTCCATTGCAATGATGCGCGTATGGACGCTGAACGACTTGTTCGTCCACCCGGACGCTCGCAAGCAGGGCGTCGCCCGGGCGCTGATGAAAGCCGCCGAGGCCCACGCCCGCGCCACCCGAGCCAAAGGCTTGCAGCTGTCCACCGCCGTCGACAATGTTACGGCGCAGCGTCTGTACGCAGCGATGGGCTATGTACGGGACGACGCGTTCCTGCACTACTATTTGAGACTGGAGGACTGAACGATGAGAAGAAAAGAATTCGAAATGATGGACGCACAGGAGACGGAGAGCTTTTTGCAGGAAGTGAGCTTTGGGGTGCTCGGTACGACGGGCGAAGACGGATGGCCGGAACTGACGCCAGTGAACTTCGTCTTTCACGAAGGGGCGGTCTATTTTCACGGCAGCAAAATCGGGCAAAAAATGGCCAATTTGAAGGCACGGCCCCAAGTCACCTTCTCCGTCGCCAAGGAGTACGCCATCGTGCCGTCCTATATCCTCGATCCGAAGCTGGCTTGTCCGGCTACGGCCTACTTCAAATCCGTCGTCGTCAAAGGCTACGGCGAGCCGGTCGACGATCTGCAGCAGAAGGCGGAGGCGCTGGGCGCGTTTATGCGCAAGCTGCAGCCGGAAGGCGGCTACGATCCGATCGATGCGGCCGATCCCGCCTATGTGCCGCAGCTTCGGGGTACGTCCGTGGTGCGCATTCGCGTGGAACGGATCACGGGCAAATACAAGTTCGGCCAAAATCTGAAAGAACCCAAGTTGAGTCAGGTCATGGACGGACTGGAGCAGCGCGGAGGCGAGCTCGATGCGGAAACGATCGCGCTTATGAAAGCGTACTGTCCGCACCATCAGGAAAAGTAAAATTCGGGAAGCTTGCGGGACCATCCGGTACCTGGCGATTACCTGAAAATACCCGTCTTTTCATCCCGGCACAAAAGCGGTATGCTAAAGGTAAATCGCACTTATGGACCCCAAGGAGGCTCCCACTACGATGACATCCGAAACCGAACTGAACCGGCTGGCCGAGCAGCTTCCGGCCTGGCTCGAAACGAGCCGCAAGGAATCCCGGCACGGCCAGCCCGCCTCCTACATCCCCGAATTGGCGCACGCTCCGGGCGACGCCTTGGGCATCGCACTGCTCGACGCCGCAGGACGCGAAGTAACGGCAGGCGACAGCCGCTTGTCCTTCACTCTGCAAAGCATCTCTAAAGTATTCACGCTGCTGCTCGCCTTGATGGATCAAGGCGAAGAAGGCGTTTTCCGCAAAGTCGGCATGGAGCCGACCGGCGACGACTTCAACTCCATGCTGAAGCTGGAGCTGGTCGAGCCCGGCATTCCGTTTAACCCGCTGATCAACGCGGGAGCCATCGCCGTCTCGTCATTGATCCGGGGCGCAACCCCCGCGGAAAAGACGGAGCGAATCCTCACCTTCTTCCGCGAACTCGCGGGCGATCCGACGCTGACCTTCAATGAAGCAGTGTACCGTTCCGAAGCCGCTACCGCTCACCGGAACCGGTCTCTTGCCTACTTCCTTAAAGATAACGAAGTGCTGGACGAAGAAGTGGAGCCGGTACTGGACGTTTATTTCAAGCACTGCTCCGTAGAAGTGACCTGCCGCCATGTAGCGCGCATGGCGCTCGTGCTGGCGATGAACGGAACCGACCCCTTGACGGGACGGGAGCTGGTGCCACGGCGCTATGTGCAGATCGCCAAAACGTTCATGGTCAGCTGCGGCATGTACAACGCCTCCGGCGAGTTCGCCATCCGCGTCGGGCTTCCGGCCAAAAGCGGCGTCGCCGGCGGCATTCTCGCTCTCGTACCGGGTCGGTACGGCATCGGCGTGGTCGGTCCGGCGCTGAACGAGAAGGGCAACAGCATCGCCGGCGTCCATCTGCTGCAAACGATGTCGGAAGCGTTCGACTGGAGCATGTTTTAGCTGGAGCGGAGCGCCGAAAGGCGCTGTCGAAGGGTGAACTCAGCCCTGCGTCCGCGCTTTGGGTTTGAGCAGGTAGCATGGTGCTGCCTGCTCAAAGCCCCAAGCATAGGCTATCCTCTGGCTGCATCAGAGCACGCGCCTCTTCCGGCCAGCCCATTTGCTAAATAAAGGAACCTCAATGCGCTATCACTCCTACGAAACCGACTTCGAATCGCTTAGCTCATCTCCAGTGCTTTATTCATGTCGAATGGCCATCCCAGCTCCGGCAAAAGCCAAATAGCGCATTGCCCGTGCTCTATTTTCCAAAAAGCAGCATCCCCTACCAAATTAAGTACATCGCAGTTCCGCTATTTTCCGCCGGTGCACGCGCACTCTATCCAGAATTGCCAGTCGTCTTATCCCAATCAATGTTCCTCCTCCTGCGCACTCTCTGAAACACTTATGCAACCGAAAACGTCGTCAGGCTGGCTTAACGAAAAAAAACACAGCCTCTTGAGCCGTACCCGTAAGGTTCGTGCGTCAAAGAAACTGTGCTTTTCACATTCAGGTGTCTTACTTCAAATCTTTCATCGCGACTGCGTCCATATCGGAGAACTCCTGGTTCTCTCCGGCCATCGCCCAAATGAACGTATAATTGCTTGTGCCTACGCCGCTGTGGATCGACCAGCTTGGGCTGATGATTGCCTGCTCGTTGCGGACGACCACGTGACGGGTTTCCGTCGGCTCGCCCATCAGATGGAAGACGACGCCGTCTTCCGGCATATCGAAGTAGAAGTACACTTCCGAGCGGCGGTTATGCGTATGGCAAGGCATCGTGTTCCACATGTTGCCCGGCTTCAGCAGCGTCATGCCCATCACGAGCTGGCAGCTTTGGATGCCGTTCAAGTGAATGTATTTGTAGATCGTGCGCTCGTTGGAGTTGGTGATCGAACCGAGGTGCTGCGGCTCCGCCTCGCTGATCGCCACCTTTTGCGTCGGGTAATTTTTGTGCGCCGGGGTCGAGCTCAGGTAGAAGCGCGCCGGATTCGCGGCATCCGCGCTCTTGAACACGACTTGCTTGTTGCCGAGACCGACGTACAGGCCGTCTTTGTTCTCCAGCACATAATCGGTGCCATCGACCGTAACGACGCCTTGGGCGCCCACGTTGATGATCCCGATTTCGCGGCGCTCGAGGAAATAGTCCGCCCCCATGTCGTGCTTATCCGCTTCAAGCAGAACCGGCTCCGTCGTCGGTACGGCGCCGCCCGTAATGAAGCGGTCCACGTGGCTGTACACCAGATTCAGCTTGCCCGGTACGAACAAGCCTTCGATCAAATATTCTTGGCGCAAACGTTCCGTATCGTACGTCTTCGTTTCCGTCGGGTTGGTTGCGTAACGAATTTCCATAGCCATCGTATAATTCCTCCCGTATTTGCATGGTCACTGCTATTATAAACCATACGTTCATTTAAGTTCAAATGAAATATTTCCGAACCGAAATGAACCTGCAAGGACATGTGAAAACGCAAACGCAGGCATCAAGCGGATCGTTCCCAACCTTCCGCCCGCGAGCATGCGCGTCTGAAGGCGCGGGCTTCCGGCCGCAACCGCCTCGCCCGCATGCCGTTCCTGCGCTACCTTCCGGCCCGGCTCCGCTCGATTCGCGTGCCCGCCGCTTCGTAGCTTCGCGCCGTCTCCTCCGGCAAATACGGATCGGTCACGATCACGCCGATTTCAGACAGCTTCGCGAACGTGATCAGCGCGCACTTGTCGAACTTACTGTGGTCCGCCACGCAAAACACCTGCTTCGCGGAATCGATCATCGCCCGTTTTTGCCCGACGTGGGAATGGGTGAAGATCGTAAATCCGTACTCTGGATGAATTCCGGTCGTGGACAGAAACGCCTTCTGCACGTTCAGCCTGCCGAGAAATTCCGCGGCTTCTTCGCTGACCAGCATATTCCGGCTGCGGAAGCCGCCGGGGACGACCAGCCTTACGCGGTCCTTCTTGATCAGCTCGCTGATGATATGCAGATCGTTCGTGATGACCGTCAGCGGCGCATTATCTAGCAGCTTGGCCATCTCCAGCGTCGTGCTGCCGCTGTCGAGCGCGATAATGTCGTTCGGCTCGACGAACCGCAGCGCCCATTCCGCCGCCTCCCGCTTCTCGTCCGGATGCTTCGGATTCGGTGCGAGCCCGGCGAGCAGGCCGGAGTAGCCTTCATTGGCCAGCACGGCGCCGCCGTGCGTCCGGTGCAGCAGTCCTTTGCTTTCCAGCTTCTCGAGATCCTGGCGGATCGTCTTGCCCGTCACCCCGAGCTTGCCCGCCAAATCGGCGACGGACACCTCGCGGTGCGCCATGAGCAACTCCATAATTTTCTCGTATCGTATGATGGCTGACATCGTTGCCCCCCGCTTTGTGGACTGCTCCCTTACAGGCCAATCCGCCCCCATATTTTTGCTGCCCCTATGGTAACACAGCTCCTCCGGGAAAACCAAGCATCCCCGGCAAATCCGTCCGTATGCCCGCTCTCCGCCCCTTGCGGGCGGCCTCTGCCGTAAAAACCGAAACTCCGTGACGCTGCCGTACGAAAAGTGTTATAATATGGTCTAATGTAAGCAATGAAGAAACATGGAAGGATGGAGCGTCATGAACCCTCTTGCCCAAAGTTTAAATGAGACCATTCAAAAGGAAAGCCCGCACGTCTACGAGATGCTGTCCGAGCTCGGCAAACAAATTTATTTTCCGAAGGTCGGCATCCTGAGCCAATCCGCCGAAGCGAAGGCGAAGGCCAAGAAGTTCAACGCCACCATCGGCACGGCGCTGGAGAACGGTCAGCCGATGCATCTCAAAGTCATCCAAGATACACTGTCCGCTTACAATCCGAAGGACATTTACGAATATGCCCCGCCGGCGGGCAAGCCGGAGCTTCGCACCGCATGGCGCAGCAAGATCATCGAGGAAAATCCGTCCCTTCAGGGCAAAAACCTCGGCAATCCGATCGCGACGAACGCGCTGACCCACGGGCTAAGCATCGTGGCCGATTTGTTCGCGGGTCCGGGAGACGCCGTCCTCATTCCGGATAAAAACTGGGAAAACTACGAGCTGACCTTCGGCATTCGCCGCGGCGCCGAGCTCGTATACTACCCGCTCTACACGGAAGACCGTCTGTTCAACGCCGCGGCGCTCCGCGACGCCCTGCTTGCGCAGAAGAACAAGGGCAAAGCTATCGTCGTGCTGAACTTCCCGAACAACCCGACCGGCTACACGCCAGGTCCGGAAGAAGGGCGCGCCATCGTAGCCGCGATCAAGGAAGCGGCGGAAGCCGGTATCAACGTCGTTGCCGTCACGGACGACGCTTACTTCGGCCTGTTCTTCGAAGATTCGCTGCACGAGTCGCTTGCCGGCCAGTTGGCGGGGCTTCATCCGCGCGTGCTGTCGGTCAAGATTGACGGCGCAACGAAGGAAGAATACGTGTGGGGCTTCCGCGTCGGCTTCATTACGTACGTCGGACAAAGCGATGCCACATTGGCGGCTTTGGAGCAAAAAACGATCGGCATTATCCGCGGAACGATTTCCAGCGGCCCGCATCCGTCGCAGACGTTCGTGCTGCATGCGCTGCAATCGCCGGACTTCAAAGCCCAGAAGCAGGAGAAGTTCGACATTATGAAAGGCCGCGCCAACCGAGTCAAAGCGCTGCTCGATACCGGTAAATTCGATCAGGTATGGGACTATTACCCGTTCAACTCCGGCTACTTCATGTGCCTGAAGCTGAAGACGGTCGACGCCGAAACGCTGCGCCTGCACCTGCTCGATAAGTACGGCGTCGGGACGATCGCCCTCGGCGAAACCGATCTCCGCGTCGCCTTCTCCTGCATCGAGGAAGCGAATATCGACGAGCTGTTCGAAATAATCTACCAAGGTGTTCTGGATCTCCAGAATGTCGCCGCGAGATAAACGAAATCCGTAAAAGCCGGGGTTCGCAAGAGCCTCCGGCTTTTTTTGCATTTGCAATCGACCGAAAATGAATGCTACAATAAATCTACGTTAACACCTCGGTTAAGTGAGACTTTGTCCAAAAGGAGGAATGTGGATGACAGCATGCCGACCTAAGCACCCTCTTCATGTCCTTTTCGTGTTGCTTACCGGTCTGTTCCTCACATTCTCCTGGTTCATCCCGATTGCCGAAGCGGAAAATCCGCCGCTCACGCGCTCGATGACGATGGGCCAATCGGGCACCTCCACTGTTGTATCCACCGCTTCCCGTCAGCAGACGGACAATGACATGCACACGCCTGTGTCAGGCCTGCCGTATCTCCGTTCGGAAGCGATCCGATTTCCCATACCTGCCTTCATCTTGGAGCGGCGCTCCGACCGTTCCATCTTCCTCCTGCTCAAGCAGCAGCTCCTAATGCCTTTAAAATTTACGGTGATTACGTACCTCGCTCCCCAAGTTTGATCGTTTACGGGCTCCGGCAGCCGGACCCGCAATCCAAAACTTGGGAGGAGATTCCATGACAGATATCCGAGAGTCCGATCTTCCGGGAATCGGACGAAAATTTCAACTGCACGCACGCGGAGGCGATAAATTGGTCGTGGTCGTCCACGACGACGGAAGAAGAGAGCTGTATCATTTTGATCCGGACGATCCGGATGAGACCGTCTCCACGGTAACGCTGGACGACGACGAGGCAAGAATGATGGCCGGTATTATCGGCGGGATGAGCTATCGGCCCAAATCGCTCGAAACGATGGAAGTGGCGCTGGACGCCCTGGTCGTGGAATGGTTCAAGATCGAAGCCGGCGCAGGCAGCGTCGGGCATACGATCGGCGGGCTGAACGTCCGCAAACAGACGGGAGCGACGATTATTGCCGTCGCCGAGAAAAATCATACGCACTGCATCAATCCGGGCCCGGAGTACCGGCTTAACGCGGAATCGACGCTCGTCGTCGCGGGAGAACGCAAGCAATTGAAGGCGCTGAAGGTGCTCCTTCAGCAAGGGAGCCTGTAGCCTATGGAGCACATCGTACTAGAGATCGGGCTGGCGATTTGTCTCATTGCCGCTGCGGGCTGGCTTTCCACGAAGCTGCGATTTTCCGTCATTCCGTTTTACATCTTAATCGGGATGGCGGTCGGCCCCCATGCGCCAAAGTTCGGGGCATTCGATTTCCGCTTCATCGACAGCGCTCCGCTGATCGAATTTATGGGCCGCCTTGGGGTACTGTTCCTGCTCTTTTATCTCGGACTGGAATTTTCGGTCGGCCGGCTGATCAAGTCCGGACGCTCGATCGCGGTCGGAGGCACGATCTATATCGCGATCAATTTTACGCTCGGGCTGCTGTTCGGCTGGCTCTCCGGCTTTCCGCTGAACGAGACGCTGGTCATTGCCGGCATTACGACGATTTCCTCCAGTGCGATCGTCGCCAAAGTGCTCGTCGATCTGAAGCGGACGGCCAATGCCGAGACGGAAATGATTCTGGGCATCATCATGTTCGAAGACGTGTTCCTGGCCGTCTATATCTCCATTCTGTCCGGACTGCTGTTAAGCGGAGCCACATCGGTAGGAGGCATTGTCCTGTCCGCGCTGCTCTCGCTCGGCTTCATGCTCGGCTTCCTGATCGTCGGGCGCAAAGCGGTGCCCTGGCTGAACCGCTTCCTGAATATCCGGTCCAACGAAGTGTTTCTGCTGTTCGTCTTCGGATTTTTGACGGTCGTTGCGGGCTTCTCCGAAACGATTCACGTCGCGGAAGCGATCGGTGCGCTGCTCGTCGGACTCGTATTGGCTGAGACCGAGCACAGGCACCGGATCGAGAAGCTGATTCTTCCGTTCCGGGATTTCTTCGGGGCGCTGTTCTTCTTCAGCTTCGGCCTGACCATCGATCCGCTCACGCTCGGCGGCGCCGTCTGGCTCTCCTTGGGAGCGGTGCTGCTGACGCTCGCCGGCAACTACATTGCGGGGATGCTGGCCGGACGGAGCGCCGGGTTATCTCCGAAAGCATCGTCCAATATCGGGCTTACGATCGTCTCCCGAGGGGAATTCTCCATCATTATGGCCAATCTCGGCAAAGCCGGCGGACTGATGGCCGTCCTGCAGCCATTCGCCGCGCTGTACGTGCTGATTTTGGCGATTCTCGGACCGCTGCTGACGAAGGAATCGAAGTTCGTGTTCGGCCTGCTGAATCATTGGTTTAAATTCGACAGGGCGGCAGCTGCGACGCCGGACCGCTCCAAGGCACAGGAAAACCATCCGGCCTGACGACGCAAACAAGCCTGACGGAAGGGATCGCTCTCTTTTCGTCAGGCTTGTTCATATTGGCTTAGATCAACAGATTAAACAAGTTCGGGTCCTTATTAATCTCGCTGAACCGCAGCCCGCGCTGCTCCATCCGTTCGATCAGCGGACCATAATCGTCCTTGTGCTTGAGCTCGATGCCGACAAGCGCAGGACCGTTTTCCTTGCTTGTTTTCTTCGTATACTCGAACCGCGTAATGTCGTCGGTCGGTCCGAGCACGTATTCGAGAAACTCCCGCAAAGCGCCTGCACGCTGCGGAAAGTTGACGATGAAGTAATGCTTCAGGCCCTCGTAAATGAGCGACCGCTCCTTGATTTCCTGCATCCGGTCGATATCGTTATTGCCGCCGCTGATGACGCATACGACATTTTTGCCGGCGATCTGCTCGCGGTAAAACTCCAACGCCGCTACTGACAGCGCTCCCGCCGGCTCGGCCACGATGGCGTTCTCGTTGTACAGCTCAAGAATCGTCGTGCACACTTTACCTTCCGGCACGACGATGATATCGTCGAGAGACTCGCGGCAGATGTCGTACGTCAGCTCGCCGACCCGCTTGACCGCCGTGCCGTCGACGAATTTGTCGATCTCGCCGAGCGTGACGATCTCGCCCGAATCGACCGATTGCCGCATCGAAGGCGCTCCGGTCGTCTCCACGCCGATGACCCGGGTGGATGGGCTGACGCCCTTAATATACGTGCTCATGCCGGCAATGAGCCCGCCGCCGCCGATCCCGGCGAACACGTAGTCGACCGGCCCCTGCATATCGTTCATCAGCTCCAGGCCGACGGTGCCCTGCCCGGCAATAACCTTCGGATGATCGAACGGGTGAACGAACGACAATCCTTCGCGCTCCCCGTAATCCAGCGCTTCCCGCAGCGAATCGTCGAAGGTATCCCCGGTCAGCACGACGTCGACGAACGGGCCGCCGAACAGCTTGACTTGCGATATTTTTTGCCGCGGCGTTGTCGTCGGCATGAAGATTTTGCCCGGAATTTGCAGCGCTTTGCAGGAATAAGCCACGCCTTGGGCATGGTTGCCGGCGCTGGCGCAGACGACGCCTTTGCGCAGCTTGTCCTCCGGCAGACTGCGGATCATATTGTAGGCGCCGCGAATTTTGAACGAGCGGACCACCTGCAAGTCCTCCCGCTTCAAGAACACGTTGCAGCTGTATTTTTCGGATAAAATGAAATTTTTTTGCAAGGGGGTCTGATGTACGACGTCCTTCAGCAGATGGCTGGCGACGAGAATATCCTCTAGTTTGATATGCTGTGCGGTCATAATTGCTTTTCCTCCAACCCGGTGTACGTAAGTCTAGCGCCCGGAAGTACGGGCTTGCTCGCAATTTCTCCTAATTATACACCGTTCGGCGCATCTGTCCATCCCCTATGCCCAATTGCCAGGATAACCCGCCGCCGATGTTGCAAAGCGATGTATGATCGGATACGATGACGGTACGGGGCATGAACTCCACGCTTTTATATGAAGCCATTCCATAATATTGGAGAAATTTATGAAAATAACGACGCTAATCGAAAATTTGAAGAATGATTCACAAGATTTAATCAATGAATCCGGCCTATCACTTTACATAGAACAAGATAACAAACGCATCCTGTTTGATACGGGAAAAACCGGCAGCTTTATTGCGAATGCAAAGAAACTGGGAATTCGTTTGGAGGATGTTGATGCCGTAGTCCTTTCTCATGGTCATCATGATCATGGCGGAGGTCTTCTGCCGTTCTTTAAGGTAAACAGCAAAGCCAAAGTCTATATGAAAAGAAAAGCTTCAGGAGATTATTATTTTCATATCTTCGGTTTTAGCAAAAACATCGGCATCGATAAAAAAGTATTCGAGGAGTATTCCAACCGAATTACTTATATTGATCGTTTTACCGAAATCATGAATGACATTTATATTATTACAGACATCGAGGAGCATGATTTGACCCCGAAGGGAAATAAATATTTATTTGCCCAAGAAGGGAATAAGCGGGTTCGAGATCAATTCGATCATGAGCTCATGATGGTGATCAAAGAGCAAGACGGGATCAGCCTATTTACAGGATGTTCCCACAAAGGCACTCCCAATATGATACGAGCCGCCAGAACTATGTTCCCCAGTCTAACGATTAAAGCGGTGATAGGCGGCTTTCATCTCATGACGATACCGATGCTAACTTCATTCAGCGCTTCCCAGGAAGAGATTCAAGTCATTGCCCAGATGATCATCGACGAGAATATCCAAAAAGTATATACAGGGCATTGCACAGGGGTAAAAGCTTACAAAAAATTAAAACATATTTTAGGTTCCAAAATCGAGTATATTCGAACAGGCTCTCAGATCCACGTTTAAAAAACGGACCCTCCAGCAGCATATGACATGACTGCAGGAAGGTCCGTTTCCCGTTGCAATTCTAACCTTTTTTTAGTCGTTCTCTCTCATTTATCGAATGATGATGGTGTGGACGAGTTGGTTTTTGCCTCTCAGCTCCAAGGTACGTCCTGCGGTCAGCTGGCTGACGTCGCCGGAAATGTAAACTTCGGGAGCGATCGAGTAGACCGCCGTTTGCACGCCGCCATTGTTAACGTTTTGGTTAATCGAAACGGTGGCGAGCCCGCCCTTGGAGTTCAGCGTGTAGCTGTTCAGCGTTCCCGTGACCGTGAAGTCCGTTTGCTGCTGCGGATCGCCCGTCGTGTTCAACACTTCAACGTAGATCGCTTTACCGCCGTAAGTGCGGATCAGCACCTGATCGCCCGTGCGCAGGTCGCCGGGAGCTACGCGGGAGCCGTTGCGGAATACGAATACGTTCGAATCCATCTCGACGTTCAGAGCTTCGTTGTTTTGCGATTTCACCGGCAGCAGGTTGTTGTTCAGCGCGCCGGTTACCGTGCCTTTCACCGATGCGTGGTCAGGCAACTGGCTGCCCGTACGATCCAGCAACGCAGCAAGCTCGGCGCGGGATACCGACTTGTTCGGGCGGAATGTGTTGTCCTCGTACCCGTCGATCAAGTTTTTCTCGATCGCCACGGCGACGTAGCCTACGGAACCGGCAGGAATTTTGTCGGCATCGCGGAACGGAAGCTTAGCGTTCATTTTGGCTTTGGCTTGGTCCTGCAGCTTCATCGCTTTAACCAGCAGCGTTGTCGCCCACAGGCGGTCCGCTTCTTTCTCCGGCTGAATCATGTCTTCCGTCTCGGAGAACAAGTCATTTTGCAGTGCGACGGAAACGTAGCCGGTCGCCCACGGATATTTTTGCTTCAGTTTGTCCGCATCCTTGAAGTTCAAGTTGGCCGCTTTCGCATCGGCCGACTCGGCTTGATCGCGCAGACCCATCAGACGGACCGCAGCGGTAATTGCCTCGATGCGGGAGATAGTTTTGCGCGGCTGGAACGTGCCGTCCTCGTACCCTTCGAATACGCGCTTGGAAGCGAGAGAAGCGATGTAGCGCTGCGCCCATTCCACGTCCTTGCCCTTCAGATCGTCAAACGTCAGCTTAATGTTAATATTGACATCTTTGCCGTAATCCACTTTTTTCACGATCGTATCGCGGTCGTCGCGATCCTTGTCGTGACCTTTGCCTTTGCCGTCGGCGAAAGCCGCCGTCGATCCGCCCAGCACCATCGCCAGGGTCAATCCGGAAATCACTGTCTTCTTGAAAGCTTTGCTCATCATTCATTCTCCTTTGCCAAGTGGGTTTAACCGCAGTCAGGCTTCTGACGAACCCACGGACAGCACGGGGCCCCGCCGCTCGAATAGCGGAGGAAAATCCATCGCCCGTCGATTCTCAAGCAAGTGCGATTGATGATATGTGTATGAAAAGAGGATGTTTCAGAACCTTCGCGAAGAGTTCCTGACTTCACTTACATCGTTCGCCCCCCCGAAATTGTTTAGGGGGGTCCCTTTAGATCGCCTGCCAAAAATGTTAAACTTAACAGATACCCCCGGGATTGTCCGTTTTCGGACCATGTCCCGGCATCTACCATAAACGAAAGATAAGGAGAGAGAGATGAAACTTAGCGGCAAAAAGCTGACGGTTGTTCTGGCCCTGGTGGTCTTGGTCGCCCTGGCTGGGGTCTATACGTTCCTGCAGCGGAGCGCGCCGGACAAGCCGTCTCCGAACTCAACGGCAACTGCAGGGAAAGACGATTCGAACGGCGGCAAGAGCACAACCGCCTCCAAGACGGACAACAAACTACCCGACATCCCGACAGAACAGACGGATATCGTCGTGATCGGCAGCGAGCTGGAAGGCCTCTATTTGGCCCGTGCCGCAGCGGACGAAGGCTTGAAGGTCAAAATATTGGACCCGCGCAATGCGTTCGGCGGCCAAGTGCTTCAGGGAGAGATGCTGTTCCTGGACGAAACCCGCGACGATCAGCACCGGCTGCTGGTCCAAGGCCGGGCGAAGGAGCTGTTCGACGGCTTCCGCAACGGTAAAATCCGCAAGCTGAAGGAATTCGAGCAATATTTTGACAAGCTGAAAAAGGACATCCCCGTCGAGCAAGGGATCAAGATCGAGAGCATCGAGCAAAACCCCGGCCAATTCGGCGGGCAGGCGTTAAACGGCATCGTCTACACGACCAAGGACGGCCAGAAGAAACGGATCGCCGCCTCCTATTGGGTGGAGAACACCGATTACGCCGCGATGGTCAGCAAGCTTCAGGCGACCCGGATGCCGGGCCTGGAGAAGTTCTACGGGCAAAATAACATCGAGTATATGAGCTCCGGCATGATGATGAAGTTCAAAAACGTCGATTGGGCGAAATTCCAGCAAAGCTTCAATAATATGCCGAAGGAAGAGCGCAGTGCCAAATTCGGCTGGGGTTCGGTGGACAACAGCTTCGCCATCAGCCTCTCGGGCATGACGAGCAAGTACAAGCCGACGAACGACCGCGTGTTTCTGCGCGGGCTGAATGCGGTGAGCCAAAGGGACGGCGAAGTCATCATCAACGCTTTCCTGATCTATACGGTCGATCCGTCGGACGACAAATCGGTAGCCGATGCGATGGAGCTCGGGAAGAAGGAAATTCCTCTGATCCTGAACCATTTCCGCAAAAGCTTGCCTGGCTGGGAGAAAGCGGAGCTAAACGGGTTTCCGAACTACCTGTACATACGCGAATACAACCATTACGAGACGGACTATGTACTGAAGCCTTCGGACATGCTCGGGGCGAAAATGTTCTGGGACAACGTGAGCATCGGCGGTTACCCGCTCGATCTGCAGGGCACCAGCGCCAACAAATGGGGCATCGAGATGGGCCGTCCGGACAAATACGGGATGCCGCTGCGCAGCTTCCTGCTCAAAAATTACGACAATGTCATTATGGCCGGCAAAAACGTCGGCGCCTCCGCCATCGCTTACGGCAGCGCGCGCATTCAACCGAATACGAGCTTGGCGGCCGAATCGATCGGCGTCATTTTGGGGCAAATTCAAGGTAAGAAGAAGCTTCGCGAGCTGAAGGAAGCGGACATGCCGCAGCTTCAGCAGTATCTGGCCTCGAAGTATAACATCAAGCTGACCGGCGTCACCGGCAACAACAAGCTGGCCGGCTGGTCGGCCGACGAAATCGCCAAGCTCGATACCGGCGAGATCGTTTATGCGTCTTATGTGAAAACGCGCAAAAAATAACAAGCAAGCCCTCCTTCGCCGGATCATGCGTCCGGTTCCGGGAGGGCTTTTTCGTGTGGCGGTCATGCGCCTCCACCTTTTGACACATCAGGTAAAACGGAGTACAATAATTTAGTTCAAAGATTAAACTATTCATAGACAAAATTATTAAGAGCTAAAACTCAAAGGGGGAGCCGTCATGCGAGAGCAAGGGCTTCATGCGTCCACAGAGATTGAAAAATGGACCCGGCTGGCGATGCGCCGATGGATTTCCGAAATGGGGGGCCGGCTCAAGCACGGTCTGCCGATTCAGCAGTACTACTTGCTGGAAAGCCTTCGGGCGAACGGAACGATGCGGTGTTCGGAGCTGGCAGACACGCTGCAAATCACGCTGCCGGCCGTGACGAACCTCGCCAATAAACTGGTGGCCGGCGGGTATGCGGAGCGGGCGCATAACGAGACGGACCGGCGGGTTGTCATGGTGACCGTCACGCCGAAAGGTCTGGAAGCTTTGAGCGAGTTGGACGAGAAAGCGGCGGAATTGGTCGAGTGGTTCTGGCAAGGGCTGGAGCCGGGCGAAACCGCCGAATTGACCCGGCTGCTCCGCAAAGCGGTCGAGTATAGAACGGCTGTGGATAGAGACTAGAGAACGGGCTTCCGCTTACCGGAGAGCCCGACAGCAGAGAGAAAAGGAGAGAATAGCATGGCTTCGCTTGAAAGCACCGAGAAACCCGTGCCGTTTTGGCCGGTTATGATCGGTATTTTTTTCGGCTCGTTTCTGGCCATTCTGGGAACAAGTTCCATTAATGTGGCCATTCCGATCTTAATGCAGGATTTTCATACCGACTTAAATACGGTGCAGTGGACGCTGACCGGCTTTATGCTGGCGACCGGGGTCATTGCCCCGATCACCGGCTACCTGGGGGACCGGTTCAGCACCAAATATTTGTATGTCGCGGCCCTGATCGGGTTTACGCTCATGTCAGGGCTGTGCGCCGTAGCCTGGAATATTCATTCGCTGATCGTATTCCGCATTATGCAAGGGGCCTTCAGCGGCATGGTTATGCCTGCCACGATGACGATCATTTATCAAGTCATTCCCAGAGAGCGGCAGGCGTTCGCCATCAGCATGTGGAGCTTGTCGGCGATGCTGGCTCCGGCGCTCGGCCCGTCGCTTGCCGGCTGGCTGATTCAAACGTTCGACTGGACCTGGCTGTTCTTGATCAACCTGCCGTTCGGCATCATCGCCATCGCGCTTGCGATGAAGCTTATTCCGTATTACCGCTTGACGACGCCGAAGCCGTTCGACCTGTTCGGCTTTCTGGCCGTCATTCTCAGCAGCTCCGCGCTGCTAATCGCATTCAGCGAAGCTCATTCCTGGGGCTGGGGGTCGTGGCAGACGATATCCCTGCTGGCCTTCGGAGCGTTGACGCTGATTGTCTTCGTCCTTTACGAGCTGCGCAAGGCCGGGCCGCTGTTGAATCTAAGAGTATTCGCGTATTCCCGATATACATACAGCTTGATTCTTAGCTGTATCATCACGATCAGCTTGTATTCCGGGACGTTCCTGACGCCGGTGTTTCTGCAAAATATTCAGCATGTCTCAGCCTTCGATACGGGCTTGATTCTCCTCGTCCCGTCGCTGGCGATGGCGGTCTGCATGCCGATTACCGGCAAGCTGTATTCACGGGTGGGACCGATGCCGCTTATTCTGTTCGGGATCGTGCTGATCGGCGTCGGAACGCTGGCTATGGCCCATCTCAGCGTCGATGTGACGCACGGCTATATCATTATGTGGATGACCGTCCGCAACCTCGGCATCGCCTTCTCGACCATGCCCGCTTCCAATGCCGGCATGGAGGTCATTCCGCGCGAGCTGTCCGGGCACGCTTCCTCGGTGAACAACTGGATCCGCCAAGGGTTCGGCTCGTTCTCCATCGGCCTGTTCACCTCGATGCTCGCCTCCCGCGTTGCCGCGCACAGCATGGAGCTCGGCAAGGCCGGTGGGCTGAACGCTCAGCAGTTGCAGCAGCAGGCGTTCACGTTGAGCGTCAACGACGTATACATGGTCGCTACGGTTGTCGTGCTGATCAGCTTGCCGCTGGCCTTGACGCTCGGAAAACGGCGCGGCAAAAGCCATTCGGAAGCTGCCCCAGGCCCGGGTTTATCTCAAAAAACGTCGTAAGCGAGCTGACACAGACTGGTTTTGTACTTCCCCACCCATCTAAAAAGGGACAGTTTCCTTCGACTAGAAAGGAAACCGTCCCTCAGTGTATTGAGAAGCCCTAGGAAGTAGAAAAACTCAGACAAATAGAGGTGGGGTATATCCCGTAAGAGTTTACGTCCGCCTTTGAAACCCGTGAAAATACCGCCAATTTTAATCAAGTTCACGGGTTTCAAGAGCGGCTGGAGGGATATACCCCACCGGTGTATGCAGAGTATTTCTACGCGAAGCGGGTTTCCCAACAAGCTCAGGGACGGTTTCCTTCGACTAGGAAGGAAACCGCCACTTTTGCTTTTATCTATAAGCGCAGCCCGAAAGTCACACGTACCGTGGACCCTTCAAAGGCTACGTCCCGAATCGCCACATGCCTTGGCATATAATCGTTCAGATCAACCTGGATCGGCTGGAGGCTCAGCCATTCGCCCGGTACGGTAACGTCCCGGATGACGGTGCCGGTATGGACGGCCGTCAAATTCGGCTCCTTCCAGGCAAGGTCGAAGTTGAGCCGGGCGCCGACCTTCCAGCGGTCTTGAAGCAGCAGCGTCACGTCCGCCGCGAGCCGGTCCCCCTCAAGGAAAAACCTCGCTCCCGTCAGCTTGACGCCGGGACGCAGCTCGGCCCGGCGGGAAAGCGCCTTTTTCAGCAAATCGCCCAGCTCCTGCTCTGTCAGCACCGCCTCCGGCTTGCGGTTGATTACCATAGCGCCAAGCTTTTCGCGCACCGGAAGATCATTATACGACAAGTCCAGCTCCGCTTGCGGCTGCGCATACCATAATGCCCCGGCGACCAGCAGCGCGCCCAGAATTACGATCGTGACGATCCCTTTGAAGAGCGATCTCATTTGACTTCCCCCTTACAAGGAGCCGGTCCTAACCTGAGTCCAATGCCCTCTCCCGGAGTTTGGCAGGCGGAATCTGCAGCTCCTTCGTTACTTTTTCGGTTTACCCGACGGATCGCGCTTTTCCTTAAGCCAGCGCGGCGCTCCTTTGTTTTTGCGGTCCCGTTCCCGGTCCGCCTTGCGTTTATCCGGGGAAGCCGGGGCCGAAGGACGGCCCGTGCCGGTCTGTGCCGGCTTTACGCTCTTGCCTTCTGTACGGGGAAGCTTCGGAGCTCCCGCTTGGGCAATACGCGCTTCAGGTTTTTCCCTTCCCGACGGCGCTTCATCCGGCACCCGGCGTTCCATGAGCTTCTTCGCGTCCCGGCGAATGGTCCGCTCCTGCTCCGGATCGACGACCTTCCCATGGAACATCGTCCTCTGCTTGATCTCGATACCGAGTGCTTTGGCAAATTTATCGATAATGAACTGCTCCCGCGGAGTAATGATCGACACGGCCGTGCCTTTGCGGCCCATCCGTCCCGTCCGACCTACGCGGTGCACGTAATGATCCGCATCGATCGGCGGGTCGAGGTTGATCACATGCGTCACCTGCGGCAGGTCAAGCCCCCTGGCAGCTACGTCGGTCGCGAGCAGCAGCTGGAATTTGCCGGCGCGGAACGCTTGCATTGCCTTCGCCCGCTCCTGCTTGAAGGAATCGCCGTACAAGCCTTCGACCGACAGGCCGACGTGTTGCAGCTTCGCCACCGCTTCTCCGATATCGTCGGTCTCATTGACGAACACGATCGCGGCCTTCGGGTTATACAGCCGGACAATCCGGCGCAGCGTATCGATTTTGTCCCGTTCCTGACATACGAAATACAAGTGCTCCAGCGTTTCCGAGGTGCGCTGCGCCGGATTTACCCGGACGTAGACCGGCTCGCGCATCCAGCGATTGATGACGTCCTGCAGCGGCGGCGGGAACGTCGCGGAGAAAAACAGCAGCTGCCGGTCGCGCAGCATGCCTTTGAACAGCGCCTCTACATCCTGCATGGACCCCAGCTCGAACACTTGATCGACCTCATCGACGACGACCGTGCGGATGCCGTGCAGCTTCAGCTTGCGGAGCTTCACCAGCTCCTGCACGCGGCCGGGCGTCCCTACCACGATCTGCGGCTTGAGCTTCAACCGGTCGATCTGGCGCTCGATGGAGGCGCCGCCGATAAGCTGCTGCACGCGGACGTCGCTATCCTTTACAAGCTGCTCCAGCGTCTGTACGATTTGCATGCCGAGCTCCCGCGTCGGCACCAGCACAAGAGCTTGTACCTCTCTCACGCCCGTGTCTATTTTATGCAGCAGCGGCAGCGAATAGGCCAGCGTTTTCCCCGTACCGGTCTGCGATTGCGCAACGACATCTTTTCCTTCAAGCGCAATCGGTATCGCTTCCGTCTGTATGTCCGACGGCTCCGTAATGCCGAGCTCCTGCAGCCGTTTGACATACTGCGGAGCGATATGTAAAGCTGCAAACCCCGTATTCATTCGATCATCCTCTCTTCCCTTACGTTTCCTTAGTATACCAGAATATGCGGGCGATTGCCCTACCCGGCGGGAAGGCAGCCGGCTTACCGGTCCCGTCCTTCCGCCCGTTCCCGTTTGTTTGCGATCCATCCGAATACCGCATCGAGCGCGCGTTCGTCGTCCTCCTTCGGAAAGCGGTGCCCCAGCCCGTCGTACAGTTCCATCGTGTACTCCTTCCCGGCTCGCTCCAGCGCCGCTCCCAGCTTGCGCGCCTGCTCTACGCTGACCTGCGCATCCGCCGTACCGTGTACGATCATGACGGGCACGCGGATCGCGTCAACCCAACGGACGGGCGAGCGCCGCTCGTAGCATTCGGCCTGCTTGCGCGGATGGCCGACGACCCGCTTCAGCATCCGCCTCAGATCGACCCGCTCTTCATACGTATCGAGCAGATCGCTTACGCCGCCCCAGACGACGACCGGACCGGCGCCTTCGCACTCTTTGGCCGCCAGCAGCGCCATCAGCGCGCCGCGGGAGAAGCCGATCAGCGGAATCGGCCCGGACTGCACCTCCGGCAGCGATTGCATGAGGGTAATGGCATGATGCACGTCAAAGCGGTCTTCCCCTCCGAAGTCCTCCCGCCCCTCGCCGCCTTCGTTTCCCCGGTAAAACGGCGCAAAGACCGCGTACCCGCGCCGCGCCATCGAGAAAATGCGCCGTTTGCGCACCATCCCGACCTTGCGGATGCCTCCCCGGCAGTAAATTAAACCGGGAACGGGTACGGCGGCATCGGGCACGGCAAGATAACCTTTCACCTGAAGTCCTTGGCTAATATATGTCAACCGGTAAAGCGATATGCCCTTCGCAAGGCTGCGGAGACTTTCTCTCTGGACCAGCGTGCCGTCGGCTGGAACGCCGCCGGTTACCCCGCTTTGCGGAAGGTTTGTATCGGTAAGTATAGGCATGTTCGGTTCACTCCATTTTTTGACACAAAGTCATTCCGGCGTTACACTAAGATGTATTATGACCGGAAAGGTGGATTTTCAAATGAATTCCCGTTTTGCCGCCGAATTCGAAGGGCTGGTCGAGAAATATGCCGAGCTGCTGACCGGTGACGCTTCCGCCGAAACGGTGGAAAAAATTAAAGTTTGGGCGATCTACAACCATATCCATAAAACAATGCCGGCTCTTGCCAGCCATTGGAATCAGCAGCACCCCGAAGGCAAAGCCGATGTCCGGAAGCTGTTCGAAGAGGTCCGAGACCGCAACCAGAAGTTTAAGGCGGCCAATCAACAGACGGAAGCCAGGCCGGAGCCGGAAGCTTAATCGCTGCGGACCATACTTCCTTTACCATACCCTGCACGAAGACCGAAAAGCAATGTGCGCACTCGGTCTTTTTTTCTTAAGCGCATTCTCGTGTCCGCTAAGGCGAGCCAAAGAAGACCGCCGACCCTCGAAGGGAGCTGCGGTCTTCTCGTATATCCCATCCTGCGGTTTCAAGCCATTCGGCACCGCAGGCCCTAGCCTTCCTTATTTCTTGTTAAGCAATTTATAGGCGATGCCGTCAAACAGCCGCGGAAACAACTGATACAGCTTCACCCCGGCAGCCGCCATGAACGGCAGGTTCACCTCGGGCGTCCCCCGCTCGATCGCTTTGAGCACCGCCTGAGCGACGCGCTCCGGCTTCAGCATAAACCATTCGATGTTTTTTACATAGCTGCCCGAAGGATCGGCCCGCTCGAAAAACGGCGTATCGATCGGCCCGGGGTTGACGGCGGTCAAACGAACGCCGGTACCGACAAGCTCCTGCCGCAGACAATTGGTCAAGCCGAGCACGGCGTGCTTGGTGGCCGAGTAGCCGCTCGACTTGGCCGAGCCGATCTTCCCGGCCATGGAGGCAATATTGATAATATGGCCGCTCCCCTGCTTCAGCATGGAAGGCAGCACCGCTTTCGTACAGCGGACCGCCCCCATGTAATTGACGTCCATCATGCCCTCGAATTCGCTTAAGGGCGCCGTCACGAACGAATCGAACACGCCGTAGCCCGCATTGTTGATCAAAATGTCGATCCGGCCGTATTCGGCGATCACCCGCTCCATCGTTGCCGTTACCTGCTCCGCCGAGGTGACGTCGAGCGGATAGATCCCGTGCTTGCCCTGTATTTTAGCGGACGCCTCCGCCAGCTTTTGCTCCGACCGCGCCATAAGCACAGGAACGGCTCCCCGCTGCGCCAGCATCTGCGCCATAAGCGCGCCGATCCCGCTGGACGCTCCCGTGATTACCGCGATTTTGCCCTGAAAATCCATCCTCCGGTTCCCCCTGTCTTCTATCGAACAAAAAAAGCGAAGCGCTCCCGGCGTTATCGGAACCGGAGAAGCCTTCGCTTACAGCTTACACGTTATGGACTCGTCATTTCAACTGTAGGGCATACCGCTTGGTTAAGCGATAAGCACTTGAATATCCAGCTCGCCGATGCCTTCCATAATCAGCGGGATCGTCAGCGCCTTTTGCGCGTTGAAACCGGCCGCATGCGCGGAATGAAGCATCTTGGGCGGCGTAATATCGACGCGGACTCCTTGGTTGAACAGCATCGTGCTGGCATTGCCGCTGATCATATTGCTGAGCTCGGAGATGGCGCTTTTGCCGATGTCGTTCATTTCGGTGATCGAGAATCCGCCCATCATGGCGGACACGACCTTGAGCGCGACTTCCTCGTGCAATCCGAAGACGATGTCCCCTTCCATTTGTCCGGTCATGCCGATTTGAATCCAAATGTATTTCTCAGCAAACTTCACGTCTTTGATGCCGAGCTGTCCGGTGGTCGGTCGTACATTGGCGACTTGTTCGATAACGATTCTGGCCGACTCCAAAAACGGGTTGATAAGCTCTGCCTTCATAAGATGACCGGTCTCCTTTTTTCGACAATATGCCGCAGATCCATAGGACTTTTTTGTTATTTCATTATACCTAAATTCATGCTGCAAGTATAGAACTTTTGTCTCGATTTGTGTGAAATATAACAAAAAGCACAGGATTGAAGCACCTTTCAAAGAAACGGTCTGATTCTTTATACATGCTACAAGTCCCTACGCCCGGGAACTTGGTCGGGGCCGGCTCTCTCCTGCAAGCAAGGCTCATACATCATGATGGCGTGGTTCTCGGCAACGAACTGTTCGTCCAGCCAGCGCCCTTCCGCATCGAACCGGTTGCGGCTAATGACGTTATGGCGAACATATCCGCCCCACCATTCCTGGGTAATCCAGTGCCTGGTTTCGGTAATCTCATAACGCTGCGCTGCGGGACTGTCGGCCCGCCATTCTCCGACCAAGTCGGTGTCCGTCAGCCAAATTCGGAGCTGATAACACATCTCCGTGCGGTTCTCGATCTGCAGATCCAAGTAATTATAAAAGCAAGTCGCCCCCGTTCCGAAAGGCTGCATTCGTCCCGCATCGGGAAAAACGTCGTATCCGTGCCGGTATCTCTCCGTCACGGTAAGCGGCGTGTGCAGCGTCATCCAGTAAATCAGATTGGAAAGCTGACATAAACCGCCTCCCACTCCGGCCCGGACCGTGCCGTGATGCAGAATCATCCCGTCCACGTAGCCTTGACGGCGGGTCGGTTTGCCGATCGTCTTCCAGTATGAGAACGTTTCGCCCGGCTGAAGGACCAGACCGCCTAGCCGCTGCGCAGCCAGTCTCAAGTTGATGATTTTGTTGTGTTGAAGCTGCATCTCCACATTCCGAAGCTGTCGAAGCAGCGGAGTACGGTGGGCGAAATGTACGTGCCGCAGCGGTTCGTCCCGGCGCAATCGCGCAAAGCGTTTATTCCCGAGCATCCAGCTCACGCGGCGGCGCAGCCGGTAATACGCAATGCCTGCCGCCGTCCGCCATCGGCTGCGGTACTTCGGCTTCGGCACCGACGATGGACCGAACATCCGTCCTCCCCTCCTTACCTTCATTCTAGCAAAAACCCGATCAGCTTACTACGACGAATCGACACATGCGTCGAATTTTCGTCGAAGATGACAAAAGGCGGCAAAGCTCCCGAAATGGGTCTTCACCGCCTGCTTTATTGCTGCCAACCGTAGCTGTCGTAAAATACGCCCGCCAGCACGTTTTCGACCGCCTGGCGCACATGGAGAATCATATCTTCCGGAAGGCCGTCCAGCGGATACCATGCCATTTCGGAGCATTTGTCCGGTTCCCGGTTGTACGGCTCCCCCTCCCATCGCTTCACGGTCAGAAAAAAATCGATCCATTCGCCCGTATCCGAATTCCGGTGCATCACACTCGCCACTTCCAGATCGGCCGGGTCCACCCGGACGCCGCTTTCCTCCCACGCTTCGCGCGCAGCCGCCCGCTTCACTTCTTCGTTCCCGTCCATTTTGCCGGCTACCAGACTTAACTTGCCATCCTCATAGCCGGTATTGGTCCGGCGAAGCAGCAGCAGCTTATTCTCCCGCACAAGGAGCAGATACACGGCGCTGTGTACCCGAAACCACTCTTTTTCGGTCGTACTCATAAGCTGTCCTCCGCAGTCGTTTATCATAGGGTCGATCGTTCCAAAACCATTATACACCTCTTCAGACGGCTTTCACATCCGAAGCCCCATCGCGTTGCCGGAGCTGTACCGCCGCAAGCCGCGGTGAAAGAACCATAGACCGGCCGCGGTCACGAGTCCCGTCATGCCCAGCGCCTGCAGCGTGAACGCAAGATCCGCTTCCCGCAGCAGTCCGATCGGCAAATAGCTGATGAAGCCGGCGGGGATGACGGTAAACAAAACCAGCCGGCCCCAGCCGCTGAAAATGCCCGTCGGATACGTCGAGAAGGTGAGAATCGCATTGAACAGCTGCTGGCCGATCCCATCGGCCTGACCGATATAGAAGGCGAGCGACTGCGTCATCACCACGAAGAACAGAAAAATCAGCATCGCGATGAGCAGCGCCAGAACGAATTTCAGCAGGCCGAGCGGCGAGCGGTCCCCGAACAGCCCATACAGCAGCAGGGCGAATAGTACGTCCCCGATCGCAGAAACGGACATCCGGCTGACCAGGATATGAAGCAGCACCGGCTTCGGCTGCGTCAGGTACAGATCGAGCTGACCGCCCGCAACCAGCGAGGCCAGCCGGTACGCATTTCCGAACAGCACGGCGGACAGGCCAAAGCCGCCCGCGCTCACCGCCCACATCATCATCACGTCCTGCAGCTCCCAGCCGTTCACGACCGGAAACCGCTGAAAATAAAGCCCCCAGAAAAAAATCCAAACGGCGTTGTTCACCATCATCATACCCGCCGTCATCAGAAAGCTCAGCCGGAATTCCATGGCGCCGGTCAAATTGAGCTTCCAGCACGTACCTACGAACCGCAGCAGCGGCATTATTTTCGAATTATGGCGCAATACGTTCCCCTCCCTTCTTTTCGGCTCAGCCGCCGTTGACGTTCAGCTTGCGGACGCCTTTCCGATAGATAAGCCAGACGACAAGCGCCAGCACGACCACCCACGCCCACTGGACCGCCAGCATCGGAGCGAAATGGACTTCCTCCCAGTGGACGGCGGTTTTGGCCGGAAAATACAGGACTGCCTGAAACGGCAGCCAGCGGCATACCTGCTGCAGCGCTTCGGGAAACAGTTCAAGCGGCATCAGCATGCCCCCGATCGTAAACAGCAGCTTGTGGTACACGAACTCCAGTCCCCGCGTCTCCTCGACCCAGAACGCGCACAGCGACAGCGCCATATTGAGCATAAAGTTGACGGTCATCGCACCGAAGCTCATGACGAAAAATCCGAGCCAGCCCCAGCCGAACGACGGAAGACCGAAAAAGGCGAAGCCGAGCGCGAGGCCGACGGCAAGGTTCACCAGCAGCCGGACCGTCACTTCGCTTACATAAGCCATATAATGGTAGCCGATATAGCTGAACGGCCGTGTCAGCTTATAGCCGACATCGCCGCTCTTCACTTCTTCCTCCACGCGGGTGCACAGGCTGGGAAACGCCATCGTCAGCGCTTCGGCGAATAAAATGTACCAAATGATCTGCTCGAAGCTGTAGCCCGCGATCAGCTGCGACCCTTCCCCACGGTACGTCGTCTGCCACAATTGAATGAAGATGTACATGATGATGATCAGGAAAATCGAGCGGATTAAAAAGTCCAACACGTAAGCAAAATGATTCCGCAGGCTGATTCGCCCGATCGCGCCGTATTTCAGCAGCTTCGGACTCAAATTCATACGCTTCCCTCCCGCTCGTAAATATGCGTAATGATGCTTTCCATCGGAGGATCTTCGATCGTAATGTCCGACACGCGGTACGCCGCGACGAGGCGGGAAAGCACTTCCTGGGCGGCGATAGCCGACGTATCGACGGAAAGCGCCAGCTCCCGGTCCGTTTGCGTCAGCACTTCTACGCCGTCGTGCCGAAACGGCGGGCCCGGCTCCAGCAGCTTGAGCCGGATCGTCTTGCCTGTCAGCAGCTCCCGCTTCATCGCCTCGACCGTATCGTCGAAGATCATCTGCCCATGGTTGATGACAACGGCCCGCCTACACAGCTGCTCGATATCTCCTGCGTCGTGGGAGGTCAGGAACACGGTCGTCCCTTCCTCCCGGTTCATGAACCGGATGAGCTCACGTATGCTTTGCTTCACAACTACGTCCAACCCGATCGTCGGCTCGTCGAGGAACAGAATCTGCGGCCGGTGCAGCATCGCCGCCGCAATCTCGCAGCGCATCCGCTCGCCCAGCGACAGCTTCCGCACAGGAGTATGCAAATACGGCTCCAGCTCGAAGCGGCGGACGAGATCGTCCCGCCGGGCGAGATAATCGCTGCGCTTCAATTCGTATATGCGGCTCATCAGCTCGAACGAGTCGGCGGGCGGAAGGTGGTACCAGAGTTGCGATTTCTGCCCGAAAACGGAGCCGATCCGGTAAGCCAGCTTGCCGCGTTCCTTCCACGGACAGCAGCCGAGCACCTCCGCGTGTCCGCCGGACGGATGCAGAATGCCGGTCAGCATCTTGATCGTCGTCGATTTGCCGGCGCCGTTCGGTCCGAGAAACGCCAGCGTCTCTCCTTGCGGGACAGTCAGGTCGATGCCTTGCACCGCCGTCTTCTCACTGTACTGCGGGCGCAGCAGTGAACGCACCCCGGCCTTGAAGCCCTCCTCCTTCCGTTTCACGGCGAACCGTTTCGTCAGCCCTTCGGCCCGTATCGCGTTCATGTTCCTCCTTCTCCTTTCCTCTGCTAAAGCAGAAAAGACCCCATGCCGTTTCGCCTTGTCAGGCGGAACTTGCACGAGGTCTTTTATCCCTACGGTGTAGCGCGGCTCTATCGGTGACGCGCCGGCTCCGCTTGGTTCGCCCGGCCGCTTGGCCGTCGGATCCCTAGGAGCCCTTCCACGTTAATTGTTATATACTACCACGCGATGTAAGGAATGACAAGATGCATTTTGATGTGCGTGGCCATGACGATTCATGATATTTTCCACACGTATTCGATAGTTATTCCGCAGATGCCGGAAAAGACGTACGGGCCGGAGACACTTGCTTCATCAAGGAACTTCCGTTGGCTTACGGCAAAAAACTTTTTTATAAAAGGGAACCGTATGGGCGTGGACCGAGTCTATTGGTTGAGTCTCAAAAAAGAGAGGAGAATACTCAAAATGAGTAAACACTTGAAAAAGCGCAACAAACTGTTCATCCCTGTAATTGCCGCGAGCATGCTGTTCGGAGCTGTGCCGGCCATGGCTGCCGAACAACCGGGGAGCCCAAAACTTGCCATGGCAGCGGGCAGCAGCAATACGTTGAGTGATGTTGATTCGAGCTACATTACGGCTGCGGAGCAATTTCTGACAACGGTGTTCGGTTTAACGGAAGTCAAGTTCGGTCGAAATCCTATTCCGCTGGGGGACAATCAATGGATGCTTTCATTCCAAAGTCCCGGAGACACTGCAAACGATAGCGACGAATTGATGGCGAACAGGCCCAATATAATCACAATTAATAAAGACGGCAGCATCGAATATGCAACAATGGAGCTTGTTCCCGACGGAGCGAGACCTGCATCATTTGAGCTTGTGGAGAGCACATTAAGGCAGCTCGATAGCGAGGGCAAAACAAAGCTAAAGAACGTGCTGTTTTCTAAAAAGCAAGATGACTTAGACGATCATCTTCAATTCACTTCCGATTATAACCAAAAAACCGAGCCTTTCGGCGTCGTTGCCATTAACTCAAGCGACAACACAGTATACAAAGCCCAAGTTTCCACGCGATATCCGGCCGCCGATGCGGAACAGAAGTATTTGCCCGAGGCTGAACGAGTGTTGAAGGAGCTTTCAGGCAAGGATCATGTTGAAATCACTGGCTTTACCAATATTAAATCTTTGTTAAAGGATAAGGTGAAAGAGACATGGGGTTATTCGTACGAGAACGATTTTATAGCCTTTGATGCAAATACGGGGAAAATCAAGAGTCTTTACATCGATTTGAAGGATGATTCCGCCGATGCTGCGCCGGATTTGGAATCAAAAGAGCGAGCGATCGCCATCGCCAATCCTTATATGATTAACTATTTCGGCATCGATCTTACCGGATATGAAGCCAAATATACAACGATTCTTTCAGGCCCGGGGCAAATCGGACTTTACAATTATACCTTCAGCCAAGAAGGAGAACCCGATGTCATGGTTTTATTTACGGGCCAAGGTGGAGTAAAAAGTATTTCTTTAAACTAGCTGCGCTATCAAAGCGAGGCCGACCTCTAATGCGGATTCACCGCCGGAGGCGGCCTCCCTTTTTTTATTCGCTGCAAGCCATGCGCCACAAGTAGCGTTACGGGCAAATAAATGAGGTCGTACAGCGGCTTGGGGTTACGCCCCCCGCTTCGAAGGTTGCATCCTGCGCTGCGGCCAGGCCGATGATCGCTCCCCGGTTTGAGGCTAGATCACATAATCGAGCACCTGCTCGTATGGAAAATACGACTTCCCGGCAGGCGCCGGAGCATAGAGATGGAAGGCCACCGCACGCTGCGGGCCGGAATTGCGAAGCTGGTGAATTTGTTTTTTCGGCGCGTAATAGTAGCTTCCTTCCTCAATTTCGACCTCCCCGGATAAGCAGGGATACCCGTAGCCGTCAAGCCGGAACATCCGGTTCGTCAGCGTGCCTTCGAGCAGCCGCGCGCAGCCGACGGAAGCTCCGTGATCGTGAATGTACGTTTCGGTTCCGGGAGGCAGATGGATCAGCACCGCTTCGGCGGCATCGGTCCGGAATAGGCTCGTTCTCCCGTAAGGCAAGTCCGCAGGCTCTGCAATGTAGGGCGACAAGGCTTCAAGCGACAAATCCATGCCTCTCATGATCGCCTGAAGCTGCTTGGGCGAGGTTCTGCGCAAAGGCAGCGCGTTCAGCATCCGTTCGATGGCTTCGATCCGGTTCATGGGATTCCTCCGTTCATAACATTTTTTTACCGCTTTAATAAGTTCACCTTATAATCCAATATATTCCTCCTTTAACTAAAAAGTGACCTTTTCGTAAAAAGCGGTGGCGGTTTCTCCCTTTTCCCTTAAGAATGTTTTAAGGTTTTGAATCGTTAGTCGTTAAGATTTGCCGGCTATACTAGGTGACAGTCAAGTTTCGGAAAGGGGAGTGGCTCGCGTGCCGTTTGTCAAGGTTATCCCGGCGTGATATGCTTTTTTTGTCGTCGGCGCCGCCCGGAAAGCACGCCGACCCCACTCCGCAACAACCGAGATTTATTGGAATGAAAAGGAGGTCGGCCCCGTGGCGCAGCCTACAATATTGCTCGTCGACGACGAGAAAGAAATTATCGATTTGCTCGAAATTTATTTAAAAAACGAAGGTTACCGCCTGCTGCGCGCAGGCAATGGCATCGAAGCGTTAAGCGTGCTGCAAAAGGAAGACGTCGATCTGATCGTGCTCGACATCATGATGCCGAAGATGGACGGTATCGAAGCCTGCCTGAAAATACGCGAACAAAAGCATATGCCGATTATCATGCTGTCCGCCAAAAGCCAGGACATGGACAAAATTCTCGGCCTGAGCACCGGCGCCGACGATTACGTGAGCAAGCCGTTCAATCCGCTTGAGCTGGTCGCCCGGATCAAGTCGCAGCTGCGCCGCTACACCCGGCTCAATGTTCAACGGCCGAATAAGGAACACGAGCTGGAGATCGACGAGCTCTCGATCAATACCGCGACGCATGAGGTCAAACTGGACGGCCGGGACATTAAGCTGACGCCACGCGAATTTGCGATCCTGGAACTGCTGGCCCGCCATCGCGGTACGGTTTGGAGCATCGAGAAAATTTACGAAGCCGTATGGAAGGAAGCGTATTTCGATTCGGACAATACCGTGATGGTTCATATCCGGAAAATTCGCGAGAAAATCGAGGAAAATCCGCGGAAACCGAAGTTTATTAAAACGGTTTGGGGAGTGGGATATAAAGTTGAGTAAAAAAGAGAAGATCAAACCGCCGCGCAAGCCCATGCTTGACCGCTTCCCGTTCACCTGGTTCCCCTTTAATCTGCTGCGGGGCATGATCCTGTTCCTTCAAGATCTGTACAAAATGGCGCGGGCCCATGTGCAGCGCAGCGTCCGGCTGCAGCTGATGCTGACCTTTGCCTTCTGCTTCGGCGTGTCGCTGGCCTTCTACGGCATCAGCTCGGCTCTGTTCGGCGCCGTCAACAAGAGTACGGTCATCGATTACAGCCAAGGGATGGAAAGCATCGATAGCGAAGCCCGCTCGCTCGCGGACCGGTTCCTTACACCTTCACGACATAGCGGCAGCGGAAACGGGACAAGCGACGAATCCCCCGACGATGATTCGAATGAAGCGGACCGGAGCGAACCCGGACAAGCGGCCGTGCCGCAAGGCTCCGCTGCAGGCGGGGCAATGCAGACGCCCAATGCCGGCACTGCCGTTCCTGCCCCTGGCGCAAACGGTCAAGAGCCCGGCAGCATACCCGGGGGCCCGGCAGCCAATCCGCAGGGTCCGCCTCCGTCGCAGCCAAATCAACCGAACCAGCCGAATAACCGGCAAGGAGAGAGCAAGCAGGAGGACGCCGAGCGGCGCAAAAATTTTGAAAATACGGTCAAACGGCTCGCTACCTACGATAAGCTCAAGATCGTCATTACGGATCTGGAAGGCAAAGTCGTCTTCCGCAGCGAAAATGCGCCGGAAACGTACGTCGACGTGCACAGCGTCATCCGCAACGCGATGGAAACACGGAACCGGGAATCCGATTCGCGTTCGGAGTTTTCCAGCTTCTACCCGGTGACCTATAATAATCAGAAGGCCTATTTAATCGTCAGCGGCATCCCTCAGCCGAACATCAGCTACCATAAAGGCGAGAACCCGCTTTCCATCCTGGCTTCGCTCGCGGTCTTTATCTTTCTGTTCTACTTTTTAACGCAGCGGAAAATGAGATATATCGAAGAGCTTGCGAGCGGGCTGCGGATTATCGCTACAGGCAATCTGGACCACCGCGTCGTCGAGCGTTCCCAGGACGAGCTCGGATCGCTGGCGCGAGACATGAACTTTATGGTGACGGATCTACAGCGCAGAATCGAAGAGGAACGGCGCGCCGAGCAGCTCAAGAACGAGCTGATTACGAACGTTTCACACGATTTGCGCACACCGCTGACGCTCATCATGGGGTATTTGCGGCTGCTGCACGACAAAAATTTCGAAACGCCCGAGCAAGCCGCCGGGTACGTCAGTATCGCTTATAGCAAATCGGAGAAGCTGAAAGGACTGATCGACGATCTGTTCGAATTTACGAAGCTTTCCAACCATGACGTTCCGCTGCACAAGAAGGGCGTCGTGATCAACGAAGTGCTGGAGCAGCTGCTGGAGGAACACGTGACCCTCAGCGAGGAGCAGCAGCTCACGCTGATCCGCAGCCTGCCGCAGGAGCGGCTGCTGGTGCGCATCGACGTAGACAAAATGATCCGCGTGTTCGAAAACTTACTCGGCAACGCGATCAAGTACAGCCCTAAGCCCGGCGTGATCACCTTCGGCATGATCCGGGAACGCGGGCACGCGATCATCCGAATCTCTAACAAAGCGGACGCTTTGACCCGCGACGAGCTGGAGCAGTTGTTCGACCGGTTCTACCGCGTGGATAAAGCCAGGACGTCCGAAACCGGAGGGTCGGGACTGGGTCTTGCGATCGCAAGAAGCATCGTCGAATCGCACGAAGGCAGCATTTGGGCCGAGTCGGAGAACGGCGAAATTCATTTTTACGTGAAGCTGAAGCTGGCATCTTAGATGCCGGCTTTTTGGTTATTCGGGCACAGGCGGATCAAGCGGCACGTTCGCCTTGGAAAGCAATGCGCGGTATAATGAAGCGGACAACGCAGCAACGAGGCGGGCCCGTGCGGCACGCCTCGCAAGAATGGAGAATCGGATCATGAGACATGGATTTTTGCTGGATTTGGACGGGACGCTGTACCACGGGGACCATCCGATCCCTTATGCGGCGGATTTTATCCGCTGGCTGCGGGAAAAAGGCTACCCGTTCTTATATGTAACCAACAATTCGTCAAGGACGCCGGAGCAAGTTGCGGCGCACCTCATCAAGACCGGGATCGAAGCCAAACCGGAGGAAGTGCTGACCTCCTCGCAAGCGGCCGTGATGTATTTGCAGGAAACCGGCGCCCGGAACGGACGCGTGCTGTGCATCGGCGAGGAAGGACTGCGAACGGCGCTGAAGGACGGCGGCTTCGAACCCGTCACAGAGGACGCCCCGGTAGGAACGATCGCTGCGGTCGTACAAGGCATCGACCGGGCGTTCCATTACGGCAAGCTGCTTGCGGCCGTCCGCTATATCCGCGGCGGAGCCCCGTACATCCTGACGAATCCCGATCACCTGCTGCCGTGGAACGGCGGGCTGACGCCGGGAGCCGGCTCCATCGCGGCTTCGATCGAACGGGCAAGCGAAACGCCTCCCATCGTCATCGGGAAGCCTTCGCCGATCATTATGCGCTACGCCGTCGCCAAGCTGGGGCTGACCCCTGGTGAGATTTGGACGGTCGGGGACAACCTGAACACCGATATCCGCGGCGGAGCCGACGCAGGCTGCCGGACGGCGCTCGTGTTGACCGGATTGGTCAAGGCCGCGAATGTGGACGAGCAGATGGCCCGGACGGGCGTGCGTCCCGAGCGGATCTGCACACATCTGATGGAGCTGGCGGAAAGCTTCGGCTAATCGATGGCGTGCTGCTTCCGGATTTCGCCGATCCGGCGAATGTGGACGTTCGCGTGGCCGGCCATCATTTTCATCAGGCGGCCGGCCGTCTCCTCCCTGCCGGAGGCGATGACGCTGCGCGTAAGTGCTCCCGGCGTATGCTTGCATACGCTGAGCACGTGCTCGCGCACTAGCCGAAACAGCGCGACCTCGGCGCGAACCGGCCGCGAGGCGTAACGCATGCCTGCAGCCCACGCGTCCTGCGAGAAGCTGTTGCCGTTGTAGGCGCGTCCGCGCTCCGGCCCGGCCAAAGCGAACTTGAGCTTGTACAGCGCTACAAGCTCAAGTTCCACCACATGGAGCACCTGCTCGCGGATGCTCCATGTGCCGGGCGCCCGGGCCAGATCAAGCCCGGCCTCGCCAAGCCCTTCCAGCGCGGCCTCCAGCCGGTCCGGCCCCGCTGCGAACAAAGCGAGCGTTTCCTCGTCGCTCGGAAACAGCTCCTGCCAGTACGCCGCGCGGTAGCCCTCCGGCGTCGTAACCGTGACGGTCCGCCAGCAGCCCGGCTCCGTCTCGTCCAACCAGCGCCCGCCGGCCTCCTCGGCGCGCTGCTGGAGCCGCTCCAGCGCCTCGTCCGGCGGCGCTGTCACATAGAACCGGCCGCCGGGCGATAGTTCCCGGCCAGCCGGAGCTTGCAGGCGGCGGAGCGCTTCCGCCGCCGTGCCTTCCGCGGCGAGCAGCGCTACATCGCCGCCGGGCTGACGCAGCAGCGCGTAGCCCGCTGCCGCGCACAGCTCCAGGCGCTCCCAGCCGAGCGCCTGCTCGTAAAAGCGCAGCGCCGCCGTCACCTCCGGCACGCGCAGAAGCAGGTTCGCTTGAACCGCGTTGGTCTCCATTCGCCTTCCCCCTTTGCAGAAACTGAGGCTGAGTTAGCCCTATTTTACCATATACCGGTCCAACGAACGTCGGACACAAACAAACACCGCCCTTTGCGAAAGAGCGGTGTTTGGCATTAGCAGACACTATTTTATTCCCGATTCGTATCAACCGGTGACGACGGTTTTGGACCCGCCCTTGCGCGAAGACACGTCGTAGTTTTCGAGCTCTTCGTCCGCTTCGTTGTTGAACGCCTCGCGGTCGAATTCTTTCTCCGTTACGGCGACGACAAGAGAGCTGACGGTCGTACCCGTTGCGTTGATGGCCGTCCGGGCCATATCGAGAATCGCGTCGATGCCGAGTACCATCGCCATCCCCTCGATCGGCAGACCGACGCTGGCCAACACGACCGTCGTCGAGATCGAAGCCGGTCCGGGCACCCCGGCCACGCCGATGGAAGCGATCATCGCCGAGCCGATGATAAGCAGGTAATGCGTGATCGTCAGATCGATGCCGAATACTTTGGCGACGAAGATCGCGACAATCGCGGGATACAAGCCGCCGCAGCCGTTCATGTTGATGGTAGCGCCCAGCGGAGCGACGAAGCTGGCGATCCGGTCGGATACTTTAAGCCGCTTCGTGATAACCTCCAGGTTGACCGGCAGTGTCGCATAGCTGCTTCGCGTCGTGAAAGCGACGGCCAGCACGGGATAAATCTTTTTCAGGAAGCGGATCGGATTGACCCGCGCCACGAACGTGACCAGGAAGCCGTAAGTCAGAACGAAGTGCAGCAAGCAAGCGATGTAAACGGCAATGACCACTTTGCCCATCGGTAGCAGCGAAGCGAGGCCGTATTTCGCAGCCATCGCCGCCATCAGTCCGAACACGCCGTAAGGCGTCAGGCGGATGATCAGCTTCGTCACGCGGAACATCACGACGGCGAACGATTGAATGACTTCTTTGATCGGCCGAACCGATTCCGGCTTGCGGTTGCCTTCGATCGTAATGGCGACCGCGACGAACATGGCAAATACGATCACCGGCACGACCTTGCCGGTAGCCATCTCGTTTACCGGGTTTGCCGGTACGAGATCCATGAATACTTTCAGGAACGACGGAATTTCTCTGGCGGCGAATTTGGCATCCTGCACGTAAGGAATGCCAGCGCCCGGATCGATGATCACCGCAACGACGACACCGATGGCCGCCGCGATACCGGTCGTGATCAGGAACAAGGCGATCGTTTTCGTTCCGATCTTCCGAAGCATATTCGGATCGGATACGGACGTAATGCTGGAAATGATCGTTGCGATGACGAGCGGCATAACGATCATTTTGATCAGGTTGACGTAGATGGAGCCGATCGTTCCGAGATCTGTCGCCTCTTTACCGAACACCGCCCCGACGACCACGCCGAGCACCATGGCGATTAATACGCGCGTCCCGAAACCTACCTTTTTCTTGGCCGCGAAAAATAGCAACAGCAGGACTACGACAGCAACAGCCCAGCTGGCAATGTATAGGGAATTCACAATCATGCGCCTCCTCAAGAGTATATCCTAATAATCCCCACTCGTTTACTAGGTATTCTATGCCCATTTCCGGCGGCTGTCAATAAGTATTTTATTGCTAAATTATTATTTCGCGGGCCATCCGGCGACAAAACCGGCTATTCTCTTAAGGCGTCTCTTAATTTCGTCGATTCGTACCGCCGGTCCGCCGACTGCGCGAGCGCTTTGCGCAGCCGCTTGTTTTCGCCCGCCAGCCTCTCGATCTCTCCGATCAGCTCCAGAGCAAAGGCTTGAGCCTCTTCGCCGGGTTCCCGGCTAACGGAGGCCGCCCTTTCTTTATATTCGTTCAACCGCTCTTCTATGCTTTTCATCCGGTTCATCCTTTCCCAAAAGCAAAATTTATCGCAACGAGCTTGGCCACAGGACGAGCGAAGCGCGGTCGGCCTCCGCTCCGAGCTGCCGCAGCGTCCCCGCGGCAGGCGTGTCCAGCACCGGCTCCCCGTTCCACGTATTGATGACCACTTTGCGGACACCCGGCTTCTTCAAAACCGATTGCAGCACGGCCCGAAGCGTCTGCAGCCGCTCTTCCTCCGGCAGCCATGCCTCTTCCGGCACGTCGGCCAGCGCGTGCAGCGTGTGCATGCGCCTGCCGTTATTTTCGCACCACAACACCCAGCGGCCGCCGCGGAATACGATATCGTTGCCCGGCTTGCGGGCAAAAGCGACGCCCGGCAAAGCCGGCCATCTTACCATCAATCCGAATGGATTGGCGGGATCGGCGGCCGGAAGCAGCACCGTTTCGCCGCCTCCCGCTTCCCAGACCGCCTCCCGGAGACGCCCTACCGTCTCCGGCGCGGCAAACTGCATCGCCGCAATATCCCGGACCCAGAAGCCGCGGGTCAGCATCCCCCACAGCTCCAGCTGCTTCAACGAACCGTACACGTCGTCCCAGGACCAAGGCAGCAGCGTACCGGCGAGGTCTCGCGTAAGCAGCGCACCGCCGTCCAGCGCTTGCTTGACCCAAGCGCCGAGCGAGTCGCCTCCGCCCGGCTGCTCTTCCGCCAGCGTCTCCAGCGCATACCAGCGGCCCAGGCCCGATTGGAATTTGGCCGCGGTTTTGGCGGTGGTCTTCCTGCCGCTTCCGTTCATCCGCAGCGGCGCAAACTGGTCGTTGGAGACAAGCCCTTCCCAAGCCAGTTCGATCAAGTCCGCCGTCAGCTCCGACGGGACGCTTCCCGTTTCGCGGCTGAGCGCCGACAGGAAGCTTGCGCCCTTGCGCCGGAGCAGCTCCAGCAGCGGCTCGTGCTTCGAGGACGCTTCCCGCTTGAGCAGAGGGGCGTAAAGCTCCTTCGCTTCCGCCAGAAAGAAGGCGACCCGGCCTTCCTTCTCTCCCGCTTCCTTGCGCCCGATCCAGATCACCTCGCCCGCCGCGCACAGCCGGTCGAGCGTTTCTTTGCGGTAATCGGTCAAGCGCAAAGGAAACACCGACGCCTCCCATTCCGACAGCGGCAAAAACCAGCCTTGCAGCTTGCCGATCACGTCCCGCAGCCCCTCTTCCCCGCTGAGGCGGCTGCCCGGAAGGACGTGCTGCGCGGCCATCAAGAACCGGCAGTACCGGACCGGTTCGACCGGCTCGGCCTGCTCGCGCAGCGCCCGTTCGGCACTGCGGATCCGTCGCACCGCCGTTTCGCGGCTCACCCAAACCCGCGGCCCGGCTTCGCTTTCGCCAAGCGCCGGTTCGATCGTCCCATCCGCGGCCCACTGCCCTACAAGGTCGTCGACAAGCGGCAAAGCCGCGCCGTATCGGGCGGCAAGCTCTTCCGCCGTAAACGACGCGCGGTGCTCCATGTAACGGGTCAGCACAAACCGCGCGGCCAGCGGATCGTCTGCAATCCGCGCATACGTATCCGCTTCGTCGGAGCAGATCCAGCCCTCTTCTCCGCCGACTTCAATCAGGCGCGCTTTGCCTTCCTCTTCCAATTGGCGTAGCAGCCTGCCGATCTTTTCCACCTGCTGCTGCGCCTCGTCAGCGCCGCTATCCACGGCCAGCCTCGCCATCTCGGCGACGGTCCGGTCGCCTCGCTGCTTCAGGAGGCGCAGCAGCGTCTCCGGCTGCTCCAGCTCCAGCGGGGCGGAAGTCGGCCACGGCTCCTCCTCCGCAGCGCCCCGGTCCGGCTGCCCGGCTTCCAGCACCGGGCTTTCGCCGAACAGCCGCCCGGCCTGCGCCCGCTCCAAGCCGAGCAGCTGCAGTTGAATATCTTTGCCGACGGCGTCGGACTCGTAAATTTGAGCACCCATGAACTCGGTCAAAAACGCCGCAGCCAGCGGCGAAGGAAATAGGCTCTCGCGCACGTTCACCTCCAGCGCTCCGGCCTCGATCTGCTCCAGCGCCTCCCGCACCCGCGGCATGTCCAGCTCCTCCTGCAGGCAAATGCGCATCGCCTCACCTAGAAAAGGAAACCGCTCGGCGTACGGCAGCGATTCCCGCAGCAGCTCCTCGCTGCGCAGCCGCTTCTTCCACGCCGGCGTGCGCGTGAAGCTCCGCGACAGCAGCAGCGACGTCTCGGCCAGACGGCGGAACGCGGCCCCGAACTGCGACGAAGACGGCACCGCTGCGCGCAGCAGCGCTTCGCGCAGCAGCGCTTCGAGCCGGGCGGACGTCACGCCGCGCAGCATCGCCACGAAGCTTGCGGCCATTCCCTCGTCGGCGCCGGACAAGACGAAATGAATGCCGTTGTCCTTGGCATTCGCGAATAGCCGCACGGGGAACCGCTCCTCCCCATGCTGCCGAAGCGCCAGCAGCCATGTTCGGTTGAACGTCCGGCCGAACGTGCTGTGCACGATGACATGCCACTGCTTCAGCTCGTCCCGGAACCGCTCGATGACGATGCGGCGGTGTGTCGGCACCGCCGACACGGCCTTCTGCGACCGAACCAGCGCGATCAGCTCGCCCGCGGCTCCGGCGTCCAGCCCATAATCCCGGATCAGCCAGTCCAGCGTGCCATGCGGCTCCTCCCGTTCCAGCCGGCGCTCCAGCTCGTTCATGAACCGCCCGATGTCCCGCGACAGCTCATACGTGCGGCCCTGCCCTTCGCCCCGCCAAAACGGAATCTCGCTGAACCGGTTGCCCGCTTCGACGACGTACACCCGGTCGTTTTTGATCGATTGAATTTTCCAGGACGACGTTCCAAGCTGGAACACGTCGCCGACCCGGCTTTCGTGAATATATTCCTCGTCCAGCTCGCCGATGTGCACACGGCTGTCCGCATGATGCACCGGGTAGGCGCTGCTCTGGGGAATCGTGCCGGCCCCCATAATGGCGGCCATACCCGTTACTCCTCGGCGGGACAGTACGCCTGTGTCGCGGTTCCAATCCAGGAGAGGACGAACGAACGGGTAGTACCCGGACAGCACCTGCAGCACGTCCAATAGCCGCTCCCGCGGAAAATCCCGGTACCCGTAGCTGCCGGCCAGCACCCGTGCCAGCTCGTCAATCGTCCAGTCGTCCCCCGCCACCATCGCCGCAATTTGCTGGCACAAGACGTCCAGCGACTGTACTGGGATGCGGATTTCCTCGATGTCGCGCTCCAGCACGCGGCGGGCCAGCACCGCGCATTCCGGCAGCTGGCCGCGGCTGCGCGCCAGAATGACGCCCCGGCTAACGCCGCCCACGCTGTGTCCGGCCCGGCCGATGCGCTGAATTCCCGCGGCTGCGCTCTTCGGCGAATCGATCTGCATCACCAGATCGATATGGCCGACGTCGATGCCCAGCTCCAGCGAAGACGTTGCCACGAGGCAGCGAAGCTCGCCCGCTTTGAGCGCGCGCTCCACCTCAAGCCGCTGCTCCCGGGAGACGCTGCCGTGATGCGAGCGGGCCATTTCGTAGCCGACATGGTCGTTCAGCCGCAGCGTCAGCCGCTCGCAAAGCCGCCGGTTGTTGGCGAAGATCAACACGGACCGGCTTCCTTCCATGAGCTTCACGAGGCGTTCGGTAACCGGCCCCCAGACGGCTTCCTGCTTGTCCTGCGTAATGAACGTTTGCTCCGGCATTGTGACGACAAGCTGAAGCGCTTTGTCCATTCGGCTCTCCACAATGTTCACCGGACGAGGCCGCATGGGAGCGTCCGCAATCGTTTCATGACCGGCTTCCACGGACACATCCGCGCCCGCTACGGTCTCGTCCGATCCGGCGCCCCTTCCGGTTTGAGCTTCATCCGACCCGCTACCTTCCGCCATCGCCTCACCGTTCCAGCCCTCTGTTTCCGCAGGCTCCCAGCCTCCGAGAAAACGTGCCACCCGCTCGATCGGCTTTTGCGTCGCCGACACGCCGATACGCTGTGGGGAATGCCCGCACCAAACGACGAGACGCTCCAGCTCACCGACAAATGCAGCCCTCTGGCTCCCTCGGCCAGATCATGAATCTCGTCAACAATCACATGGCGAACGGTCCGCAGCATGTCTCTGCCTTTCAGAGACGTCAGCAAAATATACAGCGACTCGGGTGTCGTCACGAGCACGTCCGGCGGCTGCCGCAGCATCGACGCCCGTGTGCTTTGCGTCGTATCGCCCGTTCGGACGCCGACGGTCAGCCCCGGCCACAGCAGGCCGGTCTCCGCCGCCGTCCGCTCCAATTGATCGATGAAGCCGACAACGTGATGGTGAATATCGTTGTTCAGCGCCTTGAGCGGCGTGATGTACAGCAGCTTTACTCCCCGGACCTCTCCATCCGCGGCCTTGCCGGTCACGATCCGATCCAAGCAGGGCAGCAGCGCCGCAAGCGTCTTGCCCGAACCTGTCGGCGCGGCGATCAAGGTATGAGCGCCCGACCCGATCGACTCCCACGCCCGCAACTGCACCTCCGTCGGCTCCCCGAACGTCTGCCCGAACCAGGCGGCCAGCAGCGGATGAAACCCGATTGGCGACTCCGCATCCATGTTCGTTTCCCCTTCTTCCCCTAAATTTCTTTCCAAATATACGTTCGATATCGGTATCATACCAAAAAAACAAGCGCCGGCACATCCAAGCGAAATTCCGTCTTCCCCGCCATCCGGGCCGCCGTCTTCCATTGACACATGTTCAACTCGGTGCTACGATTCATTCGAATAAATTAAATCTATCCTATTAACACTTTAAATATCGGATTATTCGAACGAGGAGCTGAAAAGCATGGCTGATCCTATGGATCACGCGATCGAGCGGTTTGAAAAAGCGTTTTTTACAATGTTCCAAAAACTCGGACCAGGATTGGCACTGCCTGCCGATCTGAATTTGACGGGACCGCAGATCATGATGCTGTATACGATCGTCAGGTGCGAACCGTGCCAGGTCGGCCGGCTGGCCCAAAGGATGGAAGTAACGCCGAGCGCGATTACCGTTATGATCGACCGTCTGGTGCAAAACGGGTTCGTGCACCGGAAGCACGACGAGAACGACAGACGCGTCGTTCTACTGGAAGCAACCGAGCAGGCGCGCGAGGCGCTGCTCCGTATCCGGGCGCTCCGCTCGGAAGTGATCAACACCTACTTGTCCTATCTGGAGCCGCACGAGCTGGAGCCGTTCCTGCAAAGCTTCGAGAAAATCGCCCATAAAATGTCCGAGTAAAACATAAAAGGACCGCCCTGGTGAGCCGCCCCCAATGGTTAGACACAGCCTAACATCATTGGAGGCAAGATCATCGGAGCGGTCCTCTTTATCATTTTTTTGCTTAAAAATTCGGTATGAGTCTTATCAATTTATCCGGGGTGCCGTCGCCGTTCTTGTCGCCGTTGTTGCTTGTAATAAAGTAGAGTGAACGGTCCGGCGCTTCAATGATCTCGCGGATACGGCCATAGGTATTTTTATACAGGTAGCTCAGGTTGCCGATCACCGGCTGGCCGTTCTGCTCTTTTACCTGCATGCGAATGATCTGCTTGCCGACGAGGTTGGACACGAGCAGATCGCCTTTCCACGGTCCGTCGGAGACGAACGTGATGCCTGACGGGGCCCACCTTGTATTGCCGCTGTGAATGAGGGGCGGCGTGATGCCCGGCTTGTTCTGATTGTCGCCTTCGTAATCTGGCCATCCGTAGTTGGCTCCCGGCACGATAAGGTTAATTTCGTCCTTGGCGGCTTCACCGTGCTCCGAGGAGAAGAGACGGTTCGTTCCCGGCTGCCAGGCCAGTCCTTGCGGGTTGCGGTGGCCTCTCGTATACACCGGCGAGCTGGCGCCGAACGGGTTATCGCTCGGAATCGTGCCGTCCAGATTCAAACGGAGAATTTTCCCACCAAGGTACGTTAGCGTATCGTCCGTTTTGCCGTAGTTGCCGTTGCTGAAGTACAACTTGTTATCCGGGCCGACCTTGAGCCGTCCGCCGTTGTGATAGACCGCGCCGGGCAGCTTGTCGAGCAGCACTTTGTCGAGCTTCGCCGTATTGTTGTTCTCGATCAGGCGGACAAGACGATTTTTCACGGTATTATTGGAATCCTTGTAAGTATGGTACAAGTACATGTAATGGTTGGTCTCAAAGTTCGGGTCCAGCGCAATCCCCAGCAGCCCGCCTTCGCTTTTCGGCTGATAGTAGAACGGCTCTCCGAGCGTAATGACCGGCGTGCTGCGCACTTGGCCGTTGACGACTACGCGGACGCGGCCGCTGTTGCGCTCGGTGAAGAAAATCCGTCCGTCCGGAGCAAACGCCAACGCCCACGGAACTTCCAGATTGTCCGCTACGACCTGCAGCGTATACGGGTCGGTAGAAGTCGCCGAAGTCTTCACGGAGAGCGTGTTGCTGGCCGCCGATACGTTGCCCGCCAAATCTCTCGCTTTTACGGTAAAGCTGTACGTCGTGTTCGCCTTGAGGCCGCTGACGGTAAAGGTCGTGCCAGTCGTGCTGTCCGTCAGTGTCCCGTCTTTGTATACCTCATATTTGAACACGCCCACATTGTCCGTCGACGCTGTCCAGGCCAAGGAAACGGAGGAGGAAGTTTTGCCCGGACTGGTCAGATTGGAAGGAGCTGTCGGGCTTTGCGTATCCGGCTGTGCCGCCGTCGTGACGCTAAGCGGTGTGCTGGCTTCCGATACGCGTCCTTCCGCATCTTTCGCTTTCACGGTAAAGCTGTACGTCGTGTTGGCCTTGAGGCCCGTCACCTTAAAGAAGGTTTCCGTCGTCGTGCTGCCGGCAAGCTGGCCGTCCCGGTAAACGTCGTATCCGGTAACGCCGATATCATCCACCGAGGCAAGCCACGTCAAGTCTACGCTGGTGTCCGTTTTGCTGTCCACCGCCACATTGGTCGGAGCCGTCGGCGGGTAGACGTCCCCCGACGCGTTGACGGTCACTTTGCTTATCGTAGCCGTGCTGGCCGTGTTCACGTCATGGCTGGTGACCGCCAGACCGAAGTATACATTCGCCCCCATGGCGACCGTTACGCTGCCGATGTCTCCCCAGTTCATACCATTATTGGAGACAAAGCCTTTGATCACGTTGCCGGTCCGCTGCAGCTTCACCCAAGCGGGGCTTGAAGACGCTTGCTTGACCGATTCCGTCGATCCTCCCGCCGCGGTCCGGTACTGGAACGTGAAGCCGTTGGATGGGGACAGGAGCAGGTCGACATGCTTCGCGTCGGCATTCAGGTTCTCGCGGATCATGATTCCCGCTTTCGCCCAGCCGTCGGTATTCGTTTGGGAGGTGATCAGAGCAACGATCGTCCCGTCCCCGCTCCAAGGCCGGTACACATAGCGGAATTGGTCCGACGTGCTCCAAATATCTTTGCCTGCACCGGATACGGTGAACACATCGGTATTCGCATCGTACAGAGCGCTGCCGGCTACCGCCGGGGAACCGATGTCCTTCGACTGCCACGGAGCCGGAACTTCACCCGGTCCCGGAGCGTTCGTCGTGACCGATAGCGGCTGGCTGGCGGCCGATTGGTTGCCGGCGGCATCCTTGGCCTTGACCGTAAAGCTGTACGCCGTGCTTGCGGTCAGCCCCGTCACCGTGTACGACGTTTCGGTGACACCGGCTTGAACAAGCGTCCCGTCACGGTAGATGTCGTAAGCGGTCACGCCGACGTTATCCGTTGAAGCGGTCCAGGTCAACGTCACGGTCGTGTCCGTCTTCCCGGCTGCGGTCACGTTCGTCGGCTCGGTCGGAGCCGTCGTATCGGCCTTGGTCGTTACGCTGAGCTGGCTGCTGGCGGCCGACGAGTTGCCGGCGGCATCCTTCGCTTTCACCGTAAAGCTGTACGCCGTGCCTGGCGTCAGCCCTACGACGGAATACGAGTTACCGAGCGGGCTTCCGATCAAGGTCCCGTTCTGGAACACGTCGTAGCCCGTAACTCCGACATTGTCCGTCGAAGCCGTCCATGACAGCTCCACGGTCGTTTCGGTTTGATTCGGCGAGTTCAGACCTATCGGTACGGAGGGCGCCGTCGTATCCGATCCGCCAAGGCTTACGTTGGTAAAGGTGGCGGTGTTCAGCTTCGAAACGTTATGGCTCGAAACGGCTAAGCCGACATAAACGCTGCTTCCCATCGTTACGCTCGTCTGGCTTACTTCCGTCCAAATCGATCCGTCCGTGGAATAAGAGCCTTTGAACGTATTGCCGTCACGCTCAAGCTTCAACCACGACGGGCTCGTTGAATTCGCCTTCACGCTGGTTGTCGCCCCGCCCACATCGTTCCGGTACTGGAACGTATACATGCCGGACGGAACCGCGGCGATATCGACGTGCTTGGCGTTCGCATCGAGCGTCTCGCGGATCATCAGGCCCGCCTTCGCGAAGTCGTCGGTATTGCCCTGCCCCGTCACTTGCGCGATGATCGCGCCGCTGCCGGTTAACGGCTGATACACGTAATGGAATTGGTCGGAAGTACCCCAGATGTCTTTGCCCGCTCCCTTTACCGTATACACGCCCGTACCGGGATTGAAGTCCGCGCTGCCCGCCAGCGCCGGGGAGCCGATATCTTTGTTCGACCACGGACTGGGGACGGCTGCCATCGTTCCGATGCTTCCGCTGCCGTAGACGGCAGAGGTAGTCGTTGCCGGAGCGTTCGAGTCCCCCGTTTCCATGCTGCCTTGCCGCGCCTCCTGCCCGAACCCTTGAGCGGGCACCAGGAGCTGCAGCGCGAGCAGCACAGAAATCCCTAATGCTTTTGCCGCTTTGATCTTCATCCTCAATCATGCTCCCTTCCATGAATTTTTGAAAAAAATAAGGCGTACAAGCCGCAGCCTACAGTTTCCCCCACCTCCCTTCATAAGCGGTAATCGACTGCTTTTCTACCCTATAACGAAAAAAGAGACGGCAACCTTAGTTTTCAGAAACTTGAACTGAACGAAAAGGTGTCGTCTCTTGGACCAATAACCATATATTAACGTAATCATACCTTCATAACGGGGATTTTTCTATTTCCTTTATTGATCTTTTCTTTGCCGGATATTGACAAAGATTATTGATCGAAAAAAAACGGACCCTTTTGGGCCCGTCGAGTTTGTTGAGACAGTGGTCAATTGAGGTAATAGAGAGATGTACGAGTGGGTGGGGTATCCACTTCCGGTCGCTCTTGTCCGCAGGAAATTTTGATTTGAAGCCGCTTCGCAGCGGATATTTCCCGCAGACAAAGGCGAACGCTGTCGCTCCTCCAGTGCATACCCCACCTCCGTATACTTCTCTATTTTTTAAAAGACTACTTCTCCACAAGCTAAACGGGCCCTTTCGGGCCCGTCCTTGTCAAAATCCTTTTTTACTATCCGCCTACTCCTCCAGCGGGTTGCCGAATTCGTACAGCCTTCCTGCCGCGGCATCGGCAGCAAGCCGTTCCAGCCAGCGCAGTTCCGTGACGGCGTGCTCCCAGCGGCCTTTCATCATATGCAGCACGCTGCGGGGCACGGTAGGGATATGCTCCTCGTAGATATCATGCAGCAAGGCTACGATGCGACGCTGCTCTTCGATTTTTTGCGAGATGATGTCATGAATCCGCTGAGCATCTCCATGGAAGGCGAACACCAGCGCCGCGTACATCGGGTGAAAGACGGTCGTGCGGCTATCGAACTGCTCCAGCAGCAGGCGGTGAAACAACTGCCTGCCTTCTTCCGTAATCCGGTAGACGGTGCGGTCGGGACGTCCGCTCTCCTTCACAATTTCCAGCGCCTCGATGTACCCTTCTTTATTCAGCGTATCGATGGCGTAATACAGCGAGCCTTCCTGCATTTTAATGTAGTGGAGCATAGCCCGCTCCTTCATTTTATGCCGCAATTCGTAGGGATGGCTGTCTCCTTCCATGAGCAGACCCAAAATGACGAGCTTCATGGACAACCGTATTCACCTCCCTTACATATGCTGCGGGGCATGAATGCCGGAGCCCTCATCCGGACTGCCGCCTTCTTTGCGGGGGCCTCTCGCCGGGACTTCCATTTTGGCTTTACCCATCAGCAAAATAAAGATGAGCGCGAGCACGGCCATAACGATGGTCACTTGAAATACATAGGCGATGGAATCCGCAAGACCGACCATCATTTGCTCCAGCACCGGCTTCGGAACGTTCGCCTGAAATTCCGGCGACAGCAGCGCCCGCGGATCGGCCGGCGTCTTCGCACCCGCTCCGGCGGGCAACAGCTCAGCCAACCGGCGGCTTAGCGCGGACGCTTGCATCGCGCCCAGCACCGTCAGGCCGACGGCTGAGCCGATCGAACGGAAAAAGCCGACCAGCGAGGTGACAGTGCCGCGAAACCGGAAGTCAACGTTATGCAGCGAAGAAATCGACGTCACCGGGAAGCCCGTGCCGATGCCGAGCCCCATGAGAATCATATAAAGCGTAATTTGCCAACGGGGCGTATCGACGGATACAAGGCTAAGCAGCGAGGTTGCGATCAGCAGCAGCAGCACGGAGCCGAGCATGATCCCCCGGTACGACAGCTTTCCGATAAAACGCCCGCCGATCGCGCTGCTGGCAACCACGCCGAGCATCATCGGCGTCAGTACGAGTCCGGCGCTCGTCGCCGACCCTTGGAATACCCCTTGAATGAACAGCGGGATATACGTCGCCGCCGACATCATCAGCGCCCCGTAGAAGAAACAGACGCCCATACTGGCGGTAAACAACCGGTTGCCGAAGAGCGGAAGCGGCACGACCGGGGCAGCGGCGCGCATCTCGATGCGGATGAACAGCAGAAGGAAGACGATCGCGATAGCGAACAAGCCGATGATCTGCACCGAATCCCATGCGTACTCCTTGCCCCCGAGCTCCAATCCGAACATCAGGCTCAGGATCGAAACGGCAAAGACGAACGTCCCCAGCCAGTCGATTCTTTGGTTCGGATTGTTCGGCAGCACCGGATGATAGAACAGCGAAATAAGAATCAACGATACGATACCAAGCGGCAGATTAATGTAGAAAATCCACGTCCAATTCACGTGATCGGTGAAATAAGCGCCCGCCAGCGGCCCGAGCACGCTCGATATGCCGAAGACGGCACCGAACAGACCTTGCATCTTACCCCGCTTCTCCGGGGGAAAAATATCGAAGATAATAGCGAACGTAATCGGCATCAGCGCGCCGCCGCCGATCCCTTGGATGGCGCGGTAAACGATCAGTTGCGTCATCGTCGTCGAAGTGCCGCAAAGCGCCGAGCCGATCATGAACACGACAAGACCGAGCAGGAAAAACAGCTTCCGGCCGTACATATCGCCGAGCTTGCCGAAGATCGGCATCGAGACGACGTTGGCGATCAAGTACGCGGAAAATACCCATACGTACTTGTCGAGTCCTCCGAGCTTACCGATAATCGTCGGCATGGCGGTCGAGACGATCGTCTGATCGAGCGAAGCCAGCAGCAGCCCGAGCATCAACGCGGCGACCGTCCATGCGGTATTTGTTTTTTTCTGAACCATAAATTGCTCCTTACTTTACCTGGATGTATTTTTAGTGCTAAACTAAATTATACTCAAATTTGAGTAGGTGACAAGAGTACGTGTGATTTTTTTCTCTGGGCGTAGTTTGCCCTAATCTTTCAAGTATCATATAATGGAGTAAGTCAAGAAATTGTATTTATGCTTACTAAATAAATGATAAAATTTTCTTATTTTGAGAATGCTATTGAAAGCGTTCGCGCCCCGGTGAGGAGGAACGATGTGAATCTCAATCAGTTGGAAACGCTCATTACGATATCCAAGACTATGAGCTTTCGCAAAGCGGGCGAAATTCTGAATCTGACCCAGCCGGCCGTCTCGGCGCAAATTAAAAGTCTGGAAGACGAATTCAAAACGGTGCTGATCGACCGCAACCAGCCGGTTACGCTAACCGACAGCGGCCAAGTCTTTCTTGAACATGCGGAGATTATTTTACAGACGGTCGAAGATTTGAAGCAGCGGCTTTCGGATTTGAATCAAACGCCGCAAGGACATATTCATCTGGGAACGACAACTTCGATCGCGATTCAAATTTTGCCAAGGGTGCTGTCTTATTTTCAGAACCAGTTCCCCTTGATCAAAACGACCATCCATTCGATGACCACCTCGCAAATCATGCACAGTGTCGAGAACGGAACGATCGATATCGGCATCACCTACCTGTTCGACAAGCATCCCGCGCTTGAAAGCTCCGTGCTTTATTACGATACGTTCGAGCTGGTCGTCTCCCCCGATCATCCGCTTGCGCGGTTCGCGCATGTGCCGATCGAGCGGCTTCACGAGCTGCCGCTGATCATGCTATCTCCGGAAACGGCCGGACGGAGGTTCGTAGATCAAATTCTGAAGCAGCTGTATATCACCCCACAGGTCGTGATGGAGTTGTCCAGCAGCGAGGAAGTGAAACGGATGGTGGAGTTGAACCTCGGGGCGGCGATCATCTCGAAGCTGTCGATCCAAAGCGAGCTGCGCCTTGGGACGCTCAAGATGATCAAGGTGAACGAGCTCGAAATCAGCCACCCGGTCGGGGTGGTGTACAAGTCTGGACGCTATCTGAGCTCGGCGCTGCATCAGTTTCTGGAAGATTTAAAGGGCATGCAGGAAACTCAATTCATAGGTTCGGAGTGAGGGAACGCCATGAAATTCGATTTGCATACGCATCACGAACGGTGCGGTCACGCGACCGGAACGATCCGCGATTATATCGAAGCGGGGATCAAAAACGGCCTGCAAGTCATCGGAATTTCCGATCATTCGCCGTACTTTGCAAGCAGCGTGGACCGGGAGCAGCCCGGCATCACGATGGCGAAGAGCGAATTCGCCCGTTACGTGGAGGAAGTGCTGAAGCTGAAGGAGGAGTACCGCGGGCGTATTGACGTTCTGCTCGGAGTCGAATCGGATTTCTTCCCCGAAGTGGCGGACGTGTACCGCAAAGTGTACGAGCAGTATCCGTTCGACTATATCATCGGGTCGGTGCATTTGTCCGGCGGCGTCAGCATCTTCAACCGGAAGCGGTGGAACGGACTGACGGACCGTCAGAAGGTGGAGCAAAAGGAGCTGTACTACGATCTGATCGAGCAGTCCGCGCGCAGCGGCATGTTCCAGATTCTCGGCCACATCGACGCGATGCGCGGCTTCTACCCGGCCTTCTCCGATATTCAGACCGACGCGGTAGACCGCACGCTGCAAACCATCGCGAAGTACGACATCGCTATCGAGATCAACACCTCCGGCAAAACGAAGGATTGCGGTGGCTGGTACCCGATCGACGAGATTTTGGAGCGGGCGCTTCATTTCGGCGTTCAGGTTTCGTTCGGCTCGGACGCGCACGTCCCTTCCCGGGTTGGCGACGACTGGGAAGAAGTGGCGGCAAGGCTGAAGGAAATTGGGTTCCGCGAATGGGTGTACTACAAAGAAAAACAAAAGCAGGTCGTCCCTTTATAAAGCAAGGGCAAAAAAATATCCGGCAAATTCCCCGTGGGCCGAGGAATTTGAGCCGGATATTTGTGCTTTGACGGCCCCTCGGCCGCGCTTATCTTGCAGTCCGCTTTGGTCCCGCGGCTCGCGCGGGCTTCGCAACCGCCCGGGAACGTGGCTTGCGTACGGCCTTGGCCGGAAGCCGGAGGCTCTTGACCTTCGCTCCGCCGAACAGACCGCCCAAGCCCCCGAAGCTGCTGAACAGCTTGAAGATCGGGCCGACCTGCTTTGCGATGGTGAACACCTTCTGCACCTTCCCCATGGTGGAAATGATGCCGTCGAGACCCCCGATCGAATTGAAAAACGAAAGGAAGCTCCCGCCGCCACCTGCGCCTTTGGCTACCTCCGCCGTACCTAAGCCTCCGCCGGGTACGCCACCGATGGTGCGTCCAATACTGGAGAAGCCGCCTAGGCCTCCGCCGATGCCTAGCGGGCTGAACAATCCCCGCACCTGTGCCGTATTCATATGGGGAGCCGGATGTACCTGACGCAGCGGGCAGGAGGCTCCTCGTTTAGCCGGTTTGGCAGTACGGGCCGAAGCTCGTTTTGGAGCTGCACGATGCTTTTTATTGTTCATTCGTCGATCCCTTCCTTAGCCGAGAAACTGTATCCGACTTGTCTGATACATCAGCGTATGTCGGTTCGCCCTTCTGCGTATGGGTAAGTGGACCGATCGAAGAAAAATAGGTGTATATTTAGGAAAAACACATGTTCAATGGGAGGTACTTCGAATATGACGATCCGCCGCGCTACGGCTCATGACGCGATGCAGCTCAGCGAGCTGTCATTTCGCTCGAAGGCTTATTGGGGCTATGATCCGCAGTTTATGGAAGCCTGCCGCGAGGACCTGACACTGCGCCCCGAACATATCCGTTCGTCAGCCGTCTACCTGCTTGAGACGGACGACGGTGAAATCGCCGGCTTTTACAGCCTGCATCCTCCGGGTTCGGGCGCTTCGTCCGATGCCGTGGCAGAGCTGGACAGCCTGTTTATCGCCCCCGAATACATCGGCCGCGGGTACGGAAAACGGCTGTGGAGCCATATGCTTGCTACCGCCGACGAGCTTCGCCTCCCGCGCATCCGCATTCACAGCGATCCGCATGCGGAAGCATTTTACGCCAAAATGGGCGCCGTGCGGATCGGTGAGATCGAGTCCACCGTTTTCCCGAACCGGAAGCTCCCGCTGATGGAGCTGGTCCTTACAGCCCCTTGATATCGAACGAAACCTGCAAAGGAGGAAGCGCCATGCTCCATGAGATGACCGATATCGCGGGCAAAAAAATCGTCATCATCGACGATGAACCGGACCTCGTCAACCTCCTTGATGCCGTGCTGCGCAAAGAAGGCTTCCGCCTGGTATTCAAAGCGGCCACCGGTCTGGCCGGCATCGAGCTGTGCCGCAGCGAAAAGCCGGATCTGATCGTCCTCGACGTCATGCTGCCGGATCTCGACGGCTTTACCGTCTGCCAGCAGCTGCGGCAATTCACGCTTGCGCCGATCTTTTTCCTGTCCGCCAAAAACGAAGACGTGGACAAGCTGCTGGGGCTCAGCCTCGGCGGCGACGACTATATTACAAAGCCGTTTAGCCCGAAGGAAGTCGCGTACCGGATGAAGGCGTACTTCCGCCGCAACCGGTACGCGGCCATGCAGGAGGAAAGCCGAAGCATTTACGAATTCGGCAGCGTGACGATCGACGAGAAACAGGGCGAAGTACGCAAGCACGGCATTCCCGTGACGCTCACCGCCAAAGAATACCAGCTGCTGCTGTTTTTGGCCCGGCACCCGGGACAGCTGTTCAGCAAAGCGCATTTGTACGAAACGGTATGGGGCGATTCGTATACGGGGTATGACAATACGGTGATGGTGCACATGCGCCACCTGCGGGAAAAGCTGGAGGACAAGCCGTCGGAGCCGGAATATTTGTTGACCGTGCGGGGACTCGGCTATAAGCTGCAGCGAAAGGACGGACGGCCGTGAAGTGGAAAGTCATTATCCAATTCCTGTTATCCATGTCGACGCTGGCGATCTTGATTCTGATCGTCAATTATACGGCACTGTATTTTTTAGCTGGCGGTCCGGCGTTTGAAAACGGAAGAACGGCCGCTTTCGCCGAGCGGTTTACGCACGATTTCGGGCAGCGCATCGCCTTGCAGGGCGGACGCCCGTACGTCACCCCGGAAGGTCTGGAGGAATTGAACCGCCAGCGGGCCTGGATTCAAATCTTGGACGAATCCGGCGCGGAAGCGTTCGCCTATCATAAGCCGCCTTCCGCCTTGACGCATTACTCGCCCAGCGAAATCGCATTTTTTTATAAATATGCCGTCCAAGATTTTACCGTCTTTATCAGCCGAGTGGAAGATAACGGCTATCATTGGAGCTACATGATCGGCTTCCCGGCGGAAACGGTAACTAAATATTTTTTGTACATCAGCCCGAAAAATGTGCACACCTTTTTTCCGAACGGCCTTTACATACTCCTCGGGGTGACGTTGGGCGGTACGTTGATCATCGGCTATTTGTTCGCTAGGAGACTGTCCAAACCGGTACGAACCGTCATCGACGCGATCCGCGAGCTTGCGGACGGCCGTTATGAGCTTCGCCTTGCGCCGAAAGGAATCTATAAAGATGTGTACCGCAGCCTGCTCCATCTCTCCTCTACGCTGTCGTCCCTTAAGCAGCACCGGGATCGCGTGGACCGCATGCGGGAGGAATGGATCGCCGGCTTGTCCCACGATTTGAAAACGCCGCTCTCCTCCATCAAAGGCTACGGCGAAGTGCTTGCCGAGACAAACTACGACCTCAGTCCCGACGAGCGGACCGGCTATGCGGCAACGATCGTGCGCAATGCCGCTTATATGGAGAGTTTGCTGGACGATTTGCGGCTGACGTCTCAGCTTAAGCACAATCTCCTGCCGATGGATAAGCGGGAAAGCGATGTCGTCCGGCTGCTGCAGGAAACCGTCATTTTGCTGCTTAACAGTCCGGAAGGCGAGGACCGGACGATATCGTTCGATGCGAGTCCGCAGACGATCCCGTTGTCCTTTGACGCCAAGCTGCTGCAGCGCGCGTTCCTGAATCTGCTCTTCAACGCGCTTGTGCACAATCCCGCGGGGACGCAGGTGCAGGTCGCCGTCTCGGGCAATGAGAGCGGCGTGCGCGTGGTCATCGCCGACAACGGCGTAGGCATCTCCAAGGAAGATATGGCCAAGCTGTTCGACCGTTACTACCGCGGCACGAATACGGCGGCAAGCCATCAAGGCTCGGGGCTCGGACTTGCGATCGCCCGACAAATTATCGAAGCGCACGACGGAAAGGTCGAAGTAGAGAGCCGGCCTGGGCACGGTACGACGATCCTTGTTCATTTTCCGCAAACTTAAGGCGGATTTAAGGTAAACTGAAGCGAAGCTTAAATTCCATACGATACCATGCTCTTGTCGAACGAAAGGAGCATGGTTTTTTTATGAGCGAATTCATCTTGGAAACGAAAAGGTTATCAAAACAATTCAAGTCGTTCGCCGCGGTCAAAGGAGTCGACTTGCAGGTAAGGCCGAGCGAAGTGTACGGCTTCCTCGGTCCGAACGGCGCAGGCAAAACGACGACGATCCGCATGCTGCTCGGACTGATCCGTCCGACGCAGGGTGAGGTGCGCGTCTTCGGGCAAGACTTGGCCCGGCACCGGCTCGATATCTTACGCCGGGTCGGCTCGCTGGTCGAGTCTCCGTCCTATTACGGCAATCTGAGCGCCTATGACAATTTGGAGATCACCCGCAAGCTTCTAGGCGCAAGGAAAACCGACATCGACAAAGTGCTGGAAACGGTAAGGCTGTCCGAATGGCGCAACAAAAAAGTCAAAACGTTCTCCCTCGGCATGAAGCAGCGGCTCGGTATCGCGCAGGCGCTGCTGGGCAATCCGATGCTGCTCGTGCTCGACGAGCCGACCAACGGCTTGGACCCCGCCGGCATTCTCGAAATCCGCGAGCTGATCGCCCGCCTGCCGGAGGAACGCGGCTTGTCGGTGCTTGTCTCCAGCCATATTTTGAACGAAATCGAGCTGATTGCCAGCCGTGTCGGCATTATCTATAAGGGCGAGCTGCTGTTCCAAGGCTCGCTTCAGGAGCTGCGGGAGCAGAACAAAACGATGCTGCGGATCGATGCCGCCCCGTTCGTCGAAGCGGGAAATTTCCTGCTGGCCCGGGGCCATCAAGTGGAAAAGCGTCACAACAGCCTGTACGTCGACATGTCGGGAACGAATGCTGCCCGTCTGAACCGCGAGCTGGTTACGGCCGGCTTCGACGTCTCGCACGTCAGTGAAAATACACCGTCGCTGGAAGACATTTTCCTGACGATGACGAAGGGAGCGCAAAGCTTGTGAAGGCATGGAGCGTCATTGCGGCGGAACTGTACAAGCAGAAAAAAGGCGTCCTGTGGAAGCTTGCCTTCGGCGGTCCGGCCCTCGTATCCGTACTGATTTTCCTGAATATGTATCTGCGCTACGATTATTTGATGCAGAGGTATGCAGGGAAAACGTCGTGGGAAGCGATGCTGAACGAAGTGTTTTTTCTATGGGCCTTCTTCCTCCCGATCGGGGTTACGCTGCTGGCGGCTATCGTCCATTTCCGCGAATATAGCGAGAATGCCTGGAAGCACCTGCTGAGCCTGCCGGTGCGGCGGAGACACGTGTATGCGGCCAAGTGGCTCGTCATTGTGCTCGCGACCGTCTTGTCGGTGCTGGCGCTTATGGCCGGCCTGCGGCTGGGCGGGTTCGTCATCGGCTTTCCCGAGCCGTTTCCCTTCGGCCTGTATGGACAATACGCGCTGTACCTGATCTTTTCGTCGCTCGGCATCGCAAGCGTGCAGCATTGGCTCAGCTCCCGCTTCCGCAATACGATCATTCCGGTCGCTGTCGGCGTATCGGGCACGGTAGGCGCGATCTTCCTCGCCCAGTCGGAGTGGATGCGCTACATCCCGTATGCGGCCCCGCTGTTCGCCATGCCGGGTCCGGAAGGGGACGTGGGCGTCTCGATTGTGAGCGGGCTGCTCTTCGGAACCGCAGCGCTGCTGGCCGGTATGCTTGAATTCGGGAAAAGGGATATTTTGTAATCGCAAGCCAAGGAGGTACGCTGGAGATGAAGTCGCTATTCGCCGCCGAATGGCTGAAATTAAAGCATTCGCGCATTTTGTGGATCGTTATTCTGATGCCGATCCTGTTAACCGCTCAAGGCGTCGGCAATTTTACCCGCTACACTGACGTATGGACCCGGGACGATTGGACCGTCATTATCGAGCAGTGTCTCATTTTTTACCCGCCGATGCTGCTGCCGTTTTTTATCGCTATTGTTGTCGCGCTTATGATCCGCATCGAGCACAGCCATAACGGCTGGAAGCATCTGCTTGCGCTGCCGGTGAGACGCGGGCATATTTATGCGGCCAAGTTCAGCATCGCGCTGCTGCTGGTCGTCCTGAATATCGCCGTCTTCGGCGCAAGCATCGTCGCTGCGGGCTTGCTCGCCGGGGCGAACGGCCCGATCCCGCTGGACCGGATCGCGCTGCCGCTTCTGCGCCTGATCCCGGCGGTACTGCCGATTATGGCGATCCAATTCTGGCTCAGTCTGCGCTACCGCCATATCGGCATCCCGCTAGGCATCGGGATCGGGCTGGCGATCCCCTCGCTCCTCGTGGCCAATACGAAATATTGGATCGTCTATCCGTGGACCTACCCGACGATGGCCGCGCTCGCCAGCCAAAGCAGCACCTTCAGCAAAGGTCCACTGCTATACGCCGCGGTAGCCCTTGTCTTTCTTCTGGTCACCGTCTTCGGCTTCACCGAGTTCAGACGGCGGGACATTCTGTGAATCGTATCATCTGCAAGCGAAGGCTTTCCGTTTTCGGGAACCTTCGCTTTTTATTTTTCGCGAGATCATTATCATATCGGTGTGCCGTTTCTGTGATATACTTAATGAACATAGGTACATCCAGAAATGCTTATAGTATACATTTATATACTGAAAGGAAATGAGCGAATGAGCAAGAAAATAAACGGCGGCTGTAGCGTTCCCAATTTTGAAGGCTGCCCTGTCGAGTTTACGCTGGATGTCATCGGAGGCAAATGGAAGGGTATCCTGCTCTACCATTTGATCAACGGAACGAAACGGTTCAACGAGTTCCGCCGCATTTGCCCGGCCATTACTCAACGGATGCTGACCCTGCAGCTTCGGGAGCTGGAAGAAGACGGCATCGTGCATCGCGAAGTATACCAGCAGGTTCCACCTAAAGTGGAATATTCGCTCACCGAATTCGGCCGGACGCTGGAACCGATCATTTTGCAGATGAAGCAGTGGGGGGAAACGTACCGGGGCCGGATGAGCGATACGGCCGAAGCCGTGGCTGCGAAGCAAGAATAATCAAGCGAAAATAAGCGGATCATGACGAGAGGCTGCCGGAATTATGGCAGCTTTTTTTGACGATCGGTTAGAGCATTTGCAACCAGAAATGACCACCACTTGGCGTCTATTTGCTAAAAGATATCGATTCTTAATTTAGGGGTGATGTAGTGGGTATCGTTTACGAAAGGTATACCGAGGGCATTTCGTTTACCGGAGATCTTAAGAAAGATATTGAACGTTTTTTTGTTCATCATGATGAGCACGGAACCTATCAGCATACCGTTTCAGTTGCCACTGAAGCCGTTCGAATAGCAACTAGGTTTTTGACCAGAAGTCACCATGAAGAACTACGCAGGTGATGCAAAAGTATCGGAAATGGCTAATTTCGAATTGAACAACGATCCGAAAAAGCTTCAAACCTTTATAGATTCTGGCGATATTAACGAAACCTATATGGAACAATTAGCAATTGCTACGAATTACAACTTACTTGTCGGTCGGGAAAATTACACAATTGCCCCGAATGATATGACCACGCGTGAAGAAGCTGTAACTTTGGCAATGCGTTATGGAAATTTTGTATATGCACTCAAATATAATGCAATGAAGTAAGAACGTACCCGCAGCTAAAT
>NZ_BSDJ01000031.1 GCF_027925525.1 Paenibacillus tyrphae | reverse complement strand
GGGCACTAGTTACCAAGCCGGCATGGCCGGTCGGGAGCTGACCGAAGACGAACGGTTCAACTTCAAGATACGATGTGCAATTTGTCCGAACGGAAACGACAATGTTTTGTACTACATATCGCCTTCCGGTTCTCAATGAGGCAGATTGCAGAGGAGTTGGATATGAAGAAAAAGACTGTTCAGACGAACATTGAGCGGGCCAAGCAGAAGATTGAAGCAAATAAATTAAGCAGCCTATTCCAGGTGGGGGAGGCTGATTTTTAGTTAGCTTCTCCATATATATTATTTAATTGTTGATGGTATAATCTATATATTTATGACTTATCAGTTTGATGATGAGCATCGTGGGACGGCAGGAGGTATGTCTGGAGCTGTTAACACGCTTTTCTCTGGTTTGGCTTTCGAAGGGATTTTTCACTATTTATTAAACGTGAAGAACTTGGAATGCAACAGAGGAACTAAAGTTGCAACGAAAAGCTAAGTAATCAATGAATACCTTTGAAGGTATTAGGGTAATAAAGTTTGTGTACTTAAAGTAATGGTTCTTTTTCTTTAGCAAGAATTGCGCTCCTTATTTTTGTATCGGGCCATATTCCCCCGCATTCCTGCATATAATTTTACATTGGGAATAAAGAGACAGGTGGGATAAAGATGGACACGTATGATTTCGGAAAAGCGATCCATTACTATTACGCAAAAATACGAGAAACGAATCACCCTTATTACTGGTACTGTTTGGCTGATGCACAGGGACGAGCCGGATTAACCAACGAAGCGCTGCAAACGATTGATAACGCCTTGTCGTTTCCAAATCCTTACCCTTCAAAGCGGGAACTGCTGGAAATGCAGGTGAGCCTCCAATCTGTTCCTCCAAGAGAAATGAATCCGAAAAGACCTTCCATAGTGACTGCAAAGCGGGGCGATATTGACGGGGACGGGATCAAGGACAATGTCCTTCTTACCGCAAATAAAACCCCGGATAGTCCTTTTTGGAGAAATATAACTTTGGTCGTCCAAAATGGGAAAACACATCACTATAAGCCAATCCTCTTAAAAAATAACGCCGGATACAATCCGACACTTTTTCTTGGCGATTTTACAGGCAATAAGGTGGATGATATTTTAGTGGTCATTGATACTGGAGGAAGCGCCGGTGCTATTTATGCGTATGTATTTTCTTATATTAACGGTCAACTCCGACAGATTTTTAATTCTGATGTATTCAATGAAATCTATAAGTACGATGTGACTTATGAAAATCAATACAGAGCAGCGGTGATCAATTATTCCCTAAAAGAAAAGTATATTATTGACCTTACTTATAAGGGTAAGGAATATTTATCTGAAATTTATACCCAGCAAGGTGTTTTGAAGGCACCGATAAACGGTTGGGTAAATCCTTTGTCTGGTTTATACCCGGTTGATTTTAACAGGGACGGCACATATGAGCTCGAAGCGTATCAGAGGATAGCCGGGAGGTACAATGCTGACTCACTCGGATTTGTACAGACCGTATTGAAATGGAACGGGCAGGTGTTTGGTCCTGACCGGCAGAATGTGGCCATCTTTGGCGGGGAAATATAACTACTGAAATTATTATTTTTGTAAGAAAGGTAACTAAAGAAACTTCTTCATGTGTACGAGATTAATAGGCAGTCTTTTCATCGTAATTTGAATTTTGATCACCAATTCGGGGTGATGAAACTTTGTTGGTATATTACGCGACATTCACGCCTCTAGAAATTCACGCTTTCAATTTCTTGAGGAAGAAAAATATATTCGAAATTTGGTTTAAAGATATCAAATTATTAATGCGGCAGGATTTTGAGTCATTTGTTAATTCTATATTGGACGGTTTGAAAATTGTGAGTTTCGAGTCCAAAATGTCGAACGATTACAAGACTCAGCATACTGTGATCAGGCTACAGAATTAAATATAGCCGCGTCAACTGGGGCGGAAAAGAAATATTTCAAGCCCTATCGGGGCGATGCAAAATTACTGTAGGTTATACAGCCAGCCTGTTGAGAAACCCCTCAACAGGCTATTTTCTTTGTTTGCATTATTTATCTATTCAACGCGTTAATATGATATAATATTATTATCCTAACAAGGCGGTGGTTGCATGCTTCGCTCTAATCCGAATGTGCAAAACAGCTACGAATTCGTTTGTTTGGAAGAACTCGTTCCTCAAAATCATTTGCTCCGTAAGATCCACAAACACATTGACTTTTCCTTTACCTTGAAAAAGTGAAGCCATATTACTGCGAAGATAACGGCCGCCCTTCGGTTGATCCGATCATGCTCTTCAAAATGATGTTTATTGGCTATCTGTACGGCATTCGTTCTGAGCGCCAGCTTGAGCGCGAAATTCAACTCAACGTGGCGTGGCCTATCGCTGGTTTGTCGGATTGGGTTTAACGGACCGTGTTCCGGATCACAGCGCCTTGAGCTTGAATCGCAAGCGACTTCAGGACAGCGATGTTGTCCAAGAAATCTTTGACCATGTTGTGTTCAAAGCCATTGAGCTTCGGATGGTTGCAGGCCGCGTGCTCATCACGGATTCGACCCATCACAAAGCCAAAGCCAATAAGCGTAAATTCATCAAGCAAGAAGTCGAAAAGAGCGTCAAAACCTATCTGGATGACTTGGACGAGGCCATTCAGGCCGATCGGGAAGCTCATGGAAAAAAGCTTTAAAGCCCCGGAAGGAGGTGACCCAGACTAAGGAAACAAAAGTGAGCACAACGGACCCGACAGTGGGTATACGGTGCGCGACGGCAAACCGGAGGGCTTCTTCTATTTGGATCACCGGAGAGCGCGACCAGTACATCTGTCTGCAAAAACAAGAGCTGACCTATGCCATGACAGACCGGGAGGGTTACCTCCAGTACAAGTCGGATCCTGAGATTTGCAAAGACTGTCCGTTACTATCCCAGTGTACACGTTCAAGGAACAAACAAAGGATTCTGACACGACATGTTGGCAGGATAGCAAGGAGTGGGTAAAACAAAACGGGCGCTCTCGCTCGGGCAAATATCTGTACCGTCTCCGGTACCAAACGATTGAGCGAAGTTTCGCGGATGCCAAAGAGCTCCATGGACTTCGCTATTGCCGGTTCCGCGGCAAGAAAAAAGTCTTATAGCAAGCGCTCATGACTGCCATCTGCCAGAACGTCAAGAAGATAGCCAACCACCTGGCCAAGCTAGCCGGATAGGGCGATCTTCTTATTTTTATATACTCGATATTTCAGGAATTAAAATAATTATTCAAGCGAGCCTTTTAAAAACAGAGCTTTGTCGACAGCCTGGGCACCTTCGTGGTGCTTTTTGTTTTGTACGCAGTCGGGTATTCGACATTTTTTGTGCAAGATAATGCTATTTTTATGCCAGATAATAAAAATAAATACAAATAACAGTAATTTGATTTATATTAATGGTGGTAAGAACAAATTTAATTCAAAAAGCGAGGAGGAAAAAGAAATGAAGAAGAAACTCATCACTATGACAGCAATTGCAACCATTGTAGCAGCAATACCGATTGGTGCTAGTGCAGCACAACCTGCAATACCAACTACAAACATGGTGTGGCAGAATGAAATTGGTACCTTCGACGTAGGCGATCTACTTGTAGATAGCGGTGACACATATATTTCTAACCAAGGTTATGACGAATATTCTTTTGACTTTACAGAAGCAGATGGGAATGATCTTCGGGTTGGCTATGTAGGAACATCAAAACAAGATGTCAAGGTTTACATTTATTACATTCCAGATCCGGAAAACAACCCTAATAAGCGAAAGAAAGTTGCTACTTATGAGGCAAATCGAAGCAATAATTATAAATTCACCAAAGATATTGAGGGTGCAGAATACGGAAGTTACGAAGCTAGAGTGGTATCCGGAAATGGCAACGGGGGAGAGGATTACAGATTTCGTATTAGAGGACTATAGCCAATTGTTGGGATCCGTTAGAAATAACGGTTCCTTTGATTTTACCGCAAAGAAACAGTAGGCGGTGTTCCCATTGACAAAGGCCGAGCTGAGGATAGCCTTTGACTGACCCGGAAGAAGTTGCTCGGGAAACGCTAGCACAGAGCCGGAGAAAGAATCAGGGGCACCCCGTTCCATGTTCATGAAGCAATTCGATTAATATGGCATTCGACAATTTTTGCGCCGGATCATTTCATTTTTCTGCGAGATAATCCAAAATGGGTTTTGAACGGTGAGATACGGTATTATATGGTTGAAATGCACAAACTCATCGGTTGGAGGCGAATTGGATGAAAAAGCGATTTTCTATTATTATGGCGTTGACTGCATTGTTGACATTCGTTATTCCGAATAGCAGTTTTGCAGGCATAGGTGGCCCGACATCATACAAATACTCTACTTATCCGGCTAATAAAGTTAATTTAAATGTCATTCAAACGAGTCCCGGTAATATTCAGTTGAAAGCTCTCAATCTTAGCGCTAACTTGGAGCATACTAGTTATATTGGTATAAATGGCGGATTTTTTTCTGATCAAGTCGAAGGAACGACTGGTATGAAAAAAACACACAATATTGCTATAAATAATGGAAAACCGGTCATCGGCACAGATAAAGCCGGCAATAACGGATGGTACAATTCGGGAAACCAAGGCACGATTATTTGGGATGCGAAAAACAGAAAGTTTCTATATAAAGTGTTAAATAACGGTTGGGAAGTCAACAAAGCGGTAGGGCATACGAATTATTGGGCGCAAGGCGGAGTGTCGATGAGCCTTGGTTCGGCAAACTGGAAAGACACAATGAAAAAGGAAAAGCTGCCGAACCCGGATGGGTTAGCCCAACGAACGGCCATGGTTTATAGCGGTTCGGGAATTTATTTAATTGTGACAGATACGAAATGTACTGCCGAGGCATTTCGGGCGGCGATTCAACAGTATTTTGGAATTAAGGATGGCTCGCCTAAAAATGATGTAAATGGGATATTCCTCGATGGCAGCGGTTCTTCACAAATGAGGGCCTATGACCATAATAATAAGCTAATCAACATAAAAGGGGATAGCAGACCATTGAATCAGATTATTACGGTCACCCCGTAACAACGACGAATTCAGAAGCAGGCAGGTTGTCATTTAAAGACAGCCTGCTTGTTTTTTATTGCTTGTATTAATCCTCAAAATATATGTATAATTTTACCATAACGTATGGTATAATATAGTAGTTTCCTAGAATATACAAGCAGAGGTGATCTAATGGTTTAAATTTTATTTGAACGAACAGGCAGTCGATTCTGGAGATGGCTTGAACGAAATCGCAATGTTTCGAACATCAAAAATGAGGAGTGGTAAATGTGCTTAAGTCTCTGAAATCTTACAAAAATTGGGTGATCGCGTTAAGTATTAGCTTTTGTTTCGTGCTGCTGGCCATCGTAGGTACAGGGGCCAAGTCTGCGGAAGCGGCAGTCGATATTGACCCTTCGGCCATTTACAACATCATCGCCAAGCATAGTGGCAAAGCGCTGGATGTAAGGAATGGTTCCTCGGACGATGGCGCGGCCATCCAAACCTGGACTTATAATAATAGGGGCAATCAACAGTGGAGAATCGTTTCGACGGGCGACGGCTTCTATAAAATTGTTGCCGTACATAGCGGTAAAGTGCTCGATGTTGCCGATAACTCCTACGCTGACGGGGCGTATATTTATCAATGGTCCGATAACGGCGGGAATAATCAAAGGTGGAGCATCGAGCCCCTGGGCGACGGATCTTACAAAATTACCGCCAAGCATAGCGGCAAAGTTCTGGATGTGAAAAACGGCAGGACTGAAGATCCGGCGTTTTTGCACCAATGGTCTTTTCAAAACACGGACAATCAAAAATGGTTTCTTCAAAGAGCGAATTAAGTTTGTTCGGACCTAGAAAACACCTTGCCACAGGTGTTTTTCTTTTTCTGCAGAAATTAACCGAAGGTCTAAAAGACAGCCGATAAGACGATAGTAACGTTTACAAAACTTTCTTTGCGAAGCGTTTGGTAAAGATTGTATAGCGGGGTTCTTTTCCCGTGGATACTTGCTATAATGAGAGAGCAGCGCGTGATCGCCGGACTTTTCAAACTCAAATTGCTGGTGTAGCGGAAGAAACAGCTGGCTTTTGCCGGAAAGGCAGGCAAGGCGGCCGCTCTTGGCCTGTATTTGATCTTTATGGTATTTCCGTTGTATTGGATGGTCATTACTTCGCTCAAGCCTCGCAACGAGATCTTTACACTGCCTTTGCAGTATTGGCCCGAACGAATCTCGTTTGAAAACTATATTCAGATCTTTAAAATCTCGAAGTTCCATATTTACATCGGCAATAGTCTTATCGTTTCGCTCACTTCGGCGGCCGTCGTGCTGGTTGTGACCGTTCTGAGCGGATACGTCCTGGCCCGGTTCACGTTTCGGGGCAGCAAGCAGTTGATGATCGCCTTTTTCGTTACCCAGATGGTTCCGCTTTTTATCGGATTCAGTACGCTCTATCTGATGATGTCCCGCATGGGACTGCTGAATAAGCAGGGCTCTCTGATCCTGATGTACACGGTCGGTCTCGTACCGTTCTGCACCATCATGCTGCGAGGTTTTTTTCAAAGAATTCCGGCGAGCCTGGAGGAAGCGGCGATGGTTGACGGCTGCTCAAGGCTGAGCGCCTTGTTTCGCGTCATCGTGCCGGTCATGATGCCGGGAATTTCGGCCACGTTTATTTTTGCCTTCGTCCAGAACTGGAACGAACTGTTCATGGCCATCATGTTTATTGACAAGGAAAGCTCCAAGACGCTGCCGGTCGCCATGAACTCCTTTATTACGAAATTTGATATCGATTGGGGATCGATGTCTGCCGCAACCGTGTTGTCCATTGTCCCGACGGTCATTTTATTCGCCATCTGTCAGCGATTCATCGTCGAAGGCTTGACGCAGGGAGCGGTAAAAGGATAGTCAAAACCATATTGAAAGGACCGATTCCCGTGAACCCTAAATTGGATGGTCAAACCGACGGCCGTACCCGCAAAAATGTTATCGATCCGAGTACGCAGGTAGCCCACGATCCTCATGACGAGCTGCACCGGGGCGCCGTGGTCATGCCGATTTACCAAAACAGCTTGTTCACCTTCGCCACGTACGAGGAGTTTGACCGTGCGTCTGCAGGCGCGAGCGATTCGTTCGTGTACACGCGGGGGAATAATCCGACGGTACGTCAACTGGAAATGCGGCTGGCTGCGCTTCAAGGGGGCGAGAAAGCGCGCTGCTTCGCTTCGGGCATGGCCGCCATCTCCACCGCGATCCTGGCGAATGTCCGGGCGGGCGACCATATCATTTGCATCGATCAGGTGTATGGGCCGACGCGGGAGCTGTTGACGGGTTTTCTAACGCGGTATGGCGTCGAGACGACCTTTGTGGACGGCGCTTCGCTCGAAGCTATTCAGGCAGCGGTCAGGGCGAATACGAAGCTGGTATATCTGGAAAGTCCTACCACCATGACGTTCCAGCTTCAAGATTTAAGCGCCTGCGCCCGTTTGGCGAAAAGCATCGGGGCCGTGACCATGATCGACAATACGTGGGCGACGCCGTGTTTGCAAAACCCGTTCGAGCACGGGATTGATTTCGTACTTCATTCCATGAGCAAATATATCGGGGGACACAGCGATATCATCGGCGGGGTGCTGATCGGATCTGCGGAGAACATCAATCGGATTAACGCCAGCGAATACTTGCTGCTGGGAGGGATTATGACTCCGCACTCGGCCTCGCTTGCGATGCGGGGGCTGCGAACGCTGCCTTTGCGGCTGGAGAAGCAGGAGCAGAGCGGGCTGACCGTCGCCCGCCATCTGGAAAGTCTTCCGTTCGTGAGGAAGGTGAACCATCCGGGGCTTGCTTCCCACCCGCAGCATGAACTAGCCCGGCGGCAAATGAGCGGATCGAGCAGCCTGTTTTCCTTCGAGACCGACCTGCCTGCCGAGAATATGAAAGCGTGGGCGGACCGGCTCGAATACTTCCGGATCGGCGTCAGCTGGGGAGGCCATGAAAGTCTGGTCACCGTCGGCCGGCTCGGACCCGGTTACGAGTCCGTTCCGGGCTCGCTCGTCCGATTGTATGTCGGCTTGGAAAATCCTCAAGTTCTAATTGAGGACATCGAGCGGGCAAGTGCACAGCTGCCAGTGGAAAAGAGCGATAAGTAATCACCCTTCTTCCAGTTCTGCCTCCCGGTCGGGGGCCGAACGGACGGCTTGCCGGTATTCGCTGGGGGACAGCGTCGTGGACCGCTTAAACAGATTCGAGAAGTAAAACCGTTCCAGCCCGATCTGGCTTGCGATTTTTTCGATGGATTGGTTCGAATGGGTGAGCAGCCATTTGGCCCTTTCGATCCGGACCTTGTTAATATATTCGATCGGCGTGACATGGAACAGGTTTTTGAAGTACCGGCAGAAATAGTTTGGACTGTAATGAAACGCTTCGGCCAGCGCTTTCGGCGTCAACGGCTCGGCAAGGTGCTCTTCGATGTATTGCAAAATTTGATTCGACCGGCTGATCGCGGGGGAAGAGGATAGACGAATCGACTGAGGCGAGAGCCGGTCCATATAGTACGTCACAATTTCATATAAAATCGCATTTGCTTTGAGCGGGGACGCGAGGTCACCGCTTTTTTGATTTGCTTTCGTAAGCTTCTCGAACAAGTGCTGCATATAGGGCATGTCATCCACTTCAATATAGTAAGGAAAGTCGATCAGATGGGAAAGATGAAAGCTGCCAACGTTTGCGGAAAAATGGCACCAATACTTGTGAAAGGTGTTGGCGCTGATGATCGAGTATGCCAGAGGGGTGTCCGACGGCAAAAAATACAATTGGCCGGCAATGGGATAAAACTCCTGACGCTTGACTTGAAGCCAGCCTTCCCCGCCCAAGATCAAATAAAAGCGGTTGAAGCCGTCCGTCCTTAGCGGCCTCCGCCAATTCTGGGTGACTCTTTCGCAGTAGCTGGAGACCATAAGCTCCAATTGCAGCGTTTTGAAATAATTTTGAATGATCTCGTTTTGGTTTCCGCCCATCTTGACATTCCCCTTTCCAAGCAAAAGTATACCATGGAATGGGAAGATAGGATATTCCATGAAAAAGTTACAGATATACATATTGCAGGGAGCCGGTTTCCGATACGATGGGGGTAGCCCTGCAATAGGGGCTTCGCAGGCATAACGATGGTTAGCCCGCGAACGCGAATGAGGAGATGAAAGGAGGGGGTCTTCGCAAGCATGGAGCCGTTGGAGTCATCCGGCGGAATTTACGGTTGCAAAACACACATGGGGAAGGAGTAGATCAAGTGAACAACGAATCAAAGAACGGGTATCCGAAACGAATGTGGCGCAGAGCCGTATCTCTGCTGCTCGCCTCTCTATTATTTGCGTTCCAATGGACCGGCAGCGCGGGAGCGGAAGAGGCTGCCGACAGCCGGGCAGCGGCGGCCAAAGAAACCGTTGCGGAATGGATCTTCACGGATAAAGGAACCAATGGTGTGTTCCCAGCAACGGGCGGAGTGTACAAGACATCGTCGACGTTTCGGGACGTAGGCACGAACACGGATCAATACACCTACGACTCGGGAGAGCGCAGTATCCGCAATCAAGGGTGGAATGACGGAACGGGCAAAAAATACTGGCTTGCCACGATATCCACCAAGGGCTTTGAGAACTTGACGCTGTCGTCCCAGCAGACGTCCTCCAGCACGGGTCCGCGCGATTTCAAGGTGCAATTCAGCACGGACCAAACGAACTGGACCGACCTTCCCGGGGGCAATCTGGTGCTGGAGCAGACGAACTTCAACTGCAAAAACAACAGCTGCAAGCTGGTTGACGCTCCGCTTCCGAGCCAAGCCAACGACAACGACCTGCTGTACATCCGTTGGGTCGTGAATTCGACGAAGAACGTGAGCGGGGGGACCGTGTCCAACTCCGGCTCCACCCGGATCAAGGATGTGATCGTCAAGGGCGACCGGAAAACCGGCGGCCCGACTCCGACCTTAAGTGTGCAGCAGGCTCCTGCCAACGGAGCGAGTGACGTTGCGTCGAACGCGGCCGTCTCCGTCAAATTCAACAAAGCGATCGCTTTGAACAGCGGTCCGAGCGTTAGCATCGTTGACCAGAACAACACCTCCGTGGGCAATTTGTCCGTGGGTGTCGTTAACAACGATACGCTGGCGATTAATCACCCGGATTTTGCCGAGGGCAAATCGTATACGGTCACCGTTCCGAAGGAGCTAGTCCAGGGAGCTTCAGACAACGTTCCTCTGACGAGTCCGATCGTTTGGAGCTTTACAACGAGAGGTGCTTCGGCGGCGGGCGCGCCGACCTTGTTGAATATGACCTTTAACGGGGATACGAAAACCAGCATCTCGTTTGACTGGTATACCGGGACGGACGTCACGGGGACCGTCGTTCAGGTCGTCGAGGCTTCCAAAGCTCCGGGCGGAAGCTTCCCCGAGCAGGAGGCGATGACCTTCACCGGTACGACGGAAATCGTGAAGACGCTGATGAAAAGCAGCGACCGAAGCTCGAATAAAACGACCTCGTTCGCCAATCACAAGGTGACGGCGAATAACCTGAAGCCGGGCACGAAATACAAGTACCGCGCAGGCAGCGGAAGGGCGGACAGCTGGAGTCCGGTCGGCTCCTTCACGACCGATCATGCGAACAATCACGATTTTCACTTTATTTATACGACGGACACGCAAGGCTCCAGCAAAGGAAACTTTGAGCTGTGGCAGGATACGTTCCGCAGAGCGATCGATCATATCGGCGATCCGAAATTCATGCTGCTGACAGGCGATCTGATTGATGACGGGGATCTGGAGGAGCAGTGGCAGTGGTTCTTGGGGATCCCGCAGAAAGAATTTGCGAACGTGCCATTTGCCCCGATCGTCGGCAACCATGAGATCGAGGATCATCCGAACAACAACTTCTACTACCATTTCAACCTGCCCAAAAGCGTCGGCACAAGCACCGAAGACGGCACGGTATATTCCTTCGAATATGGCGATGCGCTTTTCATGCAGATCAATACGCAGTACGAAGGCAAAGTCGATCCGTACAAGGCTGATGCCGGTTTTAAAGCGCAGGTCGATTGGATGCGCAGCCAAGTGGCGAAGACGGACAAGAAGTGGAAAATCGTCGCGATGCACAAGGGGGCGTATTCCTCCGGGGACAACGCGGATGCGGAATCGGAGCGCGTGGAGTTTTACCGCAAATATTTGATTCCGGTCTTCGACGAATTGGGCATCGATATGGTGCTGGAAGGCCACGACCACCTGTACATGAGATCGCATCAGATGCTGGGCAACAAGGCGATCAAAGACGTTGTCGTAGACGGACAGGGCAATGTGGTGAACCCGCAGGGCTCGGTGTATTTGATGGGTAATTCGGCGGCCGCCAAGTTTTACAAGATCAATCCGAACATCAAGGACTTCTTCTCCGTGAAAAACGCCCAGCCGAACAAAAAAATGTTCATGGACGTGCAAGTAACGGACGGCATTCTGAAGTTCACCTCGTATACCGCCGCCAAAAACGAGCCGCTGGCCGTTTATGACCAGTACAGCATCAAGCGGACGGACGGCAAGCCGTCGAAAGTGGAGAATGCCAAGGCTGAGCTGAAGAACCGTAGCGCCGTCATTTCCTGGAACGCTCCTGCGTCCACGTCCGAACCGGTCCGAGGCTACCGGATTTATGAAAAGAACGACAAAGCCGGAACGAACTGGAGCGTATACGTTCCGGCGGTGAAAGGGCAGAGCGCATACCAATACACCGTCAATAACGCGGACCCGGGCAAAACGTACGACTTCGTCATCAAAGCCGTCGGAACAAGATCGAATTCCGACCCGATGGAGGCAAGTACGTCTACGAATCCGTGATCTGAAAATCGCAACCTGTGCTTGCGGCTTCTTCGATAACAGAGGGAGCCCGGGCACGGGTCTTTTTATGTGCCGGAAAAATACTCCACCAAGTACCTTGCAGAACAAAGTAGTGTGTGGTAGCATAGTAGTGGAAGGGGAGATCGTATGGATATGACGGAGTGGACTTCCCAGGTTCGTCGCGGAATTTTGGAATATTGCATCCTGCTACTGGTCAGCAAGCAGCCGCGATACGGCTACGAGCTGGTAACGCTGCTGGATCGGTGGGAGCCCCTTGCCGTAACGGAAGGGACGCTGTACCCTCTTCTGCGCAGGCTGCTTAAAGAGAACTATATCGATTCCTTCTGGAAGGAATCGGAAGCCGGCCCGCCGCGCAAATATTACAGCCTGACTGCCGACGGACGCCTATTGCTGGAGGCGATGTCCCGCGAATGGAACAAGCTGGACGCGGCAGTGTATCAAATTCAATTGTATCGGGGAGAGGAACCGTTATGAGTCCGAAGACGAGAGCTTATTTGGAAAAACTGTATCAGCTATTGGAGAGAATGCCGGAAGACGAGCGGCTGGACGCGATCCGGGAAATCGAGAGCCATATTGCGGAAGGCGTGGCGGGCGGCCAGTCGGAGGACGCCATTCTGGCCCGACTCGGTGACCCGCGAGTGCTGGCGAAAGCGTACCGGAGCGAATATATTATGGAAAAGGGCCCGGCGAGATCGTTCAAAGACGTCATGATAATGGTCGGCTTTTATTGCACGACCGGGCTGCTGAGCATCATGGTCATTCCTGTGCTTGCCACCATCGCCTATGGGTTTGGGTTTTGCTCGGTTCTCATCTTCATCGCCGGGTTCATCCGCACATTCGGCGTCACCTGGATTCATATGAATCTCGGACCCGGGATCGAAGTTCCGACCGAGTGGAGCATGTTGTACTCCACCATCGTCGGCGGCATCGTTGGGGGGATTGCTTACTTAAGCTGGAGAGGCCTGCGCAACTATATGAACTTCCTTTCCGCGAGCTACAAAAAAGTGCTGCCCGGCAGCAGAGCAGCGTAGCGTTGTACGACGAAATGTCCATAGTTAAGCGGGGGAGTACCGCAGTGCAATGACCGCATTCCGTGTCGGATTATGCGGTTTTTTTGCGTTTCGAAAAAGGGATACGGCGGGGCTGTCGCGAATGGATAATAGGCCTCAAGGGGTATTAGACAAAGTTAGTACTATGTTCCGGCCGATTTTTCTTTACAATAAAAATATGGCTTGAATCATACACGCACACACGGAAAGCAGAGGATACGTATGCAAACTCGTCATGTAAAAATTATCGGAACCGGTAAATATATGCCGAAGCGCCGGGTCGCCGATTCGGAGATGGATCGGGCTTTGGGCGTACCGGAAGGCTGGGTAAGGAAAAAAACAAACGTCATTCACCGCCATTTCGTAGAGGATGAAACGGCTTCTTTGATGGGGGCAAAGGCGGCCTATGCGGCAATGGAAGCGGCTGGATTGACGTTCGAAGATATCGATTGTCTGGTATGCACGAGCGGGACGATGGAGCAGCCGATTCCTTGCACCGCCGCATTAATTCAAGAAGCAATGGGGCAGCAGCATTCCGGCGTTCCCGCATTCGACATTAACTCGACGTGCCTGAGCTTTGTCGCCGGCCTCGATGTAATGTCCTATATGGTAGAGGCCGGGCGGTACCGCCGCGTCCTGCTGGTATCGACCGAGATCGCTTCGAAAGGCTTAAACTGGAAGCAAAAGGAAAGCGCAGCTCTCTTCGGCGACGGGGCGGCGGCAGCCGTCATTGCGAAGTCCGGGCCGGAAGAGCGCTCGCGCATCCTCTCCGCTTGCATGGAAACGTACAGCGCCGGGGCGCATCTCTCGGAAATTCGGGGAGGCGGCAGCGGCCGCCCTGCCGGGGCTTTTGCTCCGGAGACGGCGGAGCATTATTTGTTCGACATGCAGGGAGAGCCTTTGTTTCGGATGGCCTCCAAGAAGCTGCCGGATTTTATGAATCGCCTTCTTGCCGGGGCAGAGTGCTCCATTGCGAACATCAAGCTGGTCATTCCGCATCAAGGAAGCGCGATGGCGATGCGGCTGCTCAGCCGAAAACTGCGTATTTCCGAAGAGCAGCTGCTGTACATTACGCCTGATCATGGCAATACGATATCCGCTTCGATTCCGATGGGACTCCACGAAGCGATCCGTCAAAGGAGAATCGAGCGAGGAGACCGCGTGCTGCTGCTCGGCACTTCGGCCGGACTGACGCTGGGAGGCGTTGTGCTTGATTACTAGACGGTTAGGAGCTTCGGCCGAGCATCCTAAGGTGCTGATTACCGGCGGTCGCGCTCCGGCAGCTCTGGAGCTTGCCCGGCTGCTCGCTGCCGCAGGCTGCGAGGTGCATGCGGCAGAAAGCGTGCGGCATCACTTGTGCCGCGTGTCGAAAGCGGTCGCCCGCAGCTATGCGGTGCCGGGTCCGGCACGTGAACCCGAGCGCTTCGTTGCGGCGCTCGAAGAGATCGTACGGCGCGAAGGCATCGCATGGCTGATCCCGACCTGCGAGGAGATTTTTTACGTGTCGGCCGGACTGGAACGGCTCAGCCGGATATGCCGCGTCGTCGCTCCGCCGCTTGAGCAGCTCCGGCGGCTGCACAGCAAATGGGAATTCATCCGCCGGGCACAAGAGCTCGGCTTGTCTGTTCCGCATACGGAGCGGGTGAGCACTCCGCAGGAGTGGGCCCAATTCACGGCACGAATCGGTTCCGTCCAGGAGGAAGTTTTCCGGGACGGCTATGTCGCAAAGCCGGAATTTTCGCGCTTCGCTTCCAAGGTTCGCATCGTGAAGCCAGGCGGACGGGAAGCAGGGGTGGCAGCGACGGAGAGGACCCGGATTACCGAAGAGGCCCCAACCGACGATTTCCAACTGGAAGCCGAAAGCTATCCTTGGGTTGTTCAGCAATTCATTCCGGGGCGAACGCTGTGCACCTACAGTATCGCGTACGAAGGCAGACTCGCGGCTCACGCCGCCTATGCTGCCAGTTACGCAGTCCGCGGCGGGGCCAGCGTATATTTCGAGCCGCTGTATCATTCCGGCATGCTCGAATGGGTACGGCAGTTTGTCCGGATGGAACGGTTCACCGGGCAAATCGCGTTTGATTTTATCGAGACGGAGCGAGGAGAGCTACACGCCATCGAATGCAATCCGCGGACGACAGGCGGCATCCATCTGTTCAGGCCGGAGGACGGGCTGGTCTCGGCTTTGCTGCAGCCGGAAGCGCTGGGCGAATCGGTGATCGAGCCGCAGCCGCAAACGAAGGGGATGCTGGGGCTGCCGATGCTGGCCTGCGGGCTGACGGGAAGCCGCTCGTGGCGCGCCTTCACGGCATGGCTATCCAAGTATGCCGCGGCCCGGGACGTCGTATTCCGCTGGAGCGACCCGCGGCCTTTTGGGGAGCAGCTTTTTCTGCTCTTGGAGCTGCGGAGAGCCGCGGCCGCCCGCAAGCAGACGCTTATGGAAGCTTCGACCGGCGATATCGAATGGAACGGAGGGACATCATGAACAGGAACGCCTTAGTGACGGGAGGAACAGGCTTTCTGGGCAGACGGCTAGCTCTCCGGCTCCGGAACGAAGGCTGGAACGTTACCGCGTTGGGCAGACAACCGGCGTTTGGGGAGGAGCTCCGGCGGCAGGGCATCCGATTCGTGCACGCGGACCTGCGGGACCGGGAGCGGGTGGACGCCGCTTGCGCCGGTCAGCAGGCCGTATTTCACTGCGGCGCGTTATCGGCATCTTGGGGGCCATACAACGATTTTTACGATAGCAACGTTCTCGGAACGGAACATGTTACCGCCGGCTGCCTGCGGCATCAGGTCGGCCGGCTTATCCACGTGTCGACGCCCAGTGTATATTTCGGCAGCACTCATCGGCTGGGCGTCCGGGAATCGGACCCGCTGCCGCGCCGTCAAGCCAGCCCGTACGCCGCGACGAAGCGGCTGGCCGAGGAGGCCGTAGCACGGGCCGGGGAGGAAGGGCTGGAGACCGTTATCGTGCGTCCGCGCGCCTTGTTCGGTCCGGGCGACGCTTCGATTTTGCCGCGGCTGATCGAAGCCAATGCGGTGCAGGGCATCCCGCTGCTCGGAGGAGGGAAGGCGCTGATCGACTTGACGTATGTCGACAATGCCATCGATGCACTGCTGCTGTGCCAAGCGGCGCCGGCCGCTTCCGTGGCGGGACGCATCTACAATATTACGAACGGCGAGCCGATGCCTTTTGGCGAGGCGGTAACCAAGCTGCTCGGGAAACTGGGCATTCCTGTCCGGTTCAAACGGCTGTCTTATGCCGCCGCCTACGGTGTTGCCGCGCTGATGGAGCTATCCGCCCGGCTGCTTCCCGGCCGGGGCGAGCCGATGCTCACCCGGGCGGTGGCGGGCATGATCGGGAGAAGCCAGACGCTGGATATTAGCGCAGCCCGAAGGGAACTTGGCTATTCGCCCAAGATTTGCGTGGACGAAGGAATGGAAGCTTTTGCTCAGTGGTGGAGGAGTAAGCATGACTTATAGACAACAGAGAGAAGACAGAGGGCTACCGATCCCCAAGACCAAGCTGCGTTTGTTTGCGGCAGGCTATTGCACCCATCCGGAATGGGTGACGCTTCGGGGAGGCTCGCTGCGTTCGTGCCGCATTCCGGCGATATTCGCCTGCATTGAGCACCCGACGTTCGGCACGATTGTCGTAGACACCGGATATTCGGAGCGGTTCATCCAGGAAACGAACTGGCTGCCGGAGCGGCTGTATAGTATGATTACGCCTGTCGTATTCCGCGAGGAGGAAAGCGCGGTGCGGCAGCTTGCAGCCTGCGGGGTCTCTCCGGAGCAGGTGCAGACGGTGATCGTGACGCATTTTCATGCCGATCATGTGGCCGGTCTGCGCGATTTCCCGAACGCCACATTTTTGTACGTACCGGAGGCGTACGACGCGGTGAAGTCCTTGCGCGGATTGGCGGCGCTCCGCAGAGCGTACCTGCCCGGGCTGCTGCCGGAATCGTTCGAACGCCGCTCGCAGCCGATTCTCCGGGAGCGGCAGGTCGAGCTGCCGGCGGATTTCCCGTTCTCCAGCGGCCTCGATGTGCTGGGTGACGGCAGTCTGGTTGCGGTCGATCTTCCCGGGCATTCGGACGGGCAGATCGGGCTGCTTTTGTCAACGGAGCGCCACGATTATTTGCTCTGTGCCGATGCGGCCTGGTCGAGCCGGGCGATCCGCGAGAACCGCCCGCCGCACCCGCTTGCCGGACTGGTCATGCCGAACCGGCGCCAGTACCGGGACAGCTTCGAGCGGCTCGTTCGGCTGCACGAGCGGTATCCGGCTTTGCGCATCGTTCCCTCACACTGCCCGGAGATCTGGGAAAAGTGGATTCAAGGAGGGGAACCGCTCTGATGCTGACCGATTCGCTGCGCATTTTATCCCGTTATTGGCTTACCCGCCAAGGACGCCGGTGGACGGACCGGGCTTCGCTCGAGCGGTGGCAGGAAGCGCGCATCCGGAGCCATTTGGACCGGGTACGGCGGCAATCCCCCTTTTACCGCGAATGGTGGGGGAATCGTCCGCTGTCGGAATGGCGGGAGTTTCCGATGATCGACAAACAAATCATGATGGAGCAGTTTGACCGTCTGAACACGGCTGGAATCCTGAAAGAGGATGCCTTTGCTCTGGCGTTACGCGCGGAACAAACGCGGGATTTCACTCCGATGATCGGCGGGACGACCATCGGCTTATCGTCCGGAACGTCGGGGCATAGGGGACTGTTTCTCGTTAGCCGGGAGGAACGGCTGGCTTGGGCGGGCGCCGTGCTGGCCAAGGTGCTGCCGGGGTCGCTCTTCGGCAAGCATCGCATTGCCTTTTTTCTGCGCGCCAACAGCAACTTGTATGCTGCTGTAGGAAGCCGGCGGCTGCAGTTCCGGTTCTACGATCTGCTCGATCCTTTGGATCGCCATCTGGAGTGGCTCCGGGAGCAGCAGCCGACCTTGCTCGTCGCGCCGCCTTCCATGCTTCGCCTGCTTGCAGAGCGGCAAAGGGAGGGGCGGATATCGATTGCGCCCAGGTGCATCGTGTCGGTGGCCGAGGTGCTGGACCCGCTGGATCGCCGGTATATCGAAGAAACGTTCGGGCAAACGCTGCATCAGGTTTACCAGTGCACCGAAGGTTTTCTTGCCGCTACATGCGCTCACGGTACGCTGCATATGAATGAAGATATCGCAGTCATTCAGAAAGAATATGTGGACCTTGAGTTGCGGAAGTTCGTTCCGGTTATTACCGATTTTTCCAGAAAAGCGCAGCCGATGATTCGCTACCGGCTGAACGACGTGCTGACCGAGCGTTCGGAACCTTGTCCCTGCGGATCGCCGTTTATGGCGATTGAAACGATCGAAGGGCGCTGTGATGACTTGTTCTATTTTCCGGCGTGGGATGGCGAAGGCTGGGTACGTGTATTCCCCGATTTCATCAGCCGGGCGCTGCTTGCCGCCTCCGGCGACATCGAAGCGTATCGCGTCGTGCTCCACGCGCCGAATCGGCTGGAGGTTTCCCTGCAAGTCGCGGACGGCAAACGGGCGGAGACCGAAGCGGCCGTGGCGAACGCCTTGACCGGTCTGTGCGATCGGGTCGGCTGCCGCACGCCGGGGTTCGAATTTACGGCGTATGCCTTCCAGCCGGGAGACCGGAAGCTTCGGCGGGTGGAGAGGAGGTTCGACCTTGACCTCGATGCTGCGCTTATTCGATAGGGAATCGATCGGACAACTCGAATGGCCTGATACGGCTGACGGCGGGTATGCCAAGCGCTACTTGCTTCCGCTGCTTCAACAGCCGGTCGAGACATTCGTGCCGAACCTGTCCACGGCTCTTCAAGTGCTCCAGTTGAACGACAACGTATTGCCGGTGACCGTCAATGAGACGGAGTATGACAATTCGTACGTCTGTTCTCCGTACACCCACTACGTCAGCTATGCGAAGCAGGAGCTGTATCTGCTAAAGTCACGCCCGGCGCAGCTTGCGCTCGGCGGGCTGCTTACCGTCATGGGCTGGCTGCTGAAGGGGAGCGGGTTCAACCTCACGGTGCAAGTGAACAACTGGCTGCTGTCGACCAATCTGTATCCCGAGCTGGCTGACGAGGAAACGGAAGACGCGGTCCGTTTCCTGCTCCGTTCGTTTCCGCAGCATACGCTGATTTTCCGGTCCCTCAACCGGACGACGAACGCCACGATGATGGATGCGCTCAAGAAGCTGGGCTTCCGCATGGTTCCGAGCCGGCAGGTCTATCTGCTCAAGCCGTCGGACGATGCTTGGATGAATGCCAAAGCCCGCTGGCTGCTGAAACGGGATTATGGACTGCTGGACAAACACGGGTATGAAGCCGTCGGTCCGGAGGAGCTAACGGAAGCGGATATGCCCCGGCTGGCGGACCTGTACCGGGCGCTTTATTTGGATAAATATTCGTATCACAATCCGCAGTTCGGAACGAGCTTTTTCAAGCTGGCATGGCAGGAAGGGCTGCTGGAGCTTCATGCGCTTCGTCACAAGCCGACGGGACGCTTGGATGCGGTGCTCGGCTTCTTTTGCCGCAATGGAGTCATGACCACGCCGATCTTCGGCTACGATACGTCGCTTCCGCAGGAGCTCGGCTTGTACCGCATGTTGTCGTCGGTGCTGATCGGCATTGCCCGGACGAACGGCCATCTGCTCCATGAAAGCTCGGGGGCCGCGCAGTTTAAGCGCAACCGCGGAGCGGTCGCTGATATCGAATACAGCGCCGTTTACGACCGTCATTTGCCCTTCCGCCGGCGTTCGGGCTGGATGCTGCTGCACAAGACGCTGAACGGCATCGGCATTCCACTTATGAAAAAATATAAATTTTGAGACAGGAGCAGGGGAAGGAGGGATTTCGATGGACAACGCCCAGCCGGTTGCTTTGGTGACAGGCGCGTCCAGCGGCTTCGGGTTATTAACGGCGGTCGCGCTTGCGCGCGCAGGCTACAGAACCGTTGCGACGATGCGCAATCCGGACAAATGCGAAGCGCTTCAGGAGCATGCGGAGCGCAGCGGGGTGCAGGAGCTGATCGATATCATGCCTCTGGATGTCACCGATCATGAGGCGATCGGGCAAACCGTCGGTTCGATTGTCAAAACGTACGGCCGGATCGATGTGCTTGTGAATAATGCCGGTTTTGCCGTCGGCGGTTATGTAGAGGAGGTGCCGGTAGAGCAGTGGAGACAGCAGCTGGAGACGAACGTTTTCGGCGTGATCGCGGCAACCAAGGCCGTGCTTCCGCATATGCGGGAGCGGAGATCCGGATACATCGTCAACGTCAGCAGCGTCAGCGGACGAAGCGGCTTCCCAGGCTATGCGCCTTACAGCACGTCCAAGTTCGCCGTGGAAGGCTTCAGCGAGTCGTTAAGGCTCGAAATGAAGCCCTTCGGCGTTCACGTCGTACTCATCGAGCCGGGCGCCTACAAGACGGACATTTGGCAAAAAGGCTTCGCCTCCATGTGTACCTCCGAAGCTTCACCTTACCGGCATTTGCTGGAGAAGGTGCTGCGTTACTCGAAGCAAGCCGCCGCTACCGCCCCGGATGCGGCGGAAGTTGCGGATACCATCGTCCGCGTGGTCCGCTCGAAGCATCCCAAGCTGCGTTATCCGCTTGGTCGCGGGGCTAAACTGAGCCTGGGGAGTAAGGTGCTGCTCCCATGGCGATGGTACGAATCGATTGTGCTGCGTCTGCTCAAGAAATGAAGCGCATAAATGACATAAGGTTAGGCCGTTCCCGGTTTGGAGATCCGCGGGAGCGGCCTTTTTGGTTATCCGCATCTTGACTGGCCTTTTCTAGCGTGTTGCGGGGCAGCACGGAGGATGTTCCGGCCTAGATTCCGCGTTCAGGGTGATCCACTCCGTATACTTCATTTAAAACTCTAAAGTACGTGTCGAATGTTCTGGATAAAATAGCTTATTTAAAGGGGGTATAGACTCTTGAACCTTTGCATTTGCATCAATGTAGTATGATGGGGTTGAAGCTCGAATGAGGAAAGGAGTCGAACGATCATAAAGATACTGATCGCAGCTTGTGTTGACTACGAGCCCCGTATGGAATCAGGAAAGAAGGAATCCGTCGGCAAAGGCGCTGCATGGAGAGGCGCGTCTGTAGAAAAAGACACTCGCTTGCAAGATCAACGTAAAGGAGGACTATAGTTGAAAGAAGCCATCTTGATCCAAGGCGCCCGTGAAAATAACTTGAAAAACATCTCGCTGACGATTCCCAGAAATCGATTGGTCGTCTTGACCGGGCCATCCGGGTCCGGGAAATCGACGCTCGCGATGGATACGCTGCAAAAGGAATGCCAACGGCAGTATATGGAGTCCATGGGAATGGTCACGGATTCGATCAGCAAGCCGAAGGTCGATTCCATCGCCGGATTGTCCCCGTCGATCAGCGTAGGACAGCACGTTACGAACCGCAATCCGCGATCGACGGTGGGCACCGTAACAGACATCTACACGTATTTGCGGCTATTGTATGCCAAGCTCGGGGAGCGGCCGTGCCCGTCGTGTGGCGCGACCGTTCCGCCTTCGTTCGAAGAGGCGGACGGCTTGAGCGAGGAGGACGAAGCGTCTGGCCAACCGCAATACGTACGCTGCCCGAACTGTGCGGCCGAGCTTCCCAAGCTGACGATGGGCCATTTCTCGTTCAACAAGCCCGAGGGCGCCTGCGGAACGTGCGACGGACTCGGCAGTGTAGCCAGCTTGAACCAGGAGGCCGTCTTCGATGAAGAGCTGAGCATGCGCGAGGGATGCGTGTCCTTGTGGTACGAGTCCCTGATTGATTACCAGAACAGCATTCTGCAAGCCGCTGCCAAACATTACGGATTCGTCTTCGATCCGGATGAGCCGTTGAAAAAGTACGGTCGGGTGCAACGCGATCTGTTGTTCTACGGTGTGGAAAGCGAAGCCTTCCTGCGGCACTTCCCGAACGTCCAGCCCCCTAAATTGGTCGGCAAAGGAAAATTCGAAGGCGTCGTTACGAGCTTATGGCGCCGCTACCTGGAAAAAGATGGTAACTCGAACGGCTCCGCATCCGTAGGAGCGTATTTCCATCAGCAAACGTGCACCGAGTGTCAAGGAACCAAATTAAACAAGGAAAGCCGCCGGGTGACGGTGCGCGGAGCGTCGATTGCCGAGGTATCTTCCTGGTCGCTGGATGACGTGCTATCGTGGCTGAACGGTTTGCCGGGAAATTTGCCGCCGGCCGGACGAGAGATGCTGGAGCCAGTGCTGAACGATTTGCCGGAGCGGCTGAGACGGGTGATCGATGTCGGCTTAGGGTACCTGTCGCTTCACCGGCAAACGGTGACGCTGTCCGGAGGAGAGGCGCAGCGAATTCGGCTCGCTTCCTTGCTCGGTTCCGGTCTCACCGGGGTGCTGTATATTTTGGACGAGCCTTCGGCAGGACTGCATCCGCGGGATACGGAAGGGCTGATTCATGTCCTGAAGCAGCTTCGCGATCTGGGAAATACGGTGCTTGTCATCGAGCACGACGTCGAGGTAATGCGTGCGGCGGATCATGTCATTGACATGGGGCCTGGGGCGGGCACTATGGGCGGAACCGTTGTCGGCGAGGGTCCGCTGGAAGCTCTGAAGTTATGCGAGAGATCGGTCACGGGCGCTTATTTGCGGGACGAGAGCCGCTTGGCACCGGGGCGGGTCAGACGGCGGGGCAACGGGAGCTTCCTGACAATCCGGGATGCCTATGCGCGGAATTTAAAGCACATTACCGTTTCGTTTCCACTCGGCTGCCTGATATCGGTGACCGGCGTGTCCGGTTCGGGAAAGTCGACGCTCTTGTTCGACCTTCTTGCGCCGGGCGAGCATGCGGGAAAACGCGAAGGCTGCGGAGCTATTACCGGTCTGGAGCATATCGGAAACTGGATAACGGTAGACCAGTCGCTCGGGCGGATGCAGCGTTCGAACATTGCGACGTATACCGAAGTGTACACCTCGATTCGGAACCTGTTCGCCAGCTTGCCGGAGGCGAGGCGGAACAAGCTGACCTCGAAGCACTTTTCGTTCAACACGCCGGGCGGCCGCTGCGAGAACTGCCAGGGACTCGGCGTATTGTCGCTGCATATGCATTTTCTTCCGAATCTGGAAGTGCGGTGTCCCGCCTGCCGTGGCAGAAGGTTCCAGGACGAGGTGCTGCGTGTTACCTACAAAGGCTATACGATATCCGACCTGCTCGATATGACGGTTCAAGAAAGCCTGTCCATCCTGATGGATCAGGACAAAATGTCCAGAACAATTGAACTGCTCTGCGAAGTGGGGCTTGGCTACTTGCAGTGGGGCCAGTCTGTCACGACGCTGTCGGGTGGAGAGGGGCAGCGGATCAAGCTGGCCAAGGAGCTGAGCAAAAAAACGAAGACCCACACGCTCTATTTGCTGGACGAACCGACTACCGGCCTGCATCCCGGTGATGTGCGGCAGTTGCTCGTTTTATTGAATAAACTGGTCGATGCGGGCCATACGGTGATGGTGGTCGAGCATAACGTGGACGTCATACGTGAGTCCGATTGGGTCGTCGATCTCGGCCCGGAAGGGGGAGAAGCGGGCGGCTCGCTTGTCGCAGCAGGCACCCCGGAGGAAGTGGCCGCATGCGAAGCTTCCCACACCGGGCGCTTCTTAAGACAAGCGATGCGCTTGTAAAGTCGGCAGGCAGCATGTCCCGCTACAAACCAGACCGTGCAGGAGGAGGTGCCGTTCGGGCATCTCTTTTTTTATGCGCCGAATTCACAATAAGCACAGAAGCCGTTATAATTAGGAGATACTTTTGCATCGCAGGAAGGGAAGCGAGTTACATGTTTGCGCGTAGGGAAAGCTTAGGTCAATATGTTCGGCTTTATCCGGTGACAACGGCCATCATCTTGATTCAATTGCTGGTGATGGCGGCGATGGAGTGGTACGGATCGTCCCAAGACAGCGAAACGCTGCTCCGTTTCGGCGCCATGTACGGCGTTCCAGGCATCGAGCCGGCGCTGTGGCGCTATGTGACGGCTATCTTCGTACATATCGGGTTCCAGCACTTGCTTTTTAACAGCTTCGCCTTGTACGTGTTTGCGGCTCCGCTTGAGCGTATGCTCGGCTCCTGGCGCTACGCGGCGTTCTATCTTGCGAGCGGAATCGCCGGGAATGTGGCGAGTGCCTGGTTCCATTCGGACCCCTATATCGGAGCGGGTGCGTCCGGAGCGATCTACGGCATATACGCCGCTTACTTGTACTTGTCGGTATTTCGGCGCGATCTGATCGATTACCAGACGAAACAAACGGTATGGACCATTGTGATCATCGGCTTTGTTTATTCCTTTGTCGTCCAGAATGTCGACGTTTATGCTCATGCTGGCGGCTTCGTAGGCGGGTTGGCCGTATCGGCACTGATGACCTTGTTCGTGAAGCGGAGACGGCGCAGGGAGAGCTGGGACGAGCCCGGAGCGGAGTAATGCAGCGGGCTCGAAACCCTAGAATAGCCTGAATTGGTTGGAGAATAGAGGAACGCCGGTGCGTTAAACGTAGTTTGAAGACGGTGATGGAAGTATAGCGGAACTAGGGAGCATTTAAGTGTGTCGAAAAATGTTAATGCTCCCCATGATCGGCTTGATAACGCATCACAGGTTATCTATTTTGGGCCATTCGACGATTTCGGCCGGTATAGCGCATCTCAGTTCCTCTAAGCTTACGAGCCTCGCATCAAAGACGGCGCTTCGTGCACCGTGAAGTGAATTTGCCTCTCGGGGGGCACACAAGGCCCACCGATTTAATCCGCGAGTTCAATCCTAAAGGTCACTCCAAAAGGTCAATAGTCCCCTCTCTAAAATCATCTTCTCACATTGATCTCCGAAAATTTCGAATCCCCAGCCTCTTCAACCTTTCACATTAACTCGAAAATAACGGCTTCTGAGCACAATACAAGGTTTCTTGGCAAATTAGAAGAACTATAGATCATTTCGGGAGTTACGCCGATGGTTCGTTAGCTTCTTCGATCGAATGCGCTTACACAAACTACGCTGCAGTTCTTTTCACCATTTACTTTACACCCTCCACGAAAAACGAATAATGCTTCGCCTATACGCCATCCTCGTATTCGGCTTAACAACTTTGCGAGTTATCCGTAGAACCGCATAAATAATCCGTCCTCCGGGAGACAAAGAAAAGCCCCGGTGATAATCTTTATCAATGAATGGATTAACGAAGGGGAGGGATACATGTGAACCAAAAAAACGGAATCGCAAGACTGCTCGAGATTGCGGGCGAGAAGCGCGGTCTGCTGATCGTTTCCGGCATTTTGTCGGCTCTAAGCGCGGTCTGCATGCTGATTCCTTACGTATCGGTATATTTTATTATCCGCGAGCTGTTGGAGCATGCGACGAATCCGGCTTTCGCCGACGGGCCGTGGATGATCCGCTGGGGAATCATTGCGCTGCTAGGGTTGCTGGGAAGCCTGCTGCTGATGTATGCGGGAGGGATGTTCTCCCACATGGCAGCGTTCCGGATCTTGTACGGTCTGCGCGTCAAGCTGTCCAACCATATCGGACGGCTCCCGCTCGGCTGGCTGAACGGCACCTCGACGGGTGTCGTGAAGAAGACGCTGGAGCAAAACGTGGAAAAGGTAGAGACCTTCGTCGCGCATCAGCTTCCGGATCTCATTCATGTGGCGGTGACGACCATTGTGTTGATCGTCGCGATGGTTGCCTTGAACATGTGGCTGGCGCTGGCTTGCCTCGTTCCGATTGCAGCCGGTTTCACCGTACAGATCCTGCTCTCGACGGGAGAAAAGTCCAAGAAGAACGTCAAGCTGTATTACGATTCTTTGGAACGGATGAGCGGCTCGGCGGTTCAATATGTACGGGGGATGCCCGCCGTGAAGGTGTTTGGGCAGACGGTCCATTCGTTTCGCAAGTTTTACGACGACATGATCCGCTACCGCGATTATTGCGTCAAATTTACCGATCAATTTCAGAATGGATTCCTGATCTTTAAAGTCATTCTCAGCTCGTTTGCGGCTTTTATACTGCCAGTCGGCGTCTATCTGCTGGCCCGGGACCCGGGCAGCGTGGCGTTCGCTTCGGTCCTGCTGTTCTTTCTGATCATGGCCCCGGGTATCTCCGCCCCGATGTTCAAAATTATGAATATCAGCTCCTCGCTACGCGATATTAACGAGGGGGTCGAGCGGATCGACCGCATTTTGGCGGAGGAGCCGGTACGAAAGCCGGAGGCTCCGAGAAAGCCGGACGCGTACGACTTGACGTTCCACAGCGTCTCCTTCTCCTATGGGGCAGAAGGCAAATCTTCCCGGAGCGAAGCGCTGTCCGATCTTTCGTTCAACGCACGGCAGGGCAAGGTAACGGCGCTGGTCGGCCCGTCAGGCTCCGGCAAGTCCACGGTCGCCAATCTCATTCCCCGGTTCTGGGACGTGAGTCAAGGAAGCATCCGCATCGGCGGCGTAGACATCCGCGAGATGGCCTCGTCCGATCTGATGAACACCGTCGCTTTTGTTTTTCAGGAAACGTTCTTGTTCTACGACACGCTCTATAACAATATCGCCGTCGGGCGGCCCGGAGCGTCGCCGGAGGAAGTGTACGCCGCAGCGAAGGCGGCCCAGTGCCATGAGTTTATCGGCAGGCTGCCCCGAGGCTACGATACATTGATCGGGGAAGGCGGCGTGTACTTGTCGGGCGGCGAGGAGCAGCGGATTGCGGTGGCCCGAGCGATTTTGAAGGATGCGCCCATTCTGGTGCTGGATGAGGCGACCGCCTTCGCCGATCCCGAGAATGAGCACGAGATGCAGCTGGCGCTTAAGCAGCTGATGCAGGGAAAAACGGTTATCGTGATCGCGCACCGTCTTTCTTCGATCCGGGATGCCGATCAAATTATCGTGCTGAACGCCGGGCGGCTCGAAGAGCGGGGAACGCATGACGGACTCGTTGCCGCGAACGGTTTGTATTCCAGAATGTGGCAGGCGTACACGGATGCGGGGCAATGGCAGATCGAGACGGGAGGAGTGAGGGCATGAGTCTGCTTCATAACATTACGGCGGGCCAGCCGAAGAAGCTGATCAAGCCGGTACTGTATACGACGCTCGCCAACTTGATGGCGATCGCGCCTTTCGCGCTGCTGGTCGGAGGCGCGAGACTGATCTTCGAGCCGTTCGTTCATCCGGGCGCGTCACTGGATGTAACGGGACTTTGGTGGGTGTGCGGAGGCATGGCGGCTGCGCTGATTGTTTTGTTCTTCTGCGAAGTGCCGGCATACCGCGCCCAGTTCCGGGGCGCTTACGAGACTGCGGCCGAAGGTCGCGCTCAACTGGCCGAGCATTTGCGGAAACTTTCCCTCGGCTACTTGAACCGACGCGATCCCGGCGATTTGGCGAATATGATGATGGGCGATTTTACGCTGGTGGAGCATGGCATCTCGCATCTCGTACCGCAGATGCTCGGGGCCCTGGTTATGCCGGTACTGGCCCTTATCGGGCTTTCCGTTCTGGACTGGCGCATGGCGGCCGCGATGTTTGCCGCTTTTCCAGTGGCGATTGTGCTGGTGCTTCTCACCTCCCGCATTCAGCGGAAGCTGGGAGCGAATCATATGCGAGCCAAGATTGATGCCGCGAACCGTCTTCAGGAATATTTGAACGGTATCCGGGTCATTAAAGCTTACAATATCACGGGCGAGCGTTTCGTCCGGCTGGAAAAATCATTCAAGGAGCTGATGCGCCACAGCATCCGGATCGAAGGTTTGCTTGGGCCGATTGTGCTGAGCGCTATCGCACTTATTCGAGCAGGACTGACCTTGATGGTGATCGTAGGGGTTCATCTGCTGCTGGGCGGCAAGCTCGACGTCATGACGCTTGTAACGTTTTTGCTTATCGGAACGCGGATTTTCGATCCTCTCACGACCGCGCTCGTGAACTATGCGGAATTCCGCTATCACGAGCAGGCCGGCGAGCGTATCGTCCAATTGTTGAAAGAACCTGGCATGACGGGCAGCGAGCTTCCTCCCGAAGAGCACGACGTTGAGCTGCGGCAGGTTACCTTCGGTTACAACGAGCAATCCACGCTCAAAAACGTTAGCGTTGTTATGCCCGCCGGTTCGTTCACCGCGCTGGTCGGCCCGTCGGGAAGCGGGAAGAGCACGATTCTTCGGCTGGCCGCCCGGTTCTACGATCCCGTCGAAGGGAAAGTTCTGCTCGGAGGGCGGGACATGCGGAGCATGGACCCGGAAGCGCTGTTGCGCAAGGTGTCGATGGTATTCCAGGACGTCTATCTGTTCCAGGATACGATCGGCAACAATATCCGCTTCGGGCGGAGCGGCGCAACGCAGCAGGAGGTGGAGGAAGCGGCCCGGCTGGCCTGCTGCCATGAGTTTATCATGAAGCTGCCGCAAGGCTACGATACGATGGTAGGCGAAGGGGGCAGCACATTGTCCGGCGGGGAAAAACAGCGGATCTCCATCGCACGGGCGATTCTGAAGAACGCGCCGATCGTCTTGCTGGACGAGGCAACGGCTTCTTTAGACCCGGAAAACGAAGTGGAGATTCAGCGCGCGATCGATCATCTGGTTCAAGGGAGGACGGTGATTGTCATCGCACATCGTCTGAAAACGATAAAGAACGCCGACAACATCATCGTGTTGGACAACGGCCAAGTGGTCGAGCAGGGGCGGCATCTCGATCTGCTGCAGCGCGAAGGCTTATATGCCCGGCTCTGGCATTTGCAGCAGCAAACCGGAGGCTGGAGTATCTCTTCTTGATCGGTAACGCAGCAAGCCGCATTCGTATGATCAGCCGTTTTTTACGATCTCTAATCCAGCCTTGTGCTGGATTTTTTTGTTGAATCAAAGAGGGATTATGATATACTGATTCTTAATGAAAATGATTATCAATATCATATACACAAGTGCGATCTAGTGCATTGTAGAGATTCGCCAGGGGGGACCGATGAACATTCAGGCCGAGTTTGCCGAGCTTAACGAGATGACGCCGAGCGTGTGCAGCTATTTAAACATCGATCCGCAGACGGAGCCATATGAGCAGAAAGGTACGCTCGCGTCGGAATACGGCGAAGGGCAATTTAGCTTCATCCGGCTTCGGGACGGCATGGAGCTGCAGTTGAGCGATATGATCTGGCGGGAGGACGTGACCTTCGACATGGGCGTTCGGTATCCGCATCTGGAACTTGCGCTGAATATCGAAGGGAGCGGCTGCTGGTCTGCGGAAGGGCAGCGGGGAGAAATATCGAGCGAGTCCGGCTCCGCGCAGCTTGTTTATTTCAACGATATCCGTATCCATGCGGAGCACAGGAAAAATAAACGGATCGTGCATGCGGAGCTGCGCATGGACGCCCGGCTTTGGCAGCCTCTTTTTCAAGAACTCGGTGTCAGGATGGAGAAGCCCTTCTTCTGCTTTGAAGACTTGATCGGCCCCAAGCTTCAAGTTCTGGTGCAGCAGCTGCGGAGCTGCCCTTACGGCGGCTCGACCAAGCGGCTTTTTCTGGAAGGGAAGTGCCTCGAACTGCTCGCGTCGTTTATTTACGAAGCGAACGACAGCCGGGTGAGGAAAAGCTTCAGCTTGAAAACGGAAGATATCAACAAGATCTACAGCGCCAGAGATATTTTGCTGCAGACGCTGGCTCATCCGCCAAGCCTTCTTGCCTTATCGCGCAAAATCAGCCTCAACGACTACAAACTGAAGATCGGCTTTAAGGAAGTGTTCGGGATGACCGTCTTCGAATTCGTCCGCCGGCAGCGGATGGAGAAAGCCAGGCTGCTGCTGGAGAACGGCTCGCTGAATGTCAGTCAAGCCGCGTCTCTGGTGGGCTACAATAACTTCAGCCATTTTGCCGCCTTATTCAAGAAGACGTATGGCGTGAATCCAAGCGACTATGCCAGAGATGTTGCAAAAACTTGAATGCTGTGTTACGATAGGCTAAATTTAGCAGAACGGAGGGTTACGTATGTTAGACAATTCCAATTCCGGCATACTTGGGTTCACTAATTGAATAGTGCTCAAAGGCTCTGTCTGTGTACAGAGTGATCGGGATTGGTCTGCCTACATATACGGGTAACCCTGTTTAGTTATACGCTATATGGCTATAAGAGGGAGGGACGAATCGGCCCTCTTTTTGTCATGCCCGCAAATTGTAATACTAAGGCCAGTAATCTTTTCGTTGAAGACTGCCCTGATTTGACGTACGTCGAAACGGGGAAGGATCTTCTTGAGAGGATACGTACGTCCTTTTCCGATGACTCCTGGCACAGGCAGCAGCCTGTGTTTTTATTTTTAAATTTTGGGAGGAATCAGACTATGAGCGAACAGATGCTGAGAATAGACGGAATTGAATTGTGTGCCGAAAGCTTCGGAAATCCAAACGACCCGGCCATTTTATTGATTATGGGAGCCACCGCATCGATGATTTGGTGGGAGGACGAGTTTTGCCAGCGTCTCGCGGAACGGGGAAGGTATGTGATCCGCTACGATAACCGCGATGTCGGGCGTTCGACGACGTATGAACCGGGGTGCCCGGAATATACCTTGGAAGATATGGCGGACGATACGGTTCGCGTTCTCGACGGGTACGGGATATCGCAGGCGCACTTTGTTGGCATGTCGCTCGGCGGGCTGCTTACGATGCTTGCGGCAGTGCGGCACCCGCAAAAAGTGCTGACCGCTACGCTGGTAATGACGTCGGCCTTCGCGCCAGGTTTGCCGCCAATGGAGGAAAAGGTGGAAGCCTTCTTTGCGGCTACGGCCAATGTGGATCTGAAGAACGAGCAGGCGGCCGTCGATCAGACTGTAGAAAAATGGAAAATCTTAAAAGGCTCCAAGCATCCGTGTGATGAGGAGAGAATCAGACGTCTGGCTATCCAAGAAGTCAGGAGGGCGAGCCGCTTGTCCAGCATGTTCAATCACGGCTTGTTGACAGGCGGGGAATCGGATATCGCCCGGGTTCACGAGATCGAAGCTCCGGCACTAGTCATTCACGGAACGGAAGATCCGATTCTGCCTTACGAGCATGGGGTGGCACTTGCGAACCAAATTCCGGGAGCCGTTCTGCTCACGCTGGAAGGGACCGGGCACGAGCTTCACCGTGACGATTGGGAGCGGATGATCGACGCGATCATCAACCACACGGCGAGAGCACAATAATTAGGAAGCGGCAGTTTGGAGCTAGATTTTCGGCTCCGGACCGCCGCTTTTTGTTTCATATGCTCGGCACCGGTACCCCACTTGCGTCGGTCGAGCTGATCCTACGAGGTTTTGTTAAGCCACCGGGGCAGCACTTCAAGCAGCTTCGCTCTGGTGAAGGCGTCGCCGAAGTTCCATTGCGCGGCATCCACCAGATGGACGCGGCCGTTACGAACGGCGGGCAGACTGCGCCAAAGTGGGCTGCGCATCAGCTTCTTCGCCGCTTGTTCCGACTCCGGGCTTGAGGGAAGCAGCATGAAAATACGGTCCCCGGCATATGCGGGCAGGCTGGCTTCGGCTATTTCCGAAAACCCTTGGCCCGCATTCAGCACTTCCTGAATGTGACCGGCAGGCCGAAAGCCGTAAGGGTGATAAAGCGCCGACGAAAGACCGACGGCTCCCATAACGAATAAGCGCTTGCCATGATCGTAGATAAACACGGAGGCCGTTTCTCCTGGTTCGATGGTGGAGCGAAGCTGCTGCCACATGGCGGCTGCTTTGGCGTTGTAGGCTTTCAGCCACCGCTCCGCTTCGCGCGTTTTTCCGAGCCAGCGGCCGAGCGTCTGCAGACGATGATCGAGCGGCGCAAACGAATTAAACGTCAGCGTGGGAGCGATCTTCGCAATGCGGGCATACAGCGCTTCGTCGGAGCTGGCCAAGATGATTAAATCCGGCTTCAGCGCCGCAAGGACGTCCGTCTTCATCGGAAATCCAACGTCGTGCACGTCCTGCAGCTTGTTCTTGAATAAAGATTGCTTATAAAAAGAAATGCCGCCGCCGATCGCTTTAATGCCTAGCGCCAGCAGGTCACCGAACGTTTCCCCGTAATAAATGATCCGCTCCGGCTGCTCGGGAATTTCGACCTCGCGCCCGGTCCAATCCCTGACCAGTACGGTGCGGCTCGCCAGACGGGCATACTGCTTCGGGGTGATGCCTGTCGTTTGACGAAAGCGCCGGTTGAAATAGTACTCGTCCCGAAAGCCGACTTGCTGGGCAATTTCCCTTAAAGGGGCTGTCGAAGCGAGCAGCAATTGCTTGGAGCGGTTAATCCGCAACTCGGTCAAATAATCGAGCGGCTTCCTGCCGGTCAGCTCCTGGAAAATCGGGGTGTACTGCCAATGCGGCACTTGCGCCAGACGAGCCAACTGCTTGACGGTGATGTTATCCATGTAATGGTTCTGTATGTAACGGACCGTGCTTTCGACCGCCTGCGTCGGACTGAGCGGCTGCTCCGAATGGAGATTGTGCTCGATGACAAAGCCCAGCAGCTCCTGAAACCGCAGCTGCTGTTTGAACCAAGCGATATCGCACGGATCGGGCCGGCCGGCGTACAGTTCTTCCGTTAGCCGGACAAGCCGGGAGAACGGATACGCGGTCAGCTCGCGGCGCTCCGGAAAAAGCTCCCCGGCAAACGTTTCGTGCGAAGTGCTTCCAAGGCGAACGGCCGTGAACGTGATCTTGTAGAAGCGGAGCGCGTCGTCATATTCGTTCTCCAGTTGATACGAAGCGCCGGGAGCGAATAAAAAGCACCTGTCGGGAGTGAAGTGATAGCGGCTATCGTCCGCCTCCAAGCGGCCTTGTCCGGCAGTGATGATCAGCATCGTATGGTGAGCGGCCGCTTGTGTCCCGGATTTCCATCCGACCGGCTGATGGATTCGCTCGATATCCGAGAGGTGAAATAGCAGGGAGCGCAGGGGAGAGGCGTTTGCCGATTCGCAGCCCAATCGTTCATTCCTCCTTCATAAAATGAGAATGATAATTATTATCAATTAACGTCTATTGTATAAAAAACAAAGAAGCTTTTCAATGACAGCTTGAAAAGCTTCCGGGAACCTCCCGCATAAATCGGTAATCTTATTTCCGAAGCATTCTAGGCAGCTCCTCCAGCATCCATTCCCTCGTCGAGGCGTCGCTGTCGGATTTTGAAATATCGATCGAGTAGACGCGGCCGTTCTTGACGGCAGGCAGATCGAGCCAAATGCGGCTTTTCATCAATTCGTCTGTCGATTTGCGTGCGTCTTCCAGACCTGCGGCCGGAATGAGAATGAAAATCCGGTCTCCGGCGTACTGCGGCAGAAGCTCCGGCGAGATATGCTTGAACCCTTGGCTGCCGTTCAGCATTTCCTGAATCATCGGGGTAGGCTTGAAGCCGTTTGGATGATACAGCATTTGCGGAAGCCCGGCGCGCGCCATGACAAACAGCCGGTCGCCGGGATAATACGTAAACACCGAGGCGGTTTCTCCGTCTTTCATGCCGTCCGCCCGGAGCTGCTTCCACATGGCCTCCGCCTTGGCGTTGAAATCGGCAAGCCACTGCTTGGCCTGCTGCTGCTTTCCGAGCAAATCCCCCAGCAGCGCAATACGCTCGTCCAGCGGGGCGAACGTATCGAACATGACGGTAGGAGCGACTTTGGAAAGCTGCTCGTATTGCTTCGCGTCGGTGCTGGCCACAAGAATCAAATCAGGCTTCAGCTCCAGCACCTTTTCCAGATTGATCGGGAAGCCGACATCTGCGATAGGCTTCACCCGGTTTTCGAAGACGTGATCTTTGATCGAAGACAACTGTGCACCGACGGCGTCGACTCCAAGAACCAGCAAATCGCCGAATGTCTCTCCCGCAAAAATAACGCGTTGCGGTTGCACGGGAATTTGCACTTCGTTGCCTTTGTAATCTGTGTACTTGCGTGTAGCGGGCGCTTTGGCTTCGGCCGAGTCTGCGGTTTGCCCGGCCGAAGCGGGAGGAGCTGCGGTTGGTGCGCCGCATGCCGCCATAACCAGCAGTGATCCTAAGCTAAACATGATGACGAACAGATGAATGACTTTTCTTGCCGCTTTCATGAGCTTACCTTCCTTCGACAGGGTGTAATAGTGATAGATAATGATTCTCATTATCGTTCAGAGACCATCATATAAGGAACCTGTTCGGCACTCAATGGACAAACGAAAAACGGCCGCTTCATTTTGTACAAAAACTTCGGCCAACCCCTTTCAATTTGTACAAAAAAAACGTCGCGTTTGTCCATTGCCATCTCTAGGTAAGCCGCCTACAATGAGGTGTGGTAATGAGAATCAATCTCATTTGTCCCGACGAAAAAAGTATCGATAGAGAGAGAGGGTTGCCTATGCTCCGCCGTTTTTTTGCTTATTATCAACCATATAAAGGGCTATTTCTGCTGGACTTCTCCTGCGCAATTATCGCGGCGCTGCTGGAGCTGGCTTTTCCGATCGCCGTCAACCGGGTGGTGGACGATCTGCTGCCAAGCGGAAAATGGGAGTGGATTTTGTGGGGCTGCGTCGGCTTGCTCGGCATTTATGCGGTCAGCGCTGCGCTGCACTACGTGGTTACGTATTGGGGGCACATGCTGGGCATCAACATCGAAACGGATATGCGTAAGAAGCTGTTCGATCATGTGCAGAAGCTGTCGTTCCGCTTCTTCGACAACAACAAGACCGGGCATCTCGTCTCCCGGATGACCAACGACTTGATGGACATCGGGGAGATCGCCCACCATGGCCCCGAAGACTTGTTCATTGCCGTCATGACGCTGGCCGGAGCCTTCGGAATTATGCTGAACATCAACTGGCAGCTCGCGGTGCTGACTTTTATTATCATCCCGCTGATGATTTACTTGTCCCTGTATTTCAGCCAAAAAATGTCGCGCGCCTTCAAGCGCATGTTCGCCGACATCGCGGACTACAATGCCAGGGTCGAAAACAATATCAGCGGCATTCGCGTCGTGCAGGCGTTTTCCAACGAGAAGCATGAAATCGCCCGCTTCGCGGAGAACAACATCCGGTTTCGGATGACCAAGCTGCTGACCTACCGGATCATGGCGTGGAATTCGTCGCTGAGCTATATTTTGATGAAGCTCGTTTCGTTGTTCGTACTCGTCTGCGGCACTTGGTTTGTGATCCAGCAAAAAATGACGTACGGGGAGTTCATCGCTTTCGTCATGCTGTCCAACGTCTTCCTCGGGCCGATTCAGAAGATCAACTCGGTGATCGAGACGTATCCGAAAGGCATTGCGGGCTTCAAACGGTATCTTGAGCTGCTGGAGACCGCCCCGGATGTAGACGATGCGCCGGATGCGCGCCAGGTCGAGCATCTGAAGGGGAATATCCGTTTCAGCGGCGTGAAGTTCGGCTACGAGAACAAGGAGAAGGTGCTGCAGGACGTTCATCTCAACGTGCGAGCGGGGGAAACCGTAGCGCTTGTCGGCCCGTCCGGCGCGGGCAAGACAACCTTGTGCAGCCTCCTGCCACGGTTCTACGAGGTCGACGAAGGAAGCATCACGATAGACGGCATCGACATCCGGCAGATGATGCTGCAATCGCTGCGCTCGCACATCGGTATCGTGCAGCAGGACGTGTTCCTGTTTGATGGGACGATCCGCGAAAATATTGCGTACGGCAAGTTGGGAGCGACGGATGAGCAAATCTGGGAGGCCGCGCGCCGGGCGCAGCTGGAAGAGTTGATCTTGTCCCAGCCCGAGGGGCTCGATACACTGATCGGCGAGCGCGGGGTGAAGCTGTCCGGCGGGCAAAAGCAGCGGCTCTCGATTGCCCGCATGTTCCTGAAAAATCCGCCGATCCTCATACTTGACGAAGCGACATCGGCGCTCGATACGGAGACGGAGGCGGCGATTCAGCAGGCGCTGGCCGAGCTGTCGGAAGGCCGGACGACGCTGATTATTGCCCATCGGCTGGCGACGATAAAGAACGCCGACCGGATCGTGGTGGTCGCGGACCAAGGCATTGCCGAGCAGGGCAATCACGAGCAGCTGCTTGCTGCGGAGGGCGCATACAGCCGCTTGCACCGGGCACAGTTCGGGGCATGACGGTTGAGGTACGGCTGGCATCAACCGGCTTGAATCCACCAAAACGAGCAGCGAAATTTTACAGCACTTGACATTCACTAGGGAAGTAAGGTACAGTAGAAATAATTGTTACCTAAGGAGAGATTTTGATGTCGGTGGTCGTTCTTAACTAATCAAATTCCATAATGAGGTTTCTGGAAATTCATGGGCAAATTTTGCTGTTAAGCAAGGTTTATTTTTTCATGGGTTTACGGTTACCTTGGAATTAGTTAAGAACAACGGATATCATACAATGCCATAGGTACATGCCTATTCATTGCGCCTATCATCCGTGCTGAGTTCAGCGCGGATTTTCTGTTTTATCGGGCGCTTTTAATTAGGCATGGTCACAAAAGGGCAGAGAATGACGTACGTTCATTCTCTGCCCTTTTTTTATTTTCTTACAAGGAGAGATCACCCATGAATGAAAAAGCATTGCAACGATTGGAATACGGCAAAATCAAAGAAGCCTTGGCGGAATATGCCGTATCGTATCTGGGCAAGCGGCAGATTGACGAGCTGCTTCCGATAACGGCGAAGTCCGTCGTACGGGCGAAGCTGGACGAGACGGCGGAAGCGAAGTCCTTGCTCCAGCACGGCGCCAGCGTTCCGATTCCTTCGCTGGAAGGCATGGAAAATATTTTGGACCTGCTGGGAACGGGTTACGTGTTCAGTGAGAAGGACTTCATGCACATGCACCAATTTCTGACCAGCTGCGCGCAGCTCATGAGGTATATGGCCGCGAAAAGCGGGATAGCCCCTCACATTAGCTCTTACGCAGCTTCCATGTATTCGATGGATGCGCTGAAATCGGAGATCGAACGGTGTATCCGTCACGGGCAGGTTCACGACTCCGCCAGCAAGGAACTCATGAAAGTCCGCAAGCGGCTGGCCGTATTCGAGGAGCGTCTGAAGAGCAAGCTGGACTCGTTGATGAGCCGCCACCGCTCCATTTTGCAGGAGCATGTCCTCAGCACGCGCAACGGACGGTATGTGTTGCCGGTCAAGAAAGAGCACCGCAAGCTGGTGAAGGGAACGGTGCTCGACGAGTCGGCAAGCGGCCAAACGGTCTATATCGAGCCTGCCGAGGTCATGACGATTCAATTCGAGCTTACGGGGCTGAAAGCGGAGGAAGCGCGGGAGGAGCTGAAAGTATTGAGCGATTTGACCGCACTGGCGGAAAGCTGCGATCAACAGCTTCTGACGAACATTGAGGCGGTGGGCACCTACGATTTCATATTTGCCAAGGCCAAATACGCTCTGGCTATCGGAGGCTTCAATGTGGAGCTGAACGACCAAGGGATCATTGACCTGCGCGAAGCGAAGCATCCGCTGTTGAACCGGCCGATGGTTCCGTTGAACTTCGTCATAGGACGGCGGTATAAGTCGCTGATTATTACGGGACCGAATACCGGAGGCAAAACCCTAACGCTGAAAACGGTCGGTCTGCTGACCGTCATGGCGCAGTCGGGCTTATTGATTCCGGCTCGGGAAGGAAGCCTGCTTTCCGTATTCAACCATCTCGCCGTCGATATCGGGGACGGACAAAGCATCGAGCATGCGCTCAGCACCTTCTCCGCGCATATTCGGAACGTCAATGAGATGCTGCAATTTGCCGACCGCTCGACGCTCATTCTGATCGATGAAATGGCTTCCGGGACCGATCCGGGGGAAGGCGTCGGCTTGTCGGTGGCCATTCTGGAAGAACTGCACCGAAGAGGAGCGACCGTTGTGGCGACGACCCATTTTACGGAAATCAAAAATTTCGCCGACGTGACGCCGGGGTTCGAGAATGCCCGCATGGAGTTCGATACGGACACGCTTCAGCCGCTGTACCGGCTGCGGATCGGGGAAGCGGGCCAGAGCTACGCCTTCCTGATCGCGTTGAAGCTGGGGCTGCCTGCCGGCCTTATTGAGCGGTCCCGCGAAATTACCGCGCGCGGCTTGCCGGAAAGCTTGCCGCAGGGGACACAGGCCGCCGGGTCTGAGTCGGAGCCGAACGAAGCCTCTGGGGCGAACACGGACCTGCAGGAAGAAACGACAACGGAGCCTGAGCCTCTGCCACATTCGGAGAAGGAGCCGGAGGACACCGCTCAGCCGATTCCTGAGGAGGGACCCGGAATTTTCCAGCTCGGCGATTGCGTGTATATCGCTTATTTGGGCCGTACTGGCATTGTGTTTGAAACTGAGGATGCCCGGGGCAATGTCGGGGTGATGATCCAGAACCAGAAGTTCAAAATCAACCAAAAGCGGCTGAAGCTTCACATCGAGAGCAAGGAGCTGTACCCGGACAATTACGATCTGGACATCGTGTTCGAGACGAAAGAGAATCGCAAAAAACGCAAGTTGATGGGCCGCAAGCACACACCGGGCGTTACTATCGAGACCAAATCGGAGGAGTGATCGAAATGAAAAATTATTTGGATGAAATCAGCGCGAATGTCCGTTTGGAAGAAGGTTCCGCCGTCATCGAGCAGCTTTTGCTGGAATGTTATTTCAGCCCGGGCATCTCGACCAAGGAGCTGGCGCGCAAGACGCTGCTGCCCGTTCCCGTAGCCGCGGCTATCAAGAAAGAGCTCGTCAAAGCGGGCGCGCTGATGCAAGAGAACGGGACGCGCTGCAGCAGGGCGGGAACGGCGTGGATTGAGCAAGAGCTGGGGTACGGCGGAATAAACAAGAGCCTGTACCTGAAATTGACGGCAAGCGATGCGGACTGGAAGTCCGATCTGGCCGGCGTGCTGAGCGAGCTACAGGAAATTTTTCGCTTGCGGCCGCAGGTGGACGTCCGGATCGATCAATCGAAATGCACTGCGGAGACAAGTCTGCGGCGCGCCGTCCTGTGCTTGAAGCAGCAGGCGTTGATCGGAAAGCGCGTGCTCTGCATTGGCGACGACGATCTGGTCAGCGTGTCGCTAGGCTTTTTACTCCGGACGCTCTTCCCGGAGGCGGAGGGAACGCATTCGAGAACGAGGATCGACGTTGTCGATATCGACGAGCGGTTCCTGGGCTATATCGGCGAGACTGCAGCAAGGGAGGGGCTGCCTATCCAATGCCGCCGCTGGGATTTGCGGCTGCCGCTGGCCGAGGAATGGCAGGGACAATACGACTGCTTCTTCACCGATCCGCCTTATACGCTGCAGGGCATGACACTGTTCCTTTCCCGCGGCATCAGCGGCTTGAAAAAGAGGAAAGGGGCGCCGATCTTCTTGTCTTTCGCCCATAAGTCTCCGGAGTTCATGCTGGCGATGCAGCGGGAGTTTGTGCGGATGGGGCTCATGGTCAGCGCCACGTTCCCGCGCTTTAACGAGTACGAAGGTGCGGAAATGATCGCGAATCGGAGCCAAATGATCGTGCTGAAGACAACGGAGCAGACGCGTTCCGAATACGCCGGCGCTTTCGAAGATGCGCTGTACACGGGTGAAGTCAAGCGGACGCTGCGCACTTACCGCTGCCAGCAGTGCGGGGAGGCGGTTTACGTTGGCTTCCAAAGCGATGTGCCTACGATCGAGCAGCTCAAAAATCAAGGGTGTCCCCGCTGTAAGAACGATACTTTTCAATTGATCGAAAAAAAGAGCGTATAAACAAACTTACGGCGAATCATGAACTTAAGAGGAGAGGAAGACAAGATGCATATCCGACCGATAGAGCAGAACGATTTGGCCGCGGTGGCCGAATTTGAGAAGGAAATATCCGTCATTTCGTTTGGCAGCGAGGCGGTAACCGATCTGGAATTCCACCGGCGCAAGCTGGAAAAAGCGATACCTCGCGAACAGGAAGGCATGCTCGTTCTGGAGCTGGACGGCCGGGTGGCCGGCTGGCTCTGGATGACGCTCAAAGAAAATTTCGTGACGAAAGAAAACTATATCCAGTTCAAAAGCTTCTACGCTGCCGAATCATGCCGCGGTACGGAGGCGGTGACGGCCTTGTTCGAGGCGGGAATGGATTTTGCCGGCAGGCAGAAAGCCCGGCGCATCGTCGGGCATGTGCACGTCGGCAACCTGCCCATGCGCGTGCTGTATAAAAATTACGGCTTCGCGCCGACCCATCTGACGATGGAGTACAAGGTGCAGGATCAGGAAGCTTAGGGCTGCGGAGGACAGGTAGCATGATCAAATGTCTGATATGGGATTTGGACGAAACGTTATGGCATGGAACGCTGGCCGACGACGAAGAAGTAGTGCTGCGTCCCGGCATTCGCGAGGTGCTGGAGCGGTTGGATGGGCGCGGCATTTTGCAGAGCGTAGCGAGTCGCAACGATCACGATCTGGCGATGGCGAAATTGGAGGAACTAGACATCGGCCGTTATTTTCTGTATCCCCAGATCGGTTGGGGGACGAAAGCGGAAGGAATCCGGCGGATCGCAAGCGAGCTGAATATCGGGCTGGATGCGGTAGCGTTCATCGACGACAATCCGTTCGAACGCTACGAGGCGGGAACGTATCTGCCGGAATTGACCGTTTACGGCGCGCATGAGGCGCTGGAGCTGGTCGGATACCCCGAGTTCCGAGCCGGGAAGCTGACGCGGGAGGCAGGGAAACGCCGCGAGATGATGCTTTCCCGTCTGGAGCGGACAACGGCGGAGCAGCGCTTTGCCGGAACGCGGGAAGACTTTCTGCGTTCCTGCTTCATGGAGCTGGAGGTACGCACTGCACGCGAGGAGGATCTTGATCGGGCTTTCGAGCTGGCTGCGAGAACGAATCAATTCAATAATTTCACGGAGCGGATGTCGGAGGACGTCGTCAGCTCTTATCTGGAATCGCCGGCGAAAGGGCTTTATGTTACGGAGCTGAAGGACCGGTTCGGCGACCACGGCATTGTCGGGGCAGCTATGCTGGACTATGAGAAGGAGCGGCTGGACATCCGGTTGTTCTGCATCTCTTGCCGCATCGAAGGGCGCGGCATTGGAACCGCGTTTCTCGGGACGGTGCTGAAGCTGGCGCAGCAGGAGCATCCGGCGATGCTTGAAGCGGTATGCAGCTACCGGGCCACAGGCCGCAACCGGCCAGCGCTGATGCTTTTGCAACTGCTGGGGTTTATCCGGAAGGAGAAGCGGGAGCGTGATTCGATCTATGCGCTGCCGTTGCCGTTCGCGTATTGCGCACCGGATTGGATCACCGTAAAAACGGGACATTTTAAGCAAGGGGAAGGGAGAACCTTAGGATGAATCGAGAAGAAATGGAACGGAAGGTTACGGCAATCGTAGCTCAATTGCTCGGCACGACGGAAGTGGAGCGGTCTGCGCGGCTGCTTGGCCCTCAGGGCGTGTTGGATTCCGTTACGGTGGTCCGGTTGATCGCCTGGCTGGAGCAGGAGTTTCAAGTAGCATTCGATGAGGAGGACCTGTCGATCGAGTCGTTATCGAGCATAGACCGTATCGTCTCGTTTATCGAGGAGAGCGAGAGCTTGCCGTACGGGACTTATTCCGGGCTGGAACAATGAAGCATCGAAGAGCCGGCGTCCCATGGGATGGCCGGCTCTTTTTGTCTACTGAGAGTTCGGCGCGTCAGGCGAAGTGAGTTCCTCCGCTTGGTCAAGATAAGCAAGAAAAAATGTGTGATACAATAATGAGCAGTAATACGAAATGGACTAACGGGCGGGGATGCACATGAAATTGGAACGATTGATCTCCATCATCTACAAGCTGCTGAATCACGAAGTTTTGTCTGCTTCCATGCTGGCTGAAGAGTTTCAAGTTTCGCAAAGAACCATCTATCGGGATATCGATGTGATCTGCGCTGCGGGCTTCCCGGTCGTATCGTATCAGGGAACGAAAGGCGGATATGGCATGATGGACGGATACAAAATGGATAAAAGCCTGCTCGGTTCTTACGATGTCAATTCCCTGATTACCGTGCTCAGAAGCCTCTCCACCGTGTTTGAAGACGAGCGTGCGCAGGGGACCATCGAACGACTGCAGACGATCGGACCGGAGCATCGGACCACGAGTCTATTCGTGGACTTGGAAACCCGTCGCACGGAGCCCGACGCGCTTCGTCATTTACGCACGGCCATTACCCGGCGAAATATCGTCCGCTTTGAATATATCAATGTAAAGAATGAACGTACGACCCGTGATATGGAACCGCTGCGGCTTCATTTTAAATATCGCAATTGGTACGTTTATGGGTTTTGCCGAACACGACGGGATTATCGGGAGTTCCGACTATCCCGGATGTTGAATTTGTTCCTGACTCAGGAAACTTTCGAGCCGCATCATGAGGTGCCGGAAGAGGCTGCTTTGCCAAACAAGGGATGGCAAGATCAGTTGGAGGATGTGGTGATCCGGGTGTGGCCGGAGGCATTGGCGGAAGTGATGGATCAGTTTCACCAGGCTGATAAGCAATTTCATGACGATGGGAGCATGACGCTCCGAATTCCTGTTTATCAGCCATTGAAAGCACGCTGGCTTTGGACAATTTTGCTGAGTTTTGGCAGCGGCGCCGAAGTTCTCGAACCCCCTGCACTGCGTCGCATCGTAAAAGAACAGCTTCAAAATGCGCTCAAACTTTATGCAGATGTATGACAGACTGTTGTCATACATCTTTTTTTATTATAACTGCAGGAACAAAATCAAATCCATGACAAGTCAAAAGGAGACGATCCAAATGAATCATCCCGTACAAATGTTCGATTACCACGCATGGGCTACCCAAACCCTCTTGGGACGCATCAAGGAGCTCCCGTCCTCGGTGCTGCAACAAGAAGTAAACACCTCGTTTCCCACCATTGGCGAAGCGTTCGCGCATATCTATGCGATCGACAAGTGCTGGCTTCAGGTTCTGAAAGGTACCAGTATGCCCAAGGCGCTGGAAGAGTGCCTTGGGCTTCAACAAAAAATACTTCGGTACTCTGTCGATGACTTCGCGAATGCCTTTAGTGAATTAGCGGAGGAGTACAGAGCATGGTTCCGAAACCAAGACGACTTGGAGCAAATGATTATGCTCGAGAATCCGTACGCCGGAACACGCAACACTCGATTATCGGAAATTGTGCTGCAAACGGTCAACCACGGTACCTACCACCGAGGCAATATTTCGACCATGCTGCGCCAACTGGGCCATGCATCCACAATGAACGATTATTCACTTTTTTGGTATCAAGAACCTGCGGAATCCATTTAATTTCTGACGTCGAAAGAGTATTTTGACGATATAAAAAGGTCGATATTTCCGAGAACGGAGAAGTCGACCTTTTTACAATGACTCTCCATATCTGGAAAGGAGAATGTGTTTTATCTATGGAAATTGAAAATCTAATTCCAGTAAAATCGAGAGAAGAGTTGAGGGTCTGGCTACAGGAAAATTGTAAGACTGAAAAATCTTGTTGGGTAGTCGTTCGTATGACGCCAAATCCAGAAACGTTGCTATATTTGGACGCGGTCGAAGAATCTCTGTGCTTTGGATGGATCGATGGAATCAAAAAGAAAATGTCTGAAACGGAGCTGGCGCAGAGACTATCTCCTAGAAGCAAAAAAAGTTCATGGACTGAATTGAATAAAGAACGTGTCCGCCGCCTCGAAAAGTTGGGGTTAATGAGGGAAGAAGGAAGAAAGGTGCTTCCTGATATGGACTACGATTCTTTTAAAATAGATGGGGCTATAGAGCGAAGGCTAAAAGAGGAAAAGCAAGTATATGAGAATTTTATGGCATTTCCAGCTCTTTATACAAGAGTTCGGATCGATACGATACAAAGCGTTAAAAATCAGCCGGAATTATTTAGGAGCAGATTAGACAAATTCATAACAAACACTAGAGAAAATAAAATGTACGGTCAATGGCATGATCATGGACGCATGCTGGATTATTAAGATACCAGAGCATCGGGTTTTCGAATAGTTTGAAAACACACCCTAGTTCGGGGCTAGACTTCAGGCCGTTGTTTTGATGAGAGACGGTGTTATAATAAGGATTAAAATTACATAAATGTAACTATTGTCTGATTCTCATGTGGAAGCCGTGACGATAAGGAGTGTTCAATCATGACAACCTCAAATTGCGAGACAACACATCATCGCGTGCAGTCTGCCCGACGCGGGCTCATGGTCTTTTTTGCTTTGCTCATCCCTCTTTCATGTGTGGGTTACTGGCTGACTCTCCATGACGGTAAATGGGTACTTTTTCTGATGTGGACGCCCTCTTTGGCGTCGTTGCTAGCGCGTTTGCTGTTGCGCGAGGGTTTTGCCGACATTTCCCTCCGCCTGGGAGGAAGACGTACTCTCAAATTCATACCGATCGTGCTTCTCCTGCCGATAGCGGTCGATCTGGCGGCCTATGGCATAGCATGGATGTCCGGACTTGCGCAATTTGCCGCGCCTGCCACTTATTTAACCGCTTCTCCCATCGTTCTATTCATATTCTTCTTGCTCGCAAATGTAACCCTCGGAACGATTCGAGGCTTGATTGGAAGCTTTGGCGAGGAAGTGGGGTGGCGCGGCTACATGCTCACACGCCTGATGGATGCCCGGGTTCCCCGGCCTGTTCTCGTCAGCGGATTGGTATGGGGCGTGTGGCATCTGCCGCTCATGGTAGCCGGAGTGTATTACGCCGGTCCGTTTCTTCTTTTGTCCATCTTGCTTTTCATGGTCACGGTCACGTCCTTCGGGTATGTGATGGCGTATCTCCGTTTGACATCGGGAAGTATTTGGCCGGCCGTCTTCCTGCATGCCTCATGGAATGCCATTACCCAGAACGTCTTTGACCTGTTTACCAAAGGGGATTCGGCCTTGCTGTGGACGGGAGAGTCTGGCGTTTTCGTTGCGCTTGCTTTGCTGGCGGTGGCGTTCATTGTTGCGAGAAAGCCATGGACGATCATTCGAACCCTCCCCGGAAAAGGCGAACAGCCGGTTCAGGAACCGCTGTCCTTATAGTTTTTTTGAAACCGGAGCCGGCTTAGATCAGTATTACCTTGTAAAAAGTCGGAGGTCCGGAGGATGAAATTGAAAATCGTGTTTTTGCTTGTGCTCGCGGTTGGTCTGTTGTCAGGCTGCGGAATCATCGACAAAGTAAATCATTCATTAAACTACGTGGAGGAAGCCACCAACTTCATCGATGATACTTCGCGGTTTGCGAAACAATTGCCGACGCTTGCCAGGCAGGCGGTCACCGATCCCGAAGCCAGAACGGCATTGAAGAATGAATTGACCGGTATGAAGGAGCGGATTGCAAAATTCAATGCGCTTCAAGCCCCCGATTTTGCCAAAGACGTACATGGGCAACTGGTCGGCTATAACGAAACGCTGACGAAGGAGATTAACGGTTATCTGGAGAAGATCAATAACGGTGCTATCGACTGGAAGGCGATCGAAAATTCCCAGTTCATTGACACGCTGAACCAGGTCACTCAAAACCTGGATAAAGTGAAGAGCTTAACTCCTTAAAGCGGTAAAGGATGTCGTTCACATGAGGTGAAGGCATCCTTTTTGGTATCGAAGGGAATGGAATGAAGCCTTGTTCTTGCTACAGACATTCGTTTTGTTTATACTAATCGTAAGTTAGAACGAGGGAGTTGGTACGGATGGCAATTCGCGATTGCCGGATTGGCCAGTCTCATGCAAAGCCTTATTTTTAGGGCGATACTTTGCATGGGCGTAAAAGGGAGCAACATAAAATCGCCCGAATGAGCAGTTATCGTTTCTAATAATATGGCTTTGCACCTTATTTTCAATCTTATAAAATAAGGGGCTGACCTCCATGTGTGGACCATTTATTAGAAACCATCAGTATAACGATATCAAGAAGCAGGCAGGGAACCTGCAGCACGCTCTCAGAACGATTGCCGATCGGAAGGTATTGGAATCGGTCAGGCAAGGTACGGCAGCCAAAATCGCAGAGCTGTTTCCCGACGCCTCCGGCCTTCAGAAAGAGCTGCTGGAAAGCATCGTCAACTTAGAAACGTCAGAAGACTTTCATAAGTATCTGCGAACGTTAGAGCCGTATATCGTAGAATTTCCGCATATTACGGAAAAGCAGATTCAGAAGCTGTTTCCCAAGAATAAGAAGCTAAAGATTCCTAATTTATCCGAGATAGACCGTCGTTACGTCACCTATCTCAGTTGGATCGATATCGCTACGAATAAAATGTTCATCGTATACCATTTAAACGGGCAATTTGTCGGTGTAGAAGGGAAATATACTCCGACCAACAAGAGGAGTTTTTGCTTCATATGCAATCGGTATGAAGATCTTGCTTTATTCTCGGCGATAGCCAAAAAAAGGCCGGCGAAAGCTTCAGTCGATTATTATAAAGCGGTTGGCAATTATTTGTGCATGAATGGCCAAGACTGCAATAAGAACATTACGGATGTTTCATCCTTGGAGAACTTTATTAACACGGTTATAGGCTAGACAAAAAAACCATTGAATCTGCGGCTTTTCACCGGATTCAATGGTTTTTTTACGCAAACCTTTTCTGAGCTTACGCCTCTTCAATATCGTTACTTCTTATCGGTCAAATAAAACGCTCCATTCGGCAGAGTAGTTTCTTTATGGACTACGACGAGCCCGACACCTTCGGGAATATAAGCCACTCGCGAATCGCCGGTGATCACATAATCCCCCGGAACCAATACCCCGTCTATATTCGTTACCTTTACAGTAGTCGTCAGGTTCAGATTAGGAAAGGTGATGGTAGTCGTCGGCGGGTTCGCTGCCGGTTCGTCCGGCGTCTGGGCGAAAGCTGCCACCGGCAATAGGAAAGCTGAGCACAGGGCGAGTACCGTTACTTTTGTTTTCAGCATGCTCTTCATACGTAAAACACTCCTTTTCTTTGCGGTTATGTTCCCATGTTCTGGTATCGGAACCAGCTAACCAATAGTTACCCGTATGGATTATTTTTGAAGCAGGAGAAATGCATTTTTTCAGCCCAATTTCGGGGATGGTCAGGTCCGATAGTGCACTCGTTCTTTTGGCGAACGGCTGTTCTGTGGTATAATCGCTCTAACAACCTCTACCCATTTTGCACCCTGGATGTTTGTTTCACGTAATTATCTTACAAGAGTTAACGCGCCGCCGGGCATTTCGTGCCTTTCTCGAATGCAGCCACGGCGCGGGCTGCCAGTAAGCGTGACAAGGGGGGCTCCAGGATGAACGTGGATTGGACTATAGCGGACGAGGCGCTGCGCAGCATCGCGGTAACAGGCAGCGAACGGAATGAGCCTGTGATCGTATCCGGCGATTCGGAAGAACTTCGCTGCATCGGCATCGGAACGGATGCGGCCGTGTTCACTTATGATCGGACGCCGGGCTATGCGTTTAAAATTTACTCGGATCATGCGCTTGGGCTCGGGAAACGGGATATGGAGAAGCAAGTGTATGAACGGCTGGAAGGGATTCCTTATTTTCCGGTATATTACGGGTGTGGAGAGCGCTATCTGGTCATGAGCCACGAATCCGGAGTCACGATGCTCGATTGCTTGTTGGAGGGCATTCCTGTACCGGAACAGGCGATCCTCGACGTGGAAGAAGCGCGCGCGCAGGTGCGCAGCCGCGGCTTGAATCCGCGCGACATTCATCTGAAAAATGTCATTCTGCAATCGGGCCGGGGCAAAGTGCTGGACGTATCGGAATATGCGCTGGAGGGAGACGACCATCGGTGGGAGCATCTAGTCTGGGCGTACCGTGTCGTTTACCCCGGCATCGAGGGAATGAAAATTCCCGCTTGGGTGCTGGATGCGATCAAGAACGGCTACGCCAGACTGGATCAGGCGAATCTGAGCCTTGACGATTTCGCCCAAAGAGTCAGCCAATTGTTTTCCAAGTTTTTGAAATAGATGAAGTAAGGAAGGTTTCAGGCGATGAACGCACCGTTGACACCACGGGTCATTAAATCGTTGTGCGGCGAGCTCTCCTACAAAAAGGGAGAAGCCTACTGCCGCACCGGAAAAGTGGCCTTCACGCATTGCGATTCCGAAGCTGCGAGCTACGAAGCGACGGTCGGCGGCACCGACAGCTGCCGAGTAACCGTCGAAATCGGGCATGAAGGGGAGGTAAAAGCGGAGTGCACATGCCCCACCTTGGGCTCCTACGACAAATACTGTAAGCATGTCGCTGCGGTGCTGCTGTATATTCACGATTCGGAGCAGGCCGGCAGCTTGCCTGTCAGCCGGCTTCGACCGGAGGACGGATTATCTGCGACGCCTCCGTTAGGCGGAGCGGCAGCAAGCGTCTCCGCGATTCCCGCGGGAGATCTCCGGCTGACGAGCAGCGTGTTAGGACTGTTCGTTGGCAAGCCGGTGATTCCGACCGGTTCCCGGCCGCGCTTCGACACAAGAACGCAGCTTGAGGTGGAGTTTACTTGTGCGCCCTTTGCTTACGGTTACCGGAAGTACATGTTTGGAATTGAACTTAAGGTAGGGCCCAAAAGGCTGTACATCGTTCAGAACATAAGAGAGTTTCTGGAGCGGGTGGAACGGAGACAAGCCTACGTATTTACCAAGCATTTCACCTACGATCCGGAGCTTCACAGCTTTAAAATCGAGGACGACGCCATCTTACGCCAGCTCATCCAAATCTGCCGCAACGAGAAGCTGTACCGTGAAACGTCGAGTACGTTTGCCGTTCAGCTCAACCGGATGAGCGGCGAGCGGATGCTGCTGATTCCTCCGTTCTCGTGGGAAGCGCTGCTTCCCTTGTTGGCGGCGGCTCCTTCCGCACAGCTCGAACAGGATGGCCGCATCTACGAGGGAATTCGCATCGCCGAAGAGCCGATCCCGCTTCGCTTCGATTTCGACCAAGCGCCGGAAGAAGGCTATCGGTTGGACGTCTACGGGCTGGACGAGATCATCGTTATGGAAATGTACGGGCTGGTGCTTGCCGAGGGGAAACTGCTGAAGCTGCCGCCCGATAGCAGCCAGCGCCTTTCGGAGCTGAAACAAATGCTGGATTCGGCCCGCACGCGCCAGCTTCGGATATCGCCGGATCAGATCGAGCCTTTCATCGAGAGGGCGATTCCCGGTCTGATGAAGCTGGGAACCGTCCATGTCGCCCAAGCCGTGTCCGAACGGATCATGCGCATATCGCTGAAAGCCAAGCTGTATTTGGACCGGGTTAGGGACCGGCTGCTCGCCGGGTTAGAGTTTCATTACGGCGACATCGTCCTTAATCCGTTGGAAGAGGGAAGAACCCAGCGCGGCGAAGGACGAATCCTGGTGCGGGATGGGGAGAAGGAGCGGGCGATTCTCGAGCTCATAGAGCAAAGCGCCTTCGTCAAGACGGAAAGCGGCTATTTCCTGGATGGCGAAGACGAGGAATACGAGTTTATGTACCGCGTCTTGCCCCAGTTGGAAAAGCTGGTCGAGGTATATGCCACTTCGGCTGTAAAAGTCAGGCTGCATACCGGCCATGTTCCGCCGAAGATTCGGGTGGATGTGGACGAGCGGATCGACTGGCTGGAAATTAAGTTCGATATCGATGGAATCCCGGAAGCAGAAATTCGCAAAGTGCTGAAATCCTTGGAAGAGAAGCGCAGATACCACCGGCTGCCGAACGGTGCGCTCCTGCCGCTGGAAAGCGAGGAGTTTCAGGAGATCGTCCGATTCATGAACGAGATGGGTATCCGCCAAGCGGATGTGAAAGGAACGGAGCTGCGCCTGTCGGCAGTTCGCGGACTGCACCTGATCGATGCGCGGGAGCAGGGCGGTGCCCTCAGCCTGGGCAAGTCGTTTCGCCGGCTGTTGGAAAACATGCGGAATCCGGACAATCTGGACTTTCCGCTGCCTGACCGTCTGGTCCCTGTGCTGCGGGATTACCAGAAATATGGGTATGGCTGGCTCAAGACGCTGGCCCACTACCGCTTCGGCGGCATTCTTGCCGACGATATGGGGCTGGGAAAGACGCTGCAGAGCATCGCCTTTCTTGTATCCGTTCTGCCGGAGATTCGAGATCAGCGGCAGCCCGCGCTGGTCGTCGCTCCCGCGTCTCTCCTATATAATTGGAGGAACGAGCTGAACCGGTTCGCGCCGGAGCTTCGGTCCGTTATTGCCGACGGCAGCAGCGCGGCACGCGCCCGCGTACTGAAGGAGCTGTCCCATGCGGACGTCGTCATCACCTCGTATCCGCTGCTGCGCAGGGATATTGTGCGTTTTGCCGGGCATACGTTTCATACGCTCATTTTGGATGAGGCCCAAGCGTTCAAAAACTACGCGACGCAGACGGCGCAAGCGGTGAAGGCGATCCGGGCCAGATACCGGTTCGCGCTGACCGGAACGCCGGTCGAGAACTCGATGGAGGAGCTGTGGTCCATCTTCGACGCGGTGTTCCCCGAGCTGTTCCCGGATCGCAAAGCATTCGGCGAGCTGTCCCGCGAGGCCGTGGCGAGGCGCGCCCGTCCGTTTCTGCTACGTCGGGTTAAGAGCGATGTGCTGAAGGAGCTTCCGGAGAAGATCGAATCGCTGCAAGCCTCGGAGCTGCTGCCGGAGCAGAAGAAGCTGTACGTGGCCTACTTGGCCAAGCTGCAAAAGGAAGCGCTGAAGCATCTGGACGCGGATACGTTTCAGCAAAACCGGATCAAAATTTTAGCGGGCATCACCCGGCTGCGCCAGTTGTGCTGTCATCCTGCGTTGTTCGTCGAAGGGTATACCGGAAGCTCGGCGAAGTTCGAGCAACTGCTGGAGCTGGTGGAGGAATGCCGGAGCGCCGGGCGGCGGATGCTGGTCTTCTCTCAGTTTACCGAGATGCTGGGGCTGATCGGGCGGGAGCTCGGCTATCGGGGCGTGCCGTATTTTTATTTGGACGGAAAAACTCCGTCCGCCGAGCGCGTTGAGCGCTGCCACCGGTTTAACGAAGGCGAGCGGGATTTGTTCCTGATCTCCTTAAAGGCCGGGGGAACCGGGCTGAATCTGACCGGAGCGGATACTGTTATCCTGTACGATCTGTGGTGGAATCCCGCCGTGGAGCAGCAAGCTATGGACCGCGCCCACCGGATCGGGCAGAAGAAGGTGGTCCAAGTGATCCGCCTCGTCACCCAAGGCTCGGTAGAAGACAAAATGCACGAGATTCAGCAGCGAAAGAAACATTTGATCGACGAAGTCATTCAGCCGGGCGAGGAGGGGCTTTCCGCCCTGACGGAACGGGACATCCGGGAGCTGCTGATGCTGGATTGAGCAGGCTTTTGATACGAGACTGGGATGGAAGGCATAAGAAAGGGACCCGACGCCAGTGTGAGGCGAAGGGTCCTGTTTTATTGGGGGAGTACCAGCGTAGCTGTCGCCAAGGGCAAAGTAGATGTAATTAAATACGAAATTTATTGATGACCTCGTTGTTTAAGGCAGTGGATCAAGTAACATTTTAGTTGACTATATAATTTCACCTTGCATATAATTAGATTACTTATTTAATTGGTAACAAAATTAATAGGTGATCTATTTATATTGGACACGAAAGGAATTCGCCTATTATGCGCATGCGTGGATTGACCTATGACACTGGATTTCTAAGCGAAGGAACGAGCACACACCCCAACTTCGATGCGGCGAGAGTGTGCAGGGAGATGGAAATTATACGGCGCGACCTGCATTGCACTGCCGTACGCGTGACAGGCGGCGATCCTGATCGCCTGGAGATCGCCGCGCAAGCGGCAGCGGCAGCGGACCTCGAGGTGTGGTTTTCGCCGTTCACAAACGAACTCGACCAAGAGGAGCTGCTTGCCTTGCTTGCGGACTGTGCCTCGCGGGCTGAACGCCTCCGAATTACGGGGGCGGAGGTGATCATGGTCACGGGTGCCGAACTGATGCTCTTTACCCGCGGCTTCTTGCCCGGCGAGACACTGCAGGAGCGCCTTACGGCTTTGTCCGAACCGACGGCTAGCCGTGTTGCGTTCGCAAAACTACCTACACTGCTCAACGACTTTCTGGCACGTGCTGTAGACGTCGTGCGAGCCCGATTCGGGGGGCGCGTTACGTACGCGGCCTTGCCTAGCGAACCTGTGAACTGGGAGCCTTTCGACTTCATTGCCGTCGATGCCTACAACTCCGCTGAGGTTACTCATCTCTATGCGGATTCAATCAAGAAGCTGGCCAGCTCAAACAAGCCTCTGGTGATCTCCGAGTTCGGATGTACGACCTTCAAGGGCGCATGCGATCTGGGCGCACGCGGAATGTTCATCGTCGAGTGGGACGGTGCGCGTGCCGTTCGGCTGACAGGAAGTTACGAACGTGACGAGTCCGAACAGAGCCGATATTTCAACGATAGCGTCAACATTTTCGAAGAAGCTGGAGTCGACACAGCATTCTGGTGTACCTTTGCTTCCTACAACTTGCCGTACGATGAAGACCCCAATCAAGATTTTGATCGAGCGTCTTATGGGATCGTGCGGGTGCTGAAAGAAAGCCATGGCACGGCGTACCCCGACCTGTCTTGGGAGCCTAAAGAAGTATTTTATACCATCGCAGCGCGATATAAAGTCTTAGAACAATAGCGACATTGTATCTGGAACTGATCTACAATACGATGTATTTTCCAAATGAATCCTGTATGGGGAGTGAATGGATTGTCGGATAAGCAGAAGAAAATAGCAGAGCAGTTAATGGATTCGTACTTCCAATCGCAGGTTGGTGGAAATATGATGCAGAATCGCTCGATATACAATCAAAAGCCAGGCGAGATCATGGTTCTCTATTTCATCAGCATGAATGTCAAGGATGATCGCCCGGGATTGATGGTTTCGGAAATAAGCGGGAAACTTAATGTTACTTCGCCAACGGTAACGCAGCATATCAACAGTCTGGAAGCACAGGAACTTGTCGAGCGTCATGCCGATCCTGCCGATCGGCGAGTTGTCAGAATTCAGCTTTCGGATAAAGGTAAAAAGTATATCCAACGCATTAATGAGGCCCGCCTCAATATGTTTGTTGGTCTCGTTAATCATCTAGGGGAGGAAGAAAGCCTGCTCTTTGCCGAGATGATGAGAAAAGCTTCGGATTATATGCTCAAACAACAGGAATTTTATCTCCGGAGTTTTGAGAAATGAGTAAGCGTAGGCTGATAGCACGAAGGTATTAAAGGCTTGCTAGGAACAGGAGGATTTTATATGAAATATACGGTTATTACGGGAGCCAGTTCAGGAATTGGGTATGAAACGGCTCTTGCTTTTGCGGCTCGTGGAAAAAACTTAATCATAGCAGCTCGCAGAACTGCGGAATTGGAAAAGTTAAAATCAAAAGTGGCTTACATTAACCCAGACCTGGATGTTGTCGTTCGAACTGTTGACTTATCTGTACCTGCTAATGTTTATAAATTCTACGAAAGTCTCCAGGAATATCAGATCGAGACCTGGATCAACAATGCCGGGTTTGGAAATTTTGCTTCCGTTGGGGAACAAAATTTAAATAGAATTATGACGATGCTTCATTTGCATATTGAAGCTTTAACCGTACTATCCTCTCTTTATGTACGTGACTATGCAGATGTTGAAGGAACGCAAATCATTAATGTTTCTTCTGGAGGAGGATACCAAATTGTTGGCAATTCTGTGACGTACTGCGCGACTAAGTTCTATGTAAGTGCCTTTACAGAAGGTCTTGCACAAGAATTGAAAGAAAAAGGAGCTGCCATGCAAGTAAAAGTCTTAGCTCCTGCTTCAACTGAAACTGAATTTATTAAAAGTGCTTTCGATTTAGATGAGTTTAATTATGAAGGATTAGTTCCGAAATTTCATACTGCAAAAGAAATGGCTGGATTTATGTTAGATCTTTATGATGGGGAGAAAGTTGTTGGGATTGTGAATGGAAAAACGTATGACTTCGAATTAAGAGATCCGATTTATCCGTATCTGGCAAGGACATGAAACTAGTTTTGACTAGCTTTGCTGTACCTGTTCTTTTATCCGATCGCCCAACAACTGGCGTATCTTCACAGGTATAATCTTCAGGAGTGAAGCAATCATCTCCAACTAAGACTAGGCTGCCGACATTGATCGGCGGCCTAGCTCCGTCTTTGACCATTGACGTAAATAACTTATCGGGCCGTTACATCGAAGTCCTGCTCAAAGATGATGCGCTCGCCGACCTTAAATACGGCGGTAAGCCGATTGACTCCAGGCTGCAGAGGCTTTTTTAACGACAGGTCGTATAACGCCTGATCCATGCTAAGGTAAAACAGCATTTCTTCCGATGCAACGGCCGCGCTGGCGAACGAATCGGATAGCGTATCGGAAGAACGGTCATACACATAGATTTTCAATCGGTTGCCGACTTCGTTCGGTTGCGGGCGTCTCGCATCATAGCATAGGGCGGATAGATGCAGAAGGTCCCCTTTCACCTCGGTGGGCGGGTTAAAAGCGCCAAGCGTATATTCGGCAGAATGCAGCAACACCTCACTATGATTCGGCGTAACTTCGGTCGAGGCGCCTAACAACGCTCTCATCACGTCAATCCTCAGATTCGGCGCTTCCTTATCTGCGGAAGCGACCGGAGCCGCCGATAAAATGACGCTGCGGCGGGGCGCGCCTTTCCACGAAATTACGGCTTTCTTCTCCCCGGCTTTTATCCGGAAGGAGTAACCCGAAGGATGGGCGAAGGTCCATCCGTTCTCCCGATCCGGACCTGTAACGGTGTACTGGTACATTTTCGCCACAACGCCGGAATGGAAAAACAGCTCTCTATCGCGCTCATATCCTACTTTTGCATCTCCAAACGTAAGCGTGTTATCTGTCTTGTATATAGCTCCCTTACGGCTTATCTCCCCGGAAATTTGCATATCCTGCTCACGTCCCGGAAGCTGAAGCCGGTCATGGGTAGGGTTTAGGTTAATCCATGCGTTTCCAAGGAAGGTGGGAATTTGAAACCACCGTGTTCCGTTGGGGGTCGTCCAGGCAGCGGAGGCGCGAATCTTTTGCGGGCCGAGCACCCCATAGTTCAGAAGCTGAGAGCTATCCGGATATTGGTAAAGCCATGTTTTATCCGACTGCAGATCGATTTCAGTGTTGTCCGGCTTGGCGTCTTCCGGACCCGCATATTTTGGATTGAACCAGCCTTCGCCTTCGTTTGCCCAGACATGATACCAGGTTCCTTCCCAGTCTCGGACCGGATTCGCTTCGATTTTCTCAAAAACGGTTAGCGTCTGGGGAACGGCTATATGGGGCTTACCGCTATAGGGAGACGGCGAAGGATACAACGGGGCCGGCTGCCGCCTTGTGATCGTCTCGCTCGCTTCCGTGATAAACTCGCCGGGATAGCGTGTCCATCTTGTTCCCTCCGGGGTCTCCACTTGGTAGAAGCTGCCTAAAGGAGATTGGAATTCTCCTGTTTCCGTAAATAGCTGATACTGGATCTGCTGGGGGGAGGGCGAAGAAGTCGCTGCATGGTTCCACAGAGGAACGTTGCTAAATTCGGCGAATCCATAATATTTTTTCTTAGCATGGCTGTAGTAGGAGCCGATTTGCTTGAGCGGCAGCCGAATCCATTGGTCACCGAGCCAAGACGTGCGGATCTTTAGCCATTTTAATTCGTTTTCGTCATGCTTCGGACTGTAAAACCATTGCTTCTCCGCGCCGACCACCTCCACTTGCTGAGGAGACGAAACGGCGGAAGGCTCTGTCTGGGCATTGGCCTTGGCATAGATCGGCGTATTTTCCATTAAGGTGATCGTCGGGGGAGGGGGCACGTCAATTTTGCCGGGATCGGTCTTGATCCATTTATCACCAAAGGTCGTACGAAGCTTCCACCAATTCGGCACTTCCGCCCAACGTGTTTCGGCTTCGATGACTTCAACCGTTTGCGGGGAGAAGGCTCCCTCGGCTTTGTTCACGAGCGCGTTCGGAATGACATAATACGGCGTATCTTGAAGCAGCGTCAAGGTTCGAGGAATGCGAACGGCATCGGCAGGCTCCGTCGGGGTATCCGCATATTCCGAGGCGTTCCCGTGAGCGGCCGCGGCCAGCGACAGGCCTATTCCCAAGAGGAAGGCCAAAGTTGATTTATTGCGCATAGCAGGTCTCCTTATTCATTCTGTCAATTTGCTATAATACCATATTCTAGCAGCTTCCTGAAGCGGAAGAAACGTTTTATCGTTAAGGCTGAGAAGACTCCCTCTTCGATAAGGGGGAGATGAATCAGCATCTCTTGTGTACGAATACGAACGTATGTGCTATAATTGTAATAAAATCACCAAAAGAGGTAAATGCTCGCATGTTGCATCATAAAGCTTTTCGCTTTCGCATCTACCCTACAGAAGTGCAAACGACGCTGATCCATCAGATGTTTGGATGCGCTCGCTTTGTCTTTAACCACTTCCTTGCGAGGTGGAACGACACCTTCCAGGAAACAGGCAGAGGCTTGTCTTACCAGACCTGTGCAACCGGGCTGCCAGCGTTGAAAAAGGAATGGCCTTGGCTTAAGGACGTGGACAGCATTGCTTTGCAATCTGCCGTTCGCAGCCTGGCCGATGCGTTTGATCGCTTCTTTCGAAAGCAAAACGATCCGCCTCGTTTTAAAAGCAAACGCAATCCCGTCCAAAGTTACACCACGAAGTTTACGAACGGCAATATTGCCGTTGCCTGCGATATGCTGAAGCTTCCGAAGCTGGGATGGGTGCGCTTTGCCAAGTCCCGTGAAATCGAAGGACGGATCTTGTCTGCTACGGTGCGTCGAAACGGCACAGGCAAGTACTTCGTTTCGATCCTGTGTGAAGTAGACATCCAGCCGCTTCCTCACGTGGATACCGCCATCGGCATAGACCTCGGCATCAAGTCGTTTGCCGTTTGCAGCAGCGGAGAAAACGCTCTGAGTCCCAAGCACCTGCGAAAAGCAACTTGCGTTTTGGCAGCGACGTTTGTCTCGTCGCCTGAAAGGTGGAGCCAACTATCGAAAAGCGAAGCAAAAAGTCGCTCGCATACATGAGCGAATCGCTAACGCTCGACAAGACTTTCTACATCAGCTCCGGGCCAAGTGGATCCGTGAAAACCAAACGATCTGTCTGGAAGATTTGCAGGTTCGAAGTCTAATGAAAAATCACAAGTTAGCAAAGTCCATTGCCGAAGCAAGCTGGTCAACCCTTCGCACGATGCTGGAATATAAAGCAACGTGGTATGGTCGCACGATCAGCATGGTCGCCAAAAACTATCCAAGCAGTCAACTTTGTCACGTATGCCAATCGCGCAACCCCGAAGTGAAAAATCTAAACATGCGATCGTGGACCTGTTCAGGATGCGGGACGCACCATGACCGTGACCACAATGCCAGCATGAACATCTTGCAAGAAGGACTGCGTTTGTTGGCTAAGGCCAACTGAACTGCGAGGACCGCAGGGATCGCTTGCTCAAGAAGAGAAGGATGCTTCTCTGTTCGCAAGAATCCCCCACCTCAGCGCCATTAGCGCAGGTGGTGGGAGTGTTCAAGAGGTAACACCGGAGCTGACGCTGAAACGTCTTGCGAAGGCTCAGGACCGGCAAGACGACTTGAAGCTGTTTCGGGACAGCCAAGGCGATATCTACACGATTCACCGGTACAGCAATACGCTGGCGAACTGGGTTCAGAATCGTTCCAAAACTTGGACGGATCTGGAACTGCTGAAATAAAAATAAAAAGTGCTTTCTGCGAAGTATGACACCCTGTTGTCATACTTCGTTTTGTATACTAACCATAACAGTTAATTCAAAAAAGCAAAGGGGAATCACTTATGTCAAATGCCGTAACGATGTATGAGTACCATGCGTGGGCAAATCAGACGATGCTTAACCGACTGAAGGAGCTTCCGCAAGATGTATACAAGCGGGAGATTGTAAGCATTTTTCCATCCGTATCGAAGGCAATGGCTCATATATATACTGTTGACAATTCATGGCTGGAGATCGCTGCCGGCAAAGCAATGAAAGAAGCGATGGGACTGGCGGATCAGGTGACGAAAGAAGCGGAGGGGCAGAGCATCGAGGGGTTACAGGCGATGTTCGCCGTTTTGTCCGAGCGGTATAGAGCATTCTTCAGAGAGCAAGCCGACTTGGAAAAGGCGATTGTACTAGATAATCCGTACGCCGGAATCCGGGAAACCCGTCTATCGGAAATCGTTATGCAGGTCGTGAATCACGGTACGTATCACCGCGGCAATATTTCAGCGATGCTGCGTCAGATGGGGCATGCCTCGGTCATGACGGAGTATGCCTTGTTCTGGTATCAGGATCAAGCCTAAGTTTCATGAAGCTTCGCAACTTTCCTGTCTGCTGCGCGTCTGTTACAAAAACAGGAAAGGATTGACATTGGATGAGGAAAGTCTTGAGGAAACTTGCCCCAGTATGGGTCGCCATGCTGTTGACGCTGCCCGCCACAGTGAACTATCCTGCAACCTCGTACGCCGACGAGTTCTCCATCAGCTTCGTGATTGTCGGGGAGACGAACCTGTACGCTCAGGAGGGAGGCGGAGGGCGTCCGTTAGGCTCGATTTCGCCGTATCAGAGCGTGAAGCTTGCGCCTGGCGCGCCTTTTAGCTTCTATGACGAGCGCAAGCCGGAGGAGTGGCTCAAGGTGCGAACCTGGCTCGGAGACCGGTGGATCCGTGACGACGAGAGAGTGCTGTACGGGACCTACGAAGAACGGAGGAAGACACTGACGCTCCTAAGCACGGAGAGGCTGTTCGACCGGCCTGACGCCCGGACAGATACGGGACAGTCGCTTGCGCCCCAGGAAATCGTGACTACTGCGGAGCTCCATTATGGACCGAAATACGTGATCAATGCGACAAGTGCCAGCGGACAGACCGGCACATGGTACCAAGTGGAGACAACATGGATGGGTCCAAAGTGGATTCTTAAGCCCGCTCTCATGGAGGATGTCGATGCCAAGACAGTGGACTATGATCTGAAGCTGTCGGGAGCCGAAACCGCCTATGAAGTTCCGTATGAAGAGGGGAAAGGTGAAGCGGTAGAACCGGGCATCGTTCACGCCATCGCCAAATGGCAATATTCACCGCAGGCTTTCTTCATCTTCAACTGGTACAAGGTGCGGCTCCCGCAAGGCGAGCGGTGGATCAAGCCTAAAAATGAAGTGCTGGAAGATTATAAAGCGCTCAACGAGCCTGTGAAGCTGACCACCAAAACGCGATATTTTGAGGATAGGATGCCGAGCTTTGATCGAACTCGCTGGTTGGAGCCGGGAGCTTACAAAGCCGTGCAGAATGTAGGCGAATGGACGCAGCTTGAAACGCCGGCAGGCTTGAAGTGGGTAAATCTGAAGCGGGCGCTATTGGAGCGACCCGAGGGCATCGTAACGACTAAAGAGACGGTGAAGCTAACGGAGAAGACACAGACGTATTATTTTCCTGCAACTGGCGAAATGTGCCACATCGAAGGCTTCTTTTCCCCGCAGGAGGTGCAGGCGTTCGAGAAGTGGACGTCGCCGGAAGGCGCGGTCTGGTACCACATCAAGACGTTCAGCGGTACCGAATGGGTGAAGCAGTAGGCTGCGGACTTCTCGGCTGCGGTTCGATGAATGAGAGAGCAACATAACAAAAACCGCCTTGTGCTATAACTAGGATGAGCAGGGGAACCTGTTAATCGAGCATGAGGGGCTGGAAAATATGGGGAAATTGCAAGGCAAGGCAGCTTTGGTGACAGGAGCAAGCCGGGGGATCGGACGCGGCATCGCGCTGCGTCTCGCGCAGGAAGGGGCATTGGTCGCCGTACATTATGCCAAGAACCGGGAGGCGGCTGAAGAGGTCGTTCGCGAGATTTGGGAAAAGGGCGGGGCGGCTTTTGCGGTTGGGGCGGACTTCAAATCGGCCAACGGCGTATATGAACTGATGGGAGCCATGGATGAAGCGCTGCGGGCACGCACGGGCGATAACCGCTTCGATATTCTCGTGAACAATGCCGGAATCGCGCAAACCGCCTTCATTGAGGATTTGACGGAGGAGCTTTTCGAGGAAGAGATCGCCATCAACGTCAAAGCGCCGCTGTTCCTTATCCGGGAAGCTCTCCCCCGGCTGAAAGACGAGGGGCGCATTATCAACATCTCGTCGTCGGTAACACGGGTGGCTTTTCCCAATCTTCTCGGCTACAGCATGACCAAGGGAGCGATCAATACAATGACCTCCACCTTAGCCAAGCAATTGGGAACGCGTAATATCACCATCAATGCAATCATGCCCGGAATCACGGATACAGATATGAACACCGCAACCTTGCAGGACCCGGAGGGGCGGAAATTTGCCGCCGGTCTTTCGGTCTTTGACCGGTGGGGGCAGCCGGAGGATCTTGCGGACGTCGCAGCTTTCCTCGCTTCTCCCGACAGCCGGTGGATTACCGGCCAGTGCATTGATGTCAGCGGAGGCACGCATCTGTAAGCAATAAAACAAGCCGGTCCAACACGTCAATCCGTGTTATCACCGGCTTGTTTTTTTTAAGCTCCGGCTTGCTGAAGCTTCCGTTCCTGCGCCAGGCGGTGGGAGCGGGTGATGCCAAGGGAAGCGGCTGCCGTCAATGCTGCTACGACGACGCCTGCCGCTCCGATCCAGCTTATGGAGGTCAGCGAGGCCTGTTGTACGACGACACCGCCGATCCCTGCGCCGGCCGCCATGGCCAGTTGAAGCACCGAGCTGTTCAAGCTAAGCATAATGCCGGACGCTTCGGGAGCAAGCGTCATTAAATAGTACTGTTGGGTCGGACCCGACGACCATGCGGAGAATGCCCAGAGCATGAGCAGCGGGAAGACGGCTGCCGGGGAGTGAGCGGCTAGCGACAGCAGGACGAGAGACGCTGCGTGAAGAAGCATGCCTCCGATCAGCGTACGGGGGACGCCCCATTTGTCGGTGCCGTAGCCTCCGAGCTTTGAGCCGATCAGACTGGCGATTCCGAAGGCGAACAGCCCTGCGCTCACGCCTTGCTCGCTCATACCGGTCACCGTGAGCAGGAACGGCGAAATGTAGGTGTAAGCGATCGAATAGCCGGAAATCCAGAAGAAGGTGACAAGCAAAGCTACGGCGATTCTCGGCTCTTTGATCAGCGCGAGCTGTTTGCGAAGCGGTACCGGTTCCTCGCCGTCCGTTTGCGGAATCGTCCAGGAGACGGCCAGAATGGCAAGCAGCCCCAGCACGCCGATTCCGGCGAAGGTAATCTTCCAGTCGTAAACGGAGGCGACGACCCTCCCGAGAGGGACACCGACGATCAAGGCGGTGCTGAAGCCCATGACGAGCGTCGCGATGGCCCGTCCCTGTCTCTCCGGCGGGGCCATCTTGGAAGCGACGGTCAAGGCAGTCACGACGAATACACCGGTGCTGAGCGCGAGAATGATCCGGGAAACGATCAGAAATTCAAATCCCGGCAGCAGCACGGCCATTCCATTTCCGACGACGAAGACGCCGAGGGAGTAGAGCAGCAGCTTGCGCCGCTCCAGACGGGCGGTCGCCGCCATAAGAATAGGGGTCCCAAAGGCATAGGCCAGCGAGAATACGGTAATGAGCTGACCCGCAGCGGACACCGGAACCCCGATATCCGCCGCGACTTTATCCAAAATCCCGGCGATAATAAACTCCGACGTGCCGACAAGAAAACTGACGACGGCCAGCATGTAAATTTTCCACGTGTTTGACATAATGATAGATACTCCTCTCTCTCCACTCCATTGTTTTTATATTTCTACAAATATAGAAATAAAACCGAAAAAAAAACTACTCCAGCAAATACGGCGCATACTTCTGGGCGATTTCGCGATTCACGCTGTAATAAATATACGTGCCGTCCTTGCGGAGCTTGAGCAGGCCGGAATCCGTCAGCTGCTTCAAATGATGGGACAGCGTCGAGCCCGCAACGCATTCGAGCTTGCTTCCGATATCCGAGCAGCACAGATTCCTTTCTTCCGTAAGCAGCAGGGCGATTTTAAGCCGGGTCGGTTCTCCGAGAGCTTTGTATATTTTGACAGCTTGCTGCAGTTCCGCGTTAATGTGCTCCATCGTTGCCTCATCCTTGCCCGTGTATTATTTCTATATGTATCGAAATTTAAAATAGCATACCTCTCTGCAAATGTAAATAGGCAATTTGACCATACAAGCGGACTACATGCCGGTGCCGGAGAGGAAACGGAAGGAGGACGGTCACGAAAATGTCGGATTTATCGGGAATTTCCTCCGCCAGCATAAAATGTTATTACAGCGCTTACAATCATTTAATATGTCCATGAAATCTTTTGTTTGGCCACTTTACTGCTGCTGCGAACGGGTGTTAGGGTGGAATAGACGAGTCGTTTCTTTTCCTTGGATTGGCAGCTGCAGCAATTGCTAGGATGGTACCAGGCCGGATCAAACGAAGAGAGGTGCGTTATGTCAGAACGTAAAAAACGGAAAAAAGCTTTCTCTCGAACCGTCACGAAAGTGGTATCAATAGGGTTGACGGCCGTTATGGCGTCCACTCTGATGTTAGGGCCGAAAGCGGCTCTTGCGATGGAAAAGCCGAAAGGGCCGGAGCAGCCTTATTTGTACGGCTACAACGCCAAGCAGATTAAGGAATGGACCCCGGAGAGCGACCCGTATGCGAAGTATTTTCGCTCCCGCGTTCCGTTAGCGAAGCGGATCGGAGCGTTCCAGCCGACGCAGGCGCATCCGGAATTAACGAGCACGGCCCAAGTCATGAATCTTTCCGCCGACTACGATAAGGAGGAATGGTTCGAGGGGTACCGCTATAATGACAGCTTCAGCCGCAACGTGCTCAAATATTGGCAGTATCAGGACATTTATGCCTCCTGGCACGGCTTGCCGGTATACGGCTCTCCAACCGAAGAGGGCAAGCGGGATTATGGCGTGGTGAATCTGCCGAATCCGGCGTATACCGATGCGGCCCACCGCAACGGGGTTATCAGTCTGGGCGGCTGGTTCTGGCCGCGCAACATCAATTTCGCGGAGCTGGTCGAGAAGACGCCGGACGGCAAATTTCCGGTGGCGGATAAAATGATCGAGATGGCGAAGTATTTCGGCTTCGACGGATATTTTATCAACCAAGAAGCGACGATCAGCAAGGAGCATGCGGCTCTGCTGATGGAAATGCTGAAATATATGCGCAGCCAAGGGCTATATATGAGCTGGTACGACAGCTTGACCGTGGACGGCAAGGTCTCCTATGTAAACGGATTCAATAAGGAAAACTCGCCGTGGCTGATGGACGAGCGTGACGGAAAGCGCGCCCACGACAGTATCTTCATGAACTACGCGTATACGCCGCAAGGCTTGGAGAGCAGCGCGGACCATGCGCGCAAGCTTGGTCTTGATCCGTATGCCTCGCTCTTCGCGGGCATCGAAAACGACAAATTTCGCTTCGACCGCGGCTTGGAGCTGGATGCGATTTTCAAAAACGACGCCTCCCGTACGCCTCGGACGAGCGTAGCGCTTTTCGGCACGGACATGGTCTGGAACAAAGGTCCTAATCCGTTCGATATCCGCATGCAGCCGGAAATCGAGAAGCGCGAGCAGGCCTATTGGTCAGGACCGAAGAGCAACCCTGCGGAGAGCGGCCGGGCGGTCGGCACCGAATATGAGAGCTGGCCGGGAATCGCCCATTACATACCGGAGCGCTCCGTCATCGGCTCCTATCCGTTCGTGACCCGCTTCAACAACGGGCACGGACTCGACTTCTTCGTGAACGGCCGGAAGGCCAGCGATACGGAGTGGAACAACATGGCGGCGCAGGATATCCTGCCGACATGGCAGTGGTGGACACAGTCCGCAGGCAAGCCGCTTACGGTTGGATACGACTATGAAACCGCATGGAACGGCGGCTCTTCCTTGAAGGTGGAAGGCACGCTGAATTCGAGCCATGCAGCGGATATTCATCTGTACAAGACCGAACTGCCGGTGACCAAAGACGTGGAGCTGTCGCTGACATACAAATCGGACGTCCAACTGCCGGATAAGAAGGGCAACGGCCAGGCGCAAGGGCATCTGAAGAAGGCGGCGGACATTCAGGCGCTGCTTACGTTCAAGGACGACCCGCAGCATCCGGCCGCCGTCGATTTGAAAGCCGGACCGAGCGACGATTGGACCACGGCTGCGGCCAAGCTGAAGCCGTTCGAGGGACGCACCATCGCCGCGATCGGTTTGCGTGTCGGCTCGCAATCGGCGGAGGACGTGCCCTTTAAAGCCAGCATCGGCGAATTGAAGCTGACGGACGGCAAGAAACCGCAGGCGCCTGCCGCCCCGACGGGCTTCCGGATCGAGAAGGCGATGTTCGACGACAATCAAGCCGCGATGTTCGTGAAGTGGGACTTCAACGCGAAGCAGCAGGATGTTTGGTATTACGACCTCATGCGCGTGGTAAATGGCAAGCGCGAGTGGGTCGGACGAATTTACGACGAAGTGTATTACATCAAGTCGCTTCCTCGTCTCGGCGAGAATGATGTGAAGCTGGAGCTGGTTGCCGTCGGCAAAGACGGAACGGCGAGCGAACCGCAGGCGCTGACTTGGAAATGGGGGAACGGGCAGAAGGTTCAGTTCAACAAAGGTCCGGTTGCCGCAGCTTCCATTCATGCGATGCACCTGCAGGACAACAAGCTGACAATGGAAACCGGGTGGACGAACTATGTCAATATCCGCGTCATGCCTTCCACGGCAGCAAACGTAAACGTTACTTGGACATCGAACAACGAGGCTGTCGCCAAAGTGGATGCGCGGGGCAAAGTGACCGCAGTAGGCCCAGGCGATGCGGTGCTGACGGCGCAGACGGGTCCGGTCAACGGCCAGCCGGGTGTGAAGACGGAAATCCGCGTGAAGGTTGTGGCGCCGGAAATTCCTCAGAATGGCGTCGTCCTGCAGGCGGAAAAATACGATCAGTCCAACGGCTTGTTCGTGCCTGGTACTTATGTGAACGTCCGCGACTTGAATTTTGCCGATTGGCTGTCGTTTAAGGATGTCGATTTCGGGGCAAAAGGAGCGTCGAAGCTGACAGTTCGGGCAGCCGTTCTGGCGAAGGATACCCGGGTGGAGGTGCGCTTGGGTGGCCCGCAGGGCGAGCTCATCGCAGATGTGGCACTGCCGGTGGACGCGAAGCAGTTGGCGCCGTTCTACAAGAACTATACCGTCGATCTGAAAAAGCCCGTTACCGGCAAGCAGACCGTTCATATGACTTTTAAAAACCCGAACTATACGAAATGGAGCGTCCGCGATAACGGTATCGTAGATGTAGACTGGTTCCAGTTCCAATAGTCCAAGGCAAAGCGCGTTCGCTCAAGCGAGCGGAACGATAAGGCCTCTCGTCCTATGCGACGAGAGGCCTTAGAGTGTTTAGAAGGTGGTCGTTTACTAAATAGAGATGCAAATGGAAGTGGATACCCCACCCCTTCATAACCTCTATTACCTCAGGAGTTCAATGAAGCATTTTCTCCAGTTACATTTGATTTACTTCGAGACCAGATAACGACAGGTATTAGCAAAAGGGCAAGTCCTCCGCCAACAAGCGACAAGGTCGCATAGCTTGAATGAGCTACAACCATACCGGATAGCGCACCGCCCGAGGCCCCGGCAAGTGCAATCAACACATCAATCGTTCCTTGAGTTTTTGCCCTCGTGGTAGGGTCGGTTGAATCTACAATGATGGCTGTCCCGCTGATTAGGCCAAAGTTCCAACCGATGCCAAGCAACGATAGAGCAATAATAAGTACCAACATAGAATCCGGTGGAGCTGCTGCAGCTGTAATGCCTGCAAGCAATAGAACGCCTCCCGAAGCAATCGACATGGCTGTACGACCGATTTTATCAACCAGAACGCCCGTAATGAGCGAGGGGAAATACATCGAGCCGATATGAATTCCGATGACCAATCCTACTTCTCCCAAGCTATGGCCGTGATGTTTCATGTGGATTGGTGTCATTGTCATGATGGCCACCATAACGATTTGGGTTAAAATCATGACGGTTGCTCCGACAATCAAGCCGCTGTTGCTGCTTTTGGAAACTCTTGTACCCTCATCGGCTCCCTGACTCTGTCTCATGGATTGTTGCGACTTAAACACAGCCTTGGCAACGACGTAGGGATCAGGACGGAGGAAAATAAAGAAGACGATTCCGGCAAGAATATAAGCTGCTGCAGCTAGGATAAACGGGCCTGCAAGCGCTGGAATCCCAATGGAAGTTGCAAAATGACCTGTAACATCTACCATATTTGGACCTGCAACTGCACCTAAGGTAGTCGAAACCATAGCAATGCTAATTGCTTTTGCCCGCTGATTAGGCATAGCTAAGTCTGTTCCGGCGTAACGGGCTTGTAAGTTTGTTGAGGTTCCTGCACCGTAAATAAGCAGCGATATGAACAGAAGCAGTACACTATGATTTACTGCAGCCCCTATTACTCCTAGTGCCCCAAGACCCCCGGCTAAGAATCCTCCTGCAAGCCCAAGCCTGCGTCCGTATTGCTCTGATAGTCGCCCTACCAACAAGGCAGCCGCAGCAGAACCAAGGGTAATCAAGGCGGAAGGAACCCCCGCCAAGCTTTCCGCTCCCAACATCTCTTGCGCCAGGAGCGCTCCGACGGTTACCCCGGCGGCAAGCCCTGCACCTCCAAAAATTTGGGAAAGGACTACGATGAGGAGGGAACGCTTATACAGTTTCCTTTGCAAATCCGGGGAAGCTATGTATTGGCGAATCAAGCTGTCTTTGATTTGGGGTTCATGCGTCATCGCTTAGAACCACCTTTCTCATTGTTTATTGACTCCTGAATGTTCCATGTAGCGTTTCCATTCGATAACGCCTTCTTCCAAACGAGATGCTTTGATTCCCTTGTTTTTTAAAATTTCAATAGCTTGGGCGGACGTGAGACAATAGGGGCCTCTGCAATAAGCTACTATTTCCTTATCCGTTGGCAAGGATGCCAGGTGTTTCTCCAGATCTTCCATAGGTATAGATATCGCGCCTGGAATATGGCCCGTTTCATACTCATCTTGTGGTCGAACATCTAATAATACAACTTCTCCTCTCTCCATACGCTTGAGGAGTTCTTCTAAACCGATAGGCTCCATACTTATATGATTTTGCAATAGTTCAGTTTTAAGCTTCTGCACCTCTACTAATTGCTTTTCACTAAGACGATGTAAGGACACCATGAAATCGGCTACAGAAAGTCCGGCAACTTCATATATAACAAAGTTCCCTTGCCTATGGGAACGAACTAGTCTCGATTCATGCAACGTTTGTAGGTGTTGAGATACATTCGCAACACTCATCCCGGTTATTTTAACGAGTTGATCCACAGATTTGGGGCCTTGGGAAAGCAAATCAAGCAATTCCAAGCGTTTGGGACTGGATAAACACTTACCAATACGAGCAAATTCGTGATACAACTGATCTTTCCATTTTCGTTCCATGCTCATAAAAGCGACACCTCAACTATTCAATTGATTTATTGAATAGTTATAATGTAAGGGATCAATTTTGCGGCGTCAAGACTTTGTTTTCATGCTCCAAAATGCTTTCAATAGCAAGAAAAAAGGCCTGCAATCTGCCGCGTACGGCGGACTGCAGGCTCTTGCATTTTTTCGGCGATTAGCTAGCTGGTGGGAATGCCGCGTGCTTTCCAGATCCGGTCGATATCTCCGGCATGCTGGCCGCCGTAAAGCTGGAGATCGGCTTGTTTGATCGCTTTGGCGCCGTCCTTGAAGGTGGCTGTCGGCGTGAGAGAGAAGTGGGATTGGATGATGATTTTGGTGGCTACGTCCCGCCCGAAGGATTGTGCCATATCGTACAATCCGCGGGACCAAATTTCGCCGTCTGCGTGCACTTCATTTTGAAGGTCGCGCGGATATACTTTGTTTTCGTCGAGGCGCCGCAGGCAAGGCGGATTTCCGCTGGAATACGACGTGGCGTCCCATTCGGCCACGCACGCTTTGCCGAAGCTGGTGGAAGAGGTAGCATCTTCATAAGTCGCGCCGAGAAAATCGCCGAAGCCTTCGCCCATCGAGCCGCCTTCATGGGAATCGCCGAAGCCCGGCACCTGATTGTCTTGAATCGCATGGCCGTATTCGTGGGCAATGACGCCGGCGTCTTCCGCATCGTCTACCCCGCCGGTACCGAAGGTTAATTCGCCTGTCGACGGCTGATAGTACGAGTTGTCGTCCGGAGACGCGTTGACGTTTACTTTAATGGCGCGGTTGTTGACGTTCTTGAGGCCGAGCTGCTGCAAATACCGCTGCAGCGTATCGATGTGGTAATAGGCCATGACGTCCTCGAAACTGTCGTTGGAACGGGTATAGTTGAACTGGTTGGAGGCCGAATACGTCTTGGCGGCGGAGTTAATGTTGACGTATTGCCCGCGCAGGTAGCCGGAACCGTCCAAGCCTTGGAGGGTAACGGATTTCAGCTGCTTGGTCAATTCGGAGGAGTCCTTGTCGTTGTTATCTTTGAGGGTGCCGACGGAACCTTGGGATTCGACAGGGTTGGGGAGGAAAACTTTGCCGGTGCCGTTCACGCGCTGGTTCAAATTCCGTTTACGCAGCAGCTCACCGCTGCCGGCATGGATGTAGGTTTCCCATGCGCCGTACGGGGCCTTGCTGTGGACGACGACACGGTAGGTAGGCGTAGCAACGCCCTTCTGGATCGTATAGCCGTACTCCTCGGAGGAGGGCGCCCATTCTCCCTGGGCCTGGTCTTCGACGAAGCGGAGCGCCTTGGCCTTCAAATCGCCGGACGGCAGCAGCTGCGACACCTGCTGAACCGTGGTGTAGGGCTCATATCCGGAGATGACCAAAGGATTATGGAAAGAACGGTTCAAGGTGACGGTTACCTGCCGGTTAAAGACCGGGGCGTTGTTCACGATTTGCTGATAACGGACATAATGGCCCGCGTCGGTTTGAATCGTGGTGACATACTTCAAGTCGGACAAATCGGCCTTGAGCTGATACTGCTTGGCGTGCTCCTTCAGATACCGGTCTGCGGCAGCTTTGGCATCGGCGGGCTGCTTCTGCTCGGCGGTAGTCGGGGCTTCCGTTTCCGCCATAGCCGTAGGGACCGCCAGGGTGAGTGCGAGTGCGGCAGCCACCGTACTCCAAAGCTTGTGACGCTTGAACATAAAAACACCTCCATCAAGAATAGGAATGCGTTACGAAATTCATTGTATTACTTAATTTGCAATATATGACAGTCATAAGAGACTTGGATCCTGTCATGATTTAGGCACAGACGGCAGCGTTTGACCCATTGCCTTGGAATAAAAAGGGTGATACAATTAATTTAAACAATGATTAAAACATTGTTTAAAACGATGATTAACACAATTTGCCGTTTCTGAAGAGGAGGACGCCTATGCCGCCGGATCAAATGGAGACTAAAGACAAAATTTTGCAAGCGACTTTGGACATGATCAAGAAGGAAGGCTTCGAGAACGTCACGATAAGAAAAATTGCTGCCCGCTCGGACACCAATATTGCGCTGATCAATTACCATTTCGGCTCCAAAGATAAATTAATCAGCGAAGCGATTAAAATGATGCTGCTCGGCTTTCGCGGGACGTTCGATGTGCTGGACGACTCTGCCTTGCCGCCGAAAGAGAGGCTTAAAACGTTCCTGACGCTTTACGTGCAGGTCATTCAGCAGTATCCGGAGCTTGTCTCCCGAATCATCGCCACCGGAACCGCCATGTTCGCATCCCAAATTGAATACGGCGAGTTCCTTCGCGAGATGGGATTTCATAAAATTCAAGCCGTTCTACAGCAGATCACGCAGGAGGACCGTCCGGACAAATTGATGTTGATGATCACGCAGCTGTTCGGCGCAATTTTCCTTCCCGCTCTCATGAAGCCGATTCTCGAATCGGGGGCCGGGGTGAAGATGCTGCCGGTCGGGGAGCAGATCGATTGGTTCTTTGAACGCTATTTTCATGACAAATGAAGAGTACAGGGGAGAGAGCCATGAATTTCTTAAGAAGGTATTGGCAGGACCTGGGGATGCTCGTAGCTCTGGCCGTATGCATTTACTTGATCGTGAGTGGAAGCGGGATTCCGAAAATAAACGTGATGCTATGGCTGAGCTTTGTTGCGATTCTGGTCCATCAATTCGAGGAATACCGCTGGCCGGGCTATTTCGGAGGCTTGTTCAATGCTCTTATTTTTAAAAGCAGTCAGCCGGACCGGTACCCGCTGAACCCGCAATCGGCCATGGTCATTAATCTGGTCATCGCCTACGTCTTTTACCTGCTTCCGCTGCTGTATCCGAATGTGATCTGGCTTGGTCTCGCTCCGATGCTTATGGGTTTTTTCCAGTTGATCTGGCACGGCATTTTCGCCAATCTGAAAGGAAGAACCTTCTATAATCCCGGTTTGTTTGCCGTCGCGTTTCTTCATATTCCTGTGGGAGGGTGGTATGTCCACCATATCGTGACGCAGGGGCTGGCTACCGTGACGGATTGGATTGCGGGCACCGTTTACTTTGTCATCGCCGTGTATCTTTTGATCATCAAAGGGAATATGTGGCTGAAGGACCCGAACACCCGTTACCGGTTTTCTCTCCAGCAGTTAGGACCCTATAAGCCGAAGGGGATGTAAAGCAAGCGGTGGCGCAGAGCAGGCTCATGCAACTTTTGCGCATGGGTCTGCTTATTTATTTAGAAAAAACCTCAAAAATTGGACCGAACCTGCCGATATAAGCAGTTAGGTTAGGCGGGTTCGCGTTGCGTTCCCCGGGTTAGGCCAAGGGATGGCTTTGGCTGACCGCAGATCCGGCAATTTTTTCTTCCTATGCCGTTCCGTCCACTTTTGCAGCGCGGTGCTCGCGGCCATGCTGGCTGCAATGGCGAGCAGCTCCGAAGCGGTTACTTTTCGGACGATCGCGTAGATCCCGGTGCCGGAAATAAACTCAATCACAACGGCCTTCTTGAGATCCGATGCGGATATCGCAAGGAACGGATAGGGGTTGGGTTTGGTTTTTGGGATATGCAAACGTCTGTCCTCCTGCTCTTCGGATATAGCCGGTCTACGATATAGCGTATGGCCGTCGGATTTTGTCCTATGCGGCGACGGCAAAATAAAAAGCCCGTACTAAATCTTCTTGAGATTTAGCACAGGCTCGCTTGATCGAATGAACTTACTTCATTGAGCTGCCGATAAGACCTATGAACAGAACACCGACGAGCAAATATAAGACAAATCCGATGGCCATCCAGATCAGCGCGGCTTTCGCATAATTCGATTTGCTCGGGTTCGCTCCTCCGCCAAAGGCCCATACAAACAGCATAATAAGGTTTACGACGGGAATGATCAAAATCAGCAACGTAACGAGCCAATCTTTCACCGTTATGATCGGCGCGGATTGAGGCTGATTCGCGTAGTTCACGTTTGCCCCGGGATTTACAGTTGTGTTCACTTGGAGGTTCCCCCTAAACATATTTTCTAGAGCAATAGACATTCAAGCTGTACGATAAATATTACAAAAAACTAATATTTTGCCTAATATATTGCTCACATAGAAAATAATATGCGATATTTTGGGTAAATTCAAGTCATTTTTTTGTAAAATGTTGTTTAGCGTCATTTTGTGTCGATGCTCAAGCGTTGGCCTTGGAGCAAAAAAGCCAAGAACCGCTGCCTTCCGGCGGCGATTCTTGGCACCTTTTGACCTTGGTTCGTAAACACTTGTTAACGTTCGGTACAACCGCTAGACCCCTGATCGAGAGCCATACGGCTAGATTATTTTTTCTCTAGAGTCAACTGCCAGGAGACGCCGAACTTATCTTGTACCCAGCCGAACTTTTCGCTGAACGGGTAAGTTCCCAGCGGCATAAGAACGAATCCCCCGTCGGACAGCCTGCCGAATACCCGCTCGATCTCCGCATCCGTATCGCATGTTACATATAATGACATGGAAGGGGTAAACGTAAAATTGTGCTTCACGCTGCTATCGATGCACATAAACACTTGACCGTTCATTGAAAATAAAGCTTGCACCACGCTTCCTTCGGCACCGGCTTCGTTCGGTCCGTAATGCTGTATGCTGATGATTTCCGATCGGTCAAATAGAGTGATATAGAAGTTCATGGCCTCTTCGGCTTTGCCTTCGAACATGAAGAATGTGGTGATTTTTTGCTTCGCGCTTCCCATTCTAATCCAACTCCTTTATTCAATATACTTGTTCCCATCCCATCAGAAGTATTGACGTAAATTATCCAGATCAATCATTAAAAATATGCAACGATAGCAATCCATAAGAAACCGGTGCTTGGTTCGCATGCTAGAATAAAGGAGATTCCAAAGGAGCCTCTTGAATATACCTTGACAGGAATATTCCAATTCGAGTACATTTAATTCATGAATTCGATCTTGAGTGCTCTTGCGGAGCCCAACCGTCTCCATATCGTCGAGCTCCTGCGTGACGGCCCGCTCACCGTAGGGGAAATCGCCGATCGGCTTGGGCTCCATCAGCCGCAAGCTTCCAAGCATCTCCGCGTCCTTAGCGAAGCCGGACTTGTCGAGATGCAGCCGGTTGCTAACCGCAGGATTTACAGGCTGCGGCCCCAACCGCTAATGGAGCTGGATGCGTGGCTCGCGTCGTTCCGCCGCATTTGGGAGGAAAGGTTCGACCGGTTGGACGAATATTTGCTGGAACTGCAAAAGTTAGAACAGAAGCATGACGACAAACCGTAGCTGTGCTGCGAATGGCAGCGTGAGCTGATGGCAAACCGTAGGAGAGGAGGGTCGTTATTTCGTCTCCAGAGGACCTGGATGCTTTGGCGCGAGTTAGGCCAGTCAATTACGGGTTTCACGAAAGCATCGCAAATTATCGATGAGGTGATCGGTCATGGCATTTAAAGCAGAGAAAGTTTTTGTTAATTTACCGGTTAAAGATTTGAACAAATCCGTCGAATTTTTTACGAAGCTCGGCTTTGAATTCAACGCCCAGTTTACCGACGAAAACGCCACTTGCATGATTGTCAATGACAACACGTTCGTCATGCTGCTGGTTGAAAACTTCTTCAAAACGTTTACGAAGAAAGACATTTCGGATGCCGCCAAAAGCACGGAAGTCATCGTCGCTTTATCCGCCGACAGCCGGGAACAAGTGGATGAGCTTGTCCATAAGGCTTTGGCTGCCGGCGGCAAGCCTTCGAACGATCCGGCAGACCATGGCTTTATGTACGCATGGAGCTTCCAGGATATCGACGGTCATTTGTGGGAATTAATCTACATGGATGCAAGTGCGGTTCAACAAGCGTAATAGGAATAGCGGCTAAGAACCTCCCATAAATTTGGGAGGTTTTTTCACAAGCATGACGTTGTCACGAGCTCATTGAGACTTGAGCTTGCGGCTGGGCGACTGCGCCAGCTGGCGTACGGAAGAAGAGTGTAGTAAGATGACCATAAAAAAGATGTCCAAAGGAGTAAAGCGATGTGCCGAAATATTAAGACGCTGTTCAACTTCGATCCTCCGGCAACCGAGGATGAGATTCAAGCCGCTTCGCTTCAATTCGTGAGAAAGCTGTCCGGCTTCAACAAGCCTTCGAAGGCGAACGAGGAAGCGTTCGATCTGGCCGCCGAGGAGGTTACCGCGGCTGCACGGAAGCTGCTGGACTCGCTGGTTACCCAGGCCGAGCCCCGCAACCGCGAGGTTGAAATCGAACGCGCCCGCATTCGATCGGCGAAACGGTTCGGCGCTGGGGAGAAATAAAGCCGGCATGGTCGAGCGGGAGAAGCGGAGATAACATAAAAGCCTCTCAATCCTTGGCGACAGGTTGAGAGGCGATTTCGTTTTTAACAGAAATATTATTTTTTTATAGCATGGATATAATGAATCGTTTCGAATGCAGACAAATAATCCGTCCGATGACGAAAGAATTGGTCATGGATTGCAGCCGGCGATAAATGTTCATAAATGAGCAAGCCCGATTGCTCCAACAGTTTCTCGATTTCGTCGTAAGTGAAGCACGATTTCATGGGTTCTCCGCTTGCCGCGGCCATTTTCACCATATTTTCAACCCGATTCGACATCCCTTTTTCCACAAACAGATTTTCGTCCGCATAATCCAAAACGATTGAACTGCCTGCCGGGACTTTGGCAAATAAATGATGGAGCAAGCTTGAGATTTCTTCTTTCGTTAAGTAATAAGAAACACCCAGCAGGCTAAAGAACGTTTTGTGGTGTTCAAACCCTTCATCTAATAGATTCTGATATGAAAACTCACGGGTGAAGTCCATAGGAACAAAATGAAGATGGCTCGGAATATCAAATTTGGCATGCTCCAACCTTTGCTTTTTCCATTCCTGGGTCGCCGGATGGTCCACTTCAAATATGTCCAAGCTATTTTTCAGTTCCGGATGGCGGAAGCCAAAAGTATCTAACCCGGCCCCGAGAATGACATACTGCTTTAATCCCAGCTTCATTTCAAGAAGCAATACTTTTTCGCAATATGCTGCACGTGCCAGCGGCGTCGGGGAAAGCTGGACTTGTACAATCCATTTTAACAATTCATCCGGATCATCCTTAAACCTTTGAGCCATATCTGGATCGAAAAAAGAAATGCCTCGAATCATATTTTCTCTGATGTTGGAAAATTCTTTTGGGGAAATAAGGTCGATTGCAACAAAATCATCGAAAATTTTGGGCGTGTCGTACTGGCTGTGATAGGCTCGACCAAAAGCGGATACGAGGGAAGTTAAACTGGACTCATTCGGCTTCATACAATTATCCTCCAGCATAAACAAAATAAGATTCCCCTGGCCAGGAGAATCTTATTATACACACGATTTATTTAAATGTAAATTATAGCATAAATAAACAATTTTGTCAATAGTAAATTGTTCTTATCCGGCTATCGAAATGCTTATTCGAACCGCTTGGCAATATACTCTAACCTCAGCTTTTGAAAATATGAAATTTATCATTTCCACATTTCTCTTTTTGTTCTTGTTTTTCGAATTACAATAAATGCTGAGGCGGCAATCTAGGCAACGCTGCCATTCGATACAAACGGAGGGGAATGGCATGGGTTGGAAATGGGGCAAACAACTGCTGCTTTTTGGTTACGAGGAAGCGATGTCCTGCGTGTTTCCCGCTTGCATTTTTCTTTCGTTGGCCTTGTTGAAAATCGCACCGCTGCCCGGAATGCCGGCTTACGACTGGATGCTCGTGATCTGTATCGCCGTGCAAATCATCATGGTGCGGGCAGGGCTGGAAACAATCGACGAACTGAAGGTGATCTGCGTATTTCATCTCATCGGTCTGGCGCTTGAATTGTATAAAGTACATATGGGCTCTTGGGATTATCCGCAGCCGGGCTGGACCAAAATCGGCGGCGTCCCGCTGTACAGCGGCTTTATGTACGCAAGTGTGGCCAGCTATCTATGCCAAGCTTGGCGCAGGCTTCACATTCGCTTGGACCGGTGGCCGTCCTCCGTCTGGACGGTAACGCTAGGGGCGGCGATCTACTTGAATTTTATGACCCACCATTTCATCCCCGATCTGCGCTGGCTGCTTGCGGCTCAGTTGTTTGTGGTGTTTTTCCGTACGACGCTGTATTTCAAGGTGGGAGATAGCGTGTACCGGATGCCGCTCACGCTTGGTTTTGCGCTTGTCGGCTTCTTCATCTGGATCGCCGAAAATATCGGAACTTGGCTGGGGGCATGGCGCTACCCCCACCAACAAAACGGCTGGAGCATGGTATCGTGGAGCAAATTCAGCTCCTGGTTTCTGCTGGTCATCGTCAGTTTTATTATTGTCGCCCAATTGAAGCATGTAAAGGAGCTCCGCCCAAAAAAGAAGGCTGCCGGCACGAGGATGCGGCACAAAGGGTAGAGGAGGGTCAGCCTGCTTTCAGCACTAGCCGCTCGGAAAGCGGGTCCCAAGTCATGTTCAGCCCGCTGAGCTCGTTGAATGCGTCCAGGGATAAATAAAGTGTGCCTTTCTCGACATGGACGGCATAGGCCGCCGCTTGACCGTTCAGCGTCGCGCTGCTGTCTTTCAGGTTCACGAGAATCGTTGTGCCGCCTTTGGCAATCTGCACAGTGCCGGAAGTCGCGTCCCATTCCGCCGATGCGCCAAGCTTCGCGGCGAGCGCCTTGGCAGGATAGACGACCGATCGGTCGGACGTTATCTTGAACTTGGGATACCAGTACCTGACTTGCAGCCCGGAGGTTGCGGCATTGAGATCGACGCCGATCGTTTGGGCGCCGGCTTTGGCGATGTCCGTATTGTCGATTTTTCCCTTTACCAGCTCGGCAATCGGCCCATAGGCCCAGACGCCCACATCCACCCCGGAATGTCCGTGGCCGGACCATCCGACCAGCAGCCGCTTGGAGATGACGGCGTTATACGCCCCTTCCCGCTCGTAGTCCGTACCGTCGCCTTTCAGAATGAAACGGGCCTCCTCGTCGCTCAAATCCGCAATCGATGTGTTCGCTTGAACGAGTTGTCTAATTTCCTCCGGCGTTCGGGCTTGCTTAAGCGCTGTATTCAGCGCCTGGGAAGATTGCTTTTGCCGGTTCCAGAGGTCGATATTTAACTCGTACCTATTATCCCGGCCCAGAGACAGACCGCCTGTCTCATGGTCCGCGGTTACGACGACGGAGGTGCTGCCGTCTTTCTTGGCGAAATCCATCGACGTCTTCACGGCCGCGTCGAAGTCCAGCACTTCCTTGACCATGGTCGGCAAATCGTTGGCATGCGCGGCGTGGTCGATCCGGCCGCCTTCGATCATGAGCACGAAGCCTTCGGGCTTGGCCGAAAGCAGCTCGATGGCTTTTCCCGTCAGATCGGCCAGGCTAGGGGAGGAGTTATCGCGGTCGATGGCGTAGTCGAAGTGCGACCGGCCGAACAGGCCGAGCACTTTATCGTGCTTTGCAGTCAGCGCCTGCAGCCCGGCCCGATCTTTGACGACGGAGTAGCCTTTGGCCTCGAAATCGGGAACAATCGTTTTGTCCGGACGTTTTCCGCCGGCATCCTTTCCGGTAAAATAATCCGCGCCTCCGCCGAGCAAAACATCGACGCCGCTTTCCAGCATTTGCGAAGCAATGGCCGCTTCGTTCTTGCGGCTCCGTACGTGGGAAGCGAACACGGCCGGCGTTGCGTGCGTGATTCTTACCGTCGAGACGAGTCCTGTCGCTTTACCTTTCGCTTCCGCGGCTTCAATCACGGAGGCATAGGGCACGGCCACCTCTTCATTGGAGACACTGACCGCGGAATTGTACGTTTTGCGGCCGGTAGCCAAAGCGGTTCCTGCCGCCGAGGAATCGGTGATCGTGCCGGATTTGACGCTGCCGTCCGCTTCCCCGCGTTCCGAAAACGTACTGGCCTGACCGACGTAGTAACTGTCCAAATGCAGGCTCTCCGCTCCCAGAATGGCTTTGGAATAAAGCCGCGCGGCCGTGACCTGAGCAGGGCCCATACCGTCGCCGATCAGCACGATCAGGTTTTTGGACCGCGGCTTCGCAGCCTCATTCCCAGCGTATAGTGAAGCCGGGATCAGGCTGCATAATAAGAAGGATGCAATAAAAAGACCTGCGGTTTTCTTTTTCATCATCGATTCCTCCCGTCGGTATATAAATATCCTAACTTATATATTATGAGGGAATATATGTTTTAATGAATTATTTAGGAAAATTCAGAGCGAGCTGAGGACTATTTCGATCAAACACTGCTATTCGGCGGTGTTTTTTCTTTTAGGCTCTGGTATTACTCCTCCATCGAATGGAAATAAATGAAGCATAACGAAAAGCTGGAGGCTTCGCATGATCGAAGGGACCAAACCGCCAATCGACAACCCTCAATTTGACAAAAGCGACGCCCGATCTTTCGTCGATCTGCTGATCCATACGATTGGAAATCCGCCGGACCTCATTCATCAATCGTTTACCTTCGGCCCCAACCTGGAAGGCAGCTACTTATTTATTGAAACCTTGGCGGATAAGAGAAAAATTGAAGATAACGTTCTTCGTACGTTTGCCGGAGAAACGTTGTCTGCCGCTTGGGACGGCGAGTCAGAGCTTGGAGACCTGCTCCGGCGCCGGATCCCGGTCGCCGCGATATCGGCCTCGTCCGAATTGAAGTCATGCGCGCAAAGTCTTCTGGATGGCAAGTGCCTGCTCGTTATCCCGGAGTCGGAGCATGTGCTCGTGCTCGATACGGCGAAATTTTACCAGCGTGCGGTGACGGAGCCCAAAACGGAGAATACCGTACACGGACCGCACGAAGCGTTTATCGAGGACATTGCGACGAATGTCGGCTTGATCCGCAAAAGAATCCGTACGACCGCTCTGCGTTTCGAGCCCTTGCAGATCGGCACGGCAACCGAAACCAAAGTGCTTATTCTCTATATGAAAGACCTCGCGCCGCAGGAAGTGGTTAGCGAGTTCCAGCGAAGAATCAAGTCGATGCATACGGACAGCATCTTAGACAGCACGTATGTGGAGGAATGGATTCAGGATAAAACGTTGACCATCTTTCCGACCTTAATGAGAACGGAACGGCCCGACGTCGCGGCGTCTCATCTGCTGGAAGGTAGGGTCGCGGTCATGGTGGACGGCAGCCCGCTGACGCTGATCGGTCCCTTTACGTTTATGCAATACTATACGTCTCCCGAGGATTATTACCAGAGGGCGGATATCGCGACCTTCTTGTTATGGATTCGGTTCCTGGCGTTCCTGCTTGCCGTGTTCGTTCCTTCGCTTTACATCGCCGTAACTTCTTACCATCAAGGGCTGCTTCCGCCTGCGCTGCTGATCAATATTTCCGCACAGCGGGAAGGGGTGCCGTTCCCCTCCTACATGGAGGCGTTTCTGATGATGCTCATCTTTGAAGTGCTGCGCGAGGCCGGTCTGCGCATGCCGCGTATTGCCGGTCAAGCCATATCGATCGTCGGTGCGCTCGTGTTGGGCGAAGCGGCGGTCAATGCCGGCCTCGTATCGGCAGCGATGGTTATCGTGGTAGCCGTCACGGCAATTGCCAATTTTGTCGCTCCTTTCTACAATTTCGGGATTGCGCAGCGGTTTCTGCAATACGGATATATGATTTTGGCCGGGTTTATGGGCGGCTTCGGCATTTTATGCGGAGTGCTGTTCACGCTCGTTCATCTGGCTTCGCTTCGATCGTTCGGCGTTCCTTACTTGGCTCCGGTTGCGCCGACGTTCTTCTCGGATTGGAAGGACATCTTGGTCCGGGTGCCGCGGCCGTGGATGACGACATTTCCCCGCATGAACGACGCCAAACGGAAAAAAAGGTGAGCCGCATGATGCTTCAAACATTCGTCCGTGCAGGAAAGCTGCTGGCGATGGCGGCGGCCTGCTGCAGTCTTGCGGGCTGTTGGGATATGGTTGAGGTCAATCAGCTCGCCATCGTAGACTTGGTCGGAATGGACAGGGAGCCCGGTAACGGGAAATACACGACGTACTATCAAGTGATTAACCCTCCGGGAATCGCCATGCAAAAGGGAGCGGGCATCAAAGCTCCGGTATATACGTACAAGGTTGAAGGATTCTCCGCAGTGGAGTTGGTCGAAAAAACGTTCGATATCGTTCCGAGACGACCTTTCTATGATCATTATCAAGCCTTGATAGTGACCGAACGGTTTGCGAAAGAAGGATTAAGGGAAATGCTTAATTTTCTTGAGAAACGGCCCGACAGAAGGGCTACGATTCATATGCTCGTTACGGATTCGCCGCTCCCGGATATGATGAAAACGTATATTCCGCTTGAACGATTGCCTGGCCGTGCCGAACATTCGATCATTGAGCTTCAATCCAAATATTCCGGCCGGGAAAGCAAGCGGTCTCGCGTGAAAGATTTGATCGAGAACATGGAAGGCTCCATGCCAACCGTCCTGCCTATCGTCAGCTTATCCAGCCCCAAGCCAATGCCGACCACTGAGCGGTACGAACAAATCGACGCCAATCAAGGAAACTTCATCATGAAGGGAGCGGCCGTATTCAAGCACGATCGGATGATCGGGCGGCTGGAACCGTCCGATCTGCCATGGTTTTATTTATTGGACGGCCGGATCGGCGTGCTAAACGAACCGCTGATCGTCAACGGGGAGCGCGTCGATCTTCAAGCTCCGAAGCCTGAGGTCCGCCGACAACTCTCTACATTATCCCGTAAACCGGTATTAAAAATCGATATTTACGCGCAGGCGCAGATTTTCGACAACGATCAGAATGTAAAATTAACCGAACAAAATCTGGCTGAGATTGAAGCGCAGTTTAACGAGCAAGTGAAGAAAAAGGCTTCCGCGTTTTACGAGAAAACAAAGCGGCTCGGGTGGGACTTGCTCGGGATCGAAGCGCAAATAAAGCGCAAATCGGGTAAAGAATGGGCGGATATCAAGAAGGAAGAAGAGGCTTGGAAAAAAACGGAGCTTCAGCTTACCGTTCATTGCACCATCCGAGCCGTCGGCACAACCATCGATCCGTATAAAGAGAAGAGGGGATAACGCTGGAGAACGCTCGCATCGGCGGTTGGCAGTTTTTTTTGCTGGTGTTTAACTTTACGATAGGCACCGCTTTTTTTCTTCGACCGGGCGGAATGATTGCCGCGGCCAAGCAGGATGCTTGGCTTGTGCCGCTGTGGGCGGGGTCGGCCGTTCTCTTGGTCGCTTGCCTGTGGCTCGTTCTGGCGAAAGGAAATCCCGGGCTGAGCATCGTCCAGATTTGTCTCAAGGCGGCGGGAAATAAAATCGGCGGGGTTATCGCGCTTTTGTATATCTCGTTTTTTATCCAGACCGCAAGCTGGGTGACCCGCAATTTGGGGGACTTTATGAAATCGACCCTGATGCTTAATACGCCGCTTTCCGTGTTTCACTTTATGTTTTTGATCGTGGTGTGCTATGCGTCCGTCAAAGGGGTAGAGAGCATCGCACGGGTCAATGAACTTCTAAGCCCGGCGGTCGTATTCTTGCTGGTTGCCATCTGCTTGTTTTCGGTATCCGAATGGAAGTGGGAACGCTTCGAGCCTGTGTTTCGGTTAAACGTGTGGGAGACGATGAAGGAGACAAGAGCCATTATCGGGTTCCCGTTTCTCGAAGTCATCACCATGATGATGCTGGTTCCTTATGTGAAGAGCAGGGTCAAGACCGCATTGCTGCTTGGCATCGGACTCGCGACCCTTTTCCTAAGCGGAATTATTTTTGTGACGATCGGCGTCCTTGGCGTGACGCGGGCTTCCCACTTTACGTATCCGCTGTTTATTATCGCGCAAGAGCTGCGGATTGCGGAATTTATCGAACGCGTGGAAACGACGATCGTGATCGTATGGCTCGTATGGATATTTGTCAAGCTGTGCATCACGTATCATTGCGCGGTGACCGGCATATGCCAATTGTTTCGGCTGAACGACCGAACATGGATCGCCATTTCGCTCTTACTATTGGTATCCGGCTTTGCGATTACGTTCAGTGAGAACGTCGTAGAAAATATCGAGTGGGACAAACGGTATATTTTTCAATACACCAGTCTCTACGGAGTCGTGTTCCCCATCCTGCTTATTATTCTGACCCGGATTCGCGGAAACCGGAACAAAGACGGGAGAGGGCCCCTGTGATCTGGTTCATCGTAGGTTTCCTTGCAGCGCTCGGCGCCAGCCTTGCTATGATGCTGCGCAGCCGTAAATCGATAAAGGAAATCGGACTGTTCGTCACCTTGTCCTGCTTTGGCTGCATCGTATGGATAAGCATTTTTGTCCATCACAAAATCAATCCGCTCCGGTGGCTTGGCTGGCTGCTCGACCAGGCAGGCCTATAAGCGCCCCGACAGGCCAAGCCGCCGTCCTGTTAAATCAACAACCCGCCCCGCTCCTTATGGCGAGCAATGACAATCTCGCTGTGAACCGAAGTGATTCCCCGAATCGACTGAAGCTTCTTCATGTACTGCTCGGCATGCTCCGGATCGTCCAGCAGAGCGTGGACATGCAAATGAGGCTTGCCGCTCATCTGGTACACGTTCGTGATTTCCTCGTCTGCCTTCAGCTCACCGATCACCTGCTGCATGTTTTCCCACGTGACTTCGATGTCAAAATACATCGACAGCATTTTGCCCGCTTTGAGCGGATTCACAGTAATTGTGAACCGATCGATAATGCCGTTGCTGACCAATTGATTGATCCGGTCGCGGACGGCCGCGCGGGTCAGGTTGACAAGGCGGCCCAATTCCGCGTTGCTCAGCCGTCCGTTTTCGGATAAATGCTTCAGAATCTGCGTGTCGATCTCGTCCAAATGTTTAAATTGCATTCGCTTCAACCTTTCGCGGAAACTTTATGTTTATTATATCATATACAATGTAAAGTTAAAACGTACATATATTGATCGAAAGTAAATTATGTAGTATACATATGTATGTGGGTAACACGAAGGGAGTGGGAAATTTTGACGATCATGGCAGCGGAAATTTTATTGATTTCCATCTTGGCGGGCATTGTCGGTTCCGTCCTCGGGCTTGGAGGAGGCATCGTCGTGACGCCGGCGCTGACGCTTCTGTTCGGCGTGGACATTCGGCTTGCCATCGGCGCAAGCATCATATCCGTTATCGCGACTTCGAGCGGAGCGGCGATTGCTTACATCAAAGACCGGATCACCAATGTCAGAGTCGGCATGTTTTTGGAGATCGCGACGACGATCGGGGCGATTACGGGGGCGTTCCTGGGCGGTCTGATGTCGCCTGCGATCCTGTATGTCATTTTCGGGCTGCTGCTGCTGTATTCCGCATTGGCGATGCTGAAGAAAGGGAAGAGCGAGCTGCCCCAGGACGTTCCGCTGCATCCGTTAGCCCGGAAGCTCAAGTTGCAAGGCGCGTACTATGACAAGGCGTTGAACGAAAACGTCTCTTATCACGTCGACAATGTGTACGGCGGCTTCGGAGTCATGTACGGAGCGGGCGTCGTATCCGGCTTGCTGGGGATCGGCAGCGGCAGCTTTAAAGTGATGGCGATGGACGTGTTTATGAAGCTCCCGCTCAAAGTATCCAGCGCGACGAGCAATTTTATGATGGGCGTAACCGGGGCGGCCAGTGCCGGTGTGTATTTGTTCAGGGGGGACATTGACCCGGGGATCGCCGCTCCCGTCGCTTTGGGCGTATTGATCGGAGCGACGGCCGGGGCCAGAATCATGCAGCGGATGAAAAGCACGACGATTCGCAAATGGTTCATTCCCGTCCTGACGTACGTTGCCGTACAAATGATCCTGCAAGGAACGGGGGTTATCGCATGAGCCAGGGGGATGGGCGTCAAGAGAGCGGTCGTTCGATCGTGGAGCTGAGGATCAGCCAATATTTGCGGGCGGGAGTGCTTCTGAGCGCGGCCGTCATTTTGTTGGGACTGGCACTCTTCCTGATTCTGGGGGACAGCGGATATCCGGGGCGGACGTTTCCGGCCCGTCTGCCGGAAATCGGGCAAGGCCTGCTGCAGCTTAAACCGTACGCCGTCATTTTGACGGGCCTGCTGATGCTCATCCTGACGCCGGTATTTCGGGTAGGGGTTTCGATCCTCGTCTTTTTGAAGGAAAAAGATTATTTATACGCGGGTATCAGCCTGCTTGTTTTTCTCATTCTGATCGTCAGCTTTTTACTCGGCAAGGCATAAGCGCCTGAAAGCTTCGATTCTCCTCGGGATATTCTAAAAAAGCTTGGAGTACGTTTTGCTACTTTTTGCCATGGTAATCGTCTTTATAGTGCAGGGTTTTATGGCGAAAATGATTGTGCAAATTCCAAGGATCGAAGGTCGAGGTATCCGTATGATATTTTTAGATAAGCTGAAAAAAATAGACCGCGGCATCGTCGTGCTTATGTTGTGCTTGATGGCCGCCGGCACAGTGGCGGTTTACCGGGCCACTGCAGGGACTAAACTGGATGGACTGCATATCAGTAGCCTGATGTATTTCGGCGTCTTTTGCGTTCCGATGCTGTTGGTGACGGTGCTCAATTACCGATTGCTCACCGGCAAGCTGGCCTATTATTTGTATGCCTTCGGCATCGGCATGCTGGCTTACGTCCATTTGAAAGGGCAGGTCGTGAACGGCGCGGCCCGGTGGTTAAGCATCGGCTCCGTGGAAATTCAACCCTCCGAGCCGGTGAAACTGTTTACGATTTTGCTTGCTGCGCATTTGCTGCAAAAGCGGCAGGGAGAGAAGCTGCGCTTCGTTCAGGATCTCCTTCCCGTCTGTGCCGTTTTTGCGGTACCGATCTTATTTATTTTAAAGCAGCCCGATTTGGGGACGGCTCTCGTGTTCGTCGGCATCTTTTTCGGGATGCTGTGGACGGGCAACATCCGATTGTCGTATATGCTGACCGCCGTTGGCGCTGCCGGGATTGTGGTAGGGTCAGTGCTGTGGCTGTATTATGCCGATCATGAACTGCTGTCGAAGATCGTCAAGCCGCACCAGATGGCGAGAATCCAGACGTTCCTGGAACCGGGAAGCGATCCCCAGAAGTCGTGGCATTATGAACAAGCGCGGATCGCCATCGGTTCGGGCCAACTGCATGGAAATAACGGTCTGTACCAGCAGCAGGGGTTTGTCCCGTACGCCTACTCCGATTCGATCTTTGCGGTTGTCGGTGAAAAGTACGGATTTTTGGGCGCGACGATTTTGCTCATGCTGTATTTTTTGCTGGTATACCGGATGGTCGGCATTATTGTGGAGACGAAGGAATTAGCGGGCTCCTACCTCGTTGCGGGAATGGCGGCCATGCTTGTTTTTCAGATTTACGTGAATATCGGGATGCATATCGGATTGGTGCCGTTGACCGGGATCTCTCTGCCGTTCATCAGCTACGGAGGAAGTTCGCTGCTCACCAATATGGTTGCGCTCGGCCTTGTTTTAAGCGTCAAAATTCATCAGGGTCCGTTCGAATGAGGCGTTCTTGATCTAATTTGTACCTGATCTGCACCGGATCTGCATTTTATCTTCACTTTTTCCTATTATTCTTTCTTGAAGCGGAGTCTGGAGGGGAATAGAATGATAGGGACAACGACGGAAACGGGAGAGCTATCCATGCACAGAACGATATTAATTGTAGAAGACGAACCTATTTTACGCGAAATTATGAAAGATTATTTCATCAATGAAGGATATGAAGTGCTGGAAGCGGGGGACGGGAAAGAAGCGCTGTCGCTCTTTCAGGAACGCGAAGTGCATTTGATTATTTTGGATATCATGCTGCCAGAGCTGGACGGCTGGTCTGTGTGCATGCGCATCCGTAAGAGCTCAAACGTTCCTATTATTATGCTGACGGCCCGGGTGGATGAGGACGATACGCTGCTCGGATTTGAACTGGGCGCGGATGACTATGTGGCCAAACCGTACAGCCCTCCCATTTTATTGGCAAGAGCGAAGCGGCTGCTGGACAGCAGGGTAGTTCGCGAGCCTGCGGACGACATAAGCGATAGGTTAGAAAGCGGTAACGGCATTGCAGTGCATTTTCCCTCCCGCACCGTGACGGTAGACGGAACGAACTGCAATTTGACGCACACCGAATTTGAAATACTAACGTATTTAATGAAAAATAAAGGGATCGTCATTACAAGAGAACAGCTCATTACCAAAATTTGGGGATATGACTTCGTAGGCGACGAACGCACCGTCAATAGCCATATCCGCAATCTGCGCCACAAATTAGGGAACAAGTCCAAATGCATCAGCACGGTTGTCCGTTCTGGCTATAAATTCGAGGATCACGCATGAAGATCGGCATCGTATCTAAGCTGTTTTTGCTGACGACCGCTTTATGCGTGCTTATTCTGACGATCATTTTTGGCGGACAAGCCCTGTTTTTTAAACAATTTTATGTCTATCAAAAAGAGGAGGACGTAAAGACAGCCCTTCAAGCTTATAAACAGGACTACCTGAAAAATGCCGGAGACGCACAGGCCATGGTGAGGCTTGAGCAAGATTTCTATCGAAAGCACAGCACCTGGATCACGGCATTGGACGCCATGGGCAATTTGATATATACGGACGATTTTTACATGGAGGTCCGCTTGGAGCGCTCTACCGACACACCCGTCCTTTCCGGCAAAACGATGACCATCCCGCTGTACAGTGTCATGAATGTGGAGGAGTTCAGTAAAGACATTCCGTTTCTTGAACCATTTATTAAAGAGGGGCAGCCGATTGCTATGGAAGGCATCATTTGGAAAAATCGGTTGTTTCCGCAGCGGATGGGGCCAAAGGCATCCAATCTGAGAGAAGAAAACCAACTGGAAAATCAGCAGCTGGTGAAGAAGGAGTATGAAGTCGTCTCCCGGTTCGAGGATGCGAACAAATATCGTGAAAAGTATCCCACCGATCTTGTCACCGGAACGATTACCAAAGTCGAGACACCGGAAGGGACGGGAATTTCGCGCTATACGAACCATTTGTTTTTGGAACGGATCAAAGCATTTCAAGCGGATCTTCTATACGGAGACTATGACGGCGATTCGAATCCGAATCGGATCATGAATTATGAAGAAAACCATGTGAATTACAAAATATTCGTGGACCGTATCGAAGATCCGGCAGGGAATCCCACATACATTTTCGCGATGACGTCACTGCAGCCTGTAGATGAGGCCGCGGGGGTGATGCAGGATTACTACGTGTATATCATTATCGCCACACTGCTGCTCGTGCTGCTGGCATCGTTCTATTATTCCCGCGGGATTGCCCGTCCTTTACTGCGCATTAACCATACGACGAGAAAGATTGCGGAGCTGGACTTTTCCGAAAAAATTCCGATCACAACCAAGGATGAGATCGGGGACCTGTCGCGCAATATTAACGAGCTTTCCGACCGGCTGCATTCCTACATCGAACAGCTGCAGCAGGATATCGAGAAAGAAAAGCAGCTGGAGCATACGAGGAAAGAATTTATTTCCGGCGTATCGCACGAATTGAAGACGCCGCTTAGCGTAATCCAAAGCTGTCTGTCGATTCTGAGGGACGGAGTGGCAAGCCACAAGCGAGACCACTATTTCGCCGCCATGGAGAACGAAGTGAAGAAGATGGACCTGCTGATCGTCGATATGCTCGATCTGGCAAAATACGAATCGGGGACGTATAAGATGAAGATGGATTCGTTTGCGATCGATGCCGTCATCGGGCAGGTATGCGAGAAGTTAGCCATCGAATTCGAGCAAAAGCAATTGCAGCTGCACCTCCGGTTGTCACCGGTTGTCGTGGTTGCCAATCAGCATCGGATCGAACAGGTGATCGTCAATTTCTTGACCAACGCCATTCGGCATACGCCGGAACGAGAATCCATTTACGTCTCGACCGTCGAAGAGCGCGATACGGTGATGATCCGTATTGAAAATAAAGGGGCTTCCATCCCGGACGAGCATCTGGAAAAAATCTGGGACCGGTTTTACCGCGCCGAGCCTTCCCGTCATCGTTCCACGGGAGGAACCGGGTTGGGGCTTGCGATTTGCAAAAAAATATTGGAGCTGCATGGGGTATCTTATGGCGTGACCAATACGGCGGACGGCGTGCTGTTCTTTTTCCGTCTGAATAAGAAAGTGTAGAACTTCGGTTCTGCACTTTTTTTTTGCATGACCGCAGAACTCTTTATTCTTTAACTCATCTGAATGCGATCTGCATTTCATCTTCATCTTACTCTATTAATCTATCTACAGAGAGAGGAGATGGATGGAGTGGGAAGCAGGAAAAGAGCAAGAAGATGGGGCGTCATACTGGCTGCCGCAGGGTTGTTGTATTTCGGGCTGTCGGAGTTGCCGGTCTTTCCTGAAAAGGAGGTCCCGAAATCCGATAGAGTGCCTGTAGCTGCGAGAGCGTCAGCAGCGGCTGCCGATGACCCGCAGAAAGGGAAAGTCGTCTACTTGACGTTTGACGACGGGCCGAGCGAGTGGACGGGGGAGTTTCTGGACGTCCTGAAGCGGAACAACATCAAAGCGACCTTCTTTATGCAGGGGAGCAATTTAAAACGCGCCAATTTGCAGGATCAAGTGAGGCGGACCGTACGGGAAGGGCACTACGTCGGCGCTCACAGCATGACGCACCAATATAAGAAGCTGTACGAAGAGAAGCAATTCGTGCCGGAGATGAAGCAAACGTTGTCGCTCATCCACCAGATCACGGGCGAGAATCCGCATTTGGTGCGCCCGCCGTACGGCTCGGCGCCGGGTTTAAACGATAAGCGCCTCCGCGATCAAATTGTGAAAGCGGAAATCAAGGTGTGGGACTGGACTATTGATTCGAACGATTGGAACCTCAAAAACCGCCCGAGCGAAATTGTCGGCAACATCAAGAAGCAGACGAAGGCAGATCTGGAAGTCGTACTCATGCACGAAAAGCCGCAAACGCTGCAAGTGCTGCAGGAAGTTATCGATTTTTATAAGCAAAAGGGCTACAAGTTCGCGGTCTATGACGAAACGAAGCATTTTCACCTGAATTTCATGAAGGATCATCGTTTGTAAAATCACAAAGGAGTGGGAATCGAAATGGGAAATAAAATGACAGGAATCGTGTTGGCAGGAGCTATCGCATTAACGTTGGCGGCCTGCGGAAATCAAGAACGGGAGCAGGGTCTGGCCGCTGTGACCCGTGAGAAGGAAGCGGCTGCTGCGACCGCCGAAGCTTCTTCGTATAAATCGATGTTTAGCTCAAGCGTCTTTCTCGGGGATTCGATTACGGAAGGGCTGTCGTTCCACGGAGTACTGGATGACAAAAACGTGATGGGCAAAGCGGGGGCAACCGCGATGTTCGCCTTGGAGGATGTGGACGACTTGGCCGGACGAAACCCGAAAAATGTCTTCATCCAATTAGGGTCGGACGACCTCTTGTGGCCTACGGACAATCCCAAGCAATTTTCGCTGACGAACTATGCGAAGCTGATCGGGAAAATCAAGGAAAAGCTGCCGAAAGCCAAAATCACGATTTTATCGGTCACTCCAGTGACGGCGGAAGCGGAGAAGAGCGAGCCCCGCTATAAAAACATTGCGGATTATAATCAAGGCCTGAAGGAGCTTGCTGCCAAGGAAAAGGTGGACTACACTGATGTATCTCCAATTTTTACGGCTCGTCCGGACCTGCACGATACGGACGGCATCCATATGAAGGCTGAATATTATACACAGCTGCTGAAGCTTTTGCAGGATCAAGTGAAATAGAAGCTTCCGGCAAGGAGTGAACGGGCATTGGTATTCAGCAGTCTGATCTTTCTATTCTTGTTTCTGCCTTTGACGCTTGTCGTTTATTATGTGTCGCCTGCCGGACTTCGCAATGCCGTGCTGCTCTTCGTCAGTCTGGTGTTTTATGCCTGGGGAGAGCCGGTTTATATCGTCATCATGGTCTTTTCAACGCTGTTCGACTATGCGAACGGGCTGCTGATCGATAAGTACAGAAGCCGCCAAAGCATCGTCAGAACGATATTCATCGGCTCCATCGTCGTCAACTTGGGTATTCTCGGCTTATTCAAATATTACGGCTTCCTCGTGGACAATCTCAATCAGCTGTTCGGCTTGTCGATTCAGGCGACGGCGCTCCCGCTTCCGGTCGGCATCTCGTTCTATACGTTTCAGACGATGTCTTATGTGGTGGACGTGTACCGGAACAAAATCCCGACGCAGCGCAACCTGCTGTCGTTCGGCGCCTATATTACGATGTTCCCGCAGCTTGTTGCGGGTCCGATCGTCAAGTACGGCGATATAGCGCATCAGCTCACGGACCGGAGCGTGACGTTGGACCGGTTCGGCGAAGGGGCGGCGCTGTTCATCCGGGGGCTTGCCAAAAAAGTGCTTCTGGCCAACAACATCGGGCTGCTGTGGGCAAGTGTGAAAGCGACGCCCGCGGACGAGCTGACCGTGGCTTCCGCCTGGCTCGGCATCATCGCTTTCACGTTTCAAATTTATTTCGATTTCAGTGGCTATTCGGATATGGCGCGCGGCCTCGGTAAAATGTTCGGGTTTGATTTTATGGAAAACTTCAACTATCCGTATATTTCCAGAAGTGTCACGGAGTTTTGGCGCAGGTGGCACATTTCGTTAGGCTCTTGGTTTCGGGAGTATGTATATATTCCGCTTGGCGGCAATCGGATGGGGACGCTGATCCAATTCCGCAATTTGCTGGTCGTATGGTTTTTAACCGGATTATGGCATGGGGCGAGCTGGAATTTCGTCGTCTGGGGCTTATATTTCGGGTTCTTCGTCACGGCCGAAAAGCTATTCTTGTTAAGATGGCTGCAAGGTAAACCTCGCATGGTCGGGCATGCGTATACACTGGTGATCGTGATAATCGGCTGGGTGTTTTTCGAATTCGAGAAGCTGTCGTCAGCCGCCGCATATATCGGAACGATGTTCGGCTTCGGGGCGCACGGCCTCGTGGACAACCGCACATGGTACGAGCTGTCGGCGAATCTCCTCCTGTTGATCGTATTGGCTTTATGCTCGACTCCGTTTCCGAGTAAAGCTCTCGCTTGGCTTACTGAAAGGTTCCAAAGGACCGGCGTTATCGCCGTTCCTGCGGTGTATTTCGTCTTGCTGTTTCTGTCAACGGCTTATTTGGTCAATGCCACCTACAACCCTTTCCTCTATTTTAGATTTTGAAGAGGGTGATTCTTATTAATAAGTACGCTAAACGATCGCAATCGATTAACATCGCTATGCTGCTCTTGTTATTTCTCGGAGGCGTGCTGATGGTAAATTTGTTCAAGCCGAGCAAATCGTTCTCCGAAGCGGAAAACCGAAGCTTGGAGCAGCTTCCGCCGCTTTCGTTGCACAGCCTCGTTTCGGGAAAATTTACTTCCGGCTTTGAAAAGTATATCTCCGATCAATTTATGGCCAGAGATTTCTGGATCGGCGTCAAATCCGATGCGGACCGGGCGATGGGAAAGAAGGAGAGCAACGGGGTTTACCTCGGGAAGGACGGCTATCTCATTCAAAAGTTTACCCCGCCTGCAGACGGCGATATGGAAATGAAAGTAAATGCGATCCATTCGCTCGCGAAGGCTGCGCCCGGACTGCGTACGTTCGTCATGCTCGTACCTACCGCCGCCAGCGTGCTTGCGGATAAGCTTCCGGACTACGCTCCGGCCGGCGAGGAGCTGGCGTATCTCGATCAAGTGGGGCGGTCGCTCCACCGGGATATCCGCTTCGTCGACGTATATCCCGCGCTTCGTGCGCAGCAGGAACGGTCCGTTTACTATAAAACCGATCACCATTGGACGACAAGAGGCGCATTCTACGCCTATCAGGAGCTAAGCAAGCGGATGGGGCTAACCCCGAAGAAGGAAGAGGATTTTACAATCCGCACAGTGACGGACGAGTTCTATGGCTCGCTGTATTCGAAGAGCGGCTTCCGACATGTCGAGCCCGACAGCATCGAGCTTTATATGCCGAAGGCGGGCGGGAGCTGTACCGTAGAGTACGTCGAAGAGGGGCGAACCTCGGATTCCATGTATGCGATGGACAATCTCGGCAAAAAGGACAAGTACACGGTATTTTTCGATGGCAACCATTCGTTAATCCGGATAACGACGGGCCTTCGCAACGGAACGAAATTGCTGGTGATCAAGGATTCGTATGCCAACAGCCTGATTCCTTTTCTAACGCCGCATTTCAGCGAAATTTATGTCGTCGATCCGAGGTATTACGAGAAGGACTTGAAGGCACTCATTCAAGAGCGTCATATCCGCGACGTGCTGCTGCTGTATAACGCGAATACGTTTTTTGAAGATCCGTCGTTGAATCAACTGGCAGAGCCGACGGAATGACCGAAGAGGAGGGGGGGGAGAACGATGTTAAGATTATTTACAAAAGTGAACGGGAAGCGTTTGATTCTGCTGTTGGCGATTACGGTCGTTTTCGCCGCCGTTATGACAGGATGCTCCGGCAAACCGGAGGGGGAGCGCAGCGAGGTGACGATCGGCGAACTGGCACAACGCTTGAAGCAAGCGGTGAAGCTGGAGGAGCTGAAGCAGCGGGACAAGGAAACGCTCCAGCGGCTGTATCGTCTCGGCGACGACGAAGTTGAGGACTTCGTTCTGTATACGGCCGTATCGAATGTGAAAGCGGACGAAGTGGCTGTCATTCAAGCGAAGGATGCGGCCCAAGCGGAACGCGTCAAGCAAATCGTATCGAAAAGGATCGATGCGCAGACGGCGAAATTTAAAGACTACCGCCCGGAGGAGTACGGCTTAATCCAAAAGCATGTCTTGAAGCGAGAAGGCCGCTTTGTGCTATTCGCGGTCTCGAAGGACGCCGATCGTATCGAGCAAGTTTTCGACGAGGTTCTTCGACGGAAGTGACCGCGCTGCCGGCGGCAAGATATATATTTGTCGCAGGGCGATTACCGTTACTTGTATCATGTATGCACATACAATGAATTAGTGAAGGGGGAGACGCGATGTCAGAAACAGGATTTACGGGCCCGACAGGGTTAACGGGACTGACTGGCCCGACGGGTCCGACAGGCCCAACAGGCCCGACGGGACCTGTTGGACCGCCAGGACCTGCGGGAGGCCCTCCGGGTCCTGCGGGTCCTGCTGGAGCGCCCGGACCGGCAGGAGCCCCCGGACCGGCAGGCCCTCCGGGCTCGATTGGTCCGACAGGTCCGACAGGCCTGACGGGACCGACAGGAATGACAGGTCCGACGGGCCCCACTGGCCCGACTGGGCCGACAGGACCTGCGCTAACCGTTCTGGGCACCAAAGAGGAGTCATCAACAGCATTCACTGTAGGAACTGAAAACACGATTATAAGTCAGGGTGGCGTCGATATCGTAGGTACGGCAAATCAAGTTAAAGTAGACGTTGCCCTGCAGGCCAACATTTTCTCGGGGGCCGAGACGATCTTCGCCATTACCCTCAGACTATACAGGGACCGAGGCATAATGGGATCGGAATTACTGCTAGCAACGGCATCATTCAACGGTACTGTACGGACGATCGGACAGCCTATTTTTGCGATATCGACCGCCCAGGAACTGAGGGGATTGTCCGTTGTCGATGCTTCCGTACCGCCCGGAATTCATACCTATACGCTGACCGCTCAAGCCAGCCTGTCTGCCGGTGGTCCGATTATCAATTTCACCGTTAATTATAGAGAAATCGACGTTGTCGTAGGTTCTGCTTAACTTTCTGTCAACCTTGCCCTTCGGTAGAGCATCCTTCTGGCGGGCAAGTTTTTTTGTTTATGTGTCTTCTCATTCGTCCACACGGCACGTACCGGCTTTTAATATGATATGAAGGATGATACTTATCCGCATGCATCTTAAACCACTGGAGGAGAGAAACGGTGAGGGAACCTTCGGTCGTCTTTCATGAAGAGCCGCTTGTGGCCAGCTATGGGCAAGCCGTATCCGGGCCGGAATGCAGGCAACTGATCGAATTGGCCAGACATCACTTGGAGCCAGCCAAGGTTATCGGGGAAAAGGAAGTCGTTGCTTCCGAATTCCGAAAATCGGAATTTGCTTGGTTTCACCATGATTCGTATCCGCTCGTACGGGAAGTGTCCCAACGGCTCGCTGCCCTTGTGGGGCAGCCTCTTCATTACGCGGAAAGCCTGCAAATTGCGAGATACGGGGTTGGCGGCAAGTTCGGCGCGCATTTCGATACGTATGATCTGAATACGGTAGCCGGTAAAAAGTTCTACGACGATGGGGGCCAGCGTCTTTACACGGCACTCCTGTATTTAAATACCGTCGATGCCGGAGGGGAAACTTATTTTCCGGAGCTGAATCTGGACATTGCGCCTTCGGAAGGCACTTTAATCGTGTTCGAGACCTGCAAGCGAGGCACCAACGAGAGCCACCCGCTCTCTTTACACGGCTCCCGCGAGCTAAGAGAAGGGGAGAAGTGGATCGCGACCTTGTGGTTTCGGGAGCGGCCGCAGTACGAGCCTCGTCAGGCGGCTTCCGATCCGCAAGAGACAGCTCCGTCCGTTTCGGCAATGCTGCCCCCTGCGAAGACGGATCGACAAATGGAAGCCAGGAAGCTGCAAGAGGTTGTAGCCGACCGGAAACAGGAGCAGTCCCGCCCGGGCGAGCCGCCTAAGCTACAGGCCAAAGTCACAGCGATGGGAAGCTCCGGGAAGCGGGAAATCCAAATGCGCGGCTTCCAGGTTACAACGGACGTCATAGCCGAAGCCGGGGAACCGTACAGTATTGGGCCCGGTCCGGCGGAGATGATGCTCGGCGCGCTGGGCAGCGGGATCGTCCAAGTCGCTTTGTCGCTTGCCGCTGCCAGAGGAATTACGCTGCAATACCTGGACGTGGAAGTCACGGGTGAGCTGAGCACGGATGACGCTTGGACTCCCGCGGCTCTTCGTAACATTTCTTACAAGCTTAGCGTTCTGTCGCCGCACTCGACCGACGAGATTATGAGGCTGCATAAAGCGGTTGAGAGGTCTTGTCCCAGCTTGCATTTATTGACCGATCCGCAGCCGGTTAGCGGAAGCTTCGCTCATATCAAAACAAACGGTTAGCAGCCCCGAAACTATCATGGATGCTCATGATAGTTTTTTATTTTAAAATAAACTTGACACCTGCGGAAAACGAGGTAAATGATGGATAAGGGGGAAGAATACTCTAACCCGGAGGGCTGTAAATCCCTCTGATCTGAACGATAGGAGTGGAATTCATGGAGCATCCCAAGCTTTATCACTCCAAGACTTTGCAACGACGAAATCATACGTTTGTGGTGGAAGGGCCTGTTTCGGCGGAACGGCTGCAAGGCTTGCGCATGCACCCGGAGCTGAAAGGATTTCGCAGGCCCGAGGAGCAGCATGAAGCGCTTATGGGCATCGCGGCACTGCCCGAGGGCAGGATTGTTGTGGCGCGCAATGAGGCCACGATCGTCGGCTATGTCACGTTTCATTATCCGGACGAAAGCGAGCCGTGGTCGGCGGGGAAGATGGACGATCTGCTCGAATTCGGAGCAATCGAGGTAGCGGCCTCGTACCGTTCGCTTGGGTTGGGCAAGGAGATGCTTCAGCTTGCTTTTGCCGGGGGTCAGATGGAGCACGCCATTGTGTTTGCCACTGAATATTACGGGTATTGGGATTTGGCGAACAGCAAGCTCGACGTCTGGGAGTACCGCAAAATGACGGAGCGGCTGATGCAATGCATCGATATGGTTTGGTATGCAACCGACGACCCGGAGATCTGCTCCCATCCGGCCAACTGTCTGTTGGTCCGCGTCGGCAAGCATGTGCCTTTGTCGTCCATAGAGCAATTCGACCGCATCCGGTTCCGGCAGCCGTTTATGTATTAACGTTTCACCAGTAAAATTCCCGAACCGAAGATCTCTAACTTTTCTGCTGAAAAAGGCGCCAATGCGGTCGCGTTCACGACATCTTGGCGCCTTTCTTTATTTAATCGTCGTCCCTGCGGTCAAGGATGCGATTTATTGCCAGTTTTTCACTTTGAATGTTTCGAATTTGGACGGCACGGCAACGTTAACGACAACTTTTCCGCCGCCGCCGTTCACGGCGCTGACATATTTGCCGTTGCTTAAAGCTTTGGCCTGAATCGCTTTTTCTTGAGGCGTGTTGACGACATAAGTGATGGTTACTTTTTCAGTCGTGCCGATCGAAGCGGCGGTCGCCACTACGGTGCCGTCAGCCTTGAAGGAAACAAATTTGCCGTTGGTGCGGGATTTTAAAGCGAAATACTGCGCGTCCACCGGAATCAGATCAAATTTGCCCGCTTGGTCTGCCGAGCTTGCGTTGGCCGTTACGCTGCCGTCTCCATTAACTTTAATCCACGATCCATTGGCCGACTGGAAGCTGACGACAGGCGCCGCAGCGGCTTGATCGGCGGACGGGGCCGCGCTAGCGGCGAGCGAGAAGGAAAACGCCATAACGATAGCGAACAGGAAAAGCGGAACTTTTTTCAATAAGATGTTCATATGATATCTCTCCTTTTGATTCTTTTTTATTCGTTTTATTGACTTCTTCGCGCTTAGTGCCGTGCTCTTGGAGTTAAGGGTAAAAACCCGTCGTCCTCAGACGATCCTTGCGCGGGACAATCCGTGCCACCTCATTCACCTCCTTTTGATGTAAATTATTACAATATATGTTATTAAAGATAATAGTTAGAACTGTGAAATGAAAAAGATTGCCAACCCCCTGGCATGAAAGGCCGGAGGTGCGGCAATCTTTATGAAATGGGAGCCGATCATGTCCGCGGAGGCGCTTGTCAGATCAGCGTGCGAATGCACGCTACGATGATACACAAGACACCGTATACCAAAGTCCCTTTCAGAAAAGCAATAAAATGAAACCGGTAATTTTTATAGTCCTTCATACCTTGTGTTCCCGGAATAACTAAAAAATCCGGTGTAATTAAGCAAAAGATAAGCCAATCAAGAACGACCAGATCCACCAGGCTGACGATGGTAAATACGAGAAACGGATGCAAAAAAGTGTGAATAAAGCTGATCTCATCGTAGTACAGCGTGGAGATAAACGGTGCGATGACGAGCAGAGTGGCAAACGGCGTTCCGATCGCTTTGGACAGCTTCGTTTCTTTGGGAGTTTTCGGGGGGACGGAGAGTCGGATGCTTTGGGGATAATCGTTTAACAGCAGCCGCGGATTATAAACCAGCATTCCCAAAATAACGAAGCAAAAAAATACGGACAGCAGCATTCCTTCGATGAAAATCTGCGCAAAATTCAGCATAAGTGCCTACCTCCTGTGACACGTGCACGAAGCCCGTCGTTCTGTAGCCATCGTATTACTTGGGGCAGCGGATTATTCCTGCGGAGTGCAACTTAAGAAAACCGGGAGAAGAAACACGCTTTTCAGAAAAAGTTTCCCTAGGTAAAGATCATTGTGTATATAAAAAATTGTTTTTATCATGTAAACTTGAGAGGTACCCAACCATTGGAAAAAGAGGTTGTCGAAAGGAGATTGTCGAATGGAACAATTCGTGTCTTCCTGGTGGAACGTTGTCAACTGGGAAGAGATCAACCGCCGATATAACGAAGTGATTCGTTAAATTGTGGTTTTGGCCGGGGAGGTGAGTCTCTCCACGCTCATCTATATGCAGGATAAGAAGATGCATACGGAGCCGTTGCCTAAAGACAATTTCCTGCATATGGAGCTTCGCATCGATCCCCGTCATTTTCGGTGAAACGCTGCTTCCCGAGCTTTCCCGCCTATCAGATAACGGGTTCTACTGCCGACAAACGGCCGATGCTCCGCAGGCTTCGCTCATCGTGGAGCGAATGAGGCAGTGCCCCAAAACAAGCAGCCAGCCTCTATGGA
>NZ_BSDJ01000030.1 GCF_027925525.1 Paenibacillus tyrphae | reverse complement strand
TCTTTGTAATGGAGAAGAAGCATGTGCGCAGGTTGAGGGATAAATTTAATGATGAACTCTTGAATAAGAAATTAATCTGTTTAGATATTCCTGATGATTATCAGTACATGAATGAAGATCTTATTGAAATTCTTCAATCTAGAGTGTCGGAGTACATTGATGTTCCTGAGTGAATACAGATGAAATAATACTTTCATAAGGTCAAATTGCAGCTGATCGTATACGGGGGAACAACGAGATTTGAAATTACATCTAAACATTTACTGGTACTGACAAAGAAGTGCTTTTTGCATATTTTGATTATGATAAAGACAAGGAGCCGAATAAGAATGAATTTTCCGAGGAATTTTTAACGGGATTTTACAATGATTTACTTTATGATAAAGATGGGGAAGCACATAGAAAAGTTAAAGAGATATTATTTAATTTTTATTATAAAGGGAATCAGGTGGAGGAATACATTAATATTGATAATCTGAAGGACCAATTGCTAACGACATTCAGAAACAGTGACATTAATAATTGAGAAACGCAAGGTTACTTGTATTTAGTATGATCGATGTTGGTTATTGTATTATGGATAATAGAACGACTGCCTCAATAGGTATTTATAGAACATAGGAGGATTACATGGCCTGGAGCAAATTGAAGCAACATCTGGAGAGTTTTCTCTGTCCTGCGTTATATGGAAGGGTCGAATACCGTGCAACCGGCTACCGTTATTTACCTGATAAAGCAGGTCTTTGTTATATTGCGGTAGATAAAAAGAACGTATTCAATATGAGTGATAAAACTACCTTAATCAGATGGTATCAGACGGAACTGGATATTAAGAATGATTCGGATATCCAAATTCCTATCAACAATGAAGAAATTGAAGCGGTCAGAAAAGATACCAAGGGGATAGTTCCGGAGGATCGTCTAAAAGTAATTGCAAGAAGTAGAAAAATATCAGAATATGCAAAGGAGCTTTTGTCAGCACAGTCATCATTAAGTAAATCAAATTTTGTCGTTGTAGCTAATAAGTTTTTATCCATTTCTATAGAGGAAAGCATAGAGAGCAATGATATCTTATTGAATATTCTTGCTTTGGTGGACAGACGAGTTGGAAAAAAGCGAATTTTAAACATGACCGAGAAGATGAAGTTAAAGCATCCAATTGTGCAGTATTTTTATGAACTACGGCTTAGTACGTTATGAAAATAAATAACTCATTTACCTCCAATCGGGAGGTTTTTTCATGCTATCATATACTTACTGACAGATTAGGTGATGAGACCCTCTTGTACGCCGCGGTTTTAGAGTTCGTTTAAGACGCTCAGCCAGAACTTCGAGGACTCATTCTCCCCGGTCCAGATGCCCAGCACGTCTTTATTCACGATCAAGGGCTCGAATTCCCCCTGACGATCGCAGAGGAACCTTCCTGAAGAGGAGGTTCTTTTTCATCTTCTTTCTATTTTTAATATACTATTTTGGACATTGTTGGTATTATTATCTTGAATGTAATTATCATTGTTTATTGCGTGAGGTGAGAAGATGCAAATTGCTAAGCAGAGAATCCTTCTGTTTTTTCTTAAGCTAACCATACTCGGCCCTTTTTGGTATTTTGCATTCTCAGTTTGGATAACGGAAAAGGGGATTGGAACTTTTTTGCACTATATTCATTTGTAGCACTTTTGGTCGGGACTCTCTACGCTGATGTAAAGAATGAAATTAGTTGGGGATCGAAACGGAATATAATACTTTCACATGTCGTTGTATTGAGTGTATTTCCTGTGCTTGGATTTCTTTTTCGCTCCGATATTACGTTAAATTTTCTCGTGGGCCTTGTGATTTTGCTGGGAATTGATTTGTATATGTTTGTTGCTGGAATGGTCTTCAAAAAAATTTATGGATAAGAAATCAAAGAAATATCCGCCCTTTAAAAGTTACATTTCATCTGCTATCCCATAACAAAAATGCTGCTTATGGCGTTAAAAATGCTCTTTAAAGAAACCGTAGTCCAATGAGAAAAAACTTCTTGATTTGGTAAAGAATACAAGCGAATCAACACTCCAACTAATCCAATAGTTATTTTCTTCATAAATCACCAGCTTGTACAAAGGAATATTATTTATCAATAAAATGCCAATTTCGTTAGGTCTATTGTTCTTTCGGTCTAAATTTCTTAGGGTGTTTGATATAGCTTTCTAAAATAAACCCACAATTTAAGCAAAATACGTGGATTAACTCAGAAGCAGGACTGAACACATGAAAATTCTCTGGGTGTACAGCTGCATGCCCAATTTGAATTCCTTTAGAAAATTCACGGGATTTACATTTGGGACATTCGCTCATGAATAATAACCTCCCATTGAAGACATATACGATATTTTATTGAAATATTAGTTCAACATTATTTTCTTCGCATAATTCAGTAATCTTACTTAACCCAGCTGGATGAATAAATTCTGGTTCGACGTTAGGATTCCCAATTGAATAACTCCACTGAAAAGTTCTTTTTTAATAAACTCCGGACATTCCACAATTTCATATGCTCTTACTGAGATTTGCTTTAGAACTACTCTCATATTTCTCCCTATGAATTCATCGTTTTATTTCATTACATTCCAATAAATTCTTTATGCCTTCAGTAAGAAGTTCTTTGATAACATCGGTAGGTAAACTCTTAAAATCAAACCCCCTGGATTCGGCTTTTTCTTTTGCGGCTATTAGAACCTTTTCATTTCTAGCAGAATCTCAAAATCATGTCCTAACCATGTCATACCATTAATATAATATTGTCCACTAGCCAATGTCGGAACGTCATCAATAACAATTAAACCAGCTTCAGCCATGATCCTTAAATGATATTGAACAATCATATCCCCATAACCTTCATCTTCCAAACTTAATGATAGTCGAACGCGATGTATAATATTCCTCTATAACTTTCAAAATTCTTATTACTAATTCCATATCTCTTTTCATAAAAATACCTCCTACTTATAAAACCGTTATTTTATTGAAATTTTCTTCTAGCCATATTCAGACACTACACCATTCTCAAAATATATATATCCTCTATTATTGTAAAACACATTGTTCATTAATTCCATATTTAGGGGTTGTGCGATTTTTTTATCGATCGACCCCATCCGTTTTCAGTAATGCCCTTGGGCCGCTCAAGCGGTGCTCTGTCAAGGTTGACCACTTTCACTTGTCGGATCAAAAGACAACAAATTGTGGTACAATCAGGAAAGTCGGAGTCCATTACATTGTAGAGGAAAATGCACATGAAAAAAGTCATCCTTCTAGCACTCTTTATATCTCTTTGGGTTTCTTTAGCAACCAATGAAAAGGAAGCAATTGCAGCAAACAAGATTATTAAGGATCCTGTGATTGAAGAAGCAATAAAGAAAGAACTTGAACTGGATTCATCCTACGAAATAACAAAATCTGATTTGGAACGCCTGACTCAATTATGGATTGAAGGCAATGCCCAGTCACTTGAAGGATTAGAATATGCAGTAAACCTCAAGTCGCTGGCAATTAATTACGCACACATTAGCGATGTCTCCGCACTAGCTCCACTGCATAAGCTTTATGATGTATACATTCATCACACTCAAGTAAAAGACATCTCTCCTTTGGCCGGAAAAACAAGTATCGAATGGCTTATATTGGACAGCAACGAAATAGAGGATATTAAGCCTTTGGCAACATTGGAAAACCTCAGGTCTTTAACAATTGAAGATAACCACATTACGGATTTGACTCCGTTGGAAAATCTCAAGCAGTTGTATTTGATCTCAATTAAATATAATCCGATAAAAAGCCTGGAAACCCTGCCCAGGATGCCACATTTGCAAGCCGTCTATATGGTAGGTGTTGAGGCTGACGATTGGGATAAGCTTTTAGATATTCAAAAGCTTAGATACGTACAGTGGTCCAAGGAACGGACAGAGCAACAAGCGAATTTAGCTGCACGTTTGATAGAAAAGGAAGTTGAAGTTGTAGAAGAAAGTAAGCCCCGCCCAATACGTGTGATAATAAACAATCAAGAAATTCCACCTATCTCCGTATCGACTAAAAATGGCAGTACGTTCATTCAACTTCGAAAAATAAGTGACGTGCTTGATCTTAATATTGAATGGAAAGAAAGTACTCGTTCCATCATTATAACGAAAGATAAGAATCAGCTAGAATTTACCGTTGATAGTAAGAGTGCGTACATAAACAATAAATTGGTTGAACTCAACGAACCTCCCTTTATTGACGAGATGTATCAACAAGCGTTTGTACCAATTCGTTTTCTGTTCGAGGCTCTAAACGCATCAATTCAATGGAATCACGAAAGAAATCTTATAAATGTTACATACTAAGTTTTGCAATTCGCCTAACGAGAATCGCTTCAAATGAATGAAAGAAGCAGCATTTCTAGCCGCCAAAAATATAGCAACTCGTTGAAATCCCCGGAAGCAAAGCGAAATATTCGGTGGGAGCTTCGAGCTCCTTGCCCTCCGAATCAAACTGTTGAATTTGGAAAATCGAGTATTATAGATGCCTTCATCCGAACGATGAAGGCTAATATTCAAACGATCCTATCCAAGCATGAAGATAGCGAACCGTTGCATGAAGTCGGGCAGAATATTGCGCAGTTAAAAATGGATCTTAAAGCATTGGTCAGCCCTAAGCATAAGAACCAAATCGATGATGCTGTATATGATGAGGAACACGCCCAGAATCTCAGCATTGGAAGAGCTTCGGCAGAACAAAACCATATTCGGAAGGATGATGAGCAGAAGAAACACGTGAAGGAACGTATTAATGAAATTATTAAAGCTTTAACTGCACGTAAGAATTATTGGAACAATTTGACGATAGCTTATTCCATGCGCTGATGGAGAAGATAACCATTTCTCTCGCCGACGCACTTTGTTTTTATCTTTAAAAGCGGGATGGAGATAACCGAGTTACATATATAAGTACTCATGAATTTTATGAAACTCCTTAGCCTTTTCCTTCCTCACCCACTATTTTGACGATACGTGGTGCGTAAGGAAGCGGTGGTTCATAAGCTACTTGGATTATCATAGCACCAGTTATTATTGTATAAATTGTTAACAACTTTTTTAAATCCTCTTTCTTCTATCCATATTTTTGCAGATGGATATATATTAAGAATTCCATACGCAAATCGCAATAATAAATCTTCTTTATCATAAAAATCATCAAAGCCATTGCTTTGAAATGTTCACTATGAGTAGTATCCCACTTAAAACTAACTATCTGATATTCATAGTGGTCACTTAGGTAATAATTTCGGATCTTTATAACACCAGTCAGGATCATAAGGTAATGATTTTAATTTTTGCATATCCTCCCAAGTATATATCCAATCATAATCGGTGATCCAGAAAAGATCATTAGGGTTTACTCTTAAATATTCATAAATAAAGATAAAAATGAGCTTCTGTACTCCATAGATATCTTGAATATGTCCTACTTGGCTTAATTCCAACTCAGTGTCTAGTCCTAAATCTTCATGATAATAAAAATCTATGCTGGGACTTTTTTTAGAATGAATATAAAAAAGAAACGAACTATTGCTGCTATCATTAAAGGGTCTTTCATTAATATTTAGTGTTGTATAAGAAAAATGTCCTTTTTCATCATATTGTTGATTATTATGGAAATAAAGAGTAACACCCGCATGAAAAGCTGCAACTATTGAATCAGCCAATAATTTTTCAGGGGAGTATCCTTCCTTTTTCGTTAATATAATCGTTGGTGTTCCCATACTACTTTAATAACTCCTTCAATTCATCTAGTGACAACGATAATGTTACCTTTTGTTTTTTTCCGCCGTGTAGTTCAAACTTCCATTCTACCTGTCCAAACAAAAAATAGAAACCATATACCTCCTATAATGTAAGCTACTCCTGAAATTTTAATATTATAAATAAAGTATCGATTGGGCTTTACATGTTTGTGCAACATACCTAAGGTGTACTTTAATGCAAGTTCTGGATTCAGTAAACTGAACACTCCCCAAGCCATTAAAGGTAGTGTGAAGAAGGTAAGGACGATTCTTTCAGCCATTTCTAAAAGCCTTTCTTAATTTGCATTAAATTTTGATGGCATGCTACCCGAAAGGATCTTCGAAGCTTAAGAACGAAGCGAACGCTTCTGAAAATTGCAAATCTATAAAAATTTTAAATTCGTAATAACGACGACCAGTATAACAAACATTAATAGGATTAAAAATACTCCCATAACTTTGGTCATAAGCAAATCTGCTTGATTGGGTTCTCGTACCTTGCTACTACGAAATCCATGCTTCCATGCCCACGTTGGATTTAGTACAGCAACAAGCCCATAAGAAAAAGAAGCGCCAAAAAAGATGATTAGAAAAATTATGGTTTCCAAACGAGACCTACTTTCCGAAAACAAGGCTAACTTTGGTCATTTGCAATTTCGAGGTTAGTTCTTTTAATCAGAACATCTGCACTGTAAGAACTATATTATTGTACTGATCGCATACACATAGAAACTAATCATTACTAAAATGATAAAAACTCCAGATATTCTTGTAAGTATTATGTCAGCTTCATTTGGTTCTCTTACTTTCCTTGAAGTCATAGAGGACCTTTTCCATACAAATTTAGGTTTAACTATACTTGCCACTCCCCAGCCCAGAGTAACCAAACAAATCGTTGTGAGCAAAATTATAATTAGCAATCAGCTCCATAATTTTATGATATGGATATCCTAAATTATTTTTAATTTTGGATGTGCAATAACCTTAATCTTAACAAAACTATAAAAATCAACTTAATCAGACCAAATTCGATAAAGTAAATATACACTTAGTAAAAATGTACCTGCTCCTGATAGTCTACTGTTCAAAATCAAAACTTTAGTATGTTTTGCGTGTTTGAAAATGTTCCCCAAGTTATATTTCAGATTAAATTCCGGTCTGAAAATAGTAAAAAGCCCCATGCCATCATAAAGAATAAAAAAACTGAAATAACTATTTTGCCACCCATCCTTCTTGCTTCTTATTTGGAGGAAAAAAAGCGAAACGAAGTTTCACATCGTATCCGTATCAATGTACATTAAACTATGTTCCGCTTTTTTTCGACGGCGAAAATGTGTTTCGACGTTAGCTACTTTATAAGAAATACATAGGCAAGTACGAAACAAATCAGTATTAAGAAAACACCCGATATCCTCATTAGCAATAAATCGAAATCACTGGGCGTTCTCACTTTTTTGGAAATAAATTCTCTCTTCCATACAACAGTTGGTTTAACAATAGCAAGAATTGCATAAGAAAGTGTTAGTAACAAAAGTAATACGATCAACGCTTTTTCCAACATGTTCATCTCCCTATTTTCTAAAAATGGATTCCCAGCTTTCTCCCTTAAAAAATCGTTCCCATTGTGCCGCTGTCGCTGGCTTCCCTTCATTTAGATTTTGTTTAATTTTTAAAATTGTATACTCACCTTCAATACCTATAACAAAAGGTAAGATGTTTGCTTCGGTGCCTAAACCAGCAGCCACCCCGTTTGTCCATTCTACAGCCCCTGTTTTAGGGTCAAATTTTGCTCCCCCGTCATAAAACAAAACAGCTCCATATTTTCCTTTTGCGAAAGTAGGTCCAAAATTACTCTTAACGCTACTTCCTAGTTCACCGGAAACAAGGTCTGCTCCAGAACCAATACATAGGCAACCTCCGACCGACCCATCGAATCCGCCTTTAAGTTTTAATGCTAGTTCACCGTCTTGAACTTTCATCTCACCACCAACTGCTAAAAAGACCGCACCGCTTCCTTCGATTTTAAAGTACGGTTTAAACACAGAGCCGTTTGATGATGTCGCTGGAATGGTGATGTTACCACTATTAGTTCGATAAATTACGGATGAACTGCTATCATTAAAGTTAACCCGGGTAACAGAATCCAGTATAGATAGTCTTATAGCATTTGCAGCATCATGTGCATCCTGCATACCCTTAACGTCATTAGTCGCTTGAGCATTTTTAAATTTAAGCTGAAGTTTTGCTAAATCAATTTTTTGTTGTTTTGATAATGCGGATTTCAAACTAATGTCTATTTCGTCAATTGAAGGCTTATAAGACAAATTATCTTCAGTTGCGCTGTTTTCTGCGTACATAAGGTAGGAAACCCTCGACCCATACGCTTCCTGAGCACTGGCCAGAATAGTTACAGGTTTCTTTTTCTTTTCTATTGAACCAAATTGAATGCTATCAAAGTGGTCCCACCGCTGTCTTACAACAAGTTCAAACTCTAATACCCCTTTCAAGCCATTAACCTGTTCTTGATAAACGTGGACATATGCATGTGTAAATGTGACCTCTCGAATCGTCTTTTCATGCCTCACGATTTGGACGGTAACGCTTCGATAATAATCATTGTCCGGCCTATACTCGGTAAGCGCCCATGTATAGAGCGTATTGGAGTTATCCGCATCTTGTTCCACAGGAGGAAGTAGTCGAAGCGGGATCTCACCCCGTATCTGAATCGAGTGCTCCGCATTATAAGCTTTGGCAAAAAAATCTGCCGGACTTGTATTGATATAGCTATAGCCAGTAATTTTTCCATCGCCAAGCTCAATTGGCTGACCACCGGATTCTCGTTCAACCCTTAACAATATACTCATACGGCAAATCTCCCTTTTGACTAACTACTTCTGGCTTCTTGCAACCGATTCCTTATCTTAATATATATCGGACACTACCACATTCTATTTAATGTAAATTCTCACACACTTTTGGATATATGGAAATAGCAAATTTTCGAGGAATGATCGGCAGCCGTGACACCATCCCTCTTGAAAGCTCGAGACATGTGGAGTGCGTGGTTGATTTTTATACAGAAAAAAGGGAAGCCCAGAATCGAAAACATTGGGTTCCCTTTTTATCGGAAGTTGTTAAATACTCTCCATAAATTGTTCCTCTGAAATTACTTGTAATCCGTTTCGTTTAAGTAAAGCTGAAGTTACTCCGTTACCAACCACTTTCTGGCCGACAAATTGGCCATTGTAAATCATAGAACTACCGCAAGAGGGACTATTCTCTTTGAGAACGACGATTGTTGCATTTATTTCTTTAGCTTTCTCTAAGGCAGCATACGCTCCCTTGATATAAAACTCCGTGACATCTTTACCAGACTTCCCAATCACTTTAGCATTTCCATCCAGTACGTCATCGCCATCTCCACCTACTATTTCGGCGGGTTCTCTCGGAGTTGATAAGCCGCCAAGCAATTCAGGACAGATCGTTACCGCCTTATTTCCCTCTACTAGTTTATTTAACTTTTCATTTAAACAATGAGTACCGTTATACCTTACTTCCAATCCTGCTAAACAAGAACTCACTAATATCATAAAATTCCTCTCTTCATGACAGCCGTCAAAGAATTCTGTTATCCCACTTCGTATCGCCGAATCTGCGCCCTTTGTAGTTGTCAATCTTCCACTGACCAGCCTTGCGCAGCAATACGAATAAATATTCGTCCTGAAAGGCAGTTTCCGTTTTGAAATAAACCTCGGCCCGGTTTTGGTTCTTTAAATCGACACTCGTTTCGACAGGGTTACCAATACCGTTAAACTTGGCGGGAAACCCGAAGCTGCGAACATTTTTCCCGCCGTACACCCTTTTTTTATCCGTACAGTAGCGATCAAAGAGGGGCCCCACCAATTTACTCAATTCTTCGTGCCAATCCGTCGGCTTGTTTTCTTTGAACCATGCAAACTGTTCTTCCGCATCGGCAAACTCGGGCATAGCCACCCTTTCAGCCTCGCTTTGTTCTCGAACACTGTCTTCGTATTCGTTCCATTTAGAACCGTATTCCTGCACCAAATTAATGAGATATTCTTTTAACTGCTGCTCATTCATTCTATGATACTCTCCTGTCTATTACTGTCATACTCAAATATTAACATACAAATAACCAGGACATACATCATTGGAATTCTTGTTGCTTTTATTGGTATCCGAGATTCCAGATCTGTTGACACCTCGACAAATGTGGAGTGCGCATACCCATCTAGGGTCTACGGCTAATATGAATTATTAAGTTAAGCTTGGTTAAAATACCTTAGTAACCATTTAAAGGAGGCATTAAAATATGTCAGGTCACTATCTGCTTAATCGTCACCACCATAACCTATTGAAACACCCTCATTTCGGCCATACGATCACCAATGACTCATATGGTCATCAACTCCATCCATTGTCCCTTCATGCTCCAGTTGTGCACGTTAAGGCTACAATTGTAAAAGTATATCCCGATCGAGAACGAAGAGGAGCGATGCACCAGCATTTTGATGTGAAAATTAATGAGCTAATTAGCATTAAAGGGGCCGATGCTTCTCTAGTTGATAAGAACTCGGATACTTTTGTCGCTGTCCGCTATGGAGATAATATGGGATTAGCAGAGCCGATAAATGGCATTACGGAGGGACAAGAGATTGAATTGCAAGGCGAATATATCGATCATAATCATGCATATCCCACAGAAGACAACAGGGATCAATCTCCTGTTATTCACTTCACCCATAAGCCTGTAGGATTCGTCATATATCAAGGCAAAGAATATCATTAATGGAAGTGGACAATGTCATTCCCTGTTACGATAGTTGGCTCAACGTTTTAGCCTGAACATCCAGCTTGCCAACCGCTTCACCAATACCTGCAAATTCTTCTGCGGCTTGCTGAATTTGACGCTGACTATCGACAATTGTTTTTTGCGAGGCTTTCGTTCCATCGCTGACTCGATCGACATGCTTGGAAATTCCCTCAACGGTAGCTTGAATCTCCTGCGCGGCTTCTCGTACGGCTCTTGGCCAGCTTTCGCACTTCGGAAGCTACAACATTAAAGCCGCGCCCATACTCCCCAGTATGTGCCGCTTCGATAGCCACATTTAAGGCGAGTAAATTCGTTTGCGATGCAAATTCCCTAATCGTCTGCACAATGCGGCGAACGGCCCCATTTTGCTGTTCTAAATCATGGAGATATGACAGCTTTTTCTCATTCTCTTCCATCAACCGAGTAATGGCCGAAGCCACTTGTTGATTGCGTGTTATGCCTTCCTCTGTACGGGTCAGCAATTCCTCGGACATGTTTTGCAACTCGCTTGTTAGTTGGGCTTTCGGTACAAAACCGCCGATGGTGTACCCCGACTAATTCAGATAAAGAGTACTCCATGGCATGAGCAAAATTTTCATTTGCCCACAGCGCTTCTCCCTGAACATTAAATTCAATCATCGCAAGCGATTGCTCTAAAGCGGCAAGCACCGCTTTTTCATTGAGCACTTGGGTTGTATGTATAACCACTCAAATCCTCCGTTTCCTCGTCTACCTTTCCATATTGTTGCTCTATTTGATCTAAATTCTTAGACACTTTGCTGCTCACTGTTCAATAAATGACAGAATTTCAACGTCGCTTGAACCTGCGTCTGCCCTCATCTATAATGAAATGGCATTATACCCCTATTTTAGTATTATATTGGATGGTGTGGTACATGGCACGCGTACTGTATGTAACGATTCCAGCAGAAGGTCACGTTAATCCTACCTTAGGATTGGTCAAGCAGTTAGTCGACAACGGCGAAGAAGTCGTCTATATGTGCTCGGAAGAATATCGGGCCAGGCTTGCCCAGACCGGGGTGCAATTCCGGGCCTATCAATTGGATGAACAAGTATTCCGAGAGCTTGGTTTTAATCCGACCGAACTTAAACACCCGCATCAGTTCACTGATTTTATGCTGCGAGGCATTATTGAACCTCACATTCCGGAAATCTTGAGGCAGATCGAACACGATTCTTTTGACTACTTGATTTTTGATTCCTTGTTTGGTTGGGGTGGGGCTATTTTAGGGGAAAAGCTAGGCATCCCGACGGTCTGCTCCGTGACAAATCTGGCTTTCGCCGAACCGCTAAGCAAAATTGTGGAAGGGTTTGATGCCGATGATTTCGATGCGGAAGCTCTATATGAAAGACTAACGAAGACGGCGCAAAGCATCGCTAAGGAATATAACGTAGCTGTACCTGCCATTGAAGATATTACCCGCCAGTATGGTCAGTTAAAGGTTGTATTTACAAGCCGCGAATTTCAACCCGATGCCGATAAGCTTGACGATAGCTATATATTTACCGGACCTTCCATTACACCACGACTTGACGTTCCTTCATTTCCGCCTGACCAGCTTCGATCGCAATACGACCAAGTCGTATACATTTCCATGGGCAGCATTTTGACCAAAGATATTGAGTTTTACAAGCTTTGCTTTGAAGCCTTTCGAGATGTCGCGGCTCAGTTTGTGTTATCTTGCGGGAAAGACACGAATATGGACTCGCTAAGCGACCGTATTCCTCCTAATTTCATCGTCAAGCCATATGTTCCCCAGTTGGAAGTGCTCCAACAATCCGATGCTTTTATTACCCATGCCGGGATGAACAGTACCAGTGAAGGTTTATATTACGATGTGCCGCTTGTCATGATTCCATTAAGCTCCGACCAGCCTATTGTTGCGAAACGGGTAGAGGAGCTAGGAGCCGGTATTATTTTAGATCGAAGCCAGCTTACGCCTGCAGCTTTGATCTCCGCTTTGTTGCAAGTGTTGAACGAATCTGCTTACAAAGAACATGCTCAGCGGATCGGGGATTCCTTACGTAACGCCGGCGGGTACAAAGAAGCCGCAAGCCGTATCATGTCGTTGTTTTCCAAAGTATCATAAACTAAATGGTTTAAATAAAGAACTTCATGGAATGAGGAGGTTCTTTTTTTGTATTCCATCGCATGAACGATCAGCTTATGCCTGACATGTACTCGAATGCCGTTATGCCATACATACTTTTAAAGTGCCTGTTCATATGAGATAAATCAACAAATCCGCATTCCGTTACCGCGGCGTAAATATCCTTGTTTTTTTCGATGAGCCGCTTGGCATGCTCGACTTTGCAGTTTAAGAAAAATTGATACGGGGAGATGCCCGAGTCCGCTTTAAATGCCCGGATGAACTGAAATTTGGACATATCCAACTCTCTGCAAATGTCATCAAGCTTTAGCACATGGTCCAGACTGAAGTAGATCATTTCCTTTGCTTTCTTCATAAGCACATTGTTTTTTTTGAACACGTAGTTCATTTCCGTTTGGGAAAAGTTGTCCGTAAGAGCCAGAAGCAGCTCGCTGCACAGCGATTCGGCTTTATTGCTGAATATCGCATGAACCAGATTTAAGATGCCTTGCTGAAGCCTGCGATTATAAACAATGGGAGAAGAGAACAACATGACATCCTTTTTTTCAAGCATCTCCAAAAAAAGCTTGGGATGGATATAAACGATGACATAATCAATCCCCGTCTTATCTTGCGCCCTTCCGTCATGAACCTGTTCCGGGTTAAAAAGCATCACTCCGTTGCGATAGGAGGACTGAAAGCTCCCATCCAGGTTATACTGCTGCACTCCACGCAAGGTGACTCCCAGAGCATATTCTTCATGGCTGTGCTTTTTGTATTCAAAATCGCTAAAGCTTGCGGATAATGCCGTAACTCCTGCTGATTTTTTATATACAAATTTGTCCATATCCACTCACCTCTTCACGATCTCCACGATACCCGATACCTCGATGGCCGAATAAACCAATAATAGCGCTAATACGATATTGGTCACCTTTAGATGCTTCTGCAAAAAGCTCTTGAAAACCATGCCGAAGATGGCCCACGTGGCTAATGCCAAAAAGGCAACAATAGTTATAATCAGCACGAATATCGATAAGACAAACGGCGATTTATAATAGGGCATAACATAGCTCGGAATGACCGTCATGGTAAACAGCCAGACCTTAGGATTTACAAACTGCATGAGGAATCCGTTCATAAAGGTAGCGGCTTGTTTGGCGGAATCCCCTGCTATATCCATTTTGTACACTTGATACGCAAGGTAGAGCATATAAATGCTGCCAACGACCTGCATAAAAACCAAAATCTTCGGCATGACCGTTATAAGCGCACTGTTTAACATCACCGAAGCCGAAAGCAACACACCGAAGACGGCAGTCACTCCCCAGATGTATCGAAAAACCTCTTTCATCTTAACATGATGCGCCATAGACAATATAGCAATATTCGTAGGCCCGGGCGTGAATGTGACAATAACACAATATATAAGAAAAGATGTAATATTCATGAGAAAACCTCCTTAGGCGTGTTCCCATGAATGATACATCTTACATTTCATTAGCGTATAGTATGATATTGCAGATTCATGACCTACCAGAAACGGCGCTCTTCCATTGGGACCTCCGAAACGATTTCGTCCAACCAAGCCTCATACCATTGCAAAAAGGACATATGGCCGGAATCCTCGCCCGAGAACGTCTCAGGGAATATGCCGCCAAAGTCACCTCGGTAGTCGCACCATACTTTTCCATGTTCACAGCCTTTTACAACGAGTAGCCCCAGACCACCGCCGCCCCAATCGCACACTCGGATCGCGCCAGATATCCGGTCGACCGAAAAGTAGTATTCCATCAATTGGTCTTGATCTGCAGACCCCTCCTCCATTGCGCGTCTTAACGGCTCATAGTTCCAGGCCGATCCATACGCGAAATCTTTTTCAGTATCTATCGTGTCACGATCTCCTACGGGTATCCTCGGGTCTAGGATCGATTCTGTGCCTAGCGGAATGAGTCCATGGCCGGGGCCAAACCCGCCGTTGCCTATTTCGGATAAAAAAGATTTGAAGTCATCGGGAAGTTCAATCTTCCATTTTTTTTCGAATAAAGCAATTTCATCGGCATTGAGCGTGGGATTGAAAACTATTGCGTTTTGCGAGGGAGGGAGCGCTATTTTTTTCGCCCTAATTTCATCTATCCTTCGCAAAATGGATTTAATCGTCATCACGGAGCCTCCTTTTCCACGGATTCATTATAACTTATTTCGCGCCATCCCGTATCTCAGCCTGGGAGTATTACATCATTCTGGTGGCCACGTTCCATTGTCAGGAAAATCATGCTAAATTAGCACTATATAATCTTTGGGGGAGGACGTGGCGCCATGTTTATTGTAAACGTAGAAGGTGCGGTCTGCAGGGATGATCAATGGCTTCTCATCATGCGAAGTATGAAGGAAGAACATGCCGGCGGTACTCTATCTCTTGTGGGCGGGAAAGTAGACATCGAAGGAAATACGCTCGACATCCTGGAACGGACGGTAAAACGGGAGCTTTACGAAGAGATCGGCATCGAAATAAAAGATGCGGTTACTTTTGTATACAGTTCTTCTTTTGTGACAGAGGATGAGTGCAACGTGATCAATGTGGTCTTCCTATGCGAATATGTTAGCGGTACAGCGCATCGCAAAAGTCCCGACGAGGTTGAAGCCGTACACTGGATGACCTACGAGGAAATCATGAATCATCCCAAAGCTCCTCCTTGGACAAAAGAAAGCATAAAAAGAGCGGCGGCTGCCAGGAAATAGCTGCCCAGAATTTTGCATTATAAACATGTTGCGCAGAAATGAGGCTGTTGGTATGAGTTTGTATCATTATATCGGATCAAGTAAAGAATTGCCTTTAGGGGAAAGAGGAAGAAGAAAGTCCTCCGCCGATAAGAGTAGCGGAAAATTAACAAAAGCAATTCAATTCCGGTCTGCCCATTTGCCCGAGGGATCCATTCCTCTCGAACAAATCGTCGATCTTTCTCATATCCAAGAAGATGAAATTGAAGTGTATGATTCAATGGAAGATGCCGCGGGAATTTATATTCAAGATTTAGGGACGTGGAGTGGAGAAATACGGGGGCATTTCAAAAATCCTTTTGTGTATCAAATTGCAGCGAATTGGGGAGGTTTTTCTTTACATCCCAACCTGAAAGAACATTTCCCTGAACAATACAAAGCGCATGTAAAATGTATTCGCGAACTATTTGATCTAATGAAAGAATACGGTTCGAACCAAGAATTTGAATTATACACTTGCTGGGACGGTGAAGAAAAGCAAAGAAAAAATGAGAAATTGCACAAAATCATTGATTTAAAGACCTTTCAGCTTGGGGATGAGTTTGAATTGAAAGATAAGCAGTATATATTGATCAAGACCTGATGCGAACTCTAATCTGAGTTGAGGTTACGAAATGTCCTTAATGCCATTAAGAATACCTGCGGGCTACGCTATTTGCTTTAATAAATTTTCAGATGTTGAGCCAATATCTTGTAAGAGTGGGGACGGTTTTATCGACAACTGGGAGTATTTCACCGAAGATATTTTGCAAATCGCAAGGATGCAGCTTGTCGATGGAGTTTGGGGTTTACCAAGCAGCGGGAAACTCATCATTGACTTGGGATGGTATCCGGATGGTCAAATCTCCGGTCAATACCGACTGGTGCAGGTCAATGAGCATTGGGAAGTGATTCGCGAAAAACAGTCCAAAAACAGGTATGAGATCAGGGATACGATCGAAGATTGGATGAAAAATCCCGCTGGTTTGTAACCGGGCACGAGATTAGCTAAAAAAAGAAGGTGACCATCTTATGGAAATACGATATGATACCGAATTACCGACAGAAGACAGTATATACGAGCTATATGAGAATCTGGATTGGAATCAATACTTGCAGCTAAGCAAAGAGCAACTGCTGACCGCCATGAGACAAAGCTGGTACGCCATCTATGCCTACCATGACAATCACTTAATTGGCACGGGCAGAATCGTTTCCGATGGGGTAATCAATGCTTACTTATGCGGACTAGGGGTCCACACGGACTATAGAAGCAACGGGATTGGGTCCGAAATTTTCCGTTTACTCGTGGAGCATTGCAAAAAAGACAATCTGCATCTGCAATTTTTTTGTGAAGAAGAGCTGGTGCCGTACTATGAACATAAGAATTTTAAAGTTTTTGCCGTTGGAATGACAGGCGCTTAAGCTGCGGCACTTCTTCAGAGGGTTTCTTGGAAATAAGAGACAAAATCTGCCGCGCCTCCGTATCCAATTCGTTTACCTTCTCGCCCCTTGTAGGTGCGTAAGCTGTTTTTTCAAGCTCAGGCTGCAATTCAACGATCAGGTCCTTCGGCAGTTCTCTAACAACATACTCTAGACACCATAACTTCCATTCTTCGTCTGGCGTTCGCAATATCTTCTTAATCTCAGTTAATGTATCACAGCCACAACTCACAAGTATCTTCGCGATGTCCCTGGCAATTGGCCAGTTTATATCTTGAATCCATTCGAATAATTGGGGTAATGCTGGTTTTAATTTTTCCGGCGGCAGCTTTTTCAAGAGATCTACCGTTTCAAAATCGAATTTATTCCTTGGAACTAGGCTTCTGTCGATGTCCACCGAAACACTCCTTTCGACGAATTTCATACCAATTTTATTCATGTTCCAACTATTCACATCTTAATTTTTAATTCATTATATTTCAACTCTATCTATTAAATTGACCGGTTCACACGAAAATTCGGAGGTGCTTTATGAACGAAAGCTTAGTAGACCCTAGAAACCACCCGGACTGGTTGCGTCCTCATTCTATCGAATGGTATGCGCAGCTCGGAAAATTACAAGGGCAGTATTCGTTTTCGTGGCACTCCACAATCACCGAGCCTAATGCCGAAGCCCTATTTGCTGAAGAAGTAGCGCGAGCGGTTCAGGGCAAGAAAGTGTTGGACATCGGATGCGGACACGGAGAATTTACGCTCCAATGGAGTCCCATCGTTAAACATATTACTGGTCTGGATATTACGAACGACTTCATCAAAACAGGGAATGAAGCGAATTTATCCAATGTATCCTTCGTTACGGGAAATACGAAACACGGACTCCCCTTCGAGTCGGATGAATTCGATGTCGCGTATAATCGCAGAGGGCCAACCTCTTCTTATCTGGACGTTGGAAGAGTGGTGAAAAAAGGAGGAAGGATCCTCGGATTGCATCCGGGGGACGGTATAGCGGCGGAACTCTCGGAATGGTTCCCGAACTTGTTCGACCCGATTTCGGCAGGGACTCCCGTCCTGGATAATCTCAAACAGCGCCTTGAGCAAGGCGGCCTGGGACATACCGAGATTGAACCGGTGAGAAGTATGGAATACTTCCATGAGCCTGTTGATGTGATCCGAATGCGCTGCTTCGGTCAGGCACCCTCCATTTACGAATGGGTCCTGGAGAAATGCCTCACCGAAGTTACGCGGATATTCGAAATAAACGCTGTAAAAGAGGGTTTACCCGTCACGTTTGAACGCTATCTGGTACGGGTTACGGTTTAAATTTCACTTTCGACGTTTATGAAACGATTTTACTTTGAATGATGGCATGCAAATCTTCCGGGGTGATCCAAGGGCTGCCTGCGTTAACGCGCGGAATTTTCATAGGATCCGCTTGACGAGTCGCCATAGCCTCAACGATGGTAAATCCGTATTTAAACCCGCCTTCTTGATAATATTGAATGGCTGTATCGGTATATATGCCAAAAGGGTAAGCTACGACATCCACCGCATGTTTATTCACCGAATGCAGCTGCTGCCTGCTTCTTTTCGCGTCTTCCACAATCCGGGCATGGTATTGCTCGTCGGTTTCGATCGTTCCGTTTGAAGTAGGAAGTTTGGAAGTGAAGTAGGCGTCCCCATCAGGGTCATCGTTGTTGGTTTTGTGATGCAACGCATCCGTGTGACTTTGGTTCTCGACCAAATCCGTTTCTTTGTTCATGATGGACAATTGCTGCGCCGTCATCGTTGGGGGCAGGTGTGATGCCTCGGGCAAGGTTTCCGTCATGATGAAGTTAACTATCGGAATATGCTGCTGCTTTATAAATGGATACACGTTCTCATAAACGCTCTCATATCCATCATCAAATGTAAGCAATACCGCGTTGTGTGGAATAGGGCTGCCGTTCAAATAATGTTTGAATTGATGCAAACTAATAAAATGGTACCCTAAATTCTGTAGATGACTGATCTGCTCTTTGAATAATTGGGGGGTAATCGTAATCCCTCCCTCATCCGCTGCATGTACATGATGATACATTAAAACAGCGACTTGATCCCGATAAAAAACATGAGACACTGCATATCACTCCCCACAATTCATTTAAGGACGAGCAGCAAGAAACGTTCAGACTCCCCCGAAATCTTGGAAGTTAAATATATTATACCTAAATTTTAGTTGGAAATTTGTAGAAACATGTAACCCCTCCTTCCTTTTTCTCGTATATAACCAGAAAGGAACGGAGGGGTGAAATGGATTGGCACGCCATATTCATTATTGTTTTGGTCATTCTTAATTTCCCGGTATATCGTTTCATTTATAAACTGATTTTTTCCGATCCGGAAGATTTTGATGAGTCGGTCAAGTTTTCTTTTACTCCTGATTTTATTTCTTTTTTTAGGGGGAAGTACTGGCAGGACAAGTGGGGTACCTTCAAATTGCAGATGTACATCTTCTTGTGTCTCGCCGTTGTTGCTCTCGAGTACATGGCAGTGGACATGGTCATGGGGTACTTTCCTTGATTGAGCCCCTCTTCCATCTTCCCTTATCCAGCAATATCTACGCCGCAAGGCTCCCCTTGTTCGTCTACAAACACCATGATGATATGATGGCCGCAAATACCGTCGTCGTTATAGCTCAGGTCAAAGCTTCTCCCTGAACCGACGGAAAAAGACTCGATCCGCATTCGATTCACTATCTCTGCTTTGGTTATCGTTGGCCCCTCCACTATGTATTCGCGATAATGATTCAGCACTTCATCGGCGGCATACTCTCTAAACGTCATATCGTTCTCATCTAAAAGAGCAAAAATTTCTTTTGCATAATTTATGATTTCTTGCAGATCGTCTTCATCCGGCATGAAGGCAACCTCGATCTCCTCCCCTTTCAAAAGCTTCCTGCATGTATATAAATCAATATCTCGGTCTTTGATGATAACACCCCAGAATTCATCGCGGATCTCTACATTGTTCATATTCTCTCTTCTCCTGTTCTATAAATTTGATTGTAAAGTTATCGGTAAATTACCGCAGTATTACGATTTCCCCAGTTGGTTGATCGCCGTCAGATCCAAGATCAAGTGTACCATGATGACGGGAACGATCTTCCTCGTTTTCGCAAAATAAATTGAAAAAACCAAAAATACGATTCCGGTATACAGCGCGGGGATTAAGCCTTGGTACAGGTGGTACGAAGTTTGAATAATCGTACTGGCCAAAACGGTTAGTTCTTCTTTTTTGATCAAGATGCTCAGTTCAGTCATCGTATAAGCTCGTACAATTAATTCTTCGAAAAAAGGATTAATAACGATGAATGCAAAATAGCTTACGGTCATTTTCGTTCGTAGAAAATCGACGTTTTGGGGAGCCTGCAAAAAACTGGGGGAAATCGTAACGGCGATAATAACAACAAAATACAAAACCAGATAAAGCAATACTCCGTGAAAGATATCCGTTTTACGAAATTGAAAACCAATGTCCTTCAAGCTGCGTCCTTGTCTATGCAGGACAAAATATAGCAAGCTCAGCGAAAGCGTTTCCCATAAAATGCTATAAACAAAATTGGGATGCGTGCCGCTTTTCGCGCCTGCAAACAGGTACACGGAATTCAAGATCAGCGGGAAAATGGTAATAAGTAAAATGCTGACCAACAGTAGCAGTCGAATCTTGGCCTCCGATTTCACCGACGAACTCCTTTTTATTATGGATTTGTTTTTGTAGTAAAATTATACCACACCCCGGGGTTTCGGAACTCCCATAATCAAGTGGTCATCCCATGCTAAAAATTCCTGTCCATAGATCAGGCCTGGGAAAAGTGCACGGTTTACGAGATTGGGAATAAAGAGAGCTTCGAATCATTCAATCATTTGCACTCTCCAACGGAAGGTGTTTTGCTGAGCAAGTTAGGATATTTCTTTACGGAAAACTTCTACAATAGCGTGGTTAAGCTTGTCATACAATAAGGTAATGCTACGAGAGCCCCTCTTTTTTCTTTGCTTGTGCAAACTATTTGCAGGCTTTTTACAAAAAAACTATCCCAGGAGGTTTCGCAAAATACCCGCCGGAGAAGCTAATTTCGCTCTTGTTGCGGCGGGTATTTACCATAATACACAACTTTTGATCCGCCCGATAATTTAATCTTAAATATGTCGGAATTGGGCTTTAGAACATGCTCCTCTGCTACAACTTCATATTCCCCTGTCAATGTCTCCTCGCTATATTGCCGTATGGATTCAATCAACGTTTGGCTTTCGTTTAGTCGAACTTTCACATAATTGCTTGTCGTAACCGACTCGTAAGTTCTTGGCTCATTTGTCGGCACAAAGCTATTGTTCTGTATATTTCGCATCGTCGTTTCTAACGCTTCATGATCAAAAAAAGCATAAGGGGTCGGATAGGAATCATAAGGATGGACGCTCAATTCTTTCGTTTCCGGGGAGTACCTTTGCAACAGGTGCCCGTCCCACACCCAAATGTGCCCTTGCATGGGTCCTTCGGTATATTCGGCGCGATACCGGCCTTTGGAGTCAAGCCACAGGCTCCCGGCATCCTTGGATTTTACAGTAAACTTATTTTCATCGTAGGAAATATCTACGAATTTGATGAAGTGAAAGGTTTGTACCTCTTCAAGATCGACCTCGTAAGGGATCTGAGGAGTGACTCTCTTCTTTCGGAATAGGGATAAGATCGCAGATAAAATTTTAGTTAGAACATGGTTTCGCATAATTCACCCTCGTAAGTTAAGTAGTAGTCGTATTCGTACAACACTTAGCCAAAAGGATTCGGCCGTTTGACAGGAAACACTCGCTTTCCCCATAAGGTGGGAAGCAGGACTTCATTTTTCTCGTAAAGTGTCGAGATGACGAGATCATGACCATCGAGTTCGTGCTCCATGCTGTCGAGCAGCGTATCAAAGACATAAACCTTGCCTTCGTAGTCGTGCTTAAAATACAGCTTGCCGGATCGCCCAATCGCCACGACAGCAGGGTAATAATACCCGGATTCGCCTAGACAAAAGCAATCCTCGCCCGCAAAGCTCACAATAGCCCTATAATCCTCATAGCGGCCAATTTCTTTAAGGGCATCCGGAATGAAATGGAACGTGTAGTCATGCCAATCATCGGCAAAACGGCAATTCGGTTCGTCCGGATGATATTTAAAATAAACGCTGTCGTCAATTCCGGAAAACTCTTGAAGGAACGCTTTCGCACGATCAAACAAATCGATGCCCGCTTCCTTGCACCGAAGCTCAAAGCCTGAAATATCTACATGTCTGCCTTCATACCATCCCGCTTTTTTCAGCAGCAATATCATTTGTTCCCGTCTGCCGAGTTCATAAGTATCTGGTTTCATTCGGTTTCCTTCCTTATTGGCGCTCGTCCTGCAATTTACTCCATAACGCCTCATCGTAGAAATCAACACACAAGCCTTGATGCTTTGGTGTAAAAAGGTCTAAATGATCGTGATCATGCCCGCCGTTTCGTATAAAATAAGAAGCCCCGGTTCTGGACAGCGGCTCCAAGCCTCCGGAAGCAAACTCAAATGCTTTCTTGCTCCCGTAAAAAAACAAGGTGTCGGCGTATTTTTTTATCAAAATTTTGTCTTTATTCTCCGCATAGGTAAACGGACAGTAATCCTCATATCCCAAATCTGAAAATTGACGCGGATTGCACTCGAAGCTTTTCAGCTCCCCCTTGGTTCTAAACATTCTTTGCTTTATCTCTTTCCAGAGCTTCGTGTTGAACTGGATCGAGTGGTGCATGAATACCATGTCCAGATTTTTGTTATAGGCGGAGAAATGCTGTAAATCTTTGGGGAGCAACCGGGTTGTGACCGGCACATAGATCATCTTGTCCCGATGGATACTTGCAGCAAGAAATAAGCATGCCAAATATTGCAGCGATTTCTGGTCTCCGAATAACATATAAATTCCACACCTATGCTCGAGAGCAAACATGTTATCCGTAGGAAAGTTAGGGATGAAAACAGTATAACTTTTGGCCGACAGGTTGATTTCTTTCTTTATGAAATGCAGCTTCATCTAAGTCACCGTAGGTTGGCCCTTCCCCATTCTTCACAAAATTTCAATACACTCGTTCTCTTTTTTATCGGAATTGTCCGTCTCGTCGGCCAGTATTCATTTTAGCGCATCTATGCTTTGTTGCAGCACATATTGTTAATTTTTGGTAAATGTATTGTCTCTGCTTCCCACGTACTATATGATTGCATTGTAGAAAAAATATACAATTATTGGAGGGATTCCTAGTGAAAACTTTTAAATCGTTGCTGTTATCGACTGTAGTTGCTGCGTCTCTTTTTGCTGTTACGTCTGCCGCTTCCGCCCATCCGCTGGTCAATTTGCACAGCTATAATTCGTTTGCAACTTACAAAACTGCGTTGGACAAGCAGCTGACGATTGATTTAAACCATGCCTACGATCAATGGGAGCTCGACGAACACTATAAACAATACTACGCTGATATCGCAACGGCGACCGTATATTTTAAAGGTATGGGATACGGCGAGCCGCGATTGAACCTAGTACATTACAAAACATTCGATTCCTACAAAGCGGAATTGGACAAATTGTTGACATACGATTGGAATCATGCCTTCGATCAGTTTGAACTGGATCGGATCACGGCTCAATACGATGCCGACATCGCCGCTGCCAAAATTTATTTTGGAGTGTAATCATCGTTAATTGCAAAATTGATGTAACAGACTCTTTCGGATCATCCGGAGGAGTTTTTTTTTATGTGGAAAGAGCGGTCGAAAAAAAGTCCGACTGGATTGGCGGGCATCAGCTACGAATTATACGAAGCCGCAAATTCTATGACATTATTGTCTCTGTCCAATATATAGATCTGTGAAAAACCTGCCGCGCTGTCAGGCTCGGCCTCGTACTCGATGCCTGCCTCCTCCAGCCATTGCAGCGTTTTGCCGTAGCTCTTCACCCAAATCGAAAAGTGACCTTCTAACGAATTTAATCCATTCGCCCGAAGCGTTTCGCTATGGGGATTCTCTACGACATGAAGCTGCTGTTCCCCCAAATCGTACCATACCCCTTTTGACTTAAACGGAGGGCGTGCGAGCTCCTTAAATTGAAGAACTTCAGAATAAAAATGCTTCGCTTCCTCCAAGTTTCTTGTAGCAACGGTTACATGATGCAGTCGCTCTAATTCAATCATATCGATTTATCCACCTGCCCTAATTTGCTGAGGCTTCTATAAAATGATTTCGCTTAGAATAGCTATAGGCTATAACGATCAGCGACCAAATGATATTTCCTAGGAATGGCTGATCCTTGTACAGAACGAACAAGTAACCGCTTACGGTCAAAAAATAAATGGAATACGCAACCATGAGCCAATATCCCCAACGCATGAGCTTCAAGTACCCATAAGCCATGACGAGCGAGGAAACCCCTACCAGAAATCGGGCAAGATGCTCTGGAACATTCGGCAAGCCGAATCTGGCTGCTATTCCATACTTTTCGAAAGGTAACTCATACACGAATAACGATAACAACAAAACAACAGAACCAAAGACATAAAAACTCCCAATTAAGATGATGCCCAAAGGTTTGGTTCGACTCAATCACTCAACCCCTCTATAAATCAATCTATACAAAAATATAGCCAATTATTGGATTACTTTCAACTCTTCACCGGTTCTCCCCAGCATAAAAAAGCCCGCCGGGCCGGCAGGCACGTAACTATGATCTTAAGCACTCAGCCTAAACGGGAATTCACTCCAGACGCTGCCAGGGTCTTCGAACAGATCTCTTTTGGCCTCCCACACCGTATCGTAGATGCTTCCTTCGTAAGCAATCGCCCTGCCGAAAGCAAACGAGATATAGTAATATTTCCAGTCCAGAAACGTTTTGCTGGCTTTCTTGGCCGCCTCCTCAATATACTCCCATGCCTCTTCCTCCGTAATGTAATCCATGGCATGGCTCCATCTTGCAATATTGATCGCGCGATCGTAATCCCACGCGGCAATCGTTTCAATCGCGTTGAAGTCTTCGTCGGTAAACTTCAGCTTACTTTTGATGACCTGTTTCGCTTCTTCGTAGCACGACTTGGATTTGCCAAGCTCCTCTTCTACAATCGGGTCGCCGGATTTCAAAGCCGCATAAACTTCGTTATATCTTGTTCGATGCCCTTCATTTATTAACCATTCCAATATATCGATGGCATCGTCTCTGCCGGATATTCCCCAAGCGGATTCCAGACCTTGCCTTAATTCCTCCCGATCCGATTTGATCTCAAGAACCCGCGTCGATTCTCTCCGGTACAGTGCAAGGATTGCGCCATAAGCAAGCAAGCGCCGCTTGTCCTTGGACAGCTCGTATTTGGTTTCCAGCTCTTTTCTTTCCTTATTCATTTTGGCGTTTAGGCGGCTGCCCCACAGCAGTAATGCGCCTACGGCCGCGATGATGCACACTATGATGATCAATACAATCTTCATATTTTTTACAACACCTTTTCTGAGAAGTTTTTTCCGTGCAGCTCCATCTCATAGAGACGCGTTAGCTCATGGTACATATATCGGATGTGAACATTTCCATTTTTATGTAAATTTTCACACACTTTTGGAGCAGGAGATGGCAGGCACGGCCAAGAAGACATAAGGAATACAGCATTTTTGAAAGGTGAACGCCATGACTCCGCTTAATTTCCTTCCGTTTCTGCACGCCAGTAGCAGCAATTATTTCTGGAAGGGTAACGGCGCATTATCCATAAAAACGTTCCGCAACGGAAGAGCCTTCTATGAAGCGGGCCACGGACACTTCGCGGTCGGCGAGGGCAGCTATCTGCTGTTAAATCGCGGCCAGGAGTACTCGATTACGATTGAAGCGGAGACGTCCGTAGAATCCTTCTGTATCTTTTTTCCGGACCAACTGGCCGAAGAGGTCTACCGCAGCTTGATCGCCTCCGAGGAGAAACTGCTGGACGACCCGCTTTCCTTGAACCCGGGGCCCATTGACTTTGTCGAAAAAACTTACTGCAACGACGAATGGCTCGCTCCGGCATTATTGAAAATAAAGGCGGAATATGGGAACAGACTGGAGGATGGCGTCTGGCTGGATGAACAATTGCGTGATTTAGCGCAGAGGCTTGTGCAAGTCCATCGCCAGGTTCATCGGGAGATGCTGAAGCTGCCGTCGCGGAAAGCGTCGACACGGGAGGAATTGTTCAGGAGGGTCAGTATCGGGCACGATTATATGGCCGCTTACTATGCCAAGCCGATCACCTTGGAAGAGGTCGCAGGAGCGGCTTGCTTATCGCCAAATCATTTTCTTAGGAGCTACAAGCAGTTATTCGGTCAGTCTCCCCACCAATATTTGACCGAACTCCGACTTCAAGAAGCCAAAAGACTTCTTCTGCGAACCGATACGTCGATAACGGATATTTGCTTGAGCGTCGGATTTCAGAGTCCAAGCTCGTTCAGCGGTCTTTTTTCGAAGCGCTTTGGCGCCTCACCCTCCCGGTTCTGTCAAAAAAAGTGATTTTCGAGAAGCATATGCTGCACGCAGTGTGATAAGTTAAGAACAGAACGGACGACCTGCGGAAATGGAGGAAAATGAAATGGAGCTTATTCCAAGCATTGATGACGTATTTCAAGCGGCACAATCGGGGGATGCCTCGCGGCTGCAAGACATGCTGGAGGCTCATCCGAGCCTCGCCCATACGGAGAACGGAGACGGCCTGACCCCCTTGGGGTTCGCGGCGCATTTCGGCAATAAAGCTGCCGTACAGGTTCTGCTGGACTATGGTGCGGATGTGAATGCCGTGTCGCATTCCAAAATTTCTTATATTCCTTCGAATACCGCGCTGCATGCCGCGATTGCGGGGGAACGGGATCCGGAGGTCATCCGGCTGCTTTTGACCTGCGGGGCCCGAACGAATATCTTCGACAGCAACGGTCACACTTGTCTGCATACGGCCGCATTTCACGACGATAACATAGAGCTCGTTCGCTTGCTCATGGAGCATGGAGCCGACGTCAACGCCAAGACGGAAGGCGGAGATACAGCCTTGGGGCTCGCCGTCAGGCATGGGAACGAGCGCGTTGCGGAGCTGCTGCGCCGGCATGGAGCGCGGCTCTAACGGAGGTTAAAGAAAGGAGCGCTTGTGCGACAAGCACCGCTCCTCCCCCCCTTTTTAGCGCTTATTGGATTTGGTAAAGCGTCACTTCGTAATCGTCGAACGCTTCTTCCAGCATCTTCCCCACAATCTCCCAAGAACCGTTGGCTAACCCGCAGCCGATCCCATAGGGAAGCGCCACCGTTAACCCGTGCTCTTGCGCATAGTTTTTTAACGAGAGCAGGGCCTCTTTTAGTGCGGCATAATCCGTATACACTTTCTTCGATCGCCCATAGGTCAATTGGCCGAAGATGTTCGCGACGAACTTCCCTTGCACGGCTACAAGCTGAAGGGTTCCGAGAAGCTCCTCCGGAGCCTTATCTTTGCAATAATCCAGGTAGGACGTATACAGGTTCGGATATTTCGTTTTTAATAATTTCGCTACTCCCGAGCCCATCACGGCTTGGCAATTGACTTGATGGCCAACGATGTCTTCCTTAGCCTCCAGCAAATCTCCCACAATGATCGTTACTGCCACGCAAACCCTCTCCTTCGGTTAACAAGAATCTCCATCCGGACGATATAATACTAACATAACTTTTCATGAGGTGAGAGCTACCGTGGGAATTTTCGATTTGTTCAAATGGCGTGGGAGCTGTACTGCAAGGCTTTGCTTTCCAACAATCAGGTCTATAAGCTCATTCAAAATATAGTGGCGGACAAATTCAGCGGGGAGATCGACAACAAGAAAATTCAAAACATCCTATTCCAAAGCTCGGAATTTAACGCCATTAATAATGCATTAAACGACGGCAGCGCTCTGGAAGATCTGATGACCGGCCCGCTGGTCGTGTTCGCGCCGGAGAAGTAGTCATCGCTTAGCAGCGTGAACCCATAGGTAAAAAATGGTACAATCATGGTAGCTCCCACAGCCTCTCCAGCAAATGCTTAACAAGGAGGATTTCCAATGACGACAGATCTTAAACAGCTGGCCCAACTCGTTCGGGCGAATTTTATAACCAGATCTACCTGCCTGGCGAAAGATTCCGGTGAGATGAATGTCCGCGAAACGGCGGATTTTATTCGAGTGGATTGCGGACTGCCATCCGATACGTTCAACAATTCGATATGGCTTAAGGAACAGGTGAAGCCGTCGGACACAAGTATGATCGAAGAAACCGTTGAATACTTCAACAAGAAGCAATACCCTATGGCGCTGTGGTCATGGGAGGATCGCAGCAGTTGCACGTTTGAAACGTTAAGAAGTCTAGGGCTGAACGAAGCGGAGATCAATATCGCCATGTACGCCGACTTGGACGCGCTGCAGCCGGATACGAATTGCCCGGCGGAGCTGAAGCTGAAGGAGGTAGCGTCTGCCCGGGACATCGAACAATACGCAGACGTGCTGGCTTCTTTATTCGGCGAATCGCCGGAAGCTGTTAACGTTCGGTTATATTATAAGAGGATACCCGCTTCCCTCCTGCTGAACCATTCCGTCATGAAGCTGTACATCGGAACGATTCAAGATGACGTCGTTTCTACGGGCTGTCTCATTTTCGCTCCCGATAGCGTCGGCATCTACGACATTGCCACGAGGCAGGATTGCCGGGGAAGAGGCTTCGGGTCCGCCATGTTTAACTTCCTGCTTGCGGAAGCCCGGAAGCGCCGCACCGGACGGTGCGTACTCCAAGCTTCGTCGGACGGCATTAATATTTATAAGCGATCGGGCTTTGAGCCGGTCTGCGAAGTGACGGTTTACGAAAACCGTCACCTGATTGAATAAAAGCAGAGGGCGGTTACAGCCCGTTTACCTTTACCATCTCTACGAAAGCGGCACAGGCTTTGCTGGAAAATCCATCGTTGCGGCGGACGAAGCTTGTTGTCGTATAGCGAAACGCTTCCGGAACCGGGTAGCTTCCCAGCTCCTCGAACTCCCCGGATCGTACGGATTCGGGCAGCAGCGTAGCGGCAAGTCCGGAACGTACGCAGCTCAGAAGCGTTTCCAGAGAGCTCACTTCGAGCATATTGGCCAAAGGAATTCCTTCGCTGTGAAGCCACGCTTCCAGAACCGCCCGGAACGGACAGCCCTTCGGCGAAACGGCCCATTTCATATGGGCAAGATCCGGGTATGTCTCCCCGGTTGTCCGGGTCAGCAGCCGGAGCTCGTCTTTTGCCGTATGTTCGAAAACCAGCTTCGACGAACCGATCTCGCCGGTAACGAACGTTCCGTCGAGCTGATGATTCAGCAATTTGGCAAGCAAATCCGCGGAAGTTCCGGTCGTGATCGAAAGAGAGACACCGGGATACCGGGTTTGAAAATCCGCCAGAGCTTTCATTAAATTACGGCAATTTACGGTTTCCACCACCCCGATCGCCAGCGGGCCGCTCGGATAATCCGTCTCCCGCACCGCTCTCACCGCTTCCTCGGACAAATTCAGGATCGTTAGGGCGTAATCGCGAAAGGCGCCGCCTTTTTCCGTCAGGACAACGCCTTTCGGATGCCGATGAAATAACGGGACCCCCAGCTCCGACTCCAGCTTCCGGACTCTCGCGGTCACATTCGATTGAACGTAGCCCAGCCGTTCTGCGGCGCGGGATATGTTTCCCTCCTCGGCAATGACAGCAAACACTTTAAGATCCGTCAATTCCACCGGATATCCCTCCGTTCTGATATCAAAAATAATGATGCCATTATTAATATTGATCATTATACGATATGCCTTTATTGAATTACAATGACATCAAGCGTTTCTAAGCAAGCAAGGAGGAGAAAAGCAAGGGATGAACAAAGCATGGTGGTTGTTAATATTGGCCGGGGCAACGGAGGTCGTCTGGGTCACAGGCCTGAAGCATTCGACGGCGTGGTGGGAATGGCTGCTCACCCTCGTATTTATCGTATTTAGCTTTAAAGCCTTTCTCGATTCGGCGGCCAAATTACCGATCGGTACGGTGTACGTGATGTTTACGGGGCTCGGCACGGCCGGTACGGTCATTACCGAAATTGTGCTTTTCGGGGAATCGGCGCATCCGCTCAAACTTATGCTCATCGCTGCGTTGGCCGCCGGCGTTCTGGGGCTTAAGCTCGTTACGAAGGATGCCGAGGCCAAAGGCGGTGAGGCGTGATGGCATGGGCTGCTCTGCTGGCCGCCGGACTGTGCGAGGTTATCGGCGTTGTTGCCCTCAAACGCGTGACGGAGAAACGCCATTGGACCTCGTACTTGCTCCTCATCGTCACGCTCGGAACAAGCTTCTCGTTATTGTCGCTCGCGATGAATCACATCCCGATGGGCACCGCCTACGCGATATGGACCGGCATCGGAACCGCAGGAAGCACGCTGCTCGGGATGTTCGCCTTCGGCGAGCCGAAGGAATGGAGGCGGATCTTGTTCATCGGCCTGATCCTCGCGTCCGCCATCGGACTTAAACTGATTTCATAGAAAAAAGAGGGCTGCTTCTCCTGGCGGGAGCTGCCCTCCTTCCGGAGCTTATGCCTTTTTTACCAAGATCGTATGGTCCTGCCGGTCATGTTCGACGGAAATATAATCATCCTCCGTCTCGGTAAGCTGTAACGGAACGTGTAAGCTCCATATGCCTTCTTCCCAACTTAAAATTTCGACCATATGCTTCAAGTGAAGGTTCTTTTCTTCGTTGAAAATATCGAGATATTCCATTAAGTACGCCTTGTTTTCCCGGGGATCGATCCGTACCGCAAAATGGTACATCATTGGCTCCCGGTGCCTGACACCCATCCAGGCCATGTCCGCTTCTGCAAACCGTTTGTAGATCTTCACGGATTCGTCGTGGGTGAAGCGCCTCGGCTGATCTGCAGACAGCGCCACGCCGTCCGATACTAGGTAGTAGCTTTCCTGTTCGGTTAAATACGTGATAAGCTTCTTCTCGATCTCTCCGTCTTTCTTGAACCTGTGAGGCAATAGCATGCGCTCCTCCTACGTCCAGCCCCAGAAGAAAGCGTCCCGGTCCCAGGCTACCCTTCCCTTGTGCAGCTTCTTGAACGCCTTCTTCACTTCCTTATCGATGGACGCGTTCCCGTTCTCGTTGACATAAATAAACGCTTCGCCAAAATGAGCGGAGATATGTCGCACGGCATCGCTTTGATAAAGAATGCCCGCAGACTTCACCTCATTCAGCATCCATTCCGCAACCTCATTGGCGGTAAAACTCATTCCTCATCTCCCCTTCCTTTGAATCGCAGCCATTCCTCCGCGCTCGCAGCCTTTACATGAGGGTTAGGATGCTCCATCAGCCCCTGCAAAATTCCATCGATTTCGGGCCCCCGAAACTTGGAGATCACTGCAACGAACTCGACCAGAATGTCCGGATTGGACGAATCCTTCAAAAACAACAACGGCCGAAAGTCCTTGATACGGCGGTCGTGATCGATCTTCAGCCTCCAGATGGACCTCAGTATCGACGGGATCTCTTTTTCCTCAGCTTGTCTTAGTTGGGACAGCAGCTCCTCGTACTTTCTCAAAATCTGCTTGTTGTCGTTCACTTCACCGCCGCGCAGGCACCCGGGACAAAGGCACCTCTTGGTTCCTTTCACCTTCGGATAAAAGCGCCAGCCGATCGTCTGGGACAGCTTTTTGGTTCGCAAGATTTCGTTCTTGAGGATTTTTCTCGGCACGATCACCTGATAGCCCATCCGGTCTTCCCGCTCCAAAAAAGCCTTCACGGCCTGCCCGGCGTTTCCCCGTCGGTGTTTCTGGTAATAATCGCCGAAAAAGACGGCCTCCTCGTCACTCAGTTTAAAATAAACGGCGGTCATATTCTTTTTGTTAAACCGTCTCAGCTCCCGGAGCCATTGATGCGACGCGTAAAAATCGTGAATCAACGGCATGCAGAAGACGCCGTCTCCGACTCCGTCCACATGCACTTCGCTCGGCTTGATGCCGTTTCGAACGATATTCGCGATCGAATGCTCCGGCGTTAAATGTACAAATACGGGCATAGTTCACCTTTCGCTTTATAATCTCCTCCGCAGGGATCGACTCCCAAATTATATCATATTGTACTCGAAGCGAGCCGCCGTGGGAAATGAAAAAAGCACCCGTTAAGGTGCTTTGCTTACCCGCTGCCGTTACTTAATTACGAGCACCGGAACTTTCGAATGCTGAACGACATTGTGGCTGACGCTGCCAAGAACAAACTCGCGAAGACCGCTTAGTCCCCGGCTTCCCATAATAATAAGGTCGACGCCGTTTTCTTCCGCATACTCCAGAATCGTAACGGCCGGCTGGCCTTGCTGCAGCACGTGCTTTACCCGGGACACGCCGGTAGTCAACCCTTCCGCTTCTTTCAGCACGGACCGGGCATACTCTTCGTAGTCCTGATCGAGGGTGGCCGGAACGGTGACGAAGGCGGAACCATAAGCAAGAACCGGAGATTGATATACATGGATGACGATTAATTCCGCCGAATCTTCCTGAGTAATAGCTACCGCTTTTTGAAGAGCTTTCACGGACAGCTCGGAACCGTCAAAAGCAACTAGCACTTTTTGGAATGGCATGATTGGAAACCTCCCCGCAGATCGTTTACACTTTTATGGTAACGTCTATACGGGGCCAAAGATATGATCTAAATCACACTTTGCCGGAACCGGGCCGCGTACAAGCCAAAATCCCCCGGGACGGGGGATCGAATCGACTAGCAAAAAGGTCTCCGAAAAGGTCGGTCGAGGAGTACGATGGCCAACAGGTCAAACAAGACGAGCGGAAGGATGAACGGAAAAAACGAAACGGTAGCCTTATTGCGGTTGTTAGAGCCCGTTTGCAGGTAAACGCGGTTATGGTCTACTTTGACGATCCGCCCTTCGTACGAGGCTCCGCTGATTGTCACGATTCGTACTCGTTTGTTAATATATTTCTTACAGGTATGGTAATGTTCGTGAGTAGCTGACATAGCACACCATCCTTTCTTGTTGGACATGGTATATTCTATGTGCTTCTACGAACAAAAGTGCGGGCTGGTCCGGCAGAAGCTTCGCCAATTTTCGTAAACTGGTATAATGCGAGATTCCCGAAATGAAAACTGGAAAAGGAGCTCAAATAAACGATGATAGAAAAAGTTTCTTGGATCAAAGAGCAGTTGGAGCCATATTTCTCCAGAGCCGTTGATATCGCCTTTATGCATGTGCAAGAAAAAGTGCCACAGGAGATGCGGGACGGAGAAGTCGACGAGGAAGGCTGGGTAAAATGGAAGCTCCTCGATTCGACCGTAAACGAAGACGAGATCCGGGCGGTGGAGAGCGAATATGCGATCGAATTTCCGCCGTTTTTTAAAGCGTTCTTGATGAGCTATCATTACGTGTCTCTGCAATTCGATAATGTGGAAGTAGACGGAGAATACATAGGCGATTGTCAATTTATAGAGATGCCTTCGCTGTCCTCGGAAGAAAAACTTCAGTCCTTGGAATTTTTAATAAGTGCCTGGGAACCGCTGCTGTCGGCAGGCTATGTGCCTTTTGCCGAGTGCGAAGACAGCCAAGGTCCGGTATGTTTCGATACGATGCGGCGACAAGAAGACGGAGACTGTCCCGTTGTATGGTTCTTGCACGATCATTTGCACGAGTTAGGCGAAGAGGTGTCGAGGAACAGGGATCATCTCGTGCCTTACGTCAGACCGATCTTCGGTTCGTTCAAGGAAATGATGACGGTTTTGTGCAGCCAGGAGTCGGTAACGGAGGGCACGGAGGAGTAAGTTTCTACGGAGCTCGGGAACCACTCCCGTACAAAGTCCGGTGAATCTTCATGCCGTTTTTGCTTCCTTTTCCCGTCTTATTACGTATATACCAGAGGATGGAACGCTATCGCCGACCCACTCTGATAAATTTGCCGGCAGGAAAGGATGTCACCCCATGGAACAACTCACTGAAATTACGGAATTCGCGGACAGGTTGTTTGATCTGATCGAGATTCCTTTTACCGAAACGACCGAGCTCGAACGGCAGCTGATCGCCGCTTTCAGCTTCGGCGCCGTGATGGCGGTTGCGGTCCGGGATGACCTGGATCAACCGCAGACGCATGCGCTGACGATCGCGATGCTGATGCGCGCATTTCAATACAGCGAGCATCAAGCCGCCGCTTTCGCCCATGATCTGATCCAAGCGACAGACCGGGATCATCATCCGACGATGAACACCATCATTCATCGGGGCATCAACGGACACTACGAATACGTGAATGAAGAAATGGAAGATTTGCGTCAAAATCTGCTTCATATTTTAAATTCGTTGAGCGAGTGAAATGAGTGAAATCGATGAAAATACGGAACCGATTTCCGAAAACCGACAAACAAAAGCATGCGGAGTTCATCCGCAACGGCTGGGCCTTGCTGAAGGAGCCCAAATCTCCCATACGCGCTCTAGTCCTGTCCGTTCCATTCATGATCATCAATCTCATCGTGACCCTTGGGATCGCAAGTATGTTTTCGGCCGTCCCTCTCCGTAATTATTTGCCAGAATCGATATTGATCACGATCGACTTGAAGAGTATATTGGGAGTTGTATCGCTGCTCTTGGTTCATGAGCTGCTGCACTTAATCCTGATTCCGAACTTTATCGCATCGAAGAGCACCTATGTCGGCATTACCTTGTTCGGGGGATATGTGTATACGGAAGAACAAGTATCCAAAACGAGATATATCGTCATTACGCTATTGCCCTTTATTGTCATATCCATCATACTTCCGGCCCTGCTGGGCCTATTGGGGGCGTTATCCCCTTTCATCCTCTTTTTGATCGTCTTAAATGCGTTGTCGTCTTCTTTGGACATCTTGAATTGGATTCTGATCTGGATTCAAGTCCCTTCCAAAGCGGTCGTTGTATGCAACGGAACGAAGACGTATTGGAAATCGACTGCAAGGCAAAAATCTTCTCATATCTAAAATCGCTTAGGACGTGAACGGGATGGAGCAAACGTTGTCTTACGAGAAAATTTTCGAATTGGTGCAGGAAATACAGAACGCCCATGATGCCGGGAAGCCGTACGAAGAAAAGCTGAAGCTGCTCAAGGCCAATGTCACTTATCCGGATGTCGAAGAACTGCTGCTATATACCGACGAAGGCGCCGAGTTTGTCGCCAAAAGACTGTTCCATCACCGATCCGTCCTGCCAGGCGACTTGAGCAGAGAAGAGCTGATCGAGCTTGTAGAACAAGTGATGCAGTGCTCGGGAGAAGAGTGGGAAATGGACATTTGGCTGGATATGATTACGAGCTCGGTCGCGGACCCGGGCATCAGCAATTATATTTTTTGGAGCGACGAAGACTTGTCAGCCGAGGAGATTGTGGACAAGGCGCTGGCCTATAAGCCGATCCTCCTGTAGAACAATTGCCCCCTCAATGGGGACAGCGCCTCATTTTATTTTGCGCAAATCGCCTCTCGGGTTGAAGGTAATTTCCTGATAGATCATCAAATCGAGCGGCATTTTCAGGATCTGCACCCCGAGCCATCTCGTATTCTGCCATACGAGGCTATCATAGTAATGCCGATGGAACTGGTCGATGAAATCACTCATGCCATCCTCTCCTCTTCCTCTTCATTTATAAAAGCCATTGTATGTGTGCGGCCTGCAAAATGGTTCGTACACCAGCCTTCCCCAGCGGTTTTGCGGCGAATTTGGTTATAGTCAAAAAGCCACACCACCCGGTTACCGGTTTATGGTAATCTATCCATGGCTTATAAGCCGGTTCATACCTTAGCTTCAGGAAGGGAGTGACGCGATTTTGAAGAGTGAACTTCAAATTAGCATACCGGTGGGAGGACTCGCCGCTTAACCGGGCTTTGTTCTCCCGCATGGTATGGCGGGGGGCAGATCCACAATGATGAATTTACGAAACATGGTGCAGGGCCTGGAGTCCGACGCGGTCGCTCTGGAGCTGATCGCGCACTGGGAGCACGACCAAGGGACATTAAAATTTTGGAGAGCAAGCTCGACCTTTGTGTACGCCGTTAAGCACAAACGGAAAGCGTATTTTCTAAGATTCGCATTCGAGCAGGAAACCCCGCTCGAACAAATCGAAGCGGAGCTGGAATTCATGCAATACTTGCATCGGCACGGGTTCCCCTGCGTCATTCCGCTTCCGTCCGTAAACGGCAGGCTTATCGAATCCGTGCAGTTGCCCCAAGGGCGGTACTACGGTGTCGTGTTCAGCAAAGCCGACGGAGTGCCATTGTATGAGGTTGACGAACTGCCATGCGAGGCGTGGGGACGGTCGCTGGCCTCGCTGCACGCCTTGTCCCAGGCTTACGAACCGGCGGGCGGAAAGCGACGCAGCTGGCGGGAAGCGCTCCTGTTCGCGGAGAACGTCCTGCATAGGCATCCTCACGAGAACGAAGCGATGGCCGAGCTTGCCAGAGTGAAGGCTTGGCTGGAATCGATGCCGGCTGCGGAAGAAGCTTACGGTCTGATTCATTACGATTTTCAGACGGATAACGTCTTTTGGCAGGAAAAATCCGGGCAGTTGAGCGTCATCGACTTCGATGATTCCATGTACCATTGGTTCGCTATGGATATTGCGGCGGCGCTTGCGGATCAATTAGAAGACGGGAGCCCGGAAGGCGAGGCGCAGCTTCAGGCTTTTGTGCGCGGGTACCGCTCCGTCAGACCGTTGGATGAGGCTATAGTGCAGGCCTTCCCGCGGTTTCGGAGATTCGCCGAACTGTACAGCTTCGCCAGACTGCTTGCTTCGCTGGAAAACAGCGAGCTGGAGGAGGCCCCTGAGTGGTTGGACGGGCTGAAGGCCGAGCTGCAGCAGTACTGCGACGAAATGCGGCAGGGCTTTGCGAAGCCGTGGTAAATGCTAGACCTATGGATTAAAGCTTGAAGCGAGGCCGGAATTCCGGCCTCGCTCGTTCGAGTAATACCGCCCTCCGTGTACACTTGCGCACACGGAGCTACATGCCAAGCAGAGCCCGGCTAAGCCGGGCAATCCCCTCCTGAATATCCTCCTTGGGAAGATGACCGTACCCTAAAATAAGCCGGCTGCGGTGCGCTTCTTTGTCGTTGGCATGCTCTTCCACCAGATACACCTTCACTCCCCACCGCTCGATCTCCCGAACCGCCTCTTTGTCGAACCGGCGTCCGGGAAACTCCGCGACGAGATGCAGCCCGGTCGAATCGCCGATGATGTTCACCTGGCCCGGAAAAGTAGACCGCAGACATTCGATCAAACAATCTCTGCGGCTTTTGTACAGCTTCTTCATCTTCCCAATATGCCGTTCCAGATAGCCCGCTTCCATAAAACGCGCAAGAATGAGCTGATCCATCGAAGGCTTGTGCAGATCCGCGTACCACTTCAACCGGCGGCAGGATTCGACGAGAGGCATCGGAAGAATCAGGTAGCCCATGCGCAGCGCCGGAGATAAAATTTTGCTGAACGAGCCGATGTAGAGGACGCGGTCCGGCTCCAGCCCCTGTAAGGAGCTGACGGGCGGCCCTTCGTAGCGGAATTCGCTGTCGTAATCGTCCTCGACCAAGTAGCAATCGTGTGAACGCGCGTATTGAATCAACTGAATGCGCCGCTGAATCGGCAGCGCTCCCCCCAGCGGATATTGATGCGAGGGCGTAACGAATGCGAATTTGGGCGAACTTGCCTGCGGCAGCAAAGCCGTCTGCATCCCGTACTCATCGACCGGTACGAAGCGAATGGTGGCGCCTTGGGCTTGAAACATCGCCTGAATATCGCAGGTGATCGGATCTTCCATGATCACTTCGTCGCCCGGCGACAGCAACAGCTTGGACACCAGAGACAGCGCTTGCGTAGCGCCGGAAGTGATGACGAGCTGGTCCGGGTGACAGTACACCCCCCTGCTTTTCAACAAGTACTGTGCCAACACATGCCGCAGCTCGGGACGCCCTTCGGGAGCATCGTACCCCAGCACCGCAGACGACGCTTCGTTCCAGACGGCCGAAGACAGCTGCGCCCATATTCTGCGTGGAAATCGGTCCAAGGCCGGAATGCCCGAGCGGAAATTGACGAGGCCTTCCTCCCGGAGCAGGTTATCATACGCGCTCGGCGCAATCGCTTCCGTCACCCGCCTGCGCTGTTCGAGATAGGTGCCTTCCGCCACGAACGTCCCTGAGCCTCTCCGCGAGATCAGAAAGCCTTCCGCCAGCAGTTGGTCGTACGCCTCCAGAACGACATTGCGCGATACTTTTAGCTCCCCGGAAAGCTCCCGCGTGGACGGCAGCTTCTCTCCGGACGGAAGCTCTCCTTTTAAGATGCGGTCGCGGATTTGCCCGTACACCTGCCCGATCAGCGGCATGTCGAGCGACCGGTCAATCGGAATCCATAGCATAGACCTCTCCCCTTTTGGCCAAAGTAGTTCCATTCAAATTCAGCTTCATTGGCACTATTATAAACCACTCGCCCATGCTACAGTAAATTCATTGGATTTCATTGACAGCAGAAGCTAATTTGAATATTATCTAATTAGATAAATATTAAATTAGATGCGCACTAAAAAACATGGAGGTGATCTTCAACCCATGCAGCTGGATAAGATCGTCAACTATCATAAAGCGCTCGCCGACCCGACAAGAATCCGCATCCTTATCCTGCTGGCGGACGGGGAGCTGAACGGACAGGTGCTCGCCGACAAATTAGGCGTAACCCCTGCCACCATTACCCACCACGCCGCCAAACTGCGGGAAGCCAGCTTGCTTTATGAGCGCCGGGTGAAGAATACCATCTACTTTTCGCTAAATCATCACTTCATCAAGGCGAACGCCGCCGCTTCGGTAGAGCTGATCTACTCCCATTCCAACGAGACAGGAGGGCCTTCCATGCCCGAGGACAAAGCCGAACGTCTGCAGCAATCCGTTCTGAAAAACTTCTTCACCTCCGAAGGCAAATTAAAGCACGTGCCTGCCCAGTTGAAGAAAAAGCTGATCGTCCTGGAGCATATCGTCTCCCGATTGGAGAAGGGACGAAAGTATACGGAGCAAGAAATCAACGACTTCATCCGACAGTATCACGAGGACTTTGCGACGATCCGCAGGGAATTTATTATGCACCGGTTCATGTTCCGGGACAACGAAGAGTACGAGCTAAATCCGCGCAAAATGTGGGCCAAGTGGGATAAGCTAACCTAAGCAGAGGAACTTGCAGGAGTAATTCGGGTCGGTGAACCAAACGGTTGTAAAACAAGAAAATGAGAAAAACTCCTTACCGGAGTCTTTTCGGACAAATCGTTATAGGCGGCTGCGAAAGGCAGACCTGCAAGCTTCTCCATGCGGCTGCCTTTTTCGGGTCGCCTAACGGCTGTTTTTCAATAAGCGAGAATCCAGGATAAAATTGCCGAACGGAATGAAGGCGGCAAGCATGGCGAACAGCACTTTCAGCACGGTCCAGCGGTGAGCGAAGGTGACGTGGATGACGGCCAGCACGTACAGCACGAACAACAGGCCGTGGAGCGATCCGACAATTTTGACGGCTTGCGGCATATCCAGAAAATACTTGAGCGGCATGGCGATGGCCAGCAGAACGAGATAGGACATCCCCTCGATAAAAGCGACGATGCGCAAGCGGCCAATGGGATGATTCAACATGGCATGACCTCCAAATAAGAAATAGAATGTAACCGCTGTCTTCTGGCCCGCACCGGACGAGCCCAAAGATTCATCTTTATTATAAACTGCCGGAATTCGCCAAGCATTGGGCAATTGTGACTTTTTTCAAACACCTGCCTGCGACCGGAATCAGCCGGCACCAGCGATTGGTCAATGCCCCGCAATCCGGCTGTGGACGGTTCGGAGCACCTGCGTTTTGAGCGACTCCGCCTCCTGAAGCATCGCGGTCATCTGCCGTTCATATTGCGCTCGAAGGTCCGCGTTTCTCAGCGAACGCAAGTTGATCCGCACGGTCAACCCGGCGGATTGGGCGGACGCTTCGAACAGCAGCGCCCCGATGCCCAGATCCGAGACGACATGTTTGTTGCAGCACCCGGCGATCCGCTCCGCATTCCGCAGCCCGTCCAAGCATACCTGCACCAGCCGGAGCGGGACCCCGGTGGCACCCATGGCCGCTTCATCGATCGCCGTGCGTCTTGCCTCCCGCTCCTCTTCGCTTTCCTTAGGCAGCTTCAGCGCCCTCATATATTCCTCGAACGCGCGGATATCCGCTTCCAGCAGCTCCTCGCACGCCCGGGTAAGCCGGTTCATCGTCTCCAGAGTTTCGCCTATGGAAGTTTGGAATGAGGCGAAGGCCTCCCCCTGCGACAGACGGCTTGCCATCGACGCCATCGCGGCTCCGAGCGCTGCAGCGAGAGCGGCCACACTGCCTCCTCCCGGCGTCGGCTCCACGCTTCCGGCCTCCCGAACGAACTCCCCCACCATTCGGTTCCACCATACCGTTGACGTCATTGTCCCGCCACCTTTCCTCGGACCTGCAGCTCCAGCGCTTTCAGCACATTTTCGAATAAAATCGCCGTCGTGAGCGTCCCGACGCCGCCGGGTACCGGGGATACCGCCTTCACCGCTTCGGCCGCTCCTGCAGACACATCCCCTGCGATACTTCCGTCTGCCGATTCGTTAATTCCCGCATCGATGAGAACGAGCTCCGGGTGAACCATCTCCCGGGTCACAAGGCCAGGCTGTCCTGCCGCAGCAAAAGCAATCTCCGCATGCCGCAGATGGAAGGCAAGATCCGGGGTGCGCGAGTGACAGACGGTGACGGTGGCTTGCTCTCGCTGCAGCATATGGAAGAGCGGCAGCCCTACCGTCTGGCCCCGGCCGATCAACGCAACGTTACTGCCTTCCAGCCGGTAGCCGTAATGCCGAAGCAGCCGAATGCAAGCCTGCGGCGTGGCGGGGTAAAGACCCTCGGCGCCCGTCATCGTTGCCAGCTTGCTTGCAGGCGTTACCCCGTCTACGTCCTTCTGCGGTGCGATGGCGCTCTCGATCCGTACCTGGGACCAATGCTTCGGCAGCGGAAGCTCCAGCATAATCCCGTGAACGTCGGGATCGGCGTTCCACTCGGCGATCAGGCTCATCACTTCGCTTTCCCGCACGTCAGGCCGGAACGTTTTCAACTGGAACGCAATGCCCAGCCTTCCGGCAATCTTTTGCTTGGCCCGGACATAGAGCAGCGAGGCGGGATCGCCTTCGACTAAAATAACCCCCATGCAAGGCTGACATCCGGCAGCCTTCCATTCCTCCGTTCGCTTGAGAATCCGATCATACACTTGATCCGCCGCCTCTTTCGCTTTGAGCAGTTGCGCCATAGGGCTCGACCTCCAATGTATTTTCACTAGAATTGGGCACATAAACGAAAAAAAAGCATCCGCCAAAGCTACTCCAACGAGTCTTCGGCAAATACTTTTACCCAGGCGAACGGCAAGATTCCGACCGCATGCTCCCTTGTGGTTATCCACTCTTTTCGCCAGTCGCATACGGCTTTCGTTTGTTGTTGCTATTGTAGCAGAAGGAACGGCGTATGGAAACCTTGATTTTGCGAATGCATAAAAATCACGAAATTATGCATATTTCATTATGTAATTTAGGTATTATTACTTATATTCATTGACATTCACTTGTTAATACAAGTTTTTATAAGTATAATTAAGTTATATTGCATTATTCATAACGAAAGGATTGATTCCTCATGTATCCTTGTCTATTATTCGATGTAGATGGTACGCTGCTCGATACGGAGCAGGCGATTCTTAGTTCACTGTCGGACCTGTTGCAGGAGAGGAACATCCCTTATGAGCCTGAGGATCTTACCTTTGTGCTCGGCATACCGAGCGTCCGCTCGCTCCCCCGCTTCGGGATTCAAGATATTGAGGAAGCCGCGAAACGCTGGAACCGGCTGATGGAGCGGTATGACTACCAAATCCGCGTATTCGAAGGCATCGAACCGATGCTGCGCCGGGTCAAAGAGCTCGGGCTGCGGACCGGCATCGTCACCTCCAAGACACGCACGGAATATATCAAAGATTTTGCCCGGTTCGACCTGCACCCTTACTTCGATGTCGTCGTCTGCGCCGACGATACGGCCCGGCATAAGCCGCATCCCGAGCCGATTCTGACCGCCTTGAAGCGGCTTGAAGCAGAGCCGAAGGACACGCTGTACATTGGAGACAGCATCTACGATATGCAGTGCGCGGCCGGAGCGGGCGTCGCCTCCGGACTGGCGCTGTGGGGAGCGTACGATGCCGGAATTGCGGCCAATTACCGTCTGCGGCATCCGAAGGATATTCTGACGATCATGGAGGCCGCGCTTCCATAATCCCTTCAGCCGCTTAGAAAAGGAGCATCAAGCTATGTCTAAAGCGGACAATATGTTATCGATCCTGTGGCTGCTTAAAAAGGGGAAGCGCATGACCGCCCAACAGCTCGCGGACGAGCTGGAGATTCATGTGCGCACCGTCTACCGGTGCATCGACGCTTTGTGCACCAGCGGGGTTCCCGTCGTCGCCGATGCCGGGCATCATGGCGGCTACAGCTTGCTCGAATCGTTCAACGAGGCCCCGTTGTTTTTTGATTTAGAGGAGCAGACGGCGCTCGTCCATGCGGCGGCTTTCGCCCAGCAGGCGGGCTATCCCTACGGCGAAGCGCTGGAGCGGGCCGTTGCCAAGCTCAAGAGATACACGAACGAGGAGCAGCTCCATGCGCTGGAGCGGCGCGAATCGGGACTGGAGGTCATCCATCCGCCAGTCTCTCCCCGGCTCGAGTCGGTTCTGCAGGTATTGGAGCAGTCCGCCGCCGAAGGCCTTACCCTGCGGATCGCCTATCAATCGGGCTACGAATCCGACGTTACAGAGCGGAACATCGATCCGTACGGGCTGGTCCATTGGAAGAGCGCATGGTATATCGTCGCTTACTGCCGGCTCCGCCGGGAAATCCGCAGCTTCCGGGTCGACCGTATCCGCGATTGGACGCGCACCGAGGAGAGCTTCGTGCGGCCGGGCGGGTTTTCCGCCCGGCAGTTTTTGCTGAAGGATCTGCTGCCGGGCCCCGAGACGCAAGAAGAACTGATTACTGTCCGCATCCAAGGACAGCCGCAGGCGATTAACGATCTCTGCCGACACTGGCTGCTCGGTCACACGCTCGTCGAACGGTCGGCCGATCATGCGCAGTTTCAAGTCACCGAGTCGTTCACCTACACCCGCTTGCCTTACATGCTGCTCGGCTACGGGGGATCGATCTTTGCCGTCGAGCCGCTCCCGCTCAAAGAATGCATGGCGGGCATCGCCTCCGCGCTTGCCGAATATTACGAAACCTTATAACTTCACTGGCCATCCGTGTCAGTGAAGTTTGTTTATAATAGGATTATCTAACGTTTTGGAGGATGAAACGATGACGACCCCGATCTCCAAGCAAGCTTTACCGGACGAAACCGGCCATACGCGGGAAGAGTGGCTGATGATTTTGCAGAAAACCGTGGACCAGACCTGGTCCTACGAGGATATCGTTAACTATTTGCGCGACGAGCATGACGTGGAGCCGCGTTGGGGCGAGACGATCGCCGCCGCCTTCGAGCAGAAGCGGGGCCGTAGACCCGCGGGATTGACGGCGGCGTCCGGCTTCCAGATCGGGGTGCGCCGGACGCTGCCGGTTTCCCCGGAACGGGCCTGGGAGTTGCTGACCGCGCCGGAAGGGCTGCGCTTGTGGCTGGGCGTGCTGCCCTCTCTCCCGCAGCAAGGGGAAGCCTATTTGACCGAAGACGGCACGTCCGGCCAGCTGCGGGTGCTTAAGCCGCTGTCCCAGCTCCGCATGACTTGGCAGCCTCAGGATTGGGAGCATGCGTCTACCGTTCAAATCCGTCTGCTGCCGGCAAGCTCGGGAAAAACGATGATCAGCTTCCATCAGGAAAAGCTCGAGGACGCGTTCCGCCGAGAAGAAATGAAGCACCGCTGGGAGCAAGTCATCGCCAACCTGGAGGAGAGAATCTAACACGAACAGATTCAGCCATATCGCCCTCCAGGTAACGCGGGCCGAAGCTGTTCCCGATCAACGTGACCTATTATGCGACATATTATGCGGTCTATTTCGAAGCCCCTTGCGGCAACGCCTACGAAATCGTTCAGCGCTTGAACTAGCCTCGTCATGCCGTACGAGCAAGCCTATCCCCTTTCGCAGAGCCGCTTATACGGCGCACTGCCTCCTCGCCATAACCTCAAAAAGAGGGGCTTCCGCCCCTCTGAGTGTTGAAAAGTGGTTTTTGACTGAAATAGAGAAACATACGGAGGTGGGGTATGCACTGGAGGAGCGATAGCGTTCGCCTTTGTCCGCGGGAAATATCCGCTGCGAAGCGGCTTCAAATCAAAATTTCCTGCGGACAAGAGTGACCGGAAGTGGATACCCCGCCCCCTCGTAACCTCTATTATCTCAATCGCCCACGTTCTCAACAAGCCTAGGGCCCTCCGCCCCTCATCAATCCAAAATGACCGGTTTGTCCGGATCGCGGAGAAACTCGAACATCGTCCGCAGCTGTGCCTCGGTGTTACGCTCTACCGATAAGACGGGCAGCTCGTCTTCGCCGAAAAAACCGACGGCCGACGTTTCCACCCCGGTCGTGGCGCTCCCTCCGATAATGTCGCATCGGATAAACAGCTTATAAATATGATACGGCTCCGGCGGATGGCCGTGAAATTTCTTGTCCAGCACGGCGAGCAGCCGGACAGGCCTTGCATCGAAGCCCGATTCCTCCTTGATTTCCTTGACCGCAACCTCCGACGGCGACAAGCCGATATCCGCCCATCCCCCCGGAAGCGACCAGACGCCGTCGTGCTTTTCGCGGACCAGCAGAAGCTTCCCGTCCCGGAACACGACGCCGCGAATGTCCACCTTCGGCGTGGCATAGCCGGTATCGCTGGCGAACGTCAGCTTGATTTTCCCGGGGTCCGTCTCCGTGTAATGAGCCAGAATGTCGACGCTCATTTGCCGCAATTCCTCGAACCGCTCCCGATCGTAGACATCCTTCGTATACGCCAATCCGGTCTGCGCGATTGCTTGAATCTGCTTGGCCCATTCCAACCATCGGTGATTCATAGGACAGCCTCCTTCATAGCTGTGTAAGGATCGTTCCCCCTCATTATACCTTCCTGGCGTCCCTGCCTACAATTATTTCCAAACATTCGCCGACCGCCCGTTTGTCCGTCCATCGAATTCGGTTGACAAGATTTCCGATTGCGAAGATACTAAAGATACAGAAAACTTTTTTGGTGCTCAAACTATTTTTTTGAAACTCACGGGGTTTGCACACTGAAGGAAAGAAGTGAGACGGATTGGAATCGGTTAAAGAGGAGATCAGCTTCCTCCTTCCCATGATTCGCTGCATTGCTGCGCAGTTCGGGGATAAATGCGAGGTCGTGCTGCACGATTTGACACAGGGGTACGAGAGCACGATCGTCGCCATCGAAAACGGCCACATTACCGGAAGGAAGGTCGGCGACTGCGGCAGCAACCTCGGGCTCGAAGTGCTGCGCGGCACGGTCACCGACGGCGACCGGTACAACTATATTACGCAGACGAAGGACGGCAAAATTTTGCGCTCGTCGACCACGTATATCAAGAACGGCAAGGGCGAGACGGTCGGAGCTTTGTGCATCAACTTCGATATTTCGGATCTGCTCGTGGCGGAAAATACGATCCGGTCGCTCACCATGCACAGCCTCGATCAGGAGGTCAAGGAAGTGTTCGTGAACGACGTGAACGATCTTGTCGATTATTTGCTGCAGGAATGCCAGAAGTCGATCGGCAAGCCCGTGTCCCATATGGCCAAAGAGGATAAGATCAAGGCGGTGCAGTTTTTGGACGCCCGGGGCGCGTTTCTCGTGAAAAAAGCCGGCGACAAGGTATGTCAATTTTTAGACATTTCCAAGTTCACGCTCTACAATTACCTCGATGAAATCCGGGTAAATCAGGAGCGCAGCGCAGCCCAAAAGTTTTTATAAGTCCATAGTCATGGAATCGTACTGCGCCTGCGGGTGCGGCTCTCAAGATAGAGCGAAGCTCTTGCGGATGATTTGGATCACCGCGGGCTTCGCTTGTTGCCGTTTCTGAAATGGTTTTCATACGACGTTTTTCGACATTTATGTCGATTTTTCAAACTATATGTCTGATTGTGAGGAATTTTACAAAAAAAACAATTGCCGGACTAGGAAAAATGGTGTATATTTCCTACAAGGCCATAGGCTGAATTTTCCATACGGGATCCTTTTAACATGAAAAAGGCAAACTATTCGAAAGAATAGGACGCAAAACTAGAGGGGCTAAGGCTGCTATTCCTATAGCGGCTACGCCAGCCAGCTACCTGTCATCAAGGATAAGAACAAAGGTGACGGCATAGTTCTGTCTCCTTTTTTGCTTTTCCACTCTCTTTTGACAGGCGAACAAAATCTGCTGGACAACGAAGAGGAGGAAAACGAATGCGAGCAAGCAAGAAGAAAATGGCTATTTTGGGAACCGTCGCGGCTTTATGCCTCTCTACGGTTTCAAGCGCCGGAGCTGCAAATCGTCCGACTACCATGGCGCCTAGCGGAATGGTCACGACTCAACATTATTTGGCCTCGGCAGCGGCCTTGAAGGTGCTGGAGGACGGCGGCAACGCCGTAGACGCAGCCATCACCGCAGCGGCTACGCTGGCCGTTATTTACCCGCATTACACGAGCATCGGCGGAGACAGTTTCTGGCTGATCTACAACGCCAAAAAGAAAGAGCTCAAAGCGTTAAATGCAAGCGGTCCTTCGAGCGAGAAAGCCACCATCGATTACTATAAAAGCCAGGGCTACAGCAAAATCCCTTCCAGAGGCTACTTGTCGGCTAACACGGTACCGGGCACGGTTTCCGGCTGGTGGGAAGCGTACAACTACGCCGACGAAGAGATCGGCAACAGCAAGCCGTGGCGTTCTTTGCTCAAACCGGCAATCAAATATGCGGAAGACGGCTTCCCTGTTACGCCGAACCAGGTATATTGGACCAATGTCAATCTGGATACGAAGGATGACGAGCTGAAGCATCTGCAGCGCTTCGAAGGCTGGGCCAAAACCTACTTGAAGCCTGACGGACAGGCGTACAAAGCAGGCGAGCTGATGAAGCAGCCGGATTTGGCCAAAACGTTAAAGGTCATTGCCAAAAAAGGCGCGGACGGCTTCTATAAAGGCGATGTCGCCGAGAAAATCGTCAAGGACGTGCAAGCGAACGGCGGACTGCTGACCCTGAACGACTTTGCGAACTACAAAGCCGAGTGGCAAAAGCCGATTTCGACGGATTACCGCGGGTACAAGGCATACAACGTTCCGCCGAACTCGCAAGGCATTGCTTCCCTTTCGATCCTGAACATTTTGAACAACTTCGATGTGAAAAGCTTGGGCGAAGGGACGCCGGAGTACTACCACCTGATCGTAGAAGCGACGAAGCAAGCGTTCGCGGACCGCAACAAGTGGCTGACCGATCCGAAATTTGCCGACATTCCGGTGGATTACCTGCTCTCCCCTGAGCATGGCAAAGAAATGGCGAAACGTATCGATATGAACAAAGCCGCAGCCGACGTTGTGCCGATGGATCCGAAGGGCGATACGACCTGGATGGGCTTCATCGACAAAGAAGGCAACGCCGTATCGTTGATTCAAAGCCATTACTTCGATTACGGTTCGGGGATCGTAGCGAAGGACACCGGCGTTCTGCTTCAGAACCGGGGCAGCTACTTCTCCTTGGATCCTAAGGAAGTCAACCATCTGGAGCCGAAAAAACGCTCGTTCCATACGATCAACCCGGCGATGCTGTTCAAAAACGACAAGCCGTACATGATCTACGGTACCCAAGGCGGCGAAGGACAGCCGCAGACGCAAGCCGCACTTGTTACCCGCATCGTCGATTTCGGCATGCCCGTTCAAGATGCGATCGAAGCGCCTCGCTGGCTGCACGGACGCAACTGGGGATCTACCTCCAACGACTTGAAGCTGGAAGGACGCATTTCGAAAAGCGTTCAGGATGAGCTGATCCGTCGCGGTCATCCTGTCAAAATGATAGACGATTATACTGATGCGGTCGGGCAATCGGGAGTCATTCTGATTGATCCGGAAACGAACGTGAAATTTGGCGGAGCCGACCCGCGCGGTGAAGGGGCGGCACTCGGATACTAACCGTCTTACGGACTGCCGACTCTATGCTCAGCAGTCCGTTTTTTCTTTGCAGCAAGCCTGCGCAAAATTACCGAAGTAAGCGAGGATGAGATGATGGAGGAACGCGCTAAACCGCAGATGCAAGCCGGACAATTCGGCAAGCTGACCGGATGGTTCAGCAAAAAGCTGAAGAATAAAATGATCGCCTGGTTTTTGATCGTATCGCTTGTGCCGGTCCTGTCGATTTCCTATTATATTTCCAAGACAAGCTCGGCGGAATTGATCAAGAAGCAGTCCGAATCGTACGAAAAGCTGGTGGTCAGCACCGCGACGCTGATCGACCAATACATATCCGAACGTATGGCCGAAGTGAAAATATTGGCTTCTACCACCGATATCCGGTCGAATGATGCGGCGGCGAAGACCAAGTTTATCAAAAACTTTACGGAAAGCACCAAAGTTTTCGACGGCAACACCTTTATTTCTCCTAACGGCATCGTAACGGCCGATACTATCGAAGCCAGCGTCGGCGTTAACTTAGGGGAAAGACCGTTTTTCAAAAACGGTTTGCAAGGAAAATCGACGTATACTGAAGTATTGCTAGCCAAAACGACCGGCAAACGCTCCATTATTGTAGCCACACCCGTCAAAGACGCTAACGATGCAGTGATCGGCGTGCTTACCGGGCTTGTCAATTTCGAAGGTTTTATGGATAAATACGTAAAGCCGCTGATGATCAATGACGGAGAAGGCTATCCGATTGTCGTCGATTCCAACGGAATTATTCAGCTGCATCCTGTGAAGGAACTCATCGGAAAAAGCGTAGCCGACTCCGGCGTCTCGCCGCTGCTGGCGGATATCCTGAAAGTCGGAAACAAGCAAACGGGCTCGACCACCTACACCGACGGCGGCAAAACTTACATGGTCGCCTATTCCCCGATCCCGCAGACAGGGTACGGCCTGTATCTTCATTTGCCGGTGACAACGATCACGGCGGAAGCCTCGAAGATCGAGCAGAACGTCCTGATCATCCTGCTGATTGTGGTTGCTCTGGTCATTGTTGCTGCTTATTTCTTGGGCAGACAAATTTCGAGACCGATTGCGGAAATGGCTGCCGTTACCAAACAGGTCGCCGATGGCAATTTGAAGGTTGAGCCTTTGCCTATCCGTACGCAGGATGAAGTGGGACAATTGGCCCAGTCGGTCAATACCATGGTGGAGAGTCTGCACACCTTCGTTTCCCAGGTTACGCTGACCGCGGAGGAGGTTGCCGCTTCGGCGGAGCAATTGTCGGTGAACGCCGGGGAAACAAGCAAGGCGACGCAGCTTATTGCCTTAACCATCGAGCAGATGGCCGACGGAACGGAACGGCAGATGCAAGGCGTCGAGGCCAGCGTCAACGCGATCACGGAAGTGGCGAACGGCGTTCAGCAGGTGGCGGCGAATGCCCAGCAGGTGACGGATTCTTCCCAGCACACGCTGCAGGCCGCCACGGAAGGAAACCAGGCCATTCAAACGGTCACCAGGCAGATGCAATCGATCAATACGACGGTCAACGAAATTGCCGCCAATATTTCAAGCTTGGGCGCGAGATCGACCGAAATCGAAAATATCGCCAAGGTCATCTCCGGCATCGCTACGCAGACCAACTTGCTGTCGTTGAACGCCGCTATTGAGGCGGCACGCGCCGGAGAGCATGGACGCGGCTTCGCCGTGGTAGCGAATGAGATCCGGCAGTTGGCCGAGCAATCTTCCCAATCCGCTGCGCAGATCGGGGAGCTGATCTCTACGATCCAGAACGAGACGCAGAACGCCGTCGCTTCCATGGAGCAGGGAACCAAGGAAGTGAGCCTCGGCATCGAAGTCGTCAACGAAGCCGGGAAATCGTTCGATCTGATCCGGGAGTCCATCGACCAAGTGACCATCCAGATTCAAAACGTTACGGAATATGCACGGCAAATGCAGTCCAGCACCGGAGAAGCCGTTGAATTGGTTAGCGAAATTTCGGAGGTGGCTCGACAGTCTGCGGACGGAACCCAGAATATTTCGGCTTCCACGCAGGAGCAATTGGCTTCCATTGAAGAAGTAACTTCCTCTTCGGAATCCCTGGCCAAAATGGCCGAGGATCTGCAAAGTATTGTAAAAGAATTTAAGCTGTAGAACATAGGACGGCCCTCGTTTCTCTTATGGAGACGAGGGCCGTCGTTGTTCGTCCGTCCGTCATGCGCGGGACGGGTCCTCTCCGCTCTTGCCGGAAGCCGCAGGCTGGCCCGGAGCTTGTCGCTTCGTGCCGAAACGGTTCGCCCCGATCACCCCGGCAATGATCATCACCGAGCCGACGAGATGATAGACCGTTACCGTTTCGCCGAGTACCAGCGCTCCTGCCGCAATCGAGACGACCGTCCCGAGATTGGAGAAAACGCTCATTTTGGACGCTTCCATCTTGGACAGCACGTAATTGGACAAGAGCGAAGTCACCAGCGAGGACAGCACGCCCAAATATACAATTGCGACGATAAAACGGCCGCTGCCGAGCGGCTCGAACAGTTGGCCGAGCGTTCCGTCCATCCCGTGCTTGCCGAGCGAAATCAGCAGGAACGCGCCGAAGCCGAGCCATGTCGTAACGAAGCTCAACTCCCAAGGGCTGAACCGCTTCGACAGCGAGCGGGCCATAACGCTGTATCCGGCGAAGGCGACGCAGGACAGGAACAGCAGAAGCAAGCCGTTCATGTTGCTCACATCGATCGATCTGCCGTTCATGACGAAGACGAAGACCACCCCGAATACGGACAAAAAAATCGACAGCTTCTGCTTCGCATTGGTCCGCTCCTTCAAAAACCAAGAGGCCAGCAGCATCGTGATAACCGGTGTGAAGGCGTATAGAATGCCGCCTTCGGCGGAACCGGCGTGCACCAGCCCGAACGCTTGAAAGGCGAAGAACGCGACAGGGTAAAATACCGCCAGCAGCAGGACGTCCTTGATCCGTTTGTTGCTGTAGTCGAGCTTGATCCAGCCGACGGCCGCCGGAACAGACATGACGACCGCCGACAGCAGAAAGCGGAACATGAGCGTATCCAGCGGATCGGCCGACTCCAGCGCCTGCTTCGTGAACAGAAACGAAAATCCGATAATCACGGCATTCAGCACAGCGCACATGTAAGCAAGCCGCAAGCCTGTGGTTTTCATAGCTTTCTCCTCCTCTTCGTATCAAGCCTCCGGGCGTTCCACGAGTGGAAGCCGCACCTGGACGATCGTCCCCTCGCCCACCCGGGATGTTACTTCAATACGGCCTTGATGGGCCGTCACAATCGCCTTGGCGATGCTCATACCGAGCCCTGCGCCGTCCGTCTTCTCCTCCGTATTCGTCCCGCGGTAGTACCTGTCGAACAGATTGCGCATCGTCTCTTCGTCCATGCCTGCGCCGTTGTCTTCCACTCCAATCCAAGCATCCGCACCCTCGCTTCCGGTACGAACGGTAATAAGCGTCCCCGGTGGGTTATGCTTCACCGCGTTGGAGATCAGGTTATCCAGCATACGCTGAAACCACTTCGGGTTCGCGCGCACCGTGAATGCCTGTTCCTCCTCGCATTCGAAGGAGAAGGATACGTCCCCGATCGTCACGTCGTTCACATATCGGAGAACGATGCGGCGCACGAACTCGTTCAGCTCGACATCCTCAAGCAGGAAAGGGACCGCATTGTTTTTCAACTGAAAGGTCAGGGAGAAATCTTGGAGCAGGCCAACCATGTAATCGCCCTTTTCCCGAATCGTCTTGCCCATCTCGCGAAGCTCCTGCTCGGCCCACTCAAACGTCCCGCTTTCCAGCAGGTGTCCGTACCCCTGAATCGTAGAGAGCGGCGTCCGCAGATCGTGAGAAATGCCGGTCATCCATTCTTCCCGCGTCTTCTCCAGGCGGCTGCGCTCCCGCTCCGAAGCTTCCAGTCGTGCCGCCATCTCGTAGAAGCCTGCGATCACTTCTTTGTACAGCCGGTAGCGCAGACGGATACGGCCGTTCTTGCGGAACACCTTCTTCCGGTCTTTTTCCGTAAGCGCTTCCTGATAGCGGCCCTGTCCCATCCGCTCGAACCAATCGACGAACAGCAGCAGCGGCTGGCCGTACCGGTAACCGTGCCATACCGAGAAGACGAAGGTCAGCAGCAGCACCACGCCTCCCGTGATGACTAGCGTCAGAATGACTTCATGAAGAATCGGCTGACTGGCAAAAGGCGGCCCTGCCTTGGCCTTATGCAAAATCCATGTATACCCGGAGGAAGAGTCGTAATAAAACGACATCTCGGACGGGTAAAGGCCCGGTTCCGCCCGCATCGCGATCAGCTCCAGCGGCCGGTAAGGCTCCTTGCGTGCCGAATCGCCGACCGATTGCACGATGGCGCCGGACGCGTCGATAATTTGCACATAAGCGTTTTCGGACGCCAACTGCCGCGTCAGCTCCTGGAGCGCCTCCTGCCGGACCCGTCCCGCTTCTCCATAGGCGCGAATCCACGCTTCCAGCTTCGCGGGCCCTAGGTCCTCCGTCCCGAGCATATATAGAAGCGGCTTGCTTCCCGCGCCGCTAAACTTCGTTCCGACACGGAACGAATCGAAGCGCCCGTTCTCCTCGATTTGCAGCAGCTCGGCGGTCTCGTACGACGCCGGGAGCCGCTTCGGGGCATTGATGGAGCCGATGACCTTTCCTTCTGCGTCTACGACCTGCAGCCAGTAGCCCCGCTCCGTAAGCTGATCGGTCCAGTGTGAAGGAATCGTCACGCTTTCCTCGTTCTCGACCGTTTCCGTAATGATGGTGTCCAGAGCCCCGACGGGAAACGTCTTTTTCAAATCCTGGTTAGTTAAGAATCGGATGACCAGCAGCAGAACGACAATCAGGGTGACCAGCACGAACATCCACAAGAAAAAAAACTGCACGGTAAAGTGCGCGGCAAGCCTTCGCCTCACCTTGCTCATCGGTCCTGCTCCTTGAGCAGCTTGTAACCGAGCCCGCGAACGGTAACCAGATGCTTGGGATCGCCCGGATCGGACTCGATGCGCTCGCGAATTTTACGAATATGGACCATCACCGTATTGTCGTCGCCCATGCCGTCGATGCCCCATACGGCTTCGTACAGCTGCGCTTTGGAGAACACGATATTTGGATGCTTGCACAGATACAGCAGGAGCTGATAAGCCTGCGCAGGACAGGAAACCGTCTCTCCGTTCACCGTCAGCTCCCCTGCCTGCTCGTCGAGCACGAACCGCCCGAAGTCGTAGCGGCTCCGGGAGTCCTCCGTCTCCCGCGGTGAAGATCCCGGCTTGTTCCGGCGCAGCCTGGCTTTAATCCGGGCCGCAATTTCGAGCGGATTGAACGGCTTGGTCACATAATCGTCGCCGCCGGTCGCGAAGCCGGTCAGCACGTCCAGATCCGACGTCCGGGCGGTCAAAAAAATAATATGCGCATCGGATATCTGCCTGATTTTCGGACATAATTCGAACCCGGTCTGATCGGGCAGCATAACGTCCAGCACAATAATGTCCGCTCCGTGCCGCTCCAGCAGCCGCAGCCCTTCCTGCGCCGTTCCCGCCGTGTAAATATGGCGGAAGCCTTCTTTTTGCAGCACCATCTGGATCAAATGAATGATGGATGATTCGTCGTCTATAATTAAAATTTTTGGATTTAGCATCGTATCCCTCCATCCTTATTGTACCAGAGGCATCTTAATTCCGGCTAAATTTCCGCGCGGGCGTTAAGCAAACGTTAAGGATAGCTTTCACCGGACTTTAGCCGGCGGTGCTATACTCGATTCGAGGTGATATCGTTGCTAGAAGGGAAAAACAGATTGCACGTCATTGACGGGCTGCGGGGATTCAGCTTGCTTGGTATTTTAATGGCCAATATGCTTATCTTCCAATACGGAATCTGGGGGAAGGACGAGCTGCAGTTTTTCGCGTTGTCCCCGGCGGATACCGTCGTACATAAGCTCGTCAAAATTTTCGTCGAGGGGAGCTTTATGCCGATCTTTACGTTTCTGTTCGGGTTCGGCATGATCAAGATGAAGGAGAGCATGGAAGCGAAGGGCCTGAAAGCCGGGAGGCATCTCGTTCGCCGGTTTCTGATGCTGCTCGGCTTCGGCATCCTGCATTCCACCTTTTTGTGGGAAGGCGACATTTTAGCTTTTTACGGAATCATGGGCTTTTTTCTGCTGATATTTATGAACCGGAAAGCGAAGACGCTGCTGATCTGGGGAACGATTCTGCTGTGCCTGTTCGGTCTTCTTGGGCTTGCGCCCGAGGCTCCCGACGACCCGGCCGCGAAGCAGGACAAGGCGCGCATGGAGCAGTACGTGAAGGACACGAACCATATCTACGGAACCGGCACGTATGAGCAAATCAAGCATCACCGGCAGACGGCGGACCCGTTCGGGATGAATGGCTACATGATCTTTTTCATGCTGCTGCTCGCCCCGTTGTTTACCGGGCCGATGTTTCTGTTCGGGATGTACGCCGCCAAGAAGCAGTGGTTCGTGGACCCGGGTGGCGAGCGGAGCGCTTATTTGAGGGGGATGCTGATTTTCCTGCCGACGGGACTGCTGCTGAAATCGCTGAAGCCCCTGTTTCCGGAGCTCGGCTGGGCGGGAATTGGCGAGATGCTTGGCGGCAGCATCCTGGCGCTCGGATACATTTTCGGCTTTGCCCTGCTCTGCTCGGCTGCGAAAAAGTCGCCTTGGCTGCGGCGGTTCGAAGCGGTCGGCAAGCTCTCGATGACGAACTATTTGATGCAGTCGGTGATCTGCACGTCGATTTTTTACGGATACGGTCTCGGCCTGTTCGGCAAGCTCGGCGTCGCGGTCGGCTGCGGACTGGCGGTCGCCGTTTATTTGATGCAGCTCTTCGCGAGCGCTTGGTACGTGAAACGGTTTTCGTTCGGACCGATGGAGCGGCTGCTGCGCATGTGGACGTACTTCTCCTTCGCCGGGAAGCCGAAGCCGCGCATACAGCAGCCAACCGTGTCCTCCTAGATCTGAACGCGAGAAAGATGGGTCCCCCCGCCGCATTGGGGCGAGCCCATCTTTTTATTTTTCGCCATACCGAAGCATCCACTCGTCGATCGTGGATAAACTAATAAACGGCCTCCTCTATCTTCCAGATCGATCTGACACCCCGCTCCGTGTTCATTGGCACTATTTTTGCTTGAACCCAGTTGAACAACTATGCGAAAGAAGGGATTCTCATGATTTATGTGCTGATGGCCGTCGTTCAGATTGCTTATGTCGCACTCAACTCCTTCCGTGTCGTCCTGATGATCAAGGGAAAAAAATATTTGGCTTCCGCTATCAGCACGCTCGAAATTTTCATCTATATTTCCGGGTTGTCACTGGTGCTGAATTACACGGAGTCTTCGCTCGGGTTGATCGTATACAGCGTCAGCTTCGGCGCGGGCATTCTGCTCGGGATGTATATCGAGCAAAAAATCGCGCTCGGCTACATCGCGCTGCAGGTCGTGTCGGAATATGGCCGCGATTTGGCGCCGCCGCTGCGGGCCAAGGGCTACGGCGTCACCGTCTGGGCGGGCGAAGGGGCGCAGGGCATGCGCAGCCTGTATCTGATCGTCGCCAAGCGTAAAGAATACAGTGCGCTGCGGCGGACGATCCTTGAGCTTGATCCGAAGGCGTTCCTGTTTTCCTATGAGCCGATGCAATTTTCAGGCGGGTATTGGGCCAAAAAACTCGAATAAAGCGGATAGGGAAAAAATTACGCTAAAACTTTCACCCGCAGGTGCTGTATAATAGATCACACATACGAATTATTTACGAAGCGGGTGATCCGAATGTCATTGCGTCCCTCTCTAACCCAAGTGCAGACGTTGAAGGTTCATTTGACACCGCAGCTTAGACAATCCATTCAACTGTTGCAGCTGTCTGCCACGGAATTATCGGAATATTTACAGGAGCAAGCGGTGGAAAATCCGGTCCTCGACATCGAGTGGCTCCCCCCGTCGCGAAGCCGGACCGCCGGGTCCGATACAACGCGGCAGGACCATGCGCTGAACAACATCGGCGGGCAGGCTCCGACGCTGGAGCAAATGCTGCTCGGCGAGCTTCGCCTGATCGGTCTGCCCGAGCCGACACACCGGATCGCATGTTATTTGGCAGGCAATTTGAATGAAAACGGTTATGTCACGATCTCGCCGGAAGAAGCGGGCGAAGTATTCGGCGTCTCCGCCGACGAGGTTTTGGAAGCGCTTTACAGACTGCAAGAGGCCGCCCCGGCAGGCATCGGCGCGCGAAATTTGCAGGAGTGTCTGCTGCTGCAAATTCGCAGAGACCCCGGCGCGCACCCTTGGGCGGAGCCGCTCGTCAGCCGTCATCTGGCCGATCTCGGCGCCGGACGGCACAAGACCATTGCGGATAAGCTCGGCATTCCGCTGGACGATGTCATGCAAGCGCTCGCTTATATCCGCAGCCTGCATCCCCGTCCGGGCCTGCTGTACGGCAGCACGCACGCCGCCTATGTCGAACCGGACGCTTACATCGAATGCGTGCGGGGGCAGCTCGTGATACGGATGAGCGAGGCTCATTTGCCGCGTCTCTCGCTGAACACGTCCTATCGGCAGATGCTGGCCGACAGCATCTGTAAAGATACGAAAAGCTACTTGCGCCAGCACGAGCAGGCCGCGCAGTGGCTGATCCGCAGCGTGGAGCAGCGGAAACGGACGCTCTACCGCGTCATTGAATGCATCGTCTCGGAGCAGGCGGCGTTCTTCACGGAAGGTATCGACCGGCTGAAGCCGATGAACCTGAAGGCGGTAGCGGAAAGGCTGGAGCTTCACGAGTCGACGGTGAGCCGCGCCGTACAGCACAAGGTCGTTCAGACGCCGCAGGGATTTTTCGAGCTGAGCTATTTTTTCTCGGCGGGGCTGCAGACGGAGGAAGGCGACGCGGCATCGGCCGCGAGCGTCAAGGCGAAGATCAAGCTGCTGATCGAGCAAGAGGATAAACGCACCCCGTTGTCCGACCAGAAGATTACCGATCTGCTCGTGCGGGAAGGGATTCGGATTTCGCGGCGGACGGTGATGAAATACCGGGAGGAGATGCACCTCTTGTCCTCCCGGCTGCGGACGCAGGCCTGAACGGCCCGGGGTATATGGCATCGCATTAGTGCGGCGGCTCGCCTGAGGAGCCGCCGTACTTGCGGATCAGGCGTGCAGCCTTCGTTTGGCTGATCTGCAAATGCTCGGCCACTCTGCGCGTACTCCCCAGCTTCTGGTACGCGGCCGTGACAAGCTGCTTTTCGACCTCCGCCAGCGCATCGTCCAGCGCCGCAGGCAGCGAAGCGGACGGCGTTCTGGCCTTCGTATGCTGGAGCATGTGCTCCGGCAAGTCCGACGCTTCAATGACGGAATCGGTCGTGACGACCAGCTTCTCGATCAGATTTTCCAGCTGCCTTAGATTGCCCGGCCAGGAGTAAGCGGAGAAAATGTCCAGCGTCGCCTGCGAAATCAGTTGGTTGACGCCGTACTGCTTGTTGAATTTGTGCAGAAAATAATACGTCAGCGGAATAATGTCCTTCGTACGTTCGCGCAGCGGCGGAATTTTGATATCGATCACGTTGAGCCGATAGTACAGATCTTCCCGGAACTGCCGGTTTTGCACCATGTCGTACAAGTTCCGGTTGGTGGCCGCAATGATGCGGATGTCCACCTTTTTCGTCTCCCGGCCGCCGACCGGAATGAACTCATGGTCCTGGATCACCTGCAGCAGCTTCGCCTGGATTTTCGGCGAGATTTCCCCGACCTCGTCGAGAAACAGCGTGCCGTTATTTGCCGATTCGATCAGGCCGACCTTGCCTGTTTTGCTCGCGCCGGTGAACGCGCCCTGCGCATAGCCGAACAGCTCCGATTCGAGCAGCTCCTCCGGAATCGCCGCGCAGTTGATCGTAAGCAGCGGACCTTTTTTGCGGCGGCTCATTTTATGAATATATTTTGCAAGGACGCTCTTGCCCGTACCGGATTCGCCTTGAATCAGCACGGTCGAATCGACGCTTGCGATCTTTTTGCAAAATTTGATGACGCTCTCCATCTTCTCACTGTTCGTTATTAAGTTTGCTTCCGGCGCATCCGGATCGGCGGGTTGTCCCGTCTGAGCGTCCTTGATCTCCAGGCTCTTGTAATTTTGCAGCTCCTTGGAGTTGATGACGACCAGCTCGATGTCGCCCGCCTGGTTCAGAATCGGCACCGCCGTCGTGATCAGTTCACCGCCGAGGTACGTCGTTTGCTTCATCGTGACCGTCTTCTTCCGCTCGAATACGGGAGGAATAATGGAAGGCGTCCAATACCCTTCCTCGAACAGCTCCATCGTATTGCGGCCGATCACCTCGGCCGGCTTGAGTCCGTAATGCCGCTCACAGGCATGATTGACATAGACGATGCGCTGGCTGCCGTCGACGACGAAGATTTCATCCGAAGAGTTGTCCAATATTTTTTGCAGCGTGTCATGGCTGATCTGAATCGGTTCGATGGGCTGCGTCGGGTTTGACATTCGGCGTTCTCCTCCATTCGATTCGATTTTAATGAGTCAAAAATAACTCATTTGAGTCAAAAACGACTCAAAATTACGGCAGTTCTCACGAGGGACGGCAGGATTTCCCCTATTCCCGGGCTTTTTGCGGTTGGCACGGAACTTGCTATAACTATAAACGAAAGCGAAATGCCGGCAGCGACTTGAACGGAAGCCCGGCGATCGCTGGAGGCGGTACGGGTATATTATATCACCGCCGTTTTGAAAGCGCTATCTTGTAAGCGCATGCAAGTTCCGCCAAGGCCGGATGCCACGGCACAAAATCACGGACATTCGAAAGGGGCTATCTGACATGACACTGCAGAAATCGACGGTTTCCCACACGGGCGCTTTGCCTACGCTGCCTTATTACTTATACACGGACCCCCGCATTTTGGAGCTGGAGAAAGAAAAAATATTTTCGAAGGCATGGAATTACGTCGGACATACGAGCCAGGTGGCGAAGCCCGGCGATTACTTCACCTGTGAGGCTGCGGGCGAACCGATTATCGTCGTCCGCGACCAGGACGGTACGCTGCGCGCCTTCTATAACGTCTGTCCGCACCGGGCCACGAAGCTGGAGAAGGAAGCGGCCGGACATAAAAAGATTTTGCAGTGCTCCTACCACGGCTGGACGTTCCAATTGAACGGTCAGCTTCATAAGGCCCCGAATTTCAAAGAATCGGACGATTTCTGCAGCGGGGCCCACTGCTTGAAGTCCGTGCGGGTGGAGACGCAAGCTTCGCTCATCTTCGTCAATCTGGACGAGAACGCAGCGCCGCTGGCCGAAACCTATGCCGACTTTTTCGAAGACATCGGACAGTTCGGATTTCTCGGCAAGCTGAAGAAGCACGAGGTGAAACAGCGGATCATCAAATGCAACTGGAAGGCGTTCATCGATAATTTCTTAGAGTGCGACCACTGTCCGATTGCCCATCCCGGCTTCGTGGCGACGCTGGACATGAGCAAATACAACATCATCAACGGTCCGTACTGCAACATTCAAGGCTCGTCGGTCAAGCAAAGCCGCAGTGATTACGACGACGCCGAAGTGAAGGAAGGCCGCTTCTACTGGATATGGCCGAACGTGATGTATACGGTCTATCCGGGGCCGGGCAACCTGTCTGCGATCCAGATGTTCCCGGTCGACCACGAGACGACGCTCGGCGTCTACACCGTATTTCTTGAAGGCGACGAGCCGACGGAGAAGCAAAAGGAGCTGCTCGCCTTCACCGATCAAGTGCGCAAGGAAGACGTGGAGATTGTCGAACTGGAGCAGATCGGCTTCAAGTCCCGCGCGTTCAGTCAAGGCATCTGCTCCCCGACGGAGCATGGCGTGCATCATTTTGCGCAGCTGGTGCGGGAAGCCTTGGACCTGTAAAGGAGCGTTCGCCGAAAACGAAGCTTATGCTTACGAAGTAGTTTTGCTCCGCAAAACTTAGCCTATGCTTACGAAGTAGTTTTGCTTCGCAAAACTTTGAGGAGGGAGAGACATCGAATGATTGCTTTCAAAAACGTGTCCAAAACGTACAACGGCCACCAGATCATCAAGCAGTTGGACCTTAAAATACACGGCGGCGAATTGTTCGTCATGATCGGTCCAAGCGGCTGCGGTAAAACGACGACCATGAAGATGATTAACCGGCTCATCGAGCCAACCTCCGGCACGATCGAGATTAACGGCCAGGACATCTCCAAGCAGGACCCGGTCGAGCTCCGGCGCGGCATCGGCTACGTCATCCAACAGATCGGCCTGTTCCCGCATATGACGATCGGACAAAACGTGGCGCTCGTCCCGAAGCTGAAAAAGATGGACCCCGCCGCCTACGAGAAAAAGGTCGACGAGCTGCTCGACATGGTCGGGCTCGACCCGAAGGTGTACAAGAACCGTTACCCCGCTCAGCTCAGCGGCGGGCAGCAGCAGCGGGTCGGCGTCATCCGGGCCTTGGCGGCCGATCCGCCGATCATCCTGATGGACGAGCCATTCAGCGCGCTCGATCCGATCAGCCGCGAGCAGCTGCAGGACGAATTCGTCCGGCTGCAGAAAGCGATCCACAAGACGATCGTCTTCGTTACCCACGATATGGACGAGGCGCTCAAGATCGCGGACCGCATCTGTCTGATGCAGGGCGGCGGCGTCGTGCAGCTCGGAGAGCCTGCGGACATTTTGCACCGTCCTGCCAGTGATTTTGTAACCGATTTCATCGGCCCGAAGCGGTTAAAAACGCCGATTCAAAGCACCAATCTTCCACCGCAGCCCAGCCACGACGTCATCCAGTTTCAGCCAGGAATGTCCTGACAAAAAAAGGGGGACGGCAAGCATGAACGAGTTTCTCGCCTTTGTTTCCGAGCGATACGCCGATATTTTGGCGGTCATCTGGCAGCACCTGTATATCTCCGCAATAGCGGTAGGCGCCGGCTTTCTCGTGACCGTACCGCTCGGTATCCTGCTGACCCGCAAGGAGAAAGCAAGCCATTACGTCATCGGCGTCGTGAACGTCATTCAGACCATTCCGAGCCTTGCGCTGCTCGGTTTCATGATTCCGCTCATCGGCATCGGCACGTTTCCCGCCATTATGGCGCTGTTCCTGTATTCGATCCTGCCGATGCTCCAGAACACGTATACGGGTATCCGGGAAGTCAATCCGGCTACCAAAGAAGCCGCAAGAGGCATGGGCATGACCGACCTGCAAATTTTGTTCCAAGTCGAGCTTCCGCTCGCCATCTCTGTCATTATGGGAGGATTTCGGACAGCTGCGATTTACACGATCAGCTGGGCGACGCTTGCTTCGCTGATCGGCGGAGGCGGGATCGGGTATCTGGTGTTCACCGGGCTTACGAACTCCAATCAGGACATGCTCGTTGCCGGCGCTATGTCGGCCGCTATTCTCGCCGTGCTTGCGGATTTTATCACCAAACGTTTCCAACACCTGTGTACGCCCAAAGGGTTGCGCAAGCCTTAAAACTCATATGGGGGGATTCATCATGAAAAAGACGATGGGGCTTTTGCTGGCGCTGACGTTAACGGCCGGGCTGTTTGCAGGCTGTTCTTCCAAAGAAACGATCAAAATCGGCTCGCAATCGACCTCCGAGCAGATGATCATTGCGAATATGATCAAGCTGATGATGGAGGACCGGAAGCTGCAGGCGGATATCGTGACGGGGCTAGGCTCCACGCCGGTGATCGTCAATGCGATGAAAAGCAACGAAATCCAGATTTCGGCCGTCCGCTACGTCGGCACGGACCTCACAGGTACGCTCGGCGTGAAGGAATTGCCTGCGGACAGCGCTGCCGCCCTCGCCATGGTGCAGAAGGGCATTCAGGAGAAATTCGATCAAACGTGGTTCCCCTCCTACGGCTTTGAGAACACGTACGTGTTCACCGTGAGGCAGGATTTGGCCGACCAATGGAAGCTGAACAAAGTATCCGACGTCGCTTCCCATGCCAAAGAAATGCGTCTGGGCACCGACAACGCCTGGCTGGAGCGGACGCTTGACGGCTACCCGGCCTTCAAGAAAGCGTACGGCCTCGAATTCGGCAAAACATCCCCGATGGAGATCGGACTTGTCTACAAGGCCGTCAGCAACAAAGACGTGGATATCGTGCTCGCGTACTCGACCGATGCGCGGCTCAAGGAATACAATCTGAAAACGCTGGAGGACGACAAAAAGTTTTTCCCGCCGTACCAAGCCTCCCCCGTCGTCCGCAACGATACGTTGAAGAAGCATCCCGAAATCAAGGAAATCATGGACAAGCTCGCGGGGCAGATCGATACGAAAACGATGACCGAGCTCAACTATCAGGCCGACGTGAAAAAGGTGGAGCCGGAGCAAGTCGCCAAGGATTTCCTGAAGCAAAAAGGATTACTGAAATCGTAAGGAGCGTGAAGCCTCATGCAAACGTTCGCCGGCGTGTTCGAGATGATGGCAAGAGACTGGGATAAGCTCCTGAAACTGACGCTGGAGCATCTGTATATGAGCCTGAGCGGCGTACTGCTGGCTGCTGCCATCGGCGTCCCGCTTGCCGTCTTCATGACGCGCAACCGCACAATCGCCCAAACGATTCAAGTATTCGTCAACATGGTGCAGACCATCCCTTCGATCGCACTGCTGCTTATCGTCATGATCTTTTTCGGTCTGGGCTATACGACTGCCATCATCGCGCTGATCTGTTATTCGTTTCTGCCGATTATTCAGAATACGTACGAAGGGCTGCGCAACGTGGACCCGCACCTGATCGAGGCCGGCAAAGGAATGGGCATGACCGACCTGCAACTGCTCGTCAAAGTGAAGTTCCCGCTGGCGATGCCGGTCATGATGGCCGGATTCCGGGTCGCCACCGTGATCTCTATCGGGGTGGCGACGATCGCCACCTTCGTTGGCGCGGGCGGTCTCGGCGAGATGATCTACCGCGGCATCGCGACGACCGACGACGTCAAAGTTCTGGCCGGCTCCATCCCCGCGGCGCTGCTGGCCGTCAGTATCGATTTCCTGCTGCGGTGGATTGAGAAAAAAACAGGCTGTAACCTGCACAAAGCCAAATCACACTAACGAACGGGGGTTTCGCTATGCAAACGGCAACCGCAAAACAAAAGCTGTTCATCGGAGGACAATGGGTGGAAACGGAACACGTTCACCCCATCTACAATAAATATACGGGCGAGCTGTTCTCGCAGGTCTGCAAAGCCGGCGAGCGAGAGGTATCCTTGGCCGTTGAGTCGGCGGAGCGCGCCTTTCGCGAGGTGCCGTTTACGCCGGAATACCGCTATACCGTGCTCTCCAAAGTATCCGCTCTGCTGCGGGAGCAAGCGGACGAGATTGCCCGGATCATCGCACAGGAAGGCGGCAAGCCGATTACCGACGCCAAGGTGGAGGTCATCCGCTCGGCCAACACGTTCCTGCTCGCTGCTGAAGAAGCGAAGCATCTGAAGGGTGACATCGTCCCGACGCAGGCTACACCCGGTGTCGGCAACCGCTTTATCTATACGATCAAGAAGCCGGTCGGCGTTATCTGCGCGATTACGCCGTTCAACTTCCCGCTCAATCTGGTGTCGCACAAGGTCGCCCCTGCGCTGGCTGCGGGCAACCCGATCGTGATCAAGCCCGCTTCGGATACCGCAGCGGTTGCGCTCAAGCTGTGCGAGCTGCTGGAGCAGGCGGGTGTGCCAGCCGGGTACGTCCAATGCGTCGTCGGCGACGGCTCCACGGTCGGCGAGCAGCTGCTGCACGATCAGCGGATTACGTACTACACGTTCACCGGCTCCCCCGGCGTCGGCAAGCATATCAAGCAGACGATCGGCCTGCGAAAAGCGACGCTGGAGCTCGGCTCCAACTCGGCGACCATCGTCCACGAGGACGGCAATGTAGCGAAGGCCGCCGAGCGGCTGGCCAAGATGGCATTCGCTCATGCCGGGCAAATCTGCATCTCCGTGCAGCGCATTTTTGTCCATAAGGACGTGGCCCAGCCGTTCATGAAGGCGTTTCTCGGCCATGTGGAGAAGCTCAAGGTCGGCGACCCACTTGATCCCGCTACGGACGTCGGGCCGATGATCAGCGAGAAGGAAGCGCAGCGCATCGAGGCGTGGGTCAACGAAGCGGTGCGGGAAGGCGCCAACGTCTTAACCGGGGGAACGCGCCAAGGCAGTTTGTTCCAGCCGACGGTCATCACGAACGCCTCCAAAGGCATGAAGGTCGTCGACGAAGAAGTGTTCGCTCCCGTCGTCACGGTGACGACATTCGATACGATCGAGGAAGCGACCCGTCTGGTCAACGACTCCAAGTACGGGCTGCAAGCAGGCATTTACACAAGCAACCTCTCCTTGTCTTATCAAATTCCGCATCTGCTCGAAGTGGGCGGCGTCATTATCAACGATACCTGCTGCTTCCGCGCGGACCAAATGCCGTACGGCGGCGTCAAGGAAAGCGGCATCGGACGGGAAGGTCCTGCCTACGCTATCGAGGAAATGCTCGAAACCGTAACCGTCGTCGTCAATCTGGACGAATAGCCGCGTGCGGACAAGGAAAGGATGGGATAATCACATGAAAACGTATCGCATTGCGGTCATACCCGGCGACGGCATCGGTCCCGAAGTCATCGCCGAAGGCGTCAAGGTGCTGAACCGGGCAGCGGAGCTCGACGCCTCCTTTCGCTTTGAATTCGTCACCTTTCCTTGGGGCTGCGAATATTACGCGAAGCACGGCAAAATGATGGACGACGACGGCATGGAGAAGCTTCGTTCGTTTGACGCCATTTATTTGGGTGCGGTCGGCTATCCCGGCGTTCCGGATCATATCTCGCTATGGGGCCTGCTGCTGCGCATCCGCAAGGAATTCGACCAATACGTCAACATCCGTCCGATTCAGCTGCTGGACGGAGCCCCTTGCCCGCTCAAAGACGCCTCCAAAGCGGACATCGATATGCTTGTCATCCGCGAGAACAGCGAGGGCGAATATGCGGGCGCCGGAGACTGGCTGTTCAAAGGCAAGCCGGAGGAAGTCGTGCTGCAAACCGGTGTGTTCTCGCGCAAAGGGACGGAGCGCATTATCCGGTACGCCTACGAAACCGCCCGCCGGTTGAACAAATCGCTGACCAGCGTCAGCAAAGGCAATGCCTTGAACTATTCGATGGTGTTCTGGGACCAAGTATTCGAAGAGGTCGGCCGGGAATACCCCGACGTCAAAACGTACTCGTATCTGGTCGACGCCGCGGCGATGTTCATGATCAAGCAACCGCAGCGGTTCGAGGTCGTCGTCACGTCGAACCTGTTCGGCGATATTCTGACCGACCTCGGAGCGGCCATCGCCGGCGGGCTCGGCCTCGCCGCAGGCGCGAATGTGAACCCCGATCGCACGTATCCGTCGATGTTCGAGCCGATCCACGGGTCGGCGCCCGACATCGCCGGACGCGGGATCGCGAATCCGCTTGCGGCCGTCTGGTCGGCCAGCCAGCTGCTCGATTTTCTCGGCCAGGAGCGCTGGGGCAAAGCCGTGCTGCAAGCCGTGGAGCAGGTGATGGTCGAGCGTGTGGCGCTAACGCCGGATATGGGCGGCACCGCCACCACCTCGGAGGTTGGCGACCGGGTCGTTAGCGCGCTGGCTGCGTCGTCGGCCGTGGCGAAATAATCCAATGATGGGCAGTCCAACCGGACCGAGGCTGGACAAAATCGGCTTCAGCTTGCCGGTCACTGCATTAGAGGAACTGCGGGTGCGCTATTGGATGCGGATTAGCCCATCTGCCCGAAATAGAGAACCTGTGATGCGTTAACGCCCTCATTGCGGGGAGTATGAACATTTTTCGACACGGTTAAGTGATTGCAGTTCCGCTATACCCCGTAGCCGCTTCGAATACTCCACTTAACGCATCGTGCTTCCTCTATTTGCAAAAATAGGCCCCGGAAATCATGCAACCAGAAATATGATCCATGCTCACCAATGCAAACTCATAAAAAGCTCGGTGACTCAAGCGAGCTTGTTGATCTGGGCGGTCCAAACGGACCTCCTTTTTATGTCCGCAGGAACCGACCACGAAATTGCCTCTCCCATTATTTCCCCGAGCCTCAGTCCGTTCCGCAGCCGTCTGCCTCTCCCTTCGATTTGGCCCCCTTGCCCGCGTGCAGTATAATGGTATATACGAATAAACATGAACATCACTCCCCCAACTTTATCGAAGAGGTGAATCCGATGAGTCAACAACCGACCGAGCTGGCCACGTTTGCCGGCGGCTGCTTCTGGTGCATGGTCAAGCCGTTTGACGAGCTGCCCGGCATCGTTAAGATCGTATCCGGGTATACGGGCGGTCATAAGGAAAACCCGACGTATCAGGAAGTATGCTCCGAAACGACCGGACATCTGGAAGCCGTGCAAATTACGTTCGAGCCCGCCGTCTTCCCTTACGAAGATTTGCTTCAACTGTTCTGGCAGCAGATCGACCCGACAGACGCAGGCGGACAGTTCCACGACCGGGGGGAGTCTTACCAAACGGCCATCTTCTACCATACGGAGGAGCAGAAGCAGAAAGCGGAAGCGTCCAAGCGTGAGCTCGATGCCAGCGGCCGCTTCGACCGTCCGATTGTAACGCCGATCCTTCCCGCCTCCGTCTTCTACCCTGCGGAGGACTACCATCAGGATTTCTATAAAACCAATCCGCTGCGTTACAATTCGTACCGCAAGGCGTCGGGACGCGACGATTTCATCAAGCGCCATTGGAATACGCCAGCCGACAAAGCGAAGCTGAAAGACAAGCTGACGCCGATGCAGTGGGAAATAACGCAAATGAACGGCACCGAGCCTCCGTTCCGCAACGAATTCTGGGATCATAAGGAAGAAGGGCTTTACGTCGATATCGTCTCGGGCGAGCCGCTGTTCAGCTCACTGGACAAATTCGACTCCGGCTGCGGCTGGCCGAGCTTCACGAAGCCCGTGGTACCGCCCCTTGTGCAGGAAAAGCCCGACTACAGCCACGGCATGATCCGGACGGAGGTCCGCAGCCGCAAAGCCGACTCGCATCTAGGCCATGTTTTTCCAGACGGCCCCAAAGATCAAGGCGGATTGCGCTACTGCATCAACTCCGCGGCGCTCCGCTTTATTCCGAAGGCCGATCTGGAGAAAGAAGGCTACGGAGCGTTCCTGTCTTTGTTCGAGCAGGAAAAATAGCCCCGCCGAAAGCCGCGGAGAGGAGCCGCAACCGTGTTTAAATACCGCATTGATTCGCAATTGGAACTGAAGCTGCTCGAACCGGGGGATGCCGGAGAGCTATTCCGGCTGACGGACGACAACCGCGCCTATCTGCGGGAATGGATGCCTTGGATCGACATGACGCAGACGGAGGAGGACAGCCGCGGATTCATCGAATCCGCCCGGCACAAGTGGGCCAAGGGCGAAGGAATAACCGCAGGCATTCTTGTAGAGGGAAAGCTGTGTGGAGTGATTGACCATCATTCGCTCAACTGGATGAACCGCAAGACGGCCATCGGGTATTGGCTGGCCGCCTCCGCTCAGGGCCGGGGGATCATGACCCTTGCCTGCCGCGCGATGATCGATTACGCGTTCGGGGAGCTGAAGCTGCACCGGATCGAGATTATGGCGGGCACCGGGAATACCAAAAGCCGCGCCATTCCCGAGCGGCTCGGTTTTACGCAAGAAGGCGTCGCCCGCGGCGCTCAGAAGCTATATGACCGTTACATCGATTTGGCTGTATACAGCCTGCTTGCGGACGAATGGGACGCACAGAGCCCGAACGGCAGCTGATGATTCATTAAAAAAACGGAGCGCCTCCACGATTCGAACCATGGGAGCGCTCCGTTTTCTAATCGGCTATGATCGTCCTGTTCTTCCCCGCTTCCTTGGCTTGATACAAAGCATGGTCGGCCCGTTGAAACAATAGTTCGGGGGATTCGGCGTGGGATGGATAGTCAGCGATACCCAATGAGATCGTCAGCGGGATTCCAAGGGGGTTCTCCCGTGTTTCAAAGGCTATACGAACCCGTTCCGCCGTGATCCAGGCATCCGGCGCGGTGGTGAACGGAAGAAGCACAACGAATTCTTCTCCGCCGTAGCGGCAGCATACGTCATTGGAGCGCACGGACGAAGTGAGGATGCGAGCCAAGTGCTTCAATACTTCGTCGCCCGCCTGATGACCGTAGGTATCGTTGATCGACTTGAACCGGTCGATATCCATCATGATAAGGGCGAAAGGCTGCTGCTTTTCCGTCCATTGCGACATGATGGATTCGAACGTTCTTCGGTTCGTTAGCCCCGTTAAAGAATCGGTCATGGCAGCATGTGTCAATTGATCGGTCTGTTTCCGCAAATCGCTTAACGCAAGCGTAATCGTCTGGGTCAATAAGTCAGCTTCCCGGTTCCAGTGATGTTTGATGTCCGGAAGAACGATTTTTTCGCCTCTCCCCAATTTACCGGCCAGGTTAGCCAGGGATACGAACGGACGGGCCAAGCGCCGGGCAAGCCATATGGCGGTGATCATCAATACGATAAACGGTGCCAGAGTATAGACGAGGATCGTTCGGATATAACTGTCCAATTCCTCGTATACGACGCTGATGGGAGATTGCACGATGACGCCCCAGCCGTTTTCCGGAACGGGAGAATAACCGGCCAAAAAGATGATTCCTCGGGAGTTGGGCGCCTGGTCATACCCGCTTTCGCCCCGAAGTACCTTTTGTACGACGGGATTTGCACTGTTATCGGCCCCGATCCGGGATTTGTCCGGATGGTACAATAAATGACCACTGGAGCTCACGATGTAAAAGTACGATCCGTCGCCATCGATGTTATGCTTGCCAAACATCGTATTCAATATATTGTTTTCCTGCAAATAAAGGCTGCCTCCGATAAAGCCGCGATATACTCCGTCTTTGTCGTACAGCGGTTCGCTCATAAAAACGATGCGACGCCCGGTAGACGAGGTGTAGGGCTTGGACATATACGGCTTTCTTGATGCCAGCGCTTCTTTGGCAGCTTCCGTGGTGATATGCTGTCCCACCGTGCCGACAGAAGACGGAGCTACGCTGCGGACGAGACCCGTTTCATCTACGACGGCGATGGAGTTGAAAAAATTGCCGCTGAGCCGCAGCATTTCAAGCTGCTTTTGCAACTCCTGCTCATTAGATAGATGATTTACCGAAATATAGGCGCCGGTGTATTTCAATCCGGCCCGCATCGATTTGAATAAGGAATCGATGGACTGGCTCATTTTGGCCGCAGCCGAGTGGTTCAAGGCGAATCTCGTTTCGAATAACGACTGCTTATTGGAATGATAGGACGCCAGAAGCAGAATCGTCAAAGTAAGCGCGACGGAAAGGGAAACCAGCCCTGTTAAAAGCGTAGCAAGACTGATCTTCTTCTTTTTCGTAACGTCAATCCCGCACAGCTCGGAAATGGCATTCGCCTCCTCAATTCCCAAGTAGCTTTCCCCATAATTCGACATTATTCGTCATAATCCTTTTCGCAGGCCGGCCTGCATAAAAAAAGAATCAAAGCCGTCAACCTAGGTGGGAGCTTCCCCTCTTCCCTACCCTTTGCCTCACCACCATTCCTCCCCTCCCTTCATCAAGTCGCCATACTTTCTTCAACAGTTCACCATAATTGTGTGAAAAATATCACATGTATTGGGGTAAGATTGAACCAAGAACCATTTTGTTTAATTGTTTCTTGGGAGAGGTGATGATCCGTTGGAGCCTTACAAAAAGCATGAAAAGCGTCTGATGATCCTTATGTTCATCGTCGGGTTCGTCATGCTGCTTGCTTTTCTCAGGAGATTGTTCACTTAAATACATCCTGCTACGCCTGAAGGAGATGAACGTCTTATGCAATACGATCCGGTATTTTTCAGCCGAATGCTAACCGAACTGACGCTGTCGTTCCACATCATCTTCGCTACGATCGGCGTCGGCGTTCCGGTTATGATCGCGCTTGCCGAATGGCGCGGCATCCGGACGAACGACCCGCACTACTTGCTGCTGGCCCGCCGCTGGACGCGCGGCTTCGTCATCACGGTCGCCGTAGGCGTCGTCACGGGGACCGCCATCGGCCTCCAGCTCAGTCTGCTGTGGCCGAGCTTTATGAAGATCGCCGGGCAGGCGATTGCGCTGCCGCTGTTTCTGGAGACGTTCGCCTTTTTTATCGAGGCGATTTTCCTCGGCATTTACCTGTATACGTGGGACCGGTTCAAGAAGAAGACGACCCACCTGCTGCTGATGATCCCGATCGTGATCGGGTCGTCCGCTTCCGCCTTCTTCATCACGACGCTGAACGCATTTATGAATACGCCGCGCGGATTTACCTTGGAGAATGGTGTCATCAAGAACCTGCAGCCGCTGGTTGCGATGTTCAACCCGGCGACGCCGACGAAAGTATCTCACGTGCTCGCTTCGTCTTACACGACGTGCGCCTTGATTCTGGCCGCTATCGCCGCCTGGCAGCTGCTGCGCGGCAAGGATCACCTCTATCACAAAAAAGCGCTGAAGCTGACGATGACCGCCGCGTTCGTGTTTGCGATCAGTACCGCAGCGATCGGCGACTTGTCCGGCAAGTTTCTGGCCAAGTATCAGCCGGAGAAGCTTGCGGCGGCCGAGTGGCATTTTGAGACCGAGACGCACGCACCGCTCATTCTTGGCGGAGCCTTGGACGAAAACAACGAAGTCATATATGGCATCTCCATTCCGTATATGCTCAGCGTACTCGCACATAACGATCCTGCGGGCAAAGTGATCGGCCTTAATGATTTTCCTAAGGACGAATGGCCGCCGCTCGTGATTCACTACCTGTTCAATTTCAAAATCGCCAGCGGCATGTTTCTGGTGCTCGTCGGCCTTCTGTACTTGTTCCGGCGCCGACTCAGCCGAACCTTGGAAGCGCCGCGCTGGCTGCTGCGCATGATTGTCGTCGCAGGCCCGCTTGCGATGCTGACCATCGAGGTCGGCTGGTTTTTCGCAGAGCTTGGCCGGCAACCTTGGATCCTGCGCGGCTTCATGAAAGTATCCGATGCGGCCACCACGTCGGACCATGTCGATATGATGCTCGTCTTGTTCTGCTTCCTGTATCTCTTGCTCGGCTTCACGGTCGTACGCGTGCTCGGCAAGCTGTTCCGCAAGCATGACGTCTTCGAGGAAATGATCTCGCTCGGCATCGAGAAAGGAGGCCGCCGTACATGAGCTACGAGCTGCTCGGCATTACCGTCCTGTGGACGTTTCTGTACGGCTATCTCATCGTCGCCTCCATCGATTTCGGCGCAGGATTTTTCAGCTACTACAGCGTCATCACCGGGCAACAAAATAAAATTCATAAGATTATCCAACGTTATCTGTCCCCGGTGTGGGAGGTCACGAACGTTTTCCTGATCTTCTTCGTCGTCGGAATTGTCGGCTTCTTCCCGCACACAGCGTATTACTACGGCACGGCGCTGCTGATTCCGGGCAGCGTAGCGGTCATTCTGCTCGCCCTGCGCGGATCGTATTATGCGTTCAGCACCTACGGCAGCAAAGAAAACCGCGGATACATGCTGCTGTACGGAGCGACAGGACTGTTGATCCCCGCTTCGCTCTCGACGGTGCTGACCATCTCGGAAGGCGGCTTTATCGAAGAGCGCGGCGGCGAAGTGCTGTTTCTATGGCCCAAGCTGCTTGCAAGTCCCTATTCGTGGAGCGTCGTGCTGCTGGCCATCGTCAGCGTGCTGTACATCTCCGCGATGTTCCTGACGTACTACGCAGCCAAAGCCAGGGACGGGAATGCACTGGAGGTCGTCCGCGGTTACGCCCTGCTCTGGAGCGGCCCGACCATCCTCTCGAGCTTTCTGGTGTTTCTGGGCATCCGAACCCAGAATCCGCGGCATTTTGAGAACATGCTCGACCTGTACTGGATGTTTGCCGCTTCCTTCCTGTGCTTCCTGATTGCCGTCTATTTCATCTGGAAGCGCCGAAATTACGGATGGGCGTTCGTTCTGGTTATGCTGCAATTTGCTTTTGCTTTCTATGGGTACGGAGCGGCACATCTGCCTTATGTGTTATACCCGTACATTAATATCTACGGCGGCTTCACGAACGAAACGATGGCTCTTACGCTCGTCATCGCTTTTATCGCCGGCTTACTCGTACTGATCCCGTCCATGTGGCTGCTGCTGCGGCTGTTCCTGTTCGATGCCGGCTACGTTCAAGGCCAGAAGAAAGGATGAAGATCCATGGAACATTACATGATCATGTACCTCCCGCTTCTTATTGTGGCGGCCTCGCTTGCGTTCATGTTCATCTGGAGCGGCAAAGCGCAAGACAAAGGGTTTAAATAGCCCCTGGACCAATCCAAAAATCCCGTCCTGCAGCGGATAACCGCACAGAACGGGATTTTTCACATGGACCGCGCATTTCTGTGGACGTCTTACCAGAAACCTCCGCCAAATCCAAACGGACCGAAGCCGCCAAACCCAAATGGGCCGAAGCCGCCAAATCCGCCGAAGGCGAATGGAGACGTTCCGATGGCGAGAAGATCAAACAGAACGAGCGGGAGAATCGCGGACGTTTTCACCTGCTTGCCATTGCGAGTGGAAATCATCAATTGGTTGCCGTTAATACGCACCAACTTGCCTTCTACGACCGTTCCGTCTTTCTTGACCGCATAAATCTGCTTGCCTACCAGCTTGGCGACATCCTGCTTGCGGACTGCTTTTGGCATATGCGCACACCTCCGAATAGTAGCGTCGGGCCGTGGCCCTAATAGATGAGGATAACGCTATATAGTACGGGATGGACACCGGGGCTGCTTGTATAAATGCCCCGCCGGCCAAGCAAGATGTGCCATCGTCCTGTCCTGCATTTGCAGGTGCCATCGCTCCGTTCAGCCTCGACGCAAACGGCCAAGCTCCGTTGTAATCGCTTCGATTTCGCTGATGCTGAATTGATTCTTCCCGGCGACCATCTCATAAATGTCGCGCAGCTCTTCATACTGCTCGTCATTGAGCTGGGAAGCCTTCAGCGCGGCGCCGGAAGCCATCCGCAGCTTCTTCTTAATTTCTTCAATCATAAATTCCGTGTTTTCAAACGTGTTCGTCGTTAAATTCACCGGGGTCACCCTTTCGTGCGCCTTTCGTTTTCCCTTCCATTGTACCATGTTTTGTAGGGGCATGCCCGGTGTAATATAATGATGACGGACCTGCATCCCCGAACAAAAACCGAAGGAGGTTTTGTCATGCTTCACACGCTCCACCTACATACGAAGCAGCGCGACGAAATGATCGAAATTACCCGTCTGATTCACGATCTGCTGAAGCAGGAACAACTGGAAGAGGGACTTGCCGTCATTTATTGTCCCCATACGACGGCAGGCATCACCATTCAAGAAAATGCGGATCCCGATGTCCGCCACGACGTGCTGATGCGGCTCGATGAAGTATACCCTTGGACGCATCCGAAGTACCGTCATGCCGAGGGGAACACCGCCTCGCATCTGAAGGCGATAACGACGGGGTCCTCCCAAACCGTGCTTGTGGCCGGCTCGCGGTTGGTACTGGGCCGCTGGCAGGGCATTTATTTCTGCGAATTTGACGGGCCCCGCGAGCGCTCTTGCCTTGTAAAATTCATTCGGGGGTAAAGAATAAAGCGAGGAAGCGACAACGCATTAGTGTAATGAAGCATACGGGTGAAAAAAATTTACCTATTCGGTAACGTGTTACCCCTGTAGTCCTTCGCACAAATATTTGACGTGCTGCTCTGCCAGCTTTCGAACATCCTGATACGCTTGATTGTAATGAATGTTATACGAGATGAAGCCGTGCATGGACATAAACAAACTCCAGGGCAAGCTGTACATTTTCTTCTCGTTCCCCGGCTGACGGGAGACGACGGACCGGACGACCGCGGCGAACAGATCGAGGCATTGCGATTGCTCTTCCCGGGAGTACCGCAGCAGTTCCGGATCTTTGATCATGAACATAATTTCGTAATGATGCGGATTGTCCAGCCCGAAGCGGATGAACTCATGCATCAGCTTCTCCAGTTGTCCGATATCCCCGAGACGGGACCGGTTTAGCATGTCTTTTTGGCGCTCCAGCAGCATTTTGAAATCTTCGTTGACCAGCGCATAGAACAGCTCCGCTTTTTCGCTGAAGTGGTAATACAATGCTCCGTGGCTGTAACCCATCGACTTTGCGATGCTTCGCATGGTTAAAGCGTGATAACCGTGTTCGATAAAAAGCTGCCGCGCCTCTTCCAAAATGCGCATCCGGCTTAGTTCTTGTGCAACTGCTTTTCTTGCCAAGTGCCTCCCTCATTTCTATGCGTGATTTATACTAAAAGCCGCCGGCTTCCGCTTCACGGAAGCTCAGCATGCTCTACGTAACGTTCTTCTCCATGGATGATCGTCCCTTGACCCTGGGTCAAATCCGTCATCCATGCGGCAAATGTATCCGCTTCCTCAACTAAAGGCAAGCAGCTCAACGTCACCTTATCAGTGAAAACGGTCTCGCCCATCATCATGCCGCGATTCCGCAGCTCGTTCTCTAGCTTGCCGAGCCACGTATAATCGACCTCCACCAGCACTACCCGGTGGAGCACCTTATACACCTGCTCCGCCGCGGCAAGTCCGGCGACCGCCCCGTCGGTATAGGCGCGAATCAAACCGCCCGCTCCCAGCATAATGCCCCCGAAATAACGGGTCACGACGACGACGACGTTTTTCAGGCCTTGATTTTTGATCACTTCGAGGATCGGCTTTCCCGCCGTCCCGCTCGGCTCCCCGTCGTCGGACGCTTTCTGAATCTCATCGCGTTCTCCGATCATGTAAGCCGAGCAGTTGTGCGTGGCGGACCAATGCTCCTTCTTGATGCTCTCAATGAATGCAACGGCTTCTTCCTCGGTCTCGACCGGCTTCGCAAACCCGATAAACCGGGATTTCTTAATGACGATCTCCGCCGAGCCGAATCGCTTAACCGTTCTGTACCGCGTTAACATAGACGTTTCCTGGCGCCTCCTTATCAGGCCGTAGCCTCTGGAACATCCGGCGTCCGGGATGCCTGCAAAAAAAGCAGCCATCCCGGGGGATGAACCGCTTTTTCCGCGCGCTGCGAGTTACTTCGACAATCTGGCCTCGAGCGCAGCCTTTTCTTTCTCGTAGCCCGGTTTGCCGAGCAGTGCGAACATGTTTTTCTTATATGCCTCCACGCCCGGTTGGTCGAACGGGTTGACGCCCAGCAGGTAACCGCTGATGCCGCAGGCTTTTTCAAAGAAATAAACCATGTAACCGAATGTATATGACGACAGATCGGGCAGCGTGACGATCAGGTTCGGCACTCCGCCGTCCGTATGAGCAAGCATCGTACCCTCGAACGCCTTTTTATTGACGAAATCCATCGTTTGTCCGCTCAGGAAGTTCAAGCCGTCCAGATCTTGCGGATCGGTGCCGATCGTGATTTGCTCCGACACCTGCTCGACTTGAATGACGGTCTCAAACAAGTTGCGCGAGCCTTCCTGAATGAATTGACCCATGGAATGTAAATCCGTGGAAAAATCGACCGAAGACGGGTAAATGCCTTTGTTGTCCTTGCCTTCGCTCTCGCCGTACAGCTGCTTCCACCATTCAGAGACGTAATGCAGCGACGGCTCGTAGTTCACGAGAATTTCCGTCGTTTTGCCCTTGCGGTACAGCGCATTGCGAACCGCAGCGTATTGGTACGCTTCGTTCTCCTTCAGGTTCGGGTTCGAATAAACCTCGCGCGCGTCCGCCGCGCCCTGCATCATCGCTTCGATGTCCACGCCCGCGGTAGCGATCGGCAGAAGGCCGACGGCTGTCAGCACGGAATAGCGGCCGCCCACATCGTCCGGGATGACGAACGTTTCGTAGCGTTCCTCGGTCGCCAGCTTTTTCAGCGCGCCCTTCGCTTGGTCCGTCGTCGCATAGATGCGCTCGCGCGCCCCATCTTTACCGTATTTCCGCTCAAGCAGCTCGCGGAAAATCCGGAAAGCGATGGCAGGCTCCGTCGTCGTGCCGGATTTGGAGATGACGTTGACGGAAATGTCCTTGCCTTCGAGCAGTTGCAGCAGATGCGTCACGTAGGTGGAGCTGATGTTCTGGCCGACGAAGTGAATTTCCGGCGTCTTGCGCTTATCCTTCGGCAGCAGATTGTAGAAGCTGTGGGACAGCATCTCAATCGCCGCTCTGGCCCCCAGGTAGGAGCCCCCGATGCCGATGACGACAAGCGCGTCGGAATTCGATTGAATGCGCTTGGCCGCCTGCTGGATGCGGGCGAATTCTTCTTTATCGTAATTGACCGGGAGATCGATCCAACCGAGATAATCGTTCCCGGCGCCTGTTTTGTCGTGCAATTGATTATGCGCGGCGGCTACGGCACCCGCCAAGTAATCCACCTCGTGCTGTTGAATGAAACCAAGAGCCTTGCTGTAATCAAAACGAAGTTTAGCTCCCATTCCAAATACATCCTCCCGTCCGAATCGTTTTTCTCTGTGACATGCGGGTAAGACTTGTCCTTGCTTCGAATCGAAGCTTTGGTCGTACGGTAACACATTAAATCCCTATAGTGTATAGAATACTTTACTTTCTAGCCGAAACGCAAGAGAACAATTCACAGCTCACTGGCAAAATGTTAAAATACAGGCAAGAGGTGATGGATGATCATGAAAACTGTCGGGTTTATCGGACTCGGCACCATGGGCAAACCTATGGCTGCCAATTTGATCCAAAAAGGTTTTCGCGTGAACGTTTACAACCGGACGGCGGACAAAGCCCAGGAGCTTGTCGCCCTCGGCGCCGCACAGGCAGCTAGCCCCGCTGAAGCCGCTAAAGAAGCGGATGTCATCGTCACAATGCTGAGCAACGACCAGGTCGTTCTGGACAGCTTGTTCGGCGAGAACGGACTGGCTCACAGCCTGCGTCCCGGACAAACCGTGATCGATTGTAGCACGGTCTCCCCTGCGACGAGCCGCAAAATTTATGACGAGCTGGCATTGCATCTGGTCGATTTCCTGGACGCGCCGATTACCGGCAGCAAGCCTGCGGCCGAGAACGGCACGCTCGTCTTCATGGTCGGCGGGCAGGAAGAGACGCTGGACGCGCAGCGCGACGTCTTCGAAGCTATGGGCAGCAAAATCGTCTATATGGGGCCAAGCGGCTCCGGCTCCTATGCGAAGCTTGCGCATAATACGATGGTCGGCATCAATGCGCTCGGGCTGATGGAAGGCTTGTCCATGGTGACCAAAGCCGGTCTCGACCCGGAAAGCTTCCTGAGCATCGTCCTTGCCGGCGGCGCGAACAGCAGACAAGCCGAGCTGAAAGGCTCCAAGATCGTAAGCCGCGACTTCAGCAACCAGTTCTCGACCAAGCTGATGCTGAAAGACTTGCTGCTCGCAGGAGACGTAGCTGACGGGTTCCAGATGCCTTCGCCGATGCTACGCACCGCTACAGGGCTATTCCAGATGGGCCTTGCCAAAGGCCTCGGAGAAAATGATCTGTGCTCGGTCATCCAATGCTATGAGGATTGGATGCACATGCAGGTCAGCAGCCGGGACAAGTCTGCCGAAGTCATGACCGAACGCCGCCGTAACGCGCGCATTCAGCTTGACATCAAGCTGCACTTATCCGTCTACCAATGGGAGCAGGAAGGCTCCTTCTCCGGGCAGCTGATCGAAGGCTCGCTGGTCGACCTGTCGGAGAGCGGCATCCGCATCGTTTCTTCGTTCCCGCTCGCCCGCGATATGTTCATCGTGCTTCACTTTCCGAAGGAAGCGGACCTGCCGCCGATCACGGCGCGCATCATCCGCATCGATCCGGACAACGGGCTATTCCGCTACGGCTGCATGCTGTCGGGACTGCCGCCATACGTGCGGCTCAAACTGGAGGAATACATCCGAGTCCAATCGGAAGAGCAAGAGAAAGCTTCCCAAGCCTGATTCATTTTGCAAAAACCCCGCATCGGCCTATCTGGTTCGTTATACCAGATCGGGTGTGCGGGGTTTGCTTTTCGTTATTCGCTAATGTAGGAGCAGCAGTAGTCCGTCACCGTGCGGACATCCAGCTTGAACTTGGCGCCTGCCGGCACCGTAAATTCGCCTGTTCCGTTAATTTCCAGCCATTCGCTGGCGCCGGGCAGCAGCACCTTCAGCTCCCCCGCTTGAATCTCCATAATTTCCTTCGTGTCCGTACCGAACTCATACTCGCCGGGCAGCATGATGCCCAGCGTTTTTTTCGTTCCGTCCGCAAAAATCACGGTGCGGCTGGTCACTTTGCCGTCGAAATAGATGTTCGCTTTCTTCACTGCGGTTACGTTCTCAAATTGCGACATGGACCGATTTCCCTCTTTCTCATCCGAACCAACCGCGAGCGGTGCATTCATCCGCCACCGCCCGCTGCCGTTCGTCGTCTATTGTTCAACGCCCAATTCTTATTTCAATAAAGCTTTCACGCGGGCTACCACATTGTCCACCGTGAAGCCGTACTCGCGGATCACAATCGGACCCGGAGCGGATGCGCCGAATTTGTCGATGCCGAGCACGTCGCCCTGCACGCCGACGTAGCGCTCCCAGCCGAACGGATGGCCCATTTCGACCGCCAGACGCGCTTTTACCTCCGGCAAAATGACGGAATCCTTGTACTCCTGCGGCTGCTTGTCGAACAGCTCCCAGCTCGGCATGCTGATCACGCGAACCGCGATGCCTTCTTCGGCAAGCTGTTTTTGCGCACCCATCGCAAGCTGCACTTCCGTCCCCGTTGCGATAATTTGCGCCTGCGGCTTGCCACTCGCTGCATCGGACAAGACGTACGCGCCGCGGTCAACCGCGCCGTTCGCCGTGCCTTCCAGCGTCGGAGCCGCTTGACGGGAGAAGATCAAGGCGACAGGGCCTTTTTTGTTCTCAACGGCATAGCGCCAAGCGGCTGCCGTTTCCGGACCGTCCGCCGGACGAAGAACCGTCACGCCCGGAATGACGCGCAGCGCGGCAAGCTGCTCGATCGGCTCGTGGGTCGGGCCGTCTTCGCCGACGCCGATGCTGTCGTGCGTGAACACGTAGATCGCCGGCACGTTCATGATCGACGCCAGACGGATCGCCGGACGCAAGTAGTCGGAGAAGACAAAGAACGTTCCGCAGAACACTCTTACGCCGCCGTGCAGCAGCATGCCGTTCGTAGCCGCGCCCATGCCGAACTCGCGCACGCCGAAGTAGATGTTGCGGCCGCTGTAGTCTTTAGACGTCAGCACGCCGAGATCCTTCATGTGCGTCATGGTCGAAGACTCCAGGTCGGCGGAGCCGCCAACGAGCCACGGCACGTTTTTGGCAATCGCGTTAAGCACCGTACCGGAAGCCGTACGGGTACCCTTGTCCGCCGAAACGTCGGACGGAATGTCCTTGTCCCAGCCTTCCGGCAGATCGTCGCTTGAGGCCGCCTCGAACTGCTTCGCCAGCTCCGGATGCGCCTTGGCGTAGTCGGCAACCAACTGCTTCCAAGCCTCGTACGATTGAATTCCCTTGCTTTTCACGTCGGCGAAATGCTGGCGCACTTCGTCCGGCACGTGGAAGTGCTGCGCTTCGTCCCAGCCGTACACTTTCTTGGTGAGCGCGACTTCGTCCACGCCGAGCGGAGAACCGTGCGGACCTGCATGGCCGCCTTTGCCCGCTTTGTTCGGGCTGCCGTAGCCGATGACCGTCTTCACTTCGATCAGCGTCGGACGGTAATCCGCCTGCGCTTCCAGCACCGCTTTGTGGATCGCTTCCAGATCGTTGCCGTCCTCGACGCGCAGCACCTGCCAGCCGTAGCCTTCAAAGCGCTGGGCGACATTCTCGGAGAACGACAGATTCAGCTCGCCGTCCAGCGAAATATCGTTCGAATCGTACAGCACGATCAGCTTGCCGAGCTTCAAATGGCCCGCCAGCGAAGCGGACTCCGACGAGATGCCTTCCATCAAATCGCCGTCGCCGCAAATGGCATATGTATAGTGATCGATGACATGGTATTGTTCACGATTGTAAACGGCCGCGAGATGCGCTTCCGCCAACGCCATCCCCACCGCCATGCCAAGACCTTGACCGAGCGGCCCCGTCGTCGCATCGACGCCCGGCGTGTGGCCCACTTCCGGATGTCCCGGCGTCAGGCTTCCCCATTGGCGGAACTGCTTCAGCTCTTCCATCGGCAGGTCGTAGCCGGAGAGGTGGAGCAGGCTGTACAGCAGCATCGAACCGTGTCCCGCAGACAGCACGAAACGGTCGCGGTTGATCCACGTCGGCTGATCCGGGTTGTGCTTCATCAGCTTCGCGAAGAGCTCATAGCCCATTGGCGCAGCTCCCATCGGCATCCCGGGGTGTCCGGACTTGGCTTTTTCAATCGCGTCGATGGAAAGCGTACGGATCGTGTCCACGGAAAGTTGTTCGATCGTTTTGTTAGATACCGTCATTGTGATCCTCCTATTGTCGATCTTCTTTTGATCAGCAGTATGGTAAAGCACTGGTCCGCCTTCGCGCGAAAGCGCCGGGCTTCACGTGAACCCAGCAAACAAAAGGATTGTTCACGTGTGCATTACTACCTGTTCGCTTGGAGTGCTTGCCTTATTGTACCACTCTCCGTTTCAGTTTGCCATATCCAACCGGTGAACATGCTTTGAAATCTCATTTCGCTCAAAAAAATTAGTTCTGCCGAAGGATTTACAAAAGTTACGTCGAAACAGTATGGTATCACACATTTTTTGGAGCGTTTCACTCTTGTTGGATGAACTAAGGTATACGTGGATGTATTATGTGACACGGGAGCAGATGTATGAACCATCTTTTGCTGGAACTGGTCAATACCCGACAAACGTACAGAAAAATGCTCAATCTGTACTGGATCACCATCGTGCTGACAGCCATTCTCGAATATGCCATATTTCTTTTGGAAGCGGATACTTCGCCCTCCGCCTTCTTTCAAGCCCTGCTGTTTCAAGTGATCTGTTTAACCGCCGTTACCGGAGCCGTAGAAACCCTCTACCGCTACCGTAAATTACAGAGCGATTGGCTGCTCATCTTAACCGGCATTTTCTACGCAACCTCCATTATTCTGATGAACCCGTCAATCGGCATCGTACCCGCCATTTACATTTTTCCGATCCTAACGTCCGTTCTGTCCTTTAACAAAAACCGCATTGTCGCCGCCTTCGCCCTCGTGCTGCTGTCCTTCGCCGCCCTGTACCTCATCAGCCCCGAGCTTCGGCTCACCATGCAGCCCGTGCATACGATCGGCATCCTGTTCCTGTACACCGGGACGACCGTTATCGCGCTATCCATCACCAGCAGCGGAATCGAACTGCTCAACAACCTTAAGCATGCAACCGAAGCTAAGCAAGAGCTGCTGGTCAAAAATATTATTATGGACAAACTGTCCAAGCTGGATGCGCTTACGAGCCTGTATAACCATAAGACGTTCCACGAATATCTCGAAAAGCTGATCGACCAGCATGAGCGCAACGAGCTGCCGCTGCATCTGGCGATCGTCGATATCGACAATTTCAAAAGAATCAACGATACGTTCGGCCACTGGGTCGGCGATATTATTTTGATGCGCGTGGCAAATACGATTAAAGAAACAGTATCTCCCAACGATTTTGTAGCCCGCTACGGCGGCGAAGAATTTGCCGTCATCTTTACCGACAAAACAGCGGAGGAAGCCTACGCTTTGGCCGAGCAGATCCGCCACAAGCTGTCGGTCACCCTGCACCCCGAATTGGAGTCGCAAGCGGCGACCATCAGCATCGGTCTGCAGACCTATACGAAAGGCCACGGCAAGGAAGGGCTGTTCAAAGGCGCGGACGCTTCCCTCTATGCCGCCAAACGGACGGGCAAAAACAAAACGGTCGTGCAGTCAGCGGTTGCCGACCCGGTGGTCGTGTGATGGCTATAATAGACGGAACCGGTTTAACCATAATCGGCGCCGTCTTTTTTATTTCCCCCAACAAAAATGTAAAAAGCATTTGACATATCCATTGAGGATTGGTACATTGTTTTTGTAAAACATGTTTTACATTTTGGTGCTAAAGGGTGTGGCCATGGAAAACCGTATCCGAGAAATGAGGAAAGCCAGAGGACTGTCTCAGGAAGATTTGGCCTCCGGCTGCGACGTCTCCAGACAGACGATCAACGCGATTGAAAACAACAAGTACGATCCGAGCTTGCTCTTGGCTTTCCGACTAGCGGAGCAGCTTCATTGCCGAGTGGATGAGCTGTTTATATACCGGGACAACTCAGAAGAACAACAAGATTAGCATAATTGGAGGAATATTACGATGAAAGTACGTTTAGGAATGTCTATCTTTTTAGCGGCGCTGCTTGTATTACTTGCAGCGATGGCCGTTAAGGATTATAAGAACGGAACGATCGGCACGTCGAGCGTAACGTCGGTTGTCATAGCTCTGGCCGTCTGCCTTCAATTTTTGACCTGGGGTACGGACCGCAAAGCGCAGCAGGACGAGATGGGGAAAATTATCGCAGCGAAAAGCGCCAAAATTAGCTATCACATTTTAACAGTGGCTTTGTTCGTGTTTTGGATCGCCGACCGGATCGTCTTTGTCCGCAAGGACGATTTCGGGAACCTTTCGCTGTTCCTCGCTCTATGCTTTTGCCTGGTGCTGTATCCGGTCGTTCAGCTGTTTTACGTACGCCGGTTCAAATAAATACGGTTATGCCCATCGCGAGCAGACCCACGCACAAAAAACCGGAAATGCGCTATCGGCATTCCGGTTTTTCTTTGCTTCCGCAAATACCGTCGAACGTCTTGCCTTCTCAATGCGCAGTATGACCCGTTTCATTGGAAACTTCGATCAAATTGCCGTCGGGGTCCCGAAAATAGACCGACAGGATCGGTCCTTCGGCGCCGGTCCGAGCGACCGGTCCCTCCATGACCGCAACACCGCACGATTCCAGATGGCTCAGCACCTCGGCCACCGGCACCTTCGTCAGAAAACAAAGATCCGCAGAGCCCGGCATCGGCTTGTCCGCCTTCGGCTCCCACTCCCGGCCGTGGGGATGTAGATTGATCTTCTGACGGCCGAATCGCAGCGCCTTCCGGCCTTCGCCGAAAGTTACGACCTCCATCCCCAGCACGCGGGAATAAAAAGCGCATGTCGCTTCCACGTCCGCTACCGTCAATACCAAGTGATCCAACCGTTCGACGTTCATCCTCATCGCTCCTCTGCACCGTATTATGCTCCCGTTCTCATCCTACTCCTTTTCGGCATGGAAATCGACTTTTCGCATATTCCCGCCATCGGGTCATATAAAAAAGCGAAGACCTCCGCCCTCCCTATTCTCGGAAAGTGCGGCTCTTCGCTTCGCATACGGATATAAAATTAACTAAACACAACCGTTTTGTTCTGATGCACGATAACCCGGTCCTCGACGTGCCAGTTGACGGCACGCGCCAGTACCGTACGCTCGATATGGCGGCCGATCCGCTTCAAATCGTCCACGTTGTCGCGGTGGCTTACCCGCTGGACGTCCTGCTCGATAATCGGTCCGCCGTCCAGCTCCTCCGTGACATAATGCGCAGTAGCGCCGATAATTTTCACGCCGCGGTTGTACGCCTGCGCATACGGCTTGCCGCCCACAAAGGCAGGAAGGAACGAGTGATGGATATTGATGATTTTGTTCGGGAAGTGCTCGATAAATTTCGGCGAAATAATCTGCATATAGCGGGCCAAAATGACGACGTCCACTTGACCGCTAACCAGTTCAAGCTGCCGCTTCTCCGCCTCCGCCTTCGTATCGGGCGTGACCGGAATATGATGGTACGGAATGCCGAGCGGCTCCACCAGCCCGCGCATATCGTCGTGGTTGCTGATGACCATCGCGATATCGGCATCCAGGTCGCCCGACTGCCAGTGCCACAGCAGCTCCAGCAGGCAATGGTCCTCCTTCGAGACGAAGATCGCGAGTCTCTTCTTGCGGCTTGCCCGGGTAATGCTCCACTTCATGTTGAATTCCGCGGCAACCACGGCAAAATCGGCCTTCAACTGCTCGCGGCGCGCATCCAGGTTGTCCAAATCGAACTCGATTCGAATGAAGAATAACCCACCCTCCGGGTCCATCGTATATTGATCGGATTGTACGATGTTGGCGCCGTGCTCGTACAGGAAGCGCGATACCGCAGCCACGATACCGGGCCGGTCCGGGCAGGACACGAGCATCCGCGCGCGATTCGTCAAATTCGTGCTTTTCGATTTGGAAGTAACATTCGAAACCATGCGTTGTTGATCTCCTTCGTTGTCAAAACATAGAATGTCTTTTCTTATACCGTGGCGAACAAATGCTCGCCCGCAAACCACGCGGTCAGCCGGTGGTTAATTTGTTCCTCGTTCAGCTCAGGGAACAGGCTGTCTGCGACGATCAGGTCGTACAAGCGCTCCATCGGTTCGCGGCCGTCTGCCTTTTTCGCCTTGGCATCCGTCTTGAGCACTTCCCAAGTTTGCAGCACGTACGCTCTCGGATCGATATCCTGCTTCGTGAAGAAATGAGCCAGTCGCTCGACATCCGACAGGAAGCCGTCGCCGAAACGCGTTTTGACCGTGCCGCCGAGCAGCGCGATTTCCGCTTCGTACATCGGCCGCTGCGAGCTGTCTTCCTTGCCGATCCACGGCGTCTCCAGAATGAACGGCAGATGCTTCAGCTTCTCATGGTGAACGACGTTATGCATCGCTTGGAAGCCGATCCAACCGGCACCAACGGGGGCGTGGCGGTCTTTGGACGCGCCTTTCGGGTTTTTGCTGTCGTTCAGATGCACGACGGCAATGCGGTCCAACCCGACCGTGCGGTCGAACTGCTCCAGCACACCGTCCAGATCGTTAACGATATCGTAGCCCGCATCGCTGACGTGGCACGTATCGAAGCAGACGGTCAGCTTGCCGTTGTCTTCCACCTTCTCGATGATGGTAGCCAGCTCCTCGAAGCTGCGGCCCATCTCCGTGCCCTTGCCTGCCATCGTTTCCAGCGCGATGTTGACATTCGTATCCTTCACGCCGCTCAGCACTTCATTCAATCCCTGCGCGATGCGTGCGAGCCCGTACTCGGCATCCTTGTCCGTATAAGCCCCGGGATGAAGCACGATCTGCTTCACGCCGAGATAATCCGTACGGCGGATTTCTTCCTGCAGGAAGCGGACCGCCAGCTCGTACGTGTCATCCTTGTAGGAGCCCAGATTGATAATATACGGAGCATGGACGATAATCTCTCCGATGCCATGCTGCTCCATCACGGCTTTACCTTCTTCGATATATTGATTTTCGATCGGTTTGCGGCGCGTATTCTGCGGCGCCCCCGTATAAATCATAAACGTTCCGGAGCCGTAAGAGACGGCTTCGTTAGCCGCATTCAGCAGCCCCTTATCCGAAAACGAAACGTGCGATCCGATTCTGACCATGACCGGGAATCACTCCTTTGTTCATCTTACTTTCATCTATTTTACTAGGATCGGGACAAGAAATCTAGAATAGGAAATATTCTCTTGTAGGTTCCGTTTTCCTCCAGCGGAAAGTGAGGTATAATGGAAGGGAGGTGAACGTTTCATGTGGTATATGATGAACGATGCCCCGGCCGAGGGGTTTATGTGGTTTATCATTTTTTGGGTATTCGTGCTGCTGTTCATGATGTCGGTGGGCGGCTACTTTATGTTCCGCAAGTTTTTCAAGGTGCTCCCCCGGGAGGACGGCAAATCGAAGCTGGATTGGCAAAATCATTACGTCGAATCGTCCCGCCACCTGTGGACGGAAGACTCCAAAGCGTTTCTCGACATGCTGGTCGAGCCCGTGCCTACTCCGTTCCGCGACATCGCTAAGCATTCCATCGCTGCCCGGATCGGACAAGTGGCGCTGGAGGCGAAGGCCGACGCGGTCACGCGGGAGCATTGCATCGAGGGGTATATCTTGGCAACGCCCAAGCGCGATTACCGCAGTCTGACCTCGTATTTGGACAAAAAGCAGATCGACTACAGCCCGTTCAAACATCTGCTTCAATAAATTGCTTTTTCGAACAAACATAACGAAGCCCGGACCTATTCGTCCGGGCTTCGTTTTCGTACATCAGGATCAGGGTTCGTCGAGAACCTTCTCCTCTTCGTTCTGATATTGGCGCGCAGCTTCGAGCACGTCTAGATCCGTCTCGCTCTGCCCTTGGATGGCGGCCGCTGCGTCCGCCTGATTGGCGAGCTGCTCCTCCGCTTGTCCTATGCCGTGCGCGCCTTGATGTCCTCTGCTGGATGCCATGGAAAACCTCCGGTTGTCCGTTTTGTCGGGAAGACACCGTTTAGTATGATCCTTACGGCAATCCTTTATCCCAGCTAAGCATCCGGCCTAACTTAAGGCTTCGTCGTAGTCGATTTGGTCTTCTCCTTCTTCTTGCTCGGCTCTACGTCCGACAATTGCACCGACAGCGTCGTCAGATCGTCGGTTCGCTTGTTCTTGTCCGGATTGCGCAGCTGCGAGCGGAGGCCGACCGTCGTCACACCGCTGACTTGTAGCGTTAGCGGAAACTCCTCCTGCTTGACGAAGCCGACGCGGCCGTCAACGATCACGTACATATCGACCTTCTCGTCAGACTTCAACGTAATGGTCAAATATCTGGCCCCTTTTGGCTGCACGGCGGCCTCGATTTCGCCCTTCTGCTGCAGATTTTTCACGATAACGCCCTTGTCGTCAAAATAGTCGGTGACTCTAACGATCGATTTATCCGACCAATTGATCGAACCGTCCTGCGAGTAGCCGCCGTTCGGTGGCGTGATCGTATTGCTGTTCGGGTTGTTATTGAAGCTGCTGCTGCCGGAAGATCCGTTCGAACCGCCGATGCTGCCCGAATCCGTCCCTGTCCCGGCCGGATTGAAAGGAAGCGCTAAATCAACCGTCGTGTAATCCCAGAGCCAGCCGTTCTTTTTCAGATACGTGTACACACGGTCCAGAATCGTCACCGCTTCGGCGCGGGTCACGTAGTCTTTCGGACGGAAATAGCCCTGATCGTTCGGCGTCATAATGCCGCTTGCTTTGAGGCTGGCCAGCGCTTTGGCCTGTACATTGGACAGCTCGTCCCCGCCCAGCCTGCAGTCCCCGGTGTTTTTGCCGAGAATGAGCGTGACGAACACATCGTTGCTTTCCACGTCCATCAAGCCGTCCTCGACATATCGTCCGTCCGCTTGGGCGACTTGGTATTCCGCTTCCGTTTTGAACATTTTGACCGGAACGTCTTTCAATTCCGAAACGACCGAGCATACGTCATTGTCGCTAAAACGCTTTTCCATCAAACGATTGTCGAAATACGCGTACAGCAGTTGGGCAAGCTGCAGGCGGGTCAGCTGCATATCGGGGCGAAAAGCCAAATTTCCGTCCCGGCTCAGCCCGTACCCTCCAATTTTGAACGAGCCGTCGTAAATCTCCGATATGGGCTTATGCGCCCAATGCAGTTCGGGAACATCGGTAAAATAAGTAATTTTTTGCATCCCGGTAGCCAGAGCGTTCGGACGATACTTGTCAAATAACCGATACACCATAGCCGTCCATTCCGCCTTGCTGATCGTCTTGTTAGGACGGAAGTTGCCGTCGGGATACCCCGTCAGCACCTGCTTATTCGCCATAAGTCGGATCGACTCGACAGCCCAAGCATACTGCTTCGCATCGACATCCGGAAACACATTGACTTCCGCCGATGCAGGTCTGGGCCACAACGACAATAGCACGGACAACGACAGCAGAACTGCAAGCTTGCGGTACCATGAAGAATACATCTTGTTCATTGCGAAACCTCCTATCTCTCTCCTTATTATCGGACGAACGGACGCAGAATGTTACCTTTTGGGAAAATTGCCCACGAAAAAAAGCGCACAAGCTGCTTCCGAACCCTTATCGTCCGTCGTGCCTATGCGCTCCTTATTCAAATCTTTTTTATGCCTTTTCTTCGTTTAACAGGTTTCTGAGACGACCCGGAAAATCCGTAATGATCCCCGAAACGCCGGCATCGATAATCCGGCGAAGGTCTTGCGGTTCGTTAACGGTCCAAGGGTAGACCCGCAAGCCATAGCCTGTCGCTTCGGCCGCGTCCCCGGCATCGATCGTATGATGCTGCGGATGAATCGAATAGACGTTCAGTCCCTCGGCTGCCGCAGCCATCTGACGATGCGATACGAAATTGGCCACATAAAGCAGCCCCGCCCGCAGATTGGGGATCGCCTCTTGCAGTTGCTTCAACACCTTATGGTTAAAAGACGAGACAACAACACTGTCCAGCCGATTGTACTGTGCAAGCAGCTCTGCCAGTCGTTCCGCCAGCCGCGGAGTATAGGAGCATTTGACCTCGACGTTGATCATGATTTCCAATGGAACGAGCTGGAACACTTCTTCCAGCAGGGGCAGCCGCTCTCCGGCGAACCGTTCGTCGAACCAGCGTCCGGCGTCCAGCCCCTTCAGCTCCGTCACCGTCATCTCCGCGATGGCGCCGGTGCCGTCCGTCGTACGTCCGACCGTGTGGTCATGGCAGACGATCACTTCCCCGTCGGCCGACAGGTGCACGTCCAGCTCGATTGCGTCCGCACCTTGCCGTAGGGCAAGCTCGAACGAGGCCAGGGTATTTTCCGGCGCCTCTCCTGCAGCGCCGCGGTGGCCGATGACAATAGGTTGTTGTTTGGTCATATCCGTTTCCTCCCCTAGTTCAACCGCTTGGGTCTATTATCCGACGGAAGGAACGGAGAGGCAAGCCCTGCTAGGTAAATCCGATGTAAAGAAAATGTAAAATTCGATACAATGAGCCGCGTCCTACGATTGCACGGACTCCTCCTGAAGCTGATGCATGATCGTTTTCCGCTTGACGAGGTAGAGCACAACAAGCGCGCCAATGCCGTATGCGGCCAATATCAGCGCATCGTTCGCGATCGTTACGGCATCGCCAATTGAGATCAGGTGCCTGAAGCCTTCTACCGCATAAGTCATCGGCAGCGCCGGATGGATGAAATTGAAAAACCTCGCTTCCAGCTCAACGGGATACGAGCCGCTGCTGGACGTCAGTTGGAGCATGAGAATGACGATGGCGACGAAACGTCCCACATCGCTGCCAAGAATCGAGATCAGCATGAACAGAATCGCCGCGAACGTCAGTCCGAGCAGCAGCGCGAACCCGTATAAGTTAATGGCCGGAAGCACCGTCGGAATCCCAAGTCCCGTATGGAGAATGAAGACCGAAAGCACCGACTGAAACACGCTGACAGAAGCCAGCGCAAGATATTTGTTGATGAGATACGAGATCGGCCGCTTCGGCATCGAGACGACCTTGTTCAGATCGATAACGAAAAAAAGCACCAGCGATCCTACCCACAAGGACAGCGCGATAAAATAAGGCGCAAATCCCGTGCCGTTATTCGGCACCGGATGCAGGTTGTTCTCCGTCACCTTCACCGGGGAGACGATCGTATTGATCCGCTGCTCCGCCTGCCCGTCCATCGCCGCCATGCCTGCCGCCTCGCCAAGCTTCGCGGCAAGCTCCTGCTGGCCGGCGTTAATGTCCTTCAGGCCGGCGGAGAGCTGCGTACTGCCGTCGTACAGCCTCGTCACGCCGTCCTGCAGCTGATGGAAGCCGCTGCCGAAGGCATTGAGGCCTTCGACCAGCGCCGTGCTGCCCTGCTGCAGCTGATGGACGCCATTGGCGAGTTGGCCGAGCCGCCCGGACAAATCGTCTACCAGCTGCTTATTTCTGTTCAGTTGATCCAAGGTGTTGCGCACGGTGGTCTGCATCGCCTGCAGCCCGGTCCGCAGCTCGTTCATATGCGCCGAGAGCTGGTCACGGGCAACATTGATCTGCTCGATCGACTTGGAGGCAGAGCTGCGCATCTGATCAAGCGATGCCTTCATATCGCGTAAGGCCTGCTCTAATTCAAGCCGCTGCGCATTTGCCGTCTTCAGTTTGTCGACCGCCCCCTTGAACCGCTCGCTGCCGGTAATTTCGCCGAACTGCTCGCCAAGCGCCAGCAGATCCGCGATAGCGCCGTCAAGTTGATCCTTTTGCTTCTGCAATCGGCCGCCTATACCTGAGTCCCAAACGCGCTGCAGCTCGTCGATTCGCCGATTCGTATCCTGCAGCGATGCACCGATCACATCCAGTGCGTTAAGCCCGAACTTCAGCGACTGACCGGAAGCGTCGATCACCTTGCCGAGCCGCTCCGCCTCAGCCGTCAACTGATTGATCGGCTCCAGTATTTTCGATAGCTGCGCATTCAGCTTGTCGATGCCTCCTGCGCCTAATCCGACGGCCGTATCCAGCCGAATGATGCCGTTCTCCAGCTGGTTCGCGCCGTCCAGCAGCTTCGTCAGCCCGTCCGACAGCGGCTTCATGCCGTCCTGGGCTTGCTTCAAACCATCCTGCAAGGAAGTCGCGCCATCCTGCGCCTTCTTCGTTCCTTCCGCCAGCTTGGCCGCCCCATCGGCTGCCTTCTTCAGCCCTTCGCCGCCATTTAGAATTTGGTCGAAGATGATGCGCACATATTTCTCCGTCATTTGCTGCTCCAACTCGTGTGCAACCTTATCCATCACGCTGCGCACCACTTTGACGCCGAGCATGTTGGCCCCTTCGTTGACGGCGTACGAAAGCTGACTCGCTCTGGGCTGCGGCGTGCCCGGGCTATAGGCCGTTTCGGTGAAGTCCGGCGGGATCGTCAGCACCATAAAATAACGCAGCTTCTCGATCCCTTCCGCCCCTTGCTCCGGACTGACTTCCGTCCAGGACGTCTGCTTGTCGGCAAGCAGCTTGTCCGTAAGCTCCCGGCCCAGATTCACCGGGTTGCCGCTCTGCGACAAGCCGCGATCCAGGTTAACGACCGCCAGCGGCAAATGGGGCAAAAAATCGGTCGGATTCCAAAACGCCCATAAATAAATGAAACTATACATAAGCGGCAGGACCATCAAGCCGAGCACCGAGCGGCGCGCCATGTTGGAGCTCCACATTTGCCGGATATCGTGCCACGCCATTTGAAAACCGTTCATCGATCGATCCACTCACTTTTATCCATAGTTTCTCCCGCTTGCATACGATTTCCTTATGCTGTGCTTTTAGTATTCTTCGATCCGCAAAACCTATCCTAAGCCGAAACGCAAAAAAACCTGCCCAGGCTTCGGATTTACCTAAAGCGCGGGCAGGTTCATGCATACTTCATTTTTTTGAATAGATAAGGCTAGGGGGAGATCAGATGCGAATATCCAAGTTTTTGCCCAGGTTGGGATGCTGTGCCGCCGCAAAATCTTGAAGCAGCGTAGCCGCTTGGGCAGTCTGAGAATCCTTCATCTGACTTAGCAGAGCAATACCGACCGCCTGCTTCAATGCGTTTCCGCCGCTAACGGCGTTCAATGTTGCGTTAATTTGCACAAGCTCGCCTCATTTCTTCGAAAGATGGAGCAAACGCCGGAAGCCCGTTCGCTAAGGCCAGTATAATCCAAATAGATAAGCCCATCAATACAAATAAAGGAAATTGTCGTTTTCTGCCGAACCCTATTCGTATCAACACAATCCTGTAGTAACGCGAGGTGGTTCCCCCTGGCTATCCAGCCTTACGTCATCGTAATCGCCGGTATCCTGCTTGTGTCCTGTCTAGCTGTCGTTCTTCCGAAGTTTTTCAGACGAAACCGATTCGGCCGCCCCGGCGGTAAAAATCAATCAAGACAAAGCTGCTCCTTGTGCCGACGAAAGGTTCCTTCGAAGGAGTTGACCTTTTACGCCACAGCCGGCAAAGTCGTCGGCGTCTGCCGGGCCTGCCGGCCGAAAGCGGAGCGTCAAGACTTCATGCGTTTATGATTGTCCATTCGTTATGGCGACTCAGGTGCCCAGCACTTTTTTCCCGCGCGGCTCGGACCCACGGGAATCGGGCTCCAGCGTAATTCCGATACCGTCGAAGGAAGTATCCTCAAGTCCCATGTCCCAAGTCAGCATTCCTGCTCCTTGAGAATCGACCTGGAACGTTCCGCAGTTGGAACGCTTCCCGTCGCGCAGCAGCCACACTTGGTACGCCTGAACTCCGTCCGTTGGCCGCAAACCGTGAAATTGCAGCACCAGCTGCGCTTTATCGCCTTGACGCGTCAACCATCCCTGCCCGGCTGCCGACGGAAGCGCTTGGTCAAAAGCTTGCAACTTGTATTGTCCGATCACTTCCACAGGAATGGCCAGCCGGGTTTCCGGCCGCTCGACAGAGGATTTGAACGGAAGGCTAAAGTCCCCGACGATGGCAGTTCCCGCTCCGCAAACGAAGAAGAACAGCGCAGCCGCCGTATATCCGAGCCCTTTCGTCCACCGTTTGCGCCGCCGTGCTGCCACATCGTTAAGACGCCACTCCACGGTCGTCCGCTTATCCGTCGGACGCTCTTCAAGGAGCGTCTCCCCGCCCGCAGACGCAGGCCCTCCAAGCACCTTTCCTAGCACCTGCTCTTTTAAGTCTTCAGGCAATTCCACCAGCTCAGCTTCAGCGGGCAGTGCTTGCCACGTCTGCCGAAGCTCCGCGAGCTCTTGGGTACAAATCCGGCATTCGGACAAGTGACGCTCGAATGCCCGCTTCCGTTCCTCCGAAAGCTCATCTAGAAAATAAGAAAAGCATAGCTCGCATCCCGATTTTTCTCGAACCATGTCGTTCACTCCTCTCTCCAAGACGTCATGTGCTTGCGCAATAATTTCAAGCTTTGGTGGAGTCGGCTTTTTACTGTTCCGAGCGGCTCTTCCGACATCTCGGCAATTTCGCTTAAGGTGTAGCCCTCCCAATAAAATAGCCGGATTAGCTTGATCTGTTGTTCTGACATATATCGGTATGCCTCCTCCAGCTGCTGCTTGAACAGCTTCCGGGAGACAGGATCTGCAAAAGGATGGACTTCCGCTGCGCCTAATTCCGCTTCGATCCTATGCTCTAGCGGCACCAAGGCGGATTGCTTTCTTAATTTCCGCAGCTGGTCAATCGTCAAATTACGGGTAACGGTTAGCAGCCAATTGACGAATAGCCCCCTCGCCGGATCGTATCCGCTCTCCGTCGTCCAAATGCGGGTATATACTAACTGCACAACGTCCCGGGCAAATTCGGGGTCCTTCCTTGCTTTCATCGCGAACGAATAGACCAGCTTGGCATACCGGTCGTACAGCGCATGAAGCGCTTCGCTTTGTTTGGCTTTGATTAGTTCCATCAATTGCTCGTCCGAATATTGCTGCACGTATCGGAACACCCCCGTCTCTGACGCGCGCTCCTTGTTCCAGTTGTAAACGAGTAACAGGAAGCGAATTGACTCCATATTCCGACATTTCTTTTCGTTTGGCAACATGCAATTTTTAGCCGCTCCACATCAAACAACCCGAGGCCCTCCTTGCGGCGGGTACCCCGGGTTAACGTTCAGTCACATCTTACTTGACGATAATCGTCGCTTTCATCTCTGCTTTATGCGGAGCGCAGTAATACGTATACGTGCCCGGCTTGGTCAGCGTGATCGTTTCGGATTCGCCTTCTCCCAGCAGCTTCGTTTCGAATACCGGCTTGCCGTCGTCGCCGAGCGTGTCCGATACGGCATTATGCTTGACTTTATCTTTATTCGTAAACGTTACTTTCGAGCCCGCTTCGACCGTCAATTCTTTGACGGAGAAAGCGAATCCGGCCATCTGCACCTGATATTCCTTGGAAGCAGCCGGCTGCTTGTCTTCCTGCTTCATAGCAGCGCCTTCCGGTTTTGCTGCGAACCAAACGTTGTTGACGCCATGTCCGTTTACTTCCCCAGCCTTCGTGTCTTTCAGGAAATAGTAAAGCGGGCTTCCCTTATATGTCGTTTGCTTCGTGCCGTCCTCCCGCGTAATAACGCCAAAATCTTCTATTTTCAGGGACGCCGGGAGCTGCAGCGATTCCGCTTTGAATACCGGCCAGTTGACGGCGCATTGATCCTTGCAAGCGCTCTGGAACGGCGTGTCCTTCGTAAACGTGTAAAGCGTTTTGCCGGAACCGTCCGTCAAATAAGTGCCGACCTTATCGTTCGTCGCGAGACGAACCGACGACGCGGCTGCAGCCGCCGCAGCTTCGGCGGTAACGACCTTTTGGCCGACGAGAGCATCCAGCAGCGTCTTGTCCCCGGCCTTTAGCTTCGCCCCGAGCGCCTCCACCGTTGCCGTAGCGATATGCCCGTTATTCAGATTGCCCGCTTCCGCGATTTGTTTCAACCCCTTGCCTTCCGCAAAGCGGATCGTGTCTGCAAAAGCAAAATCGGTATCCTGCTTATAGCCAAGCGATTCCAAAATCACTTTGTAATACTGCTGCGCCGTAATTGAACCCATCGGTTCGAACCGTCCCGAGCCGGTCCCCGTCCACCCAAGCTGCGGATTCGCTTTCAAGTAGCCTAATACCGCCTGGTTGCTTTCATTGACCGCGCCGGCATCATCGAAATTCGCGCCCCCTTTGAAGCCCAGAGCCTCGTTCTCCAAGCCCTGCAGCCGCAGGAACAAAATCGCTGCCTGCAAACGGGTCGTCGATTGGGACAAGTAGCTTGCCGTTACACCACTACCATCGCCCTGCAATACTCCCAGCTCCGCAGCGATTTGCGCATCCGTTTTGACAGCGACCGCCGTGACCTTGGAATTGTCCGCAGCAGTTGCAGCGTTTGCAGACGTTGAGATCGTCAGGGCACTTCCCAGCAGTAGGACTGCATATTTCCAGCGTTTGTTCATCATCAGATTCCTCCTCGAATTTTAAAGGCTATTAGGCCAATCAATAGAGGAAACGCTGCCAAAGCGAAAACGGTTTGACGCTAAACGCAAAAAATATTTTTTATTTGTCCGGAAAAAGCAAAAAGCCCTGAAGATTCAGGGCTTTGCACGATCAGTAGGCTATTTGGATATGCGGTTGAGAGGACTCGAACCTCCACGGGCGTACGCCCACTACCCCCTCAAGATAGCGTGTCTGCCATTCCACCACAACCGCGGATGTACTATTCATTGTATAGGTTTCGTAGGAAAAAGTAAAGTGGCATCCTTTAGCAGAGTATTTCCCCCGGAAACGCCGGTAACACACACAAGAAGCGAATCTGTTCCGAGGAAACGGGAGCTGCCCACAAGTTTAGACGATCCCGCCTTTACATTCCTGCAGACCGCTGAAGCCTTCTCGCAATTTCCATAAACTCATCGGGGCCGATGCCCGGAGCGAATTCTTCCTGCACCTCGTCCAGCTCCGGAACGGGTCCGCCTTCCGGCGTACCGTCAACCACTTCCAACGGTTGGCCGTCCTCCGGGTGAGAACCTTTCCAGATTTGCCGTATCTCCTCATAAGCGTCGTCGCTGAAACGGTACAGCTTGCGATGAAGACCCTGTTCCTCGTATTTTCGGGTTGTTTCGAACGCCCGGTTGCTCAGGTTGGGGACCGGAACCAACTTCGTCATGTCCACACCTGTCGCAATTTCCAGCGCTTTGGCATAAGCGACGACATGCACACCCCCACGGACGAGCAGATAACCGACCATTTCGCGCGCCACGGGATGGTCCGTCATTTCATACACGCGCATTTTATGCGTCCTAGCCCCGCATTCCAAGAAGAAATTGTGCAACAGGTCCAGCACCAGATTGCCGCTGTTGAATACGTAATCCCCGGACCAACCTTTGCCCATAGAGTCTAACGGCAGAGCCGTTTGAGCTGAAGCGATAAAATGGTGCGAGTTCCGCTTATCGAGCGCGTCCATCATCGGTGCCGCATTCGGATCGGTCGGCTGCGTAGACCCGGTCAAGCACAGGTTGATAGCATTCGTAACCAGCTCGACGTGACCAAATTCCTCCGCTGTAATACTGCACACCAGATCGTAGAAGGGCTTCAGCTTTGTTTTGCCGCGAAAATTAAACGACTGAAACATGTAATTATTCAGCGTCGACATTTCCCCGAACCTTCCGCCCAGCAACTCCTGAACGGCTGCCGCCGCATTCGGGTCGGCGTGTTTCGGTTTCGGAAGCTCGATCACAAGCTTATGAATACGTTTGAACATCCACTACCCCTCCTCCCTGCCTGTCCCTATGGGCTAAGTTACTTTTGCCACACCTGCGGCTCGGATTCCCCTTTGACGTATTCGATTCTCGTCGGATTCAGTTCAAGAACAATATAGTCCGGGTCGTGTGGCCCTTCAAACCAGCGGCTGAGCTCGTCGTTCCACAACTTCTCCCACAGGCGGTTATCCGTACACAACTTCGCTGTCGCTTCCATCTGTACAATTTCGGACGTAGGGGTTCCGTCATACCCTGTCAGGACAAATACGTTTGCATTTTCCTGCAGCTCGTCCACTTTATCCGTTCGGCTGTTGGTCGCCAAATATACCGTGAGTCCTTCGTGAAACAACACCATGTACCTAATCTTCGGCCGATCGCCATCGACCGTACCGAACGCGCAGACGTCATTCGCCTCCAGCACCTTCATGATCCGCTCTTCCAGTTGCTCCGTTTTCAACATGGGAACATCTCCTTTCGGTTATGGAAGTCTGACTTCCTTCCTTGATTACCCGAACGGCGATAGGGCCAAACAATGCTTCGCTTCCCTAAGAAACTTGTTTCAATAAGCGGACAACCGGGTTAAATGCATAGTACATTTCTTCCAAAAGGAGCTGATTCGAATGGATACCAACGTTTTGAAAGGAAAATGGAGGCAGTTGAAGGGCGAAGCTCAAAAGCAATGGGGCAAATTGACCGACGACGACCTCGATGTTATTAACGGGGAAAAGGAAAAGCTCCTCGGGAAGCTTCAGGAGAAATACGGGCATACCAAAGAAGCCGCGCAGGAGGAATACGTCCGCTGGGAAAGCGGCTGGCGCGATCGGCTTTAACTTTCCGCATGATGAACTGCATGAAAAGTTTGCACCGCTGATGGTTTATGCTAAAAAAGAGAAAGAGCCCGCATCCGCTTGGATGCAAGCTCTTTCTCTTTGTGATGCGGTTGAGAGGACTCGAACCTCCACGAGCGTACGCCCACTACCCCCTCAAGATAGCGTGTCTGCCATTCCACCACAACCGCAGGTTACCGTAGGGGGAAGCCCGGCGGGTTCTCACCCCTACTATCTATGACCCGTAGGGG
>NZ_BSDJ01000029.1 GCF_027925525.1 Paenibacillus tyrphae | reverse complement strand
TGGAACGCGCTTTGTTTCGATCCAGTTTTCAGGGCGCAAGTCTTGAAAGTTTAAGCTTGGAGAGATACCCAAGTGGCTCAAGGGGACCCTCTGCTAAGGGGTTAGACTGCGCAAGTGGTGCGAGGGTTCGAATCCCTCTCTCTCCGTTTCAAGTTTGGCGGCGTAGCTCAGCTGGCTAGAGCGTACGGTTCATACCCGTAAGGTCGGGGGTTCGATCCCCTCCGCCGCTACCATATATATTTATCCCATGGAGGCTTAGCTCAGCTGGGAGAGCATCTGCCTTACAAGCAGAGGGTCGGCGGTTCGATCCCGTCAGCCTCCACCATATGCCGCTGTAGCTCAATTGGTAGAGCAACTGACTTGTAATCAGTAGGTTGGGGGTTCAAGTCCTCTCGGCGGCACCAGTTGTTTCAATTTTATAGTGTGGAGCCGTGGTGTAGAGGCCTAACATGCCTGCCTGTCACGCAGGAGACCGCGGGTTCGAATCCCGTCGGCTCCGCCATGATTTAACTTACCAAGTAGGATAAGCTCGAACTTTAAGGGACAAGCTAACCGCATACATAAGGCTCGGTAGCTCAGTCGGTAGAGCAGAGGACTGAAAATCCTCGTGTCGGCGGTTCGATTCCGTCCCGAGCCACCATAGGCTTTATAGCCATTGCACGGAGGCTTAGCGAAGTGGCCAAACGCAGCAGACTGTAAATCTGTTCTCTGACGAGTTCGGTGGTTCGAATCCATCAGCCTCCACCAGTTATACTTACGAGCCATTAGCTCAGTTGGTAGAGCACCTGACTTTTAATCAGGGTGTCGTAGGTTCGAGTCCTACATGGCTCACCATTTAGGTGACAAGTAAAGAGACCTCAAGGGGTCTCTTTTTTGCATTGTATTTGCTTTTTACTTCACGACTGAAGTTTGTCGCGGACGGAGCGAAGCTTTTGCTCCATCGAAGTAATTTTGTCACGGCGGTCGTCGATTTTGATCGATGTGGACACGCGTTGGGCTCCGTGCTGGAACGGGGCTTCATGCAGACGCCGAAGCACTTGAAATAAATCTTGAAGCTCTCCTTCAATGATGGTGCTCATCGGCGTCATTTGGAATTGAATCGGTTCCGGGGCTTGTTCCAGCAGGCGGTGCAGATCGGCGACATATCTGCTTAAGCTGGTCGTTTCGGTTCCGATGGGAATCACGGTTACTTCGACTATAGCCAACGGTTCTCCCTCCTAAGTAGCTTGTAAACACAGTATGTGTTTATTTTACCGTAAAGGATGAGTAGGGGATAGTCAAAGCTCCATTCGCTTCATGGTCGCCTTGATATAATCGGCAGTACGGGCCGCGAGCGCCATCACCGTATTGGTCGGATTGCCGCCTCCGGACGTCACGAAAATACTCGCGTCGCATATAAACAGATTCGGAATATCGTGCGTCTGTCCGTAGGAGTTCACGACGGACGTATCGGGATCGTTGCCCATACGGCAGCCTCCCATCAAATGAGCCGTATCGGGGATGACGAATTCGGGCTTGCCTCCCGCGGCGCTTAAAATTTCGCTCATCGTTCCGATCGCATGCTGGATAAGCCGGTTGTCGTTTTCTCCATAGCTGAAAGTGACTTTCGCGCGTGGCATGCCGAAAGCATCCTTTTCATCGCTCAAGGTAATGGCGTTGTCCGGGTTCGGGAGTACCTCCCCAACTAACGTGATTCGGCCGAAATAATTGTAGTCGAGTACCGTTTCCCGCAAACGTGTTCCCCAAATGAGACCGTTCTTACCCGATTGGGTAATTCCACTGGCAAAGCTCACCGGCCGGACCCCGTGGGCGTGCAGCGTATAGCCACGGGCAAAATCGCGTTCAGGGGAAGTGGCGTAAAAGTCCTGCGTCGTGGCAAGCACCGGGGTTCCTTTATACAGGCGGACCTCTTCTTCAAATCGTGCATAGACATCGTGGCTGCTGTGGGTCATGAACGCTTTCCCGACCCATCCGCTGCTGTTGGCGAGTCCGTTCGGAAACCGGCTGTTGGCTGAATTCAGGAGCAGTCTCGGTGTCTCTACGACATAGGCGGACAAAATGACTAACCTTGCCCGCTGCTCATAGGTCACGTCGTTATGAACAAACGTTACTCCCGTGGCCCGGCCGCTCTCGTCCGTATTCACTTGAGTAACTCTGCAATCCGCCAGCACTTCGGCACCGGCTTCAATCGCTTTGGGAATATGGACGATCAGGGTGCTGAATTTGGCGTTCGGCATACAGCCTTGGTTGCAAAAACCGCGATTGATGCAGGGCGGTCGGTCTTCGAAGGGCGCGGACAATATGGCCAGCGGGCTGACGACCCAGCGAATGCCGAGCTTTTCGCAGCCTCTGGCAAATACCTGCGCGTTCGGGCTTATCGGATCGCGTTCGGGGTAAGGATAAGGGCCGTGAAATTCGCCCCAAGGGAAATGTTTTGGGCCCGATACAGCGATCTCCTTCTCGATCTTGGTATAGTAAGGCTCAAGATCGGAATAGCCGATCGGCCAATCCTCTCCGACGCCGTCCAGCGTTTTGGTTCGAAAATCGCTTTCATGAAAACGCAAAAAGACTCCGGTAAAATGCGTCGTTCCCCCGCCAACCCCCCAGCCGGAATTGTTATGGCCCATTTGCAGCGGGTCATGACCATCCACGATACGTGCTTCCTGCCAACCCAAACTTTGCATAGATAGCTCATCGCTGGCAAAATCGTGCTGCGGGTCCCGGAACGGTCCGGCTTCCAGCACGACGACAGTCATGCCGGCTTCGCTCAGCTCTTTCGCCAGCACGCCGCCGGCAGCCCCGGCTCCCACAATGACGACATCGACCGTCTCGCCCTCATATTTACGCTTCATGCTGCTGTTTCTCCTCCTTGGGCTCCCATGGATCAAGCTGTCCCGGATGCATACGTACATAGCCGCGCGGATAAGCGGGACCCCCGTATCCGATCTCCGACCATATTTCAGGATGAGAATAATAAGCCTCGACAGTGAGATTCAGCAATTTCTTGAACAACGCTTCCTGCGGCACGTGCTGCCACACTTCGAGAGGTACCGCTTGATTGCGGCTGACATCGACCATGAGCTGTTTTTTCTGCTTTGGTTGAAGGTGAAAGAAGCGTTCGGTATGGATCGTTTGACAGGCGAGATCCAGGGCATGAAGCCCTTCGCGCACTAGTACGGCTGCCTCCGGCTCGCCGCTTTTACGCTGACTTTCTTGTCCGCCTGCCAGTGTCCGATCGATATGATCCAATACGAACTGAATGATTTCCGGACGTTCGTCATCGACCAAGAGAGAGCACCAGGCCCGCAAATGTTCGGCCTCGACGGTCGTCAGGAACACATAATCGCCAGTCGTGTGCAGCCGGGAAAGCACGATTCGCTGGGTATGATCGTCCCAAGCGTCTTTTTCGTGCATGACATCGTAGGAAGGGTACCTTGTGAGCTTTTTCATTGATTTACCTCCAATAATAGGCGAGAAGTCCAAGGACGCTCAAGGCGCTGAACAAGACCGGAAGCACGACAGGAGGACCGACAAGAAAGTTGCGCATCGTGTAGCCGCCGACGCGAACGCCTACCCCGTGGAAATGAAAGTAAAACCCGATGCCGCCTGCAACAACGCCGAACCACATAAGATAGGAAAAAAGGTAAAGCAGCCAATCCAGCCGGTAATAGGCAAGCAATACGGCAAGCAGGCTGAAAATGGGGGCAGAGACGACGGGAACCCACATGGCTTTATGGTGAAAGTTTTGACGGTAATGCGAGATGGTCACTTGTATCCAAATGGCAAAAAAAGCGACGCCCACGAACAAAAAAACGACGCGTGCCATGGGCCATCCGATCCAGTTCATACGAATCTTCCTCCGTTCTGTTAGCGGTGATGACGCGGATAGGTTAGCGAGCCGAACGGCATGAGAGCCAGCTTCGCACCAGGGGCTTGCAGCAAAGCTTGGGCCGTAGCGCTTAAATCGTCGGCCGGATAAAAGCCCAGCAATTCTATCAAGTGACGGGGCAATGAGGAAAGGACAAATACCCGGGCACGGTGCAGCACTTCTTCCACATGCAAAATTTTGTGGGCGCCCAGTACGAATCGTTCCCGCAGCTTGTCCGTCATTTTACGGCGATCACCCATCGTTTCGATCCAATGCTGAAACAAGCCGTTTCCCATCCCTTCGGGACACTCCGCCACAAGAAGCAGGGCACCTCCCGGCTTTACGAAAGCGGCGGCATTTCGGAGCGCTTTTAAAGTTTGATACATTTGCAAATCTTTCGGAGCTCCCCCGGCCGAAACGATGACGACATCGTACAGTTCGGTTACCTGCCGGGTAAACCAGCCGGCGACAAATTCGGTCCCTTTCTTATGAGCTTCCGCGGGATTTCCGGCTACGGCTTTCAGCACATGACGATCGTGGTCGACAATCACATTGAGCAAGAATTGTATTGGAACGAACCGCTCGGCTTCCTCTAAATCGATGTGCAGCGGATTCATCGGGACGCCGGGCACGGCCTTGTATGTTAACGACAACGCATGGTGGCATTCAATGGTGCGCTTGGACGCCACACCAGGTACGAGCGCCTTGACACCCCCTGAAATGCCTACCATTGTATGCGGCTCGATGTTGCCCGTTGCAATGCGCAGCGGCGCCTCGGCGACCAGGCGGTTGATCTCGACCGGGGTGCCGAGCGACGTCGTCCCCCTATAAACGCAGTCCTCCGACTCGGCCGAATGATTATGCACGCGTACTCTCGCGTAGATTTCCGCCCCGACCAGCCGTTTCAATTCGTCGGGCGTGTGCTTGCGATGGGCGCCGAGCGCCACAACAATATCAATCTGATCGTCGCCAAGGCCAGCCGCGCCAAGCTCCTCCAGCAGCGGAGGCAAAAGCAGCGCGGTCGGGCACAAACGGGTACCGTCGCTGATCAGAATGACGGCCCGGCTTGTCCCCTTGGCAAGCTCACGGAGTCTCTTTGCCCCGATAGGCGCCGCCAATGCTTCGCGAATCCGGTTTTGGGACAGCTCGGGAGATGTCGGTAAAGTTTCGAGTCCGTATGTCAATGTATCGTACGTCCTGCCCGAAGGCAGTTCCAACGGGACGGTGGTGCAGCCATAGCGCAGTTCGGGAATAGCACAGTCCTCCTTCTCTTTGCTAAAGAATGGATGACGGTGGAAAATTTACATTTTTATTATTACCGTATCTTATGCTCTTATCCTTAGCTAAACGCAATTAATGATTTACGGTCCAAAGGCAGCTCCTTTTGTTGCGGTTCCTAGTCCCGATTGTGATACAATAGATGGTAATCAGTTATTTAATACAGACATAGGGTTGGGAGCGAGGAGATGGATTGGGAACAAGTGAGGGAGCAGCTTGAAGCCATATTGAATACTCCGGTTCAAACCACCAAATGGGCCTGGGAAGCGTGGCGGCGCGAAGCGGAGAAGCATAGGGCCGAGCCGGGGTCCGTAGGCGGAAGCTTGATTAGAGAGGACAGGCTTCTTTTTTTGGCGCAAAAAGAAGGGCAGGAGGCGCTGCTTCTGACCATACAGGCAGATGCCGTATCGCCGGTGGAACGGCGGCTTGTGGAGCTTACGCTGGAAAGCCGTAAAACGCAGGATAAAAAGTCTCCGTCGCTCGTCAACGAGGAGGAGCGCAAAGCGGGGATGGTGCGCGATTGGCTTCGCACGCAGCAGGAGCTGGGCTTGACGCAGGCCGAGATGCCCGATGCTCTGGTGTCGCAGCTGTCGCTTTACTCCAAAAAAATTCCGCTGCTGTTGTATGGGGATTACACAACCTCGCGGCGGGCGCACGACCGGGAGCTGAAGAAGCTGCTGGAATCGTTCTTCGATGCGGATATGACCTTGATTCCACTGACGGATAAGGAATGGCTCATTCTCGGCTCGGAGAAAATCATGTCGATGGATTCCGGCGACGATAAGGAAGATTCGGACAGCGAAACGCTGGAAGACCGGCTCGCGGCCACCGGCTACGGCTTGCACGAAATGCTTGAGAACGAATGGGTAGGCGAGTGCCATCTGGCCATCCACTACCCGATCATGCCGGCCAAATCGTTATATGGCGCGGTGCTCCAGCTCAGGGAGACGATGATGCTGGGACGCACGTATCACGTAGGCAGCAACATGCATATGCCATGGGAGCTCCAACTGGAAAGGCTGGTGCATTTGGTACCGGAAGCAGAGAAGGCGAGCTTTCTGGAGCATGTACTGAAACGGCTCGACGTGGCGTTCGATGCGGAGACGATGACGACGCTTGAACAGTTTTTCGAATTGGACTGCAACGTCAGCGAGACCGCCAAAAAGCTGTATATTCACCGCAATACGCTGTTGTACCGTTTGGACAAATTCAAGCAGGAGACGGGATTGGACGTGCGGACGTTCAATAATGCCGTGCTTGTGAAGATTGCCATGCTATTGTACAAAGTAACGAAAAGAAAGTAGTTTTTTTGTAGAGATTGTGCATAGTCATGATACGCCTTGTTACGGTATGATTTAACCAATGAACACGATACTAATTCGTAGGGGGAATCAATCATGGCAGGTGTACGTTTGAACCACATCGTCAAAAAATATCCGGGCGCAGAAGAAGCAACGGTGAAAGACTTCCATCTCGATATTCAGGACAAGGAATTTCTGGTTCTGGTAGGCGCTTCCGGTTGCGGTAAATCCACGACGCTGCGGATGATCGCCGGTTTGGAAGAAATCACGGAAGGCGAACTGTATATCGGCGACCGTCTCGTGAACGACGTCGCTCCGAAAGACCGCGATATTGCGATGGTATTCCAATCCTACGCTTTGTATCCCCATATGAACGTATATCAAAACATGGCATTCGGTTTGAAGCTGCGTAAATTCAAAAAAGCCGACATCGACGCTCGCGTGCGCGAAGCGGCTAAAATTCTCGATATCGAGCACTTGCTCGACCGCAAGCCGAAGGCGCTCTCCGGCGGTCAGCGTCAGCGTGTTGCCTTGGGCCGGGCGATTGTCCGTGAGCCGCAAGTGTTCCTGATGGACGAACCGCTGTCCAACTTGGACGCGAAGCTGCGCGTACAAATGCGCGCCGAAATTACGAAGCTCGTGAAACGTCTCGAAACGACGACAATCTACGTAACGCATGACCAAACGGAAGCGATGACGATGGGCGACCGGATCGTCGTTATGGATAAAGGCATCATTCAACAAGCGGCTTCTCCGGAGGAGATCTACAACTATCCGGTGAACATGTTCGTAGCCGGCTTTATCGGTTCCCCATCCATGAACTTTATCCATGGTGGATTTGCTGAGCAAGGCGGCAGCTTGTACTTTAAAGCAGCAGGCTTTAATGTCGAAGTACCGGAAGGCAAAGCCAAAATCCTCCGCGAAAAAGGTTATGCCGGCAAGGAAGTCGTGCTGGGCGTACGTCCGGAAGATTTCCACGAAGAAGCGATCTTTATGGAAGCTTCTCCGAACACCATCATCAACGCTCATGTGGAGGTGGCGGAGAACCTCGGTCATGAAATGCTCTTGCACCTAAGCGGAATCGGCAGCCAAATGGCCGTTGTTCGTGTAGACGGCCGCTCGAACGCTAAAGAAGGCTCCAACGTGAAGCTTGCTGTGGACATGAACAAAGTTCACTTCTTCGATAAAGATACGACGAATTCCATTTTGCTGAACGCTTAATGTGGATCGAACGGAATAAAAGGTCAGTCCTGACGGGCTGGCCTTTTTTGCTGCGGCTGGCGGCTGGCATTGGAAGGGAAATCGCGATATGCTAGGCGTAGCCTCTACGAATGAAGGGTTCGTCCGGACAGCGCGGCTGTACGAAGAGCTAGGGAGTGTGGAAGATTCATGAGCATCGAGCAGTTGAAAGTGTTTGTGACCGTTGCGGAGCTGCAGCATTTTTCACGTGCCGCGGAGCTGCTGCATTTGTCTCAGCCCGGGGTTAGCATGCATATCCGCAACTTGGAAAACGAGTTCGGGACGAAGCTGCTTCACCGTTCGTCGAAGCGGGTGAAGCTGACGGAGGCGGGGGAAATCTTGTATCGACAAGCGAAGGCGATACTGCTGCAATACGAGACGGCGAAGCATGAGATCGACAGGCTGAATCAGGTCGTCTCCGGCAGTTTAAGCGTCGGGGCAAGCTTCACGATCGGAGAGTTTCTTTTGCCCAAGCTGCTGGCGAGCTATGCACGGCTGTATCCGGGGGTAGAGGTACAGGTCACCGTCGGCAATACGGATGAAATCGAGCGGCTCGTGCAAGCGCACGAACTGGAGGTCGGGCTGGTCGAAGGAGAGCTACAGCGGCCGGGGATTCGTTCGGAGACATTCATGGAGGACGAGATGATCGTGGCCGTTCCGGCCGGCCATCCGCTTGCGGCGTACCGGGAAGTGACGCCGGACGCTTTGCAGGACCAAGTCTGGATCTTCCGCGAGGTCGGCTCCGGTACCCGGGCTTATAGCGACCGATTGATCCGCGAGTGGAGATTGCGGGTACAACGGGCCTATGTGCTGAGCAGTACGCAAGGCGTCAAGGAGACGGTTGCGGCCGGACTCGGCATTGCCGTACTGTCGCGCTGGACCGTAGGACGGATGCTTGCTACGGAGGAACTGAAAGAGCTGCGGATTCGCGGCCAGCGTCTGACCCGTTTGTTGTCGTTGATCCAAGGCGAGGAGCGGGCGGGCACGCTTGCGCTGGATCGTTTTGTCCAGCAGGTAAGAGGGCTTCGCACGGCTTCTTCCGGTTGATTTATGCGACTGATTCCTTTAGGATGAGGATATTGGGATAAAAAGGAGAAAGATCACGATGCCGAAAAAAGTGAAAGTATCGGATTTGGTGAGAGAGTTCCATCTGGAAATTATTTGCGGCGAAGAGGGACTGAAGCGTCCGATCGTCACGGCGGATTTGTACCGTCCCGGGCTCGAGATGGCTGGATACTATGAATTCCATCCGACGGACCGGGTTCAAATTCTCGGCAAAACGGAGCTGACGTTTTTCGACGGATTGTCGTCGGAGGAGCGGATGGACCGGATGCACCGGCTGTGCGCGCCGGAGGAGACACCCTGCATTATTATCAGTCGCGGGATGGACGCGCCAATCGAGTTGCTTGCTGCGGCCAACGACCATCAGATCACGGTCGTTCGGACGGCGATGGCGACGACGATTTTGGCCAGCCGCGTAACGAACTTTCTGGAAAACCGGCTTGCCCCTACGACGACGATTCATGGGGTGCTGGTCGATGTATATGGTATCGGGATGTTGATTTCCGGGTCCAGTGGTATCGGCAAGAGCGAAACGGCATTGGAGCTGGTGAAGCGAGGACACCGGCTGATCGCGGACGATGCGGTGGAAATCCGTCAAACGGCCGACCATCAGCTGATCGGCAATGCGCCCGAGTTAATCCGGCACCTGCTTGAAATCCGCGGCATCGGGATTATTAACGTTATGACGCTGTTCGGCGCCGGTGCGGTGCGTACCGAGAAGAAAATATCCGTGGTGGTCAAGCTGGAGACTTGGCAGCAGGACAAACAGTACGACCGGCTCGGCCTGGACGAGGAAACGACGCAGATTATCGATACGAACATACCGCTTGTAACGGTTCCGGTGCGGCCGGGACGAAACCTGGCGGTTATTATTGAGGTTGCGGCGATGAACTTCCGCTTGAAACGGATGGGCTATAACGCGGCCCTGCAGTTTACGAATAAATTGACCGAGTCGCTGGCCGAGGACATGGACGATTTGTAAGGGGAAGCCCCGTTTTGAGGGTGGACAAATTTTTGGCATAAGGAAGGAGTCACAAGCATGTTTCTCGCGATTAATCCGATTGCTTTTGCGATCGGTCCGTTGAGCGTCCGTTGGTACGGCATTATCTTGGGTACGGCGGCGCTGGTCGGTCTGCTGCTCGCGATTCGAGAAGGCAGACGGTTCCGCATGTCTCCGGACTTCTTCATGGATCTGGTGCTGATCGGGGTGCCGTCGGCGATCGTTGGCGCAAGAATTTACTATGTCGCTTTCAAATGGGAAGATTATCAAGATAATCTATGGAAAGTCTTTGCCGTCTGGGAAGGCGGTATTGCCATCTACGGGGCGTTGATCGGCGCAATTATCGCGGCGGTCATTTACGTGCGGCGGAAAGGCTATTCGTTCTGGCGTATTGCCGATATTTGCGCGCCGGGATTAATTATCGGACAAGCGATCGGGCGTTGGGGCAACTTCATTAACCAGGAAGCGCACGGCGGAACGGTGGCGGAGTCGTTCCTCAGGAACAATCTGCATCTGCCGGACTGGCTCGTCAATCAAATGCTGATTGAAGGCCAGTATTACCATCCGACGTTTCTATATGAGTCGCTTTGGAACGTCGTAGGACTCCTCCTGCTGTTCGTGCTGCGTCGGCGTTCGTTTTTGCGGGCGGGGGAGCTTTTCTTCAGTTATTTCATTTGGTATTCGATCGGGCGGTTTTTCGTAGAGGGCTTGCGGACAGACAGCCTTGATTTTACGGGACCGAGCTGGCTGGCCGCGCTGATGAACGGCATGTGGTCGCCGATGAAAGCTTTCGGTTTCGAGCCCGGATTCATGACCTACGGAGGTAACGTGCGGATTTCGCAGCTTCTGGCGGTACTGATCGTGCTGGCTGCGATTGCGCTTATCATCGTTCGCCGCCGGACGGGCGCAGCTTCGGAGCGCTATAGCGATCCGATTGTACGGATCGGACAAGTGTCGGAAGGAACGGGAGAAGCCGTTGGTACAGATACTCGGCCAGATGGCAGCAAAGAAGCAGACGTAAAGGCAAAGGAGTAGCAGCATGATACAAACCGTGTTATTTGATCTGGACGGAACGATTGTCGATACGAACGAGCTCATTATTCAGTCGTTCTTGCATACGTTTGAGGGAATCACCGCGGAGCCGGTAACCCGGGAACACATTGTGCCGAACATGGGACGGCCGTTGATCGAGCAGATGATATTCTTTTCCGGACGGGAGCAGGTGGACGATTTGGTGCAAAAGTACCGGGCGTTCAACATTGCGCATCATGACGAGCTGGTGCGGGAATTTCCCTATGTACGCGAGACGGTGGCCAAGCTTCATGCCGCCGGGGTCAAGCTGGGCGTGGTGACTAGCAAAATCCGGCAGACGACGGAAATGGGACTGAAGCTGATGGGGCTGTACGACTATTTCGGTACGATTGTAACGGTGGACGACGTCGAGAAAGCGAAGCCGGACCCGGAAGGGATTCACAAAGCGGTCCGGGAGCTTGGCGGCGACCTCTCGTCCGCGCTAATGGTCGGCGACAGCCACTATGACATCGAAGCGGCGCACAATGCGGGCATTCCGTCGGTAGCGGTCGCTTGGTCGCTGAAAGGGACCGAATATTTGAAACAGTACAACCCGACCCATATCATTCAAGATATGCGCGATATTGTGCCGATTGTCGGGATTGAGGGGAAGTAGCGCTTGAGAAACACGGACAAATATCCGGTGGAAGGGCCGAATTCGCTGTGGCAGGTATATAAGACGATCAGCCGTTTCAAGGCGGTTCGCAATTTTATTTTTATCCAAATTTCCAGGTATGCCCCCTCCTTGCCGCTGAAACGGTGGATCTACCGCCGCGTGCTTGGGATGAAGGTAGGGGAGCATGCCTCCTTTGCGTTGATGGTGATGGTGGATGTGTTTTTTCCGGAGAAGATCGAGGTCGGAGACAATACGATTATCGGTTACAATTCGACGATTTTGACGCATGAGTACTTGATTAAGGAATACCGGCTCGGGCGGGTGAAAATCGGCTCTCATGTGATGATCGGAGCGAATACGACGATTTTGCCCGGGGTGACGATTGGAGATCATGCGGTCGTGGGCTCGGGCTCGGTCGTGCATAAGGATGTTGCTCCGTACAGCTTTGTGGCGGGGAATCCGCTTCGGGTGATCCGGGAGGATGTGCGCTTGACGGAGAAGGATAAGTGAGTCGGCGTGTTTTATATTTGCGAATTTAATATTTTGCAAAAGTTAACATTATGTTCTATAATACGGCTTGTACAATAAAAGGGCTTGCAAGGGTGGTCGGCTAATCTCCCGAAAGGGAGGTGATGCCTGTGGAGGTTAAGGACACGCTGACTTTAATGATCGGCTTTGGGATGCTGGTTATTGCGCTGCTTACGCTGATAGTTAACATCATCGTTGCTCTTATCCAAAACAAAAAGAAATAGACCGCCCATCGCGTATGGAATACGGTCTATTTCACGATCATTCCTTATTCAGCCGACCGCCTTTGAAGCGGTTATTGTACCTGGGGAGCACGGTGGCAGCCGTTGCTCCCTTGTATTGTTTATTATATGCTCTTGCCTTTATTCGTGCAACCGGGATCCGTGCAATCGAATCATTGACGAATCAAGCGTTCCCGTGATAAACTTACGATTACATTCTTTATTTTGGTAGTATGGTAGCGCACTAAAGCAAAATTAAAGATAGCAGGGTGAAGACGGTGTCCAAACCGAAGGTGTTTGAAAAGCCGACAGGCGTAAAAGATTACCTCCCCGAAGCGGCGGCCAAGCTCCGCCGCATCGAATATAACGTCATGCAGTGCATGGAGCGCTGGGGCTATAGAGAAATTATTACTCCTACTCTGGAGTATTACGATACCGTTGGGGTGGCCAGCTCGACGGAGGACAAAAAGCTGTTCAAGCTGCTGGACCGGAACGGCACGACGCTTGTGATGCGTTCCGATATGACGGCGCCGATCGCACGGGTCGCCTCCTCGCTGCTCAAGGAGCATCCGTTTCCGCTGCGGCTCTCGTATCAAGCGAACGTGTTTCGGGCGTTCGAAGCCGAGGCGGGGCGGGATGCGGAGTTTTTCCAGACGGGCGTAGAGCTCATCGGCGATGCTTCCAGTGAAGCGGATGCCGAGGTGATCGCTCTAGCCATCGCTTGCTTGCAAGCGGCCGGTGTGCAGCAGTTCAAGATTGCCCTTGGCCATGTGGGTTTCCTCAACGGCTTGTTCCAAGAGACGCTGCAGCAGCGTCAGGACGCGCAGACCGCGCTGAAAGCGTGCCTGCTCAGCCGCGATTACGTCGGCTACCGGGAGACGATCAAATCGCTCGGCCTTTCCCGTGAAGTGCAGCAGGAGCTGGAAGGCATTCTTCGGCTGCGCGGCGGGCAGGAGATTTGCAATCAGGCGCGGCAGGTAACGAAGGACCCTGTTGCCCAGCATGCCATTGCGCATCTGTGTGAAATCTGGGACGTGCTGGAAGCGTATGGCGTCAGCGAGCATGTGCTAATCGATCTGACGATGATCGGCGATTTTTCGTACTATACAGGAATGACGTTCGAAGGCTACGCTGCGGACCTGGGCTTTCCCGTATGCAGCGGGGGACGGTATGACAACCTGCTGGCGCAGTTCGGGCGTCCGGCGCCGGCGACGGGCTTCGGGCTAAAGACAAACCGGATCCTGGAAGTGATCGGTAAAAGTAAAACGGAAGAAGCCCCGCAGCGCGTGCTGATCGTCTACACGGAGCGTCACCGGGCGGTAGCGCTGGCTAAGGCAAGGGAATACCGCTCACGAGAAGGCTTTATTGCGGAGACGCGTCTTCTGGCGGACGGACAAAAAGGGCTGAATGAAGTTCGGCAAGCAGACGGCGTGCTGCAAGTGCACGGCTCCCGCTATTGCGACATCATATCGTTTACGGAGTAAGGAGGGGCAGCGCATGCAGGACTTATTGAAGGTGGCAATGCCCAAAGGGCGTATTTATAAACAGGCTTCCAAGTTGTTTCGCGAAGCGGGGCTCGCCATTCCGGAGGAGACGGACGATTCGCGCAAGCTGATTATTGCCGTTCCGGAGGCGCGGATGGAATTCATTATGGCGAAGCCGGTCGATGTGCCGACCTACGTCGAATACGGCGTGGCGGATATCGGCGTCGTCGGCAAAGACGTGCTGATGGAAGAGAACCGGGACGTATACGAGCTGCTGGATCTCGGGATAGCGCGCTGCCGCATGTCTGTCATCGGGCTGCCGGATTGGCAGCCGGTGCTGAACCCGCGGGTGGCGACCAAATATCCGAACGTGGCCTCGCAATATTTTCGGGAGCAGGGGCAGCAGGTGGAGGTCATCAAGCTGAACGGCTCGATCGAGCTGGCGCCGCTGATCGGTCTGGCCGACCGGATCGTCGATATGGTGGAGACCGGCAGCACGATCCGGGAAAACGGGCTGGCGGAACATGAGCAGATTTTTGCGATTACGAGCCGGCTCATAGCCAACCGCGTCAGCTACCGGATGAAAAACGACGCCATTCAGGCGCTCTGTGACCGGCTTCAGCCGGTCATTGCCGCTGCGACGGCAAAGGTATAGCCTCATAGCCGGCTGTATAGCCGGAAGCATAGGAAGAGAAATTTGTATTCATCAAAGGAGGCTGCGGTCATGAGAGTGATGCCCGCATCGGAATTTTCGCTGCAGCGGGAAGTCGAATATGGCACGCCCGAGCAAAACGAGAGCGTACAGCGCATCATCGAAGAGGTGCGACGGGACGGGGATGCCGCGCTGCGCAAGTTCGCGCAGCAGTTTGACGGCGTCAAGATAGAGGAGCTGCGCGTCACGCAGGAGGAGATCGAAGCCGCCTATGCGCAGGTGGACGAGAGCTTTCTGACGGCGCTCCGCGAAGCGGCCGTGAATATACGCCGCTTCCATGAGAAGCAAATGCGCAATTCGTGGATGGATCTGCAAGCCGACGGCAGCATTCTCGGCCAAGTGATCCGTCCGCTACGACGAGTCGGGCTGTATGTGCCCGGCGGCAAGGCGGCGTATCCGTCGTCGGTGCTGATGAACGCGATCCCGGCACAGGTCGCGGGCGTGCCTGAAATCGTGATGGTGACGCCTCCGGCCACGGCCGGGGTGGAGGGCATCAACCCGCACATTCTCGTCGCAGCCGCGGAAGCGGGCGTGCGCGAGATTTACCGCGTCGGCGGCGCGCAGGCGGTAGCTGCGCTGGCGTATGGGACGGAGTCGATTCCGGCGGCGGACAAAATCGTCGGCCCCGGCAACATCTACGTCGCGCTGGCGAAGCGCAGCGTGTTCGGTGCGGTGGACATCGACAGCATCGCCGGGCCGAGCGAGATCGTCGTCTTGGCCGACGAGACGGCGGACGCCGCCTACGTGGCGGCGGACCTGCTGTCGCAGGCCGAGCACGACGAGATGGCGTCGGCCATTCTCGTCACACCGTCGCGGAAGCTGGCCGAAGCGGTCCGCCAGGAGGTGGACCGCCAGTTGAGCGAGCTGCCGCGCCGCGACATCGCCGCGCAATCGATTCGCGATTACGGCGCGATTTTGACCGTGGACAGCCTGACGGAAGGCGTCGGCGTCGTAAACCGGCTGGCGCCGGAGCATCTGGAAATCATCGTGCGCGAGCCGTTCGATTATTTGAGCCGGATCGAGAACGCCGGGGCGATTTTCCTCGGGCCTTACAGCTCGGAGCCGGTGGGGGACTATTTTGCGGGGCCGAACCATGTGCTGCCGACGAATGGCACGGCACGGTTCTCGTCGCCGCTGAACGTGGACGACTTTTTGAAGAAATCGAGCGTCATCTACTATAGCAAGGAAGCGCTGCTGCGCGACGGGGAGAAAATTATAACGCTGGCCCGCCACGAAGGGCTGGATGCGCATGCGCGGGCAATCGAAATTCGCTTGAAGAAAGAAGGGGACCAGCGTGGCTGAACAAAACCAGCAAGGTGCCGGGCGCCAGGCCGAAATCGCGCGCAAAACGAATGAGACGGACATCCGGCTCGCATTTAACGTTGACGGTACCGGTGTATCTGAGATCGAAACGGATGTGCCGTTTTTGAATCATATGCTCGATCTGTTCACGAAGCATGGGCGGTTCGATTTGAAGGTGGACGCCAAAGGCGACGTCGATATCGACGATCATCATACGGTCGAGGACATCGGCATCTGCCTCGGACAGACGCTGCGCGAGGCGCTAGGCGACAAGAAAGGAATCAAGCGCTACGCCAACGTATTCATCCCGATGGACGAAGCGTTGGCGCAGGTGGCGATCGATATCAGCAACCGGCCGCATCTGGAATACCGGGCCCAATATCCGTCGGCGACGGTCGGCAGCTTTACGACGGAGCTGGTGCACGAATTTTTGTGGAAATTTGCGCTGGAAGCGCGGATTACGCTGCATGTCATCGTGCACTACGGGCATAACACGCACCATATGGTCGAAGCGGTATTCAAGGCGCTCGGACGGGCGCTCGACGAGGCGACGAGCATCGATCCTCGCGTGCAGGGCGTGCCGTCGACGAAAGGGGTCCTGTAATCCATGATCGCCATCATCGATTACGGCATGGGCAACCTGCACAGCGTCGCTTCGGCGGTGGAACGGCTCGGCTACCGCGGCGTGATCGTTTCGGACGAGCAGGAGCTGCTTGAGGCGGAAGGAGCCATTCTTCCCGGCGTCGGGGCGTTCGGCGATGCGATGGACCACCTGCGCGAATCGAAGCTGGATGCGGCCGTGAAGCGCTATGCTGCAAGCGGGAAGCCGCTGCTTGGTATCTGCCTGGGTATGCAGCTTCTGTTTAGTCGGAGCGAGGAGCACGGTCTGCATGAGGGGCTGAACCTGCTGCCCGGTGACGTCGTCCGCTTTCGCGGCGATTATAAGGTGCCTCACATGGGGTGGAATAAACTGGAGTTCCGTCAGGAAAGCCCTTTGTTTGAAGAGGTAGAAGAGGGGCACGTGTATTTCGTCCATTCGTTTCATGTGAAGCCGGAGCAGCCGGGAGATCTGCTGGCGGTGACGGATTACTATCAGCAGGTGACGGCCATCGTCGGCCGTAATAACGTATTCGGGATGCAGTTTCACCCTGAGAAAAGCGGCAGCGTCGGCATGAAGCTGCTCGGCAATTTTCTTGCGCTGTGTACGCGTAAATAGACGAGCCGTGTGCTTGGCTCCGGTAAGTCAGACGGGGCTTTCAAACGATCGGCGCGATTCATATTTCCAAGGTTGGAGGAACGTTTTCATGTCTTCATTCATCATTTATCCCGCCATCGATATTCGCGGGGGCAAGTGCGTGCGCCTGATTCAGGGCGATTACAATCAGGAAACCGTGTATAACGAAAATCCGCTGGAGGTCGCCAAAGCTTGGGAAGCCCAAGGAGCCAAATGGATTCATCTCGTCGATCTGGACGGAGCGAAGGCGGGCTATCCGGTTAACGACAAGCTGGTCGGCGATATCGCCAAAACCGTGAACGTTCCGGTCCAGCTCGGAGGCGGCTTGCGTACGGAAGCGGACGTGGATCATATTTTGTCGCTCGGTGTTTCGCGTATCATTCTCGGTACGGCAGCCATCGAAAACCGCGAGTTCGTAAACCGGGTGCTTCAGAAGCACGGCGACAAGGTCGCTATCGGCATCGATGCCCGGGACGGGTATGTGGCGACCCGGGGCTGGCTGGAAACGTCCGCGGTTAAGGCGGATGAGCTTGCCGCAGAACTGGCGAAGGAAGGCGCGAAGACGTTTATTTTCACAGATATTTCGCGCGACGGCATGATGGGCGGTCCGAACGTGGAGGCGATCGTCCATTTGGCGAAGGTATCGGGGCAGTCGGTGATCGCTTCCGGCGGCGTAAGCCGTTACGAGGATCTAGAGCGGCTGGCGCAGTATGCGGCGGACGGCGTTGGCGGCGCGATCGTCGGCAAGGCGCTGTACACCGGCAGCATCAAGCTGGAGGAAGCGCACGGACGGATATAGAGGCAGAAAGGAGGACGGCATATGCTGGCCAAACGGATCATCCCTTGTCTGGATGTGAAAGACGGGCGGGTCGTCAAGGGAGTCAATTTTGTCAATTTGCGCGATGCCGGCGATCCGGTCGAGCTCGCATCGATCTACGACCGCGAAGGAGCCGACGAACTGGTGTTCCTGGACATCTCCGCCTCCCATGAGGGACGGGCGACGATGGTCAACGTCGTGCAGCAGACGGCCGGACAAATCACGATCCCGTTCACGGTCGGCGGCGGAATCTCGAGCGTGGACGACATGAAACGGCTGCTGCGGGCGGGCGCGGACAAAATCGGTATCAACACGGCTGCGGTCCGCAATCCTCAGCTTGTGTCCGACGGGGCGCGCCGCTTCGGCTCGCAGTGCATCGTCGTCGCGATCGACGCCCGGTACAACCCGGAGTGGAACGAATGGGAAGTGTTCACCCACGGCGGACGCAACGGCACGGGCATCCGGGCGCTCGAATGGGCCAAGCGGATCGAAGAGCTCGGTGCCGGCGAAATTTTGCTGACGAGCATGGATGCGGACGGCACGAAGGACGGGTTTGACCTGCGGCTCACTCGGGCGGTTTCGGAGCTCGTATCGATCCCGGTCATCGCCTCCGGCGGAGCGGGCAAGAAGGAGCATTTCTACGACGTATTTGCGGAAGGCAAGGCGGACGCGGGGCTGGCCGCCACGATTTTTCACTATAAAGAGATGACGATCGAAGAGGTTAAAGACGATCTCAGGCATAAAGGAGTGGAGGTCCGGTGAGCGGGCAAACGGCAGGAACCTTAGAAGAGTTAACGGCAGCGATCAAATGGGACGCGAACGGCCTCGTGCCGGCCATCGTGCAGGATGCGACAAGCAAGGACGTGCTGATGATGGCCTACATGAATCAGGAGTCGTTGAAGCTGACGCTGGAATCGGGCGAAACGTGGTTTTGGAGCCGTTCGCGCAGCGAGCTGTGGCATAAGGGCGCGACGTCCGGCCATGTACAGAAAGTCAAAGCATTGAAATACGATTGCGACGGCGACACGCTGCTGGCGCTTGTGGATCAAGCGGGGCCGGCTTGCCATACCGGGCGATACAGCTGCTTCTACAACGACGTGAAGCTCGGGGCTTTGGCGGACGGCGGAGAAGAAGCGGCAGCAGAATCGCAGTCTGCGGACCGTTTTGCCATGCTCGGCCGACTGGAGTCGGTGATCGCGCAGCGCGACGCGGAACGGCCGGAAGGCGCGTATACGACGTATCTGTTTGAAAAAGGTATTGATAAAATATTGAAAAAAGTCGGCGAGGAAACGGCCGAGGTCATCATCGCGGCGAAAAATCGCGACAACGATGAGCTGCGGTACGAAGCGAGCGACCTGATTTTCCACCTGATGGTGCTGCTGCGCGAAGCGAAGCTGCCGCTTGACGAGGTTATGCGCGAGCTGGACCGCCGGCACAAAAAATAATGGCGCCGAAGGATGGGCAGGCTGGTGACCATGCCGCCCTCCGTCGCCTAAAAGGAGAATTCACTCGAATGCGCATCGATTATCATACGCACCATGTGCGGTGCGGGCATGCGTCGGGAGAGCTGGAGGAGTACGTGCTGAAGGGCATTGAGATCGGACTGGACCAACTGGGGCTGTCCGATCACATGCCCTTGCTGCATGTGGACCCGGCCTCCTATTACCCGGGCATGGCCATGCCGATGGACGAACTGCCGAACTATGTGGAAGAAGCGCTGCGCTTGCAGCGGAAATACAAAGACCGGATCGATATCCGGGTCGGACTCGAAGGCGATTATATCGAAGGATACGAAGCGGAAATCGAGCGGATCATCAAAGCGTATCCGTGGGATTACGTGATCGGGTCCGTTCATTTTCTGGGCGAATGGGACATAACGGATTACCGGCAGACCGACGGCTGGAAGGAACGGGACGCCTACGAGGTTTATGTGCAATATTACGATGCGGTCTGTAAAGCGTGCCGGACCGGATTCTACGATTACATCGGGCACATCGATGTGATCAAGCGGTTCGGCTTCAAGCCGGAGCAAAGCGTGGAGCACTTGGAGCGTCAGGCGCTGGAAGCCGTCCGGGAGGCGGGAATGGCCATCGAGCTGAACGCATCGGGCCTGCGCATGCCGGTAGAGGAAATGTTCCCCAGCCTCCGTATGCTGGAGTACGCCCGCGGCCTGGGAATTCCTGTAACGCTCGGATCGGACGCGCACCAGCCGGACCGGCTCGCACAGTACCTTGACCAGGCGACCGACCTGCTGCAGCAGGCAGGATTTAACGAATTAGCCACATTTAAAAGCAGGAAACGCACCATGGTGCCTATTGGATTCGCTTCATTTCATGTATAATGGGGACGTGGGCATTTTAAATATTGTGTAAACCGGCCAACCGGAGCCTTTTAGAGAAGGTCCATCCATCGTCAAATGACCCATTGTAACATAAGCAAAAGCGGAGGTAACCATGTACAGCGACAAAATGAAGATTTTCTCGGGTTCGTCCAACCCGAAACTGGCGGAGCGCATATGCGAAGAGCTTAAAGTGCCGCTCGGCAAAATCAAGCTTTCCCGATTCAAGAGCGGGGAAATTTACTGTCTCTACGAAGAAAGCATTCGGAACTGCGACGTCTTTCTGGTGCAAACGTTCTCTCATCCGATCAACGAGAATTTCATGGAGCTTCTCGTCATGATGGATGCTGCCAAGCGGGCTTCGGCGAGAACGATCAATCTTGTCGTTCCTTACTATGGTTATTCCCGCCAAGAGCGCAAAGCCGCGCCTCGGGAACCGATCTCGGCCAAGCTGGTGGCGGACCTGCTGACGGCAGCGGGCGCGGACCGTGTCATCACGATCGATCTGCATGCCCCGGCGATTCAAGGCTTCTTCAACATCCCTGTGGACCATTTGACTGCGCTGGACTTGGTTAGCGATTACATTAAAAAGCTTAATATCCAAAACCCGATCATCGTATCCCCGGACGCGGGACGCGCGACGACAGCCGAGAAGATGGCGAACATTCTCGATGCGCCGTTTGCGATGATGATCAAGAAAAGACCGGCTCACAACGAAGCGGTCATTACGCATGTCATCGGTGACGTAGCCGGCCGCACGCCGATCATCATCGAGGATCTGATCGATACCGGCTCGACCATCGTCAACGTCGTGGAAGGCCTGAAGGAACGCGGAGCTAACGACGCTTATGTCTGTGCGACGCACCCGGTATTCTCCGGCCCGGCCTTGCAGCGACTGGATCATCCGAACATCAAGGAAGTCGTTATTACGGATTCCATCGCTATTCCGGACAACCATCCTGACCGATTCCGGGTGCTCTCCGTTGCCACTCTGCTTTCGGACGCGATCAACATTATCATGTCCGGCGGCTCGCTCAGCTCGCTGTTCAAATACGGCGGCGTATAATAATTATTACCACACGACTCCGGCTGTCGAAACCTTACGGTTTTGGGCCGGATTGTGTTATACTTAGGAATCATTATTACTCCGGCGATGTAGAAATGAAGCTCTGAAATGCACAGGCGGGTTTCTCATGTAATTCCGGACGGGTCATGGAGGTGCCTGAATTATGGAGAAGAAAAAACGTGTGCTGCCGAAACCCAGCACCAATGTCATACCGATGAAAATGGACGCCACGTTCTTTTTCGAAAAAGCCGTTCAGTCCTTGGACCGTTATCATTATGATAAGGCATTGAAATATTTTCGTCGTGCGGCCGAGTACGAGCCGGAAAACCCGGTCAATCACTGCAACTTGGCCGGTCTGCTGTCCGAGATGGGAAATTACGAGGAATCCAACCGCATTTTGCAGCACGTACTGGACCGGATCGATCCGACGATGACGGAATGCTACTTCTATATGGCGAACAATTTTGCCAACATGGAAAATTACGAATCGGCGGAAAAAGCGATCATTCATTACCTTGAGAACGATCCGACGGGGCAGTTTCTGGAAGAGTCCGAGGAAATGATGGAGCTGCTCAGTTTTGAGCTGGATCGCCCCACGAAGCTGTCGACGATCAAGAGCCGGGAAGGCTTGTTCGATCACGACAGGGCACGCTCGATGCTGGAGGAAGGAAAGTTCTCCGAAGCGGTTCGTCTCTTGGAAAATATCATCACCAAGCATACCGATTTTATGGCTGCGCGCAACAACTTGGCCTTGGCCTATTACTATATGGGGCATTTTGACAAGTCGGTCGACATGATCCGGCAGGTGCTGGAGATGGAGCCCGGTAATTTGCATGCACTCTGTAACCTGGCGATCTTCTACCAGCATTTCGGCGACCGGGAGAGTTTGGCAGAGTTGCTTGAAGTGCTGCGCAAAACGTACCCGTTCCATCAGGACCACGTATTTAAGCTGGCCACGACGATGGGGATTTTAAGCGAGCATGAGAAAGCGTTCCGTCTGTTCAAGCGGCTGTTGAAAACGGGCGAAGCGGGTCTCGACCCTTGCTTGTTCCATTACACCGCCGTAGCCGCTTATAATACGGGGCGGTACGAGGAAGCTCAGCGCCAGTGGAAACAGGCGGAGAAGTTCGATCCGGGCTCGGAAATCCCGAAATTCTATCTGAATTTGCTGGATAGGCACCGGGAGGAAACGAAAAAGCCTTCGGTCAGCTATCACTACCATCTGCCGTTCGAGGAACAATTTCGCGGGCTGGAGGGTGCCGAGGGCGGGCTGCCGGAGCATATGAAGCGTGATCCGCTTGTCCGGTCGTCGTTTTTCTGGGCGCTGCGTCACGGAGACGGAGATACGAAGCTGCAGGTGATTCAAGCGTTCGGGCTCATTGCGGACGACGAAGTGAAGGACGCGCTCACGGAATTTATTATGCTGCCGGACGAGGACGATTACTTGAAGCGGGTGGCGATCTTCGTGCTGCGCAGCATCGGGTTGAAGGAGCCGTTGACGGCCGTGCTAAACGGTAAGCGGACGACGGTCGAGCCGTCGCCGTTCTCCCCGGGGCTTCCCGTGTGGGAGAGCAAGTGGCAGGCCATCATGGAGACGGCGCTGCGGCATATGGCCCGGCGTTACGATATGGTACAGCAGTACGATTTGCAGACGCTTTGGGTAGAATATTTATCGCGGGTGTTTCCGAACGTGCCCAAGATAACCAAGATCGAAGGCTGGGCGGCCGCGCTTGAATATTTGACGGCGAAGATGCACCGGCGTCCGATCAGTTATCACGAGGCGGCGGAGCGTTACGGGGTATCGGTGGCGACGGTAAGTAAGAATGCGAAGCTGATCGACGATGCTTGCGGTTTAAAAGAGAAAATGGACGCCATTTTCAAAAAATTGACCGGCATGGAGTCTCAATCTTAATATAGAGAACAGAAGATGCGATAGGAGGAACCTCTATGTACAAATCGATCGTAATCGGAACCGGCCCGGCGGGACTCACGGCTGCCATTTATTTGGCCCGCGCCAACCTGAACCCGCTCGTCATCGAAGGACCGGAGCCGGGAGGACAATTGACGACGACCACTGAAGTTGAGAACTTCCCAGGGTTCCCCGAAGGAATCATGGGTCCGGAGCTCATGGACAACATGCGGAAGCAAGCGGAGCGTTTCGGCGCTGAGTTCAAAACCGGCTGGGTGAACAAGGTCGATCTGTCCAAGCGCCCGTTCAAGCTGAACGTGGAAGGCCTCGGCGATATCGAAGCCGAATCGCTCATCATCTCGACCGGCGCTTCGGCGAAGCTGCTCGGCATTACGAACGAGAAGGAGAGCATCGGCCGCGGCGTCAGCACTTGCGCAACGTGTGACGGCTTCTTCTTCCGCGGCAAGAAGATCATTGTCGTGGGCGGCGGCGACTCGGCGATGGAGGAAGCGAACTTTCTTACCCGTTTTGCGACGGAAGTACGTCTGGTGCACCGCAGAGACGAGCTGCGAGCCTCCAAAATCATGCAGGACCGCGCGCGCCAAAACGAGAAAATTACATGGAGCCTGAACCGCACGCCGCTGGAAGTCGTTTCCGGAGAGAAGGGTGTGACCGGCTTGAAGGTGAAAAACAACGAGACCGGCGAAGAGGAAATTATTGAAACCGACGGGATCTTTGTGGCGATTGGCCACAAGCCGAACACGGACTTCCTCGGCGGGCAAATCGTCACGGACGAAGTCGGGTACATTCTGGTCAAGCCGGGCACGTCCCTGACCAATGTCGAAGGCGTCTTTGCCTGCGGCGACGTGCAGGACAGCAAATACCGCCAGGCGATTACGGCGGCCGGCAGCGGCTGTATGGCGGCGCTTGACTGCGAGAAGTTCCTGGAAGGGCATATGGTACATGACTGGAGCAAGTCCCTGTAACAACGCCATTCAGGCGTGGAACCCTGCGTTCTGCGCCTTTTTCATGCTTAAAAAATAACGTTCCGTCTTAAGTTTCTGGGGGCGCTTTCCGCGATTAAATGGTCAGAAAGCGGGCATTGACACTTTCTCGACACACTCTTGGAGGAGTGCTCGGCTTCCTCTTGGCTAATCTTGACCTTCTAGGGAGGTTGGCTTATAGTTGGAACAGGAGCTTACAGATAACGGATAGGGTACGAGGTGATTCGACAGGTATGGGAGAACGTGTTTATGTAGGAGTCGATTTGGGAGGAACCGCGATTAAAGTCGGATTGTGCGACGAGCAGGGAAAGCTGCTGCAAACGTACGAAGGCCCGACCGGTACCGAACATGGCGCAGAGGTAGTGCTGGAAAATATCGCGCAGTATGTGCGTAAGCTGGTTGACGAATCTCCATACGAATGGGAGCAAGTCGCCGGCATCGGTGCGGGAATCGCCGGGTTCATGGATATTCCCGAAGGCTTCATCAAGCTGTCGCCCAACCTGGGCTGGCGCAACGTGCCGGTTAAGAAGATTCTGGAAGAGAAGCTTGGCAAAACGGTCAAAATTGACAACGACGCCAACGTCGCTGCGCTTGGAGAAGCATGGAGCGGCGCAGGCGCGGGCATTCCGAATGTCGTCTGCTATACGCTGGGCACCGGAGTAGGCGGCGGGGTCATTATCCACGGCCGTATTTACCAGGGCTACAACGGCATGGCTGGCGAGCTCGGCCACATGGTTGTCGTGCCGGACCTTGAGGCAATCGAATGCGGCTGCGGCAAGAAAGGCTGTCTGGAGACCGTATCGTCGGCGACAGGTATTATCCGCATGGCCAAAGAAGCCGTGGAGCGGGGCGAGCATACGTCTCTGGCGCTTGTCGAGAACATTATGGCGAAAGACGTGTTTGACGCTGCCAAAACGGGCGACGAAACGGCGCTGCGGATCATTAACCGCGCCGCGCTGTATCTCGGCAAATCGATGGCGGCGATTTCCGTCGTTCTGAACCCGCAGCGCTTTATCGTAGGCGGCGGCGTATCCAAGGCAGGCGACATCCTGTTCGATGCGATCCGCAAGTACTATAACGAGCATGCCCAGGAAACAGCCAAAGAAGGCGTGGACATCGTCCCTGCCGTTCTCGGCAACGATGCAGGCGTCGTCGGCGCAGCAGGCCTCAACCTGCACAGCTAAGGGCAGACAACCGACCTGCGCGGCTCATCAAGCCTGCGCATCGGTCTGGAAACCGTTGGAGCCCAGAAACCCGGGCTCGATTTTCACGTATAAACAACCGGCGCGATAAATTACAAAGCGCAACAGATAGATATATAGCGAAGGTCGGGTCTGCGTAAGCAGCAGGAAAGATACCGGAGAGTTTACGTGGTCCCTTTTAAATCGTGTTCCGACCATTTTATTATTATTCCAGGAACACGATTTGAACAGGACCCGGAGGTACTTTCCTGCTGCGACAGCGAAAAGACCCGAACGGAGCGTCCTCAGGAGGAGCAGCCATGGAAGATATGCAAACTCTCGGAAAGCTGGTCATCATTACGGGCATGTCCGGAGCCGGCAAGACGATTGCGGTGCAGAGCTTGGAAGACTTGGGCTTTTTTTGCGTGGATAACCTTCCTCCGGTGTTGATTCCCAAATTTGCCGAGCTGATCGAGCAGTCCAAAGGCCGGATCGGCAAAGTTGCGCTGGTCATCGACCTGCGGGGGAGAGAGTTTTTCACTTCGCTGTCCGAATCGCTGCGCTACTTGAGCGAGAACTATACGTTGACGCACGAGATTTTGTTCCTCGACGCGATGGATTCGACGCTGGTGCAGCGGTATAAAGAAAGCCGGCGCAAGCACCCGCTTGCTCCGACAGGAGCCCCGCTGGAAGGGATTCAGCAGGAGCGCAAGCTGCTGGAGGAGCTCAAGGGCCACGCTACGCAGGTGATCGATACATCGAGCCTGAAGCCGGCGCAGCTGAAGGAAAAAATCATATCCCGGTTCACCAACCTCGAAAACAGCGGCATTTCGATCAACGTCATCTCGTTCGGTTTCAAGTACGGCATTCCGATCGACGCCGATCTTATTTTTGACGTCCGCTTTTTGCCGAATCCGCACTATGTGGACAATTTGCGCCCCAACACCGGGCAGGACCCGGATGTGTACGATTACGTTATGAAGTGGACCGAAACGCAGGAATTTCTTGCGAAGCTGCTCGACATGCTCCACTTTCTCGTTCCCCAGTACAAGAAAGAAGGCAAAAGCCAGATCGTCATCGGCATCGGCTGTACGGGAGGTAAGCACCGTTCGGTGGCGATTGCCGAATATCTCGGTAAAATGATGGGCAATAGCGAAACGGAAGTCGTTCGGGTCAGCCACCGCGATTCCGAACGCGACCGGGTAGAGGTGAAGAAATGACGTTTGACCGGGAGAGGGAAACGTACATTCCGCGCATCGTCGTGATCGGCGGGGGAACCGGGCTATCGGTCATGCTCCGGGGGCTAAAGCATAAGCCTGTGGACATTACGGCGATTGTCACCGTAGCCGATGACGGGGGAAGTTCGGGCATCTTACGGTCGGAGCTGGAAATGATCCCGCCAGGCGACATCCGCAACGTCTTGTCTGCGCTGGCGGACGTAGAGCCGCTGCTCGGTCAACTGCTCGATTACCGTTTTGATAAAGGCAACGGATTGGCAGGCCACAGTTTGGGCAACCTAATGTTGGCAGCCATGTGCGACATTACCGGCGATTTCGTCACCGGCGTGCGCGAGCTAAGCCGGGTGCTGGCCGTGCGTGGGCGGGTTCTTCCGGCTTCCGATCACTCGATCGTGCTGCGGGCTCTGATGGAGGACGGCTCGATTGTCGAGGGCGAGTCCAATATCCCGAAGGCAAGAGGGGTGATCCGCCGGGTGTCCATCGAGCCGAAGGATGTTCGGGCGCTCCCCGAGGCGCTGGAGGCGCTGCGGGAGGCGGATGCGATTCTGGTTGGTCCGGGAAGCTTGTATACGAGCATTTTGCCCAATCTGCTGGTGCCGGAAATCGCGAAAACGATCATCGAGTCGAATGCGCTCAAAATTTTTATTTGCAACGTGATGACGCAGCCGGGCGAAACCGACGATTACAAGGTCAGCGACCATCTCAAAGCGGTGCGCGACCACGTCGGCAGCGACCTGTTTGATTACGTGATCGTGAACAACGGAGACATCCCGGAGCAGGTGCAGAGCAAGTATGCCGAACAGGGGGCCAAGATCGTTCCGCTCGATTTGGACGAAGTGACGAAGCAGGGCTATAAGGTCATTGCCGACCAGCTCGTTCTGTTTCGGACTTACCTGCGTCACGACGCCGAGAAGCTGAGTCAACATATTTATCAACTGGTGGAGAGCTGGATGTTCAAGAAGAGGTGATTCCCATGTCCTTCGCCGCCCAGACGAAAAAAGAACTGACCATGATGGAGTCGGAGCGCTGCTGCGAGAAAGCCGAGTTGTCCGCTCTCATCCGCATGAACGGGGCTGTGCAGTTGACCAGCCAGAAGATCGTCCTCGATATCTCGACGGAAAACGCCGCGATTGCCAGACGCATTTATTCGCTGCTCAAAAAATCGTTCAAAGTGCATACCGAGCTGCTCGTCCGCAAAAAAATGCGGCTCAAAAAAAACAACGTGTATATCGTGCGCGTGCCGAATCAAGTGCAGGACCTGTTGTCGGAGCTGCATATCGTCTCCGAAGGGTTTTTGTTCACTCCGGGCATCGAGCCGGAAATCATTAAACGCGACTGCTGCAAGCGCGCTTATTTGCGCGGAGCGTTCCTTGCGGGCGGCTCCGTGAACAATCCGGAGGGGTCGTCGTACCATCTGGAGATTTATTCGATGTACGAGGAGCACTGCCAATCTCTGGTGCGGCTGGCCAACGAGTTCGATCTGAATGCCAGATGCATCGAGCGGAAAAAGGGCTTCGTCCTGTACATGAAAGAAGGCGAGAGGATCATCGAGTTTCTAAGCCTGATCGGTGCTCACCAAGCGCTTCTCCGGTTCGAGGACGTCCGGATTATGAAGGATATGCGCAATTCCGTGAACCGTCTGGTCAACTGCGAAACCGCGAATCTGAACAAGACGATCGGCGCCGCCGTCCGGCAGATCGACAACATCCGGCTGCTGCAGAAAGAAGTGGGGCTCGATAACCTGCCCGACAAGCTTCGGGAAGTGGCCGAGATCCGGCTCAAGCATCCGGATATGAACCTCAAAGAGGTCGGCGATCTGCTGAAAGGCAAAGTCAGCAAATCCGGGGTGAACCACCGGCTGCGCAAGATCGATGAATTGGCTGAAAAGCTGCGGAAATCGTGAGTAGATTCGGCCAATTATAGATTTTTTGTGTAAATTTGCAATAATTCTAGTGCAAACTGCCGAAAAATGATATAATGTTTGAAAAATCGCTTTTTTAAAATCGGTTTCGGGTAGACTGTCTTCCAGATTGTGCTTCAATGCCGAAATCGTTGGTCAACCGTTTGTCTATGTCCTGTAGGACGATGTATTCGTTTACGCTGAGGGCGTTACGCCCTTCCTTATTTTAGGAATTTAAAGATTGTAGGGGGTATTGGTTGCATGTCGAGACGCCCAGTAGTCGTCAAGTTGAAAACAGGCCTTCACGCCAGACCGGCAGCGCTTTTCGTGCAGGAAGCGAATAAGTTTTCTTCGGAGATTTTTGTGGAGAAGGACGAGAAGAAGGTCAACGCCAAAAGTATTATGGGCATTATGAGTTTGGCTATCAGCACGGGAACCGAAGTTCACATAAGTGCAGAAGGTTCGGACGCCGAACAGGCTGTAAACGCTTTAGTCACATTGGTCAGCAAGGAAGAGCTGGAAAACCAATAAACCGCCACAGGGCTTCCGATCCGGAAGCTTTTTTCTTTGTGGCGTTCCTTATTTTGTCACATATGATACTTGTTCATAAAGCGCAACCTTTTTTGGGCTGATGCGTCTAATTTGACGTGTCTTTGAACCGGAAAAGGTTTTTTCTGTATCGGGCACCATTAGAAGTGCAGAAAGAGGAGTAGAGGGAATGAAGCCGTTGAAGAAAGAATGGGTCGTTCTGCTGGTAATGGCCATGCTGCTGTCGTTTGGCATTGCGCCACTGGCATCCGCCGCAGAGAAAGAAGCGCCGATGTCGCCTGCCCCAGGAAAAGAAGCGCCGGTGTCGTCCACCCCGGGGAAAGAGGCGTCGTCGACGTCGGCCTCAGAGAAAGAGGCGCCGATGTCGTCCGGAACCACCTATGTGCTGCTGTATATCGATAAGCCCGATGCCTTCTTGAATGGCAAGCAGGTGAAGCTGGATGCGCCTGCAACGATTCTGAAGGACAAGACGTTCGTGCCCGCCAAGTTTTTGGGCGATGCGTTCGGGATGAAGGTCGAATGGAACGATAAGACGCGCCAAATCGAAATGGTGACGCCGAGCCACAACATTACGATCGACATCGACAACAAGTCGGTATGGATTAACGGCTACTGGATGAAGTTCGACGACGTAGCCGCAATTGTGAACGGCCGCTTGATGATTAAGCTGACTTGGCTGGCCGATTACATGGGAGCGAAATATACGTACAACAACGAGCTGCGTCGCGTAGAAGTGCTGCATGTGAAGGCGCCGACGGGCATTTTCGATCCGAATCGGGGCAACTCGAATCCGGTAGCGAAATTTACGTTCGCCCAGCCGAGCTACAAGATCGGGGAACCGGTCAAATACGTGGATCTGAGCTATGACCCGGATGCGGAAGGTATTGCGCGGTATGAATGGACCGGCAATCAGGAAGCCTTTTTCACCCCGGGAACGTATCCGGTTACGTTGACCGTATGGGATATTCACGGCAATAAGAGCGAGACGTACACCCGGAATCTGGTCATCACCAACGAGACCTATCTGAGTGCGATCGAATATCCGATCTTCATGAAGCCGGTCGGATCGTTTATCAAGACCGACTGGAGCATGCTCTGGGGCGCGTTCTGGGAGCTGCCGCAGCTGCCGAAGACGGTGAGCGAGGACCGTTCGCGCAAGCTGCTTGTCAGCGACAGCCCGGAGACGTTCACGGAGCGAGGCGTTCTGTATCAGGATGAAGTGGAAGGCAAAGGTCGTCTGTACGCCGATCACATCAACGGAACGAAGGAAAAGCTCAGCATGGCGATTCTCGCCAAAAACTTGACAGACAAGCCGGTTACGATCAAAACGACGAACAAAGGCGAAGTTTGGCCTTCGGTGTATGCCAACTTGATCGGCAGCGAAGCGACGGTCGATTTTCTGATGAATGACCAGATCAACGAGACGATGACGATTCCGGCTCACCAAACGTTTATTTACAAGCAAATGCCGGACTTCTATCCGGATCAAGGCGTTAACTTGTTCTACGATGTCGAGACCGACGGGAAAGTGCAGTTCTCGTTCGTGGCCGACCGCGAAATTTCTCAAAATTCGCAGACTCTGCCGCTGCTTCCTTTTGAGGGGCATGTAAGAGGCTCCTTCCCGGTGTCCGAGATGACGTGGCAGATCGATGCTTCTTCCTTTACGAAGCCGTCACGGCTCTTGATTGGCGACGGAGTTACCGATCCGTTCCAGCCGGGATACGATCCGATGCGCAAGATGGAAGTGAAGAACGATGGCAACTACGGCGTTGTTTATAAGATTCATGCCGACAAGCCTCGGAAGATGGCCGTCATGATTTTGCCGAAAGGCGGCGTATACAAGGGACCGTTCAAAATTAACGGCGATATCCGTCTGGCTCCCGCATCCGGGGTGATGACGGCTTTCGACGGCATGCAGATTTTGGCCAAAACGACGGGTAAAGAAGATTCGCTCGATATCGAATTCAGTCCGCCGGCCGGCTCTGCGCTGCCGTTCGAACTGATCTTCTATCCGCTCGACGAACGTGCGGCGGAATAAAGGTAAATAACAAGGCCTTGCTCTTCAGCCGCCAATGCGGTTCGGAGCAAGGCCTTTTTTCTAATGCGGAGGACGCAAGTCGTTGCATACAAAAAAGCCCGGCCATTCGCACGGAGGCATGCAAGATGCGCCGTGGAATGGCCGGGCTTTTCGTGCTGACGGGATCAAGGTTATACGCGTTCGATAACTTTGTCGATCAAGCCGTAGTTTTGGGCTTCCTCTGCGGACATGAAGTTGTCGCGGTCGGTGTCTTTCTCGATGCGCTCGAACGATTGGCCCGTACGCTCGGCGAGAATCGTGTTCAGCTTGTCGCGCATTTTCAGGATGCGCTTCGCGCGAATCTCGATATCGCTAGCTTGGCCTTCGGCTCCGCCGAGCGGCTGGTGAATCATAACCTCGCTGTTCGGCAGCGCGAAACGTTTGCCTTTCGCTCCTGCGGCCAGCAGGAAGGCGCCCATCGATGCCGCCATGCCGACGCAGATCGTGGACACGTCCGGCTTGATGAACTGCATCGTGTCATAGATCGCCATCCCCGACGTAATGGAGCCGCCAGGGCTATTGATATACAAGCTGATGTCTTTATCCGGATCGGTTGCGGCCAGGAACAGCATTTGCGCGATAATCGAATTGGCTACAACATCGTTGATCGGACTTCCGAGAAAAATAATCCGGTCCTTGAGAAGACGCGAATAGATGTCATAAGCGCGTTCTCCTCTTGCATCCGGTTCGACGACCATTGGAATAAAACTCATCGGCTGCAGCCTCCTTTATATTCAAACTATAACCATCATATACGAAAAACAAACAAAGGTCAAGAAAGGTCAAACCAAGGAAATAAAAAAACCAGTTTTGAGCAAACTGATTGGTGTGTAAATGGCGCGCCCGCAAGGAATCGAACCTTGATCTCAGGCTCCGGAGGCCTACGTCATATCCATTGGACCACGGGCGCATATTCAATTTGGTGTGCTGTGTCTCATAAGTGACAGCAAAATTTATTATAAGCCATATGCCCAAGAAAAGCAACCTTTTGGTGATAAAAAAATTTTCCGACTTTAATTGCCGCAAGTATAGCGGCTCCGGATAGTGAACGGAATGTCGAATGGTGGCGAAGGCACTTGATGCGAAGGGAAGAATGGGTTATAATGGGGACACTAAGTGAAAACAACTTAGTACTTTTTTTAAAGTATGTGGGACTTAAAATGCAGCACCGGGACAAAAAACGTCCAATTAAGCTGCAATCTTAAGCGGGTGTGAATCCATGAGAGAAATCCTCGACATTCAAAAGCAGCTTTTGCCCGATCTGGTTGACACCATGAAGAAGCGATATACGATCTTGCATCACATCATGGTATCCGGCTTGGTGGGCCGTCGGACGCTGGCGATGTCGGTGGGAGCGACGGAGCGGGTGCTCCGCGCGGAAGTGGATTTTCTGAAGGAGCAGGGCTTGATCGAAGTCGAAGCTTCCGGCATGCGGATCAGCGGAGCGGGCAGGGAACTGCTGGAGCAGCTTGAACCGCTCGTCAAAGACTTGTTCGGTCTGACGGAGCTGGAAGAACGCATACGTTCGCACTTCGGCTTGAAGCAGGTGATCATCGTCCCCGGCGATTCGGACGTTTCTCCGCATACGAAGAAAGAGCTTGGCCGTGCCGGCGCCTCCGTCCTTCGGAAGCTGGTCGGCGAGGACGAGACCATTGCCGTAACCGGCGGCTCGACGATGGCTGAAGTAGCCTACCATCTGACGCCGGCGACTCCGATGAAGGGCTGCTGGTTCGTACCGGCCCGCGGCGGACTCGGAGAAAGCGTCGAGCTTCAGGCGAACACGATCGCCTCGACGATGGCGAAGAAAGCGGGCGGCCGCTACCGGCTGCTGCACGTGCCGGACCATCTCGGCGAAGAAGCGTATCAGTCGCTGATGCAGGACAGCCATATTGCCGAGATCATCACCTTCATCCGCGGTGCGCGGATTGTCGTTCACGGCATCGGAGAAGCTATGGTAATGGCCAGACGGCGCAAGGTGGACCCGGAGACGACCGAAAGTCTGCGACGTGACGGCGCGCTTGCGGAAGCGTTCGGGTACTATTTTGACCGGGACGGAAACATTTTGCACAAAATGCCGACCATCGGGCTCCGCATCGAAGACATTCACAGCATGGACCATGTGATCGGAATTGCCGGAGGCAAAAGCAAGGGCGAGTCGATCGCTTCGGTATTGAAGCACGGTCACGAGGACGTGCTGGTTACCGACGAGGCGGCTGCCTGGGAAGTTGTCAATCGTTTGCTATCTTGACGGGCTCTGCCTGTCTTGACATATCGCTGCCGCGGTTGTAATTCTACGAAACCTTGCCGGGAGCAGCGGACACCAAATCATTTCTAGGAGGCTTTCAACATGGTAAAAGTTGGTATTAACGGTTTTGGACGTATCGGTCGTAACGTATTCCGCGCAGCACTTGGCAATCCTGAGGTGGAGATCGTCGCTATCAACGACTTGACGGATGTAAAAACGTTGGCTCACCTGCTCAAGTACGACACGACTCACGGCCGTCTGAACGCTACGGTGGAAGCTACCGAAGGCGCGCTCATCGTAAACGGCAAAACGATTAAAGTGTTCGCCGAGCGCAATCCGGAAAACCTGCCTTGGGCTGCAAACGGCGTTGAAATCGTCGTTGAATCCACAGGGATCTTTACCGCAAAAGAGAAAGCCGAGCTTCACCTGAAAGGCGGAGCGAAGAAAGTTATCATCTCTGCACCTGCAACGAACGAAGATATTACGGTCGTTATGGGCGTTAACGAAGATAAATACGATCCGGCTCAACATACGATCATCTCCAACGCATCCTGCACCACGAACTGCTTGGCTCCTTTCGCCAAAGTTATTAACGACAAATTCGGTATCGTTAAAGGCATGATGACGACGGTTCACTCCTACACGAACGACCAGCAAGTGCTCGACCTGCCGCATAAAGACCTGCGCCGCGCTCGTGCAGCCGCTGAAAACATCATTCCTTCGACAACTGGCGCTGCGAAAGCCGTTTCCCTCGTGCTGCCGGAGCTGAAAGGCAAGCTGAACGGTATGGCAATGCGCGTACCTACGCCGAACGTATCGGTTACGGACCTCGTTGTTGAGCTGAGCAAAAACGTAACGGTTGACGAAGTCAACAACGCTCTGAAAGAAGCCGCTAACGGCCCGCTGAAAGGCATCTTGAACTACTCCGAAGAGCCGCTCGTATCCAGCGACTATAACGGCGACCCGGCTTCCTCCACGATCGACGCGCTGTCCACGATGGTTGTCGGCGACAACATGGTGAAAGTGGTATCCTGGTACGACAACGAGTGGGGCTACTCCAACCGTGTCGTCGATCTGGTAAGCTTTATCGCGAAAAAAGGTCTGTAATGGTAAAATTGTGGTGATGTTCTGAAAACCTGTTTGAAAGACAGCTCGCTTATCGTACGCAATGGGATGTGTCTCCGGGTTCTGTTGAACTTTCGTTTCTTTTAACAATATTTGATAGGATGAAACGAAAATTCAAAGGAACCGCGCTAGCGCTCTACGACACACCCCATTTGCGCTCGCGCGAGCTGCCTTTCAATAGTGGAAACCAGGCACGTCCCCACAATTTTTTGTGTGTGGGTAGGAAGAGACAAAACCGCTGGGAGGCATGGAAGATGAATAAGAAAAGCGTTCGTGACGTAGAAGTTAGCGGTAAACGCGTATTTGTCCGGGTCGATTTCAACGTGCCGCTGGAGAACGGGAAAATTACAGACGATACGCGGATTCGCGAAACGCTGCCGACGATCAAGTACTTGACGGATCGCGGAGCGAAAGTCATTCTGGCCAGCCATTTGGGCCGTCCGAAGGGACAAGTCGTCGAAGAGATGCGGCTGACTCCGGCTGCGGCACGCTTGTCTGAACTGCTCGGCAAGCCGGTTGCTAAGGCGGACGAAGCAATTGGCGATGCGGTTAAAGCGCAAATTGCCAAGCTGAACGACGGCGACGTGCTGCTGCTTGAGAACGTGCGCTTTTACGCGGGCGAAGAGAAGAACGATCCGGAGTTGGCGAAAGCTTTTGCCGAACTGGCGGATCTGTATGTCAACGACGCGTTCGGCGCCGCGCACCGGGCTCATGCTTCCACGGAAGGCATCGCGCATCATCTGCCGGCCGTATCCGGATTGCTGATGGAAAAAGAACTCGACGTGCTCGGCAAAGCGCTCAACAACCCGGATCGTCCGTTCACCGCGATTGTTGGCGGAGCGAAGGTGAAAGACAAAATCGCCGTTATCGAGAAGCTGATCGAGATTGCAGACAACATCATCATCGGCGGCGGGCTGTCCTACACCTTCTTCAAAGCCAAAGGCTACGAGATTGGCAAATCCCTCTTGGATAATGACCGTCTGGAGCTGGTGCAGGAATTCGAGCGCAAAGCGAAGGAAAAAGGCGTGAACTTCCTGCTGCCGGTTGACGTTGTCGTCGGCGATGATTTCAGCGCTTCGGCAAATACGAAAATTGTAGACGTCGACCAAATTCCGGCGGACTGGGAAGGCTTCGACATTGGACCGAAAACCCGCGAGCTGTTTGCCAAAACGATTGCGGAATCCAAGCTGGTCGTATGGAACGGGCCGATGGGCGTATTCGAATTGAAGCCGTTCGAAGACGGAACGAAAGCGGTAGCGGAAGCTTGCGCGGCGACGGCCGGCTATACGGTCATCGGCGGCGGCGACTCGGCGGCAGCTGTAGAGAAATTCCATCTTGGCGACAAAATGGATCACATCTCTACCGGCGGCGGAGCTTCTCTTGAATTTATGGAAGGCAAGGCGCTTCCAGGCGTCGTGGCTTTGAACGATAAATAGGAGGCGGGGCATATGCGCAAACCGATCATTGCAGGCAACTGGAAAATGTTCAAAACGGTAGGGGAATCGCTGGCCTTCGTCAGTGAAGTGAAGGGTAAGGCGGAAGCGGCAGGCGTCGAGAGCGTTATTTGCGCGCCGTTTACGAACCTTCCGGCCTTGGTAGAAGCGGTGAAGGGCACGACGCTGAAGGTCGGCGCTCAAAACCTGCATTTTGAAGACAACGGCGCGTTTACGGGTGAGATCAGCGGCGTGATGCTGAAAGATCTCGGCGTAGAGTACGTGATCATCGGACACTCCGAGCGCCGGGCCTATTTTGCGGAGACCGACGAAACGGTGAACCAAAAAGTTCACGCGGCGTTCAAGCACGGCTTGACTCCGATCGTATGCGTCGGCGAGAAGCTGGAAGAGCGCGAAGCGGGCCAAACGAAAAACGTGTGCAAAGTGCAGACCGAAGCGGCGTTTGCCGGCTTGAGCGCGGAGCAGGCGGCGAAAGTCGTCATCGCTTACGAGCCGATCTGGGCGATCGGAACGGGCAAATCGTCGACGGCAGCGGACGCTCAGGACGTGATCGGCTACATTCGCGAGCTGGTTACCGGCTTGTATGGAGCCGAGACGGCAGCGGCGGTACGGATTCAATACGGCGGCAGCGTGAAGCCGAACAATATCGCCGAGTATATGCAGCAGCCGGACATCGACGGCGCACTGGTAGGGGGCGCGAGTCTGGAGCCGGCATCCTACATCGATTTGATCAAGGGGGCCGAGTAACATGGCCAGACCGAAACCGGTAGCACTGATCATCTTGGACGGCTTCGGCCTTCGCGGCGAAACGCAGGGCAATGCGGTAGCGCAGGCGAACAAGCCGAATTACGACCGGTATTGGAACCAGTTTCCCCATACGACGTTGACCGCTTGCGGCGAGGCCGTCGGGCTGCCTGAAGGGCAAATGGGCAACTCGGAAGTGGGTCATCTCAACATCGGTGCCGGACGGATCGTGTATCAGGATTTGACGCGGATTTCCAAGTCGATTCGCGAAGGCGAGTTTTTCGAGAACGAAACGATTCTCGGCGCCATACGTCATGCCCGTGAGAACGGCAAGAAGCTTCATCTGTACGGTCTGCTATCTGACGGCGGCGTACATAGCCATATCGCACACCTGTTCGCATTGCTGGAAGTGTGCAAGAAGGAAGACTTCCATGAAGTCTACATTCATGCATTCCTGGACGGCCGCGATGTGGCGCCGGACAGCGCCGTGAAGTACATGGAGCAGCTGCAAAACAAAATTGCGGAGCTCGGCGTAGGCCACATTGCCACGGTGCAAGGACGGTACTATGCGATGGACCGCGACAAGCGCTGGGAACGTACGGAGAAGTCGTACCGCGCGATGGTATACGGCGATGGACCAACCTTCGAGGACCCGATGAACGCCATCAAGGAATCGTACGTCCGGTCCGTATTCGACGAGTTCGTCATGCCGACGGTCATCGTGAAGAAGGACGGCACGCCTGTCGGTTTGGTCGAGTCCGGCGATTCGGTCGTGTTCTTCAACTTCCGTCCGGACCGGGCTATCCAGCTGTCGCAAGTATTCACGAACGACGACTTCCGCGGCTTCGACCGCGGAGACAAGTGCCCGAAGGATTTGTATTACGTGTGCCTGACCCTTTTCAGCGAAACCGTGGGCGGCTACGTTGCGTATAAACCGAAGAATCTGGATAATACGCTCGGCGAGGTGCTGGTGCAGAACAACCTGAAGCAGCTCCGCATTGCCGAGACGGAAAAGTATCCGCACGTCACGTTCTTCTTCAGCGGCGGCCGCGACGTCGAGCTTCCGGGCGAAACGCGTATTCTCATTAACTCCCCGAAGGTAGCGACATATGACCTGAAGCCGGAGATGAGCGCTTATGAGGTAGCGGAAGCGGCGGTGCAAGAGATCGAGGCCGAGCGCCAGGACGTCATCATCCTGAACTTTGCCAACCCGGACATGGTCGGACACTCCGGTTTGCTGGAGCCGACGATCAAAGCGATCGAAGCGACGGACGAGTGCCTCGGCAAAGTCGTCGACGCCATTCTGGCGAAGGGCGGGGTTGCGCTGATTACGGCCGACCACGGCAACGCCGATGTCGTTACGAATCCGGACGGTTCGCGCAATACCGCGCATACGACGAATCCGGTCCCTTTCATTCTCACCGATAGTCATGTTACACTAAGAAACGATGGCATTTTGGCGGATATCGCCCCGACGATGCTCGAGTTTCTGGGCGTGACGCAGCCGGCGGAAATGACCGGGAAATCGATCGTTGCAACACGCGGTTAACCCTTGTGCAAACGGAATAAAAATACGAGAAGGAGTGTTCTAGCAATGACTGTAATCTCCAATGTATACGCACGCGAAGTGCTTGACTCCCGCGGTAACCCGACGGTAGAAGTGGAAGTATATCTGGAATCCGGAGCGCGCGGCCGCGCTATCGTTCCATCCGGCGCATCGACAGGCGCTTACGAAGCTGTAGAGCTTCGCGACGGCGACAAAGGCCGTTACCTTGGCAAAGGCGTACTGAAAGCCGTTGAGAACGTGAACGACTTAATCGCACCGGAAATCATCGGCATGAATGCCCTCGATCAAGTCGGCATCGACAAGCGCATGATCGAGTTGGATGGCACGCCGAACAAAGCGAAGCTTGGCGCGAACGCGATTCTCGCCGTATCTATGGCCGTAGCTCGCGCAGCGGCTGAAGCGCTGGACATTCCGCTGTACGTATACCTCGGCGGATTCAACGCCAAAACGCTTCCGGTTCCGATGATGAACATCATCAACGGCGGCGCACACGCGGACAACAACGTAGACGTGCAGGAGTTTATGGTATTGCCGGTAGGCGCTCCGACCTTCAAAGAAGCGCTGCGTACAGGCGCGGAAATTTTCCACAGCTTGAAAAACGTATTGAAAGAACAAGGTCTGAACACGGCTGTTGGCGACGAGGGCGGTTTTGCTCCGAACCTGAGCTCCAACGAAGCGGCGATTCAAACGATCATCACGGCAATCGAACGCGCAGGCTACAAGCCGGGCGTCGACGTATTCCTTGGTATGGACGTAGCTTCCACCGAGTTCTTTAAAGACGGCAAATACCATCTTGAAGGCGAAGGCAAGTCGTTCACTTCGGCTGAGTTCGTAGACTTCCTCGCTTCCTGGGTAGACAAATATCCGATCATCACGATCGAAGACGGCTGCTCCGAAGACGATTGGGAAGGCTGGAAACTGCTCACCGAGAAGCTTGGCGGCAAAGTACAGCTCGTCGGCGACGATTTGTTCGTAACGAACACGAACCGCCTGTCCCAAGGTATCGAGCAAAATATCGGCAACTCTATCCTCGTTAAAGTGAACCAAATCGGTTCCTTGACCGAGACGTTCGACGCAATCGAAATGGCAAAACGCGCGGGCTACACGGCGGTAATTTCCCACCGTTCCGGCGAGAGCGAAGACAGCACGATCGCAGACATCGCGGTAGCTACAAACGCAGGCCAAATCAAAACTGGTGCGCCTTCCCGTACCGACCGCGTAGCGAAGTACAACCAATTGCTCCGCATCGAGGATCAATTGACAAGCGTCGCTCAATACGCAGGCAAATCCGCATTTTACAACCTGAAAAACTTCAAGTAAGTTTGCAGTTGCAGTTGTAAAGTACAGGACTTAATAATAAAATAGGTTTGAATGCTCTCGACAACCGGAGTTGGAGATCCGTGTGTCTGCCGGAGAGTTTACGTGGTGCCTTTGAAACGGGTTGTTACCGACAGGTAAGTTAATGAGAACCCGTTTTCAACAGCACCCGCAGGCAGACAGCACGGAATCGGAAACGGCAAAGGTTGTCGATTTTTGCAATTCAAACGCTGACACTCACCCGGAGGGGATCACATGAGTAATTTGATAAAGACCGTATTTTTCTTGATTTTATCGGCCTTTCTTACGCATCTGATTCCCTTCAGTGATTTTTTCCGCAATCTCGATACGATGATACATGAGTTCGGCCACGCGCTCGTGACGTTGGCACTCTCCGGCAAAGTGATGTACATCGAGCTGTTCGCGAACCATAGCGGCGTAACGTATTCTCAGGTAACAAGCCGGTGGAGTCTCCTTCCGATTGCGCTGGCAGGGTATACGACGGCCTCGCTGTTCGCGCTCTTCATGTTCCGGATGCGGACCAGTGACAAGCAGCGGTTCGGACTGCAGGTGATGACGGCGATCGCCATTGTGGCTCTTATCCTGTTCGTTCGCAACGAGTTCGGAATCTTCTGGCTTCTCGGCTTCATTATCTTGAATACAATTATGCTGGCGTTTATGCCGCGCTGGCTCAGCGATCTGTATTATTTGCTGCTGGCCTTCCTGACGCTGGAAGAGTCGGTTTTCGGACCGTTCTCGTTGATTCTGTATGCCTGGAACGATCCGGCGAAGGCGGGCGATGCGACGAACCTCAGTCTGGTGACTCCGATCCCGGCTATCGGGTGGGCCGTGCTGTTGACGCTGTTTTCGTTATGGTGCGCGGTGCGGGCGCTGAAGTTGTTTCTCGGCGGCCGCAAGTCGTCGCTTTCCTCTCGTCCCGCGTACCGGCAGCAGTTCGAAGAGTAAAGATTTTGTAAAATACGCATGGACGATCCAACAGGATTTGTCAGTGCGTATTTTTTGTGGTATACTAAGCATGCTGTCTATTTTCGGACAAGTCCGTTTATTTTTGCAGGAGGTGGAATCATGGAATTAGCATTGAAGATCATCCTGGTCATCGCTTCGCTTGGCTTGATTGCGGCCGTTTTGCTGCAGCCGGGAAAAAGCGCAGGTTTGTCCGGTGCCATCTCCGGAGGGGCGGAGCATCTGTTCGGAAAGAAGAAGGCGCGGGGGCTGGAGTTGTTTTTGTCCCGTTTGACTATGGGTCTCGCCGTTGTATTCTTCGTCTTATCTTTGATTGTGGCGTACTTTGTAAAAGGCGCGTAAACATAAAAAGGCGACAGCAGGGGAATATTACTCCTGCTGTTTTTTTGTAGCTTTTCACATGGATAGATCTCGCGAGGGCCGCATGCTTCGGGAAGGAAGGGACGGCCTGGAAAATCCTGAAGGGTGCGAGACGGAGGCGGGGCGCTTGAAACGAGTATACAAAACAACGGAGCCTTTTCGGCTGGAAGGTACCGGTGAGCGGGCATCGACGCAGCTGCTGCTCATTCACGGCTTTACGGGGTCCCCGTCGGAGCTTCGGCGGCTTGGCTATTATTTGAACGATCTGGGCTATACTGTTAATGCGGTCCTGCTGCCGGGGCATGGCACGACGCCGGAGGACATGATCCGAACCGGTATGCACGATTGGTCCGGTCATGTGCTGCGCAGCTATGATGCGATGGCTGCCAGGCAGGCTCGCGAGGGCAAAATTGTGGCGATCGGCCATTCCATGGGAGGGTTGCTGGCTTTGGAGCTGGCGACGAAGCGAAGACTTGACGGCTTGGTTTCGCTGGCGGCGCCGATGTTTTTGTCCAGCCGCAAAACCTCGCTGGCCCTGCTGCTGCAGTATTTTATCAAATACATCGAACGGAGGCCGTCGGCGGCTGCGCATCTGATGGAGGAAGCCTGTACATATGACAAGACGCCGGTCCGGTGCGTGGTCGATCTTCGGAAGCTGATGAAGCTCGTAAAAGCGAACTTGGGACAAGTGTCGGCACCGTTATTTGTCGGGCAGGGCATACAGGACGGGATGGTCCTTCCGAAAAGCGCAGAGTACATTTACCGGCATGTCTCCTCGCTCGTCCGTCAAATCGAGTATTACCCCCATTCCTCCCATGGCTTGCTGCTTGACGAGTGGCGGGAGCGGGTATACGAAGATATATCCCGTTTTTTGGCGAGGCTTGACCAGGTCGGGACATGGAAACAGGCGGTCGTGGAAAATCAGACATAGGTTATAGAAAGAAAAGGCAGGTGAGAACATTGATAACGCGTGAAGCATTGCTAGATTTTATGAAAGAGACGGCATATAAGCCGATGACGTATCATGAGCTGGAGCAGCACTTCGTGCTGGAGAGGGCGCAGGAGTTCAAGGAATTCCTGAAGCTGCTCAATGAGCTCGAGAATGAAGGACTTATTCTACGTACGCGCAACGAGCGGTACGGGGTGCCGGAGCGGATGAATCTGCTGCGCGGCAAGCTGCAGGCGCATGCCAAAGGCTTCGGCTTCCTCATTCCCGACGACCGGGATCATCCGGATGTGTACATCCATGCCAACGACATGGGGACGGCGATGAACGGCGATATCGTGCTCGTACGGATCACGTCCAAAAGTCCGTCCGGCGGCCGGATGGAAGGCGAAGTCGTACGGGTGGTCAGCCGGGGCAATACGCAGATCGTCGGTCTGTTCCAATCCCACGAGGAGTATGCGTTTGTTATTGCGGATGATAAGCGGGTAGTGCGGGATATTTTTATTCCGAAGGAATCGTTCGGCGGCGCCATGGATGGCCATAAGGTCGTCGTAAAAATCGTATCGTACCCGGAAGGACGAGCAGCGGCACAAGGCGAAGTGGTGGAGATTCTGGGTCATAAAAACGATCCGGGCGTGGATATTCTCTCGATTATCCGCAAGCACCAACTGCCCGAAGCGTTTCCGGACGAGGTGATGGAAGAAGCTTCGGCTGTGCCGGATGTAATATCGGAAGGGGATTTGAAGGGCCGCCGCGATTTGCGTGGAAAGCGTATCGTCACCATTGATGGAGAAGATGCCAAAGACTTGGACGATGCCGTCAACGTGGAGCGGCTGCCGAACGGCAACTATGTGCTCGGCGTGCACATCGCCGACGTCAGCTATTATGTGCGCGAGGGCTCGCCGCTCGACAATGAAGCGTACAACCGTGGATGCAGCGTGTACTTGGTGGATCGGGTCATACCGATGCTGCCACACCGGCTGTCCAACGGCATCTGCTCGCTGAATCCGCAGGTGGACCGGCTTACGATGTCTTGTGAGATGGAGTTCGACGCGGATGCGAACGTGGTGCGCCATGATATTTTTACAAGCGTGATCAAGACAAGCGAGCGGATGACGTATACGAACGTCCGCAAGCTGCTGAGCGAGGAAGCACCGGAGCCGGAGCTGCTGGAGAAATACGCGTATCTGATGGACGACTTCCGTTTAATGGAAGAGCTGGCGATGAAGCTGCGGTCGAAACGGATGCGCCGCGGTGCGATCGATTTTGACTTTCAGGAATCAAAAATTTTGGTCGATGCGGACGGCAAGCCGACAGATATCGTGAAGCGGGACCGGACGATCGCGGAGATGATCATCGAGGAGTTCATGCTTGCGGCGAACGAGACGGTGGCGGAGCATTTTCATTGGCTCAAGGTGCCGTTCCTGTACCGGATTCACGAGGACCCGGATGCGGAGAAGCTGCAGCATTTTATGGAGTTCATCACGAACTTCGGCTATGTTGTCCGTGGGAAAGGCAATTCGGTGCATCCCCGGGCGCTTCAGACGCTGCTGGAGGAAATCAAGGGTACGAAGGAAGAAACCGTCATCAGCACGGTGATGCTGCGCTCGATGAAGCAGGCGAAGTACGATTCGCAGAGTCTGGGCCACTACGGTCTGGCCGCGGAATTTTACTCGCACTTCACATCGCCGATCCGGCGCTACCCTGACCTCGTCATTCACCGCGTCATTCGCGAGGTGCTGGAGAGCGGCACGCTCAGCGAAGCGCGGCACGAGTACTTGGCTTCGCGGATGGACGATATTGCGAAGCAATCGTCCGAGCGGGAGCGGGTGGCCGTCGATGCAGAGCGGGAGACCGAGGCGCTGAAGAAGGCCGAATTCATGCTCGACAAAGTCGGCGAAGAATTCGACGGCATCATCAGCAGCGTGACGAGCTTCGGGATGTTCGTGGAGCTGGATAACACTGTGGAAGGGCTCATCCGTCTATCCGATCTGACGGACGACTATTACCACTTCCACGACGCTCAGCACGCGCTCATCGGCGAACGCACGTCCAAAATTTATCGCCTTGGCGATGAAGTGAAGGTGCGCATCTCGCGGGTCAACATGGAGGAGCATACCATCGATTTCGAGATGGTCGATATGAAACCGCGGCCTCAGAAGATGAGTCTGGTTGACGCGCTGAACGCCGTGCGCAAGACCAAGCGCGACGGCCGTCCCGGCCGGGCAGGCAAAGCCGCCGCAGGCGGAGCACGCGCTGGACGCACCGAGCGCGCCGGGAAGCGCAGCGCCGGCGGCAACGGCCGCGGGAAGGGCCCGGCAGCCGCGAAGACGCGCGCGCTGGAGGCGGTGCGCACCGGCGAGGGCGCTACGGCGACCGGCCGTGCCGCAGGGCGCAAAAGCGCCAAAGCCGTGGGCAAGGCGGCCAAAGGCGGCGGCGTGGGCATCGGCTTTGCCAAGAAGAAGCGCAAAAAGACCGTCAAGCGCTAGTTCCCCTTGATTTCCGGGGATGGAGTTGGTACAATGGACTCCATCCCTCTGTTTGGAAATCGGTGTGGGAAGGAGCGGCTACGGGGACATGAGCAAAAAAAGCGATGGAAAAGTACTGGCGCAGAACAAAAAAGCGTCTCACGATTATTTTATCGAGGATACTTACGAATGCGGCCTGGTGCTGACCGGGACGGAGATCAAATCGCTGCGGCTCGGACGAGCCAATATCGGCGATGCGTTCGCGACGATCCGCAACGGCGAAGCGTTCGTGCACAATATGCACATCAGCCCATTCGAGCAAGGCAACCGGTTTAACCCCAGCGACCCGACGCGGGCCCGCAAGCTTCTTCTCAAGAAAGTCGAGATTAACAAACTGCTGGGCCAATCGAAGCAGGAAGGCTATACGCTAGTGCCGCTCAAGGTGTATGTGCGCAACGGCTATGCGAAGCTGCTGCTCGGCTTGGGTAAAGGGAAAAAGCAATACGACAAACGCGATACGGCGGCGAAACGCGACGCTCAGCGGGATATTCAGCGGGCGCTGCGCGAGAAGCAGAAGGTCGCACGGTAATGTCTTGGCGGAAATCCGCCAGTATGTTTAGGTTTTGGTATCGCATCCAACAACTCGCCCCTTCATTTTGCTCAAGGATATGTTATAATGAAAGAGCACTTGGGGAAGTGCAAAACTTTTCAAGTAAAAGTCAGCAGAAGTTGTAGGTAAGTTTTTTTCATAACCTTTTATATTAGGGTCTCCCATCCGATGGGAGGCTCACCTATGCGGGGACGTTCTTGGATTCGACGGGGATAGTTCGAGCATGGGTTGCGGGTAGTGGGGACGCGTCCGCTTTATCAACGCTAAAGCCAATTAAATGGCAAACAACAACAACAACTCGCTTTCGCAGCTTAATAACCTGTGACGCGGCTTCTACCCTGCATCGCCCATGTGCCGGGATAGGGGCTCAACCTTAGTGGGATACGCTGTCTAGTCTCCGCCTGCGGCTAGCTGAAGAAGACAATCAGGCTGACCCAACGCGTAGCCGGTTACGGGGCGACGCTCGGGTGACATCAAAACTGTGACTACACCCGTAGAAGCCTGTGTGGCGTTATCTTCGGACAGGGGTTCGACTCCCCTCGTCTCCATAATGCAAAAAGCACTGACCATTTGGTCGGTGTTTTTTGCATTATGGAGATACGGAAAGGGAGGAGCGAAGCCCCTGATGGGGTTCAGACCGCGCGCAGTGGAGCGTAAGCGGAACGAGCACGGCATTGAAAACCTCCCGCTAAGATCGTCATCATCGACTAGGCTTCGAGAGCAGGTAAAATCGAGATTTCAATACTCCTCTCGTCTCCATATGTTAAATCCACAACGGGGACCTTAAAGCTGACTTCTACATGCTTTTCGTAGACAATCACCTTTTCCACATAGCCGTCGATGAACTTCTTGATCTCTGGAAGCGCGGTTTGCGATGTGGGTCCCGAACTGAGAAAGCAGTTGTCGCAGAGTTTCTTCTGTGATGACTGTTTTTTCTTTTATTTCCTTAACCTCGATGAGCTTCTGGGAAAGGTCAAGCTTTTGCTGCTCAAGCGTGCTGAGCTTTTCTAGGAACGCCGGATTGGATGCGGCTGCCGCTACAGCGTTGACGATGTTTTCGATTTGCCGCTCGATAGCCTCAGGGCTCTTTTTGAGCCGCTGTTTTTCGCTTTTCACGTTAGTTTCTTTGGACTTTTACTCACTGAGTTGCTTGGCCAGAAGCGGAATGGCCTCCTCGTTGAAAATCTTCTCCTGCAGTTGGGCGAGGACGTAATTCTCGATGTATTCGCAGCGCAATTCCGGGTATTTGCAATCTTTTGTACGGTCCCGGTTTCCGCAGCGATACGTGACGTACTTGAGTTTGTTTCTGCCGCTGTGTTTGACGTTGCCCATCATGGAGTATTAAATGCCGACATTTTTCGGGTATTCCCTACAGCATAAAGGCCGCTAAGCAGATACATCTCTTTGGCTTTGTACGAGCCTGAAGCCTGCGTGTTGCCGTCCATTTTGACTTGACCCTGCTCGAGAGCCTCTTTGGTGATGATCGTAGGCATCCCGCCCTCCACGCGAATCACTTCCTCGTCGTCTTTCTTCCTATTGTTGTTCCGCTTGCTTTCCGCGTCTTTCCATCGGCCAGGTTGAAAATGTACGTTGCGGTTTACTTTTTATTGCGGAGAATGTGTACAAGGTGCCTTTGCTGATTGGACGACCATAGCGGGATTTGTAGCCCTCATCTGACAGTTCCCGGATGATCCGGTTGAGCCGTAGTCTGTGAGAAACATTGAGAAAACTGTCTCGACGATGTCGCGCTGATTCTCATTGATGACATATCGCTTCGTCATCGGATCGACCAAGTAGCCGATCGGCGGTAGTTGCCGGTATGCTTGCAATGGTAGGCCGTTTCTTTCAGGCCCTTCATGACTTCCCGGGCAAGGTCCATGCCTTCGTAAATCAATTTCATCATTATACTTTCGAGCGAATTATCTAAATTCTCGAGGACGCTTTTTTTCGTCGAGTAAAGGAATATGAAGAGAAAATTAATCATGATTATTAATAATAACAACATGTAAGGCAGGAATAAGAAGAAAATTGGCGAATATTGTAATATATTGGGTCGATACAGAAATTATTAGTGATTGAAAATCAATCTTTTCACTTGGAAATTATGGAAGCTTTATACCAATAACAGAACTTAGTAAAGAGGTGTGATAATGCAATTTATTAAAGAGACAGAATCACTCATGCACCGAGCAGGTGTTCATTGGAATCCTAAGCAAAAAATATTTGTTGCTGATATTCATAGAGAACTTGTTTTAAAAGAAGAAGAGGTTTCAAAAGAAGAAGACATAAAGGTTTTCTGTGAATTAGTCATGTTTTTGAGGAGTCATTTAGAATATGGTGTTTCTACTGCTTGGCATGAATCTAAATTAAATAGATACGTTTATCTGATGAACAAGAAACAACTTGAAGATAAATTTTCGCCGCTGATAATAAATACATTGGACAGGTATTATAAAGAAACTGATATTTTGAAGCTCTATAAAAGCTTAGGAGCAGACGATCCAAATATTATAGATTTGGTTGGTACTACAGCAGCGGGGAAGACTACATTTTGCAAGCAATTAGTCGATGATCTCAGTAAAAAGTTACTTGAGCTTACAATTTCAATGGGAAATAGTACTGTGATTCAAACTGATATTTTAGTACTCAAAAAAACAAAAAGAAAATTAATAATGTCGATTAGAGCTAAAGAGGAAATACTAACAGATATGATTTTAGTAGCTCTTAAAGGCGATGAAAAAAGGTTAGATGATTTAAAGCGCTTCAAAAAATCGTGTGGTGAAAATATTAATTTGCAGTTAGATGAAGATACAGTTAATGACGTCTTAGATTTGTTTGATCGAGATGATTTGTTAGATATTTTCCGTGAGTTTGTATTCAAAGTTAAAGCAAATATTAAGGCAATAGAAACAAATAGCCCAGAATTTGATTATTTTAAATGTGCTAGAGAAATGGCCCAACAACCTGAACTCGGAATAGAACTTGATGAAGTTATAAAAATGGAGTTTTTGGGCGATTTAAATGCCGATTTAGGAAATGTCTATGGTTACAGATACACCTTTACTTTGCCTACAGATGAAACTGGCTTGCAGGATGCAGAAAATTTTATTATCAAGACGATTGCTAAAAAAGAATTTCTAAATAGAAAAGAAGATTATGAGTCTTATCCGGAATTGAAAAATATGGTTTCTACGAGAATAATTTTTAAAAGTGCTATATTTGTTTTACCTCCTGATGATGGAGCAAGCAAGATTATTAATTTTGGAAATGGTGTTGTTCTTAGAGACTCGCAGGGGCATAAAACTACAGAGCAATATACGATTGCTTCGGATTTTTCTGTTAAAAGTAAAATAATGCTCATTCCTGTAAGTACTGGTGGTGTTTTGATTGATGATGAGAAAAGAGATTTACTTCAAAAAATAGCAATCTCAGAACCTAAAAATACTGTATTTATTATCACAAAAATTGATAAGACTGATGAATATAGTAAATTTATGGACGAAGAAAAGGATGAGCAAAGGTTTTTAAAAAGTTTAAAAGTTAAGATTAAAGACACTCATAAAAACATGTTGGAGTCATGGAATACGAAAAAGAAAGAAATCATTGCAGGTTCAATTGATTCAGAATACGAGTTGAATGATAAGCAGGCATTTAATTTTTTTATAGAAACATTTAACAGTGCATTCTTGACTTCGATAAAGGGTAAAAATAAGTTAGCTTATAAAATTCAGTGTGATGTTTCACCTGATGGAAGTATCCTTGATAAAGATAACGTGAAGATTAATAAGATTAGCTCATGGTACGGGATAGTGGCAGGATTAATCGAAAATAAGAAAGGAACGATCTATAAAAATATAGACCGATCCTACGTTAAAAGAATAAGTAGTGATTTTCTCGATGTTGCTCAATCTGATTTAGTGAGTAAGGCTGAAAGTATTATAAACTTCTACATAAACAATGAAAAATGGGAGGAGAGAGTAACCGAGGCTTTAAGTTGGTATGACTCTGATTTCCGAATATGGAGACCAGAAGGTGAGGCATGGTACTTCGGCTCATTTAGAAATGAAAAAATTATTTCTAACATTTCAGGAGTTTTTAAAGATCCAATTTCTGTACTATTAAATATAGTAAATAGATATACAATCAAAGACAAGGAATTCAATGCTGTCAATTATTTATTGGTTGAAAATTTAGCTTCGCAGTTGAGAAAATACTACCAGTGTGATGATGAAAATTTCTTTAGGGAAACGTCTAGGCAAATCATTACAGAGTGTTTAGAGACCTCACTTAAAATCTCCTACAAAGCTTATGACAGGAACTTGTATAAACAGAGTTGGTATACAAATTTAAAACCTGTAATGGAAGATAATCTACAGACAGAAAGGTATATAACAGGTAAAGCTCCTAGTTGGTTGAAAGATAGACAAAGATGGTATGGGTATGTAAATACTGAAACAGGACAAAGACTAGCGATGTATTGTAACCTTTTGTCTACTTTAAAGGCTAATCTGCAATCCAATTTTGAATTAGCTTTTTTTACAGTATTAACTGATGAATTAAGAAAGCTCGATTCGAAAATTTTATAAAAAGCAAAATATGCGGTCGCATAATATTAAGTATTGAAGAGCAGCATTAGCAAGAAGTGAATTTCGAAGAAAGTACAATGTAAAACGTATTAAGAAGCACCATATTTGTGCTAATATCCTGTCCGGTCTTTGTAGACATTCTGTAGACCAAAGCTTTAAAACCAGTTAATTAGTTATCAAATAAAACAATACAAAATAACATATAAGATGTTGTAATGCCTTACCAGATAACCTTTCAAGGGACATAATACACCTAGAGGGACAGAGTGAATTTTCAGGGACAACAGTTCGACTCCCCTCGTCTCCATAAAAATGCAAAAAGCACTGACCATTTGGTCGGTGCTTTTTGCATTTTTATGGAGATACGGAAAGGGGGAAGGGCGAAGCCCCTAATGGGGTTCAGACCGCGCTCAGTGGAGCGTAATGAGCACGGCATTGAAAATATACCACTAAGATCATCACCATCGGCAGGCTTCGTGATCAGGTGAATTTATGATTTTAATACTCTCAGCGTCTCCATAAAGTACAAAAGAGCATTGACGAAAAGGGTCGGTGTTCTTTTCTTTTAGAAGCGCAAGAAGCAAACGTTATTGACCGCGACAGCAGGATTCTTCTATCTTAACGCCGTGAATGGCAAAGGGCGGTTGTTCCTGTCCCAAAATATGAAGAAAGCAGGTACATTCCACAACCCGATGCATGAAAAGTCGCATAAAATGCGGCTTTTTTCTGGTTTGACCCAAGCCACCACAGGATTTGACAGGCGATTCGGGTTCAAGGCTTTGGTCGGCTGTATCGGCCTATTTTTCGTTTCTTCAATGATTTGGGCCGAGATGCGTTTAAAAAATGATTGACTAACGATGAAATCCAAGATAAACTGAAGCAGTAATTTAGTAAATTAGTAATCCAATAATCAAGTAATTTAGTAAATGAGATGAGGGGTGAAATATGAAATTACCTGCTATCTTAAAGCACAGGCCTATTGTCGTGTCGGAAAACTATGAGCAGGTTGACGGCCGATTCGGCAGGAACACAGATGCGAAAGGTTTTTCCCAGGGGTTGGCCCAGCGCAGCGATAGAGGAAAGGCTGCTATTTCAGCCAAGCTCTGAGCGCAGATGATGAGATGATCGGCGAGCGTCCGCGTCCGTTATCGCAAATATTAAAGGATATGGGGTATTAAAATGTTTTCCAATCGTTACGTTCGAACTATTATCCTTTCCCGGGTGCTGCTGCAGTTGGGAATATGGATCCGGAACTATGCCGTCCTTCTTTATGTTGCTGAATTGACAAATAATAATTCGGTTTATGTATCGCTGATTTCGGTTGCGGAATTCGCTCCGATTTTTCTGTTCGGCCTTATTGGCGGGACCTTTGCCGATCGATGGCGGCCGAAACGGACAATGGTATGGAGCGATCTGCTGTCTGCCTTGTCCGTTGTGGCTGTGCTGCTTGCCGTCATGAACGGTGGATGGATTGCTCTTCTCGTTGGATCATTTATTTCCGCCAGCCTGTCTCAATTTTCTCAGCCTTCGGGCATGAAACTATACAAGCGGCATGTACCGGGTGATCAACTGCAGGGCGTGATGGCGATATCCCAAACTCTTGTCGCTGTCTTTATGGTGTTGGGTCCGGTCATCGGCACGTTTATTTTCATCCGGTTTGGAATTAACGTATCTCTGATTCTGACGGCAGTTCTGTTCCTGGGGTCTTCGCTGATATTATCATCGCTTCCACGTGATGCGGAAGAACCGAAGTCCGGGGATGCCGGCAGCTTCATGAAGGAATTGACGGCTGGGCTGCGCTATATCGGGTCCAATCAAGCCTTACGAACACTCAGCCTGACTTTCTCGGCTGTCGGATTGGCGTCAGGACTAACTCAGCCGCTTCAGATCTTCCTTGTCATCGAGAAATTGGGATTGAACAAAGAATCTTTGCAATGGTTTGTTATGGCCAACGGGGCAGCTATGCTGGTAGGCGGAATTGCCATCATGGGGATAGCCAAAAAGGTGAAGCCGCAGTTGTTGCTCATGGTAGGCTTGCTTGTCGCCGCCGTCTGTACGATTGGAATAGGCGCCTCTACCATGATCTGGCTGACAATCGTTCTTTTGGTGATCAGCGGTTTGTTTTATCCTTGTATTCAAGGAGGAATCCAGACGCTTATTGTGCGGAACACGGAAGGCGCATTTATGGGCCGGGTATCCGGCGCGATCACGCCTGTTTTTATGGGGATGATGGTGATTGGCATGTTCCTATCCGGCTATTTGAAGGAATCGTTTTCCCTGTTGGCCGTATATGTCGTGAGCGGTGGTTTGATTATTGCCGGGGCACTTTTGCTAACCCCTCTTATTGCTGAGAAAGGACGAAAAGATGAGAGAGGAAAGGCATCATAACGGATTGACTATGGGGGCCTAAGGCAGATTAGTTTAAAATCATTTAAAACAGCGGTAGTCCGGGACTTTTTTCCGTCCAAGACTGCCGCTTGTTCATTTAACGGGGGCTTCTGATTCACGCGGATTGACTAACGTTGCAATCCAAGATAAGATGAAACAGTCATTTAGTGGGTCAGTAAATCAGTAAATGAAAAGAGGGAACGAATATGAAAATACCTACGACCTTAAAACATAAGCCTGTAGTCGTGTCGGAAAACTACGAGCAGATTGACGGCCGACTCGCTCGAAATACAGATGCAAAAGGCCTTTCTTTAGGATTGGCCCAGTGGAACGATAGAGGGAAGATCGATATTTCCGCTAAGGTATGGAGATACACAGGCGAAAAATGGTCAAGGCAATCGGAGGAACTGCCTCTTCATCGCGTTCTTGATTTGTCCATTCTGCTTTGCCGGTCCTTGGCGCATTTTCGCGAAGCCTACAGATACGAGCATCTATATGATCCGCAGCAGCCTGTCATCGACCGGGTTGGCTTGCAAGGGGATGCCATGACCGTAGCGATATGTACGGACAATGAGAGAATTAATGAAGATATCAAGCTGTTCAGCCAAGCTTTAAGCGAGGACGATGAAATGATCGGCGAACGCCTGCGTACATTATCAAAAATATTAAAGGATATGGGATATTGAAGAAAGATGAAATAAAGTAAAAAGCATCGGCCCTAGGCGGCCGATGCTTTTGTTTTGTGGAAATTCAGGAGATCAGTACTTGATCTTAAGACTCTCTCCGTTAACATATACGCCTTCCGAACGGGCAATCGGCAGCTTTTGTTCTGCGCTAAATCCGATCGTTTCTCCGTCGTTTAAAGTTACGTTATATTCTATAACATAACCGGAAATGTCAATCAGAAAATCGCGCAGCTCGGCAGGAGAGGCCTGACTGTCCAGCACTTCGATTTCATCTTTGCCAAAGGACTTCAGCCCGTGGGTGTAGCCATTCATCCCTGTTTCGGTTCCGACCAGACCAAAGTGAACCAAATTCAACAATGGAAAAGCATCATCCGATTTCATCATGTCGGCCATTTCCAGAAAAAGACCCGGTTGAAACACGGTACCGGATGAGTAGAGCCCAATAGCATTGGGAAGCTTCAAGCAGCTGGCCGCCAGCTTAGTGTAAAGCCTGCCGCTGTCGAGCGGAGAGCCGGATCGGGTAAATACGGCCACAATCATTTGGGCAACATGGGTTTTGGTAATGTCCGCGGCTTCCCGCCAGAGGTAGTTGCCCTGTGCATAATGCTCCGCCTCTCCGTTCGGTATAGGAGCATCGACAAAGCTTAAGGCTGCAGTGAAGCCGTCCACTTCGAAGACAAGGATTCCTTCTTTTTCTTCCTCGGGGTGGCCTTCTCCCTCTGCCGATGAGCAGGAGATATTCCAATCCTGCAGGAGGTTCTCCTTCACCTGATCAAGATCGCACTCCGAAGAATTCAGCAGAACGAACCCGTTAAAAATGCCGGACCCGGATGAATCGTCCTGAGATTCTGCGTCGCCTTCTTGTGCCTGTGCAGCCTCAATAGCGGCCGCCTGCTTCATCCAGTATTCGCGGATCATTTCTACCATAGCAATGGCTTCCTGCTTCGCAGTAGCCGGGTCATAGGGCTGCATCTCACTGAATATATGGCCACAATGCTCCGTATCGGATGGATCTTCATAGCCGCCGCAGACGGCAAGGAGCCATTTTCCTAGCAATGTTTTTTTGTACTTGAATATGTAGTAATGCATGTCATGCAAATCAAATTCTCCCGCGATTTCAATTTTGCTGGGTTTGCGGCCGAGCTCGCGTTCATCCGATAGCCAGTCAATCATGGACTGCATTGCGGCTTGCTGTTGGGCTGTCATTGTATCCTCTCCTAGTAAAAGTATGCGCTCTATCCATTGTATACACTAAACGATGGAATGCAAATTGGGTTAATAGGTTGCTTTGTTTCCCTGGGTATTTCAGTGTTGTTGCCTCGACTAATAGCCACTTTAGCCTACTCTGATATAATAGAAAGTGGCAATTGTCATTATAGTTAATCTGATTGAGGGGCTATGGTTTTGCATTTGAAATACAGGAGGTTAAATTTCGTGTCATCCACCATTTATAAATTGATACCTGAGGATGTACATTTCGTGCCCGAAAAAGCAAACGTAGAGCAAGTACGGTCTTATCTGGCCTCCATATTCCCTGCCGATAAGATATCCATCGAGCAATCGGAAGAGATTCAATTCGTCGATCAGGGTGAAAACTTCGTTCAAATCACGTGTCCGAGCTGCGACACGGTGATTGAATTAAAATGGTGGCACCAAGCGATGGATACCGCATGGCAAAGCGCCTTCAAGGACTTGGACGTGCAGCTCCCTTGCTGTTCGGCGCATACTACGCTTCACGGTCTACATTATGATTTCCCGGCAGGATTCTCGCGTCTTATTTTTGAAATCGAGAACCCCGAGGAAGAAGTGACAGCAGAGCAGTTGAGAAGGGTTGAACAGCTATTGGGATGCAAAATTCGTATGGTGAATGCTCGTTATTAATAAACAAGAAGCCGCAAAAGTCGCACAGTAAGCTTAATTTATCGCAGCCAATGTATTTTGTTTTTCCCGCTCCTGGCCTGCGGGATGCTATGCAGCATTGACGCAGCCTTGGCGATCCCCTACAAATTAGTTATTGACTAATCACTAACAACATGATACATTTTCATTAAGTTAGTGATTGATCAATAACTATTGCTGAGGTGAGACTTTTGAAAAAAGCAATTGTGGTAGGTGCAACTGGCGGTACCGGCGCTTCGGTTACGGAGGAACTGGTTAGAAGAGGGATTCGAACGGTGGCCTTCGGGCGATCCCGTGGGAAGCTTGAGCAGCTCAAGGCTAATCTGGGTAATCCGCATCATTTAACGATTGCCGTAGGCGACGCTTTCCGTCCGGATGACATCGTCACGGCTTCGGAAGGCGCGGATGTTATGTTTCACTGCGCAAACGTGCCGTATCACGAGATGACGAGCAAGCTGATTCCTCTGGGCGAATCCGTGATGGAAGCCGCTAATCGGCTTAGCCTGAAGGTAGTCGTGATCGACGGCATCTATCCCTATGGAAGAAGACAGATGGAACGGGCGACCGAGGATCATCCGAAACAGCCGCATACGAGGAAAGGCAAGATTAGACTCGCTTACGAGCAAATGCTGTTCGAAGCTCGATGGAGCCAGGCCAAGGTAATGATCGTCCGCTTGCCGGACTACTACGGTCCAACGGCGAACGAGGCCTCCTATCTGGGCTCTACGCTCGAAGCTATCGCGGCGGGCAAAATGGCTTTTTTCATCGGCAATCTGCATGTCCCGCGGGAATATGTCTACTTGCCGGACGCTGCGTTCATGATTGCAGAGCTCGCTGCCAGGGACGAGGCTTACGGCGAGAACTGGCATATTCCGGGCGCGGGCTTGATTTCGGGCAGGGAAATCGTGCGAATTGCCCGGCAAGCAAGCGGGAGCAGTAAACCGGTCATTCCGCTCGGAAGAGGCGGGCTATCCTTACTCGGCATGGTCGTACCGGTCATGAAGGAGGTCGTAGAGATGCTTTATTTGACCGAAGAGCCGCTTGTGCTGAGCGGGGACAAATACATGCGGTTGCTCGGACCGGTGCGGGCGACGTCCTTTGAAGAAGGAATCACGAATACGATGCGCGCATTGAAGAAGAAAAAATAACTTTCATTTTAACTAAAAGTAATTGATTAATCACTAGCAATATTGAAGAGAAAGGGAACGAATCATCTCATTATCTATACGCATCCAAAAAAAGAAGCTTTAACAACACGATTCTGGAGACATTGGCAGAAAGCTTACGCCAAGAGGGGGACGAGGTCCTATTCCATTCTTGATTAAATGGTCCGAAAAAGAGTAAGATGGTTTTGCAAGGAGGAATGCAACCGATGGGAAGAAATAAGGAATTCGATACGACCGTCGTGCTTCGCAAGGCCATGGAGGTATTCGGACATTACGGATATGAAGGCACTTCGCTGCAAATTTTGCTTGATGGCTTAGGGATTGCCCGGCAAAGCTTGTATGACACCTACGGTACGAAGAAAGACCTCTTCATCTCCGCAGTCAAGCATTATACGAACGAGAAAAGTGCAGCTTTGGTCGCAAGACTTAATCGTCCCGGTTCGGTCAAGGCGGCCATTACGGATATTTTTTGCGAGATCGCGGCGGCGTTGAAGGACGAGGCCCGGCGTAAGGAGTGCTTCATCATGCACAGTGCCATCGACCAGGTCCCTCACGTTCCCGAAATCGCCGCGTTCTTCGAGCAAGATGCTTCCCGATTGGAAGAGGCATACTATCGGGCATTGGTCCGTGCTTACGAGCAAGGTGAATTGAGCGATCGTCATAGCGATTTGAGGGCGCTTGCCCGCTATTTGAACCATTCCAGGTATTCGCTGACCCAAGCCGCTAAATTGACTTCCGATCCAAAAGTGTTGGACGATATTATAAAAGTGACGCTTTCTGCGTTGGATTCCTGAAAGGAGCGGTTCTAGGCTGCATGGCCGGACGCTTCATTCTTTTTGATAATATTAGACTGTTTGATCCGGAAATGGAGGTGCCGCACACAGCAAACAATACGTGCCCGAAATGACGTCGCTGAATTTAGAAAGCAGCTTCCGCATATTGTAATACGAGAATTATCCGGGCGGTTCAAGACGTTGAAAATTTCCCTCCTACTGCTGTCGGCGCTTCCCCTTTTAACATGATCCGCAACCTAAAAAAAACTCTCCCGTATTTACCCCTATACCAACAATAGAAGCTGAGGTCATACACCTATGAGTGAGGAATATATAATTCATGCCGATACCTGTTATCGGCTAGCGGAGCAGAAAGCTGCCGGCTATTTTGCGTCCCTTTATCAGCAGGTCATGAAAAAGACGTATGTGTCTGTCCTTACGGAGGATTTCGAGCTGTGGCAACGAGATCATGTTCGCGGCCAATCATGGATCTCCATGTTTGCCCGAGGCAAGCGGGGGGCCGATGGCGGGGACTATCACCGCTATATCCAATGGCTGAAGCATACGGGCACATTGGATGCTTACCTGGATCGCAGCGTCTCCTATATTTACATGCGAGATCTGGGCAAAGCCATCGATTCTCCCGAAGCACAGGCTAAAATACGGCGTGTAGCTGCTGACGTCAAGCAACGTTTGCTTCTCCCCGCCGCAACTAACCGGGAAGCCCGTCCGGCGTTTGTCAGCTTCGCGGGGCTGTATCGATGGGCTCAGAAAGAAGGCATTGAACCGGCTGCGATATGGGTGATCGACAAGCTGAAGGGCGTAGCGGCCCATATTCCGGAAGAAATGAATGCCGAGCATGCCCAGCGGAAACTGATCAAGATCATTGTCGGGGTCGTCATGCATGCGATTGAAGAGATGGGAGATGAGCCATCGCCCGAGGAGCGTGCCCGGAGACTTGACGAAGCGATCCGGCTCGGTTATTCCTATGGTCTGACTTATCCGTTCATCGACGATCTTCTGGATGCACAGGTCTTAACCGCTCAAGAGAAAGCACATTATTCCGATATGATACGGACTGCGCTTCTTACGGGATCGGTGCCGGAATTGGGCGAATGGTCCGGAGCCCGCAAAGCTATGATTCAATACATTCACTCGGAGCTTCGGGAAGCCTTTGAATATATGAAAAGCCGCCAGCGGCCGGAAACCCAACACCTGTTTTTCGAGCAAGCCTACGTATTCTTTCACTCGCAGGAATTGGACCGTGCAAAGGATATGACCCATGCCACGTACACCAATGAAGAGCTTTATGTGCCTATCATCTTAAAGTCCGCTTCTTCCCGTTTGATTGCCCGCTCGATCCTTCGCGCTCCCTTAGACGAAGGCTTTGAGGATCGAACCTTCTTCTATGGCATATTCAACCAGCTGGCCGACGATTTCGCGGATATGTTCGACGATAGGAAAGACGGTGCGGTAACGCCCTACACCTATTATTTGACGTACCGTGATCAACGGCCCGATCTGATCAATCCCTTTGAATTATACTGGACGGTCATTGCCCATCTCATTCATGACGTGTATCGCTCCGATGCGAAGGCCCGCGAGGTGATCCTGGCTCGGGCCATCAACGGTCTAAAACGCTGCAAAGCGCGCATCGGCACCGAAAAATATAACCGCATTATGGAGATCTTTGCTTCGGAAAACCCGGCATTCAACCGACTTGTTCAACATATGGTTGACAAAGCGGAAGATGTGGAATTTTTCGATAAACTGCTTCGGGACCAACTGGTCGCCATTTTAAAAAGAGACCGGAACGAAAAAGAAGAATTCGCCGAAACTGTCAAAACGGTACGGCGGCAGATCAACGACACTTTGCAGATTGCCAAACCTGACGGCATTCCGGCGATGAAAGAGTCGCTCATTGATGCGGCAAATTACAGTCTGGAAGGGGACGGCAAACGTCTGCGTCCGATCGTGACCTGGGTCATGGGCGTGCAAGAATACGGACTCCGCGCGGAGTCCATCCTTCCTTTGCTGAGATCCATGGAATATATGCATACCGCATCCCTGATTTTCGACGATTTGCCGTCCCAGGATAACGCGTCGATCCGTAGAGGGCGCCCGACACTGCATCGGGTGCATAATAGCGCCACGGCGGAATTAACCGGTCTGTTTCTGATTCAGAAGGCCATTCAGGAACAAGCTTCACTGGATCGGTTTGATGCGAAAACCGTGCTTGCCCTGATGAAGTATTCGGCCGAAATGGCGGAAAATGTGTGTGTGGGACAGGCGATGGATTTAAGCTCCAAAGGAAAAGCGTTGACTCTGGAGCAATTGGAGGCGGTTTGCTTTTACAAAACCGGCATTGTGTTCGAGGCCGCTCTGGTGATGCCTGCTATTCTCGCGCAGGTGAACGAGAAGGAACTCGAAGTGTTGAAAACATTCGCTTATCATGCGGGCATTGCTTTTCAGATCAAGGACGATTTGCTTGATTTGGAAGGGGATGCGCGGTTGCTTGGAAAGCCCGTCGGTCAGGATGCGGAAAACAATAATTCGACGTTCGTCACCATCCTGGGTTCGGAAGGCGCCAGCAAAAAGATGTGGGAGCACTACTGTACCGCCATGGAAGCGTTGCAGGATATGCCGCGCCGTCCCGTTTTTCTGAAGCATTTGTTGGATTATATGGTCAGCAGGAATCGCTAGGATGAGCAAAGATTACTTGTGAGGGATCAGATACGGGGCCAGTCCCGCGGCAATGACCCTGTGCCCCCGATCGTTCGGATGGATGGGCAACGATCCGCTTAACGCGTCTTCCAGCTTTCCATTCCGATAACCATGCACAAGCTCTGCCTGCTTGCCTTCAAACCACGTATGAGTGGGAGCGACAGTGGCGTTGCAGCTATGGGCAAGCTCGCTGATCATCCGATTCAATTGATCTATCGCCTTAACCGCAAGAGGGGTGTTCGGAAACGGATTGTATTGCGTGCAGCAAACGATCCGGGCCCGGCTTCCTTTTTTGATTCGGGTCAGAATGGTACTGACATTACGCCGATACCCGGCCACAAGGTGTTTTACAGCAAGCGGCTGCTTGGTTGTAAAGGAAGCCAGCGCCGCGTTGGCTAAATCCACTCCGCCAATCCAGACCGAAACGACCGAGGAAAGGGCGATCGCGGAGGCCCCCCGCCATATCACGGCATCCAATAGATCGTCGCTGCTCCAACCGGACCGCGCCAGAACAAACCCGCGAACCTTGCGCGAATCCGAATTTAAAGCGGACACGGTCAATTGAGGGTATGCCTTTGCCAGAGAGGAGGCATTTTCGCCAAATGTAATGGAATCTCCGAGAGCTGTATAGATCATCAAGATATCACCAACTCCAACTTTTGATCATAAACTATCATATTGCAGTCAAGCGCATGTTGCGTGGACGTTAACGATTTTAGGAGCTGAGCTTAAAAGTGAGGGAGACGCTCAGGCGATATCAAAACCGTGGTTACACTCGTAGAAGGCTGTGTGAAGATATCTTCGGAGGGAGGCGGCTACCCTAACCCTCCATATGTAAAAACCAAAAAGGAGCTTTGCAAATGAAATATGGTGGCAAGCTCCTTTTTACATAGGCTTTGTTTAAGAAACACTTGTAAAGGACTACTATATTTATTATCTTAATATTGTAAAAAATAGTTCAATTTTGTGCACATGAAGGCGAGCACTTTTTGTATTAATGGATACAAAAATTTAAGGGAATGCCTATGGTAACATTCGGCAAACCCTCTTAGGGGATGAATATATGTCTGGTAATGATGTCATTGTACTTAATGCAATATTAGAACAACGTAGAGATGAAATTGCTAAAACTATTAAAGAAGATGATTTCTTTGAAATATTTACATTTGAACAAGTTTTAAAAAATTATGATTTATCCTACGAAGAGTTAGAAAGTGGAAAAATGGGTTCAGGTGATGATGGTGGTATTGATGGTTTTTTTCTATTCATAAATGATGAACTCGTTGATGAAGATTTTAACGTTGACGAAATAAAGAAAAACCCTAGAATGTATCTTTGTCTTATCCAATCAAAACAATCCGCCTCTTTTAGCGAGATTGCTATGGATAAGATTATTTCGACTGCCTTTGAAATTTTTGATTTATCTAAAAGTGCAGATGACATAAAAAATCGTTATAATTCATTGCTTGTAAAAAAGATTCAACAGTTTAAATCGATTTATGTTAATTTAGCAGTGAAGCACCCCCAATTGACTGTTAAGTTTTTTTATGCAAGTAAAGGAAATAATCAGGATGTCCATCAGAAAGTTGTAGCAAAATCAAGTAATTTAATAGATATTGTAACCTCTAGGTTTGCTGGTTCAGATTGTAGTGTAGAGTTCATAGGTGCTAGACAATTGTTAGATGCTGCTAGAACAGAAAAAACGTATACATTACAACTTCGCTTTTTGGAAAACTATATTTCGAGAGGAGAAGATAATTATATTATTTTATCAAAAATCACTGACTATTGTGATTTCGTTTCGGACGAGCATGGTAACTTAAGAAGATATGTCTTCGAATCGAACGTACGTGATTACCAAGGTGAAGTTGAAGTAAATAAAGATATTAGAAAAACACTGGAAGTAAATGATGATCTAGACTTCTGGTATTTAAATAATGGTGTAACGATATTAGCATCTCATGCAAGTATTGCAGGGAAGACAATAACACTTGACGACATTCAAATAGTTAATGGACTTCAGACAACAACTACAATCTATAATTATTTGGCTGAAAACAAAAGCAAGTGGAGGGAGGAAGGGAGAGGAATTCTGGTTCGAATTATTGTAACTAAAGACCCTGAAGCGCGAGATAGAATCATTAAAGCGACAAATAATCAAACGGCAATTCCAACTGCTTCATTAAGGGCAACAGATCGTATTCAGAGAGATATCGAAGAATATTTAGTCCAATATGGATGGTTTTATGATCGAAGAAAAAATTATTATAAGAATTTAGGGAAACCATCGGATAGAATCGTGAGTATTCCTTACATGGCTCAAAGTGTTATGTCTATTTTATTGAAGGAGCCCGACAATGCAAGGGCTCGACCTTCCTCACTAATTAAACATAATCATGATTATAAAAGAGTTTTTAATGAAGAATACGGCCTGAATTTGTATCTTACATGCGCTGAAATAATGAAGAGAATTGAAATCTTCCTTAAGGATGTGTCGGAATCTCTTCAGGATTATGTACAGTTTAGATTTCACTTAGGTATGATGGTTGTATTTGAATTGTTGAAAAAGCAAAATTACACGGTAGCTGAAGTAGCCACTTTAAGAGGAACAATATTAACTAATGAAGCTCTTTTGGATGTGTTTGAAAAATTAGTTAAGTTGATAGATAATTATAGAAAATATAACATTGGAACATTGGATAAGATCTCTAAATCAAGAGACCTAGTAGAAGAACTAATTAATCAGGATAAGTTATTTTGACTGTGTATTAGATAGTCGAGATGAACCGACGAAAACTTTAGTTCAACTATATACTTAGAATAAGATTCAGAGAGTTTACTCATAATAAATATTGCCGATAATTTTTTTTTGTGATTAATTGAAATCACAATTGCAAAATGTGAACAAGGGATAATCCTATCATATTATTATTACAAATACCGTTAGCTGTCTCTTTTTAGAGCTTCTGGCGGTTTTTTATTTTTTAATGTATGCGAATTTTTAATTGTGTAAATATTGTTTATATAACTAATAGAGTTGGAGTGATGTACATGGAAATTGCGACAAGAAAGAAAGATTATGATTCAATAACTGCTGATTATACGGACATGATAAAAAGAATGATCAAGGAAGGGCGACTTTTTAGCGTTTTTAAAACCCAGATGGAGGTTATTCGAAATGCCTCAAATGATAATAAGGATAATGAGTTAAGAGATTATGTGATCAGCGAAAGTATAAATGTTATTGAGGCGGTATGTAATGACGTATTAAGATGTCGTAGGTGTCATGAAAAATATTTATTTAGGCATTGTAAGAATCCGACTGAAAATAATGAAATGATTCATGCGATAGAATTATCATGTGATTATTTTGGTGATTGTTTTACGCTATCGGAGGATAGAACTCGCGTTTCATACTTTAACTACAACGTACTAAAGATTGTAGAAGTTCTCAGGAGAAAAAGTCGAGGATTCACCATAAAGGTAAGGTTAGGAGGTATGTATATACCGGCTTTATTATACGTGTATAATGATGAAGAAAAACCTATTCTATGGATTGATGCGTACCAAATAACGAATGCTGATGTAGTACAGATATATTGGGATAGTGCCAAAGCACTTGTAAAACAAATGAAACTAGGTAAATTAAAGGCCGAAGATTGTAATCTTGTAGAAGGTGTAAAGAGTTATGTGTTAACGATTTCAAGGGATTCTAAAGTCGTGTGAATGGTAAGCAACTTCTTCAAAAACCTCAGCATAACGCGACTAATTGTACAGAACCACGGTTGTCTTCATTAAAAGCACCGACCAGACTAGGTCGGTGCTGGGGTCCTTTAACGATAATTTAGCAGGAAATCTTAACTTTTTTAATATAAATTATTCTGCAAGAGTTGCTCTGGAGAATTTTTCAAGTTTCGGCTTTATACTATTTTTCCAATGGTCATTAATTTTTGTGACATGATTTAAGACTGTAGTAGATGTACTACTTAGTAAATCAAGTTCGTCCATATTTTTTTCAAACGTTTGGTTAAATTTTTCTTCAGTGTAGACTACTGTATTTTGCAGTAAAAACTCATAATCTTTTCTGGGTAAATTATCGCCGATTATGGAAGCTAGTGTTGTATAAGCTATATCAAAATTTAGAAATTGGCGGATTCTTAGAGGTAGGTATTTTTTATCTGCGAAATTTTCTGCATTAAAGTTGTTTTTATTTAAGAAGCAGAAAAGAGAGTGGATGGAGAATATCCAGTACTTCAAGATATCTGATTCTTTTATGATTTGGATTAGGCTTGGTGGAAAAAGATTTTTTTGATATTCTGGCAAATTAAAAAAGATAAAATTAATAGAAGTTGTTGCAGCAAAGGCATCTGCATCCATTTCCAAAGTCTGGTAATCCAATGGATTGAGAGTAGAACTATTGTTATCCATATCTAAGCTGTTTTCATTTAACACAGTATTCAAGTATAACATATGGCCGTTATAATGATGACCTAGTTCGTGTAAAGTGACATAAGTTAACGCCAGATGTGATAAGAAAAGGGCTAGGTCTTGTCTGAGGGAATCGCTTGGCCCATTGTGAAAAATTATTTGATTTTCTCCGTTATTAATTTCAGGTTCTTTATGTATTATGTAGTCGTTAATACTTGGGGTTCCTATTTCTGGGAAAACCGTAGGGTTAGCAAGAAGTTTTAAAAAAAGATCATGGATATATACAATTGTTCCACAGTTTAAATAAACAAAATCCGTCTCTTCATTGATAAATGCTTTTCCGCCAAATGAGAGATCCTCAAAATAACCGAAATTAAAATTCCTTTTGATATGCTTATTTAATGATGTTGGATTAGAGTTAAATCCATTTACGATAGAATTGAAATACTTTATATATATGTTGAAAAACGAATTGGCCGAGTAGTACTCAGTGTTGAAAACGCTCTTCCCAGTTAGTTTTGTTACGACTGAGCTAAGGTTATTCATATCTAATCGTCCTTTATAAAAATAAGTATTTTAACAATATACATTATCGGTTCCAATGATAGACTAATTTAGATTTAACCATTACTTTCTAGAAGAATTATTTTCAAATTTCCTGATTACGCCTGCAGTAATTATTGAGACATTACCTTCATCTATACCTTTGAACTGTCACTGCAGCTAACTTAAGAAGACAACGCTCACTCAGGCTATTTCTACCCGGGTGACGTTTTAGTGACATTCGGGTAACATCAAAAAGCGACTATATTCTTAGAAGCGCGTGTTTATCATTGAGGTAATAGCGATTCGCCATTACATTCGTACTTTGAATCACTGCGGCGCGTTGCAGCAGGGTATCGAAGACTGGCTTAAAAAAAATACCGTCCCCCGCTAGTACAGGCTAGTGGGGGACGATTCAATATTATGTGTTCTTCTTCAGCACGCGTATTCGTCAAAGTCCGTCTCGAATTGCATGATGCGGGAGACATCCTGTGCGACTTCCCTTCCCGCTAGGCGGTCAACCATATGCAGCGACATGTGCATGCCGTTGGCAACGCCTGCCGAAGTGACGATCCGGTCTTCGTCCACGTATTTGACGTCATCGATGACATCAATCGCCGGATATTGTGTACGCATCCAATCGATGCTATCAATATGAGTCGTCGCCTTTTTCCCGTCCAGAAGACCCGTTTGAGCCAGCAGCAGCGCCCCCGTACATACGGAAGTAATCCATGGCGTATCGCCCGAACGGGCGCGAACCCAGTTGACAAGAGCTTCATTCAAGAGAGCCTTCCTCACTCCCGGCCCCCCGGGGATCACGAGCAGATCGTAGGCAGGGGCGGTGGCCAGACTGTAATCAGGAGTCACTTTCAAGTTATTCTCTGCTACAATCAGACTCCCGGATTCCGATATCGTGGTGACGTTGAACAGTGAGCGTTCGGTCGGTTTATAGCGGTCGTGCACAGCAAGGCCGAACACTTCGTACGGGCCGGTAAAATCAAGAATTTCCACCTGATCAAACAACAAAATACCGACATTCCAAGATTTCATACGATCTCCTCCTCGGTTTTGGTTTTCAAGTTTGGCCTTTAACTGATCTGCCTTCGCCAAGCTGCGCTTATTGGTACATTATACAAGCAGAGCCCTGGACATAAAATGACTACAAGGTGCTATTTCTGGCAAGCAGCAACGTAACGAATGCAGACGAGCTTGAACTGGCAACCACGCGCATATTCGATGCACCGCGAGAGCTTGTTTTTAAGGCTTGGAATTTGCCTGAGCCAAGTGACGGCTACTTTGCTGACTTTGCATTGCCAATAGGAGGGAGAGAAGCTATAATAGACCAAATTGTGAATGATAGGTGGGAGAGTTCGCCGCAGAAGGCGGGAGGGATTCGGATGAACAAGGTCCGGTTAGTCAGACCTTCTATGGAATACCGTGAGCCGTACATGTTGTTCTATGCGGACTGGATAAGCAGTGGGGAACCGATGGTCCCCTGGGTTGTCGGTCAAGCTCCCGACGATTTCGAAGTGATGCTGGAGTTCCTGTATGCCGAAGACAGCGAGGAGAAATTAAGCAATCCTCATTGGGTGCCTCATTCGACCTATTGGCTGCTTTATGAAGAGAACCTTATCGTAGGTGCGGTTAACATTCGTCATCGCTTAAACGAAAAGCTTCTGAACAGCGGCGGTCATATCGGCTATGGCATACGCCCCGGCTATAGGCGCAAGGGCTATGCGGGCGCTTTGCTGGCCCAAGCGCTGCAAATCACGAAAGCGATGGGATTGGACCAGGTGCTGCTGGTCTGTGACAAGGACAACCTCGGCTCGGAGAAGACGATTTTGAAGCATGGCGGCAGGTTTGAATCGGAATTTACAGAAGACGACGGCGGTATCGTCAAGAGGTTTTGGATTCGATTGGGAGGCTAGGCTATCATGACGGAAGTTGAAAAAGAAGTTGTAAGCTGCATCCAAAGCAACGACACGGACGGGGTTATGGCGATTTTGGAAAAGCACGGGTTACCGGAAGGGAGCACGCTTCCCGTCCATATTTTAAACCAAGCGTTGGAGTACAAACGACTGGCTCTGGCCCGGCTTTTGCTGGACAAGTACGGTTTCGACAATTTGAACGATGAGAAGAATCCAGTGATGCCTTACGCTGCCCGGTATGGAACGCGCGATCTATTTGAAAGATTGTTGCAAGCAGGCGCCGATCTAAATGCTCTTACCCATGTGAAGAGTTCCGCTGTGGGAAGGGCTCTTGCCTTCGGCAACCACAAGGGAGTCCGCGCCTTGCTTGAATTGGGCTTCGATATGAGAACCTACGCAGGCGGGAACGCTCTTCGCGACGCCGCAGGGTCCGGAAAATTCGAATTCGTGAAGCTATTCGTGGAGCACGGAGCCGATGTCAACTTTAACGGTCGCAGTCAAGTGTTTCCGTATTGTACGACCCCGGTCCAAATGGCCGCTGCGATCAACCATTTTGAAATCGTAAAGTACTTGATCGAACATGGAGCCGATGTCACGATTAAGGACAAAAACGGCGACCGGGCTTATTCTTATGCCAAGCAGAATAACCATACGGAGCTGATGGAGTACATCAAGCAATTCGAACCTCCGATCTGGCACGAAATGGATAATCGGGTGAAGGAGCTTAAGCGTCTGGGCTTGCCGGCTGAAATTATCAAATGGCTTGGGATTGAGAATCGAAGGATTGATTTTAAGGATTCGAAAATGACCGAATACATTGAATTTGAAACGATATTCGACGTCAGGGTGCTGGAGTGGAGAGGCAGGCAATTTATCGATCTGGTCAAAGACATTGAAAGTTACGCCAATACGGGCTTTATCGTGTGGGTGAAGGACAAAAAATGTCTGGGCAGCCTCGATGTCGAGCATGACGAGTTGATTCTGCTGCCGGGTATGAAGTGGAAAGCTTTCCTGGCTAAGGCAGCCGGTATTATTGACGATATTTTGGATGGAAACTTGTCGGGAGAACCCTGTGAGGATTAGAACAAAAAGCACTGGCCGTGGCGCTCAGTGCTTTTTTACGTTATGGGGCTGCGGGTGGTCAGGATCTTACGGCTTTTTTGGGCTTGATTCGGGCAAGCACATTTGCAGGCAGCTTGCGGACATAGGCGCGGGAGGTTTTCGCGGCTTGGATCTGCTTTACTTTGCCTGCGCCGCTCGCACGAGCCACCTTCGTTCCGAATGCCCGCATCGCCCAGTGGATGGGGAAGGCTATGGAAAGACGGCCGTTCGACGTGCCTGCAAAATTGATGGCCGCCGCGTAATTGTCCGAGCGTCTGAGCCATACCGATCCGGAATCGCCGGCCAGCGAAATGGGGGTAGTTCCTCTGATCACCGTTTGATTTTTGAAATTAAGAACCCCGAGCTTGCCGCCGTAGTCGATTTGGATATCGGTGTCGATCGATTCCACCCTTCCGTTCACCAAGCCTGTCGTGCGTCCCACTTTCTTTAATCGCTCTCCCACCCGATAAGACGTCACATAGCCGGGAATAGCTCCGACCGTCGGATAATTGGGATTAAGCAGACGCTTGTTGATAGGGACGGAGAGCGCCGCGTCTATAAAATTATTTTTCTTTTTCTCCAGCTTTACATAGCGGTATAAACGGCCGATGCGGTCCGTGCCGGAACGGCCTCCATCGGCGCCACCGGGCTGGATCGTTTCTGTGGCGAAGTTCGTATTGTTCGGATTCAGCACATGGTTATTGCTTAACAAATAACGGCTTGCGGCCTTGGAATTGTTCGTCACGATCAGGCCTGCACTGCCCGACTCCGCCGGAGTACCGACACTGTAGCCGGGAGGTACGGGACGAATCCGGCGGGTGTAGTTCGCGTGCGCACGCATTTTTCCCGTTTTGACGACGCGGATCGGGACCGAGGCTCCTTTGTCTTTCGCTTTGGCGGCAAACATAGCGGGACTCAGACCCAGGCTTGCGGAAGAAACCTTATCCGTATAGATGACGACGGCTGCGCCCTTTTTCGGATTCGCAGGATCTCTGTACCCTATTCCGACCCCGTGAACACCGGATTTTTTTAATATGTGGGGGGCCATCTTTCTTTTCATTCGCAATGCAGCCATAAACGTAGCCACAATATTCCTCCCCTTTTTGCAGGATAAGATATTGTATGGTTTTGCTGCCGATTGTTACGGGCGTTCATGAAGAGAAGAATTGCCGTATCGGTGGTGCGTGATTTGGGGACACTATTTTGTGGAATAAAGTGTGCCAGAAATTGCTTTACATTTGGAAAGAGTTACAACATACTAAGGACAGGTGTGGGAAGTATTTCTTTTATTCACCTACATAGAGGGAGAACCTCGGATAGACTGCAAACAAGGGGCGTGACCTGATGCTAAGTGAGAACCTGCTCGCCAAGCTGAACGAACAAATGAACTACGAATTTTATTCCTCCCAAGTGTATCTGGCGATGGCCGGATACTGCTCGTCGGAAAGCTTCGACGGGTTTGCGAACTTTTTTATCGTACAGGCCGAGGAAGAAAAATTTCATGCCATGAAAATTTTTCACTTCATTAACACGCTGGGCAAACGTGCCCATGTCAGTGGAATGGAGGACCCGCAGAACAAGTATACCTCGCTGTTGGATGCTTTTGAACATGCATTTGCTCACGAACAAACCGTAACGAAACGCATCTACGAGTTGTCGGATATCGCTTGGAACGAGCGCGAGCACGCGACAATCAACTTCTTAAAGTGGTTCATCGACGAACAGGTCGAAGAAGAAGCCACGTTCGACAGCATCATTCAGAAGCTTCGCCGCATCGATAACGATAGCAATGCGTTCTACATGCTCGATGCCCAATTGGCGCAGCGTACCTTCACGGCGCCAGCCGAATAGCATAGACCGGAAACGGAAACTGCTCCTCCAAGCTATCAAGCTGTGGGGAGCAGTTTTTGTTTGCGCGGATTCGTAAGCAAGTCAAAACTGAAATCGGGCATGTCCCTTAAGTGTAAAATCTTCGAAGCCTTCCAGCCGGAGCAGCTCTTGCTTCACCTGCAGACCGCCCCGGAACCCCGTGAGTGCGGAGTTTTTGCCAATCACGCGATGGCACGGGACGACGATGGGGATTGGATTAGCTCCGTTCGCGGTGCCTACGGCCCGGACGGCCGCAGGACTGCCTACCTCCCCGGCAATGTCCGAGTAGCTGCGGGTTTCGCCATAGGGAATGCGGGTTAACGCCTGCCAGACGGCGGTTTGGAACTTCGTACCGCGCATATCGAGGGGAAGGTTGAACGTTTGGCGGGTCCCTTCCAAATATTCCTTCAGCTGCCCGACGTACTCGGATAACGGCTCTTGATCATTAATCAACGTGGAGCCCAGAATATGTTTAACCACCCATGTAGTTAAGGTATCGAATGATTCATTAGGCCAAGTAATCCGGCACAAGCCCTGTTTCGTAGCGGCCAGATAGAGCGGCCGGTCCCCTAACTTAGGATGACGGATGGTCGTCCAATACACCTCGGTCGTTGTTTTTCCCATAAGTATGCCTCCTTCTTGATCGGCTTAACGGGTGCCGGCGGTTTCCCGATATTCCATCGGCGTACAGCCGACCGTCTTGTGAAATACGGATGTAAAGTGGGACGGACTGCGGAAGCCAACTTCTGCCGCGATATCGGTTATCGGCTGTTCGCTTGCGGCAAGCAGCCGCTTTGCCTCGTCCATACGGATCTGAAGTAGCTGCTTTGAGGGAGTCGTTCCGGTCACCCGCTTAAACACGCGCTGCAAATGATAGGGGCTCATTTTGAGCTCTGCTCCTATATCGCCAAGCGTCAAAGGCTCGGAGTACCGTCGCTTGATCAATTCATTTACGGCATGAGCGATTTGCGCATCCGGACCATGCTCACCCGGCTGTTCCGGACGGCATCTTTTGCATGCCCGGAATCCCGCTTGCAGCGCTTCCTGGATACTGCCGTATACTTTAACGTTTTCCGGCTTCGGAATGCGGGAGCGGCACGAAGGCCGACAGAAGATTCCCGTCGATGTGATTCCGATATAATACCGCCCGTCGTAGCGGGTGTCGCGCCGCAAAATCGTCTCGTACACCGACTGAAATAGTGCGTCGTCCATATTGGGGCCTCCCCTCTGCCACTCATTATAAACCGAAGTCGCGGGTCTGATAATAGAGCAAGAATAGGACAGCAATAATTCGATAGTGCAAGCTAGGGACGCGGCGGGAACGCAAAACGGCCGTCCGAGCGCGATGGGATCGCTCCGGACGGCCGGCGGCTGAAGCTGGAACAAGGGACAAGCATCAAAGCTTGCATGAATTGATGCCGAGCAACCGGTTCATGAGACATTTTCGGGTAAGCGCCGTGTAAAGCAGGGGAATCCCGATCAAGCCGATATATTTGATTCCCCCTTCCAGCAAGAATAAAAGCGAGAGCAGCGCCAGTCCTGCGACAATTCGAAATACCAAGTCAAAGCCGCCTACATTTTTCATCGTGATCCCTCCGCTACAAGAATGGTTTGCATCTCTTATTGTAGCGGTCGGTTCTCATTCGTTATGTGACTAAGTCACATAACGGCTTTTCACTTGTTCGAGCGCGGCCCGCTGAATATCTTGAATTCGTCCCCGGCCTAAGACAAGCCACCCTTCCTTTTCGAACTCCTTCAGCTTCCGGCTGATCACTTCTCTTGCGGTGCCTAGCTCAACGGCGATTTCATCATGCGTGATACGCAGCGTAGTTGAATCTCCGGTCGTCTTTTGCAGGAGAAAATCGGCGATACGGTATTCCATCGGCTTGAAGGCGACGTCGTCGATCAGGGTGGTGACGATGGACATCCGCTGCGTGAACATTCGGTAAATGTATTGGCGGAGCGGCTTATATTTCTCCACCCACTGCTTGTACACGTCAATCGGGAGGATGAACAGCTCCGAGGGAGTCTCGACCGATGCGGACGCCTCATATTCCATTTCTCCCATAATGCTGGCCATCATCAAGACGCAGCACTCGCCTCCCCGAACACGGTATAGCGTAATTTCTCTCCCCGTCTCGCTAACTTTGTAGACGCGAATACTGCCGTCCAGCGTAAATATTGCGTGCTCCAGCAGCCCCCCTTGTCGAATGGCCAGACTCATGGGAACACGAATAACGGTGATGTCCGGATGCTGCCAATCTTCCGGCTCGACGGATTCAAAACAACGGAATCGATCGATGATCCGGCGAATATGCTCGGGTAACACGACGATGTCTCTCCTCTCCAAGGCAATGCAGTTACTTTCAGCATAGCGGATAGATCGGATAAAAGGAAATGAAGCAACTCTTGGAGCTTTCCTAAAATGTATGAATAAAAGCCAAGTTTACTGGATACGAATGTACATAGGGTACATTGTGTACATTTTGAAGGGTGATTGTTATAATGGAGGTGAGGAGGGATGCTTATGCAAACGTTGCTTAATGCTACGGAGGTACGAGCAAATTTTGGCGGCTTCATTGATTCCGTTGTGCGAGAAAAACCCCAAGCCATAAAACGCAATCGAGATGTGATCATGGCCTTCTCTAAGCAACAGATGAAGGAATTGTTATCTGCTTATGAATTGACTTTTGAATACGAGCAAGATGAAGATGGTGTATATGCCGGTTCTATAGAGCAAATTGAAGATATCGTTGCCGATGCTGAAACACTCGAAGGACTCCGATTCGAGCTGGCGAGACAATTAGTCGAGTATGCGATTGATTATGAAGCTAACTATTCCCGCTACTACAACAGTCCAAACCGCCATAAACATGCGCCATATGTTTTACGTGTAATATTAGAAGACGATATTGAATCTGTAGCAAGAATGTTCCATGCCTAGCTGGAGCGATTTGGAGAGTTTTCTAAAGCGGGACGGTTGGGTATTGATTCGACAAAATGGCAGGGATAAAATTTATGAAAAGACTTTGCCTGACGGGGAAGTGCTGAGGACCGCTGTGTCCAAAGGAACAGGGGAAATCAGCAAAGGTTTGTTTAACCGGATTTTGAAACAACAGCTTAAGGTAGATAAAGCGTACTTTAATTCGAAAAAATAGGGAATCCGGTTGGAATAAGGAGTTCTCGCCTCTGAGAAAGAGGAAGGACTCCTTTGTCGTTTGCAGCCAAATTTTATCGGCTGTCCCCCTATTCAATCTCCCCATTGTTCTGTCGATAATAAAAGAAGTGGTGCACGTTGGAAATAAAGGGAACGAATCGAGAGCAGAGGTGCATTTCTTTGGTCAAACCTTCGGATTATTCGGAATCGGGCAACCCGATTTATAAGTATGAGGATAAGGAACGCAGCTGGATGTCGCCCAACTATGGCGAGGAAGGCTGGACCGAGAAGATCGAACGGCATTTCGAGACATACATCGGCGAGATCGACAACGTATTTCATGAAATTATTTCCGACATCGTCCATATCGATGTTTATCACATTAAGCCAACGCAGGAACGGAACTACCACACGTTGTTTACGACGGGAATGAGCTATTTGCCGATGAACGTTCCCGAAGGGATCGAGGGCTACAATTATGCGGAACTGATGATTTGTTTGCCGCCCGAATGGCCGATCACGCAGGAAGCCTTCGCCGACGAGGACCATTATTGGCCGGTCCGTTGGCTCAAGATGCTGGCCAGGCTTCCTCATGAGTATGAGACGTGGCTAGGTCACGGGCACACGGTGCCTAACGGGGATCCCGCGCGTCCCTTGTCGGACCAGACGAAATTGAACGGAGTCATTTTGCTCCCGCCCATCATGGTGCATCGCGATTTTTTGACGCTGGAGATGGACTCGGAGAGAACGATTCGGTTCTACTCCATTGTCCCCTTGTATCAGGAAGAGATGGAGTTCAAATTGAAGTACGGCTGCAATGACTTGACCGATAAATTCGACAAATACGGCATCAACGAAATCGTCCGGCTGAACCGGAAAAATGTGTGCCGATCGTCGGTTATTCCATTTCGGAGAAGATAGGTTCGGTAGCGAAAAGGCAGGCTAAGTCCGCGATTCATTGCGGTATATTGACTTAGAACGTAGAGAGCATCACCCTTCGGGGACGATGCTCTTATTATTTGCAATGTGGGACGTTACTTGAGAAAGAACATCTGCCCGCGGAAAAAATGCAGGATGTGAAGAAAACGTCGAAGCGATCCTGGATTACATTGCGGAAAAAGCTGACACGATCCGCGTACTTACGGCGGAATAGATTGTGTCACAATTTTTTTTAAAACACCCCACAAAAAAATTAACGGGAACGAACAACTTAGTGAGCTCATGCAAACAAGAATTTTTAACCAATAAAGGAGAGTTACTGATGAACATGAAAAAACCTATGATGATCGCCGCATCTTGCGTTGTCGCAACCAGCCTGATGGCCGGCTCCGCATTGGCAAAGTCCGATAATGACAACCGCGCAGAGAGAGCGGAAGCTGCAGCTCAAGCAATCACTGTTGGCAAAGAAAAAGACGTCAAGGTTAAAGTAGAGGTAGAACCGAAGGCCTCCGTTACGGGCACGACTTATGAAAACAACGGCAAAAACGGCTATAAAGGTCTGCTCAACGCTATTGAAAATGTGAAAGACAAACCGGCCGGTGCCGTGCTTGCCGATCTTCTTTTGACCAAATACGAAACACAGCTTACGGCTGAGAAGAAGGCTGAACTGGAAGCTATCGTCGAAAAAGACGCTGCACTTTCCGCGGCAGCCGATCTGCTCGACAATCAAGGCAACGTAACCGATGCGGTCTATGTTCAGAAGGAAGCCGTAAAAGCGAATGTAAAAAACCTCAACGCTTACAAGAAGCTCGGTAAGCTTTACGAGAAGCTTGGAAAATCCGGCGTGCAATTGTACGTCAATGGTGAAGAGCCTTCCATGGAAGTCCGTCCCTTCATCCGTGAGGGCAGCACCCTGGTACCTTTCCGGGCCATCTCTGAAGCTCTGAAAGCGGAAGTGAGCTGGAACCCGGAAGAACGCTCCGTGACGGTTACTCGCGACGGCATCACCGTTAAGCTCTTTGTTGATAGCACGAAGGCTTATGTGAACGGCAAAGAAGTGACGCTGGAAGTGCCTGCGGCTATTGTGGAAGGCAATACCGTCGTGCCTGCCCGCTTCGTCAGCGAAGCTTTGAAAGCCATTGTGAAATGGGAAGAAGAATCGAAAACCGTTGTAATCTACGAAGACAACTAAGACAAGCTTGCATAGAAGCCTCCTTGCGAGGCTGTGACAAATGGGTTGGGGACCGTAGTCCTCAGCCCATTTTTTTTGCTTGTTACTCCGTATCAACAACTACAGCATGCTGCTGGATAATTTCAACCAGCTCTCCAAAAGAGAACTTATGATTCACCATATCCACAGTCAGGTCTTCAGCCTTCTTAACATCCATCACAAACCGATAGCCGTTATACCGAAGGAAAATGACTAAAGCGGTAAATGCCGTTCGCTTGTTTGCATTTTGAAAGGGATGATTCTGCCCCAACGATTCAAAAAGCGAAGCAGCTTTATTGAATAGGGTCCTATAAGCGTCTTCTCCGAACGCAGAAGATTGAGGACTCAGAACGGCTGACTCCAGCAAGCTGTTGCTTTTTACTCCGATATGTTCGCCAAGACTATATTTTTGAATAACGGCTACGTTGACGGCGATGACTTCTTGAATGGTTAAATACCAGACGTGAGCCATTATCTATCTTTTAACCCTTTGAGCGTTTCGTCATACTCCTCCATGACTTGAGAAAGGGTCTCCATAAAATCCGGACTTATTCCTGCGGGCAGAGAAACCTTGTTTGCTTTTCGGATGACGATCTCCCCGTCTTGTTCCCGCACATCGATCTGTACCGAATCGCCGAGCTCCACTCCGATTCGTTTGAAGGCCTCGGTCATCGTGATGCCTAAGCTGTTGCCGAATTTGGCGACTTTTCGCTCCATCCCAACCACCTTGCTCATATCATCATTCTCCTTATTAATAATGTCAAATTGTTATAACAATTATACGGCGCGTACGTATTTTTTGAAAATAGGACTTCCCGGCATCCTCCCCGACAAACCACTCCAACTCTTTCCGCATCTTGTCGAAATCTAGCAAAATTGTCTGCTATAACGCATCAAATGGAAAATTTTGAGTCCAAAAAGGGTTGATTTCGTAGTATATTAATGTAAAAGGATTACACGTGAGACCAGCATATGGAAAGGGGTACCTAGATGGCAATTATAGAAGTAGTCAAATTCGACGGGCCACCCGATTTATTGGTATGGAAATATCCGAATCAAGAACTAGGCACATGGACTCAACTGATCGTCAATGAAACCCAGGAGGCGCTGTTGTTCAAAGGCGGGGAGGCGCTTGACCTGCTCGGCCCCGGCCGGCATACGCTATCAACGCAAAATATTCCGGTTTTTTCCTCCGTCGTCAATTTGCCGTTCGGAGGCAAGTCGCCGTTTACGGCGGAAATCTGGTTCGTGAACAAGCTGCATAAGCTGGATCTGAAATGGGGGACGCCGACTCCGATTCAACTGCAGGAGCCCAAATATCACATGATGGTATCGGTCCGCGCGTTCGGCCAATTAGGTATTCAGATCGAAGATACACGCAAGTTTCTGCTTAAGCTGGTCGGGACGCTTCCGGCGGTCGATCAGGCGGCGCTTGGCAAATATTTTCGCAGCATCTTGATGATGAACATCAAAGAGCTCATCTCCGCTTATCTGGTACATAAAAAAATTAGCATTTTGGAAATCAACGCCTATATCTCCGAAATTTCCAAGCATATGGAAAGTCGAATCGTTTCGATTTTTCAAGAATACGGGATTCGTCTGGTCGGCTTCCAGATCGACTCTATTAATCTGCCCGAGGAAGATCCGGCCACGAAGCGGTTAAAGGAAGCGTTAGCGAAAAAAGCGGAAATGGACATTCTCGGCTTCTCCTACCAGCAGGAAAGAACCTTTAATACGCTGGAAAGCGCAGCGAAGAACGAAGGGAATCCGTCGGCCTTCTTGGGAGCGGGCATCGGTCTGGGGCTCGGTCAAGGCGTCGGTATGACGATTGGCGATTCGTTTTCGCGGTTGTCGGGACACATGGATGTGTCTACTCCTGTGCAGACGTGTTCGAATTGCGGCACGAGCAATGCGCATGATTCCAGCTTTTGCAGAGGGTGCGGACAATCGCTCAAGCAGGGAGCTGCTTCTTCGGCCGTGGCCTGCCAAGCGTGCGGTCATTCCCTACCGGCGGGATCGAAGTTTTGCCCGAACTGCGGTGATAAGTACCGTCCTTGTCCCCGCTGCCAAGCGGATAACCCGGAACAGGCGCTTCATTGTGCGAAATGCGGCGAGTCGCTGGGCGCTCCTTGTCCTCAGTGCGCGACGATGGTGGAGGCGGGAGCGAAGTTTTGTCCGGAGTGCGGCAAGAGCATGGTGCTCACTTGCAGTCAGTGTCAGCAGGTCGTGCAGCCGGGGCAAAAGTTTTGTTTTGAATGCGGGAATAAGTTAGGGTGAAAAGGAGCTTGAGATGAATATGAATCGTTTGCCTGCCGTGGCCGCCAAATTGATGTTCGGCCTCATTGTCTTGGTAACCGTAGCTGCCTTTTTCTTATGCCGTGTGGAGGATTGGGGAACCGGGCACTGGTGGACTTCCTTGATCTCCATCGTTCTTGCGGAAGCGGCTTGTTATTACTGCGCAGTAGGTGAAGTGAAGCAAAACCGGCGCGGAGACGGGCTTCCTGCCTCCTTGACCTTCGTTACGATATCGGTGTTGTATGGAGCAGCCGCTATTTTTCATACAGTTTTCTTCTGGTTGACCTTGCGGATTTCCTTGACCTCTTACGTGGTGATTGAAGTCATCACTGCCGCAGTCTGGGCGATCGGGATGGGGCTTGCCCATCATTTTACGAATGTTGTGCGGAATCAAGAGGATGATCAAAGGGTACAGATGCAGCTGATGAAGCAGATGAAGCTGGCTCTCGACTCGGTAAGCTATGCGCTGGAAGAAGAGGAAATCGAGGAGCGCGAAGCGTTGAAAGCCGGGGTACGGGAGCTGATCGAAAAAGTGAAGTATAGCGACCCGGTTTCCCATCCTTCGATGATCCATATGGAGGAAAATTTGCTGTGGCAGATCAAGGAACTGGAGCGCTGTGTCCGCGGACTCAGTGATCAGGCGGGAGAGAAGGGAAAGGTCGAGATGTCCCGCAAGCTTTTGCGTGATATCTCCGCCGACCTGGGCCGCAGAAACAGCCAGTTGATTACGCTGAAATGATCTTGATGGAAAAGTGCGACAGCGAATACAAGAAGAGATGAGGGAACACGCTTGGACTTTGACGATAAACCTGCCATAAAAGGCGAATGGATATTGCTGGCGTTCCTCTTGTTTTTTCCGGTGGGTCTTATTTTGGCAGCTATCCGATTGAGGAAGCATCGCGATCTTAGTTATCAAAAAGTATTGGAATGGAAAAATGCCGGGGTAACCCTTTTTATTTTATTTGGATTTTCTACGCTTCCCCTTTTTATAACCTTGTCCTTCGCCATCCAGGAGGAGAGGTTTGGGGTATTTTATGTGTCTCTTTTCGCCGCTATCCTGTTCCTGCTGCTGCCGGGGGGATTCATGCTGTGGAAGAGCGGACAGAAACGCAAGCAGCTTTTTGCCCTGTACGATCATTATCGTCATATCGTCGCAACGGAAGGAATTACTTCGATCCAGACGATCGCGGACATGACCAAGCAGAGGCCGGCGGTCGTTGCCAACGATTTGAGACGCCTGATCTATCTTGGTGCGTTCCAAGATGCCTTCGTAGATATGCATTCGATGTCGATTGTTATTAGGCGGCCGAAAGAGCCGACGGAAACGGACTTATCCTCAAAACGAGCTGCGGCGATGAAGGAATTGGAGGATTTGGTAAAAGGCGCTGATCTCAAAGACATATTCGGTGTAATCATGAACGGGGACATCCAAATACCCCCGTCGTCCAAACCGGCAGAGAAGCCGCTGCCGAAGAAGGTGGAGTGCCACGGGTGCGGTTCGTCGACCTTGCTGCAGCCCGGCGAAAGCAAGGCGTGTCCGTATTGCGATTCCCCTCTAACGTATCCGAAGAGCGGATAGAAGGCAGGTATTCAGCACACCAAGAGGGGGGGGCGGAATGCGAATTGAATATGGACAAGCCGGCAATAAACGGCGTGCTAGTGGTACTGGCTCTGGTTCTCTTTTTCCCGGCCGGTATCATTCTGTTCGTTATCCGTGTACGGAAGCATCGGGACTTGAGTTATCAAAAAATATATGATTGGGCAGTTGCGGGCACGGCGCTTTTGATTATGTTTCCTTTCATGCGCTTAATCTTCACGAATGAAATCAATCAACTATTTTTTCTTCTTCCGGGTGTATTCCTGCTAGGGATAAGCCAATGGAAGCGAAAGCGGCTCAATGACCGATACAAGCTTTATCGCAATATCATCATGGAGCAAGGGATCAAATCCATTCTCGGCATCGAGAAAGTAATCAACCAGCGCCGGGGCGTGGTGATCAACGATTTGAAACGCATGATCGGTCACGGCATGATTCCGCATGCTTCCATAAATATGTATTCGTTGACCCTTGTTTTCCATCAGAACGGTTTTGTTGCCCGCGAGGGTACTGGCGATGGCCACATTCACGAGTGGGACAAGCCACTGCCTTTATACAAACCGTCGGAAAAACGATTGCCCAAGTCGGTGGAGTGCCATGGCTGCGGTTCGTCAACAATAGTGAGGCCTGGCGAGAGCAAAGCTTGTCCTTATTGTGATTCCTTGCTAAGTTACCCGCAGTAAAATAGGCATGTCGAAGCATAAAAGAAATGAGGGAGCCTTCTTGAACTATGATCGTCCAGCCATAAGCGGCGTTGCGATAGCGCTGGGACTTATTTTATTTTTTCCGATCGGCTTCATTTTGCTGGCTGTCCGACTATGGAAGCACCGCGATTTGAGTTACCAGAAGGTCATTGACTGGAAAAACGCCGGCACGACGTTTCTGATTATTTTTATCCCGTTTCTGATTTCGTTCTTACTCCATTTGGCTGCAGGGAGCGATATTCAGTACTGGGTGATGGTATGGGTTGTCCTCCTTGACTTGATTCCCGGCATATATATGCTGTGGAAGAGCGGACAGCGACGCAAGCAGCTCTTCGACAGATACGACTATTACCGCCACCTCGTTTTGGTGCAGGGAGTGACGTCTATCCAATCCTTGGCGGAGACGACGAACCAGCGGCCGGCCGTCGTGGTTAACGACTTGCAGCGCATGATTTATCTCGGCGTATTCCAAGATGCGTTCATCGACATGTACTCGATGTCCATTGTCTTCAATCAATGGGCCCCTGGGGCCTCGATGGTAAATGTCAACGTGTCCGTGAACGGAGATAGCTTCGTACCGCAGCAGAGCAGGTCGCAGACGCCGCCCCCAACGCCCAAGACGGTGGAATGCCCCGGCTGCGGGTCGTCCGCCCTGCTGAAGCCCGGTGAGAATAAAACATGTCCTTATTGCGATTCCCCTCTGGCCTACCCGCAGCACGGATAGAGCAAGCCTTACAAGCGAAACAACGAGCACTAGAGCACTGGCCTGAAGGCCGGTGCTTTTTTTCTTGACCGGGACCGCCTCCAATCGCGAGATGCTTCTGTGACGCTTTTATGACAGCATTCAAAGAAAGCGCTGCACAAAAAACGCAGCCCTGATTGACCAAACCTTCTTCCGGAGCTATAATAAAAACAAATCGAAACGTTTCGATAAATTTCGGATAGCTTTATCGGGGGGAACTATGGTTACGATTAAAGACGTTGCAAAGCATGCGGGAGTGGCGCTTTCGACCGCATCCTACGCACTCAGCGGAAGCGATAAAGTAAGTCCGAAAACCCGCGAATTGGTGCTGCAGGCAGCCAAAGAGCTGAATTACCAAAAGAACGGCTTCGCGATGGATCTCAAGCGCAAATCGACGAAGACGATTTTGCTCATTTTAAGCGACCTGTCGGGGCCTTATTATTCCGAGCTGATCCGCGGGACGCAGGAGGTCACGCTGTCCAACGGCTTCGATCTGATTGCGTGCAGCTCAGTCGGAGGGGCCGATTCGACGGCGTATAAATTTTTGCAGGAACGAAGAGTGGACGGCGCAATCGTGCTCGATCCGAACATCAGCGAGCATCTGCTGCGCGAATCGGCCCGGGAAGGCTGCCCGATCGTCGTGATGGACCGTTACGTCGAAGGCGATTTCATTATGAATGTGGCAGCGGATAACGTTCAGGGCGGATACGAAGCAACCCGTTATCTTATGGAGCAGGGACACCGCGATATCGCCTGGATTGGGGGACCCAGCAATTCGCTGGGCAGCCAGCACCGTAAAGAAGGCTACTTGAAAGCGCTGCAAGAAGAAGGAATCGCCAATACGAAATGGATGCTGGTCGGCAATTTTACGGAAGAGGGCGGCTATCATTCGACCAAGGTGCTGCTCATGCAGGAAGAGCGTCCTACCGCGATCTTCTACGGCAACGATGAAATGGCGATCGGCGGCTACAAGGCGCTTCGCGAATTCGGCCTAAGCGTGCCGGAGGACGTATCGATCGTCGGCTTCGACGATATTCAGGTGGCGGAATACTTGTCTCCTCCCTTAACGACGGTCCGGCAGCCCAAGTACGAGATGGGCACCATGGCTGCGCATCTTGTGTTCCAAGCGATGGGCGGAGAATACGTTAACAAGTCCTATAAATTAAAAATCGAGCTGATCGAGCGTCTGTCCTGCCAGCCTCCTCGGCTTGCTCCGAATCGCGGGAAGGGGATGGAAACGTGAACACGTCAGTCGGAAACGTTTCGCTTACGAGAAGAATATTTACGCACTGGGAGCTTTACCTGCTCTTGCTCCCAGGCTTGCTGTACTTCCTGATTTTCAAGTATGTGCCGATGTTCGGGATCGTCATGGCGTTTCAAGAATACAGTCCGTTTCTTGGCGTGACGGGCAGTGAATGGGTCGGCTTCCGGCACTTCATCGATTTGTTCCAATACGATCAGTTTTGGCGTCTGCTGCGCAACACGCTGCTGATCAGCTTTTATAATATTGTGTTTTATTTCCCGGCTCCGATCATTGTGGCGCTGCTGCTCAACGAGCTGGTGCGGGAATGGTTCAAGCGCACGATCCAGACGATCGTTTACCTGCCGCATTTTATATCCTGGGTTGTGGTCGGGTCGATCACGTATATCCTGCTCAATACCGAAACGGGCTTGGTGAACCAGCTCATTGTCTCGTTCGGCGGCGAAGCGCATAACTTTCTGGCTGACCCCGATTCGTTCCGGACGATGATTGTGCTCCAGAACATATGGAAGGAAGTCGGATGGGGGACCATTATCTTTTTGGCAGCGCTTTCCGGCGTGGATACGCAGCTGTACGAAGCGGCGACCGTCGACGGCGCGAACCGCTGGCACAAGCTGTGGCATGTGACGCTGCCCGCCCTGCGCAGCACGATTCTGATTCTGCTCATTTTGCGGCTCGGCAACGTGCTGGATGTCGGCTTCGAACAAATTTTCCTGATGCTTAACGATCTGGTGTACCCGGTCGGCGACGTGTTCGAGACGTTCGTTTATCGTGAAGGCATCGGCGGCGTAGGTCTCGGCGGCGGCCGGTTCAGCTTCGGTGTCGCGGTCGGTCTGTTTAAATCGGTCGTCGGTCTCATTTTGGTGCTTGGGGCGAATAAATTAGCCAAAAAATTCGGCGAAGAAGGCGTGTTCTAAGGGGAGGGACTTGCACAATGAACAGTAGAGCAACCTGGACGGACCGGATCGCCGACGCGGCGATCGCGCTTGTGCTGATCGCGCTCGCGCTCAGCTCGTTATTTCCTTTCGTGTACATCTTGGCGACGTCATTATCGCCGATGGAGCAGGTGCTGCGCGGCGGGATCATTTTATGGCCGGAGCACTTTTCGTTCGATGCGTACAGCACGATTCTGGGCAACACCAATTTTGTCCGGTCGCTGTACATCACGGCGGTGACGACTGTCGGAGGAACGTTCGTCAATCTGGCCCTGACGACCTTTATGGCGTATCCGCTTTCCAAGAAGACGCTGCCCGGCAGAGAAACGGTGCTGCTGCTCGTGACGATTACGATCCTGTTCAGCGGCGGCATGATTCCGACGTATATCGTCGTCAACAAGCTCGGCCTGCTCGACAGCGTGTGGTCGCTCATTTTACCCGGCGCGATCAGTGCATTCAACCTTATTATTCTGAAAAACTTCTTTCAGGGCATCCCTTCCGAGCTGGAGGAGGCCGGGAAAATCGACGGGTGCCGCACCTTCGGCCTGCTGTTCCGGATCGTGCTTCCGCTGTCCATGCCGGCGCTGGCGACCTTTACGCTCTTCTATGCGGTCGGCAACTGGAACCAGTTTTTCAACGCAGTCCTCTACATCACGAAGCCGGAGCTGTGGACCGTGCAGGTGTTTTTGCGACAAATGATTTTCCAGGGCTCAACGCAGGATGTCATGGGGCAATCGGGCTTCTCGGGGGGGCAGGATATTCTTCCCGTCACGATTCAGATGGCGGCGATTGTCGTCTCGACACTTCCGATTCTGGTGGTGTATCCGTTTCTGCAAAAGCATTTTGCCAAAGGCGTGCTTCTCGGCTCCGTAAAGGGATGAGCGGTATCGGCGGTTGGGTTCACGAGCGGCGCTGCGGCGCGGTTCTGACCATATAGTTTATGGCGGTTATGAACACATAAAACGGAGGGGTTCACATGAAAGTATCGGGAAAACGGTGGAAACAAATCTCGTCCTTGGCCCTTGTTACAGCTTTGGTTGCGGTGACCGGCTGCGGCGACAAATCGGGCGGCACGGGGAAAGAGGGCGCTGCATCCGGGGATTCCGGGAAAAAGCAAAAGATCAGCATGATGTACCCGCTTTATGGCAATCCTCCGCAAAAAACGGAAGTGTGGAAAAAGATGGAGGAAGCGGTCGGCATCGAATACGAGTCGATGGCGATTCCTTCGGCGCAATATCCGGAAAAGCTGAAAGCGTCCATCGCCGCCAACAGTCTGCCGGACATTACGCATTACATGTCCTTCCCGGACCCGAACTTTACGCAATATGCGAAGCAAGGAGCTTTCCTGCAGCTCGATGACTATATTAAAGATACGAAAAATTTGAAAAACTTGCCGCAGTCGATGTGGGATTTCATCAAAATCGACGGCAAAACGTACGGAATCCCGCGTCCGGCGCAGATGGAGCGAGCCGTCGTAATCCGCAAGGATTGGCTGGACAACCTCGGTCTGCCGATTCCGAAGACGCTGGATGAGTTTTATCAGACCGCAGTTAAATTCGCCAAAGGCGATCCGGACAAGAACGGCAAGGAGGATACGGTCGGCATCGTGCTGAACCAGACGCTCGGTTATCACTTGGACCCGGTCTTCATGGCGTTCGATACCGGCAACGGCTGGCGCAAAATGGAGGACGGCACGCTGATGAACTCCTCCATTACGCCGCAGCGGAAGGAAGCGCTGATGTGGCTGGGAAAGCTGTATAAAGACGGCGGTATCGATAAAAACTTCACCGTCATGAAGGACAACCAGATGTGGGAAACGTTGGAAAGCGGTAAGGCCGGGATCTTCTTCGGCGCCCAGACGAGCGATTACAGCCGTTTTGTGACGAATCTGAAGAAGGTCGATCCGAAGGCGGAATTGATTATGATTGCTCCTCCGGTAGGCAAGGACGGCAAAACCGGATTCCCGGACGGCGTCGGCATGTTCGGACAGTTCGTGCTGCCAGCCAACATCTCCAAGGAGAAGGCGAAAAAGGCGATCGAGCTGCTCGATTGGCAGGCGGGGCAAGAAGCCCATTTGCTTCGCAAGGTGGGTGTCGAAGGCGTTCACCATAAGAAAAATGCCGATGGCACCATCGAGATGATTGGCGATAAGTATGCTCAGGATGGCATCGCCTATCTGATCTGGAACGTGCCGAACGATCCGCTCGTCTCCCTTCCGCTGAGTGCGCCGAAGAACATTCAGGAAGCAGTGAAGAACAACTTGACCGTCGTATCCAAGCTTGGCGTGGTCAGCCCGGCCGTCGCTTATATGCCGTCGACCAACGTTTCGAAAAACTTCGCCGATCTGGATCAATTGGTTCGCGGGCTTTCTGTGAAGATGGTTATTGGCGAAGCGACCGACAAGGACTTCGACAAGTTCGCCGCAGAGTGGAACAAGCGGGGCGGCGAAGCTTGGACGAAGGAAGTCAACGAATGGTATAAGCAGCAGAAAAAATAATTTTTAGCGATAAGGCGGGGCGGTAGCTCATGAACGCAGTTCAAAAACGAATCGAAGAGCTTCACCGGTATGCGCCGGAGCCGACCGCTCCGGCCGATCTGGAGGCATTCTGGAGCAGGACGCTGGCCGATGTGATCGACAAGCCGGTTCAAGCGCAGCGATCGCGGCAGAAAACGCCGTTCCCGTATATGGATACCTACGATGTCACGTACCAAGGGTTCGCCGATACGCCGATCAAAGGGTGGTATCTGCTTCCGAAGTTTCCGGTGCGGGAGAAGCTGCCGTGCGTCGTCTTGTTTCACGGGTATACGGGAGGCCGGGGGTATCCCGAGCAGTATGCCTCCTGGCTGCTGATGGGGATGGCGGTGTTCGCTGTCGACATCCGGGGACAAGGCGGCGAGACGGGCAACCGGCTGGACAATACGTACGGGATGACGAAAGGCTGGATCACGCAGGGCATTCTGGATAAGGAGACCTGCTACTACAAGGCCATCGCCGTCGATGCGCTGCAAGCCGTTGAATGGGCGGCGGCGCAGCCGGAGATCGACCGCAGCCGCATCGTCGTGGCCGGCGACAGCCAGGGAGGCGGACTGTCGCTGCTGGTCTCCGCCTTGAGCGATAAGCCGGCGCTGTCCATCGCGAATATTCCGAATATGTGCCATATGGACTTCGGCATTCTGAATTCGGTCAGCTCGCTCTCCGAAGCGGCGGAATTCGTAAACCGGTTCCCGGAGCATCTGGACAAGGTCATGGAGACGTTAAGCTATTTTGACATCATGAATTTGGCGGAGCGCATCCGGATTCCGGTGCTCGTCTCGGCCGGCTTGAAGGACACCGTATGCTTGCCGGAAACCGTGTTTGCGGCGTACAACCGGATCAGATCGACGAAGGAGATCGGAGTGCATCCGTTTACGGGACATGCGACGAGCGGCTACCAGAACCGCCGAACGGTTGAATTTATCCGAAAGCATCTTTCCTTTTAGCGCGAGTTGCGGGTTAAAACTTATTTCGAAAAAGGACCGCTGGAGCGATGGTGTCCGGCGGTTTTTTTCTCCCATAAATATAAAGAAAACGGAGTGGAGACGATGACCATGCTGAACACGTCCCGGTTTCGGGTCGAAGCGGGGAATTTACGGTTTACCTTCTTGAACAGCGGCGATCTGTACGAAGCGGCTTGCCAGGATACGATGATCAATCAATGGCTGTCCGACCCGGTGACGGGATCGTTGAACAATTTGTACTTGCGGCAGCACCGGGCTTCCGGCATTGAAGCAACGCCTTTGCTTGGCGTTCACTCTGCGAGCCGTGTGCGTCATGCGGACGGCAGCCGGGTCGTCTGGGAAGGCGAGGCTGGCGAGCTTCGCTATGAAGTAACCTTTCGCTTGACGGCGCGTGGGGTATGGTTCTGGGACGTTGCCGTATACGGGCAGGAGGCGGAAGTCGACGTCGTCTACGGACAGGACGTGGGTATCGCCCATCCGGGCGCCGTCCGCAGTAATGAAGCTTACTTGTCCCAGTATATCGATCATGCGGTGTTCGAGGACGCGCAGAAGGGATATGTCGTTTGTTCCCGGCAAAATCAGCCGCAGCAGGGGAAGTTCCCCTATCTTCAGCAGGGCTGTCTGACGAAAGCGGCCGGTTATTCGACGGACGGTTTTCAATTTTTCGGCTTGTCCTACAAGGAAACAGACGAGCCAGAGGCTTTGACCAAGGCTTCGCTAGATAACGAAGTATACCAATACGAATTTGCATATATCGCGCTGCAATCCGAACGGGTCAAGCTGGCCGGCGAAGCGAGATTCGTCTTCTACGGCTTGTTCCGGGACAACCATCCGGAGGCGGTAGCCGCTCTGGAATACGAAGCCGACGTATCGGAAGCATGGCGAGAGGCGCTGGAGCAGGAATCCTCGGCCCCGGCACCGGCCTCCTCCGCCTCTTGGCAGGCGAAGGTCGGTGTAGCGCGGCAGATCGGAGTGCCACTGCGTACCTTGTCCATGACGCGGCAAGAGGTCGAAGACCTGTTCTCGAGCCGCCAGCAAGTGGAGCAGGACGGAGAGGAGCTGCTGTCCTTCTTCACCGATACCCACGAGCATGTCGTGCTGAAGGAAAAAGAGCTGCGCATGGAGCGTCCGCACGGACACATTCTCATGACCGGGAATAACGACCGGATGAACGAGCGGGTCATCACGACGACCTCGTACATGTACGGGATGTTCAACGCGCAGTTGGTTGTCGGCAATACGTCGTTCAACAAAATGATGACCAACGCCCGCAATGCGCTGAACGTGCCGAAGACGTCGGGGCAGCGCATTTATGTCGAGCTGGACGGGCAGTACCGGCTTCTGGCAATGCCGTCCATGTTCGAGATGGGCTTCAACTATGCCCGCTGGTATTACAAAACGGCGGACGAGCTGTTTGTGATCACGAACTATACGACCGTGGATACGCCGGAGGTCGTGCTGCATGTCCGTTCGGCCAGCGGCAAGCCTTACCGTTTCCTGCTCTCGAATCAGGTGTGCATGAATGCGGCCGAATACGAGCTGCCGTTCCGCATGGAGCAGCAGGACGACGGCCGGACGCTCGTTTTCTATGCGGACGCCCATTCGCTCAGCGCCCGCGCTTACCCGAGCCTGTGCTACCGCATGAGGATCGAAGGCGCGGACATGCAGGCGGGAGACGAACGGCTGCTGGCCTCGAACGCGGAGCCGGGCTCGGCTTCTCTGGTCGTCCTCGCTCTCAGCGCAAGCAGCGAATGGACCGTGACGGTGCAGGGCCTGCTGCACGGGGAAGAGCTGCCGTTTGCCGAAAGGGATGCCGATGCGGAAATCGAGCGGTATCGCGAATTTTACCGCACGGTCATGAACGGCTTCCGCTTGACTCAGCGCGGCGAACGGCCGGACGAGCTGGACAAGCTTAACACGCTCGCATGGTGGTATACGCACAATATGCTGGTTCACTTCTCGGTGCCGCACGGCCTGGAGCAATACGGCGGGGCGGCATGGGGAACGCGCGACGTGTGCCAGGGGCCGACGGAATACTTTTTGGCGACGCAAAAATACGACGTGGTGCGCGACATCTTGACCACCGTGTATTCGCATCAATACGAGGACGACGGGAACTGGCCGCAATGGTTCATGTTCGACCGGTACGCCTTCATTCAGCAGGAAGAAAGCCATGGCGATATTATCGTATGGCCGCTCAAGGTGCTGAGCGATTATTTGACGGCGACCGGGGATACTTCCATTCTGGAGGTGGAGTTGCCTTATACGAAGCGGGGCGGCTTTACGTTCACGGAACAGACCGAGACGGTGATGGAGCATGCCAAGAAGCAGCTTGACTATATCAAGCGGCACTTTCTGCACGGCACGCACTTGTCTTCGTATGGCGACGGGGATTGGGATGATACGCTCCAGCCGGCGAGCACTCAGTTGAAACGCTATTTGATCAGCAGTTGGACGGTAGCTTTGACGTATCAGGTATTCAGTCAACTCGCTGTGGCTTTGGTGGAAGCGGACGCGGAGACGGCGGCCGAGCTGAAACAGCTTGGCGAAGGCATCCGGGAGGACTTTAACCGGTATATGCTGCAATCCGACGTCATTCCCGGATTTGTGTACATGGAGCAACCGGCCGAAGCCGAGCTGATGCTGCATCCGTCGGATACGAAAACCGGCATCCGCTACCGGCTGTTGCCGATGACGCGCAGCATGATCGGCGAACTGCTGACGCAGGAGCAGGCGGAGACGCATTACCGGATCATCAAGGAGAAGTTGTTCTATCCGGACGGCGTCCGGCTGATGGATCGCCCGGCGAATTATACCGGGGGTGTCAGCAAGCAGTTCAAGCGGGCCGAGCAGGCGGCTAACGTAGGCAGGGAAATCGGCCTGCAGTACGTCCATGCCCACATCCGTTTTATTGAGGCGATGGCCAAGCTCGGCAAATCGGACGAGGTGTGGAGGGGACTAGCCACGATAAACCCGGTCGGCCTTCGGAGCGTCGTGCCGAACGCGGAGCTTCGGCAAAGCAATGCCTACTTCAGCAGCTCCGACGCAAAGTTCAGCACCCGCTACGAGGCGCAGGAGCGCTTCGACGAGCTGCGCGACGGCTCGGTGCCGGTGAAGGGCGGCTGGAGAATTTATTCCAGTGGTCCGGGAATCTATATGAACCAGCTGATTGCCAACGCCTTGGGGATTCGTCTGATCGAGGGCGACTTGATTATCGATCCGATGCTGCCGCCGTCGCTAGACGGGCTGGAGTTCGAATTCGAGGTGATGGGGGCTCCGGTCAAGTTCGTGTATCGTCTGACTGGTCGGAGGCTGAACCGGGTGACGATGAACGGCCGTGAGCTGACGGTGAAGCCCGTAGCCAACCGTTACCGGGAAGGCGGCGTACGCATTGGGAAGCGAGAATTTGAGGGCAACCGGTTGGAAGCTAGCAATGTCATCGAAATTTTTATGTAATAAAGGGAGGGGCTAGCTCTCAAGCACCGGCCCATGAACACGGCGGCGGCCGTCCGGAACATGTGCTTCATGTTCGGGCGGCCGCCGCGTTTTGTGTTCCTGCAAATTACCCTTTCGGATCAAACGCTTCCTTTGCGCCTTCCCCGATAAAGTTGATGGCGAGAATCGTAGAGGTAATCACGACGGCGGACGGCAGCCAGACCCACCATTGGTTTTTAATCACTTGGGGCGATATCGCATCCGACATCATATTCCCCCAGCTCGGCACGTTGGCCGGCACGCCAAACCCGAGGAAGCTAAGGCCTGTCTCTACGCCGATCATCACCGCCATCACGACGATCGCCTGCACAATAATGGTGGAGGCCACATTGGGCAGCAAATGCTTGACGATCACCTGGAACGGCTTGCAGCCGATCGCGACGGCGCTCATGATGTACTCGTTCTCTTTCTCCGCCAGCACCTTGCTTCGGACAAGGCGGGCGATCCCGCCCCAGCCAAGCACGCTGATGACGACAATCAACACCAGGATGCCCGAGTCCGCAATGACCGTTTTCAGGACGATAACAAAAATAAGAAATGGGAAGATCATCACAAAATCGGTGAAGCGCATTAGCAAGTTGTCGATTTTGCCTCCGAAGTAACCGGCCACAGAACCGATGGTCACCCCGATAAACGTCACCAAAAAGCTGATGCTTACGGCGATCATCAGCGTCGTGCGCCCGCCGTACAGCAATCTTGCGATAATGTCGCGCCCGCCCTTGTCCGTTCCTAACAGATGCTCCACCGACGGAGGTTTATGGATAAGACGCAGGTTGATTTTAACCGGGTCATAGGAGGTCAGCAGCGGCGCCAGAACGCACAGGGCCGCAATGAGGACCAGAAACGCGAGGCTGGCGACCGCCAGCTTGTTGTGAAAAAATCGGCTCCAGCCCGTCACCCATGGAGAGGCGCTTCGTTTTTTGCCGATGGGCATCGTTTGATTCAACGGCTTCGTCGCGGTATTCATAGCCATCCTCCTCTCATGCTAGCGAAGCCGGATACGCGGATCGACGTAACCGTACAGCAAATCGGAAATTAAGTTGCCGATCAGCGTCATGACGGACGCAAACATCGTTATCGTCATCACGACGGAATAATCGCGGCTGCTGATCGAGGAGACGAACAATTCGCCCATTCCCGGATAAACGAACAGCGTCTCGGTAATGACCGCCCCGCCGAACAATCCCCCGATATCGATACCGAGAAACGTAACCATGGGGATCAACGAATTGCGCAGGATGTGCCGGTTGTAAATATGCCGCTCGCTTGTCCCTTTCGCTCGTGCCGTCCTGACGTAATCCTTGCGGCTGCTCTCGATAATGTCATTGCGCAGAAATTGCGTATAAGCGGCCGTGCCCAAAGAGCCGAGTACGAACGCGGGCAGCAGCGAATTTTTCAATACGTTCAAGTAATACGCAAGTGTGCCGTCGGCTACCCCGACGCTGCGCGATCCGCTGGCGGGTACCCAGCCGAGCTTGATCGCGAAGATGTAGATGCAGACGATTCCAATAATAAAGCTCGGAAGGGCATAGACAATGTAGCTGACCGTCTGGATCGAATAATCGATCGGCGTATTCGGACGTCTGCCTGCGACCATCCCGGTCAGGAAAGCGATCGCATAGGTAATGCATATGGCCATCGTGGCCAGAATGGCCGTATTCTGGAGCCGCTGGAAAAACAGGTCGCTCACGGGCATCTTGTGAATGAAGGATTGGCCGAAATCGCCCCGCAGCATGTTGCCGAACCAACGGATGAACTGCTGCGGAATCGGGTCGTTATAACCCAACTGCTGGCGCATTTCGGCGATATATTCCGGCTTTACGTTGGCCGGATCGATCATCCCCGTCAGGGCGTCCCCCGGCATTAATTTTGCCAGGGTGAACACCACAACGGAGATGAGCAGGAGTAGCGGAATCATGCCCAGTAGTCTGCGCAACGTATAAGTCAGCATAAGCCCAGCCTCCCGGATACGGTCATTGCGTGACCCACCACTTATGAACGTCGATTTGATTCGTGAACGAGTTCGCCTTGACGTTCTGCAGTCGTTTGTTGCTCACCGTCACATCGATCGGGGAATACAAGAACATCATCGGCACTTCTTCATTCACGAGCTTCTGCCACTTGTGATACACGTCCTTGCGGTAGTTCTGATCAAAAGCCTTCTCGCTGATCCCTTCGTCAATCAGGCGGTCGGATTCGGCCGAGTTCCAGCGCGGGAAATTCCAGAGCACGTTGCTCTTCCATAATGCCTTCGGGTCGGGATCGCTGGCAAGCGACCATGCGCCGGCAAACAGCTCGACAGACGGATCGTCATTCTCGACCACATCGTAGAAGGCGTTGAACTCTTTCAATGCGCCTCCGTTTAGCTTTACGTCAAGTCCCACATCCTTCCACATCTGCATCATCGTTTGGGCGCGCGGCGCGGCAACCTCCGTGCCGGACATGGCGTCGAAGTTAAACGTGAGCTTGTTCCCTTGCGGATCTTCACGCAATCCGTCGCCGTTCGTATCTTTATAACCCGCTTCGTCGAGCAATTTCTTCGCTTTATCGGGATTGTATTCGTACGGATTCAATTGATTGTCCGGAATCTTCGCCCAGCTTACTCCCGGCATGGGGGCGGAGATCGTCTTGGACAGACCGTTGGCGAACGCATCGATCAGCGCTTGCCGGTCCAGTGCGTAATACATCGCTTGCCGCAGGCGCTTGTCGGCGAACTTGGATTTCGGGTTCGCAACAATTTTCTCGGATTTCTTGTCCCACGTCCCCAGCTTGAAGCCGATATAAGCGTAGGAAAGCGCATCTTGTTTATCGATATTGACGTTTTTCAGCTTTTCAACGTCTTTAAATTGACTGTTCGGCACTTCCATGATGTCGATTTCGCCGTTTTCCAGCAGACTGGTCGCCATATTGCCGGCAACCACCTTGTAGATCACGCCGTCGAGCAGCGGCTTGCCTCCCCAATAGTCGTCGAACCGCTCCATCTCGACATACTCGCCCGGCTGAATCTTTTTTACTTTGAACGGCCCGATGCCGATCGGCTTTTTGCGGACTTGATCGGAATTCAGCATATCTTTGACGGCAACACCGGCAAAATACTTTTTCGGCATCGGATACGACCACAGGTTCGAGATCGTATTCGGCGCAGCGCTTTTGACGGTAACCGACATCGTGTAGTTGTCGACCAGCTTGATGCCGGCAATATCTTTTGCTTTGCCCTCGCGGTAATCCTCGACGCCGACAATCATCTCCACGTTGCTGTACCGGCTGCCCCCGGCCGCCGTATAGTCTTTATGGGCAATGGTCTCCAGCGCGAACTTCCAGTCCTCCATCGTCAGCTCATCGCCATTGTGCCACTTGACGCCGGGCTTGATCTTGAACGTAAACGTCTTGTGATCATCCGATTCCGTCCATTCGGCAATATTGGGATACGTCTTGAGGTCATCGCCGGTTTTGAGCAGGTCGTCCATCATGAACCGCAAAATCAAATCGTCGTCCTGACCGCCGTAAAATGCGCGGTCAAGCACGCCCTTGAACGGCTGCGTATAGCCGTACTTTACAATGCCCCCCGGTTTCGGCTCGCTTGTCGCGGCTTTGTTCTCTTCGACCTTTTTCGGCGTATCCGTTCCCTCCGGCGCTTTATCCGTGCAGCCGGTAAGGGACACGGCAAGAAACAGCAGGGCGGATAAAATCATTGAAGCTTTTTTTTCCATGGAACGCATCCTCCTTTTATGAGATTATTCGTATAAATGACAGGCGACCTCGTGTTGAGGCGCCACCTGTTTAAGCGTGGGCTGCTCTTCCCGGCAAGCGGCAACGGCATGGCGGCAGCGCGGATGAAAGGCGCAGCCGGCGGGCGGATTGGCCGGACTCGGCACATCGCCTTGCAGCACGATCCGCTCTCGCTTGGCGTTCGGGTCCGGGATCGGCACGGCGGACAATAGAGCTTGGGTGTAGGGATGGAGCGGGCGTTTATATAAGCTCTTCTTATCCGTAATCTCGACGAGCCGACCCAAGTACATGACGCCGATCCGGTCGCTGATATGCTTCACGACGCTCAGATCGTGAGCGATGAACAGATAGGACAGCCCGAAATCGGCTTGAATGTCCTGCAGCAGGTTCAGCACTTGCGATTGAATCGATACATCGAGCGCGGACACGGGTTCGTCGGCGACCACGAGCTTAGGCTTTAGCGCCAGCGTTCTTGCGATGCTGATCCGCTGCCGCTGCCCGCCGGAAAACTCGTGGGGATATTTGTAATAAGAGTCCTCGGCAAGTCCGACCTTCACGAGCAGTTCGGCAACGCGTTCCTCCAGCTCTTTCCCGATACGCGATTCATAATTGCGAATCGGCTCGGAAACGAGATGGCCGACCATCATTTTCGGATTCAGCGAGCTAAACGGGTCCTGGAACACCATCTGCATATGCTTGCGGATCTGCCGCAATCCTTCGCCTTTGATCCGGGTAATGTCCTGGCCTTCAAAATAAATCGTGCCCGCGGTCGGCTCGATGAGACGCATGATCGCGCGGCCGGTCGTCGATTTGCCGCAGCCGGATTCTCCTACAAGTCCGACGGTTTCGCCCCGCCGCATCGTAAGTGAGAAGTCGTTCACCGCCTGAATCGAGCCGACCTGTCTCCGAAAGAGCCCGCCGTGAATCGGATAATGCTTCTTCAAATTGAGAACTTGCAGCAGTGGGCGGTCATTTGCGGTCAAATCATTCATACAGTTTCCTCCTCCCGGGCTGCCGGCACACACGCTGAAAAGTTCAAACAGCGAACGTTATGGCCGCCGCCTACATTGGCGAGCTGCGGCGTCAGCCTCCGGCAATCGTCGCTGGCGCTCGGACAACGTCCGGCAAACCGGCAGCCGGTGCGGGGCATATGGACAAGCGACGGGACGATGCCGCTAATCGAATTTAATCGTTCCTGCTCCTCGTCAAGGCGGGGGAGCGATTGCAGCAGCAGCTGCAAATATGGATGCTTGGGCTCGTAGAAAATTTGCGTGACGTGCCCTTGTTCCACGATTTGACCGGCGTACATGACGGCGACCGTATCGGCCATCTCGGCGACAACGCCAAGGTCATGCGTGATCAAAATCATGGACATGCCTCTCTGCTGCTGTATATCTTTAAGCAGCTCAATAATTTGCGCTTGGATCGTGACGTCGAGAGCGGTCGTCGGCTCGTCGGCGATCAGCAGCTTCGGGTTGCAGGCGATCGCCATCGCAATCATGACGCGCTGGCGCATGCCGCCCGATAGCTGATGCGGATATTCGCCGACAATTCGCTCGGCATGAGGGATGCCGACGGACTTAAGCAATTCGATGCTGCGTCTGCGTTTTTCTTTCTTGCTCATCACAAGATGATTCCCCAGTACTTCCTCGATTTGATAGCCGATGGTAAATACCGGATTAAGCGCGGTCATCGGCTCTTGAAAAACCATTCCGATATCACTGCCACGCAGCTTGAGCAGTTCGTTCTCGGATAAATTCATCAGGTTCTTCCCGTCAAACCAGATTTCCCCACTGTCCATCCGGCTTATTTTCTTGGGCAGCAATTTCATGATGGACAAGGACATGACGGATTTGCCGCAGCCGGATTCCCCGACGATGCCGAGTACCTGCCCGGGTAACAAGCGGAGAGACACATCGTCGACCGCGCGATAATAATTCCCTTCGATGGAAAATCCTGCACTCAAATGACGGATGTCAAGCAAGGCGCTCGACGGATTGTTCATAGGATCACCTCGAGAAGTTTGCCGATTTGCATTGGTTTGGTAAACGCTTCCAACACTATGGCTGCTAGATTTTAAGGCGGATGAGTTGCTTGTGTATGGACTTAGGCGCTTTGAATACTGGAAAGGGGATCGTCCCTGGATCATCGCGTCGTATGGACGATCGTTACAGGTATGAAATTCGTGAGGTCACCAAAACCGATGGTTGCTTGCTGTGGAAGACGTCGTAGTGATGTATTAAACCGTTGGCAAAAAATTGCGACAATTAAAAGCAATGACATTACTACACATTTTACATACACTACCTTTTTTTGTCACCCCCCTTTTTTTGTTCGCATGAATTGTTGAATTTTATCGAAGGCATGTTCTGTTTATGAAGGATTAATATTACATCGCTTGTTAGCTATTAACACGTAAAAAGACCGCAAGGCTGTGCCTGCGGTCTGTATCATCTTTGTATGGGATTAAGCTTGGCTCGCTTGAGTTTGGTTGGTGATCATCCAGATCACGCCGTACTTATCTTCGATCTGGCCGAACAGGCTGCCCCAGAATGCCGGCTCCAGCGGGAGCTTTACGGTGCCGCCTTCCCCAAGCTTGGCGAATGCCTCGCGGGCTTCGGCTTCCGTCGGGAATTCCAGATTCAGTTGAATACCGTTCCCATGGTTAAGCGGTTCGAAGACGGAATCGCTCATAAAGAAGTTAATTCCGCCGGCCATCACACACATATGCAGCACTTTGTCTTTCAGCGCTTCGCTTGCATCCGGAAGCTGTCCATGCGTCATCACGGACTGAATCTCTCCGCCGAGCGCGTTGATATAGAACTCCGCTTGAGCTCTTGCATCCTTCGAGACCAAATAAGGTATAAGCTTCGCCATGATACAACATCCTTTCAAACCGTTAATTTTGTCGATTTCATCCTAAGTATAGCATTCCCCCGGAATTCCGGTTTCTTACGGATTGCTGTTTTGGCGAGAAATCCGTTCATTAAATCTAACATATTATGTAACATTTTAAGGCGAAAAAGAGGAAATGAGTTATAATTTACTGTTCCATGCCTATAAAAATTATGATAATATGAAAGCGAACGTTTGTTCCTTGATATGGAAGCGTTTGACTAGAGGAACGTGATTGGGAGGAAGTGAAGGAATGGCGAACGACAAGTATCCGGAGATCGACGCGGTAATCGACTATATTCATCGGAATATTTACGACCCGCTGCCGCTTGCCCGCTTAGCTGCTTATGCAGGCTACAGTCCGTTTCATTTCACGCGCATTTTTAAGGAAAGAATCGGCCTCCCGCCGTTATATTATGTTTCTTCCCTCCGTCTGCAAAAGGCAAAAGACTTGCTGCTGCGCACGAATCTGAGCGTTCGCGATATCGGACTGGAGATCGGACAGCAGAGTCTGGGAACCTTTACAACGAGGTTTACCGAACGGGTCGGCGTGACGCCGTCCGACTTCCGCAACTCGACACCTCAAGCGGACAGCCATTTCCGAACGTTACAGGGGCTCAGCGATTGGACATCGGGGCATCCCGTTTTCGATCAGCATGCCAGAATCGAAGGGACCGTGCAGGCGGAGGTCCCTTTTGAGGGCGTGATTCTAATCGGCTTGTTTCCGAAGCCGATTCCCGAAGGAATTCCGCTGCACGGCACGCTGCTTTCCTCGCTAGGGGAATTTTGCTTTACCGGCGTGAAGCCGGGCACCTATTATCTTATGGCCACATCGGTCTCCTGGGGGATGCAGGCGGTAGACTTTTTACTCCCGCATAACACCTTGCGCACCCGTTCAAGGGAGCCGATCGTCGTTCAGCCGTACTCCTCCGTTCCTTATCAGCAAGTGATGCTTCATGTCCCCCGGCTTGACGACCCGCCCATCCTCATTTCCCTGCCCTTGTTGATGAACAGGTTCCTGAGCGAGCGGCTGCAAGCGAGCTACCGCTAAGCGGAAAAGGCTCTATCCGTTGTCAGAACCGGATAGAGCCTAGATCGCCCTCTGACAGGCAGCCTCTTGGGTCAGCCTTACTTTATAGTTTGACTCGAGCTGAGCACGCCATCGGTGAAGTACAAATAATTGCCGCTGCCGATGCTCGAACCGCGGTATACCCATTGCTCGAACGTACCGAAGCTGCCGGTCGTTTTATTGACGTCGTCCGGCTTGCCCCAAGACATCAGGACTTGTTCCTGGGTCATACCGATCCTGACTTTTTGTTGGCGAATGACCGACTTCACGCTTTCCGGCCAGTCGAATTGGGCCAGCGGATCGGCGGTGAAGAACGATCTATGGATGGCTTCGATCGAATCGAAATTAAACTGGACGTTCTTGCTCCCATTGCTTAAGACGACGGTCGGACCGCTGTAGCTGATGACGGCCAACTGCTCGAATCTTTCGAATCCGCCGTTCATGGCGCCATCGCTGCTGCGGGGCAGGGAATCTACCCAGAGGTTCGGATAGTTCTTCCATATCGCTTCGGCGTCCGAATCAAGTCTCAGCTTTTTGATTCCATCGGAAATGATATTTTGGTTGCCCCAAGTATTGTTTTTCGACAAGTTCCCGACGGTGAGATCTACCCGCTGCTGCTCTCCCCAAACGATTTTCATGTCCATATAATCCGTCAAAAAGACAAGCGGCACATAAATGACATCGTTCTCCGAGATCGGAGGAAAGTCCAGACGTACCGTGTGCGAGTCCATCTTGCCTCCGTAATACGTCAGCAGGTTGCTATTGGCGCGCAGCAGCAAAATGCGGCTCGGATGATTGATCCGGATGACCCCGTCTACGGCTTGGGCCGATGCGTTCACCTTGCCAAGTACGGCCCAAAGAGGCACATAGACGGCGTTATTGCGAACGATCGGAGCATAATCCGACTTCAAGTAGCTTCCGTTAATGTAGATTTTATAGCCTTCAGTTCCCGGGGGCGCTTCTTCCCGGACCGGTTTTCCGTCCTTCCATTGGCCCTCAAACCATTTTTCGCCATAGATGGAGGTTCCTTTAGCGGCAAAGCCTTTCCCGTCGGGCAGACCGTTCTTCATCTCGCCATCGTACACAAGCGGCACGCCGTCCAGCTCGAAATAAGGCCGAGAGATAATATACATATCTTTCTCCTTGGTGTCGATATGCGTCGATTGGGCCTCGGTGTTCCATTCCACCTTGGCGCCGAAGGCTTCTGCCACGAAACGGATGGGAACGAACGTTTGTCCGTCCTTAATCTGCGGCGGGACATCAAGCGTCTGGGACTTGCCGTTCACCTGAACGGTCGGGTCGCCGATTTTTAATTGGACGGTCGTACTGCCTTTCGTCAGGGTGATCGATTTCGTGCTTTCCTCCCAGCTCAGCTTGGCTCCGATTTCGTCGGAGATATCGCGCAGCGGGACAAGCACTCTACCGTCGACTTGAATGCCGATATCCATATTGACGCCAGGTTTGGCGCTGTTTGCGGCAAAAGCGGGGACAGCCGTAACGAGCATGGCTGAAGCGAGCGTAGCGGAAACGGTTTGGGACAGCCGAAATTTGATTTTCATAGCGGGTTGCTCCTTTGGGTGAGTTTTCGGTGGGAATAACAAAATATTACAAATAGTATAAGAGTTATTTCCTGCATTGTCGACAATTTTCTAGGAAATTCGACTTATGCTACCGGGAAAATAAAGAGATTTTTAGGAAAATTGTCGTATCTTATCGGTTAATACGGCACGACGTGGAAAATGTTGCAAAAAAGCCCGCCATCATAGAATGGCAGACTTTTCGGGCTTGGATTCGCTGCCCGTCGGTTCCTTCAGGAGGCGAAGGACTCCCGCTCGAAGGCGGGCGAGGCATAGCCGAACAGCTGCGGCTGCGCCTGCATCAGCTCCATTTGCTCGATGCGCTTGGGCAGCGGCGGATGGGTCGACAGGGCGTAGCTGAACCAGACGAAGAAGCCCGTTTCCTTGCGGCTCTCGGCGACGTATTCGGCGACGTTCACCTTGGCGTACATCGTTCGGCCGATGGCCAGAATGGTCAGGGCGGAGATGGCCGCCGGGGCGTTCCCCGTATACGCCGCCGCCATCCGGTCGCAGGTATATTCGCAGGCTCTCGAATAAGCTTTGCCCAGGAAAGGCATCCATTGGGCGGGCAGCAGCAGCAGGCTTTTGGCCATATGATTCCGCTTGATATGCGCCAATTCGTGCGCGATGACGTAAGCCAGCTCGTCTTCTTCGTTGTCGGCCATTTCGAACAATTCGGAGTACAGCACAATGAAGTTGCGGCCGAAAAAACGCGAGGCGAAAGCGTTCAGCATCCCGTCCGATTGAAGAACAAACACATCGGGAACCTGCCGGATATCCATTCGCTCGCACAACTCGTGCACCTTCCGGTACACGGCAGGGAATTGATACTCCGTCAGCTTGACCCCGTTGCTTTTGATATGTCCGATCATAAGGCCGTGAAGGAAAAAGGTGATGCCAAGACCGATCAATAGATAAAAGATGCCGATCAGCGAAACGATCAGCCCGAAATAGACCATGATGCTAAAGAGCAGGCTGATAATGAAGTACGACGTTTCTTTGCTGTGAATTAACCGCGGATTCATGGGGTTCATGCAGTGCTCGTTCCTTTTCTCAGATGAATAATGTACCTTGTGTTCAAATAGGCTGTTGAGAAAGTGGTCAATTGAGGTCATAGAGGTTACGATGGGGTGGGGTATCCACTTCCGACCGCTCTTGTCCTCGGGAAATTTGAATGGAAGCCGCTTAATAGCGGACATTTCCCGAAGACAAAGGCGGCCGCTATCGCTTCTCCAGTGGATACCCCACCTACGTTTGCATCTCTATTTTTGTAAACTACTTTCTCAACAAGCTCAATGTGCCGTGTATCCAAGGCTCATTCCTAATTGTCGGCATTGCCCCTCGTTTTGTTTAGAGATTATTGGAAATCACGCCCGGATGCGGAGATGCAGGGAAGACTAGCCTGTGGAAGCTAGTCCGAGCGTTGAAAATATTCGTTGCCGGACCGTTGCGAGTCATGTAAGATGATGGATGTGATAACGATTATCAATCTCATTTAGGGGGAAACCATGCTGCCTGTCAAAAAAGTGATGAGCCTAATCGGCACCTTGCTTCTGATGGCCTCTCTGCTGCTGGCTTGCGCCAGTACTATGGGCACTCCGGACGCCGCCGGGCAGGGCCAAGAAGCTGCCAATAAGGAAGCCGGACAAGGGAAAAAGGAAGCGGCGACCCGATTGTTTAAAGATGCCAAAGGACGCGAGGTTACCATTCCAGCCGCCCCTCAAAGGGCCGTCGTCCATTATTATGCCGCCGAGGCGATATCTTTGGGCGTAAAGCCGGTCGCCACGAATTGGATCAATGCCAGTCTGATTCTGACCAAGGATCAGCTGCAGGGGATCGAAGATATCGGAGGGGAGGGAGTGAACCCCAATGTGGAGAAAGTCCTTTCGCTCAGCCCGGATCTTATTATTGTCCCCGATTTTCTGGAGCAGACGAGCTTGGATGCTTTATCCAAGGTAGCTCCTACCGTAGCGGTGAGCTATACGGACGATGTTTTTACGCGCATGAAAACGATGGGCGACGTGCTGGGAAAAAGCAAGGAGGCGGAAGTCTGGACGGCCCGGTACAAAGCAAAAGCCCAGCAGAAGCGGGAGCAGCTCAAGCCTTACATCAAAGAAGGCGAAACGGCTTCGGCCTTTGTCTTTTTCCAGGATAAGCTGCTCTATGTGTACGGGAATCAGCGGCTTAGCTCCACGCTCTACGATGCGCTCGGCTTTTCGCGTCCGGAGAAAGTGGCGGCTCTTTTTAAAGATAAGCCGACCCTTCTGTGGCAGTCGATCTCGAATGAAGCGCTGCCCGACTATGCCGGAGACCGGATTTTCTTGGTCACGCTGGATAATAACGAGAACGCCAAAAAAGGGGCGGAGGAGCTCATGAATAGCCCCGTATGGCGCAACCTCCCCGCGGTGAAAAATGGGAAAGCCTATGTGGTCGGCAATAAATGGTCGTTTTACGATCCGGTTACCTTAGACTGGCTGCTCGACGAGATGCCGAAGCTTATGATGAAATAGCAGGCGCACCGCACCATGCGAATAAGCTTTTCGGCCTCGATTAAAGCAGCATACCGTTCCGTAGCGCGGAATGTTATAATCGAGATGGATTGACCATAGCCAGCAGATCAGGAGAGAGGGATGATGACATGTTTGGGAAAGTAGCCGCCGACATCTTGGGAATCAGCGACATCGGGTCGGTCATTAAACCGCAGGATTACGACAAGGTCGACTCCGACGATTACGTGATGCACGAAGACAATGAGAAAATTTACTTCCTTATCAAGTCCAAGACGGACGAATACTGCTTCACCAATCTGGCGCTGATCCATCTTGACGGCACAAGCGCCATCAGCAAGAAGCGTACGCTGCACCGCTACAGTTACAGCACCTACAGCATCTCGGACGTTCTGCTGGAAACGGCCGGAACGGTGGATCTGGACGTCGAAATCAAATTTACGATGGGCTCCGGTTCCGCAGCGTTCTCCATCGATGTGCATAAGAAGCATATTGCCGAGGTCAAAGATTTGTACAAAGCGCTCATCAAGATTTCCGAGCTCACGCATGAGAACGAAGTGGCGATGGCGTACGCGAAGGAAAGTCTCGAACTGGCGTCCTCTACCTTAAACCGCGTGGTCAAGCACGACATCGATACCGCCGGACAGTTCAAGGAAATCAACCAAGCTGCGTTCGATTGGCTAACCGGTGCCCGCAAACAGTATAAAATCAAAGACTTCGGCTTCGTATTCGAGAAGTATATCAATCAATAAAAGAGAGCACCGCGTCCGGGAT
>NZ_BSDJ01000028.1 GCF_027925525.1 Paenibacillus tyrphae | reverse complement strand
ACCATAAGCTAACGATAGAAGTTGAATTTCGCATCTAGTTTTCAAGGTACAAGCCTTGATTATGTTTGGTGATGATGGCGGAAGGGAACCACGCGTACCCATCCCGAACACGACCGTTAAGCCTTCCAGCGCCGATGGTACTTGGACCGCAGGGTCCTGGGAGAGTAGGACGTCGCCAAGCAGCAACCCCATTCGGGGTTATTTTTTTTATAAACTTCGGAATTTATCCGATGTCTCATATTCTCCCCCAAAAAAGGAACAGTTTGCCTAAGGCAACTGCTCCTTTTTTTACTGAATCCTTGTGGGATTAAGAAATCCTTATTATAGCGGGGAGAGCTGAACAGACTATTATTCCGGGCCATCGTTTATCTTGCTGTCACAACCTCCATCGATGAGGAACAATGATCTAAATTTGCTTAGCAGTACTTGTGATATGAATTCGGAATCGTGATTTATCAAAGGTCTGGACTTCCAAGCTGACAAATTCTTCGCAATTGCCCTTCTTGGAAGTCGTGATCAAGATGTTAAAGAAAATGTTTTTTATGTTTGTCTAAGGTTATATTGTAAAAATATAGTTCATTTTTTAGTATCAATTATAAGCGTTCCCCATAGCAGAAGTGATATGTATGCGAGACTTTATGTCACGGAAGGGTTTATTCCGATTGAAAGTCATTGAGCCATCCGAAAGCGGCTTTGCACGGCCAGTTTCCGGAGCCATTACATCTCCTTTCGGTATCCGAATCGATCCAGTAATCAGCAAACCCAGCGCGTTGATCCAGCTCCGTATATCGGATTGAAAGATTCGGAGTTTTGAGCGCACCTGCCGGATACACTTCAAGGCCATAACGCTCAAGATCTTCTTTTATGGCATCACGCCGTTCGAGGGGTACTTCTGCATAAAGCTGTTTGAATGTTGTCATCTCAATTTTTGCATCCGCCCCTACGGCGGCACTGATTTTGGCAAGCTGCTCCGGTGTAAACAGGCTGCCTCCAGCTTGAATCGCAGCGCTAATTGCGATTTTGGTTGTTTCTCCCATGACCATCCCACCTATCTTCGAAATTTATCGAATCATTTCACATCATTGGGCTTTCCGGCCGGTTTATTGGCTTCAGCACTGGCGAGCGCTCATTTTTGTATTACTCCGGTTTATTTCCTGCATTTGGGTCTGCAACAAAATCAGTCTTATAGTCTGTATATTTTAATTCCGTTACCATGCCGGCCGAAGCATGATGAAGATCGTGACAATGGAACATCCAGTTCCCTTCATTAGCTGCTTCGAATGCAACAACATATTCATCGCCCGGCTTCAAATTCAACGTATCCTTCATCATTGGTGATCCTTCAAGCGGTTTCCCGTTCTTGCTTAGTACTTGAAAGAAGTGACCGTGTAGGTGTATCGGATGATCGTCGGTTTTCGAATTATTGACGAGGCGAACCTTGACGGTATCTCTTTTTTTGACGTTTATCGGTTCGGTTTCCGGAAACGTTTTTCCGTTTATGGTGTAGACCATTTCCCCGTTTTTCATTTCGGTGTTCAAATTCATCGTGTATTCCAACGTGTACTTCTGATCTAACATAAAGTTAGCTTTGCCCGCTTGGCCGTATCGACTCATATCGACAGCCGCCAGCTTCTCCGATTCATTCGCTTTGTCGGAACCCGCGGCAGCTCCTTCATAAGCGATCGTCGCTTTCATCCCTTTAATAGCAGCGTTGTTGCCATGGTCCTCGATCAACCATTTGCCTGGATTGTTCGCGACAAATTCAATATCGTAACGTTCCCCTGCAGCAATACTTATAACATTATCTTTCAAGATATCCGGATTGTTTATCGGCTGCCCATCGGTAGCAATAACTTTGAATTCATGTCCGTGCAAATGAATTTGATGAGACAAATAGCCTGCATTGATCAAACGGATTCGGACTCTATCTCCCTGCTTGACAGGGAGCTGATCCACCAGCGAGCCGGATTTTCCATTTATGGTGTACAGATCGTACATGCTCATATCATGTCCCATATTCATCGTACTGTGATTCATGCCGGACATTTCCCCGGAGCTCATCCATTCATCCAGCATCAGTGTGTAATCGCGGTCCACTTTTTCCTCGTTTTTACCTTCTACAACGAAAGAACCGTATAGTCTACGATCTAACTGATTTACACTATCCTGATGTGAATGGTACCAGTAGGTGCCGGGGACATCCGCTTTAAACTCGTACGTAAACGATTGGCCCGGTTGAACCGCATTTTGCGTTACGCCTGGTATGCCGTCCATCGCGTTTGGTACGGGAACGCCGTGCCAATGAATGGTGACTGGCTCAGGCAACTGGTTCTTCAAGTTAATCTTAACCGTATCTCCTTGCTTAACCCGTATTTGCGGACCGGGAACCGAATTATTAAACGTCCAGACAGGCAAAGTTTTGCCGGGGGCTATTTCCTGATTGCTTACGGAAGCCGTCAAATTAATTTCTTTGCCCGTTAGAACAGTTGGCTTCACCGTCTGCCCATTTGTCGTCTTTGAGGATGCTTGTGTCTCCTCCATATTCATTTTAGAATGATCCATTCCGTTCATTGAACCGGAACACCCCGCTAATACAACAGATAAGGCTGGGGGGCAAGGGCGGCTACTATTTCTCAATAAACGAGGGCAAATCGGATCGGGCAAGATGTTGATTGTTGTTGTCATTGGAGGCCTTCTACTCGGGCGCTCATTTTGCTTCCGACTCCGGTGGATGGAACGGAAAGTTCTCTTGAAGGAAGCCAGGATTATCGGGAGCTTAATCTTCTCGTCATAATAGGTATGGCAACTGTTTATAACTAAAATGATACAAGCAAATGGCTGTGAATCCTTGGATTACAAGGGTTTGCAGCCATTTGGTTATATTAGCTGAAACTTGGCTCTCTCATAACTGTACCGATACAGATGTGCTTTTTATTGATTGTAGCAGCTGGCACTCACCATTAAAATGAAATGGGCAAGGGGTATTATATATGTAATCAATACGAGGAGGTAGATGAAAACATGGCTTACTATATCAACGGCGACCGCCGAAATTATTTCATCGAATTTGGATCTGGACGTCCGGTCATCCTGCTGCATGGCATCAGCAATTCCGGTCGTGCCTGGGCGCCTCAGATAGCGCCGCTGGTCGAGGCGGGATTTCGGGTGATTGTGCCGGATCATGCCGGGCATGGTGCCTCGGCAAGGCTCGACCAACCGTTCGGCGTATCTGATATCGCCGCGGATGTGCTCGCGCTCCTCGATCAGCTTTCCATCGAAGCCGCCGACATTATCGGCCTGTCGCTCGGCGGGATGGTGGCGCTCGAGATTGCGCTCACACAGCCTCGGCGCGTCGGGAAACTCATCGTCGCCAACAGCTTCGATACGACGGCAACGGAGGAGTTCCGGATCATGGCTGAAGGATGGGCTAGAACGTTCCGCGGGGAAGATGGTCCGGTCAAGCGGTTTGAAGGCATCTGGCCCATGAATGTCAACGAAGCCTTCCGGGCCAGCGAGGAAGGGATGAAGACCTATCAGGTGTGGCACGGCCTGGCGGCGACGGCCGACGGACAATCGCTCGCTCATGTCGCGGAGGGGATTGTCGGCTTCGATGAGACCGCGCGCCTGGATTCCCTTTCCATACCCGTCCTGTTCATCGCAGGCGAGCAGGACCGCATGTCACCGCCAGCTGTTTCCCGGCGCATGGCGGATCGCGTTCCGAATGCGCGCTATGTCGAGATTCAGGGCGCCGCACATATTTCCAATGCGGATTCGGCTGCGGCATTCAACGAGGCTATCATTACCTTTTTGGGCACAGCGCCGACGAGCACCACGTCAGTTTAAGATCAATGACGAGTTGGGAAAGCATCAAGACCAGGGAATTAAAAGCGGTGAGCGAGGCGGTCACGGTCGAGGTGCGCCGTTCATCAAGTCCGAGACTTAAGGCAGTACAGGTCCATTCCAAATCCCAATATGATCATTTACAGGCGTGCGAGGTACGAATAAGGAAACCATTTCAGCTCAAGACGTTGCAGAGGGGATATATGATGTGAAAATAAAAAGTATCATATTTTTAACAGGAATCAGCTTAATATGGGGTTCGCAATTTTTCTTTGTTGATCTTATTATCTCTAAAGTGCCTCCAGTTACACTTGCAGCAGTAAAGGCGCTTGTTGGAGCTATTACATTAGCCTTGATTCATTTCTTCTTATTTACCAAGAAAGAGCAAAGTCCCCCTTCTTCCACTTATCAAAATAAGAAGGTGAGAGTTCTTTATGCTGCCATTGCTTTATTTGAAGCGATTATTCCCTTTTTCTTAATCGGGTGGGGGCAGCAACGGGTGTCCAGCAGCATTGCTTCCATTATTATGGGGACGGTTCCCATTTTTACGCTGCTTATTTTGTTTATCTTTAGAATTAGCCGATTGCGTTTGTTGCATTTCTTAAGTATTGGCGTTGGCTTCATTGGTATTCTCCTAATGATCTTGCCATCCCTAACCGTCGACTTTACGAATCAGAGTTTATGGGGAATGCCTGCTCTGATCATTGCTTCGATAAGCTTTGCGATATCTTTGGTCCTCATTGAAAAGCTACCGCCAATGTCCTCCGTACTGGCGATGAGAAATGTTCTAATTATTGCATCTATTGTTCTGATTCCAGCAAGCTTTCTGTTGGAAAATCCGCTAAGCATGAGTCTGACTTTCATTGAGATGCTTTCTCTACTTATTCTCGGAGTTTTCCATGCAGGAATCGTCTACATGATGTTTAATCAGCTCATTAAGCAATCCGGATCTGCTTTTGCATCGCTAACTAATTATTTTGTTCCAGTGATTGGAGTTATTCTCGGTACAATTTTATTAGGAGATCAGATCGATGCAAAGACGTGGTTTGCTTTAATGATCATATTGATTTCCTTGATTATGGGGAGTGCAGCGTCTAAAAGTAAATAACGTTGACCGACAGGGCGCATCAGGACCTGGCCCCATAACTGAAAAAATCTTCGAGCCGTTAATGGATCGGGGATTTTTTGATTTTCCAAATGATTTTATGATGATGCAGGAATGAGACATTATGAAAAGGTGTGTTGCGGCATGAAGATTAATTTACGCAATCAGGTTGGTATTGTGAAAGAACGTAAAGTCGGATTTTCTTGGACTACTTTATTTTTTGGGTTCTTTCCGGTACTTTTTAGAGGAGACTGGAAATGGGCTATTATTCAATTCGTTGCAGCAGGTTGCACTTTGCATATAAACGATTTGTTGAAAAACGGTTACGAGCCTTCTGATGAGAATTCAAGGACGGTGCTTGTATCGAAAGGGTTTATTACAGGTAGCCGTACTTTCACGGCATAAGCCACTTTAACGAATAAAGAATTTATATTTCGTAATGGTCAGTTTTCACGACTTTTTATTTGTGGTAAAGTTACTGTAAGCCATAACGAAAGGGTGACCTAAAAGCCAATGATCTACTAATCCTATCTTTCTAAGAAAATATCGTTGCATACGATGCTTTCAGGATAGGAGTAGCATGGGCTTTTTTGCATATATAAAGAAGAACGACTCTTCGTGTAAAGGATGAGTTCGTCTTTTTTTGACCGTATGCCTGCCTCCTATCCGAACATCGGTATAGGAGGTTTTTTGCGTTTTCCTTCTTATTTTTGGCACCAAAGTGATAGCCGGTATATTGGCGCCATCGTAAGTGGAGATATGGACACGCTGAGAAAAATGAAACAGCATCCTTGATGCTTGATGGGAGGTTCATTGTATGAGGATCATGATACACGAGTATGCGGTCAACGGATATGATTCGGGGCCCTACGGAATAACCGCTGGAACAGACGGGGCGATGTGGTTTACGGAACAGGAGGGGAATCGAATCGGACGAATCCATGCCGAAGGTGAAATACGTTCATTTCCTGTTCCGACAGCGAATGCAGGAGTGATGTCCATCGTTTCGGACCGGACCGGCGACTTATGGTTTACAGAATATCGGGCAAACAAGATCGGGAGAATGTCGATGGACGGTCATTTTACCGAATATGACCTTCCTGTCGCGGACTCCGCACCTTTTGGCATAACGGAAGGTCCCGACGGCGCCATGTGGTTTACCGAAATGAATACCGGCAGAATCGGCAGGATAACAAAATCAGGGGAAATCACGGAATTCGAATTGCCTCATCCCAAAGCATTTCCCTCTTTTATTACTCCGGGTCCGGACGGGGCATTATGGTTTACACAGAATCAGAACAATACCATCGGGAGAATCACCGCCGGAGGCGAGGTGAAGGAATATTCGATTCCAACGCCTAATTCCGGGCTTGTGGGCATTACGGCCGGACCTGACGGAGCATTATGGTTTGTGCAAATCATGGGGAATAAAATCGGTAGAATGACGTCCTTGGGTGAGGTGAGTGAATTTGTTATACCGACGCCGAACGCTCGTCCTCATGCGATCATTTGCGGGAAAAACGGGGATCTATGGTTTACGGAATGGGGCGGTAACCAAATCGGCCGAATTACAGTTGAGGGGGTTATTACGGAATACGCGATACCGGCAAAGAATGCTGAGCCCCATGGTATCGCAATGGGTCCCAGCGGCGACATTTGGTTTGCTGAAGAGTGTAACCAGATTGGACGTCTGACACCTAACTAAAACATTTACAGCCAATCGCGGCAGCCTAGGCTTTTCAAAGCCCTTGGCTGCCGCTTTATCATGTTAATCTAGCGTTTGCATGAACGTTCGCATAATCTATCAGAGAGTGATTCTTTTGTTGGGATCAATACCTATTATTTCTGAAAATTTGTCCGCAAATAACTTCAAGTCGTTCACATTGTTTTCAAAAGTAACAATAGCTGTATCGCCATCTTTATTCGTGTAATTAATGACGAAAAAATGACGAATTACTTTTTTTCCTTTTGTCCCTACACCACTTAAGCCACCGACGATAGCCCCCAAACCACCAAGAAGAATCCCGCCCACCACAGCACGGCCGATCACGCTTTTTTCAATCTGCTTAACATCCTCTTCGGAAAGTGCTGCGAAATTTATGATTCGATCGTTTGGAACTTCGAAGTTTCCATTTTTAGATTCAATCACTACTTTGTCTGGGCAAGCATAAAGCCATGTCGCTGTTCCCTGTGGAATAGGTAATCCTTCGATGTGAGAAACATATATGGATTCAACTGCATTCAGTTCTTCCATCTTGTTTCGATAGTTGCCTCTGAATTTTCTAAGTTTCATCATTCCTAACCACAGAAACACTAATATGACTACAGTAATAGCAATTCCCAAAATTAATCCACCTCTTGTATGGGTATTATTTCCTACATTATACACGATTTTCGTGAGAGAGATCATTTTTTTCACATTTATATTCGGGACGTATCCGTCGGAGATAGAAGAATTTTCACTTTTCTTTTCAATTTGCCTATACAGACATTGCGATTTCATCACACCTCCTAAGCCCCTTTTACAAATCATTTAAAAGATCATGAACTCCCGTTAACAATTTTATCGATCGAATTTTACAATCGTCTTCTATTCTTAAAATAGAAATTGCGAAGCAGGGAGGCTGAAAAGTTAGGCATATGTTGTTACGGTTAAAATTGGTATCGATACCATGTGCAAGCTGTAGAGGTAGGTGCTTTTTATTTTTCGAAAATTGGTATCGATACCAATTTTGTGAGGAGGTGAAAATTCCATGAGTTGGTACTTCAAAAGCTTGGGAAAAAGAAAGATCGTTGAATTTGTCATTTTCGCCTTGTTCATCTTCTTTTTTCTGGGACCGCTAATCAATTTGGCGCTGCTTGCCTTTTCGGGAAAGTGGCAGTATCCGGCGGCGCTGCCGCAAAGCTGGTCTCTAACCTGGTGGAAATTCGTATTGTCCCAGCCTGAAATTTTAAAGTCGATCGGCTTGTCTTTTCTCATTGCTTCCGTCGTCACGGCGCTGTCGATTGTCATCTGCGTTCCCGCGGCCTATGCTTTCGCGCGCATTCAATTTCCGTTCAGCCGTTGGTTTCTATTCTCGTTCCTGCTGACCAATGCGTTTCCGAAAATGGGCTTATATGTCGCCATCGCGGTGCTGTTTTTCAAGGTCGGCTTGATGAATACCTTTGTGGGCGTTGTTCTCATTCATGTGATTAACACCTTGATGTATATGACATGGATTCCGGCCGCTTCGTTCAAGAGCGTGCATCAGGCACAGGAAGAAGCCGCAAGAGACGCGGGGGCGGGCCCGTTTCGCGTGTTCTGGAATATTACGCTTCCGATGGCGCTGCCGGGCATTATTGTAGCTTCGATCTTTACGTTCCTGTCCTCTTTGGACGAAGCGCAAGGAACGTTTATGGTAGGGATGCCCGACTTCAAAACGATGCCGCTGATCATGTACGGAGCGGTACAAGACTATCCGGCAACGGCCGGCGCCGTATTTTCCATTATTTTGACGCTGCCTACCATTATTTTGCTGATGGTATCACGGCGCTTCGTCAGCGCGGATGTGATGTCCAGCGGCTTCACCATGAAATAGCAAGGAGGCAGGACGATGACTGCTCCAGTTCAATTATCGATTCGAAATTTATCCAAACGTTACAAAACAGGTGAAGGCGTGACCGGGATATCGTTCGATATCCATCATGGAGAACTTGTTACTTTGCTGGGCCCGTCGGGCTGCGGCAAAACGACGGTGCTCCGCTCGGTCGGCGGATTTCTGGAACCGGACTCCGGCGATATTCTGATTGCGGGCAAGAGCGTGCTGCATCTTCCCCCGGAGAAGCGTCCGACCGCGATGGTGTTTCAAAGCTACAATTTATGGCCGCATATGAATGTGTTCGAGAATCTGGCCTTTGGCCTGAAAATCCGCAAAATGAAGAAGGATCAAATTCAAGAAGCGGTGGACCGGGCACTCAAGCTCGTCCGGCTGCCCGGCGCGGAGAAGAAACGGCCGACCGAGCTGTCGGGCGGACAGCAGCAGCGCGTGGCCGTGGCGAGAGCTCTGCTGCTGGAACCTGAGGTTCTGCTGCTGGACGAGCCTTTCTCGGCGCTGGACGCGAAGCTGCGGGCAGAGCTCCGGGAGGAGCTGCGGGAAATCCAATCGTCGACGAAGCTGACGATGATGTTCGTTACGCACGATCAGGAAGAAGCGCTGTCGCTGTCGGACCGGATCATCGTCATGAACCGCGGTCATATTGAACAGTCCGATTCGCCGCAAGCCATCTATGACGCTCCGCAGACGCTATTTGTCGCGAATTTTATCGGACGCATGAACATGCTGGAGGGGGTGGCGCATAACGGAAGCATCACGCTGCAAAACCTGGAGCTTCCCGATTCCAGGCATCTGCACGGAGATGTCGTGGTCGCGATTCGGCCGGAGGATGTCCGATGGAAGGAAGCGTCGTTCCCCGGTCTGGCGGCCACCGTTAAGCAAGTGATGGTGCTCGGGCATTACGCTGAAATTACGCTGCTAACCGAAGCAGGCGTCCTGCGCATGTTCCTGCCCCGGGAAGAAGCCGTTGAACTGTCCGGCGGACAATCGGTCTCGCTTACGTTTTCCAAGCACGCTGCTTATCCTAAAATTTCGGCATAGCTGCCGGCCCAACTTCGAGGAGGATGTCAACCATGAGTATTAATTTCGGCGGTTTCAAGCACAAGGGTAAAAGTTTCGTTCTTGCTTCTCTCTCGGCGTTTACGCTTCTGGCGGGTTGTTCGGCGGGAGCGGGAGGCGGGGCTAACTCCGCGGCTCCTGCCAAGAATGAAACGGCTGCTGCGCCAAGCGGCGGTACGACGGAAATTTCGTTTTATTTCAGCGGATCGCAAAACGTGCAGGAATTATGGAAGCATCTGAAAGAGTTGTATGAGAAAAAACAGGACAAAGTGAAGGTCAAGCTCGTCTACATTCCGTCCGGACAAGGCGAACAGGCGACCATGAACCGGATTGTTGCCGCCAAGAAAGCGGGGAACAACACGATCGACGTGGATCTGTACGAAGCCAACGGAGGGTCTGATTTGGCCGCCGACAAAAAGGATAACGTCTTCGAGCAACTGGACGAGAAAAAAATCCCGAATCTCAACTTGATGAATCCGGCGAATATGAAGGATGCGGGCTACAAAGTGGTGCCTTACCGGTCTTCCTCGGTCCTTCTTGCTTACAACAGCGCGAAAGTGCCGACACCGCCGAAAACGCTCGATGAGCTGTACGACTGGATTCACAACCATCCGGGCCGATTCGCTTACAACGATCCGGCTACCGGCGGTTCCGGCGCTTCGTTCGTGATTACCGCCTTGTACAAGTCTCTGCCGGAAGAGGCGATCCATAATGAAGATAAGGGCATTGAACAGGAATGGGGTCCGGGCTTCGAATTGCTCAAATCGTTATCCAAAGACATGTACCAGCAGGGCGTATATCCGAAGAAAAACCAAGGGACGCTCGACTTGCTCGCCAACGGAGAGGTGGACATGATTCCGGCTTGGTCCGACATGGCGCTGGAGCAAATCAACAAAAAGCTGCTGCCCGAAACGACGAAGCTCGCGCAGATTGAGCCGGCATTTACCGGCGGACCGGGAAGACTGGCCGTACCGAACATGTCCCGGCATAAAGAAGCGGCTTACGACTTCATCAATTTTGTGCTGAGTCCGGAAGCGCAGGCCGAGGTTGTCAATAAAATTTACGGTTTCCCCGGTATCGAATGGTCGCATATGCCTGCCGATCTGAAGAAAAAGTTCGAAGGCGTGTCCGTCAACTACCGCTCCTTTAATCTCGGGGAACTGGAAGCCGACGCAATGAAACGCTGGCAGAAGGAAGTCGCCGGTCAATGAGCACCCAGTCGCTGGTCACCGGCAAAACATTAAGACCAGCCTTGTTCGGACGCGGAGCGGGACGTTCCGCGCTCGGACTGGTCATGGTGCTGCCTTCCTTTTTGCTGCTGCTCTTGATGATTGTGGTGCCGATCTTCACGTCCGTTCAGGAAAGCTTGAGCGGACGCGACGGCCGGTTTACGTTGGAGCATTACCGCTTTCTGTTTACCGATCCCGCCATGCTGGCGAACATCAAATATACGCTTTATTTGACGCTGGTTTCGTCGGTGCTGGTGCTGCTTATTGCTTATGTGCTTGCCGTGTTTTTACGGTTTAGTACAGGCGTTCTGGCGAAGTGGATTGAGCGTCTCTATTATATTCCGATGTTCATTCCATCGGTTATTGCCACATACGGAATAATGAATATGTACGGCAATCACGGCTGGCTGGCCCGCATCCTGCTGCTGTTCACCAATGAGCCGATGATGAAAGTGCTTTTCGATTTCAAAGGGTTGCTACTCGCTAATTTATGGTTTCATATTCCGTTCGCCACCATGCTGCTCAGTTCCGCGCTATCGGGTATTCCGAACGCCGTCATTGAAAGCGCGAAGGACGTGGGAGCGGGGAAAATTCAAGTTTTCACCCGAATTATCGTTCCTTTATCGTTCAAATCGCTGCTGGTGGCTGCCACGTTTGTCGTGATGGGCATTGTCGGAAGCTTCACGGCTCCGTTTCTGATTGGCCCGAATGCGCCGCAAGTGCTCGGGGTAGCGATGCAGCAGCAGTTTTCGGTCTATTTTGAAACCGGCATTTCCAGCGCGTGCGCCGTATTTATGTTTGTTCTCTGCTCCCTCGTCGGCTATTTCTATATTCGCAGCATGATGAATGAAGAAAAGTAAGGGGATGTTGTATGAAAGATCTGCTGATCGTCGAAGGGAAGCTGACTCCACTCAGTTCAAAAACGCATATTACCTATCAGTTTTATATGCCTGAGCCTGCGGAATGCCTGGTTATTGATTTTCGCTACAGCCCTAAAAAATTGGACGACCCACGCGCCTCCCGCGAGCTGATTGAAGACGCGATCGACCGGTATGTGAAACCGCCTTTACAACCCGTCTACAAGGAGCAATGGGAAAAGTTCGTTCCGCTGCAAAATCTGCTCACGCTATCGATCGACGACCCGGAAGGATTTCGGGGATCGGCGCACCGTCATCCGAACGAGCAGCATCATGTCTTGTCGCCGAAGGAAAGCTCTCCGGGCTTTATTGCGGGCCCGATTCAAGATGGGATTTGGCGGGTCGCCATAAGCGTTCATTGCGTCGTGACCGAAGCGTGTCATTATACATTAAGCATCCGGGGAGGAGCGTCGGCGCATGAACTGGCTTCCGTTTGAACTGCATACCCATACGCCTCACAGCGACGGCATTCATACGCTGCACGACATGTGCAGGAAAGCGGCAGAACTTGGTCTCCGCGGCATCGCCTTGACGGATCACAACACCACATCGGGGCTGGCCGATGCGGCCCGGGTGACGGACGAGACCGGAATATGCATCGTCCCGGGGATGGAGTGGACGACCTTCTACGGGCACATGCTGACGCTTGGCGTGCCGTATTGCGAATGGCGCGATCTGGGCCCGAAGGATATTTTGAAGGGCATTGACCGGGTTCACCGGCAAGGGGGCGTGGTCGGCATCGCGCATCCGTTCAGTATGGGCAGCCCGATTTGCACGGGGTGCCATTGGGAGTATGACATCCAGGATTGGCATCAAATCGACTATATGGAAGTATGGCACGAAACGCTGCCTCCGCTGCGCAACCATAACGCCCCGGCTTTCGAGCAATGGACGAATTTGTTAAATCAGGGAGTGCGCCTCGCCGCCACAGCCGGCCGGGACTGGCACCATTCCTCCGAGAATAGCGATCCTCCGGCTTTTACGTATCTGGGCATCGCCGGAGATGATCGCGCTGTCACGACGGAAGCCGTAGTGGAGGCGATTCGTTCAGGGCGCATTTGCGTGAGCATGGGGCCGCTCGTCACGCTGGAACTGAGGGCAGGCGGACAGACGTATGGCATTGGCGATGTCGTTCCACAAGCAGCGGGAGAATCCGCCGAGGTTTCGATTCGAGTGCATGCCCCGTTTCAGACAAGCGGACGAAATTTGCTGCAAGGACCAAGCTATACGTTGATCGTCGAATCGAATCTGGGAGAGCTGTGTCGTGGTACTGTAACGGAAAGTGAACCGGCGTTCTTCCGGACCATTTCCAGCGAAGGGCTGACCTGGCTGAGGGTTCGCCTGCATGGCTTGCTGGGCATGGCGTTAGCGGATGTCGCTTTTACGAATCCGCTTTATTTTGAAGCGCGGTAACGGCAGCGAAGCGATCACACAAAACAACGCAGGAGGCGTGCAGGTTATGAATATGCCCCTAATTATCGCGCATACCGGCTGCGAAGGCACGCCGGACAATACTCTGGAGTCGGCTATCGTCGGACGGAGGGCAGGCGCGGAGGTGCTGGAAGTCGATGTCAGAGCGACCAAGGATGGCGTGTGCGTGCTCTATCATGACGATAATCCTTGGATCTCCGAGCTTACTTATGCCGAATTGCAGGAAAGGAATCCCTTCATGCTTCCGGCAGGACAGGAGCTGGAACGGCTGGAGACGGTGCTGCTGGCTTTTAAGGGGCAGCCGGTCTTGTTTAATTTGGATATCAAGACCGATGCCGCAGCGCTTCCGGTTATCGAGCTGCTAAATACGCTGAAGATGTGGGAGCAGATTTATTTTACAGGCGAAACAAAAACGATTACAAACCTTCCCTATCGTGATAGAGTAGTGTGGAATACGCCGGAAGCGCTAAAAGAGATGAACGGCGCCGTCTATGAAGCCGCCGTACGGGATTTGTGCAGCATGGCCAAGCAAAAAGGATTCGCCGGAATCAACGTGGACTATTCTTCGTGCCGCGAAGCTCTGGTGCAGTGCGCCCACGAACACGGACTGCTTGTCTGGGTGTATACCTTGCCCGAAAGTGGGATGTTTCCGGCTTATGCCGAGATGAAGCTGGATGCGGTCTCCACGCTGGACGTCGGCGCCACTGCGGCTTTGCGGGAGCGGATGCGAGCGGCGCTCTGAATTATTGTTTTGAAATGAGGACAGCAACGTATGGGTGTGAAAATCAAGGATGTGGCACGTATGGCAGGCGTTTCGGTCACGAGCGTGTCCAGGGTTTTGAATAAGGGCGAGCACGTGAGCGAAAAGCTTGAAAAGAAAGTGCGTCAAGCGATCGAGCAGCTTAATTATTCGCCCAGTTTGATTGCCAAGAGTCTGAAACGGAATAAGACCAATCTGATCGGGGTCATTATCCCCGATATTACGTCCAGCTTCCAAGCGACGATTCTGAGCAACATCGAAGAGACCTTGGGGCGCAGAGGCTATAACCTGCTCGTTTCCAACATTGTCGAGGATACGGATAAGGTCGTTAAATATTTGAATGTGTTTCAGGAGATGCGTGTGGACGGCATTGTGCTCATGCATGAAAAGCTGAACGATCATATCCGGCTTTTTTTGCAAAAAAATCAAATCCCGCTGGTGGTCCATGCCGAATTGGGCCTGAATCTGCCGACGGTGATGATTGACGATTTCAAGGCCGCTTACGACGCCACAGCGTATCTCATTCGCAAGGGTCATCGGCGGATCGCGATGATTGCGGGGGACATGCGGGATTTATGCGCGGGAAGAAAACGTTACGAAGGGTATCTCGCCGCTTGCAAGGACTACGGCATTCCAGTAGACGAATCGATTATCCGCTTCGGCGATTACAAGCTGGCCAGCGGCTACCGGTTAATGAACGAGCTTCTGGTCGAAGCCGGCGGTTCGTTTACGTCCGTATTTGCGGCGAGCGACGATATGGCGGTTGGCGCCATCAACTGTATGGCGGATCATCAATTGCGCGTGCCCGATGATATATCTGTCATAGGCTTCGACGGCAACCAAATGTCCGACGTGATCCGGCCGCGGCTCACGACCATCCAACAGCCGATGGACAAAATAGGACAAGCGACCGTCGAACTGCTCATGGAGCTTATCGAGCAAAACGATCATGCACAGCGGTCGCACCCGGCAAGAACGATCGTGCTGGAGCACGAACTGGTGGAGAAAGCCAGCTGCCGTGACATTCATGAATGAGGTGGCTTCCTGAAGAGCTAGAAGGCGGATGGTATGGAAAAACAGCAAGATAAACGGTTTACCTTATTTCGGTTAATGGGTCCTATTTTCGTGGAACAACTGCTTCAAACCATTATATTGAATATAGACACGCTGATGCTCAGCAACTATTCGGATCGTTCGGTGGCCGCCGTGGGCGTGGCCGCTCAAGTGTTAACTGTGGCCCAATTGATGTTCGGATTTGTTACCGTAGGGCTCAGCGTGCTGATTTCGCAATTGCTTGGTGCGGGAAAAGAACGAGAAGCCGCCAGAATGGCTTCGATTGCGCTGGGGATGAACCTTATGCTAGGGCTCGTCGTCAGTCTAGCTTTATTTATTTTTGCCAAGCCGTTATTGGGCTTGATGAAGCTGCCGCCGGAGCTGATGGGGGACGGATATACGTTTTTATCAACGGTGGGGATGCTTTCTTTCACCGTAGCGATCATTAGTACGGCAGATGCGGTGCTGCGGATGCACGGTTTTCTGAAGCCGATGCTTCTGCTGTCTTTCTCTGTCATTATGATCAATATTGCCGGGAACTTTTTGTTCTTATACGGCCCTTTTGGTATTCCGGTTCTAGGTGTGGAGGGGGTTGCTCTGGCGACCAATGCCAGCCGGGTATTCGGGGTAGGCCTTGCGCTATTTCTGCTGATCCGCTATTTGCCGTATCCCCTTTCCTGGAAGGACATGTTTCGGCTGCCGGTCAACGAAGTTAAGGAAATGACCAGAATTGGCATTCCATCGGCGGGGGAAAACATTTCTTATAACGCTTCGCAAGTTTTTATTACGTATTTTGTTACGATGCTGGGCACTTCGGCGCTGACGACCAAAATTTACACCCAGAACATTACTACATTCGTCTTTTTGGTTTCGGTCTCGATCGGACAAGCGACGTCGATGATGATTGGCCGTTTGATTGGAGCAGGTCAGCATGATACGGCTTATCGTGTATGCTATCGGAATTTGCGCATCGGATGGGCGATTAATTTTGGCATAGGCTGCTTGCTCGTCATGTGTTCCCGCCCGCTGCTCGGCCTGTTTACGAACGATCCGGAAGTGATCCGCCTCGGGCAAACCCTGATGCTGCTGTCGCTGCTGCTTGAAGCGGGGCGCGCATGCAATGTGATCGTCATCGGAGCGCTGAATGCCGCCGGCGATGTTAGATTTCCGGTAGTCATGGGCCTTATTTCCATGTGGGGGCTTAGCATTCCGTTGGCTTATCTTTTTGGGATTGTATATAAGCTTGGCATCCCCGGAATATGGCTTGCTTTTATCGTCGACGAATTTCTGCGCGGCGCGAGCATGCTGCTGCGCTGGCGTTCCCGAAAATGGCAGCACATCCGGTTCGCGTTGGTTAGCGGATCGGCGAAGATGTAATGGAGCTGGAGGCTTAAACTCATCAAGCTTAGCCGTATTCCCTAGAGGGGGCGGCTAAGCTTTTTGTCGTTCGCGTCAACCGTTCGTATCAAGCTTGCGCTTCGTGCGGATAAACGCAATGCATTGCTTGATTTCTTCCTCGTTGAGCGGCGCTCCGTCCAGAATGAGCTCCACATCGAACCGCGTGCGCGCCTCGGTCAATTTCAGTTTATCGTGCAGCTCGACCTTCCACGCTTTCGGATAAAACGCCGGGTTATCGATCCGGCCGAGCAAGTAGTCCACAGACGTTTCCAGCAGATCGGCAAGCTTCTTTAACGTTTCCAGCGGCGGTTCCCGATACCCCGATTCGTAGCCTGCGTAGGTGCTTTTTGCAATGCCGAGCCGGTCGGCTGTATATTGTAACGACCATTTTTTGCTTTTTCTTAGTCGGGATAATCGTGTCAGCATGGAAAATACCTCCTCATACCCATCCATTATAACACGTACTGTTCGCGTAACGCATAAGAATATTGTTGTTTTTCGCAAGTCTATTCACTATAATGAAAATATGGTCGCGTTACGCGTACTTTTTCGGATGGATTATACTTAGGTCAGTATAGTCCGATCAGATGAAAGGGTGCTTGGATAGATATGAAAAAAATACTGCTGCTATCGACCGGAGGAACCATTGCTTCCGTCCCGGGCGAAAACGGGCTGGCTCCCAAAATGAGTGCGGACGAGCTTCTGCACTATCTGCCGGAACAGAACCGGTCCTATCAGGTGGAAACCAAGATTATCATGACGATTGACAGCACGAATATGCAGCCCGAATATTGGGTCACGATCGCTAAAGCCGTCTATGAGCATTACGATCAGTACGACGGTTTTGTCATTACCCACGGGACTGATACGATGGCGTATACCTCCGCTGCGCTTTCGTACATGCTGCAGAATCTGGCGAAGCCCGTCGTCATTACCGGCTCCCAAGTGCCAATCATGTACAAAAGAACCGATGCGAAAAAAAATATTATCGATGCGATCCGTTTTGCCTGCGAGCCTGTGGGCGGGGTCTACGTTGTGTTTGACGGCCGCGTTATCATCGGGACAAGAGCGGTGAAGATGAGGACCAAAAGCTACGACGCGTTTGAAAGCATTAATCATCCTTATATCGCTTATATCGAGGAAAGCATTACGTATCATCATCCGGTCCGGACGGTGCGGAACAAGGAGCCGCGTCTGGATTGCTCACTTTGCCCCGACGTCTTTTTGTTAAAGCTGCTTCCGGGGACGAAGCCGGAGCTCTTCGATTACCTGAAGGGGCTGTACAAAGGTGTTGTAATCGAAACGTTCGGGAGCGGAGGATTGCCGTTCCAGGAAAGAAATCTGATTCCGAAAATAAACGAGCTGATCGAGGCGGGGATCGCGGTAGCTCTCACGACACAATGTCTGGAAGAAGGGGGAGACCTTGGCCTGTATGAAGTCGGGCGGAAGGTGAATCAGGACCTGATTATTAATTCCAGAGATATGAACACGGAGGCAATTGTTCCTAAATTCATGTGGGCGCTGGGGAAAACAACCGATCTCACCGAGGTTAAGAAAATCATGGAAACGGTGATTGCCGGCGATACGACGCCCTGACACGGGATGGAGTTCAACGTTTCACAGGTTAATCGCTGCCGTTGGCGAGTGGGGAAAATAGGGCCGCGGCCATATAGGTTAGTATCTTCTGTAGGCAGGAGTTCGGTATTTGTACTGAGCTCATGCCTTTTTTTGTCTTTTATTCGAAGCGCGCTGCGGCCTTTGATCATAAAAAATGCACCTCCAATTGTTAGGGGGGCTAACAATCGGGGTGCAATCTGGCTGATCCGGCTCCCGGCACAACGTCAGCCGGTATTTCTTGCCCAGGAGAAGATGGAGCGGATATCGTCGGGAGTGGTGCGGCAGCAACCGCCGATTAATCGGGCTCCTTGACCGTACCAGGCTTTGGCACTGCAGCCAAGGCTTTCTTCGGACGCCGCTCCATGCCAGGTGCGCGTGCCGGCTGCATACTGCTCGCCGGAATTCGGGTAAACCAGAATAGGTTTCTGTGTTTTCTTTCCGATTTCATGGATGAGCGAAGGGATATACTTAGGCGGGGTGCAGTTAACGCCCAGGGCCGCAATCTGGCGCTGCTTGTCCAGCCACTCGGCACATTCGTCCATACGCTCCCCGCTGCTTATACGCTCTCCGTCTTTGGCGCTGAAGCTCATCCACGCACACATTTGCGGAAACTCTTGCAATAACGCAACGATCGCTTTCGCCTCCAGAAGGCTGGGGATCGTCTCGCAAGCGAGCAAATCGGCTCCGGCTTCGACCAGCGCTTTAACCCGCGGCCGATGAAATTCAATGAGCTCCCGTTCCGTCAGCCTATAATCGCCCCGATATTCTGACCCGTCCGCCAGATAGGCTCCGTAAGGGCCGACGGAAGCGGCAACGAGGGGCCTGGGCCTAGCCGATTTGTCCTTCCATGTATCCCAGAAAGCATCCCGCGCCCGTACCGCAATACGTACGGAATTTTGAATCAAATCGGTCGCCTGGGCTTCGCTGAGGCCCTGTTTGACAAAGCCGTCAATGCTGGCCTGGTAGCTTGAAGTGATGGCGCAATCCGCTCCGGCCTCAAAATAATCGGTGTGTACTTTTCCTATTAATCCAGGATTCTCCATCAAGATTTTGGCCGACCACAAAGGATCGTCGATATTGCAGCCATGGCGTTCAAGCTCGGTTGATAAGGCCCCATCAAGGATGATGACAGGAAAGTCCTTGAGGATGCGCTCTATTGGGTTCAATTTCTTGCACCTCGCCCAGGGGATTTGTTGTACAGGTCTGCTGTGTTTAGCAGCTAGATCATATCCGTATAATTGATTTTCCAATGAACATTCTTGATGAACGCTTCGACCCCTTGGGCATCCTTTGCTTTAAAGTATTGGATAATTTGCCGGTGCTCTGCATTCATTTGAGCCAAAACGGCAAACAATTTTTCCTTGTCGTTGCTTAAATAAATCTGCCTGACAAAGCTGTGCTGCAAAGAGTTCAGCATGTCGATCAACGAGCTGTTGTTGCATCTCAATAAATACACTTGATGAAACTCGTTTTGGCGAGCCTGATAGTCCGAAAAATTGTGCTGCTGTATGGCAATGTCGATCTGATCGGTCAATCGGGTCATCCTTGCAATATCTTCATCCGTGAGAAAGTCGACCGACAAGGAAGCGGCCAACGCATCCAGCACGGCGACGATCTGAAACACATCCAGTTTTTTCTTCGTATCAATTTCTTTGACAATAAAGCCTCTGCGCGGAATATTTTCCAACAGATTTTCCGAGGCCAGCTGAATAAGCGCTTCCCGTACCGGGGTACGGCTTACGCCGAGCTTTTCGCAAATGATGGCTTCATTTACTTTTTGATTGGGCAGCAGAGAACCGTTCTGGATTTCTTCGGCTATATAATTGTAAACGTGATCTTTCAACGATTGATATCTCTGAACCGTAATACCCGAACACCCCTTCCGCCATAAGTCTATATACAATATATAATATTTTTAATTTGTAATCATAGTAGCATTTTAAAAAAGTTTAATCAAGAAGCAGGCGACGATCATGTAAGCGCTTAAATTTTACGTTGATTTTGCAAAAACGACGTGTTATGATCTGAATCACAGTATATAATATATTATATACAAAAACTATTCCAAGAATACTATTACTCCGGAACGAATCGGATGCAGGAGGGGATCGAGATGAAAGCGCATATGGGTACCAAGTCAGTATGGGCAGGGGAAAAAGAATTCAGGGTTTTCGGAGGGACGCAAGTTCCTGTCGTTATGAGCGTGGCTTACGATTATCAGGATGTGGATGAATGGTACGATGTGGCGCTGGGTCTCAAACCGGGTTACACGTACAACCGCATGTCCAATCCAACCGTGAAAGCGTTTGAAGAGAAGATAAGAATGCTGGAAGGGGCCGAAGCGGCCATCGCTTTTTCTTCGGGAATGGCGGCCATCAGCGCCTCTTTGCATACCTTTCTCAAGCCTGGAGACCGGGTTGTATCCGTGAAGGACACGTACGGGGGCACTAATAAAATATTTACGGAGTTTCTGCCCCGCATGCATGTTCAGTCTGTGCTCTGCAATACGGAGGACTATGCGGAGCTTGAAGCCGAAATCGCCAAGGGCTGTCAGGTAGTTTACCTGGAATCCCCGACGAACCCGACGTTGAAAATTACGGACATTGAGCGGCTGGCGAAGGCCGCCAAGGCGGTGGGGGCTCTGGTTCTGGTGGATAATACGTTCGCCACGCCGATTAGCCAGAATCCGCTGAAGCTTGGGGCCGATCTCGTCATTCATAGCGCAACCAAATATTTAAGCGGCCATGCCGATGCGATGGGCGGCGTGGTGTGCGGTGCGGCCGGGCTAATGGAGAAGGTCTACCACTACCGGGAAATCAATGGAGCGGCATTGGACCCATGGGCGGCTTACCTGATTATCCGAGGGATCAAAACACTACATCTGCGCGTACGGCAGCAGACGCAAAGCGCGATGGCGATCGCCCGGTATTTGCAGCAGCAGCCGCTGATCGAGGCCGTGAACTACCCGGGGCTCGAGACGCATCCCCATCATGACGTAGCCAAGCGGCAAATGAACGGCTACGGGGGCATTCTAAGCGTTGTATTAAAGGGAGGCATGGAAGCCATCAAGCTTCTGCTGCACAAATTGCAATATGCGAATCGGGCAGGCAATCTGGGCGCTGTTGAAACGATCTACGGGCCAGCGAGAACGACAAGCCATGTAGAATGCACTCTGGAAGAACGCCAAGCGCTTGGCATTTCGGAAGGCCTGCTTCGCATCTCGGTCGGCATTGAGGATACCGAGGATTTGATCGCCGATTTGGCTCAAGCGCTCGCACATGTGGAAGCCAATTTGCCGGTAAGCACTCATAACAAGTAAGGAGGAACGAGAAATGACACTGAATATCGCACTGCTTGGCTTCGGCGTGGTAGGACAAGGCTTGGCGGAAATTTTGGAGGATAGGCGGAAAGAGCTGGCTGACCATCTGGGATTCGAGGCAAACGTCGTGGCGATTTCCGATAAGATGAAGGGCTCAATCTACCATCCCGGCGGTTTGAAAGCAGCGGAAGCTCTTCGGGCGGTCAAAGAAACGGGGAGTCTGGACGCCTACCCGGAGGAGCCGGGCCTGATCAGGGGCTGGGACAGCTTCAGGACGATCCGGGAAACGAATGCGGACGTCATTGTTGAGCTTACATTTACGGATGTGAAGACCGGCCAGCCCGCGATTGACCACTGCCGCGCCGCCTTCGAATGCAAGAAGCACGTCGTTATGAGCAATAAGGGGCCCGTCGCGCTCGCCTACAAGGAATTGTCGGAGCTCGCCCTCCGGCATGGAGTGCGCTGGGGCTACGAGGGAACGGTGATGAGCGGCACGCCTGCGCTTCGCATGCCTGTCGTTGCATTGGCGGGCAACCGCATCGATGAAATCAAGGGTATTCTCAACGGAACAACCAACTATATGCTGACCCGGATGGAAGCGGGAATGAGTTATGCGGAGGCTTTGGTCGAAGCCCAGACATTGGGCTACGCGGAGGCCGATCCGACGAACGATGTGGAGGGCTACGACGCCCAATATAAAATTACCATTCTGGGCAATATCGTCATGAAGGCCCCGCTGAGACGGGAGGACGTAGCCGTTCAAGGCATCAGCAAGCTGACCCCGGCCGATATTCAGCGGGCCAAAGACGAAGGAAAGCGTTGGAAGCTGATTGCCAGATGCTCCCGGGACGGCGATCGGATTACGGCCAAGGTAGGCCCGGAAATGCTGCCGCTTGAAGACCCGCTGGCCGGCGTCGGGGGCGCGGTTAACGCCGTCACGTACGATTGCGATTTGGCCGGCCCCATCACGCTGATGGGAGCGGGAGCCGGACGCAAGGAGACTGGCTTTTCCATCCTTATCGATTTAATTAATATTCACCGTAACCAATTGTAAGCAGCCGATCCGGCAGTCCTCGAAAACCAAACAAAGGATGAGGTGCAGAGCATGATCATGGAAACGATGACGAAGAAGAACAAGATGTATTTGGCCGGCGAGTGGGTTCATCGGGAGAAGACGCTGCCTGTAAACGATCCGCAGGACAACCGCTTGATTGCGACCGTGCCTGCGGCTTCCGCAGCGGATATGATATATGCCATCGAACAGGCGAAGGAAGGATTCCGCATATGTTCGGAGATGCCGGTTCATGAACGGATCGCCGTTCTGCACCGGGCTGCCGATTGGATCAATGAAAAACGCGAAGCCTACGCGATTACCATCGCCTCCGAAGGCAGCAAGACCATCAAGGAGGCGCGCAAGGAAGTAAGAAGATGCGTGGAAACGCTGCGAATCAGCGCCGAGGAAGCCAGACGCTTGAATGGGGAAACGATTTCGTTCGATCAAATGCCCGGCAGCGAAAACCGGCTGGGCTATTATTACCGTTTTCCTATCGGCATCATCGGCGCCATTACTCCGTTTAACGATCCGCTGAATCTCGTTGCCCATAAAGTTGGTCCCGCTATAGCGGCAGGCAACGCCATCATCGTGAAACCGGCGACGGTTACGCCGTTAAGCGCCCTTATGTTGGCCGAAGCGTTCGACCATGCCGGACTGCCGGCAAAAATATTGTCCGTGATTACGGGAAATGCGAGTGAAATAGGGGATGTGTTGGTAACGCACCCGGATGTTAGAATGATTTCCTTCACAGGTGGTTTGGCCACTGGGAAGGCGATCATGCAAAAGGCTGGGTTGAAAAAAATGAGCATGGAGTTGGGGTCCAATTCGCCGGTTATCGTGCTGAATGATGCGAATTTCGACGATGCCGTGGAATCCAACGTCTCCGGAGCTTTCTGGGCGGCGGGACAAAATTGTCTGGGCGTGCAGCGGATATATGTCCAAGACGGCGTATACGACGCCTTTGTTTCGAAGTTTGTGGAAAGAACCAAGAAGTACAAGACCGGTGCCAAGCAGTCCGAGCAGACGGATATGGGGCCCATGATCAGCGAAAAAGAGGCGAAGCGTGTGGAGCAGTGGGTACGGGAGGCGGTCGAACGCGGAGCCAGACTGCTCTGCGGGGGGAATCGAAACGGTGCTTTTTACGAGCCGACTGTGATGACGGACGTTCCGGAAGATTGCAGGATCGTGAAGGAAGAGGTATTCGGTCCGGTTGTCTCCATCTTCAAGGTGACCGATCTGGAAGAGGCGATTGAAAAATCGAACCGTGTGGATTACGGACTGCAAGCCGGGATTTTCAGCCGGGATATCGATAAGGTGTTCCGCGCCGTACGCAAGCTGGATGTCGGCGGGGTGATGGTCAACGACAGCTCGGATTACAGAATCGATGCGATGCCGTTCGGCGGAGTAAAGGGATCCGGCATCGGAAGAGAAGGCGTCAAATTCGCCCTGCAGGAAATGACCGAGCCTAAGGTTGTTTGCTTCCGGTTGACACCGTAAGAAAGCATTTTTACGGTGCACCTCTTTATCGATAAATGCCATGTCAGATTGAAAGCGATTTCTTTATTCTGTATGCTAGTAAAATGCTTTAATTTCTGTTATCTATAAGATGGAATCAAGATCATGCCCAAAGGTGAAAATACGGTATTACTTGCGAGGAAGAGGATAAGCTACGATCCCGGAAACGGCCTAACTTGGACAAGGGAGAGAAGAAGGATGAGCGGCATGGACGATAGCAGACAAAATCGTTTGAAACGAACGATGAAAAGCAGACACTTATTTATGATTTCTCTTGGCGGGGTTATAGGAACGGGGCTATTCTTAAGCACGGGTTACACGCTGAATCAAGCGGGCCCCGGAGGAGCCATTCTTGCTTATTTGGTCGGCGGACTTATTATGTACCTGGTTATGCTTTGTCTTGGCGAGTTAAGTGTAGCGATGCCCGTCACAGGCTCCTTCCCCGCTTATGCCGCCAAATTTATCGGCCCTGCTACCGGGTTTGCCGTAGGCTGGCTTTATTGGCTGACTTGGGTGGTAACGGTGGGGTCCGAATTCACGGCAGCCGGGCTTCTGATGCAGCGATGGTTTCCCGGGGTATCCGTTTGGATATGGAGCGCTCTGTTTGCCGTATTACTGTTTGCGTTAAACGCTTTTTCAGTCAAATTTTTTGCAGAGTCCGAATTTTGGGTGGCCGGATTTAAAGTTGTCGTTATTGTATTGTTTATTCTGCTGGGCGGCGCGGCTATGTTTGGGATCATCCCTATGAAAGATCAGGCAGCCCCGATGCTGGGCAATCTGTTTGACCAAGGCGGTTTGTTCCCGAATGGGTTTCTTCCAGTGCTGTTCACCATGATTTCCGTGAATTTTGCCTTTTCCGGGACGGAGCTGATCGGAGTTACGGCCGGGGAGACGGAAAATCCGGACAAGGTGATCCCGAGATCCATTCGTACCGTCGTGTGGCGGACTATGTTCTTCTTTATCCTTGCCATCTTCGTATTGGCCGGGCTTGTCCCCTGGCAGGAAGCAGGCGTTGTTGAAAGCCCTTTTGTTCTCGTGTTCGACAAAATTGGTATTCCTTATGCCGCCGATATTATGAATTTTGTTATTTTGACGGCGCTTTTATCGGTCGGTAATTCGGGGTTGTATGCTTCGACGCGTATGCTCTGGGCCTTGGCGGAAGAAAACATGATCAGCCCATGGCTCGGAAAAACGACAAAAAGCGGCGTACCGCTGAACGCGCTGATCATCAGCATGCTGGTGGCCTGCCTGTCGCTTCTCTCCAGCGTCATCGCTGCGGATACCGTCTATGTTGTGCTTATCGCCATTTCAGGCTTTGCCGTCGTCGCCGTTTGGATGGGCATCGTTGCTTCACAGTTTATGTTCCGCAGGCAATTCCTGAGGAACGGGGGGGATATCCGTAACCTCAAGTATCGTACTCCCTTGTACCCGTTCGTTCCGATTTTGGCTTTTGTCTTGTGCTCTGTTTCCTGCATCGGATTGTACTTCGACCCGGAGCAGCGAGTCGCCTTGTATTACGGTATTCCGTTTGTGGTGCTGTGCTATTTGATCTACTATTTGAAAAACAGAAAGAAAAAAGGTGCTGCGCTGCGGTCATCTGGCGGTGGGCCAGAGTGAAGGAGCATTTCAAGAACGGTGCTGCGATATGCATCGGCTCGGCAGTCATGGGCTTCGGCATCAATTATTTTAATACGGCAAACGGGCTGGCCGAGGGCGGCATTACCGGAGCCAGCCTCTTGCTGAAATACATGTTCGGCTGGGAGACGGGTTTTACGAATTTTGCGATGAACCTGCCTTTGTTTCTTGTCGGATGGAAAGTACTGGGGCGAAAATCGTTTGTATACACGGTCTTTGCCACGCTTATGTTTTCGCTGTTTGTCTACATCTTCCGAGGGTTCCGGTTTCCGATGAACGACTTGCTCCTAGCTTCCTTATATGCCGGCGCTACGGTGGGAGTGGGGTTAGGTATTGTTTTCCGTTATGGAGGAACGAGCGGAGGAACCGATATTCTTGCCCAGATGTTCAAAAAGTTTTGGGGATGGCCCATAGGAAGAAGTGTGTTTCTATTCGACAGCCTGACGATCCTTCTTTCCCTGATCTATTTGGACCGGGAAAGGGCTATGTATACGATTGTTGCCGTATTCATAGGCTCCCGTGTGATCGATTATGTAGTTGAAGGGACGGCGAAAGGGAAAGCGGCGTTTGTTGTGAGCCGGTATCCGGAGCTGATATCGGAGCGGATCCATCAGGAACTGGAAAGAGGAACCACCTTTTTTTACGGCAAAGGCGGCTATAGCGATTCGGATAAGAAAATTGTTTACTGCGTCGTCAGCCGCTCCGAAGTTAGCCGTTTAAAGAAGCTTGTTTTGGAAACGGATCGGCAGGCTTTTGTCATCGTGAACGAGGTGTTCGAAGTGATCGGGGAAGGCTTCACCCCCGTGCAGGAGAAGCTGTAAGCGGCGAAGACAGTCCTCCATGTTGGAGAACTGCCACAAAAGCCGGTTCGTTTGCTTTACTTCGACAGCACGGCCTTCGACGAGGCGGTTCTGCCCAACGAAAACGACAGCCATGTGAAGAAAAGGCCAAGGAGCACGGTCGCTCCGCCAACCCAACCGAGAGGGGCGCCCGTATAGCGGTCCACGATCAGTCCGCCTGCGCCTGCTCCGACAGCCAGGCCGAGCTGAAAGACGGAAGTATTGACGCTCAGGGCAATTTCGGACGAGTGCGGGGACAAGGTGATCAGGTAATACTGCTGGGCAGGCACCGTCGTCTGCACGGCGCCGATCCACACCATGGTCGCCAGCATCGCACCGACAACAAGCTGGGCCGCGAAGGGAAAAACGATCAGAATCGCGGCATGCAGAAGCAGGCTCACATACAGCGTGGGCCGAATCCCCCATTTGTCGGTAGCAAATCCCCCTATGCGCGATCCCGCGGCACTGGCGAGCCCTGCGAGCAACAGCGTCGTGCTGACAAGTGCCGTGGACATCCCGGCTGCGGATTGCAGGAGAGGCGTAATGTACGTATAGACGGTCGAGTATCCCGTCACGAACAGGAACGAAATCAGCAAAGCCGTGACAACCTGGCTGTTCTTGAGGGCGGCCAATTGGGTCCGTAGCGGGACGGTTTCTTGCTTCGGCAGCTTTGGAAGGTACGCCATAATCGCCCACGCGGCGATGATGCTAAACACGGCAATGATCAGAAATACCGAGCGCCAACCCCACAAGTCCCCGGCCATAGTGCCTGCAGGGACCCCCAGAACGAGCGAGACGCTAAAGCCCATAAGAATCGTTCCGATCGCGCTTCCCTTTTTCTCAGGCGGAGCCAGATTGGCCGCAGCGGCGAGCGCCACCACTGTGTAGACGCCTCCACTTAACCCGAGCAGGATTCGGGAGGCCATTAGCACCGCAAAGCCTGTGCTGAAAAAAGCAAGCAGATTGCCTACAATAAAGAGGAGAAGAGCTGCCGCGAGCAGCTTTTTTCGCTCCATCCGGGCTGTGAAGGCGATCAACAGCGGCGAGCCGAAGGCAAACGCAAGAGAGAAGCCCGTGACCAACTGCCCGGCGAGGGAGAGGGGCACCTGCGTATCCTTAGCGATCATACCGATGATGCCGGTGACAATCGATTCCGCCGACCCTACCATGAATTCCCCTAGAGCAAGCAAATAAATTCCGATATAACGAGCCAAACGCTTCACTCCTTGCATGAAAAATACTAGTTTGTTAGTTTGCCGATTCCCGCGCGGGTGCGACAAGCGATGTACTAATGACATTTTACAAAAATGATTTTATAATTTACATACATGAACCAAGGTATTTGATCCCCATCAATTTAAGGATTGAAGTTAATTCGCGGTTTTTACTTATATATTTGAAAGGGTGATTTGGATGGATCAGGTGGACTACAAAATCTTAAGCCTGCTGCACGAAAATTCCCGCATTCCGATGGCGGAGCTGGGGAGGATTATCGGGATGACGCAGCCGGCCGTGAAGGAAAGAGTGAGGAAGCTGGAGGAACAAGGCGTGATTACGGGATACCGCGCGGCGATCTCCATGCCGAAGCTGGGCAAGAACACGACGGCCTTCGTCATGTTCCGGACGAAGAAATGCGCCGCTTTTGTCGAATTTTGCAGGCAGTCGCCCGAGGTCACGGACATGTACAGGATTAGCGGGGAGTACAATTACATGCTGAAGGTCGTTACCGCAACGACCGAGGAGCTGGTGGATTTTTCGGAAAGATGTGGAGATTTCGGCTACTCCTATACCTTGATGATGCTCACGGCACCGTTCGAGCAAAAGATGCTGATCGGGGAACCGCCAATCGCCGAAACAGCGGAGCCCTCTTCAAACTAACGAGGCGCGGCAGGAACGCTTCATCAGCTGCACAAAAAAAGCTTAGTCGTTTCCCCTTTGAAGGCGAATCGGCTAAGCATTTTGTTCTCTTATATCGCTACGCAAGCGGATTCGCGCCGTATGCTGCTCGCACGTACACACGCTGACGGTGCTTTTCGACCTCGACGGGGGCCTCGAAAAACTCGGTCAAGATATCCGCCTCCAGGATGCTTTCGGTGGGGCCGCTGCGGACCACCTCGCCTCTGCGCAGCAGCAGTGTATGGCTGAAGGCAGGAACGATTTCTTCCGTATGGTGGGTAACGTAAATCAGCGTCGGCGACTGCTCCTGGCAGCTCAGCTCCTGGATGCTGTCCAGCAGCTTTTCGCGCGAGAACAGATCCAGCCCGTTGCAGGGCTCGTCCAGAATCAGCAAGTGCGGGTCGGCCATCAGCGCCCGGGCGATCAGCACCTTCTGCTTCTCTCCCTGCGAGCAGGTCCGGAATTCCCGGTCCCACAGATGCGTGCAGCCCAGCGTGCGCATCAGCGCCTGCGCCCGGTCCAGATCTTCGTCGGACAGCCGCTCGTATAAGCCGATGGTCGCGTATTTGCCGCTGATGACCACATACTGGGCTTTATCGGTGGCGTACAGCTTCTCCTGCAGCGAGGAGCTGACCCAGCCGATGGAACGGCGCAACTCGCGCAAATCGACTTCCCCGAACCGGTGGCCGAGCACGGACACCGACCCTGTTGTCGGCCAGAGATAGCCGTTAATCATGTTCAGCAGCGTCGTTTTTCCCGATCCGTTCAGGCCCAGCAGCGCCCAATGCTCTTTGGGACGCACGGTCCAGCTGACATTGTGCAGCAAATAGTTGTGGCCGTTTTTCCAAGTTACATCCTGAATGTCAATGACGTGTTCCATAAGCTGACCTCTTTCCTTTGTTCGCGATTATTATTTCCTCATCATAAAACATGGACGAAGCCGTGTCGATGCGAAAAGTGCTCATCCCGAAGCGCAATTTTTGCTACATTTCATTTTTTATGTGATAGCGGTTACAAACCAGTAATATACATATAAAGTAGGTTATTTACACTTCCCTTCGACCGATGTACTATTATGGATATAGGCAGGGAGGAGAATTTTATATGGTAACGACCATTCAAAGTATGAGAACGGTAGTTGAGAATGAGTTGCAACTCCACGGGTTCACGCCTTCGCAATTCAGCGAACTTGCAGGAATCCGTATTGAGCAGCTGGATTACCCCCGGTCCGTCACCATAGACCAGCTCGACAAGATAGCATCCGTATTGGGTCACGGCCCCGGTTGGCTTTACGAATTGTACTTGGGTCAATGTTTCTTGAACGATAAGCTAACCTGTTCGCAGCAATTTTCCTTAGCGGAGAGCTTGTTTGAGCAAGGAAAGAAAAAAGAAGCTATTCCGCTTTACCGCCAAATTGTCGATAAAGGAAATACAGAGGACCCGCAGTATGTCATGAGCCAGTTCCGGTTGTTTCAATCGCTCATCGGAACCGGGGTGGAAGAAAACAGAGAAGCCGTGTTTCGTTTTGAAACCCATTACAAACATCTGCCGGAGGATGTCCGGCTGGACGCTCTTTTGCAGATGGCCAACGTTTATTACACCTTCGAAAGATGGGACAAAGTCGGACAGTACGCCGATGAACTCAGAGAGCTGGCAACTGCGATCTACGAGAAGCTGATACATAATGACCTGTATAAGCCGCTGCAAACGGAACGGCATTTAGTCGTGTACTATGGTCAAGGCTGTCTGATGAAAGGGGTGGCTCTAACCAAACTGGAACAATACGAAGAGGCCAAGCGCTGCGTGCAGGAGTATTCCGATCTTTCATGGTTCCAAGGTCTTGACGAGGTCGGTAAAAAGGAGGTTGAGAAATTCCGGATATGGGGGAAAGGAAACGGGCTCATCCTCGAATTGAATACGGGGAACCTCAAAGTACTGCCCGAATTATCCGCCTATCTGGACGAATATCCGAATCAAATCCTTCCCAGTTTATCGGTCGTCGTGAAAGCCGCGAACCGGTACCATTTTTCCGTTGACGCGGTCCTTGCCAAATTCGAAAAGAGAATCCCGACCGTCGGGACGATTTGCGATCACATCAATGGCACGCAGCTGTTCCACTTTTGGTATGAGAAGGTCATTTACAGCTTCAAAAGAGGAGGGAAGCACCAAGCGTTAAACGAATTGATTCACGCCTTGGGTCTGGCCCAAAAATTGCGTTATTATTCGGGGTTCGAGAAATGCGTTTCTTTGTTCTGGAAGTATGTTGACCATGCAACAGAACAGCAGAAGAAGGAATATGAGAAAATTTTGGAGGGAGTGTCTGCTTGATGAAAAAAATGATGGTGCTTCTGACTTTGGGGTTCATTTTCTTGAACGGCCTGTCCGTATCGTATCAACCGCCGGCTAACGAGCCGGTAAAAATGGAGTACTTTCACGATAACGGTGTAGGAGGCTAACATCGGATCTCAAGGAGTCCCGGCCGGTTCATGGAACCGGTCAGGGGCTCTTTTGATTTGATCGGGTCTGAGCCCGGGAGTTCGCTTGGTTCGCCTCTCGACTTCTAGTATAATGGTACGGGTAACAAATCGATAGGACAGGAGACAGGGACATGGAAGCTTTTGACCGAAGTCTGGAAAAATACGCGGAGCTTGTCGTCCGGGTTGGAGCGAATGTTCAGCCCGGACAAGTGCTTCACATCGAATCGCCGCTGGAAGCTGCGCCGTTCACCCGTAAAGTCGTGCAAAAGGCATACGAAGCGGGAGCGAAATACGTGCAGGTTCAATGGGATGACGAGGAAGTGACGAGAAACCGGTTCTTATATGCGCCCGACGAGTCGTTCGACTACTACCCGCAGTGGATGCCGGCGATGATGGAGCAGCTGGCGGAGAACGGCGGGGCATTAATCAACATCAAGGTGCCCGACCCGGAATTGTACAAGGGCATCGATTCGGACAAAGTGACGCGGGCGACCAAAGCGGCGGCCGTGGCGAGGGAGAAATTCCAAAGCTACGTGCGCAATAAAAAGTTCAGCTGGTGTCTCGTGAAAGCGCCCACGCAGGCTTGGGCGGCCAAGGTGTTCCCCGAGCTTCCGGAGGAAGAGCGTGTCCGGGTGATGTGGGATACGATCTTCAAAATGAACCGGGTCGACGCTGATGATCCCGTGGCGGCTTGGAAAGAGCACATCGGCCGGCTGAAGCAGGTCAAGGAGAAGCTCAACGAGAAAAAGTACAAGAAGCTGCATTACCGGGCTCCCGGTACCGACTTGACGGTCGAGCTGCCTGAGGGGCATATTTGGCACGGCGGCGGGACGACGGACGATCAAGGCGTATACTTCGTAGCCAACATGCCGACGGAGGAAGTGTACACGATGCCGCTGCGCACCGGCGTGAACGGAACGGTGACAAGCACGAAGCCGTTAAACTTGAACGGCCGGCTGGTTGACAAGTTTTCGCTCACGTTCGAAGGCGGCAAAGTGATCAGCTATACGGCCGAGGTCGGGCTGGAATATTTGGATGCCCTGCTGAAGACAGACGAAGGGGCGAAATATTTGGGAGAAGTGGCGCTCGTACCGCACCATTCTCCGATTTCGAACCTGAACCGCGTGTTTTACAATACCGGCATTGACGAGAACGCGTCCTGCCATTTCGCGGTCGGCAGTGCTTATCCGTTTACGATCGAGAACGGCACGAAGATGACCAAGGAGGAACTGCTGGCCAAGGGCGCGAACGTCAGCCTGACGCACGTCGACTTTATGGTCGGCTCGGCGGAGCTGGATATCGACGGCGAGCTGCCGGACGGCACCCGCGAGCCGGTTTTCCGTCAAGGCAACTGGGCGATCGGGTAATACCGCTCACCCCTTGCTCGTTTGAACAAAGGACCGCCTGACTTGCCCGAGTCGAGCGGTTTTTTATTCGTTACTCCGGTTGCGCATGGTGCTGGCATAAGAAGCCGATAAAATGCTCCATGATCTGGTTTAGCGACATGTCCTTCAAATAAATCAGCTCGAAGTTGCGGTTCAGCTGCGGCAGTCCGGTGACTTCCACCTCGCGGAGCTCGTCCCGCTCCAGATCGTGAAGGATCGAGAAGCGGGGCAGAAACGCGATCCCCAGCCTTTGCTTGACCATCCGCTTGACCACCTCGATGTTATCCGCTTCCATGACTACGTGCCGGTCCAGCCTGTAGTGGCTGAAAGCCCCGTTAATCAGCGTCCAGTCGAGCGAGCCACGATTGAACAAAATGAGCCGCTCCTTGGCGACATCCTCGATCGTCACCTGCTTGCGGTCGTGAAACGGATGGCCCGGATAGACCGCCAGCAGCATATCGTCCTTCAGGATCGGAATGCGCCGGATCTGCGGATGATTGACGGCGCGGGCGATCCCGAAGGATACTTCATGATTCAACACCATATCGAGCACCTGATGCGAATGTCCGGTCAAAAGCGTCAGCTTCACCTTCGGGTAGAGCGTCTGGAATTGCTCCACGAGCTGGGGCAGAAGGTAAAAGGCCGCCCCGAAAACGGAAGCGACGGACAGCTCGCCTTCCAATTTCCCGTGAATCCGCTGGATCGCCTGCTGCCCGTCCTGAAGCGATTGCAGCATGCTTTTCGCATAGGGCAGGAAGCTTTCGCCTTCCTCCGTCAAGGCGATGGCATGGCCCGTTCGTTGAAACAGCCTGCAGTTCAAGTCGGCTTCGAGCGCTTTGATCCTCTGGCTAACCGTGGGCTGGGACAAATACAGCAGGTTGGCCGCTTTGCTGAAGCTACCGGTCAGAGCCACCATGACAAAACATTCAACATGATCCGTATTCATAAAACGCCCCCTATGCTCGTATTATATTTTCTTATACCCATCATGTCATTATCCTATTGGACCGACCTGAGGAAATCGATTAGTTTGTTAATAACATGGGAAATGAACCAGGGAGGGGCTACATCATGGCTTTGGCTTATTTTAACGGGAGCTTTATCCAGTCGGACGAACCGGTCGTTCCGATCGACGAGCGGGGACATCAATTCGGGGACGGCGTCTATGAGGTGATCCGGATTTACAAGGGTCGGCCTTTTATGCTCGACGAGCATTTGGACCGGTTGTTCAAGAGCGCCGCGGCGATTCGTCTGGAGATCGGGCACGACGGCGAGTCGCTGAAGCGGATTATCGGCGAATTGACGCAAAAAAGCGGGCTGTCGGATCTCGATCTGTATGTGCAGGCGACCCGCGGCATCGCCCCACGTAATCATTTGTTCCCGGTCTGCCCGGCGTCCGTATCGATGACGGCGAAGCCGTTTCGGGAAATATCGGCCGAGGCGAGGGCCTCCGGCATTAGCGTCATGCTGCATCCGGACGAGCGCTGGCTGAACTGCTGGATCAAGTCGCTCAACCTGCTGCCCAATATTTTGGCCAAGCAAGCCGCGTCCGAACGCGGGTGCCTGGAAGCGGTTCTCGTACGGGACGGGGTTGTGACGGAAGGAACAAGCTCCAACGTATATATGGTCAAAGATGGAGCGATCCGGACGGCGCCGCTGTCCAAACAGATTTTGGCGGGTATTACGAGAATGGCGGTGCAGCGGATCGCGCACGAGCTGCGTATCCCGTTCGTCGAACAATCGTTTACTCCGGAGGAGCTGCGGCAGGCGGACGAAGCGTTCATCACTAGTACGACGACGGAAGTGATGCCGGTCGTTCGCTTCGAGGATGGAAGCCTGATCCGGGACGGTAGTCCCGGACCGGTCGCGCTGGCGCTGTACGAGCGGTTCCGTACAATGACGGGACAGGACTAGGAAAGGTTGGAGCAAAAAATGGGGAAAAACATGGAAATCATTGACTTTCATTGCGATGTGCTGTATAAGTTCTGGAAAAGCGGCGGGCAGCTGTCGTACGGCAGCTCGGAGGAGCTGGCGACGAACAAGGCAAGACTGCAGCAGGGCGGCGTGAAGGCCCAGTGCTTTGCCGTCTTCGTTCCGCCTCATCTTAAGGCAGAGCAGAAGTTTCAAGCGGCGCTGGATCAGGTTCATTATTTCTACGACGAGGTGCTCGGGAAGCATCCGGAGATGAAGCAGATTCGAGACTGGGCCGATTTCGACGCGCTTGAACCGGGGCAGATCGGAGCCATGCTGACGCTGGAAGGTGTCGATCCTATCGGCAACGACCTGCGCCAGCTGAACATTTTATACCAGCTTGGCGTGCGTGCGGTTGGCTTGACCTGGAACTACGCCAATCTCGCGGCCGATGGTGTGCTGGAGCCGCGCGGCGCCGGGTTGACCTCGTTCGGCCGGGACATTGTGCGCTTCAATAACGAGCACCGGCTGCTGACCGACGTCGCTCATCTGTGCGAGCGGGCGTTCTGGGATGTGGTTGAACTGGCAGATTATCCGATGGCGAGCCACGCCAACGCGCGGGCGGTTTGCGATCACCCGCGCAATTTAACGGACGAACAGGCCAAGGCGCTGTTTGCCAAGGGTGGGACAGTCCACGTCATTTATTGTCCCGCCTTTGTGAAACGGGAAAGGCATGTAACGATCGCCGATTTGTTAAAGCATATCGATCATTTGTGCGCGCTCGGCGGCGTGCGGCATATCGGGCTCGGTTCGGATTTTGACGGCATTTCGGAGTTTGTTGCAGGCTTGGAACACGCAGGCAAAAGCCAAAACTTGATCAATGAGCTGCTAAAATATTATAAGGAAGAAGAAGTGCTCGGATTTGCCGCCGAGAACTTTTTGCGCAACCGTCCGAAGTAAGCGGACCGTGCAGTCTATGGAGGTGCTGTCATGACCGGCAACTGGTCCGGATTCGAAGCCTATGCGAAGGCAATGATGGAGAAAGAAGCGATCCCCGGGGCGGCCGTGGCCGTCTCGCTGCGCGGGGAGACCGTCTACCAGCAGGGGTTCGGTGTTAGAAATATGGAAACGGGTGATCCGGTTACCTCGGATACCGTGTTCGGCATCGCGTCGGTTACCAAGTCGTTCACGGCTTTAGCCATCATGCAGCTTGCGGAGGAAGGGAAGCTTTCGTTGGACGATCCTGTCACGAAACACCTTCCCGAGTTCAAGCTGCGCACTTCCGGCGGAGTGCGGAGCGACGATATCAAAGTGCGGCACTTGCTTTCCCACACGGCGGGCGTCCCGCCCATGCGCCGCCGGGAGGAGCTTCGGCGGTTCGCCGAACACCTCGACTATTTGGCGAGCGAAGAGATTGAGCTTTTGGGAGCGCCGGGGGACTATTTCAGTTACTGCAACGACACGTTTCTGCTGCTTGGGGCGATCGTCGAACGGCTGACGGGCCGTCCTTTCCGTGCGGCGATCACGGAGCGGATTCTGGAGCCGCTGCAGATGCGGCGGTCAACGTTCAGCCTGGACGAGCTGGCCGCGTGGGATAATGTCTCCGTGCCGTATGTGAAGCGCGGCGGTACACAGACGCTGGACGAGGTGCCGTGGCCAAAGCTAGGGAACTACGAAGCCGGCGGCGGCATCCGGTCGACGGTGCGCGATCTGCTGAAATACGGGCAACTTTACGTGGGTAATGTCCCGACTTCGAATGGCTGCCCCGTGGCGCGGAGCGAGAGCTTGAGGCAGATGCGGGAGCCGATTCACCGGATCGGAAGAAATGTGTTTTACGGCTGCGCGCTGCGGGTGACCCCCGATTACGCCGGCGTTACGCTTGTCGAGCACGGAGGCGGCCAGCCCGGGGTATCGTCGTATTTTGGCTTCGTGCCCGAACGCGGGCTTGTGGCCGCCGTCTTGACGAACGTGGCGAACGTGCCCGCCAACGAGCTGTGGCTGGCGGCCGTCAACACGGCGCTCGGCTTCCCCTTGGAGCAAAGTAGCAGTGTGGAGCCGACGTACGAGGCCTCTCCGGAGGAGCTGCGGCGTCTGGCCGGCGCTTACCGGTCCGCCGAGGGCGGCAGCGTCGACATTGTGCTCGACGGGAACTCACCCTTCGCTGAAATTGACGGCAAAGCCTTCGCGCTGCGGGCTAGCGACGACCGTACGCTTGTCATCACGGACAGCGGCTACCCGATCCGCTTCTTCTTCAAGGATGAGCCGCAGGCTTGGGCGGCCTTCTACGGCTCCCGCATGCTGCGGCGCGTAAACGAATAGAGGGAGAATAGTTTATGAGCAGAAAACGATTGCGCGATTACGGATTTACCGTCGGAAAGCTTCCGACCGGACAGTTTAACAGCATCACGGATGTCCCCGGAGTATCCGTAGGGCATGTGACGTTACATGAGGACCGACCCGATGCTTGTGTCCGGACGGGGGTTACGGCGATTTTGCCGCACCCGGGCGATTGGTTTCGTGAGAAAACGGTTGCCGCGGCGCATGTGATCAACGGCTTCGGCAAAACGGCCGGTCTGGTTCAAGTGAACGAGCTGGGCGTCATCGAATCGCCAATTATGCTGACAAATACGTTCGGCGTACCGGCGGTGACCGAAGGGACGCTTCGTTACATGGTGGCACAGGATGACGGGATCGGAGACCGCGACGGCTCGCTAAACGTCGTCACGGGGGAGTGCAACGACTCGTTGTTGAACGATATGAGAGGGCTTCACGTTCGTCCGGAGCATGCGGTGGAAGCGATCCGGCAGGGATGGGCAGCCACGGACCGCCGCGTCATGGAAGGGGCGGTCGGAGCCGGAACCGGGATGGTCTGCTTCGGCTACAAAGGAGGAATTGGGACATCGTCCAGACAGGTGGAAGTGGATGGGGGGATTTTCCATTTCGGGGTATTGGTGCTGACGAACTTCGGCCTTGGGGAAGACTTGACCATACTTGGGAAGCCTGTGGGCGAATCCCTTCGGGCGAAGCCGGAGGAAGCGCGGGACAACGACGGCTCGATCATCATCGTGATTGGCACCGACTTGCCGATGGACGCCCGCCAGTTGAAGCGGATTGCCAAGCGGGCGGGCTTCGGTTTGGCGCGTACCGGCTCGATCGCTCATCACGGAAGCGGCGATATCGCGATCGCCTTCAGCAACGGCAACCGTATTCCGCATACGCCGGCTTCCGGTGTGCTGGAGCTCCGCGTCGTTCGCGAAGACGGCCGACTGATGTCCGACTGCTTCCGCGCCGTCACGGAGGCGACCGAGGAAGCGATCTATAACTCCCTGTTTATGGCGGGGACGACCACGGGGCGCCAAGGAAGAACGATTGCTGCTCTGCCGGTAGAAGAAGTGCTGGCTGTACTGGAGCGCTGAGCGGCCAGGGTTCAGGGCTCATACCCGACCAGCCAATCCAGGCGACGGATTTGCATCCGGGCGGGGAGCAGGCGAAGCAGCCGGTTTCGGACGGCAATGGCGGCGGGGTGCGCGAGCTGCACCATCCGGCCCATCGCGCGCGACCTGCGGACGACCAGCGCGGTCCGTCCGAACCGCTCCTGCTCATATTGCCGCAGAGCAGCGGCGACACCGGGCGTGCCCGGCGTGCCGTATGCCTGCCGCAGGCAGCGAGCTAGCGCAAGAGCGTCCTCCATCGCCTGCGCCCCGCCTTGCCCAAGGTTGGGCAGCATCGGATGCGCGGCGTCGCCGAGCAAGGTCACGCGTCCCCAGCTCCAGCCGGCGAGCGGCCGGCGGTCGAAAATATCGTGCGAAAGGATGGATACCTCATCCGTTGCAGAGATCAGCGCCTCGATCGGCTCCATCCAGCCGCAAAACTGGTGCAGCGCGGCCGCCTTTCTCTCGGCGGGAGGAAGCTCTTGGCCTTGCGGCGCGTTGACGGCGGCAAACCAGAAGATGCGCCCTTGCCCGATCGCCGATACGCCGAACCGCTTGCCCGGCCCCCAGGCCTCGAAGCCGCCGCCCTGCTCGAAAGGAAACCGTTCGTCGTGCCAATGCGCAGTACCCCGCAGCGCGGAATAGCCGGCATAACGAAGCGGGGCGCTCTCGCCGAAGAGCTGCGCCCGAACGGCGGAGTGCAGGCCGTCGGCGCCGATCAGCACGTCCCCTTCGGTGATCGTGCCGTCCTCGAAGACGGCCTTGACGCTACGCTCGTTCTGCTCCCAGCAGCGCAATTTCTTATCCGTCCGCACCGTTCCGGACTCTAAACGGCCGAGCAGAACGGAATGCAGATCGGCCCGGTGGATCAGGTAGCTCTGCGCCCCGTAGCGCCGGGCTTGCTCTTCCGTCGGAAGCGACACCAGCAGCCGTCCGTCCGATGTATAAATGTCCGCTTGCCGCACAGGGGCTCCGAGGCGGCTTACCTGCTCGTCCGCCCCAAGCTGCCGCAGTGCTTTCATGGCATTGGCGGCGAGCGCGATGCCGGCGCCGATTCCTGACAGGGAGCGGGTTCTCTCGTAGACCGAGACGTCCCACCCTGCGGTTTGCAGCGCAATGGCTGCGGACAATCCGCCGATACCGGCGCCGATAATGACCGCTCTTGGGCGGGATGAAGCCGAGACCATGCGGGACTCTCCTTTCGGGCAGCTGATGCTGCTGTTAAGCGATACCCTGATTATAAGGCGCAGCCTTGGTTCTAACAATGGCGCCTTCATGAAAAAAAAGCCGTCCTCCGTTGGCTTTTCAACGGAAAGGACGGCTTTCGCCTTTTTTATCTCGGGCTTACTTCACATACGCCCACTTGAGCTCATATTCAAGCGCATACGGCGGGAAGACCGCACCTTGCAGCTTCGGGTCTTTGAGCCAGCTCAGGGAGCGGAAGTAGTTCGGGATGAGCGGCATTTCCTCCATCAGTATTTTTTCGCCGTCGACCATTAACTGGGAACGTTTCGCTTTGTCCATCTCGACTTGCGCGCCTTTAATTAACTTATCGTATTCGGCATTGGACCAACCGGCATCGTTGAATTCGTTGCCGGTCACGAACATTTCGAGGAACGTCATCGGATCGTTGTAATCGGCGCTCCAGCCGGAGAGAGACGCTTCGTATTTGTGGTTGTTCTCGTTGTCCACCCGGAGCTTGTGCGGAACCGGCTCGCCGATGGCGTCGACACCGAGATTTTGCTTCCACTGGGCGAGGATAAACTCGACGGATTTCGGTCCGACCCCGTTGTCGTCCGCTTGAAGCTTGAACTTCGGCAGCTGCGCCACGCCCAGCTCCTTCAAGCCTTCTTGCAGCAATTGCTTCGCTTTGGCCGGATCGAATTTCGGTCTCAGATCGCCCGCTTTCTTGCGGAATTCTGCGCCGTTGCCGTCGCTCGTTCCGTTCGGTACGAAGCCGGTAGCCGGTACGGGGCCTTTGCCTGTAACCGTTTCGATGAATGCTTTGGAATCGATGGCAAGCGCCAGCGCTTGACGGACTTTTTTGTTTTTGAAGGCCGGGACGTTATCCTGGCTCATCTTAATATACCAGGAAGACAGCTCAGGCTGCAGGACGAATTCTGGCTTTCCTTCCCATTGGTTGATGCTCTCGCGGGTGATGTTTTGCAGCTGGGTCGCTCCGGTTTGGAACAGGTTCAGACCGGTGTTTTCGTCTTTGACGATGTTCAGCGTAATTTTTTCCAGCTTGACTTTATCTTTGTCCCAATATTTATCGTTTTTGACTAAGACGAGCTGCTGCTCATGGTCCCATTGGGCCAGCTTGAACGGACCTGGGCCGATGGCAGATTCTGCGTCTCCGCCGTTTTTGTCGCCGTATTTCTCGACGATGTCTTTGCGTTGCGGGAAAAATTGCAGGAACGATAATTGCTCGGTGAAGAATGGAATCGGACGTTCCAAGGTGATTTCCACGGTTTTATCATCCAGCGCCTTGACGCCGAGCGCCTTCTTCGCCGCTTCGAGCTCTTGGGGGGTCTTGGCTTTTTGCACGTCCGCCCCGCCCTTAACCCAAGCCACCATAAAAGCATACAACGCCTTGGTCGAAGGGTCCAGCGTACGCTGGTACGAGTAGACGAAGTCTTCGGCTTTGACCGGCTGGCCGTCGGAATAGACCAAATTGTCTTTCAGCTGGATCGTGTACGTTTTACCGTCCTCCGAAATTTTCGGCATGTCTTTCGCCAGCCCCGGCTCGGCTTTGCCGTCCTTATTCAGACGGTACAGCCCTTCGCTAACGGCGTTCATGACGGTAAACGCAGCCACCTGCGTCGATTTGGAGACGTCCATCGCCCCCGGTTCCGTCCTGAAGTTAAGGGTGATCTCCTGCTTGGGGGCAGCGTTCTTGTCGCCTTCCGTTCCCGTACCGGTGTTCGTACCGTTGTTGCCGCCAGTACATCCGGCTGCCGTTGCGCCGACAACAGTCAGGATGACCGTTGTAGCCAGCCATTTGCGAATCTTCATAAGCTCGCTCCTTTTTCATTATTTTATAAAATCAAGAACGACAATGAATCGTTCTGTGATCCCTTGGCAAAAATTACGCAAGACGCATCGACTGCCGCGTTGGTTATGCAGGTTCTTATGAAGTAGGGAGTAGAGCAGCAGGACTAGCGGCTCGGGGACGGCGGGAGCATGGAGGAAAGGCCCGGATGGAAGTGAATGCTCGTCCCAAATTCTAGGTGTGGTGAAACATTATTGGGTGATTTGTAATATTAAGATTGTAAAAATATATTACCAAGCTACCACAATATACCAGTGTTTTCAATACAATTTTAATAAAATGTATTCGTTTTCAAAAAGAAAATGACGGGAAGCCTGTTAATGAAATAACCATAGGTTAAACGGGTGGAGGGCGGCTGCAAAATCATCGGATGGCGTGTGCCCGGGAGGAGGAAAGCGTAGGTCAAAAGAACGACGTGCCGAGGGGGCGTTCGGAAGGAAGGTTGATAGTGGGAGAGGGAAAAGTTTTTTTGGGATAAAATGTATAATTTTGACGAAAAAGCTCGATAGTGTGCAAAGGCTACCGTGCAGCGCGAATCGAGCGTATGCTTGGCGACATCCGCAACACATCTAGGCACCCGGAAAAGATCAAGGCCGAGTTGAACGAAGGTTTTTTCGAAACTGCTGAAACCTAAATGCGCTCTCACCGGTCTAAAGGGTATACACGGGAGGGGAAGGACATGAACCGAAGCGACCGGGTCAGAGAAGCCCAAGCGGGAAACCACGCGGCCTTTCTGGCTCTGATCGAGGAACAGCAGGACCGCCTGCGCCGGATTGCCTATTATTACGTGCGGCAGGACATGGACGCGGAGGATGCGGTCCACGAGGCGATCTACAAGGCGCTTGTCGGACTGCCAAAGCTGAAGCAGCCGCAGTTTTTCGCCACTTGGCTGACCCGCATCGTCATCAACTGCGCGTTGACGGCGCTGGACAAACGACAGCGGCTGGTGCCGGACGATAGCTGTGCGGCCGAACGTCAGCCGGCTCCTGTGCCCGATCCCGACGACCTTCTCGACTTGCGTACGGCGGTCCGGCAGCTGGAGCCGAAGCAGAGGCAGGTGATCGCGTTCAAATATTGGCACGATATGACGATTGAGGAGATCGCCGTTTTGCTCCGCAAGCCGACAGGCACGGTGAAAACCATTTTGCACAGGGGGTTGAAGGAATTGCGCAAACGATACGATAACCCGGACGAACCGGCAGGCTCAAGTCCGTCTCCATCGGCTGGAGCTTCCGAATTATCCGCCGAGGAAGCCTTGCAGCGCAAGCTGGCCGAGTTAAAGCTGCGGACGGAGGAGCTCTTCGACATCCCGGAAGAGTACGAGCTTACGATTGCGGATTATCATGAAGACAAACGCGAAGGCGGACGGGCGATGTTCGTCTGGACGAAAGCGGGCGAGGACCCCGTATGGAGCAAGCCCGGCAAGGATAGCGGCATATGTGTGGAGCTTAACGCTCAAGGGGATCTGGTTGAGTATACGGCCGATGTGGAGGAGGTGGCCGGCGATTTGCCGGAGCTGTCCGCGGAACAATTGCGGCTCCGGGCGGAGAAGTTCGCGCTCGACCATTATCCGGGCGCGCTAAAGCCGTTTTCCCTGACGCGCACCAAGTCCGCAGACTCCGGGACGCTATTTTTCTACGAGCAGGAGGTCATGGGGCTGCCGCTGCCGATGTCGGGCTTTCGCGTCAAGGTTCACCGCAGCGGTCTCGTCAGCGACTTCCGGTATTTCGGACGGCAGACGAAGCCGAAAATCCCGGAGTCTATTGTGCCGAAGGAGCAGCTTCTGCGCCAGATTGCGGATACCGCCAAGCTGGACCTGCGGCTGGACTTCCTTCACAAGTCCGTCGACGACACGGAAAAGGATGAGCTGCGGCTGGTCTACGAACCAAGCAGCCGCTGGATGCATTTCCGGGCGGACGGGACGGAAGAGGTCCGCGAAGCGGCCGACGTAGATGCGGAATCCGAAGAGCCGTTCGAATGGCTGCCAGTTCCTGAGCTACCTGCGGTCAAGGCTCCGGCCGTCCGAACGGCGCAGGACGCTCAGGAGCTGCTCGGAATCGATCCGGACCGGTATGAGCTGCTGAGGGAAGTGGAAATGGACGACTGCATGACCGGTATCGTCTGGCGGCGGCGTGACTGGCAGCCGGCGGCGTCAGAGGACCGTTCGCTGGACGCCTTTTTCCGTCAGCGGACGGAGGAGACGCTGAAAGCGAAGATCGATCCGGTCGGCGGAAGGCTGGTGTCGTTTATTCGTTTTGAAGAGGAGATTCCAGGGGAGCTAAGGCTATCACGGGACGCGTGCTTGGACATCGCGCTTGGATTTTTGGCCCGTATGCAGCCCGGGCTGGCGCCGTTTTTGCAGCTGCGGCAGCAGGAGGAAGCACACGATTCCGACAGGGAGCATTTCGATTTCCGCATCGGGAAGCAGGGCGTCTGGCTGGAGCTGGAGCACATCCGGTTGTCCGTCAACAAGACGTCGGGACGGATCGGACACGTGACGGGTCCATCTGTCGATCCGGTCCGATTGCAGGCCGTCGAGGTAACACCGCTCATAGACGAGCCGGAGGCGCGCCGGATTTATGCGGAAGCTCTCGACCTGAAGCTGGGGTGGGAGACGGATTACTCGGGCAATGGCAAAAGGCGCCGTTACGTTTTGAAGTACCGTCTGGTGCACAAGGAAAAAGGCCGGGAAATCCGTTGGATCGATGCCCGGACGGGCGAGTTGATTTGTTCGAAGCTGGAGTAAAGGGGAGGGTACGGTGGATGAATAACCAAGCAGGGCGCGGGAACAACATGCGCATGCTGAAGCTGTGGATTCGGACGCCCCGGAAGCTTCGTTACCTAGCGATTATCGTGTCTCTGGTCTTTTTGCATTGGTTCTTTAGGTGGCTTAACGGATGATTCTACGGGTTCAAACAATGCCCTCCCCGGGTAAGGAAGGACACATCTTCCTTTTCCGAAGGAGGGCTTTTTATGGCGGATTTCGCCTATATTACCGTCAAGCTGGCGGCCGGACTTACGGGGCTGTGGATCATTACGAGGCTGCTCGGCAAAAAGGAAATTTCCCAGCTGACCGCCTTCGATTTCGTCTCCTCGTTAATGCTCAGCGAAATTGTCGGCAATACGCTGTATGACCGTAACGTCGGGCTGGAGCAGCTGCTTTATGCGCTCGCGCTGTGGACCGTGATGTCGTTGGCGCTGGAGAAGCTCGTGCAGTACGTTCCGTGGCTGTCCAAGCCGCTGAACGGGACGGCCGATCTCATTATTGACAACGGCCGGATCGATTGGCAGGCGATGAAGCGCAACAACCTCGATTTCGACCAATTGCTCACGATGCTCCGGGAGCAAAACGTATTTTCCATACGGGAGGTCGCTTTCGCCGTATTCGAGACGAACGGGAGCATCAGCGTGATGAAACGGTCTGAAGCCGAAAGCGTGACGCGAAAGGACTTGCGTCTGCCCGACGTTCCTAAGTCCCTGCCGGTTGTGCTGATCGAGAACGGGCACATCCAACGGCAAAGGCTCGAAGCTCTCGGCCGTGACGAGGCGTGGCTGCTCGGCGAGCTTCAAGCCGCAGGAATCGGACGGCCGCAGGATGTGCTATACGCGGAATGGACGGACCATGACGGGCTGTACTGCCAGAAGAAGCCGGAGGCTACCGGTCAGTAGCCGTCCGTTCTGTGCCCCATCCGCTCCGCCAAGTCTGCGCCTTGCTGCGCGGAAACGGAGCCGATATGCGGCGAGCCGGCATCCGCCTGGGCCAAACCTTCCGCGACGCGCCGCCCGTACTCGGGATCAGCTTGCGTAAAATAGTCGATCATCCGCTGACGGATCGAAGGCCGACATACTTGAAGCGCAGCGACTAGGTTATCGATCAATTCGTCGCGTTCCCAATCCTCGAATTTCCGGTACGTTTCTCCCGCCTGCTTGAAATCGTTCGTCCGGTCGATCTTATCGCGCACGAGCTTCGCCTGATAAGCGGGTTCATGGTCTTTGCCCTGCGGCTTCGCTTCGGTCAGCCCGTCCAGCAGCGAGGGCTCATAGTTGACATGCGGACTTTGCCCCTCGGCGCGATCCACGTAGTAAGTCATTTGCCCGTCGCGCTGATTGGTGGCGACGTGCTTCTTGGGCGCGTTGATCGGGAGCTGGAGGTAGTTGGTGCCGACCCGGTGCCGCTGAGTATCCGAGTAGGAAAACGTCCGTCCTTGCAGCAGCTTGTCGTCGGAGAAATCCAGGCCGTCTACCAGGACGCCCGTCCCGAAGGCCGCCTGTTCGACCTCTGCGAAATAGTTCTCGGGATTCCGGTCCAGCACCATTTTTCCGACCGGCAAAAAGGGAAAGCGCTCCTGATCCCACAGCTTGGTCGGGTCCAGCGGATCGAAGTCGAGCTCGGGATGCTCGTCGTCGCTTAAGATTTGAACGCAGAGCTCCCATTCCGGAAATTCGCCGCGTTCGATCGCCTCGTACAGGTCCTGGGTTGCATGGCTGTAATTTTTGGCTTGAATCCCCTCGGCTTCGCGCTGGGTCAAGTTTTTGATCCCCTGCTTCAGCGGCTCCCAATGGTATTTAACCAAGACCGCCTCGCCGTCGGCGTTGACCCACTTGTACGTATTGACGCCGGACCCCTGCATCTGTCTGTAATTCGCCGGAATTCCCCAAGGAGAGAAGACGAAGGTCACCATATGCGTCGCTTCCGGCGTACCCGCTAGAAAATCGAACATACGCTCCGGGTCGTTCAGATTCGTCACAGGATCCGGCCGGAACGAATGCACCATGTCGGGAAATTTCAGAGGATCGCGGATGAAAAAGATTTTCAGATTGTTCCCGACCAAATCCCAGTTCCCGTCCTCCGTATAAAACTTGGTCGCAAACCCGCGGGGATCGCGAAGCGTTTCCGGCGAATGTCCGCCGTGAACGACGGTGGAGAAGCGGACGAAGACCGGTGTCCGTTTGCCGGCTTCTTGAAACGGCTTCGCGCGCGTGTACCGCGCGACCGGCTCGTCTCCGACTTTGCCGTAGGCCTCGAAGTACCCGTGAGCCCCCGCTCCGCGGGCATGGACGACTCTCTCGGGAATGCGCTCCCGGTCGAAATGAGAGATTTTCTCGATAAAATGGTAGTTTTCGAGGGTGGACGGCCCCCGATTGCCTACGGTCCGGATGTTCTGGTTATCCGTAATGGGATGGCCCTGCCGATCCGTCAGCGTCGTATCGGTTTCGCCCGGCGAACGCCGCTCGTCGAGCGATCCTCCGACACCCTCAACCGAAGTTCCGTTCGAATGGTTATCTTTCATTTCACTTTTGCCTCCCAGCAGTGAAAGCTCTTCATGACATATCCATTATTTGACTTGCTTGCTGAAAATATGCGCATGAGCTTGCCTGAAGGTGCGGGAGGTGTGGGGAGGATCGCTTTGGAGCGGCCCGCGCCGCATAGAGCGCACCACGTACCTTTAGCGGGGTCTGCCTCTTAGATATGGCGGCCCGCCCCCGCTGCAGGCCTGCGAAAGGGTGCGATCCATCGGCCGAGCGTAAACCCGATACCGATCAGAAAAAACACGAGTGGGAGGACGATGGCGATACCGAGCCATAGGGCGGCTGGCTCTACCAAGTCCGCCTGATAAAAGCGGTAAAAGGTATACGAGGCGTACGGGATTTCCACCAGCGCGGCGGTTACGGCTCCGACGGTATAGCTCCGCTTCTTCAGCGATAAGCCTACATGTTTGATACCGTCCAGCAGCATGACCGCGACCATGCCAAGGAAGACGGGGCCGAGCTTCCCGCCGTCCTTCACCGCTGCTGCGGCCACGCCCGTCCCAAGGCAGATAAGCGATCCGATCAGCGCGACCGCTGTCGCGAATTGAACGGTAATGTTTTTGTCCCAGTTTAACGCCCGCTGCATCAACGGGGGCAGGGTGTGCTTGCGCGGCCGTATCCAGCGTTCCACGACGACGATTTCCTCGCCGTCATGAAGGAAGAAGGCGACCGGCAGAAGCCAGATCAACAGGTGTAGGGAAATCCAGTCGTTCAGCAAAGCGAACATGTTCGATCCCTCCTTGGTTTCTTGTCGGGTTAAATTTGAGCGCACACTCAAAAATTACTTAAAAAAATTTGGCCTTTCAACGGAACGCATTACGCATCACCCTTGTAAAGGCCGTGGAGCAGCAGGCCGACCAGTTGGCGAATATAAGCTTCCTCGTCGCCCAGCACGGCCATCTCGCTGCCGAAGCGGGAATACAGCGCGAAATAAAGAAGGATCGACGCATTAAGCATCGTTGCGGCGACGTGATAGGTTTGCTCGCTTATTTGGCCAACGGCGGCTGACTGCTTCAAGATACTGCTGCCGGAGGCGCCGATGCTTCCGATGAGCCGGAGCACTTCCTGGGAAACGGCCTCATCCCGCATCATCTCCGGGGACCAGATCAGCAACAGGTACTCCCGGTTCTCCTTCAAAAATTGCAGGTACCGGCATCCGTACTGTACCAGCGCTTCGTCCGGCGGCAGCTGTTTCCACCGGTCCGCGCCGTCCTGCGCCATCAGCGCGAAGGAGAAGCTGTGGACGATATGCATGAGCAGCTTGCGCTTGCCGCCGAAGTAATAGAAGATTAACCCTTCCGTTACGCCGCTTTCCTCGGCGATTTCCTTCGTTGTCGTCGCATGGTAGCCTTTCCCGGAAAAAAGGCGGAGGGCAGCCGTGACGATTTTTTGTTTTTTCAGCTCGGGATCGTTCTTTTCGCCTCTTGCCATCCTTCGTCCTTCTTTCAAATAAAATTGAGTATTTACTCAAATTATAGTGGAGTCTCTCCAATTGTCAAGCCGCGCGCGCACAGGGCTATGAACAACAAACGGCAGCAAGCCCGCCTTGGGGGGACGGATTGCTGCCGCGCTATCTAACTCGAAGTCCGATTCACGTCTGACCGGTATCCGAAACCTGCAGTCAGGCTCAGCCTTTGATCGCCGCGATGACCAGGATCGCCCCAATCAGCATAAGCGGCGCCAGCATAATGACCCACGCCATCGGCCGGGCTGCGTTGATCGTCCAGCCAATGCCGACCCGCTTCTCGATAAACAGCGAAGGATCGTCGGGATTATAGTAGATCGATCCCAGTTTCCAATACTTATCGTCGTCGGCCGTCCCGGGGACCAGCTTCTCGCCCGTTGCAGTCGATCCGCCGAGACGGCTTCCGCCTTGCCCGGTAATGAACGAGACCACGAGAACCAGGATCAGCATCAAAGCGGGAATCGTTATCGCCACGGTGACGAGTACCGAGCCGTCAAAGGGGAACAGCAAGAAGAATTGAATGAACGAGAACAGTACGAGCATCAAGAAGCCCATGACCATCAACACGAGAGACCAGATCCGGCGGAACCGGATGTTCTGCTCGCGCGATTGCTCGGGGGCATTCGCGTCGATCTGCTGTTTGCTTTTGCGGATTACCGTATTGATGGACGCGAAGATGAAGATCAGGACCAGCTGCATCACGTTCGGGAAAAAGACGTTCCAATACGTTTTCGGCTCGGTGGCTGTCGGGTTACCCTGCATATCGTACCGCGACACGAGAATGTCCGGAAGCTTGTCGTAATTCCACAAAGCAATGACGGCGCACAGAGCGACGAAGGCCAGATGAACCAGATACCACCAGTCGGAATACGTCGTTTTCCGGTTCCGAAACGAGGTGTCGACGGCAATGAACCGGGCGCTGGCGTTTTCCGCGGGACGCGCAGCCTTCCACCGCTTCATTTTGTTATAATAAACGAGAAAGCTGACCGTCGACGCCGCCAAAAGCGCCAAGGTAAAGCCGATGATGAACAGTCCTTGCTGCGTCTCGTTCGTTCGCTGGATGCCAAAAAGCAAAACGATGAGGAGCACGGCTCCGAACGCCCCGTTCCACCAGGCATAGCGGCGGCGCATCGATTGCAGCTCGGGATCGTGATAATGCCGTGAATCGATCGATACGCCAAAATGATTCGTCGTTCTCGTAAAATAGGGTAAACCGGCCAGCATTACAATGACCGGCACAAAAATGGCTGCGACCAGCAACGCGATTCCAATATGCATGTAGCCCCCTCCTTAGTTCCCGGCACCTTTGATTTCGTTGAAAATGCCCTGAATAAACCCGAGCAGCTCCTCCTCGCGCATGCCGCGGCAGATGGCTTCGGCTGCGATCGGCGTCAGTTGCTCGCGCAATTTATTTTTATACGCCTCGGTTACCTGGGGCATGCCGTCGGGCTGGACGACAACCCCTTTTTGGCGGTGAATTTGAATGAAGCCTTCCTGCTTCAGAAGAGTGTAGGCTTTATTCACGGTATGCAGATTGATGCCGATATCCGAAGCGAGACTGCGTACGGAGGGAAGCGCCTCGCCGGGCTTCAAGGCGCCGCTCGCGATGCCTTCGAGAATCTGGTTCATCAACTGGGCATAAATTGGAGTCTCCGACTGTAAATCCAATTTAATAATCATGAAATCCCCTCGTACCTTGGGCTTCCGGGGTTAGCCCCGTAGTCCGGCCTCAAAATTAGTTTTTGCCTGTCAGCCACCCGGCGATATCGTCAATCACGTAGGACGGCACGTTGCCGGGAAGGGCGTATTCCTTGCCGGTGGAAGGCTGGTCGGACTCGACGAACCCGTGGTTCAGCTTCGGATAAAGCTTGTAAACGACGTCTTGGCGTGCAGATAGGGCCGACTTCCAGCCGTCCAGATTGCTTGGGGTCACTTGAAAATCGTTATCGCCCTGCAGGATGAGGAGCGGCGTCGATTGACGCTTGGCGATTTCGCCGCCCCGATAGTTCCGGAAGTCGAACCACCAGACCGGATTACCCAGCGCAAAATCTTTCGGTATGTTCGTCTCGGAATATTGAGGGTCCTTCAACAGAGCGACTTGATGCTCCATCGCTTTCACCTGCTGTTCCAGCCCTTCGGTCGGCTGCCCTGCTTCCTTCGCCCATGCGAGCGCTTGTTTATTTTGCTCCAGAACAATGTCCTCTAACGGTCGGGAAGGGCCGGCCATCACAATCGCTCCGGCAATGCTTTTCTGCTTGTCGGACCCGATGATGGACGGGACCAGCATCCCGCCCTGGCTGTGGCCGAGGACAAAGATGCGCTTCGCATCGATGCGGCGGTCCTTTTGCAGCGTATGCACCGCGGCGATCGCATCGTCAACCGTTTCTTCTTTGACGGTAAAAGCCGGATGGAGCGCGCTCTTGAGCGTGTGCACCCGCGTCCGCTTCTCGTAACGGAGCACGGCGATGTTGTTGGCGGCCAGACCGACGGCCAGATCGCGGAATGTCTTGTAGCTGCCGAGCGTTTCGTCTCGGTCGTTCGGCCCGGAGCCGTGGACGAGCACGACGGTGGGGAACGGCCCTTCGCCCTTCGGCAGCGTCAGCGTGCCGGGGAGCGGCGCTTCGCCTTCGCCGACTGTCACTTCCTCCTCCGAATAAAGCTCCGGCTTGTCGTACTCCGGCACACGGTAATTGCCAGCGGGAGAAAGCGGCATGAAAATATCGTCGATTTTGCCGTTCGCGTCAAACCGGACGGCGATGCCCAGCGGCGTCGATTTTTCCGTCATATAGCCGAGCAGGGCGTTGCGCTGGACCGCCGTAATTTCCCGCTTGAGCGAGATGAGCCGTTTCGGCGCCCCTAAGATGCCGGTATTGCCGGTCCAGTACCCCGCAAGCTTCGCTTCCGGCAGCCCGGCCCGCAGCTTGTCGCTCAGCATCCGGCTTGCCGCTTGAAATTGACCGCTTTGCAGCAGGTAAATGAAGTGGCTTCCCGCTGCGGTCACATCGGAAGGATCGATGGCCAGCCCGTTTGCGTCGTCCCATTCGATGGAGACTTGAAAGGCTTGCCGAATCGTCTCCAGAGGAATCCGTGTCGTATCGTTAACGATAGCAGCTTCCTTCGTCATGGAGATCGTTGTGGTTCCATTGACTTTTGCGTTCCGTTCGCCGATTTTTACGGAGAGCTGGTTTATGCCGCGGTTGACGGTAACCAGCCTGTTCTCCGCGTCCCATTCGACCTCCGCGCCAATGGCTTCGGCGACGGCCCGCAGCGGGACCATCCGTGCGAGTGCGCTGGAAGAGCCGGTATCGGCTTCCTTGGGTGCTGCCGCTTCTTGGGCGCTCATCTGTTCCGCAGGTACGCTTTCCGCCAGGGCGCTTACCGGTTGGACGATCGCCGCTGCAAGCAGCGAACCGACGGCCAATTGTTGCACGCTGTGATTCCATCGTTTTTTGCTCATATGCTGTTCCTCCCCCAATTTGTTGGTTTCATAAACGGCCGAGTCGCCGTGCGGACTGGAGCTGCTACGCGACATCAACAAAGAAACGACCGAAGCGCGCTTGTCCAAGATTGCGAAGTTATATCTGTTATACTATATATATAACAGATAACCATAGAGAGTCAAGGATCGGTTGCAAATTTCAGATGCTAAATTATAATTATTACTACTAAGCTCGAAGGCGATCCGACAACCCGTTCGGTTTTCTGTTATAATGGGAACAACGGATAAGCTTGATTAGGATGAAGGCGGTGTTATGTCTTGGAAAAAGTGCTGCAAGATCAATGCGATGAGACCTGTGAAGGCACCTCTCAGATTGAAGATTTGAAGGAAAGTCTGATCCCGGAAGCGACGGCGGCTGGACTGGCGGACGTATTCAAAGCGCTGGGCGACCCGACACGGGTGAAGATCATATATACGCTGCTGCAAAAAGAGCTCTGCGTGCACGACCTGACCTTGGTTCTGGAAATGGGGCAGTCGGCGATTTCGCATCAGCTTCGCTATTTGCGCAATTTACGCATCGTGAAGCGGCGCAAAGTAGGGAAGACGGTATTCTACTCGCTCGACGACGAGCACATCGAGCAAATTTTTGTCCAGATGCTGCAGCACGTCAAGCACGGCTAGCGGTAAGTGAGCATACTAAAGCAGGGGGAGATCCTCCTGCTTTTTTATTTTTTTTTTTCATTGCTGCTTCAAAAAAGAAGGGCGGACGACGGTTGACAGATCTGCAATGGATGACATAAGATGGTAATAAACGTATGAACAATTAATCATGTATTGTATAGAGGAGATGGAGATATGTCCGGCAAACCATCCTGCTGCGGGTCCGGAGCGCCGCACGGCAGCAAGCCTGACGTTCATGGAAACAGCGATCCCCGGCACGGCCAAGAGCTTAAGCATACGCATGATGCCGGGTGCGGACACGGCCACGATCACGAGCATGGTCATGATCACAGTCACAATCACGGTGACGCTCACGATCACGGCCACAGCCATGACGCCTGCGGCTGCGGGGATCATCACGATCATAACCACAGCCACGGCCACAATCATAGCCACGATCACGGCGCTTGCGGCTGCGGAAGCAGCCACGAGGAGGATGCGGCCAACGCCGCCCTGGCGTCGGCTGCTGCGGAAGCTGCGGCGGCCGGAGCGATATCCAGCGTGTACCGCATCGAAGGAATGGACTGCGCGGATTGCGCGCGGAAGCTGGAGAAACGGGTCGGGGCGCTGGCGACCGTTCAGATCGCTTCGGTCAATTACGGGGCCGCCAAAATGACCGTCATCCATGATGGGACGGCCGGTGAAGCTGTCGTGCAGACGGTAAGGCAGGCGGGCTACACGGCCATCGCCGACAACGGCACGCTGTCTGGGACCCACGGCGAGCAGCCGTTCTGGAAACGCAACAAAAAAGCGGTGCCGACGGCGGTGTCCGGAGCGGTGTTTTTGGCTGCCTGGCTGCTTGCCTCAATCAAAGTCGCGCCGGAGTCGGTCGTCACGCTGCTGTATGTCGCGGCCATGGTGATCGGCGGATTCCGCATCGCGCGTACCGGCATCTACGGGCTCAAGTCGGGGACGATCGGCATGGATCTGCTCATGACCGTAGCCGCGGTCGGCGCCGGCTGCATCGGGCAGTGGGAGGAAGGGGCCGCCGTTGTGGTGCTTTTCTCGCTCGGCGAGACGCTCGAAGCCTACACGATGGACCGGACCCGCAGGTCGATCCGCGGATTGATGGATTTGTCGCCCAAGGAGGCGCTGGTCCGCAGGCAAGGCAGCGAGATGAAGCTGCCGACGGGGCAGATCGAAGTCGGGGACATTCTGCTCGTAAAGCCCGGCGAAAAAATCGCCATGGACGGGATGGTCGTTCAAGGAACTTCGTCGGTGAATCAAGCTCCGATTACGGGCGAATCCGTTCCGGTGCTCAAGGAAACGGGCAGCGAAGCGTTCGCCGGCACGATCAACGGGGAAGGGGCGCTGGAAATCCGGGTAACCCGGCGCGTGGAAGACAACACGCTGTCCCGCATCATCCGTATGGTCGAGGACGCTCAGGCGCAGAAAGCGCCGTCGCAGCGGTTCATCGACGCCTTTGCAAAGTACTATACCCCTGCTGTGCTCCTTATTGCGCTTGGGATTGCGGTGATTCCCACGCTGGCCTTCGGCCAGCCGTTCGAGCCGTGGTTTTACCGCGCGCTGATGATGCTCGTCGTGTCTTGCCCTTGCGCCTTGGTCATTTCTACGCCCGTCAGCATCGTATCGGCGATCGGCAACGCGGCAAGACACGGCGTATTGATCAAGGGCGGCGCGTATTTGGAACGACTCGGCGCTGTAGAGGCTGTCGCCTTCGACAAGACCGGCACGTTGACGGCAGGCGTGCCCGAAGTAACGGAATGCATTCCGCTGGGAGGAAGAACCGCGGAAGAGGTGCTGACGATCGCAGGAGGGATCGAGGCCCGGTCAGGGCATCCTGTCGGCGAGGCCATCGTCAGGAAAGCGAAGCGGGAGGGCGTGCCGCTTGCGGACATCGCGGAGTTTGCCGCCGTGCCCGGACGGGGGGCCAAAGCTCAAGTGGGCGGCAGCTTATTCTTTATCGGGAGCCCCCGGTGGTTCGTCCAAGAGCTGGGGATTTCCCTGGAATCGCTGCAAGGGGAGCTGGAGCGGCTGGAAAGCCAAGGAAACACCGTCATGGTGCTGGGCACCGCGAAGGAGCCCTGGGCCGTATTTGCGGCCTCCGACGAGCTTCGTCCGAACAGCCGTACGGCGTTAGAGCAGCTTCGCGCCGCGGGCATCCGTCAAGCGGTGATGCTGACCGGCGACAACCGGGGAACGGCAGAGGCGACCGCCTCCAAGCTGGGCGGGATCGCCTACCGCGCCGAGCTGCTGCCGCAGGACAAAGTAACCGCCGTCCGCGAGCTGATGAACGAGCACGGGCATGTCGCGATGGTGGGGGACGGCGTCAACGACGCGCCTGCGCTGGCCACGGCTACCGTAGGCATCGCAATGGGGGCGGCCGGCACCGACACGGCGCTTGAAACGGCCGATGTCGCCCTGATGGCAGACGATCTGTCCAAACTGGCGTACACAGTACAGCTAAGCCGTCGTGCACTGCGGATCATTAAGCAAAATATCGCCTTTTCCCTGCTTGTGAAGGCGGTCTTTCTCGCTCTCATCTTCTTCGGAGCTTCGACGCTCTGGTTGGCGGTGCTCGCCGACACGGGCAGCTCGCTTATCGTCATTGCCAACGGCATGCGGCTGCTCCGCATCAAGCCGTAAAGCCGCGAGGCTCCATGTCCAACCGCCTTTCTTTGCGAAAGGCGTTTTTTTTGCTTCAGCCTGAAAGCCGCGCCGTTCGTTTCCATCCGCTCCGTCTTTTTCCCGGCCGGTCCGCATAGACTGTAACAGACAGGCCGTACAGGCCGGGGAAGGGGGAGCCGCGGTGCTGAGGCGCAGATGGAGAAGCAGTCCCTCGGGCAAAAGCAAGCTGAAGCGCACACTGTTGATTGTGCTGGTCGTTCTGCTGCTTCTCTGCATGCAGGCTTATTTGTACGTTGAGCGAAATTTAAAGGAACCGCTGGTGCATTTGGCGCGGGTGCGCGTGAAGCAGATCGCGACGGAAGCGATCAATTCGGCGATCGCGGACCGGATGGCACAGAACACCAATTTCGAGAAGCTGATCGATTGGCGTACCGACAACAGCGGCAAAATTACGGGCTTCATGCTGAATTATGCGGAGCACAGCCGGATTACCGCCGATACGGTCAATATTGTCACCAAGCAGCTCGAAGCCGTAGGCTCCGTCCCGGAGCATATCCCGCTCGGTCAGGCGATGCATTCGCCGCTCCTCGCTTCGTTCGGGCCGAACATTCCGATCCGGCTCGTACCTGCGGGCACGGCCAAGGTCGAGCTGAATACGCGCTATCAGAGCGCCGGCATCAATATGATTTTGGTGGAGGTATACGTTCATGTGACGGTCGAAATGACGGTCATTATTCCATTTGATTCCGCGCCCGAAGTGATGGAAACGGAGCTGCCCGTATCCTATTCACTGGTGGTCGGAGATGTGCCTACCTATTATTTCGACGGCCGGGGTAATCCGGTAGGCCAGTCGGGGCCGCTGCCCCCGGGGATCTCGCTCCCGAATGTAAACGTTCCGGCAGCAAAGCCCGACGCATCGGAGGCGCGAAGCAAGGAGTCGTCCGTTGAGCCGAAAGCAAAATAAATCCGGTACGGGATTCACGGAAGCTTCCGCGTTTACGCACCGGATCATTTGCAAATGTATCCCCTCTTAGGCAGAAGGAAGCTCCGTCACGGGGTAGTTGTCTTGCGCCGCATACGCTCTTCCCGCTCCCATTTGCGCAAATGGGGGTACGGGTCGAAGGACCATTCCGTCAGCCCGTTGTCCCGGTATAACCCGTAATGCAGATGGGGCGGAAACTTCCCGGACGTGCCGGGCTTCCCATAGCCGGAGCTGCCGACCCAACCGACCACTTGGCCGGGCTTCACGATACTGCCCTGCTGCACTTCTTTTTTATTAAAGCCGGACAAGTGTGCGTAATAGTGATACACGTTGTTTAAATCGCGAATCCCGATGCGCCAGCCGCCGTACGGATTCCAGCCCATCACTTCGATGATGCCGTACGTGGCGCTGCGCACCGGAACGCCGTAGCCGGCGAAGATGTCGGTTCCTTCATGAATGCGGTATCCGCCCCAGCCGCGGCTGGCCCCCCATGTGCTGCGGTAGGAATAATCGGCACCAAGCGGCATCACGAAGCAGTGCTCGTACAAGTCGAGCGTATCGAAATGGGCGTAGATTCGGGCGAATTGCTGAATCCGCTCGACGCTTCGGGTATTTTGGTAATAGTCCCAGAGTCCGATACGGAGGTCTTCCTCGGCGCTCCCTTTTTTAAGCATGTTGGCAGCCATGGCATACAGCCGGTCAATATCGTTCATCCGGTCCGCCAAGCCATCTCCGGAGCCGTCTTTGCCGATTCCTCCGAACCATTGAATGCTCTTTACATTTTTGTCCTCGTGGTCGGGGTTGAGCATGCCGCCCCACTGCAGATCGGTAAAATAAATGGCGACTAGTCCGTCAGGGGCCGGGCGCTTTTTGGCCAGGTTGATCGTCCGTTCGTATTGATCGACTGCGGCCAAATAATACCAAGGAATGCCGGTAACCGCACTGACTTTGTCGAACAGATCCTTGCGCTCGGCCAACACGGCTTTCATTCCATTCACCGTCTTGCTTGCTTTCGGGAATGCAGGAGTCTTGGCTGCGGGAGCATAGGCGAACCCCCGGTTTTCCAGGCTCCCCCATACCGGACCAATGAGCAGAGCGGCACACAGAGCCGCTGCGGTTAACAATCGTGCGTGGGATGCCGCCATACCGTATAGCTGCCTCCTTCGTTCGGGTATCGATACACTGGTTTCATTTAACTGTAGCATGTGCAGGGCGCTGCCTTTTTATCCCTTGTCCGGTTTGATATGATGAAGGCATGGGGGGATGCCGGATGCCGTTTGATCACCGGGAAGAGCATGTAGATGACCGCATGCTTATTTTGCAGGCTAATATCGACGACATGAATCCGGAATATTGTTCGTACGTGACCGACCTGCTGCTGGAGCAGGGGGCCAACGACGTATACTGGATTCCGATCATAATGAAAAAAGGACGTCCCGGCGTCATGCTGAACGTACTGACCGACGATGCCGGCGCGAAGCGAATGGAGGACGTCATTTTCCGGGAAACAACGACGCTTGGCTTGCGTTATTTGCGGGCCTCTTGCCACCGCCTGGGAAGAGAGTTTCACAGGGTCGATACGCCCTGGGGGCCGATTCAGGTAAAAGCGGGATTCCATCAGGGAGAGCTCGTCCAGTTCGCCCCGGAGTTTAAGGAATGCGAGCAGGCGGCCAAAACGCACGGCGTGCCGCTCAAGCAAGTGTATGACGAGGTTCGGCGGCGGTTTATGGAGCGCGGCCGCGCTTAAACAAGCCAACGGACGACTCTGCCGTAGCAGACCTTACGTAGTATCTGCTGGCGGAAGCCGTCCGTTGGTCGTTTTACCGTAGTAGAAGTAGAGAACGAAAAAGCGGCCTTTTCCCTGAGGAAGAGACCGCTCGTTTTACCTATTGCCGTATGCAAGTATCATCCGGACCGTCATTGTCATGCTTGTGGTGAACGTGAGGATTCTCCTCATCGTGCGAGTGATCGTCATGGCTATGTTTTTCGTGCCCGTGCTCATGGCCATGTTCGTGCGAATGCCCGTGATGGTGGTGCTCATGGTCGTTTTCGTGCGAATGCCCGTGATGATGGTGGTCATGGCCGTGTTCGTGCGAGTGTTCGTGATGATGGTGCTCCGGCTGATGATGTCCGTGCACGTGCTCGTGCGAGAACTCTTCGTGGTGCACCTGCCACTTGTTCAAATAGGGATCGGCCTGCCCGACGACGACGCGCAGCACGTTAGGCTGGTTTGGCAAATCGCGCGTTCCGGCCCCGTAGCCGATTGACTCCACGATCATCGGTGGAAGGCCCTTGGCGAATTCGTCGACGAGTCCGGAGACGATGCCCGCGCCTGTCGGCGTCGTCATCTCCAGCGAGTACGAGGTCGGCGCGATGGGCAGCCCTTTCATCATTTCCAGCGTCGCTGGGGCCGGCACCGGATAAATGCCATGATCGCAATGTACCGTTCCGGAACCGAGAGGTACGGCGGAGGACAAAATTTTCTCGATCTCCAGCGAATCGATAGCCAAAGCTACCCCGATCACATCGACGATCGAATCGATCGCGCCTACTTCATGAAAATGAACGCGCTCGATCGGGATGTTATGTATTTTAGCTTCCGCTACCCCGATCTTCTCAAAAATCGCGAGGCTCAGCTTGATGACGCGCTCGTTGAAGCCGGCACGATGAATCATCTCCACGATTTCCGAGTAATGGCGGTGGTGCGCCGGCGGCGTATGCGGATCAAGCACGACGTCGAGCTTCAGCGCGGATATGCCGCGCTTGTTCACGCGTCTCCATTCCAGCGTGAACGGTTCGATCTGAATTTTGCGAAGTTCCTCTTCAATATAGTGACGGTCCGCGCCGGCGTCGACAAGCGCGCCCAGCGTCATGTCGCCGCTGATTCCGGAGAAGCAGTCCAAATACAAGATTTTCAATTTTCATCCCTCTTTGTCCCGTTTTGGTGGATTAATGCGGCGTTATATCCGGCGCCGAAGCCGTTGTCGATGTTGACGACGGAAATGCCGGGCGCACAGGCGTTGAGCATGGATAGCAGCGCGGCGACGCCTTGAAAGCTGGCGCCGTAGCCGATGCTTGTCGGCACCGCAATGACCGGCACGGCCACCAGGCCGCCTAAGACGCTGGCGAGCGCCCCTTCCATCCCGGCGACGACCACGACTGCGCTCGCTTCGCGGATAACCGGCAGCCGGCGGAACAGCCGGTGAATGCCGGCCACGCCGACGTCGTAGACGCGCTCCACGCGGGAGCCCAGGCACTCGGCCGTCACGGCGGCTTCCTCCGCCACGGGCACGTCCGACGTGCCCGCGCAGACGACGGCGATGTAGCTGCCGCCGTCCGGTACGGCTTCGCCGCTCCGCAGCCAAGTCAGCGCCCGCGCCTCGGGGTGATGCTTCACGCCCGGGATGCGCTGCATGACATAGGCGGCTTTATCCGCGTCGACGCGCGTCGCCAGCACGCGGTCCGTATGGGCGGCCAGCCGCTCGAAGATCGCGGCGATTTGCTCCGCCGATTTGCTTTCCCCGTAGACGACCTCGGGGAAGCCGGTCCGTGCCGGACGGCTCAGATCAAGCTGCGCGTAGCCTAGACTGTCGTCGACGGCTTCCTCCGAAAGCGACAGGAAGGACGCCGTGCGGCGCATCGGCGTTTCCCCGGAGGCCTCTTTTACCGTTTTATCGATTGCCGGCTGCTCCGGCGTTCTTCCGGCCTGTACGGCCGTTTCTAGCCGACCGGCCGGGGCGGTATGCGCCCCGGATAGCCCTTCCTCCAGCAGCCGTTTGGCTTCGGCGATGTCCAGATCGCCGGATTGTACCAGTTTCAGTATGTTGTCGATGTTCATCATCGTGAATGCTCGAACCTCCCGCTCCCAAAAACCTTACTTCAGTGTACCATATTTCAACTCCCAAAGTAATTTCGAAAGTGGATTGTTAGCCTATTCGTGTTATAATAGCTTCAAATCCAAGCGCAAGAAAAGCTTGCTGCGGAACAGGAGTGCATCCATGGCGACTCATCAAATAGAACGCAAGCCCGAATGGCTGAAAATCAAGCTGACGACGGGGGACAACTACAAAGAGCTGAAAAACATGATGCGCGGCAAAACGCTGCACACGGTATGCGAGGAAGCGAAATGCCCGAACATCCATGAGTGCTGGGCGGCCCGGACCGCTACCTTTATGATTTTGGGCGACATCTGTACGCGTGCATGCCGATTCTGCGCCGTCAACACCGGGATGCCGACGGAGCTGGATCTGCAGGAGCCGGAGCGCGTCGCGGAGGCGTCGGAGCAGATGGGCTTGCGCCATGTCGTCGTGACATCCGTTGCGCGTGACGACCTGAAGGACGGCGGGGCTTCGGTGTTCGCCGCAACGATCCGGGCGATCCGGGGGCGCCTGCCACTGGCCGGGGTCGAAGTGCTCATTCCCGATTTTCAAGGGGACGAGGAGGCGCTCCGCACCGTGCTGGAAGCGAAGCCCGATATTTTGAACCACAACGTGGAAACGGTGGAACGGCTGTCCGACAAGGTGCGGGCCAAGGCCAAATACCGCCGTTCGCTGGAACTGCTTGAGCGCTCCAAGCGGATTGCTCCTTCGATACCGACAAAATCGAGCATCATGCTCGGCGTAGGAGAGACGTGGGACGAAATTTTACAGACGATGGACGACTTGCGCGCCGTCGATTGCTCCATTATGACGATCGGCCAATACTTGCAGCCTTCGCTCAAGCATTTGCCGGTGTCCAAGTACTACACGCCGGAGCAATTCGCGGAGCTGAAGCAGGAGGGCTTGAAACGCGGGTTCAGCCACGTGGAATCCGGTCCGCTCGTTCGCAGCTCGTATCATGCGCATGAACAGGTCCAATCGGCGAAGCAGTCGTAAACTCGGGGAGGTGACACGGTGATTCATATTGCGGGAAAAACGTACGAAGTAGTCGTTGACCATAAGAACGGCTGGCGTTTCGAGGCGTTCCGCGACCGGTACAGCGAAGTGCTGGAGCGGTACGATTATATTGTAGGCGACTGGGGCTACAGCCAGCTCCGGCTGCGCGGTTTTTTTAAGGACAACCATCCGAAAGCAACGAAGGACAGCATGATCTCCACGCTTCAGGATTATTTGAACGAGTACTGTAATTTTGGCTGCGCCTATTTCATCATTGAGAAGGTGCCGAACAAGAGCGGAGTGGAACCGACCGGGTCGCCGGGGGACTTCTATGAGGACAGTCCGGCAGCCGAGGCAGGCGCAGGGACGGAACAAGGCGCACAGCCCGCTGTAACGGCCGAAGCCTCTGTACACCGGCATGAGGATACGGCCGCTGCTGCGGCCCCCCGCACGCCACAGCATCAACGCTACAACCCGTCCGGCAAGACGTACGGTTCCCGCCATGGACAAGGCCAGCAGTCCGGCGGCCAAAACCAGTCCAAATCGCAGCACGGTTCTGCGCGGCAGGGCGAGGGAAGATCAGGGGGGCGGCATCAAGGCCAAGGCCAGAACAGGCAGCAGGGGCACGCGTCCAAGCCGAAAGGCGGACAGCCCTCCCAAAATCCGCCGAAACCCAAGCCGGAATCGTCTCGCGTAGAGGCGTAACGACAAATAAAGACCCGTTGCTTCGTCCCCCTGCAAAAGTACTGGGAGGACGAGGCATCGGGTCTTTTTACGCCAGCCCATTGCAGCATGATCAGACCATGTCATAGCCGATGAACGCTTCGCGCACGCGGCTCCAGAACGGAAACGGGCGGAAGCGGGCGAACTTGACCTTTTTGCCGGCGGCGACCAAGCTGCGGATTGAGATGATATCGTTGCGCTGCATGTACAAGTGATCGAGCGACAGCAAAATATTTTGGTTCGCGCGCGGATAAATGTCGCAGTGGTGGTGCTTCGGCAGCAAGATCGGCGAACCGAGCGTACGGAATACGCGGTTGTTGATCGAAGCGATCTCCGCAATCTGAATGGCATCGAGCGACGGATGCACGATGGCGCCGCCCAAGCTTTTGTTGTAGGCGGTACTTCCCGACGGCGTGGAGATGCAGATGCCGTCGCCACGGAACGTCTCAAGCAGCTCGTCGTTAATATGCAGCTGGGCAACCAGCGTGGCATCGACGCCTTTCAGCGTAAATTCGTTCAGCGCAAGCTCCGTTTCAATCCCTTGGGGAGTCGTGATCTGGATCTCGACCAAAGGATATTTGACGGCGCGCAGGTCGTTTTGATTGGCGCTCTCGCCCATCAACTGGGCAAGCAGCTCGACCTCATCCGGCTTCCAGTCGGCATAAAAACCGAGTCTTCCGGTGTGAATCCCGGTAAATGCAATGTGATCGAGCTGGTCCTTATATTGATGAAACGCATGAAGCAGCGTCCCGTCGCCGCCAATGGACAGTACGATATCGGGGGACGCTTCTTCGTGAATGAGCCCGTACTGACGGATCAATTCGTGAAACCTGTGCATCAATTGGATGGAGATGTCATCGCCACGGTGTATCACATTGTACTTCAACCGGTTATCCTCCTATAACTATCCGCTTTCGTCAGCTGTCGGCTCCCGAAGCGGAGCAATACTCCTCCATAAGCGCGGCAGTGCTGTCCGGAACACGATGGAACCGCACGGCTACCCGGTAAGCATCGCTGCTGAAATGGGCCACGCGCACGATTTCCCCATAGACCGTAATCTTCTGGGCAATGCCGGGAAGAACAAAAGATAATTCCAATTCGAGCGGGCAAAACACACGGGTCGACGTCATAAACGCCATCCCTCCGCTGGACAAATCCAGGATTTGTCCTGTAAACGCTACGTTCTGATGCGATATTTGCTCCCGTACCCCGACGATTCGGGAAGTAACCGGCGTGCGGGTAGGCAGGGCAATACGCGGATAGCGCCTTTTCTGCGACTCTTTCAGCTCCAGCGGCGCGGTTAAGGTTAACGTGCATACATTGCGCTTCGTTTCCAAATGCAGCAGATCAACCAAAGCATAATACAGAATGCCCTGCTCGCGGAAAGAAAATTCAATAAAGCATACATGATGCAGCTTCTCCAGCGGATGGATCGACGCGGCATCGAGTGTAACCGTCAATTCCTCCGCGGAAGCTTTGAGAAGCGTAAAGTTGTCCTCGTAGCAAAAGGGCGAGCCCTCTTTGGTTTCGCCTACCACGATGAGACTGCAGCTTCTGGGGAACACAACTGTTTCGTTTGCCAAGGCCAAGGTCCAGTTCATCAGTTATCACCACACGGTATGATTTTCTGAAACTTTCATTACCGTTTACATCCATAATAATCAATAATGTAAAATAACACAATGCCGGAGCGCGGAGTTTGGGTTCGTTCCAGCGTCTTCCCGGCTTTGCGCGCGCGAGTCTGCCCTCCTGACGCTTTCGGTCGGAGAGCAGGCTCTATTGTTTTGTGCCGTTCCGAGCACGAGATGATATTTATCACCCGAAAGAGATGATACGAATAACTACAGCCTCAGGCCGCGGAATTATATGATTTAACCAAGGAAGTTAACCCGAACAGCAAAGGTGATGAAATCATGAAGCACGCGATCGAACTCGAACATGTAACCAAGCAATACCACGAGAAAAAAGCCGTGGACGACATGACGCTGCATATCGAGCAAGGCAGCATCGTTGCGCTGCTTGGGCCTAACGGCGCAGGCAAATCGACGACCGTCAACATGGTATTGGGACTGACCGCCCCCACGGCAGGCACCGTACGGTTGATGGGCGGCAGTCCGCGGGATCGGGCCGTCCGCAACCGGATCGGCGCGATGCTGCAGGAGGTAAGTGTGATCGACAGCCTGAAGGTGGAGGAGACGATCAATCTGTTCCGCAGCTACTATACAAGTCCGTTATCGACCGGAGAGCTGCTGCGAATGTCCGGGCTCGAAGACGACCGGGGCAAGTACGCCACTTCACTGTCCGGGGGACAGAAGCGGCGTCTGGGCTTCGCACTGGCGATGGCCGGCGACCCGGAATTGATTTTCCTGGACGAACCGACGGTGGGGATGGACGTGACGTCGCGGCAGTTGTTTTGGCGGACGATCCGCTCCTTTGCCGGCAGCGGGCGGACGATTATTTTGACGACCCACTATCTGGAGGAAGCCGACAGCATCGCTGACCGGGTCGTCGTCGTCAACCAGGGCAAAATCGTCGCCGACGGAACGCTGGCCGAGATTAAGGAAAGCGCCGGCAACCGGCACGTGTCCTTCACCGCCGGAGCGAATGTTATGACGAGCGAGCTGCTTGATCTCCCCGGCGTCACCGACTTGCAGTGGACCGGCCGCCGCGTGAAGCTGTACGGCAAAGATACGGACGGCTTGCTCTACGCCTTGGTCCGCAGCGATCTGGACATTCAAGATATCGAAACGCATAAGGGCGGGCTGGAAGACGCATTCCAATCGCTGATCGGCTCGCCGGAATCGGAAGCAACGGTCTAAAGCACTCGAAAGCACAGGAGGATTATAAAATATGAATATGTTCATTGACCAATGCAAGGCAGAACTGCTTCGCTCGCTTCGCAACAAAAAGGTCGTTATATTTTCCATCGGCGTTCCGATGCTGTTTTATCTTATTTTTACGAATTCCGCCGGGGGCAGTGCCGATATGGGCGGTACCGCCTGGAAGACGTATTATCTCATGTCGATGACGGCCTTCGGACTGCTGTCCATCAGCATTAATACGCTCGGAGTCCGCATGTCCCAGGAGCGGGCGCAAGGCTGGGTGCGCTGTCTGCATGTAACGCCTTTGCCTTCCGGCGCGTACGTCGGCGCCAAAATCGTCTCGATGTCGGTGGTGAATGCGGCGATTATCGCAGTGATGTTTTTGGCGGGCGGCTTGATTAAAGGGGTTCAGCTCAGCATGTCGCAATGGGTCGGCTGCGGCCTATGGCTGCTAATCGGTTCGCTCACGTTCCTTGCGCTCGGCACGCTCGTCGGCATGGTCAAAAAGGCGGAATTCGCCCAAGTGATCGCCAGTCTGCTGCAAATCGGGTTGTCGCTGATCGGCGGCCTTTGGATGCCCGTCGACGCGATGCCGCCGCTGATGAAGGCCATCGCCGTTTGGACGCCGTCCTACAATTTCGGAAACGGGACTTGGTCGCTGATTGCCGGCCATTTGCCCGAATGGACCAGCTTGATGGTTTTGGCTGCGTATTTGGTTGTTTTTGTGATACTATCTTCTTATCTTGCTAAAAAACAGGAAGCGGTGTAAATGAAGCTGCGTTTACCATTCCGGTTGTTTCCGGAAAATATGAGGCATTTCGGATTCATTTGGATCATCAATATGACGATCCCTCTATATTACTTGCTGCAGCTGCCTTTCCAGAAAGCGTGGATCGGCTATGCGGCTGTAGCCATCCTGGCGTTTGCCTTCCGGCAGGCGCTTTGGAACACGGAGGGGCGTCTCGTTTATGCGCTGATCCAGATTACCTCCGTCGCCATTTTGGGGTACGTGTATAACCCCTCCTTTTTATATTTCGGCTTCTACTGCATCATGGCGATCGGCATGCTCCCTACCGTCCGCAAAGTGGCGTTTACCGTCGCGTACATGGTGGCCGCCTTCGTCTTGACGCTGTATTTGTTTTATCAAAAAGCGGGCGAAGCGGTACATCTCGACTTTATTCCCAGCCTGATCATTCTTGCCATACTGCCCTTCGCCATGAACTCCCACCGGAAGGCGGAACAGCTGCGCAAGCAATTGCGGTCTGCGAACGACGAGATTGAGCGGCTGATCAAAAACGAGGAGCGCCAGCGAATCGCGAGAGACCTGCACGATACGCTTGGCCATACGTTGTCTCTGATTACGCTGAAGGGCGAACTGGTCGAGCGGCTCATCCCGCACGATCCCGAAAGGGCGGTGCAGGAGGCGAAGGATATCCAGGCGACGTCGAGAACCGTGCTGAAGCAGGTCCGGGAGCTGATCTCCGATATGCGCGCGGTGCATCTTGCGGACGAGCTTCGGCAAGCCGGGCAAATTTTGAGCTCGGCCGGTATCGGTTTCGAGACGGCGGGGGATGCGAAGCGGATTCGGACGTCCCCTGTCGTCATGAACATCCTAAGCATGTGCTTGCGGGAAGCCGTGACCAACGTAGTCAAGCACAGCAGGGCGAAGCATTGCAAGGTGGAGCTGATGGAGAAAGCCGGTTCCTATGTACTCAAGGTACACGACGACGGGGTAGGGATCGACGGCGCGGGAAGCGAGCTCGGACAGGCCGGAAGCGGCATGCTGGGGATGAAGGAAAGGCTGTCGCTCATTGAAGGGACACTGGAGTTCTCCAAGCGGGAGGAGACGGGAACGACGTTGATTATTACCGTTCCGAACGTTGTTAAACGGCAGCAAACGGAGGGAAATCGATGAACATCGTCATTGCGGAAGACCAGGGCATGCTCCGGGGCGCGATGAGCACGCTGCTCTCGATGGAAGAAGATATCGAGGTCGTCGGTCAAGCCGGGGATGGGGAAGAGGCGCTGCGGCTTATCCTGAGCCTGGACCCCGATCTTTGCGTCATGGACATTGAAATGCCGGTGCTCAGCGGACTCGACGTGGCCGAGCGCTTGAAAGCGGAGAGAAGCCGGTGCCGGATCGTCATCGTGACGACATTTGCCCGGACCGGCTATTTTCAACGCGCGATCCGGGCGGGGGTACAGGGGTATCTGCTGAAGGACGCCCCCGTATCCGAACTGGCTGGCGCGCTGCGCACCATTCATGCGGGCGGCCGGGTCATCAGTCCCGAGCTCGCCTACTCGATGTGGGAACAAGAAAACCCGCTCACGGAGCGGGAGCAGGATATTTTGCGGCATTTGGCCCAAGGATCGACGGTGGGCGAAATTTCCGGCGCCTTGTTTTTATCTCCGGGCACGGTTCGCAACTACATCTCGGAAATCATGCAGAAGCTCGAAGCCAAAAACCGAATCGACGCCGTGGCGATCGCCCAAAACAAAGGCTGGATCGAGACTTGACCCGGCGTTCCGTTAAAAGGTCGTAACCAGCGGCAGCTCGAAGCGGCGGGCGAAGTTTGCGCTCACCGGATACACGCGCACGCTGTAATGGGGGCCGTGCTGAAGATGGGGCGGAAGGACCGCCCGGTACAGCACGGTATTGTCTCCGAGCTCGCGCACGGGCTCCATCGTCACGATCACCGGGTCCCAGCCCCCCGCCTTTTCCTCGTAGTAGACAATCTCGACCGCCGTATCTTTATACCAGACCGGTCCGAACTTCACCGTGGCCGTGACCTCCTTGGGGGAGGTTGCATTCGTATGGGCCAGGGGATCGTTCAGTTCGGCGACGCGGACGTGATGCCAGTTTTTCCGGATAAACCTCTTATAGTCGGCGACTTTGGTCGCTTCGTCATAGCGGCTGGCTACAAAATGCTGCGTCCGCTTCAGGGCGGGGACGTAAAAGTCGTTCACGTACTCCATGACCATCCGGTCCGAATTGTATGCCGGCGCGAGCGTGCGGATCGAGCGTTTCATCCGGGCGACCCATTGGGCCGGGATCGGGCGTTGATTGTAATAAAGCGGCACGATCTCCGTTTCGAGCAGACGATAGATCGCTTGGGTGTTCTCGTGCTCCTGCGTACCGGCATCCGCCCCGTCGCTCGATTCGATGCTCCAGCCGTTGGCGCCGTCGTAGCCTTCCTCCCACCAGCCGTCCAGCACGCTGAAGTTGATGACGCCGTTCATCGCGGCTTTTTGACCGCTGGTGCCGCTCGCCTCGTACGGCCGCCGCGGGTTGTTGAGCCACACGTCCACCCCTTGCACCAGATGGCGCGCCATGTTCATGTCGTAATTTTCAAGCAGCACGATTTTGCCGCGGAACCGGTCCGTCTCGGACACCCTGTAGATCTCGCGAATCAGCTCCTGCCCGGGGCGGTCGGCCGGGTGCGCCTTGCCCGCGAAGACGAACTGCACCGGCCGGTTCGGATCGTTCACCAAGCGGTCCAGCCGATCCAAATCGTTGAAGATCAGATTGGCCCGTTTGTACGTGGCGAACCTGCGGGCGAAGCCGATGGTCAGCGCGTCGGGGGACAAGTAGTCCCGGACCTCCTCGATCCGATCCGCCGGCAGGCTGTTGCGACGCCGCTGCTCGCGCAAGTTGGCGCGGGCGAGCCGGATCATCCGCTGCTTCAGCTCCAGATGAACGGACCAGAGCGATTCGCTTGGCACCAGATCGACGGTTTTCCACGAGTCTTTATTGGCTTGATGGCTCAGCCACGTCCCCGGCAAAAAGCGGACGAACAGCTCCTTGAGCTCGGGGGCGAGCCACGTGCTCAGGTGGACGCCGTTGGTCACGTGCCCGATCGGTACCTCCGGGACGTCGATGCCGCCGTGGAAAGCCCGGAACATCTCGCGCGACACGTGGCCGTGCAGCTTGCTGACCCCATTGCGCAGCGCGGAGGTGTTCAAGGCAAGGTGGGTCATGTTGAACAGCTGCTTCGACTCGTCGAGCCCAAGCTGGGTCCATTCACGCCGGGCGGACGGGTAATCGACGAACAGGCGGCTGAAATAATATTCGAACATCGGGAGCGGGAACGCATCGTGCCCGGCCGGTACCGGCGTATGCGTCGTAAATACGGTGCTGGCGCGGATGACCTCCAGCGCGACGTGAAACGGCAGGCCTTTGTCGAGCTGCTCGCGGATGCGCTCGAACGTTAAAAACGCCGCATGCCCTTCGTTGATATGGAACGTGCCGGTCGGAATCCCGAGCGCCCGAAGCGCTTTGACGCCGCCGACGCCGAGCAGCACCTCCTGCGCAATCCGGATATCCTGATTCCCGCCGTATAACTGAGCTGTCAGCTCGCGGTCCCAGGGGCTGTTTTCCTCCAGATCGGCATCGAGCAAATAGACCGGCACGCGGCCGACCTGCACCTGCCATACCTTCAAGCGGACGGTCCGGTCGGCCAGCGGCACGTCAACGGTCAACTCCCGCAGCGGAGGTGCGCCGTCCCCTTGACCTTCGGCGGGCTCTTGGCCTTCCAGCACCGGAACATAGGCGGGGACGATCGGCAGCTTGTTGAAGTCGTAGGCGATATTTTCGGCCAGCTGCCCTCCCTCCGTATCCAGCTTTTGATCGAAGTAGCCTTTCTTGTAAAGCAATCCTATACCGACCAGCGGTACGCCCAAGTCGCTGGCCGATTTGCAGTGGTCCCCCGCCAGAACGCCAAGCCCTCCCGAGTAAATCGGAAGCGATTCATGAAAGCCGAATTCCGCCGAGAAGTAAGCGATTGCCTGGCGGACGTGCTGCGGGTATTCCTTCTGAAACCACGTTTCCGCCTCGCGGTACGCGTCCCACTCGGCCATGACGTCACGGTATCGCTGCAGGAAGGCTTCGTCCTCCGACCGTTCCTTCAGCACGGCCGCATCCGTTTCCGTCAATAAACGTACGGGATTGTGCCGAAACTGATCCCACAGCTTCGGCTCGATAGCCGCGAACAGCTCCTTGGCCCCGTCGTTCCAGCTGAACCACAGGTTGAAAGCAAGCTCGGTCAATCGCCCGATCGCAGGCGGCAGCGCCAAATCTCTTCGATGGAACATCGTATACATCGTTTCACCTCGACCCTGAATTTGGTTCTTCGACTGCGGAAGCAGAAGGAACCGGTTACGCTTCTGTTGGCTCCTAGTAGTATCTTATGATCGAATCCGCTTCATACATCTTTTCCCTATAAGAAAGCAGAAGGATAGGAGCAGCGATGCGCCCAGCACCGCGGCAAACGTAAGCCCGGCCGCCGGAAGCGTATGCTGCGCCAGCGTCTCCAGCGGGCGGTTCATATCCGGCACGGGGAAAAAGGCGGCAAGCGCGGCATGATAAGGGGCAAGCGGCCGCCACAAAGCGATGACAAGCCCGACTGCCAGCAGGCCGTGGACGAACCGGGCCGCGACGAACGGCGCGTAGCGCAGGTTCGTATGGTGCAGCAGGCTGATGATCTGCGCATGCACCGAAAGGCCCCCCCAGGACAGCACCCAGGCGGCGATCGCCACCTGATACACCAGCGGGACGCCGGCTGCCGCACCCGCGGCTTTGGCCCCGAGCGTCACTTCGAAGAAGCCGCTCGCTACCGCTTCGGCGAGCGGGAGCGGCAGTCCGAAGATGCCCAGCACCGATTCGATGACCGCATAGAACAAGCTCATCACCTTTGCGGAAGCCATTACTTCCATGACGACGGAGAAGAACACGACGAGCCCGCCGATCACGAATATCATCTGCAGCGCCGAGGCGAGCGCTTGGTGCAGCATCGTGCCCAGCGTCCGGCCGTCGTTCATCCGGGCATGGTGCATGGCTTCGAAAGCGCGGCGCCACAGCGGCTGGCCGGGGGAGGCTTCCAGGAGAGACGTGAACGCCGGTTGGCGGTAGTCGTCGACTTGCTTCCCGGGCCTGCCGTGAAACCGCATCAGGAGGCCGATCAGCAGAGCCGAGCCGTAATGCGCCGCGGCGAGCACGCCCGCAAGCGCGGCATCGTGGAAAAAACCGACGGCTACGGCGCCGATCAGAAAGATCGGGTCGGACGATGTCGTGAAAGCGACCAGCCGCTCGCCCTCTTCCCGGTTGACGAGCCGCTGCGTCCATAGCTGCGACGTCAGGCGCGCGCCAATCGGATAGCCGGAGGCGAAGCCCATAGCCATAACGAAGCCTCCGATGCCGGGAATGCGGAATACCGGCCGCATCATCGGATCGAGCAGCATGCCGAAAAAATGCACGATACCCAGCCCGAGCATGATTTCGGCGATAACAAAGAACGGGAACAGCGCCGGAAACAGCACGTCCCACCAGATAGACAATCCTTTTAGCGAGGCGTGAAACGCCTCGGCGGGGAAAGCGAGCATCAAGCAGGCCAGCAGGACGGCGAGCGATGCAGCGATATGGACGGATATTCGTTTGCCAAGCAAAGGTACCACTTCCTTTCGAGAAAGGCCTGTCATTCTGATATATGAGCCGCTGCGGGGAGACATGCCTCCCGGGCGTGCCGGCATAGAGACGAAAAAGTTGCCGGACCGTCAGAAAAAGGCTGAATTTTCGAGCTATGTATGGTACAATAGTACCAATATGAGAATGGGAGTGATTTCAGATGATGGGTATCATTGCTGGAATTCTCGTATGCGCTTTTGTGTATGTCATTAGGGAGACGTTGATGACGTCGGGCGAAGAGGATGTATAAAGCGTTTTACAAAATAACGATGCTAAGGTGCAAGGCAGCTTAGCATCTTTTTTCGTTGGGAGATGAACCGCATGACCCGGGAAGAACGGGAGATGACGTTTTACGAAGCGATCGGCGGGGAGGCGGCCATCCGCAGCATTGTGGAGGCGTTCTACCCGAAGGTGCAGGCGCATCCGCTGCTGGGGCCCCTGTTCCCGGAAGACATTACGCCGGTCATGGAAAAGCAGTACTTGTTCTTGACGCAATTTTTCGGCGGACCGCCGCTGTATTCCGGGCAGTACGGGCACCCGATGATGCGTGCGCGGCATTTGCCGTTTCCGATCACGCCGGAGCGTGCGGACGCCTGGCTCGGCTGTATGGCGGAGGCACTGGAAGAAACGGGGATGGAACGAGAGCTTCGGCTTGCCGTACTGGAGCGGCTGAAGGGCCCGGCGTATCATTTTGTCAACAGCCATAGCAATAGCTAACGAAGCTTATCGAAACCAGAAAACGAAGCTGAGGAAGTGTGTTCCGTGGTCGAACCTTTATTTCAAGTCAGCGTCAGATGTCATCACTGCGACGCCGTATTTCAAACGTCCCGCGTCCGCCCGAGCTTCAAGAAGGCGTCCGGCACCGACACCGATTTCTGCGTTCATTATAAGGACATTAACCCAGACTATTATGTCGTACGCATCTGCCCCCACTGCGGGTTTGCGGGGACGGAGAATTCCAAGGACCGGCTAACGCCCGCACAAAAAACGGCATTCCGCGAAAAAGTCGCCGACCATTGGACGTACAAGGACTACGGGGGCGAGCGGACGTGGGAGGATGCGCTTTACGCCTACAAGCTTGCGCTCGTTACGGCCCAGACGGTCAACGATAAAGGGCGCATTACCGCCGGGATGCTGCACCATATCGCCTGGCTTTACCGCTACCGGAACGACAAGGAGCAGGAAGCCCGGTTTTTGCAGCATGCGCTGGATGAGTATACGCGGGCATTCGAGACGGAAGCGGCGGAGATGAACAATGCCCGTCTCATGTACCTGATGGGGGAGCTCAGCCGCCGGCTGAAGCAGTATAACCAAGCGGTCAAATGGTTCTCGCGCGTCATTAACGACAAGCGCATCATGGATGCCGGCATGATTCGGGCATGCCGCGAGCAATGGGCCGTGACCCGTGAGGATATGCATGCGGATTCGGTTGTGCTCGAACCCGAGGCCCAGGAATTGACCTGATGCCTTCAACTCAAAAACGCTTCAAGCTTCCCGGCATCGATCCGAGAACGCTTCAAGCGTTTTTTTGCTGTGTTTGTGTTTGATCCGCCCGATAGAACGTATAGCGGTTTTTGCCCGATTGCTTGGAGACGTACAGCGCCTCATCCGCTTCGGCAATAAGCCGGCGGAGCTCGTCTCCCGGCATGCGGGAGATGGAGATGCCGATCGAAATCGTCGTTCCGGCCACGGAATCCCCGTAAAAGCGGTACTCTTCAATGTTGTGGCGCAGCCAGTCCGCATAGTGTGACAGCTGGGCTTCATCCGTCATGTGGCTTAAAATAATGAATTCTTCTCCGCCGTATCTGGCGATGTAATCCTGCTCGTGGACGGCCGTTTTCAGCAGCTGTCCGGCTTCCCGAAGAAGCTGATCTCCGTGCAGGTGTCCGAACGTGTCGTTGTACCGTTTGAAATTGTCGATATCGATCATCATGATCGCGATGCGCCGGCTGCGGACGGTCCGCTTGGCGATATCCATAAAGCCGCGCAGATTCGGCAGCCGGGTCAGGTTGTCCTGCTTCGCTTCGAGCTCCAGCTTCCGCTGCATGATCCAGATTTTGTTCTCGTCGTTGAACATATAGATCAGGGCCATGATCGCCAGCCCCGAGTAGACGAGCATCAGCAGCTGCGACAGCCAAAACACCGAGGTCTGGGTAGTCTCCAACTGGACATGCGAAACCACGCGTACTACGGTAAGAATCGCGCAGACGCTCCACCCGTCGGTCAGCCGGATGAAAAAATAACCGGAATCGTATTCTTTCCGATGAAACAGCGAGCTGATGATGGCGGGCAGCAGAAGGGATTGAACGGCTTCAATCCCCCAGTCCGGCTTGTGCTCCAGCAGCATGTACCCCGCAGGAAGCAAGGTGGACAGCAGAGAGGAGACCCAGCCGAACCGCAGGCCCGCCATGACGATCGGCGCGAATTTCAAGTCGCTAAACAGGGAGTCCCCCGGCAAGGACAAGAGCATCATCACGATGCTGGCGGCTCCCGTCAGCACAGGCACGGCTATTGCTTGTAAGCGTTCGATAACCAGCCAATTGCGTATCTTAAGTGCCATATAGCTGAGCGCTATCAAGGTACAAGCATGCGTAAGCGCAAAGAAATCCATGAAGATGTCTCCTGGGAAGGCGGGAACGCTTACTCTTTGCCGTATCGGCGCAGCGGACGGCCCGCAAGCAAATAATCTTGGTCGGCATCGACCAGAGTCTCTTTATTTCGGCAGCAGGGGAAGACGAGCAGTTTTTTGACGCCTTCGCGAAGTTCCGAGAGGTCTTTAAGTTTGAGCGGCAGCAAAACATTGGCAGCGTGGCAAAAGGGGCAGCTGTGCACATACACGTCTTGTCCGATCCGTTCATAGGGCCATGTATTTTCAAATGGAATCATAGGTTTACTCCTGGCCGGAAACGCTGGAATCTTTATCCGGAGCCGGAGCCGTGGAATTGTCCTTCGTCTTCCCGGCAAGCTCGGCCAGCTTTTGCAGAAGAATGTGCTGAGGCATATGCATCAGGTGTTCGATCGGAACGTTCAATTCCTTCGCGAGTTTCTGCGCCGTCTCAGGTGAAATCTGCAAAGGTCTCATTCGCAGTCCCTCCAGTCTATAGATCTACAGTCTCCATTTAATCATATCCGAGACCTAAAATTCAACCAAAAAATGGGGCCGCGGCATTTTGGTTTTGCGCCAAATTGTGGTTTAATGGAAAGAGATACATAATGTATAAATAAGGAAGGTGTTTATCCATGCGTAATCCTTTGCCGCAAACTTGGAATTTGGAGCGTTTTTTTCCGGGAGGCAGCGGGTCTGATGCTTTTATTCAATTTTTGAAAGAGCTGCAATCGAACATCTCCGAGCTGGACGAGACGTTAAGCGGGCTGGCCGTACCGGAAACGCCAGAGCAATCGGCATCGCTGCTCCCCGTGATTGTGTTGGTGCAAACGGCCTTATTGAAAATACGCGAAGCGGAATCGTTCACCGGCTGCCTGACGGCGGAAAATCAAAACGACAAGCGTGCGGTCCAGCTCACTGGGCAGGTGAAGTCGATTCAAGCCGCTTTCGCTTCCGCCTCGACGCGTTTTGACGATTTCCTGCGCCGCATTCCCGAGTCGGCTTGGCAAGGCTTGCTTGCTCACGCGGAGCTTAGTGAAATCACTTACCCGCTTGAAGAGCGGCGCCGGCTTGCATCGGAGAAGCTGTCACCGGAGCAGGAAGCGCTAATCCACGACCTTGCCGTAGACGGGTATCACGGTTGGGGCGAGCTGTACAATACGACGGTGAGCAAGTTCAGCATCCCGTTCGAAGAAAACGGGACTGTAACGGAGCTCTCGGCGGGACAGGCCGCCAACAAAATGTACAGCCCGGACCGCAGCGTACGGCAGCGGGTATTCGACTTGTGGGAGCGGGAGTGGGCGAAACATGCCGATTACTGCGCCGACGCGCTCAATCACCTGGGCGGCTTCCGACTTAAGCTGTATGAGCGCCGGGGCTGGGATGAGATTCATCGGGAGCCGCTAACCATCAACCGGATGTCGAAGGAAACGCTGGATGCGATGTGGGGCGTGATCGAGCAGAGCAAAGACGTGTTCGTCCGTTACCTGGAGAGGAAAGCGAAGCTGCTGGGCGTTGAGAAATTGGCATGGCATGATGTCGACGCACCGGTCGGAGAAGGCAATATGACGTTCAGCTATGATCAAGGCGCGCAACTCATCGTAGAGCAGTTCCGCCGCTTCAGCCCGAAAATGGCCGAATTCACCGTAATGGCGTTCGAGAACGGCTGGATCGAAGCGGAGGACCGCGCAGGCAAGCGTCCTGGCGGATTCTGCACGTCGTTTCCCATCTCCGAAGAAACGCGCATCTTTATGACGTATGCGGGCACCGCATCGAACGTATCGACGCTCGCGCACGAGCTCGGACACGCGTATCATCAACATGTGATGAACGATCTGCCGGCGCTTGCCCAGGAGTACGCCATGAACGTCGCCGAGACGGCTTCCACGTTCGCCGAGATGGTCGTCTCCGATGCAGCAGTGAAGGCAGCGGAGACCGATGAAGAGCGGTTAACGCTGTTGGAGGATAAAATTCAGCGCTCGGTCGCTTTCTATATGAACATTCATGCCCGGTTCTTGTTCGAGACAGACTTTTACGAGGCGCGCCGCCACGGGCTCGTGAGCATCGAGCGCCTGAACGAATTGATGGAAGCCGCTCAGAAGAAGGCTTACCGGAATACGCTTGCCGAGTATCATCCGCACTTCTGGGCGTCGAAAATGCATTTTTACTTGACGGACGTGCCGTTCTACAATTTCCCGTACACCTTCGGCTACATGTTCAGCACCGGTCTGTACGCCGAAGCGCTCCGCCGGGGCGCGGCGTTCGAAGACCAGTACATTGCGCTGCTGCGCGATACCGGACGGATGACGGTCGAAGATCTGGCGAGCAAGCATCTCGGCGTCGACCTACGCAAGCCGGACTTCTGGCAGCAGGCGATGGACGTCACCATCGCCGACGTCAACGAGTTCCTGCGCTTAACGGAGTAATCTTTAGCCCCGCCTCTTTTTAGGCGGGGCTTGCTTTTTGAGAAACCCGCTTCGCATAGAAATTCTCTGCATATGCCGGTGGGGTATATCCCTCCAGCCGCTCTTGAAACCCGTGAACTTGATTAGAATTAATGGTATTTTCACGGGTCTCAAAGGCGGACGTAAACTCTTACGGGATATACCCCACCTCTATTGGTCTGAGATTTTCTCCATTCTGGGTTTCTTAAAACAACCTGGGCCCCGCCTATTTAGGCGGGGTTTGTTATCTAAAGGGTTCCTAGAGCTGAAAAATTGGATAAACGGGTCCGTCGGAGAGTTTACGTGCCGCCTTTGATATCGGGTCAATACCTTTCAGTTATAATTCAAATGACCCGATATCAAGAGCGGCCGGAGGCGGACCTGTTTATCCCTCATTTCCAGCGCAAGATATGCCTTTCGACAAAAAGCCCCGCCTAACGCTACAATTTAAAGATACTCATCGTCTGCTGGAGTTTCGTCACCAGCTTCGTCATCTCCTCTGACTGGGCCACGATGGCCTGTACGGCCGAGATCTGGTCGATCATCGACGCGGACACCTCCTCGGTCCCGGCAGCGGATTGCTGCGTAATGGCCGATATATTTTCCATCGTAGCCGAAATATGCTTGGCTCCGGCCAGCATTTGCTCCGTCCCATCGGCGAAAGCGGCGATTTGCTCGGAAATGAACCGGACGCTGCTGACGATTTCTGCGAAGACCCGTTCCGTTTCGCCAATAAGCTTCGTCTGCTCCGCGACGATCTGCTCGTTCTCGGCCATGGACGCAAGCGCGTGCTGAATCCCTTGTTCGATACTGCGAACAAGACCGAACACCTCTTTGGTCGAGGCAGTGGCTTCCTCCGCCAGCTTCCGGACCTCCTGGGCGACGACGGCGAAGCCTTTGCCGTGCTCGCCTGCACGCGCAGCTTCGATGGAAGCGTTCAACGATAACAGATTCGTTTGTTCGGCAATATCCGAGATGGTTCGGGTCATTTGCGAGATGCTGCCGGTCTGCCGGGCGAGCGAATCGATCGTTTGAGATACGTTGGCCGTAGCGTCGACATTTTTGCGCATGCCTTCGCTCTGGGTTTCCACCGACTGAAGTCCTTTGTCTACCAGCGCTATCATTTGTCTGGCCCGCGAGTTCATTTCCCGGGTCGATTCCGTATATTCGGTTACCCGCTGCTCGATATCCTTCGTCGCCGAGGAGACGCCGCCGATCTCTTCCGAAATCTGATTGGCTCCGGACGCAAGCTCTCCGGCGGCGACGGACACTTCCTCAAGCACTGTTTTCATCTTCTCATTTTTAAAATAAATATCCCTGCTGGAGTCGAACACATGCTTCGAGGCCCGTCCCGTTTCCTGCAGAAGCTCGCGCAGCTTCTCCGTCATGCGGTTAAAGGCCGTCCCCAACTCGCCAAGAGCGTCGTCGGAGCGGATGTGGATCTTTTGCGAGAAATCTCCTTTGGAGATGCTCAGGGCGGCGCGGGAAATGTCGCTAATCGGTTCTGTAAGCGCTCTCTCCAACCAGCGTATAAAAGGATAGCTGAGTCCTGCCATCACAGCCAGAAACACGAACCCGAGAATGGGACTTAAGGAGGAGGTGGAAATAAGCAGAAGCATGGCGGCAGAATAGACGACAACGAGGGTGTAGCAGCCGATTTGCAGCTTCTTCTTGAACGAAAGGCCCAGAAACCAGTTCATAAATTAACGACTCCTTTGAAGGTGTAGGATAAAATGCTTACGTCATCGCCCTGGCTGTATGGGTAATTATACCACCCCCAAGAATGCCCGGTCCATAGTTTTCCAACGAGAGCAATCGTTCAGTCACTTGAATGAAAGCGGTCCCATATGCGCGGTGCCTTACGATGTAAAATTTTGTTGGATTATCGTGAATTTTATGAAAAAATTTGTTGTCAACGTGGTTATATTGTCCTATAATGGGTCTAGAGCCTCAGATATACATAATATTCCAATTATACTACTTGAAAGGAGGAACTCTGTGATTTTAGAACAGTTGCCTTTAGCCAGACAGTTGGATTTGGTGTTTCGGGAATTGAGAGAGGAGCTGGCTCAGCTTACCTCGGGGACGGTTTTCGTCCAGATTCGAAATAACATGGTCGGGAAGTTCGGCATCCGGCATTTTCCTCTGGAGAGCAAGGGTACGGAGATCAAGGTGGCAGAGCGTGGCCTGTCCGAAAGCCATCAGCTTTCGTTCCGCCAGACCGCTCTGGAATCGTTGAAGCTGAAACGTTGGACGCACGGTGAGATTCAATTTGAATTCGCGATGCGCCAAGACTTGCTCTGCACCAGCGTGACTTTTGAGTCGAACTATAACATGGCGAATTTGGTTAGCGAGTCCAATAAAAACAAACGCGATTTTTGAACGATATAGAATTTATAAATTTTCAGCGAAGCTGAACAAATTCTATATCCCAAGAAAAACTTCCGCTAAACCGCGGTCGCTCATCCATGAATAGACTTCGATAGAAGTTTTTCTTATTGATCAAGCTTACTGCACTCATACCAAGGTTTTCTTTTATCCCATTATAACTATTTTAAATTGTTTTATGGTTTCAACTAAATTCAATCCTTCTGATGCTCTAAATGTTCGATATAACTTACAGCCTCCCTTGATCGGGAGGTTTTTTTGATTTTAATAGGGGGTTATAGTATGGAACTTTTTGGAATAGTGGGTGTATAATCAATTCGGAGGTGATTAACATAGAGTTTTTTGCTATTGGGAGTATGCTGATTTATGTCATTTTAATCGGTCTTTCCATTTACTGTTTAATTTTATTTATTCAGCTTGCGCGCAGAGGGATTGAAGCGCTCGATCTGTACATCCATGACAAGAAAAATAACAAGCATAATCCACCGAATGACACACCTCATTAAGCACCACAGGGGTGTGTTTTTACGAATGAAAGGGGTACCGATATGATCGTACTCGAAACCGACCGGCTGATTCTTCGCCACCAAACCGTAGAGGACGCGGCGTTTATTCTGGAGCTTATGAACGATCCTTCCTGGATCCGCTACATCGGCGATAAAGGCTTGAGGACGCTCGATGACGCGCGGAGCTTTATTATAAAAGGGCCGCTGGACTCATATGCCCGTTTGGGGTTCGGATTTTACTTGACGGAATTGAAAGATGGGGGCACGCCGGTCGGTATCTGCGGATTTGCAAAACGGGATTTCTTAGAGGATGTCGATATCGGATATGCATTTCTTCCCGAATTCCGGGGGAAAGGGTACGCATTCGAGGCTGCTTCTGCCGCGCTGGCTTATGCCAAATCCGAACTGGGGCTACAACGCCTTGTGGCGATTACCACCAAAGATAACCATGCGTCGGCCAAGCTGTTGGAAAAGCTGGGAATGCATTTTGAAGGCACGATCCCGTATGCGGATACGGATGAGGAAGTACGGCTCTACGCGATTAACTGCCGGAAGCAGTCATAGAAAACGGTCCCCCCACTAAACTTGGCCGGTGGGGGGTTCTTGCCATTTGCTGGACAGGCGGGCGTACTCGTTCAAAGCGTCGTCCAATTTTTTACTGGCCTTGATGACTTCAGGATCTACCAAGGATGTCTTGTTCTCGGATAAGGCATTGAGCCCTACTCTAAGCTGTTCTATTTCTTTCATCATGTCTGCAAGCAGCTTATTGATCTCGGACATCGTTACCATTTTTGGCTCGACTTAAGCTATTACTTAAGTTTGTGGCCGGAGAATGAGCAAACCTAATTTGCTCTTTACCGTTTACCTGTCTCCCATTCCCATTCAAAAAGATCATCCATATAACAATTGAGGTAATCCGCCGCCATCTTCATCTTGAGAACGGATAGCTTGCTTTTCCCTTTGATGATTTGTGAAATGTAAGATTCAGTAACTCCCAAATGCTTTGCTAGATCTGCCTGTGTCCTGTTTGTCTGAGCCAGCAATTCAGGCAAACGGCTTCTCCCGAACCGGAGAGCCAAAAGCAATCCTCCTTTTGAGGGACTATGCCCTCCATTATACTTAAGTCATAGCTAAAGTGGCAAATAGAAAGCAAATGATAGTTTTGCTATAATGAATGGCAACGGAAAAAGGCGGTCCCTAAGGAGCCGCCCGGTTAAGTATTGAGGTCGTGCATTATCTTGTGAACTTGCCTGCCAGCTGCTGCTCGGCGATTTGAACCAGACGACGAGTGATGTGACCCCCGATTGCCCCAGTATCACGGGTTGCCATGAAGCCATAGTAACCGTCTTGAGGAATCTGAATGCCCAGCTCTTGAGCAACTTCATACTTCAGCTGATCCAAAGCTTGGTTAGCTTGAGGTACGACCAATTGGTTGCTGCTGCGGGATTGTCCTGCGCCCATCGATATCACCTCCGTTCACTAGGTAGTATGTTCCACACGAACGAATATACACGGACTGGAAATTGGTAAATCTGACCATACAACGAGGAGGGATTGTCTTGGGATTCATGCTGACGTGCAGCAATTGGTCCTTCGATGCGGACCTGCAAATCGTGCATGCCGACGTTAAACTGGAGATTGACGGCGAAACGCTGATTGACGAACCGCTGTGCATCGACGTAGGGCTTCCGGCGCTGTTGCTCAGCGTTCATGAAGATGTGGAGCCGTTTCGTTGGGCGCCGGCGGACGAATGGCAGCGCGTGCCGTTCTTCTGCTGCGGCTGCGGGGATCCGGAATGCCGGGCGTTCTCGTTTATCGTACGGCATAAGGCCGACGACCGGTTGGAATTGACGGAAGTGGAGGAACGGGAGGGGAGGTCCCCTCGTCAATTGGGCACGTATGATATCGATCGGTCGGATTACGCCAAGCAGGTAAGGGAGATCGGGGAGACGTTTTTGCGTTTTGTCGAACCTTTGGATTACCGGCCGTATTTCAAGGATACCGTCGAAACGGTAAAGCGGCAGCTTGCCCGGGGCTAGTTGTTATTTTTCGGCTTCTTGAGCGCTTCCATCTGTTTCATTAAAGCGGTCATTTCTTTCTCCAGTTTTTCCATGTCCTTGAACATGGTCTTCATCTGTTTGTCCTCGGTCAACAATTTGGTAATTCCGTCGAACCAATCGGATTTGCTGATGCTCATCTGTCCAGCCTGCCTTTCCGCGTTCTTTTTCTATATCGTACGAAGAAGAGCGGGGCAGGTGCGTGTTTCGGACGCGAAAAGGAGGAAAAGGCTGACGCCCTGCGGCTCAGCTTTTTGTCATTCTACCGCTAATCGACGAGCAGCTCCGGCATCCACCGCCGCATATGGGCGGCGATCTCCTCCCGTATGCCACGCACGCCGGGAAGCTCTGCCTCCGAGGCTTGGCTTAACGGAATGACGCGATATCCCCGCCAGGCCTGAAACCGGATATAGGTCGGCAAAAAGCGAACTCCGCCGACCGTGACGGCCGCTCTGCCGCCAGACGCCCCGCTCGGCTTCCGCAGCTCCGCCTTCAAAATACCGCCGATCCGCACATACGGATCGGGCTTCTTTTGTGCGGCCAGGAAGTTGCCAAGGGAGTAAGCGACGAGCGTCCTCCCGCCGTTTCCGTTATCGATCCATTCCGGCGGCTGGAGCACGTGCGGATGATGGCCGAGGATGACATCGGCTCCGGCGGCTGCGGCCAAGCGGGCCCATTTTCGCTGCTGCTCCGATGGAAGCCGGGCGTATTCGGTTCCGAAATGAAGGCTCGCCACGACAGCGTCGGCCTGTTTTTTCGCCTCGGCGATTTCTTGCCGGAATGCGCGCTCCTGTTCAAGCAAATGGACCAAATAAGGCTTGCCCGGGGGCCGGGAAATCCCGTTCGTCCCGTAAGTCCAAGCGACGAAAGCAAGCTTCAAGCCGTTGTGCTCCACGATCCGGAGCCGCTTGCGGTCCGCTTCGTTCTCGCTCGCGCCCGCATATTCGACGCCAAGCTGCTTCCAATGCCGGATCGCCTGACGCACCGCCTGTTCTCCGCGATCCAGCGTATGATTGTTCGCCATCGAGACGATATCGACTCCCGCGTCACGGAGGGCGTCGGCTGTCTCGAACGGACTGTTAAAGGCTGGGTAATCGGACAGCCCGAGCGCGGTTCCGCCGGTAATGCTCTCCTGATTGGCGAACGCGACGTCGGCCCCCTGCAAATGCGGCCGCACCGCCTCGAAGACGGGTCGGAAATCGTAGTTAAGCCGTGTCCGTGCGTCCTCGTAGATCGTACGGTGAATGAGCACGTCGCCGGCTGCGGCCAAGGTCACCCGGCGTTCCGCAGGGGCATCCGGTTCGGATGACGGCAATGGGGAAGGCGTGGGAGTCGCTTTCGTGTCGGTCCCCATCCGGGGTTCGCTTGAAGACGGTGCCGGAGGCGCGGTACGCTCGGCCGCAGGAGAGCACGCGCCCGAGATCAATAGGATCAGAAGAACGGAATAACGGCAATATCGTTTGGCCATTGCGCGGGTCCTCCAGAACGCTGAATTCCAAGCTATTAGCTAATATTTGCGTACGGACTTCGAATTATAGACCCGCGTAGAAAAAGGAAAAGAATGGGGCGCGAGGGGGCTTTAAAGCATGCGGAAAGGCCCGCGTCGCCCGGTTTCGTTCCGGGCTGCCCGCGAGCCTTTTTTAGCCGTTTTATGTTCAAGTTATTTGTAAGTAACCTCAAGCTTTACTTCGAGCTCCAGCGAACCTCCCGGTTCGATGGCGCGGAAGCCCGTCACCTCGGCCGGTTGATCGATATTCGGTGCGTTAGTAACCCAAGTGTATGGCTCCAGGCAGATGAAATCCCGGGCTTCGCCCTTCGTATAAACGACCCATTGCTTGAACAGATCGGAGCCGCTGTAGCGGATATCCGCCTTCGGGCCGGACAGCACGGCGAGGCAAGGGTAGTCCCCGATTTGGAACACGGTATCCATGTCATGGCCTTTCAGCACGTCGCCTTCAGGCAGCTTCGCGTACCTGTCGCTAAGCGGCGCGATATGGCCGAGAGGAACGTTCGTTTCGTCCAGCTCCCAGATGCCGCTCGCCGGCAGCTGCAGCGTCCAGTTCTCCGGCTCCCCGTCCAGCAAAAACCACGTATGCAGCCCGTAGCCGAACGGAGCGGACGTTTGTCCCCGGTTAGTCGCCTTCAGTAGGTGACGGAGCGTGCTGCCCCGCAGCTCGTAGGTTACCTCAAGCTCCAGCTCGTGCGGGAATTGATGCTGCACGTGTGCATCGGCGGCCAAACGAAAAACGGACGTGATATAGAGGACCCCGTCCTTTTCGCCGGTGGCAAGCACGGTCCAGGGCTGGCTCTTGATCACGCCATGAATATGATTGCCCTGCGCGTTGTTGATCTCGAATTGGTAGCTGCGGCCCTCGAACGTGAAGCGGCCATCGCGTATGCGGTTCGGCGGCATCAGAATCGGCGTGCCGTATTGAACCGGCTCGTCGGCCATTGCGGCCGGCGAGGCCGGGACGCGCAGCATTTCGCGCTCCAGCGTTTTATCCCAAATGCTGTAGACGTTGTTGCCGACGGATGGGCAAATGCTGACGATCAGGTTGTCGTTTTCGAGCGTATAGGCCGGTGTTCCCTGCCAGTCGATCTGCTTAATTATCATTCCGAAGTTCTCCTTTGCCCGGTAAAATAGTCCGATCGTAAATCGCTTCCATTGTACCAGAGGAGCCGGGGACTGTCACCCGGGAAAATCCTTTGAATCAGGCGCCGAAATCGAAGTTCGGGTAGACGTACGGCACTTTGGCCGGCTCGGCTTTGGCGATTTTCTCGACCTTCAGCACCATGATGTCAGCATCGTTCAGCTTCGTTTTTTGAATCGTTCCGGTGACCGTAACCCAGCTGTCGTCTGCGAACGTATTGGCCCGGTCATATTCGGCCAGCACGCCGAACGGGGCGGCGTCCGCGGAGCAGCATTGGATGGAGAAGCGTGCCACGACGAACTGGTTGCTCTTCATCTCCTCCTGCCGGTAGACGAAGCCGGTGAGCTGCAGCTTTTTGCCGACGAACCGGTCGAGATACAGGTCGACGGACGTCAGCGTTTCGATGAATAAATCTTCTTTCACCGTAATCAAATCGGATTTGTAGAGCTGCTTCGCATATTTTGCGTATTGCTGGGTAAATTTATCTGCCGGAAAAAGCTCCCCGTCCGCAGACACTGCCGCCTGAGTCCCGGGTGCTTGAGCGCCTGGAGCAGCGGGGGCGGTATCCGTACCAGCGGGAGTCCCTGCCGGGGCGCTCGTGGTTCCGGTCTCCGCACTGGCGGCTTCGCTGTCTTTTTTCACCGAGCTGGAGCTGCTGAGGTTCATCCCTTTTTTGGCGGCAAGACTGCTGCCCATCGTGCTGTCGGGAAGTAGAAAGCCCAGCAGCAGCGGGAAGAAAAACAATCCGTACACGACGATGTTTTTGAACAGCGACCGCGATGGGGTGTGATCATGGTCGCAATCGCAGACGACGGATGCCCGGCCGCGCCAGGCGCGAAGCGTCAAGTAGAGCTGGTAGGCGGCGACGGCGTACAGCGCGACGGCCGACCATTTGACGTAATCAACCATGCGGGGGGCTATGTACAGCAGAATGCCGTCGGTTTTGACCAGATAGGCGATGTAGACGGCGAAGCCGAGCAGAATTATGGTTTTCAATGCATGATGCAGGCCCAGTACCCGAGAATTCACGGCACACACTCCTTTTGCCTTGTTTGGAAGTCAATTTACAGGAAGAAAAGCCGTTCGTACAGCAGCGATGCGGCGAGCACGACAATAACGACCAGTGCGGACAGCAGGAGCACGAAGCGGGCGCGGAAGGCCGACAGCAGCATTAGCGTGCTTTTTATATCCAGCATCGGGCCAAAGACGAGAAATGTCAGCAGCGAGCCGGTCGAGAAGGTTGCGGCAAACGACGAAGCGACGAAAGCGTCCGAGGTGGAGCAGAGCGACAAGACGTACCCGAGCCCCATCATAAACAGATGGGAGGTAAAATCGCCTTGGCCGATGGACACGAGGCTTTCGCGCGCGACGAGCGTTTGAATGAGTGCGGTCAGAAACGCGCCGAAAATCAAATATTTTCCCATATCGAAAAATTCGTCCGAAGCGTGTCCGAGGACGCCGAGCAAACGGCTGCTGCGGCTATGTCCATGATCGTGCGTATGGTCATGGTCCGCATGGCTGTGTGGATGCGTATGCCCGTGATGGTGAGCATGGTCATGATGATGCATATGGACATGGTGCTGCTCATGGGAATGGCCATGCTTATGTGTATGCTCGTGCTCGTGCGCGCTATGCCGGGCGTCGTCGCGCCGATGCAAGGCTTGGGGAGCGCCGTACCCGTTGGCGCTAAGCTCCGGCGCCGCCCCGCGGATCGGATTGCGCTTCACGAACCGGTACACGATAAGGCCGATCGCCGCCGCAACGATGAAGGCGAGCGCCATCCGGGAATAAGCGATCTCCGGCCGCGTGCGGAATGCCATGAAGGTCGCCGCGTACACAACGGGATTGATAATCGGACCGGCGAGAATGAAGACGACGGCCACATAGACCGGCATTCCTTTCAGCACCAGCCGGCGGATGACCGGTACCATGCCGCATTCGCACAGCGGAAAAATGATCCCGACGACGCAGGCGAACAGAACGCCGAGCACCGGATTTTTCGGCGTCAGCCGGCGGATGGTCTGCTCGGACACGAACATCTGCAGCAGGGCGGACACGAGCACGCCGAGCAGGACGAACGGCAGCGCCTCGAGGATAATGCTGATGAACAGCGTTTTGAAATTTTGCATGCCGGCACTGCTTAAAAAGGAAAAGTCCGGCGGCTGCTTTTGCGTATAAATGAGAACCAGCATCAGGATGCACAGCACGGCGAGAATGTTCGTAACCCACCGTTGGACGATTGTTTGCAAGGGGCATGTCTCCTTATTATTCGTAATTATTATTATATAGTATGCTTTCCGATTCGTACATAGGACAAGTTTTTAAAGCTTTATGAAGACTGGAAAAGCGCGTGGCTGCGGCGGTGGACGTTCCTGTTCCGATTCCGAGGTTGACAAGGAGGATGGCGTTTAGGTAAAATGACGTCTAATAAGAGCGATGACGGGAATAAGTAGGCGGCAGGCAAGCTCTGCAGAGAGCCGGTGGGTGGTGTAAACCGGCGGGCGGCAGCCGAACGAATGGATCCCTGAGCTGAAGGTTGAACGTGCGCAGACGCACCCGGGCCCGGGTAAGCTTCGATTCAGCGTTGCGCGCCGGTAGGCCGTTCCGGTTTCCTCCCCGTTACAGGAGGCTGAAGGCCCGTGGGATCTGTCTTGTACAGACGATTGCGGGTAAATTAGGGTGGCACCACGGTCTCTCGTCCCTTGCGGCGGGAGGCCTTTTTGTTTTTCTCGGGAAGCTTACAGGCGAAATAAAATAAAGGAGGCGGACTGCAAAATGTCCAAATTGAGAGTATTGTCCGGCATGCAGCCCAGCGGTCAGCTGACGCTCGGCAACTATATCGGTGCATTGAAAAATTACGTAAAGCTTCAACATACGCACGATTGTTATTTTATGGTGGTGGACCTGCACGCCGTCACGGTGCCGCAGGAGCCGGAAAAGCTGAAGGATCAGTCGGAAGCCGTCGCTGCGCTCTACCTGGCGGCAGGCATCGATCCTAACGTGGCGACCGTGTTCCTGCAATCGACCGTATCTGCGCATGCCGAGCTCGGCTGGCTGATGACGACGCTCACGTACATGGGCGAACTGGAACGCATGACGCAGTTCAAAGACAAATCCGCCGGCAAGGAATCCGTCGGAGCCGGTCTGTTCACTTATCCGTCGCTGATGGCGGCCGACATTCTGCTGTACGATACGGCACTTGTTCCGGTCGGCGACGACCAGACGCAGCATTTGGAGCTGACGCGCGATCTGGCGCACCGCTTCAATCAGCGTTACGGCGATACGTTTACGATTCCGAAAGGCTACTTCCCTGAAGTAGGCGCACGGATTATGTCTTTGGACGACGCGTCCAAGAAGATGAGCAAGAGCAGTCCGAACGCCGGTAGCTACATTGCGATGCTGGATGCCCCGGACGTCATCCGAAAAAAAATAAGCCGGGCCGTAACCGACTCGGGGCGGGAAGTGAAGTTCGACCCGCAAAACAAGCCGGAGGTCAGCAACTTGATCAGCATCTACGCCGAGTGCGCGGACAAAACGATTGCGGAGATCGAAGCGCAGTACGAGGGGCAAGGCTACGGGCCGTTCAAGAAGGATCTGGCTGAAGCGGTCGTAGCTGCTTTGGAGCCGATCCAGCAGCGGTATGCGGAGATCCGCAGCTCGGGTGAGCTGTACGATATTTTGCGTCAAGGCAAAGAGCGCGCGGGAGCGCAAGCGGAGCAAATGCTGAAGCGGGTTAAAGAAAAAATGGGCTACGTCGTTCTGTAGCCCATCCCCAGAGCTTGTCCGGACGAAACTTTCTTCGTCCCGGGCAAGCTCTTTTATTCGTTTCGTTTTCTCAATTTGGCTTTCACGATAAAGCCGGCTCCGATAAACAGCACCGACAACAAGCCGAACAGAGCAGCCAGCCAAGGCTTGCCCGTGGCCATAAAGAAGCTGATGCACGCGAGGAGCGCCGTGCCCCCGAAGGCAAAAAACAACCCTAATCCTTTCGTCATGACGAGTCCGCACCTGCCTTTCCGATAAAATTTGAAACTCCGATTGATTTTTTCAAAAGGGAGTATAAGTTCAGACATACGACACATAATAAGCTTGCAAGCTTGCAAATACATCAAAGACATCATCCCGTTGAAAGGAGTGCTGAACATGGGTGCAGGACAATCCCGCAGCAGCAATCAATTAGTTGTACCTCAAGCAAACCAAGCTTTGGAGCAATTGAAGTACGAGGTTGCTCAAGAACTGGGCATTCAAATTCCGCAAGACGGCTACTATGGTTACATGGCTTCCCGCGACACAGGTGCAATCGGTGGTCACATTACCCGCCGCTTGGTCCAAATCGCCGAGCAAGCTATCTCCGGCGGCGCTGCCCGCTAACCGCAGGGCTCTGGAACAAAGCTTCATGAATATAAGCTCAAGGAGAAATCCTTGAGCTTTTTTCCGTGGCAGCAGAAAAAGAGGAGGATGAGCCGCTTGTTAAGCGCCGCCCATCCGCAGCTTCTTTTCGAGCCGGGATTCGCTGACCCAGCCTACGTACGAATCGATCGGATTCAGCTTTTTGTCGAGCAGGAGCACCGCGACGAACGGATACTGCTTGCGGTGCCGGTAGCGCACGTCGGCCCAGCGCACCTCGTACCCCCAGGCGTGCTCCTTCAGCTCGGCGCAGGCATAGGAAGTAAAGTACAGGAAGCAGGCGACGTTCGGGTGCGTCTTGGATGCTTCAACGGCCGGGTGGACGGCGCAGGAAACCCGGTCGATCCAATTGAACTTGCGGTTTTTGAGCTCTCCGAGCTGGAACGAGCCGTCCTGCTTCCGCTTCACGATCTGCCATTGGTGCAGATGGACCGTCGGGATCAGCGTATACCGGTCGCCGGGCTCGTAAGTCGAATCCTGCGGGCGAAGCCCTGACTCCAGCCGGTAATGGGTCCATGAACGCCATATATAATAGAGGGCGAGGAATGCGTATAATATAGGAAACAAAACTTCCGGACGCATGAGATGCACCGACCATATAAAAATGGCGAGCACATGAGACGAGAAAATGACCGGGTCGAAAATGTGAATGATATTCCACGAGACCCATCGCTCCGAAATCGGGCGAAGCGCCTGGGTTCCATACGCATTAAACAAATCGGTAAATACGTGAAACGCAACCGCGATAAACACCCACATTGTTACATGCCACATCGGCAAAGCGGGAAAGACAAGCCAGAGAATCCCGGAGATGAGCGCCGTCCAAAGCACCAAAGCAGGCAGCGAGTGGGATAAGCCACGGTGATTTTTAATGTAAGCGGCGTTACCTTTCAGCCGCAGCAGCGTATCGGCATCGGGTGCCTGCGAGCCGGCTACCGTTCCGATCAGTACGGCTGTCGAAACCATCGGATCTGCTGCCACAACCGGATCGATATAAGCCAGGCCTGCAAGGCCGAGCCCGATCACTAGGTGTGTTCCGGTGTCCATGGACTAACCTCCTGAACGTCTAATTTTTCAATAGTCTACTCTAGCCCATTACTATTAGTGTATCATTTTCTTGTCCAAAATAAAGCAAAGGCTGTGAAAAAAATGTGTATCGTTTTTGTCGAATACCGAATTGATGCGTCCTATCGCCTCCCGTACTTAGAATGGTCTGAGCGGCTGCGCGACGATTTCCCCCAGGTGGAGCTGTACGAGGGAACGGATCAGCCGGGGCTATTCGTGGAGCTGTGGAGCGGGCTTGGCGACGACCAATACCGGTTCATGCGGGCCGTCCGTACCCGGAAGGACGAATACGCCGCGGAACCGGGAGTGTGGGACGGAACCGATCCCGAACGTTGGGCGCCTCTCGAACAATGGGTGACGGGCGGGTGTACCAAAATTCATATTTGGCAGTTCCAAAAAGTCAAATAGTCCATTTTATTAGGTAAACATATCCATGGTTTCTTCCTCCCGATCGCGGTACCCTTACAATAGTCTTCAATTGCCACGGAGGAAAACGGATGGAGAATAACAATATATTCTGGTCTCATATCAAGCGGAACCGTTTGCCCTACCTTATGGGCTTTGCATTATTGTCCATATCGTCCATCCTGCAGCTGATCATTCCCTGGCTGCTCGGACGGTTTACGGACAGTCTCCAGACAGGCGCGCTGACCTACGATCAGGCGGTCCGTTTCGGCGTCTGGATGATTGCCGCAGGATTTGGGATCGCTTTCTTCCGGTCTGTTTCCCGCATTTATTTGTTCCGGCTGTCACGGCAGCTGGAGATGCGGGTGCGCGGCGAGCTGTTCGTCCACTGGGAGAAGCTGTCGGCGCAATATTTCAACAATCAGCGGATCGGGGACTTGATGTCGCACGCGATCAGCGACGTTGGGGTCATCCGCGAGGTGACGATGCAGGGGTACTTCAACGTCATGGAAGCGGTGTTTCTGATCGTTGTTTCCGTTGCGGCCATGACGAGTTCGGTCAATCCATGGCTTACGCTGCTGACGATGCTGCCGCTGCCGCTGCTCAGCCTGCTTGCCTATCGGTTTAACAAGCGGATCATGCAGCAATCGAAGGATATGCAGTCCGCAATCTCCGATTTGACGAGCCGCGTGCAGGAATTTACCGCGGGCATCCGGGTTGTCAAAGCATTCGTACAGGAAAAAGCGGAGCGGGAGCTGTTCACCCGAGACAACCGGCAGGCTGTCGAAATGAACCGGCGGTACGTGCGCTCGAACTCGTTATTCGGAGCGCTCAGCGCCGGGATTGTCGGGTTCAGCTTTCTCGTCTCGGTCGTGCTTGGCGGCATCATGGTACTGAAAGACATCATTACGCTCGGCGAATTCGTCGCTTTCAATACGTATTTGTCGCTGCTTATGGGACCGATCGAAAGCTTGGGCCGGGTCGTCAACTTGCTCCAGCGCGGGAAGGCTTCGGAACTGCGGCTGCTGGAAATCTTCAATACGCAGCCGGACGTGGTAGATGATGTCGTTGCCAAGCCGGAGATTCAAACGATCGGTGGCGAGATCGAGATCCGCGACCTGACATTCTCTTACCCCGAAGCGAAGCGGCCCTCCCTCCGGAACGTCTCGCTCAAGGTACCGAAGGGCTCCAGCCTTGCCATCGTAGGCCGTGTCGGCAGCGGCAAAAGCACGCTGGTGCATCTGCTCGTGCGGCTGTACAACCCGCCGAAAGGAACGGTGTTTATCGACGGGCATGACATCCATGAAATTCCGCTGCGGACGCTGCGCGGCCAGATTGGCATCGTGCCGCAGGACCAGTTCCTGTTCTCGTCCACGATCCGGGACAACATCGGATTCGATCCGAAGCCTTACAGCGACGAGCAGGTCGTCGAAGCGGCCAAGATCGCCCAAGTGTACGAAAATATCGTCGAGTTCCCGAACCAGTTTGAAACGGCGCTCGGCGAGCGCGGCATCTCGCTTTCGGGCGGCCAGCGCCAGCGGGTAAGCATCGCGAGGGCCGTGATCAAGAAGCCGTCGGTGCTGATCTTCGACGACAGTTTGTCCGCGGTCGATACGATCACGGAGGATTTGATCCTCGAAGGGCTCCAATCCGTGATGAACCGGCGGACGACGATCATTATCGGGCACCGGATCTCGTCGGTGCAGAGCGCCGACCAAATCGTCGTCATGGACGAAGGCCGTATCGTCGAGCGCGGCAATCACGAGCAATTGCTGGCCCGGGGCGGCATTTACGCCGACATGTACCATAAGCAGCTGCTGGATCAGGAAGCCGAGCGGGAAGACGGACAGGAGCAGGACGCCGCTTCTTCGCGACAGATGCGGGGAGGGGCGGGCGCATGAATATACACGCGGAAAAAAACGTCAAGACGATGAAAGACACGCAACTGCTTACGAAGCTGCTGTCTTACGCCAAGCCTTATTGGCGAATGATCGCGCTTTGCGTCGTCCTGGCCTTCCTGATCGTCGTCGCCGACTTGGCGCGTCCATATCTCATTAAGGTGGCGATCGACGGCCATATCAACGGGCTGCACAAGCCGATGCTGTCGGCGGAAGCTTCTCAGGCCGAGCGTCTGCGGAGCTACGGAGCCGTGACGGAGTGGAACGGCAGAGCCTACGTCCGGCTCGAACCGGACGCAGCCGGGCGGATGGCCCGCCAGCCGGAGCCTGGAGCGCAGCAGGCTCAGATCGTCCGGATCGGCGGCAAAGACTGGCTCATTGCCGGCTGGATCGCCAAGCAGCCCGAGCAGGCGATCGTGGCGGAAGCGGGCGGCAGAGCGGAAGTGCACGCCGGAGGGCAGACGTTCGCCGCCGAGCCGCTGGACGCCGCCGCGCTGGAGGCGTTCCGCAAGCAGGATTACACCGGCTTCCTCTGGCTGGGCGTCGCTTTTCTTAGCGCGGCCGTCGTCGCGGCACTGCTCAGTTATCTGCAAAGTAATCTGCTGCAGTATACGGGGCAGACGATCATTTTCAACATCCGGCAGCAGCTTTTTCAGCATTTAAGCCGCATGTCGATGTCCTACTTCGACCGCAATCCCGTCGGGAGGCTCGTCGTCCGCGTCACGCAGGATACGGAGGCGCTTAACCAGTTGTATTCGCAGGTTGTCGTCAACCTGATCAAAGACGTCATCGTGCTGATTGGCATCGTCGCCGTCATGCTGCAGCTTAGCGTCAAGCTGGCGCTGCTGTCGTTTGCCGTGCTGCCGTTTCTGGCCGTGCTGACGTTCTGGTATCGGTCGGTCATCCGAGACGCCCAGCGAAAATCGCGGGCGATCCTGTCGCGGCTCAATTCGTTTCTGGCAGAAAACTTGTCCGGCATCCGGATTACGCAATTGTTTATCCGCGAAGAGCGGCAGTGGGAGCAGTTCGATCATCACAATACGGCATATTACCGGGCGGGGATGCGGGGAACGGTTATCAACTCGATATTCCAGCCGGCGATCGGCTTCCTCGGCAATCTGGCTATCGCGCTGCTTCTCTGGTATGGCGGCGCGAATGTCATCGACGGCGGCCTAACCTTCGGGATCGTGTATGCCTTCACGCATTACGTGCGGCAATTTTTCCAGCCGCTCCAGAGCTTGGCGGAGAAATACAACCAGATTCAGACGGCGATGGTCGGTGCGGAGCGCATCTTCGAGACGCTCGGCGAGAAGCCCGCGATCGTCGACCCGGAGCAGCCGAAGCGGCTGCCGAAGGAAATCCGCGGCGAAATTGTGTTCGAGAACGTATGGTTCGCCTATATCGGCGAAGATTGGGTGCTGAAGGATGTCAGCTTCACGATTCAGCCGGGGCAGACGGTGGCGTTCGTCGGCGCGACGGGGGCGGGCAAAAGCTCGATCATCCAATTGATCAACCGGTTCTACGACATTCAAAAAGGCAGCATCAAGCTTGACGGCGTCGATATCCGCGACATCCCGCTGGACGACCTGCGCCGTTACATCGGCATCGTGCAGCAGGACGTATTCCTGTTCACCGGAGACATCGCCTCGAATATCCGGCTGAACCACCCGGAAATTACCGAGGAGCAAGTTGTCGCCGCGGCCCGAATGGTGCATATGGACGAATTTGTCCGCAGCCTGCCCGGCGGCTACAAGACGCTGCTCGGCGAGCGCGGCATCAATCTGTCGCTCGGCCAGCGGCAGCTGCTGTCGTTTGCCCGCGCCATCGCGTTCCGTCCGCAGATTCTTATTCTCGACGAGGCGACGTCGAACATCGATACGGAGACGGAACTTATCGTGCAGGATGCGCTGATGAGCATCTCGGAAGGCCGGACGACGCTGATCGTGGCGCACCGCTTGTCGACGATCCAGCATGCCGACCAGATTATCGTCATGCATAAAGGCAAGGTTCGAGAGACTGGAAACCACTACCAGCTTCTCGCGCAGCGCGGGTACTACTACCGTCTGTTCGAGCTTCAGTACAAGGAACAGAAGCCGGTGCCGAAGGCAAGGTAAGAGAGCGAAGATGCGCTTCGGTAAATGGGTGTGTGCATGATGATTGAGAAAAACTTTATTCAAAAATATAGACGCTTACGATTGTTATTGTTGGTTGGAAGATGGGGATAATTATTAACTCAACTTTCGCAGCTTAATTGGTTGAACAAACCTTTGATATAGCTGGGCAAACCGGAAATCCACTCGCGGAGTTGATAAAAAACAGTTGATTTATCCCTTATCGTCTTGGCTTCAGCCATCGGAAGAAATAACGTTATCAATTGCTGCAACGCGGTTTGGTAATCTAGGTCACGCACTTTGTCGGCAAATAGGAAAAATAAACCACCCAACGACTTGGGGGCGTTCTCCTGCCGGCGCTCGAATTCCATCACCAAGTAGCGGCTGAATACAACCGTTGTATGGCTGATGAGCATGTCGAAGGAACGGTCCTGAAACTCGGTGCCGAGCTTAAGATAACTTTTTGTGAATTTGAAAAATGTCTCAATATTTCACCTCATGCCGTGAATCCGAACAATTTCCTCCGCATCGATTGTTAGGTCTGTGCTGAGGATCGCCAACCATTCCCGTCTCTTGTTGCGGTTTTGAACAAACACTAGCTTGATCGGCAAGCCACAGGCTCTGACAAACAGTGCTCGTTCGACCATGTCGGCGACAGCATCTGGTTTACGGGAAAAAGCTTCTATCCGGCGTTTATAGCCCTGACTACGCTTGGACAAATGCTCGTTCATCTCGCAGATGCGGTTCACAAGCTTAGCGGAAGAAAGCATGACAAAGTCGATCGGCGCAAAGCTGAAACCGTCCGACCAGCCAAGAGTCAGCATATTGAAGCCCCTGGTAAAGCAGCCGGTTGTATGATCGAACACGCGGGCTAAGAGCTCGGCTTTCTTGCTGCGGTTACGGCTTAAGACGGAATCGTCAACGATGAAGACACGCGTGCGCGAAGACGAAATGAGCGACTCGAAGTGCAAAACGATTTTCAAAGCAAAGCTGTGAAGAAACTTCCGCCAGTTAAAAGAAGCCTGATTGAGAAAACGGTAGACAACATCTTTGCGGGGTAGCGACTTTCCACGATCGCTTTCCAAAAGACGAAACCAGTTCCGGCCCTCGAAGACGAGTGAAAACAGAATTTGAAACACGGCCAAGCTGGAATAACCGAATGATTTGGAAATACCAGCCTTACGTAGCAAATGGCCGATTTGCAGGGTGGAAAACACGGCTGAAAAGCGACTTTTCGCTTGTTCAGACAAGGAATTATGGTGTACCATAGGAGTTACGCACCTTTCTTTGTTTGCATGGTTGCTGGACACTTCCATGATACCAAACAAGAAGGGTGTTTTTTTGTCAAGAGCGGACTTTTATGTCATCGAACCCTGCAGTACAAAGTGAATGAGCCGATTTTCAAGCTGTGAAAGTGGAGTTATTAATATTTTGGAAAATAAAATGACCGAAAAGGGCCCCAGCTAATTTGAAGGGATCGATCGAGAGCTGGAGCTCATGGAATTTCAATGCCGCACAAGAACTGGTCAATATACGGATCGCATCCGGAATGTCCAGGGATGTGAAGTCCAGCGCAGTGCTGTCCATAAATGACAAAAGTAGTATTAGATTGATAAAGGGATTTTATATGGGGGATTTCGCTGAATTGAATATATAGGATTAGGAGCAGTCGAGGTAGGCGTGGCAAAATTGCTGAGCCGCCGGTACTCCGATTAATGAAGCCCTCGGCCAGCTTGTTAAAGGGACCTCTTAATTATTATAAAAAACGCCGACCTTTCTTGAAAGTAAGAGAGGTCGGTTTCTCTAACAGTACGGGTCCGAGTCTTTTGGCGTAACGTCTCTATACTCCGTGCTTCTTGTCATCCTGCGAGATTATCTTCAGTCAGGGCTATGCTACGCAAACCATTGGACTAGTTCCGAATTGAAGAGATTAACTGATATTCGGCGTAGATTCCCTGATAATAGGTTTTGTGTAAATATGGGAAACCTGGTAAGGCTGTTTGGGATCGTGAATGCGGGAGAGAAGCATCTCCGCACCTTTAATGCCCATTTCACTGCTGTAAATGTGGACGGTTGTCAGATGAGGCTCGACAAGGACAGATTCCGGCCCATTGTCAAAGCCGCAAATAACAACATCCCGGGGGATATGAATGTTCCGGTTCCGAAGCGCTTTCATAAAATTTGCGGCAAGGTAATCGTTGGCGCAAACAAAAGCTGCGGGAAGCTCGTTCATTTTGCTGACTCGCTCATCCATCCAGCCGGGCCGCGAGAAAAGGCAGTCATCATCGACGAGGCATTGGGAGAGGTCGAGGTTGATCCTGGCTTCGGCAAGCGCCCGGTTAAAGCCCGTCCATCTTTCGTTAAAGCTTCGGCAGTGGGAGTAGTTTCCGATAAAACCAAAGCTTCTGTAGCCGCCGTCAATAAGCCGCTTGGTAAGCTGATAAGTACTGTGTTCATTCTCCATCAGCAGAACATCGGCTTGAAAGTCGGAATAACAGATGGAGGCGGAGCAGTCGACAAATAGGGTAGGAATACCGAGATCTGTAATGAGCTTGCTGTATTCCATATCAAACAGCTCGATACAAATAATCCCGTCCACATTAGCGGCATCGAAATTGTTAGGCAACGACAAGGTGCTGCGCTCAATGTCTCTGACGATGTGAATGGACAGATTATAGCCTTCGCTGCTGATCCGCTCCTCCAGTCCGCTGATCAGGGGGGACCCGAAATGGGAAGTATTCGGCAGGTTTTCCGTTAAAAGCGCGATGTTCCCCGATTTTTTGGACAACTTGCTTTCGCTTTCCATATACGCAAACTGTTTATATTTTAACTCTATCGCTTTCTTAATGACCTTGTTGCGAGTCTCCTCCGGAATGCTTTTGCTTCCGTTCAGCGCCTTGGAGGCGGTGTTGCGCGAAATGCCCAGCGCGTCGGCGATGTCTTGTATGGTCACGCGTTCCTTCGTCATTATTTCACCTCAAGTTTCTCTCTACAGATCTCCTTCCAATTTATAATAGTTTGTGAAAAATAGCAATATGAGTTTACAAATGCACAAATAAATTTGCGTTTAAAAATTTCCGATATTTTTATTAATATGCATTTTTAACTGATTATAGTAGCAGATGAATAGGCAAGAACGTCTCTTTTGAATCGGCATTCCCATAAAATAATAGCTTTTAAACGATCTTCAAGGCTCGGGTTTGTGCAAATGTAAAGTTAAAACATATCAAATTCACACAAGTTTGTAATCAAATTGACTAATATTAATTTACATTTTGTATTGACTTCTGACGAAATGAAGTGCTAAATTGTAAATGGATAGGGAAGCAGAGGGCATGAAACGATGTTGATGAAAGCCTTTACGGTTGGCAAATGTAAACTTCAAGGAGGGACGGAGGGTAAGAAATGCACCATGCACTCGGCTATTTGAAAAAGCATTATTTTCATTACATACTGCTTGCGCCGGCTCTTATATTAACCCTGATCTTCAAGTACGGTCCTATGTACGGAGCCGTTATTGCGTTCAAGAATTTCAGCCCGATCAAAGGGATTATGGGAAGCGAATGGGTCGGATTGAAGCATTTCGAAAAGGTTCTGTCCGCACCGAATTTTGAAGTGATTCTCATAAATACACTCAAGCTAAGTGTGTACGGTCTTCTTCTCGGCTTTCCCGTACCGATTTTGCTGGCGCTCATGTTAAATCAGGTGCGCAGAGCAGGCGTAAAGAAGAATATTCAATTATTTTTGTACGCGCCCAACTTCATCTCCGTCGTTGTTATCGTCGGGATGCTGTTTATTTTCCTATCGCCGACAGGACCGATTAACCAACTGCTTGTCTGGATGACGGGTGAACCGGTCATGTTTATGTCCCGTCCCGAGTACTTTAGGTGGATCTATATTTTGTCCGATATTTGGACCGGGGCCGGCTGGGCATCCATTATCTATGTGGCCGCGCTGGCGAACGTTGACCCCGAACTGCATAATGCGGCCAGCCTTGACGGAGCAAATCTGATCCAGCGAATTCGACATATCGACCTTCCAACCGTCCGTCCGATTATGGCTATCGTCTTTATTTTGGCTGCCGGCGGGATTATGTCAATCGGATTTGAAAAGGCTTACTTAATGCAAACGGCTATGAATCTGCCAACCTCGGAGATTATTCCGACCTATGTCTACAAAATCGGATTACAGGCAGGGGACTATTCGTATTCCGCCGCCGTAGGGCTGTTCAATTCGGTGATCAATGTCGTCCTGCTCGTTACCGTAAACATTGTCGTCAAGAAGCTGAATGAGGGCGAAGGACTTTACTGAAGAAAGGAGCACCATCATGCCCATCAAACATTCCAGACTGGATCGCTATTTGCTGGTCCTGATCGCCGGTTGCCTGACGTTGGCCGTCCTGGTTGTGGTTGTGCCGCTGCTGTACATCGTCGTGGCCTCCTTTATGGACCCTTCCGTTCTGCTTAGCCGGGGGCTATCCCTTAATGTCTCGGATTGGACCTTGGACGGGTACGAGAAGATTTTGACTAACCCGGCGATGGTTCGAGGCTTTGGAAACGCAGTGGTGTACTCGGCCGCTTTTGCCGCTATAACCGTCCTGGTGTCCATCTTTGCGGGATATGCTTTGGCGGATGGCCGCTTAAAAGGGCGCAGATTTTTTATGACGCTTTTTCTCATCACGCTGTTCTTTGGCGGAGGACTGGTGCCTACCTATCTTCTTGTCAAAAAATTGGGGATGATCGATACCATTTGGGCGGTACTCCTTCCCGGCGCGGTGAACGTTTGGAACATTATTTTGTCCCGAACCTTCTTCAAAGGCGTGCCCCACGAGCTGAAAGAAGCGGCAAATGTGGATGGCGCCTCCGAAATGAAAATTTTTGCCCGCATTGTTCTGCCGCTCTCCAAACCGATTATTTTCGTACTGGCGCTTTACGCTTTTGTCGGCCAATGGAATTCGTATTTCGACGCCATGATCTATCTCGATAATGCGAAGCTGCATCCGCTGCAGCTCGTGCTCCGCTCTATTCTGATCCAGAATCAGGTTGATCCGGGGATGATTGGCGATCAGCTTGCCATGGCGGAGATGAAGCGATTGTCCGAGATTATTAAATATGCGGCAATCGTCATCTCAAGTCTGCCGCTTATCGTGATGTATCCGTTTTTCCAAAAGTATTTTGAAAAAGGTGTCTTGGTAGGTTCCCTCAAATAGAGGGCTGCATTACATAGATACGATTTAAAATGGGAGGTCATTAGGATGAAAAAGTTTAAACAACCGAAATCTGCCTTCAAGGCCGCATCCGCATCCGTACTTGCTTCCGTGCTCCTGCTTTCCGCCTGCAGTAATGACGGGAGCGGCGGTTCCGCCAGTCCCCAGCAGGACCCAAGCGGGAAAGTCACGCTGAATGTGATGACGCAAAGCTCTCCGCTTGCCCCGGCCGATCCGAACGAAAAGTTAATCTTTAAGCGTCTTGAGGAAAAAACGAATGTTCACATCAACTGGAAGAACTTCACCCGGGATGTGTTTGTAGAAAAACGAAATCTCGCAATGGCGAGCGGCGACCTGCCCGATGCAATCTTTGACGCGGGGTACGGTGATTATGAGCTGTTGAAGCTGGCGAAGGACGGGGCCATCATCCCGCTGAACGATCTGATTGAGAAGCATATGCCGAACTTAAAGAAAGTGCTGGAGGAAGCGCCTGAATACAAAGCGATGATGACGGCTCCGGACGGTAAGATTTATGCATTCCCGTGGATCGAAGAGCTCGGCGAAGGAAAGGAGCGCATTCAGGCTGTCGACGCGGTTCCCTGGATCAATGTGACGTGGCTAAAAAAGCTGGGACTCCAAATGCCGAAAACGACGGAAGAGCTGAAAAAGGTGCTGATCGCCTTTAAAACGCAGGATCCGAACGGCAATGGAAAGGCGGATGAAATTCCGCTGTCCTTTATTAACAAACCGGGCGCCGAAGATCTCGTCTTCCTGTTCGCGGCATACGGGCTTGGGGAGAACCCGGACCACGCGGTAGTGACGAACGAGGGCAAAGTCGTCTTTACCCCTGCTGAAGAAGGGTACAAGAATGCGGTAAAGTTCATTAACGAGCTGTATAAGGAAGGGCTTATCGATATTGAAGCGTATACGCAGGACTGGAGCACCTACCTGGCTAAAGGGAAGGATCACAAATACGGCCTTTATTTCTCCTGGGATAAGAGCAATATCTCCGGTGCCAATGACAGCTATGACATCATGCCTCCTGTAGCCGGGCCAAGCGGCGAAACCAATGTCACCCGGACAAACGCCCTCGGTTTCCACCGCGGCAGAATGGTGATTACGAGCGCCAACAAAAACCTGGAGACGACGGCGAAATGGGTCGATCAAATGTATGACCCGATTCAATCCGTCCAAAATAACTGGGGCACCTATGGCGATGACAAGCAGCAAAATATTTTCGAGTTTGACGCTTCGAACAAGATGCTGAAGCACTTGCCGCTGAACGGTACGGCGCCGGTAGAGCTGCGCGAGAAAACAAGCGTCGGCGGTCCGCTCGCGATCCTGGACGGCTATTACGGCAAACATACAACCTTGCCGGACGACGCCAAAGAAAGAATGCAGATCGTCAAAAAAATTATGGTTCCTCACATGAAAGCGGAGAATGTGATGCCGAGCGTCTTTCATTCGATCGATGAGCTGGATCGCCTGACGACCATCGAAACAGACCTCTTCGCCTACGTGCTTAGAATGCGCACAGAATGGTACCAAAACGGCAAGATTGACGAGCAGTGGGATGCCTATTTGAAAGAGCTTGATCGGCTGGGGCTGAAGGAGTGGCTTAAAATTAAACAATCCGGTTACGATCGGGCCGCAAAGAAGTAAGGGATGTCCAAGCGGAGGTTGTGCACCTGGCGGCGATGAAGGCGTTGAAGTGCGCAGCCTCCTACTAATTGAGATATATAGAGACAAATTCCGGCACGACAGTCGGACGGATCTGATTTCGGAGAGAAAAGGAGAGCTGCACCATGTCTACCACGGTCAAGCACAATTATAGAGGTACGTATCATTTCTCGCCTAACGAGAAGTGGATGAACGATCCGAACGGGATGGTCTATTTTAAGGGCGAATACCATCTGTTCTTTCAGCATCATCCCAACGGGATGACTTGGGGTCCGATGCACTGGGGCCACGCCGTCAGCAAAGACTTGGTCGTCTGGGAGGAGCTTGATATCGCGCTGGCGCCGGATGAGAACGGTATGATTTACTCGGGGAGCGCTGTGGTCGATTGGCGCAATACAACGGGTTTTTTCGGGGATGAGCCCGGACTTGTCGCTATTTTTACGCATCATCTTCCGCAGGAGGGTGACCTCTACCTCCAAACGCAGAGCCTCGCGTACAGCAAAGACAACGGGAGAACCTGGACAAAGTTTGAAGGCAATCCGGTATTGAAGCATGAGTCTTATATCGACTTCCGCGATCCGAAAGTATTTTGGCATGAGGACACGAATCGCTGGGTCATGGTCATCGCATGCGGGCGATCGGTATGTATCTACCATTCCCCCGATTTGAAATCGTGGACATTTGGAAGCGAGTTTGGCGCCGGCATCGGCTTCCATGGCGGAGTGTGGGAGTGTCCGGATTTATTCGCGCTGAATCTTGACGGAAATTCGTCTAAGCAAAAATGGGTGATGCTGGTCAGCATCGGCGATGATCCCGCCTATAAGGAAGGCTCGCGGATCCAGTATTTTACTGGCAGCTTTGACGGAATCGCGTTCACGCCGGATGAATCGTCCCACACGGTGCGTTGGCTGGATTATGGCCGCGATAACTATGCGGGTGTAACCTGGTCCGACGTTCCTGCGGAGGATGGAAGACGCCTCTATATCGGCTGGATGAGCAATTGGAAATACGCCAATCTTACTCCGACGGAGGGATTCCGTGGTGCGATGACGGTACCAAGAGAGCTGCAGCTTCGATCCGGAGCGGACGGCTGCGAAACCTTGGTGCAGAAGCCGGTGCGTGAGCTCGAGTATGCCCGCGTTCAGGCGCTGGAGCTGACGAATGTGTCCTGGCAAGAAGCGGAAGAAGCACTCGCTTCCTTGCGGTTGGAGAGCTATGAGTTGAAAGTGGTCGCGTCGTCCGGCTCATCTTATGCATTCAAGGTGAGAAAGGGCGATCAGGGAGAGACTATAGTCGGGGTGGATGCAGCGCGTGGAGAAGTGTATGTAGACCGGACAAAGTCCGGATTACACGAGTTCCATGAGCAGTTCCGAGGCGTTCACGCGGCAAAGCTGCAATCTCCGGGAGCGACGATCGATCTTCAAATTTATGTGGACCGTTCCTCCGTCGAAGTATTTGCCAATGGCGGCCAGGCGGTCATTACCGACCTGATTTATCCCCAAGGCGATGCTTTAGGAATTTCACTAACGGCTGATGATGATCGGCTTCTGCTGGCTTCATTGTCGGTTTATGAAATAGCGCCGTCCGCCAAGGGCTCGAACTAAGTACGGAAGGGGGCAACCCGATATGCTGCACATTGGAGGAATCGAAGCGGGCGGAACCAAGTTTGTATGCGGGGTCGGAAACGAACGCGGCGAAGTCGTCGACAGCATCAGCTTTCCGACGGAGGATCCCGAGACTACGCTCGGTAAGGCGATTGCTTATTTCAAAGAAAAATCCGTGGATGCGATAGGGATCGGATCTTTCGGTCCGATCGACCTTCGCCTCGGGAGTCCGACCTACGGATATGTCACCACAACGCCAAAGCCGGGCTGGGGGAATGTCGACTTTCTGGGGACTCTGCGGCGCGAATTCGATGTTCCCTGCGGATGGAACACCGATGTGAACGCGGCCGCCTTTGGCGAGGCGACCTGGGGGGCGGCCAAGGGATTAAAAAGCTGCCTCTATTACACGGTTGGGACAGGAATCGGCATTGGCGTCTTTTTGGAAGGCAGGCTTGTCCAGGGGCTGGTCCATCCAGAAGGCGGGCATATGCTAACGAGGCGGCATCCGGGGGATGATTTTGCAGGCTTATGCCCTTATCACGGCGACTGCCTTGAAGGCATGGCGTCCGGGCCGGCGATCGAGGCCCGTTGGAACGTGAAAGGGCATGAGCTCCCGTCGAACCATCCGGCTTGGGAGATGGAAGCCTACTATATTGCGCAATCGATTACCGGAGCCGTTCTTTTGAATTCGCCGGAAAAGGTCATTCTCGGAGGGGGCGTCATGCAGCAGTCCCAGTTGTTCCCGCTCATCAGGGAAGCGGTGAAAGCGAATTTGAACGGTTATGTGAGCGCCGGCGAAATTGTGGAGCGCATGGACGAATACATCGTACCCCCGGGACTTGGACAGCAGGCCGGTTTATGCGGGGCATTCGCGCTTGGTCTTGCCGCCCTGCAGTCTCAGGTTCCTTCACTTTAACTTGACGCTGCAGCTATAATGTTCGGAAGATTTGTGAAAAAGGGGAGCTGGCTGTGCGGGCGGCTCCTTTATTCCCATGATTCAGGGAAGGGAACGCAGTGACAGCGGGTTCAATAATAGACCCTTTACGCGATGGCATTGCTTATTGTTACCTTGAAAGAATAGAGGAGGCCTATGGATGAAATTCGAGAAAGGTTTGCCTATTCTATTATCCTGTATGCTGCTTTTCACTTCGATTCCGATGTTGACCGCCTTTCCGTCAACGGGCCGGGCAGCCGGGGAGCTATCGGCACTTCAAACCGAAAAGGAGGAAGCTCTCATATCTGAAAGCGCAACCAAATTGAATAGTGATCTATCGGGCTGGAGAATCTCCGGGAAAGGGAGGCTGGAGGATACAGAGCAAGGGATTCGGCTGGCCTCCGAACCCAAAGAGAATGTTCTGGCCATCTCGGATACTGTGGCGGATGATTTTATTTATGAGGCGGATATCATGCTGACGGACATGAACGCCGATGCAACGCTGCTCTTCCGCTCCAACGAGGAAGGTTGGTCGTCTTATATGCTGCAGCTTGTGCCTCAAGCCGGTCTGCTCCGTTTGAAGGATGCAAACGGGAAGGGAGCGCTAAAGGTGGAACGACAGGTCGCCCTTGCGGCGGGCGAAATTTATCATATGAAAGTGAAAGTCGAAGGGGACAACATCAAGGTTTATTGGGGAGACCGGTACCAACCGCTCATCGATGTAAAAGATGGTGCCTACAGTTCGGGGTATCTTGGGCTACATGTCTGGGACGGCTCAGCGCTCTTTCAGAACGTGAAAGTAAGCGGCATGAAAGGGAATCTCGGCACCCCGCAGCACCGTGCAGGAACTTGGCGGCCTGATCTTAGAGGCTATAAAGGAACGGGAGCCGCCGGGCAGCAAGCGCTGCAAATTTTTGGGTTGACCCATGGCGATGTCATGTTTGAAGGGGATATGTCCTTCGGCAGGGACTCGGCAGACGGTGCCATGCTCTTCAGGACCGATAAAACGGGGCATTCGGGCTATGCGGTTTCTTTACGGAAAGACGGCAATCAAGTCCGGGTCCAGCTGCGAAAAGCGGACGGTACCGTCATCAAAACTTCAGCACAGTCTTATCTTACGCAACCGGACTCTATACATCATGTCGAAATCCATGCCGTGGGCAATCGGATTCAGGTATTTGTCGACGGGTACGCCGAGGCAGCTGTCGATGTTACCGACAACAGCTTTAAAAGCGGACACGTCGGAATTTCCGCCTTTAAGGGAAGCGTTTACTTTCAAAATATGTATGTGACTGCGGCAGCCGACTATTACACGGAGCAGTTTCGCCCCGCCTATCACTACTCGCCTGCCCGCGGGTCCGCCAGCGATCCGAACGGGCTTGTCTATTACGAAGGCGAATACCATCTGTTTCATCAGGATGGGGGAACCTGGGCCCATGCAGTCAGTACCGATCTGGTGAATTGGAAGCGGCTTCCGATCGCCTTGCCGTGGAATGATTACGGACACGTATGGTCAGGCTCGGCTGTTGCCGATCTGGAGAATGCGTCCGGGTTATTCACGGAATCGGGAGGCAAAGGGCTGATCGCCTATTATACGTCCTATAATCCGGATTTGCCTGGCGGCAATCAGCGTATCGGGCTCGCTTATAGTACAGATCAAGGGCGGACCTGGAAGTACTCCAAGGAGCGGGCGATCGTGATCGAAAATCCCGGAAAGCAAGGAGATGACCCGGGCGGCTGGGATTTTCGCGATCCCAAGGTTGTCAGGGACGAGGAGAACGGCCGCTGGGTGATGGTCGTATCCGGAGGGGACCACATCCGTTTTTTTACCTCGACGAATCTGCTCGATTGGACGCTGACCGATAATTTCGGCTATGGAAATTATGTTCGCGGCGGGGTATGGGAATGCCCGGACTTGTTTCCTTTAACGGTGGAAGGGACGGGTGAGAAAAAATGGGTGCTCATGATCAGCACGGGCGCCAATCCGAAGACGCAAGGCTCGGATGCGGAGTATTTTGTCGGCGAGTTGACTACGGAAGGGAAGTTTTTCAACGATAATCCCGTCGGCAAGGTGCTGCGAACGGATTACGGCAAAGAATTTTATGCGTCCATGTCCTTCTCCAATCTGCCGGATCATCGACGGATCATGGTGGCTTGGATGACCAATTGGGATTATCCCTTCGCATTCCCAACCGTAGGCTGGAAGGGAGAAATTACGCTGCCGAGAGAAGTGACGCTAAGGCGGACGGAAGAGGGAATTCGGCTCGCTCAGGCTCCGATCGAAGAGCTTAAGTCTTTGCGAAGCGAGCTTTATACCGCGGTCCATAAAGAAGTGAACCCGAATGGGGCGAATTTGCTTCAGGGTATCGCTTCAGGAGCTTATGAAATCGAAGCCGAAATTGAAATTCCGCAGGGAAGCGGGGTGCGCGAATTCGGGTTTCATCTCCGCGAAGGAAACGACCAAAGAACCATTGTAGGATATCAAGTCGCTGAAAAACAGATGTTCGTGGATCGTTCGAATTCAGGCGCATCCGATTTTTCACATTTATTTTCAACGGTTCACACAGCTCCGCTTCAGCCGGAGGGCAGACGTGTTAAACTTCATGTTTTCGTGGATGAATCCTCCGTTGAGGTGTTCGGGAATGACGGCAGGGTTGTCTTCACGGATGTCATCTTCCCCGACCCGTCAAGCCGGGGCATGAGCTTTTACACCGATGGCGGCAAGGTGAACGTGCTGTCTATGAAGGTGTATGCGCTTAAGAACGTGTGGAACCAAACGGCGGATGGAACAACCCGAATGTTGGCGGATACAAGCATCCGGGAAATGAATGTCGGGGACAGTCAAATTTTGAATGTCGCAGTAGAGAACGGCAAACGGAACGGGACACAGCCGATCAAATGGAAAACAAGCGACCCCAAAATTGTGAGGATCGAACAAGCCGACCATGCGAAAGCCGTTATTCGGGCGACCGGCAAAGGCGAAGCTGCTATTACCATTACTACTCTAAACGGGAAAGCAGCGGCGACCGTGCCCGTAAAGGTGTATGACGGCAAGTTCCTGACGAATCTAACCGGCTGGACTTCCGATCCGGCTTCGTTAAAATGGGTAGCTACCGAGCGCGGTATCCGTGGCAGTTATCCAAGCAATGCCCATTATATGGCACAGGAAACGGCGGGCAATTTCGTCTACGAAGCGGAGATGATGCTTGCCGAATCCGGCGGGGCAGGTTCCCTTTTGTTCCGGGCGATCCGGGACGGACGCAGCGGATACTATTTTAATCTGGATCCGAATATGAAGGCCTTCAGGCTCTTCTACAAGATCGACGGAGGCTTTGCGGACAGACAGGTGCTGGCGAAGGTACCGGCTTTTGTCCAGCCCGGGAAAACCTACAGCGTCAAAATCGAAGTCGATGGACCCTATATCCAAATCTTCGTGGACGGAACAAGGATCATGGACCTTAAGGACGGG
>NZ_BSDJ01000027.1 GCF_027925525.1 Paenibacillus tyrphae | reverse complement strand
CCCGTGAAATTACCGCTAATTGTAATCAAGTTCACGGGTTTCAAGGACGGCTGGAGGGATATACCCTACCGGCGTATGCAGAGGATTTTTACGTGAAGCGGGCTTCTCGAATAAACTCGGACCGGGCCTAAGCCCAGTCCCTACGAAGCGGATCAAACCGGCGGATTCGGATCGTACGGATAGTTCACCGGCGTAAAGAAGTCCTTGTATCGTTTGAATGACGGCGTCGTCGGCGACAAGATCTCCGCCACAGAGTTGCCGACAATCGTTGCGACATTGGCCAATTTGTCCTTGCTGATTTTATCGATGGTGTCGTACCGGGTATGGTATTCGGGCTCGGCGGGGGAATGGGTGTACAAAGCGGTGGCGACTCCCCGCTGGTAGAACGGAACATGATCGCTCCGTCCGAACCGGCCGTACGGAATGACCCCGGATAATCTGGAGGCAAAGGTCGCGCCCAGATCGGTGACCACGTTTTTCTGTCCGTTCACCGTGTACATGCCCAGGGTGCCGGAATTTTTGCTGCCTACCATATCGAGTTGAAAATGTCCGATGAACCGGCCGATATCTGTGGAGCTGAGCGAGTTGGCATAGGCTTTAGAGCCGTATAAGCCGTATTCTTCCGCGCCGAACGTCAGGAAGCGGACCTCCGAATCCCGCTGGGTACCTGCGACGACCCGCGCCACTTCCAGCACAACGCCTACGCCGGAAGCGTCGTCGTTCGCTCCGGGGCCTGCGGACACCGAGTCGTGATGGGCGCCGACCGTAACCAGATCGCTGGTCGTTGTCGCCGTATTGGGCCTTAGCGTAGCCACGACGTTATAGGAGGTGGCGGCCATGGCGGCTACACCCTGAACGCTGAGACGTACCCGGGGGCCGCCGTTTGCCGACGCCTTTTGCTTCAAGGCTTGCGCGTCTTTGCCCGAAAGGCTGACGGTCGGAAGGGAAAGGGTGCTGAATTGCGTATCCGAAATTGGGGCATCGGAGGACGGATTGTAAAGAATGACGGCCACGGCGCCTTGATCCGCGACGTTGGCGATTTTGTCATTGGTGTCGATTTGGCCCGCTTCGATCAGAGCTACCTTTCCCTTGAGCTCCAGACCTTTTACATCCTGCAGTGTTCCTTTTTTCGCATCGACAACCTCACCGCTGACATCGCCGCCTTGCGTGTTTTGCAGGGCTTGCGGAGCAAGCTGCTGGCTTGCCAATCCATGAGTTCCTTCGATCGTCAGTTGAATGCTGCTTGGGGCGGTAAATTTAGGGAATGTAAAGGACTGCAGGGTGACCGTGTAGCCGTACTTCTCGAGCTCGCCTTTGATGTACTGCACCGCATTGTACTCATTTTGCGTTCCGGCTACCCTCGAAGACATGGCCAAGCGCGAAACGTGGTTGAAGATGGCGTCTCCATTTACGGTGATGGCGTTAGCCGAGCCATGGACGACAGCGCCTTCGGGTCCGGCCTCCGGAGGAGCCGCTAACGCGAGCCCTGCACCCGATCCCCAGCAAAGGCTGGCTGCCAATAGAAAACGCGACCAAAAAATTCCTTTCATCATGTCACTCCTTTTTGTTGTGAAATGTAATACGCTTCTACTTTATTGCGGCGGCCAACTCAAATATGTATGCATTTTTGGAATGAACGAATGAAAAAAGCGCAGCCATCTTCCCGTACACGGAGAGGCTTGCGCTTTCGAATAATTAACCGATGTTTAATTATATTTAATTTCAATCAAACCTGCCCGCTCTCGCTCTCGATCCGATACGGCTTCGGTCCAAGCTCGATCATGCCGGCACGTTCCGTTTGAAGCTTGACCGTCGTCGGAAAAATACCGGGCATCCGCTCATCCGGAAACCAAGGCCGCTTGTGATCGATCACGATCAGCAGACCTTCCACATCGCCGACCGCGGCAAATTGCCGGCCGTCTCCGCTCCACTTCTCCAGCGAAAACGATTCGTGTAGCTGCCGGAGAGCGGCAGGCAGTTCCTCGACCGGCAGACCAATCTCGCTAATGCGTAAAATATCTTTGGGCGAGAAAGACTCACTGGTTGCATTGCTCAAGGAATGATGAGCGATCAATTCGACGAGATTGCCGTCCGGATCGTAGAAATATAAGGCCGTGGCATTCCAATTCGGAAAAGGATATTGTACGGCGTCGTCTTTGGCAATCAGCTCGATTCCTTTGCTGCGCACCCACTCCAACGCTTCGTTCGCTTTATTGTCGGGAATCGTGAAGGCGATATGGTAATAAGCTTGTTCCCGGTCATTCGAGACAAAAGTAAGCTTGGATTCGCCCGCCTGTAGTACAAGCGAATCCGCATTCTCTTCCAGCACGGGAAGCTGAAGCGTATCGCGATAGAACCGTTTTGTCGCCTCGTAATTGGAGGAGTGCAAAATCACTTCGCGTATTTTCATTTTGATCTCTCCTTCGTGATAGGTCACGAGAAGACTTTCGACGCGTCCCTTCCTGCCCGCGGAACCAAGGGATAGCTGTGGAACCCTTGTCCGTACACTTCGCTGGCTTCGCTTAGAATGACGAACGCTTGCGGATCTACCGTGCTAACGATCCTCTTAAGTGGCGCAATGTCGGCATTCCTCAGGACGACCATCAGTACCCCGCGGGGTTCCCCGGTATAGCCGCCCCAGCTTGTGAACCGTGTCAAGCCGCGGTCCAGTTCCAGCAAAATCGCAGCGCGCAGCGCCTCTTCGCGTGTTTGATCCGTAATGATAAAGGCTACCTTGGAATCTGAAGCCGAGTGGACCAGCTCCAGCGCCTTTTTCGTTAAAAACAATCCGATCCATGCATACAGCGCCTTCTCCGGCGAAAAGACGATCGCAGCCATTAAAATAACGGCAAAGTCGAGGATCAGCAGTGCCTTTCCCAGCCCGATGCCGAGCTTGCGGTTCAGGAGCAGCGCCACAATCGTAAACCCGCCGGAGGAGGCGTTGCCTTTGAAAATCAACCCCAGCCCAAGCCCGGTCCCGATACCGCCGTAAATGGCGGCCAGCAGCATGTTGTCTGTCAGCGGCGGCACGCCTTCGGTCAATAGAATACACAAAGGTAGCAGGACGGAGCCCAGTACCGTTTTGACCGCAAATCCCCGGCCGAATACCGCCGCTCCCGCCAGAAGCAGCGGCACGTTGATCAGCCATTGGCTGATCGCCGGCTTCAAGCCCGTTACATATTCGAGGACGGTGGACAAGCCGGTCACACCGCCCGCAGCAATCTGATGCGGATGCTGAAACATGTTATAGCTGATTGCCATCAGCAGGCAACCGATTGTCAAGTAAGCCATCTGCACTCCGAAGGCCGCCGCACGGCCATACCCGGAAGTGCCGCGATCCTGTTTCATGTTGCTTGCACACTCCCTGCTCTTGGATGTAGTTCTTCATCTTTTTATCATGAATGCTACACCCCAGCAAGAGCGCAGTGCAACGCGAATTCGCTGTATAACGCCTACGCCGCAATGCTTTCACACTTTCTTGCAATACAGCAATCCGGTCAGCCCTGGCTTGCTTTTAATCGTCATCCAATCTGCAAAATCTCGCGTTCCGCGTAGCGTCCGCCGTTCATTTCACCGATGACCTCCATAGCCGCCGGACCGCCAAGATGCATCGCCCATTTCTGAATCTCGCTCACCACTTCGCGCAGCGCCTGCCCCTTCGCTGTCAGCTCATAGTCAATGCGCACCGAAATTTGGTTTCGCACCTGTCGGACAACGATGCCTTCGAGTTCAAGATGCTTCAACCTTTCGGCCAAGGTGCGGGAATTCAGGTTGAGCAGCAGGGCGATTTCCGTAAACCCTGTATAGCCGTCAAGCAGCGCGGATATGATGTGCAGATTCCAACGCGTTCCGAGAAAATGATAAGCTGCCGGGCAATCGGCATGATCCGGTTCGGTACCCGTTTCCGACAGGTCATGAAGCGTACGTGCTGTCTTTTCGCCATGATGTGTCATGAGGGACCTCTCCTTTCTCGCAAGGGATTATATACTTTTTATACTTTTATGTTTATAAATTATGGTATCAATTTGCGGATTTGTCAATCGCTTCTTCGCTAGCCTTTTTTCCAACCCGCCATGACCACGAAATTAAAATATTTGTAAATGCAGTCCACGTCCGAAAATCCGGCCTGCTTCAGCCAGATCAGCTGCTCCTCCAAAGTGGACATCCGGTCCAGCTTGGTCCGTTCGTAAGCCGACGAAATTTCGCCCGCAGACAGCCCGCTGCTCTCTACCTTGCGTCTCCAATCCTGCTTATACCGCTCCTCCAGCGCAGGCGTGCTTCCCAACACCTGATCCGCGTTAATAAACAGTCCGTTGTCGTTAAGCAAGGCATAGGCGGTACGGTATACCTTTTGCTTCTCGGCATCGGCAAGGTGGTGAATCGACAGAGATGAGATGACGATATCATGCTTCTCCCGGTACTCACAGGCTGTATAATCCCCGACCATGTACGTGACATTCGGCACGCCGCTGAATCTCGTCCGGGCCACCTCCAGCATAGAGCCGGAGAGATCCACGAGGGTCAGCTTGGCCCGAGGGTGCTTCTGCAGCATGAACGCCGAAAACAAGCCGGTGCCCGCACCCAAATCTAAAATGCTCGGAGCATCGTTCCCCTCATCCGTTAACGAAACGGCAATCTGGTAAAAGTCGTCGAAGCAAGGAATCAATTTGCGTCTTTGCCGGTCGTATACGCTTGCTGCTTCGTCAAACCGTTCCACGAGCTGCTTTTTGGTATGGTCCATCTCGGTTCCCTCCGGAAAAAAGATTAGTAATTGCTTTAGCGATAGTATAAGCAAAGTACAGTTATAACAAAAATATATTAAAGTTATAATATATATAGTTAATAACTATAGAAATAAGGGTCAACATCGTCCAAAAAGACGTATAGGAGAGGCTGGCGGACGCCAAAAAGACCGTCGAACGATGCCCGACAGCCCATTGATAAAACGATGTTTTTCCTACATGAACAGCTACCCCGGCGCCGTTACAGACGCCAGGGTCAGTCCAATTCGATTCGATTACCGCGCAAGCTCCTTCAGCTCGGCCGACTCCAGAAATCTCTCGCAATCAAGCGCCGCCATGCAGCCTGTGCCCGCTGCGCTGATCGCCTGCCGATACCGGCTGTCCTGAACGTCGCCGCACGCGAATACGCCGGGAATGTTCGTTTCCGTCGTGCCAGGCTTCACCAGCAGGTAGCCGTGCTCGTCGGTCGTCAGCTGGCCGTCCAGAAACTTCGTATTCGGCGTGTGGCCGATCGCTACGAAGATGCCGTCTACTTCGATGATTTCTTCCTCGCCGGTGTCGTTGTTTCTCACCTTAAGCCCAGTCACGCCCCGTTCGCCCGCGATGACCTCCAGCGGAGTCCGGTTCAACTGCCAGCTGATTTTCTCATTGGCGCGTGCCCGCTCCTGCATAATCTTCGACGCGCGAAGCTCGGTGCGACGGTTCACCAGAACGACCTCCGAAGCGAAGCGGGTCAGGAAGTTCGCCTCTTCCATGGCCGAATCCCCGCCGCCGATGACAATAATTTTTTTGCCCCGGAAGAAGAAGCCGTCGCATGTCGCACAGGTGCTTACCCCGCGGCCGACGTTTTCCTTTTCTCCCGGAATACCGAGGTATTTCGCGGAGGCTCCGGTGGATACGATCACCGTTTCCGCTTGAATGTCGCCCATGCCTTCTACCGAAAGCGTAAACGGCCGTTTGGAAAGATCCGCTTTGTTCACCCATCCCGTCCGGAATTCGGCGCCGAAACGCTCGGCCTGTTTACGCATATTATCCATTAATTCGGGGCCCATGATTCCTTCCGGGAAGCCCGGGAAGTTCTCGACCTCGGTCGTCGTCGTCAGTTGTCCCCCCGGCTCCGGACCTTCGATCACCAAGGGCTTCAATCCCGCTCTCGCCAAATAAATAGCCGCCGTCAGCCCTCCGGGGCCGGTTCCAATAATTACGCTATTGTACATGATGTGTTCCTCCTTCATACTGCCTATCCTTAAGCTTTATCATATCTCCCTCGGAGACAGGTTGCATGAAGGTTTGATTAAGGTCACATGAAGGATTCATGAAGAAAGTGCCAGCGGCGGAGCCGGTTTCAGATTGTTGAGAAACCCTAGAGTAGAAAATCTCAGAGAAATAGAGGTGGGGTATATCCCGTAAGAGTTTACGTCCGCCTTTGAAACCCGTGAAAATACCGCTAATTCTAATCAAGTTCACGGGTAGATAGGGGGTCCCCGGAAAGTAATCGGAATAAGCTTCCAAGTATTACTTCACTTTCTGGGGGAGGGCAGCGGCTGGAGGGATATACCCCACCGGCGTATGCAGAGAATTTTCTTTGCGAAGCGGGTTTCTCAACAAGCTCGAGCGGCGGAACCGCTCCATGCGGCTATGCTTCGAGATATTTCCGGAAAAAGCGGACAATTTCCGTATTCATCGCGATGTGATTTTCCATTTTTTCCGTTTGATGCCCTTCGTCCTCGAAAATAATCAGCTTCGCTTCCTGGCCGCGGGCCCGCATGTCCGCGTACAACTGCTCGGCCTCGCTGACCGGAACGCGCGTGTCGTTGCGGCCGTGGAAGATGAGCAGCGGCACTTTGATGTTCTGCGAATGGTTGAGCGGGGCGATCTCCTCGAAGAAGTCCGAATCGTCCGCCAGCGTGCCGTATTCCGCTTCGCGCAGCGCTCTGCGCCATTCCCCGGTGTTCTGCAGAAACGTGCGGAAATGCGAGATGCCGACGATGTCCACCCCGGCCGCCCATAAATCCGGATAATGGGTGAGCGCGGCCAGCACCATAAATCCGCCGTAGCTTCGCCCCATAACGCCGATTTTGCCGGTGTCGACCGTCGCGAAACGGCTCAAGTCCTTCACCATCCACGCCAAATCGGCCACCGCGTCCATCCGCTTTCTCGCGTTGTCGAGATTCAGATATGTTTTGCCGTAGCCCATACTCCCGCGCACGTTGGGCGTCACGACGTTAAAGCCTTGCCCGACCAAATATTGAATGACCGGGTGAAATTCGAACCGGATCTGCGATTCCGGCCCGCCATGCACGTACACCACCGTAGGCGCGGGACAGCTTTCCTCGGCCTGCCCGGCGCTCCCCGCCGGCCGGTAGTAAAAATACGGCACCTCCACCCCGTCAAACGAACGGAACGTGTACAGCTCGGCCTCCTGCCACAAATGCTCGATTGTCTCCGACCTGCCGAACGAGGTGAGGCGCCGGAGCGTCTCGTCCTTCAACCCGTAGCGCCAGATGTCCCCAGGCAGCACCGGGCTTTTCAGCGCGAAAATCAGCTCGTCGTCATTCATCCACGACAACGATGAAATCACGCCGCGCGGCAGCTCCACCGCCGTGGAATGTCCGCCTTCCACCTCATACAGGTATAGCGCGGAAAAGCCGCCTTCGTTCACGGTGTACGCGATCCGGCTGCCGTCCGGCGACAGCTTCGCCGCCTCGATATCCCACGCCGGGACATGGACGAGCAGCTCCGCCCCCGCCCGTTCCGGGGAAAAGCGGTACAGCGCCATCGTGTTCTCAGCCGCATTGGTCACGAAATACCCTGTGCCGTCCTTCGTCAGTTGGACCGAAGCGTAATCGCCCGCCCCCGGCACGCCGATCTCCCGGATCGCGCCGCTGCGCAGCTCAAGCACGTGCAGCGACTGGACCACATTCGTCACATCGGCCAAAATCAGCAAGCCGCTGCCGTCCGGCAGCCAGCAGAGCGGCACGCACCGGCCTTCGTGCCGGTACACCTCCTCGACCTGCTTCGTCTCGACGTCCTGCACGAAAACATCGAACAGCCCGGGACCCCGGCGGTTGCTGGAAAATGAAATTTTTTGCCCGCAGGGAGACCAGTCTCCGACATTGTGAAAATGCTGTGGGGACACCATCAGCCCCTGCACATCCAACGTGTCGTTGTCCAGCACATAAAGCTGCTGCTTTTCGTTCCCCTTATGATCCATCCCAATAACCGTCCGGGAACCGCACGGAGAATGCTTGGCTTCCACGACCCGGTCGGGCAGCTGGATCACCTGCTCGCAGCGGTCCGTCGCCGCATCCCAGCTCCACAGCTGAGGCAGGCCGGTTTTCTTGGTCAAAAACGTAACTCGCCCGCGCCCCGGAACCACTTGCGGCTGATAGGCGGACAGTACGGTAAGATACGCGTGCAGCTTATCGTTTTGCTCGGTCAAAGCTTTCGATTCCATCGGTTGATCGCTCCTTTATAGCGGAAAATGGCAAGCCGCCAAATGGCCGTCCGCTTGCCGCTCCAAGGCAGGCGGCGCGCTGCGGCAAATGTCCTGCGCGTAAGGGCAGCGCGTATGAAAGCTGCAGCCCTTCGGAGGGTTCGCCGGGTTGGGCAGATCGCCCTGCAGGATAATGCGCTCCTTCCGCTGCGTCGGATCGGGCACCGGAACGGCCGATAGCAGCGCTTGCGTGTACGGATGGCGGGGGTGCGCGAACAAGGAGTCGCGGTCCGCCAGCTCGACGATTTTGCCCAAGTACATGACGGCGATGCGGTCGCTGATGTGTTTAACCGCAGGCAGCCCGTGGGCAATGAAGATGTAAGTCAGCTTCAGTTCTTTCTGCAGCTTCTTGAGCAGATTCAAAATTTGCGATTGGATCGACACGTCCAGAGCGGACACCGCCTCGTCACACACGATCAGGCTCGGATTCAGCGCGAGCGCCCGGGCAATCCCGATGCGCTGCCTCTGGCCGCCGCTGAATTCGTGGGGATGTCGCGACATATGGTGCTCATCCAGGCCGACCAGCCGCAGCAGCTCGACGACCCGCTCCTTCAAAGCTGCGCCTTTATACAGGCCGTGCACCTCCAGCGGCTCGGCGACGATGTCCTCGACCTTCATTCTCGGGTTGAGCGACGAGTACGGGTCCTGGAAAATGATTTGCAGATGGCGGCGCACCTTGCGCACGTCCTCTTTGCCAAGCGCCGTCAAGTTCTGGCCCTCGAACCAAACTTCGCCTGCCGTCGGCTCCAGCAGCTGCAAAATAAGCTGGCCCGCCGTCGACTTCCCGCACCCGGATTCGCCCACGATCCCAAGCGTCTCCCCGCGGTTCACAGTAAAGTCGAGGCCGTCTACGGCATGCACAACCCCTTTTTGCCGGGAAAACAAGCCTTGCTTGAACGGAAAATGCTTTTTTAACCCTTTAACTTCCAATAGTAGCTGGCTCGTTTGGCTCATGTCAAATCACTCCTTACTGTAGAAGCAGCGCGCCCAATGGCCCACGGCAACCGGTTCGAGCATCGGGACGTTGGACTTGCAGTGCTCGGTTGCGACCGGACAGCGCGGGTGGAACGCGCAGCCGCCCGGCATGTTCAGCGGATTGGGCACCGAGCCGTAGATGGAGCCCAGCTCTTCACGCTGCTCGTCAAGCTTCGGCAGCGAGCCGAGCAGCCCTTTCGTATACGGGTGCCTCGGACGGGCGAACAGCTCGAACACGTCCGCTTCTTCCACGACCTCGCCAGCATACATCACGACGACCCGGTCGGCCATCTCCGCCACGACGCCGAGATCGTGGGTGATCAGCACGACGCCCGTATCCCGGTCCTTGCTCAAGCCTTTGAGCAGCTCCAAAATTTGCGCCTGAATCGTCACGTCGAGCGCTGTTGTCGGCTCGTCGGCGATCAGCAGCGCCGGGTTGCAGGCCAGCGCCATCGCGATCATGACGCGCTGCCGCATGCCGCCGGAGAGCTGATGCGGGAAATAATCGACGACTTTGTCGGCCCGCGGGATGCCGACGCTCTCCAGCATGGCGATGCTTTTCGCTCTCGCCTGCTTTTTGTCCGCGTTCTGGTGGTTGCGAAACACCTCGCCTAGCTGATTCCCGATCGTGAACACCGGATTCAAGGACGTCATCGGCTCCTGAAAAATCATCGAAAGCTTATTGCCCCTCAGCTTGCGCATTTCTTTATGGCTCTTGCCGAGCAGGTTCTCGCCTTCCAGCAAAATCTCCCCGCCGACAACTTTGCCCGGCGAAGCGACGAGTCCCATAATGGACAGGGACGTGACGCTCTTGCCGCATCCGGATTCGCCGACAATGGCGAGCGTCTCCCCTTTCGATACCGTGAACGAAACCCCGTTGACGGAGGCGACGACGCCTCCCTCGGTTTTGAAATGGGTTTTCAGGTTTTTAACTTCCAACAGTGGCGCCAAAGGTTTCACCTCGATTCGTGTCGTGTACATCCCGCGAGTTAAGATTCTTTCGTTTTCATTCGCGGGTCCAATATATCGCGCAACCAGTCGCCGAGGAAAATGATCCCCAGCACGGTAATCGTAATGGCGATGCCGGGGAACGTCGCGACCCACCAGCTGGTGGCCAGATATTGTCTGCCGTCACTTAGCATGCCGCCCCACGTGACGGTTGGCGGCTGAATGCCGAGTCCGAGAAAGCTTAAAGATGCTTCCAATATAATGGTCGTGGCGATGCTCAGCGTGGACACGACGATGAATGACGATACGACGTTGGGCAGAATATGCTTGAAAATAATCCGTACGTCGCGCGAGCCGACGGCACGGGCCGCTCTCACGTAATCGCGCTCCTTGACGCTGAGCACTTCCCCCCGGATAATGCGCGCATACTTGACCCAGTTGGTGACCCCCAACACGAAAATGAGCGAGAACAAGCCGGGACCGAGCACCGCAAGAATCACGAGCATGAATAAAATATTCGGAATCGCCAGGAAGGCGTCGACGATCCGCATTATGATCCGGTCGGTCCAGCCTCCGTAATATCCCGAGACCAGCCCCAGAATGACGCCGATCGTTCCGGCGACGGCCACGGCGCATACGCCGACGAGCAGTGAGATTTGCGAGCCGTAGATGATGCGGCTGAGGACGTCGCGCCCCAGATTGTCCGTGCCGAGCGGATGGTCCGTCGTGCCTTTCGCCATCCACATCGGAGGCACCAGCCGCTTGGCCGCATTCGTCTTGGCAGGATCGTGCGGGGCCACGGCGCTCGCGAAAACCGCCATGAACACAACCGCAACGACGATGATAAATCCGATGGTACCCGTCTTGCTCTTCAGCAGCGAACGGACGATGCGCGCCGCCTTGCCGGGACGCTTCGATGCGGATGCTGCGCCGACCTTTCCGCTTTGCGCTTCTATCGATACGCTCATGTGTGCGCTCGCCTCCTGCGTTTAATTGAATTTGATGCGCGGATCCAGCAGCCGGTAGACGAGGTCCGCGAGCATGTTGCTGAGAATGACCAGGAACGCGATGACGAAAACGGCCGCCTGTACGATCGCCATATCCCGGGTATTGACCGCTTGAATAATAAGCTGCCCCATGCCGGGCCACGCATAGATCGTCTCTGTAATGAGCGCCCCGCTGATCAGTGTGGAAATTTGCAGCGCCATGATCGTGACGACCGGAATGAGCGAGTTGCGGAACGCATGCTTGTAAATGACAAGCTTCTCGGCTACGCCTTTACTGCGGGCGGTTCGAATGTAATCCTGTCCTAAAATTTCCAGCATACTGGAGCGGATCAAGCGCGTCATTTCGGCGGCGATCCCCGTACCGAGCGTCACTGCGGGCAGAACCAGATGCAGCAGCGTGCCGCGGCCGGACACCGGGAACATCCCCAAGTTCACGGAGAAGAGCAGAATAAACATAATGCCGAGCCAGAAATGCGGCATCGCCTTGCCTAGCACCGCCGCCCCGGTAGCGAACACGTCCCAGAACGAATTGCGCTTGGTCGCTGAAATGATGCCGAGCGGAATGGCGATAACCGTCGCGACGAGCATTGCCGCAGCCGCGAGCTCGAACGTCGCTGGCAGCCGGTCCAGCACGATCGGCAGCGCAGGCTGGTGGTAGCGGAACGAATTGCCGAAGTCCCCCTGTACCAATTGCGCCATAAATTTGAAATATTGGATGTGCAGCGGCTGGTCCAGACCAAGCGCCGTGGTCAGCGCCCTGCGGTCTTCGTCCGTCGCCGTGTCCGGAAGCATCAGCGTGACCGGATCTCCGGAAACGTGGACGAGCAGGAACACGATCAGGGAGATCAGAAACAGCACGGGGATAAACTGCATAATCGACTTCACGAAAAATTGCCTCACGGTGTACCTCCCAAGGACAGGATGGAATGACAAAGGGGTCTGCGACTGAGACCCCTCGAACAAGTTAGGTTAGCCTACTTCAAAATAATTTCGTCCGCATATGTGATTTCGTCGATTCTCGGAGTAAACTCTATGCGTTTGTTGATGCCGTAGTTCGCGCCCAATTGCAGCAACGGAATTTGCGGACGGTCCTTGGCCAAAATGTCCTGCGCCTGCTGGAACTGCTTCTCCCGCTCCTGGGCGTTCATATTTTTCTCCGCGTCGCTCAGCAGCTTCGTCACTTCGGGATTGTTGTACCCCGTATCCGGTTTCAGACGCTTGTACAGCAGCGCGGCGTCGAACATCGAGTTGGAGTACGCGACAAGGAACATATCTCCGGTCGTGCCGGCATTGCGTTTTTCGTTGAATTTGCTCGATTCCAAAATTTCCATCTTCACCTTGATGCCGACCTCTTCCAGCATCGCCGCGATCAGCTCGGACGTTTCCTTATCCTTGAGCGACTTGCCTACCGAGCCCGTGAAGTTGATCGTAAGACCGTTTTCAAAACCGGCTTCCTTCAGCAGCTGCTTGGCGCGCTCGGGATTGTAGTTCGACTTGCCGAACAAATCCGGCTTCGCTCCGAAGATGCCCGGGATAATCGGCGTCAGCGTTTCTTTGCCGTCGCCTTCGAACAGGCTGTCGATAATCGCTTTTTTGTTGATCGCCAGATCGATGGCCTCGCGCACGCGCGGATCGGCCGTCGGGCCGCTCGTCGTGCGCAGCGACAGCAGCATGACGCGTGTCGTCGGACCGCTGATCGTCTGGGTCGAGTTGACGTTGTTAATCCGTTTCATATCGGTCGGCGGAATCTGCACCGCGATGTCGACCCCGTCGGTCAGCAGCTCGGAGACCCGTGTCGCTTCCTCCGGAATCGAGCGGAACACCAGCTTGTCCCATTTCCCTTTTTCGCCGAAATAATCGTCGTTTTTCACCAGAATGACGCGGTCGTCACGAATCCATTCGGAGAATTTGTACGGGCCGGTGCCTACAGGCTTTTTCAGAAACTCGTCCCAGCCCTTTTCCTGAATATATTTGGACGGCAGCATGCTGGAGCCGAGGCGGGACAGGCGCGACAGCAGAACGGGCTCCGCTTCGTGGGTAATGACGTCGACCGTCAGGTCGTCGACCGCCTTCACTTCCTTGATCTGCTTGTAGTTGCCGTTCTCCACCAGCTTGGCGTCTTGGGCAACGCGCTCCAGCGAAAATTTCACGTCGGCCGCCGTAAACGGATCGCCGTTCTGGAATTTGACGCCCGGGCGCAATTTGAACCGCCAGGTGGTCGGGTTCACATTTTCCCACGATACGGCCAAATCGGGCTGAAACTTGCCTTCCCGATCCCGCTTAACCAAGTAATTGAACATGTTGACATGAACCGACTCCGTGCTCGTAAAGCCGTGGTTGTGGACGTCGAAGCCGAGAATGTCGCCGCTTCGGGCAATGGTCAGCACCTTCTCCTTCGTTTGCCCGCTTCCCTGCTGCCCGCCTGTACCCGCCGCATCCGGTTTGCCGCAGCCGGCAAGACCGACCGACAACGCAAGAACCAAGGCCAGACTGATGGATGTAAACCTTTTCATAAATGTGTGTCCCCCTTCAGGATTACTCTTGGATGGCAAAGTCTTCGATAATGGCCGCGATATGCTTGATGCCTCGGATATAATCGTCGACAGCGATATTTTCATTCGGGGCATGGTTATTCGAAGCAAAATGCCCGACCCCGACGGAAACCGCAGGAATGCCGATGCGCTGGCACAAAATGTACATCGGGCCGGTCGCGGGCGACATTGGCTTCAGCGTCGGCTCCGTCCCGTAGACCTGCTTGGCCGTCCGGACGACCGACCGCGCCAGAGCGTTATCGAGCGGCGTACGGGCCGGATACGTCATCGTATACGGAATCGCTTCGATATCGGCGAAGCCGTGCTCGTCCAGGTGCCGGCGCAGTAGTCGGAAGATTTCGAACGGGTCCTGATCGGGCACGAGACGAAAATCCAGCTTCACCCTCGCCTCGGACGGCAGAACCGTCTTCTTGCCCTGGCCGGTATAGCCCGATTGAAACCCGCACACGGTACAGGTCGGCTGGTAAATCAGCTTTTCTTTCAGCGGCAAACCGGACAGCCCGAGGACGAACGAGTCCAGACCGAACTTCTCCAAGGTGCTTTCTTCGTCGTAAGCCATCTGCCGGAGCACCTCGATGTCCGCCTCGGACAAGGCAGCCACCTTATCGTAAAAGCCTTCGATATGTATGCGTTCGTCGGGCGTTTTGAGCGTGTTGAGCGCCCAGATTAACCGCCAGGCCGGATTTTCGATCACGGCAGCATGCGAGGAGTGCATCTCCGTATTCGCCCCCCGGCACACGAGCTCGACGTAGCACATGCCTTTCACTCCGAAGCTGGCCTGCAGGCTGCCATCTGCGTTCTTGTAGCCGAACTCCCAGATACAGCCGTCCGCTTGCACAAGCTCCCTGTGCGCGTCGACGAATTCTCGGAGATGCAGGCTGCCGATCTCTTCTTCGCCCTCAATAACGAACTTCACATTCAGCGGAAGCCCGCCCCGCACCGCCGTATAGGCATGCACCGCAGCGAGCCGGGCGGTCAGATTGCCTTTGTTGTCCGCGACCCCCCGGGCATAGATGCATCCGTCCCGGATTTCGGCGGCAAATGGCGGCGAGTCCCACAACTCCACCGGGTCTTCCGGTTGCACGTCGTAGTGATTATAAAAAGAGAGCGTTTTCTTTTTACCGTTTGCAAACTCGCCGTAGACGACCGGGTAGCCGGAAGTATCGATCCGCTTCGCGTGGCCGCCGATCTCCCGGATCAGCCCCTCCACCATCTTCGCGGTTTCCACCATTCCCCGGTTTTGCGCCGCAACGCTCGGCTGGCGGCATAACGCCTGCAGCCAGCGGATATACTCGTCCCGGTGCCGCTCGATATAGTCAAAGACGTCCTGCAAGAATAACCACCCCCGATTTAGTGGAAAAATTCCCTTAATAGTCCCTTAATAAACTATAAAACATGTGCTATGATAGTGTCAACAAATAAAAATCGATCCGGACCCGCATTTCAGAAGGATTTTTACTGGTTGCTCCGAACTTGGAATAGGTCCGGCATTTTACATTCGGAAAGGACATCAAACGATATGATTGCCAGAGTTGGAGCCGTCGGCCCGAAAGATTCGATCGACCTGATCCGCGAGATCGGCCAAGAGTTTCAAGACCGGTTGACGATCGTTCCGTTCGTCTATCAGAACGTAAGCGAAACGGCGGATATCGTCCGGCGCGAAGAACATCACATTGACCTATGGGTATTTTCGGGACAAGCCCCTTACGCGATCGCTCAGGAGCAGAACATTAAGCAACCGGCGCTTTTCCCGCAGTTGAACGGCTCCTCCCTGACGAAGGTGCTGCTCGAAATCGTATACCGCGACCGGCTGCAGCTCGGGCGGGTCAGCTTCGATACGATCCTGCCGGAGCATTTCTACGAAACCTGCGCGGAGTCGGATCTGGCTTACGACACCATTCCGCTGCTGTCGTATACCGGCTTCAAGCCGACCGAAGAGCTGGTCGCCTTCCACTCCGGGCTGTTCGCTCAAGGCAAGGTCGATGCCTGCGCCACCTGCTTGAGCCGGGTGTACGAGGAGCTGAAGTCGCAGGGCATTCCCGTCTACCGGATTACGCCCAACCGGATGACGATCCGCACGATGCTCCATCTGGCCAGCACCGCAGGCGAAACCATGCATTTCAAAAAATCGCAAATCGCGGTCATGCTCATCGATATCGAAGAGCCGGAAAAGCTGATCGGGCAAAACAAAAGCTCCTACGACGTACGCCGTCTGGACCTGCAGCTTCAAGAGACGATTCTGGGCCATGTCGAGGCGCTGTCCGGCTCCTTTGTCGCCCTCGGCAACGGCAAATATATCGTCTTTACGACCCGGGGAGCGTTCGAGACGGCCGAGGCGAGTGCCCATCCTTCCGTGCTGCTCGAAAAAATCGCCTTGCTCACCGACCTGAAAACGAACATCGGCATCGGTTTCGGCGTGACCGCGCTCGCTGCCGAGCGCAATGCGCAGATCGCCCTGCAGCACGCCAAAAAAACGGGCAATTTTTGCGCCATTCTGGTCACCGACACAGGCGATATCGAAGGTCCCCTGCGGCAGACCGGCAGCATCAACTTCAACTATCGGACGGAGGATATCAAGACAAGCGAGCTGCTGAAAAAAGCGGGCGTGACGATCACGACCTACAACAAGCTGCTGTCCGTCCAAAAAAACCTGGGGCAAAACTCGATCAGCGCCCCCGACATCGCCGAATGGCTCGGCATGACCAAGCGGAACGCGCGCCGCATCCTCGGCGACCTGGAAGAGCACGGCCTCGTCGAGCTCATCGGCGAGGAAGCGCCGACCAACCGCGGCCGTCCGCGCAAAATATTCCGCGTCAAGGAGCTGCGCTAATCGTCCGCAGCTACCGTCGCCCGCGAACGGCGCTTATGCACGGCGCCGCTTTCACGGACGGCGGTCAGGGTAGCGCTTTCATAAAGCGATACGTCTTTTTTTCCCTTTGGGCCCCTTTTTTGCTTCGATTTATCCTTCTTGACATGCCAACACAAGCCGGACCAAAATTTCCGTCCCGATCACCAGCACGTCCTCGTCAAAATCGAAGCGGACCTGATGATGCCCGTCGGTCAGCGGTGAGCCGAACAGTAGATAAGACGCTTGGCCGCCCTGCTCCTGCACGCGGTTCATCATATAGACGACATCCTCCGAGCCGCCCAAGTCCATTCTCGGCACGAAAGATTTGACGCTGCCCATCTTCTCCGCCTCCTGCCGGATAAGCGGAATTAATCCGGGACTGCTCTCGGCTCCCGGTGCTTCGCCAACGATCTCCCATTCGCAGGCGACGTCGTGCAATTTGGCCGTCTGCTCCAGGATGCGGATCGTTTCTTTTTTCATAAAATCGTTCAGCTCGGTCGTCTCGCCGCGCGTTTCCAGCTCCATCACCGCTTTGTCGGCGACGATGTTGCGGCCCGAGCCCGCTTTGAGCGTGCCAACGTTAATCCGGGTCGCCCCTTCGCTGTGGCGGCTGATCCCGTTCAAGTGCACAATCGCCGAGGCCGCGGCCAGCAGAGCATTGCGCCCTTCCTCCGGAGCCGCGCCCGCATGGGCCGCTTTACCGGTGAAGACGGCGTTGATTTTGGTCGTCGCCAAAAAGCCCCCAACCGCGCCGACGATTTCGCCCAGCATTTTGCTTTGGAAGGCGATGTGGCCGCCGAATAAATAATCCACGCCGTCGAGCCATCCGGCATCGACCATCGCTTTGGCGCCGCGGCTGCCCTCCTCTGCAGGCTGAAACAGCAGGCGGATTTCTCCGGACAGACGTTCCTTATATCCCGCCAGCAGCTCCGCTACGCCAAGCCCGATCGCCGCATGCCCGTCATGCCCGCAGGCGTGCATCATGTTCTCGTGGCGCGAAGCGAAGCCTTCCCGGACGGGACGGTGGTCAGCGGCGGCGCATTCCGTCAGGTCGTTGGAATCGATGTCGAAGCGCAGCGCCACGACCGGACCCGGCTTCCCCGTCCGGATGACTCCCACGACGGCCGTATGACCGTCCCGCATCCGTTCGACCCAGCGCGGATCGGCCCCTTCCTCAATCGCTCTGTTCTCGTGGTGCCACAGCACTTCGGGCTGGGGAACGCCCATGCGCGAAGCGGATTTGCACGCTTCCTCCCGCACGTGAACATGGTATCCCAGCCGGCTCAATTGCTCCGCGATAATCGCCGCCGTGCGGTATTCCACCCAGCCCGATTCAGGGTACATGTGAAAGTCCCGCCTTCTTTGTATGAGCTTGCTTTTGATGCGCAGCACTTCCTGACTGATGTCCATCGGTTTATAATCCTCTCCTGTGCGAAACCTGACTGTCAATTTATTAACGGAATAATTCCTTAATAGTTCCCAATTAGAATATAAAATTTAATACCGCTTCTGTCAACAAGAAGCGGTGAGAGTATTAAGGAACCCGCTTCGCGTAGAAAACTCTCTTCATACGCCGGTGGGGTATATCCCTCCAGCCGCTGCCCTCCCCCAGAAAGTGAAGTAACACTTGGAAGCTTATTCCGATTACTTTCTGGGGACCCCCTATCTACCCGTGAACTTGATTAGATTTTGCGGTATTTTCACGGGTAGCAGGGATAGCGTAGACCAAAAAGCGGAAAAACCGGCGAACAGAGCCCCCTGAGCGACAATGGCCCGCCGCAGTTGGGGATACGACCTCCAACCACAACGGACGCCGTCATCAACAGCAAAGGGGATGGAGCCAAGGCCTCTGCGACGAGAGCGAGAACCAACCCCGCCGTTTGCCATAGAATCAGCTTCCTCCGGTCAAGCGTATCGCCAAGCGGAACAAGTAGCACCAGGCCAAGCGCGAAGCCGAGCTGGGTCGCTGCCGGAATGAAGCTCACGCTGTTATCGCCCTCGCCATAGCTATGGGCCATATGCCCTAACAAAGGTTGGTTATAATAAATATTTGCGTTGGAGAATCCTGCGGCGGCAGCCAAAAACAAAGTAAGGCCACGGACGCCCCGCCCCTTGTCGCTCATATGGCCTTCTCCTTTCTCTGCCGGGGCAGATTACCTTATCGTCGCATGTTCCGGATATACCCGGTTCACTACATTGTAGTTCAGTCCGGTCCAATATTCGGATACTTTCGGATCGGCGATCAGGTGCTCGTCTTTCTCAATTTCGCTGTACTCGTCGGTCATCAGAAAATCCTCTACATCGTTCATATTGGCAAAAGCCATGATCGTAATTCCGTCAATCCCGCTTGAGACGGGATGCCAGAACGGTTCCCCTTCGGATACCGGACCCATATTATGAAGCTGAACGTAACGCTTGACGTATTTGTGCGTCGCAGGCTTCGCTAGCACAAGGCTCGCATGCTTACGGAGCCAGCGCTCCTGGAACTCCTCCCGGCTCATGCCCTCTTGTCTTCGGTGAATCTTCACGAGCAGGATCGGGTCGCGCTGTGTTGCGCTCGGCAATATAATGTGCTCTGTCGCAATAACAGGGGCCAACTCACGGAAAATGGCCTGGTCTTCAGGAACAATCTTCGTTCGGAGTTTTTCTTGGCTGAATACGGCTTTCAAATCGTCGGGGGTGTTAAAAGCAAGATAGGCCATCCCAATCCGGTCGTCTATATTCCGGAATGTGACCGATGACCGTATCGTACAGCTCGCCGTTTGCGTCAGTCGGGGCCTCATAAGGCGGCGGGGTAAAATGGGTCGGACCCGCGGAAATGCGATGCACCTGATCGTAACGGGCCAAATGCCGGATTTTTCCCTCCTCCGTGTCCTGCGCATAAATAAAGCGGGGGCCGTGAACTTTGCGCCAATACTCTCCCCACTTTTCATAACTGGTATTCGGATCGCCCGCTAATGCAAGCTTCTGCGAGGGATCCGCTGGATCGGCAATCGCCTTTCCTTCCTGATCAAGCAGGGTATTCGGATCTCGTCGGCGTTGATCCAGCGGCGTGTTGTCGGAGCGGGACAATAAGGAGGCCAGAACGGTCATCGGCTCCCGAAAAGACCGGTAATTATCGAGATAGGGCGAACGATGGGAAAACTCGCTCTCGCGTGGCGAATGCTGTTTCATGATACTCACTCCTTTTGAAATTTTTGTTGGCATGGACTCCATGTAGATATCACTTAATTTCCCGATATGTATATATACAGAAATTTAGATTTATAATTGCAAAAAAGAAGCAGGCAGTGCCCGACGAACAGGCATGCCTACAATTCATTCCGCATATATTCCGTAAATTCCCGCAGCAATTGTTCATTTCTTCGGTAGTAGGTCCATTGGCCGTAACGTCTGGATTCCAAAAGTCCGGCTTTTTGCATCATGGACAAATAGCTCGAAACAACGGATTGCGTTAGCCCGGTTTTGGCTTGAATGCTGCCTACGCAAATCCCCCCTTTGAAATCGGCGTCTTTAGGCAAGTAGAGTTGAGGGTCAAAATGTTGTTCCGGATGCTTCAGCCATTCCAAAATTTGACGACGAGCTTCGTTAGACAACGCTTTAAATATCATCGTGGTATCCATAGCTTTACTATATCTATTTTTTTAGATATGTCAATGTCTATATTTTCGACGACGATTTCCTATAGGCAAAAGCTTGTACCGTCAAATCCTTAGTACAAACCTTTGGCGTTCCGGGGACCATACGAACAGGTTCGGCTCATGCGGAAACGGTCTTTCTCCTTACGAAACGTCTGTCTGCCAAATAAACGAGGAACAAAGATAACAAGCCGACACCGATCGGTATGCCGAACGCTTCGTACGAAAATGGCGCTCCTTCAAGCTTAAGCTGGCTTGTGGCGCGGTACTCGAGCCGCTTGGCGGCGAATTTCGCCGTCCGGATATCTTCCTGCTTCGCCAAATCTTCAAACGCAGGCTCCATCGCGAACCGCTCCGACGCATCGTTGTGCAGGTAAAGCTGCTCTGCCTTTCCGCCGTTTTCGTTCCAATTTCGGATATCTCCCGCAGCGCGCGTCTTGACGTCCGGCCCCACAAAAATCATTTTGTCGAGTTTCGGAGCATCCGCTATTTGATATCGGGCGATCAGATTCAGACCGTGCCGGGTAACGATCGGCCCGCGTTTGCTTGATATCGTCAATGTTGTCGTCGTGCCGGAAGCCCCGTACGTGTCAAAAGCCGAGGATAACATCAGCTCGTCGGCCCCGTCATACAGCAGGACCCCGTTCTTTTTCTTGTTCCATTGAAACGCATTGTTCAAAACATAGACGATGTCGCTCAATCCGGCCGCGAAAGGCTCCATTTGCGGATGCTCAACAAAATCGTAGGAAGGGTAATTCATTTCCTTCGCCACTTTCTTCGCCATCGGCTCTCCCATTTGCCGGGATATGACGTACAGCGTAGCATCGATCCCCGAAGTCAGGCCGGCCGAGGAGACTATATTGCCGTCAGGCACGTAACGCAGATCCCTTTTCCAAGTAATCTCGGTATATTTCTTTTCCAATCTGCCGATATCTCCCCAATGCGTTGCCGCAGACTTCCCGTTCAGCAGTCCGGTATCCGCCAAATTCTCCGCCCCGTTGCAGATGGACAACAAGGTCGTTTCCTTGCCGGAGTGCTTCCTTATCCAATCGCGGACAGGCTTGTATTTCGCCTCATCCAAAATCGGCATGAAAGGGATCACGATTATATCCGGACCTTTGCCCGTCAATTTGTCCAACTCGTCGAAAGTGTAATGCGGCGCGACATCAAGGCCGCCCGTCAACGATTTGATGTTTTTGTCGGGAGCTGCCGCAAACACATTGTACGAGTCAGTCATGGAGAACATTTCGTACGGTACGAGAAAATCAAACACCTCGGTCACTTCATTCGCCAAAATAACGGCCACTGTCGGCTTTTTCGAATCATAGGCAGGAGCTTGGATGCTTTGTAAAGAAGCCGGCACCGGTTTATCGTAAACCGACATAGCCTCCTGCATCGTGCTCATGAAACCGATCGTCCCGGTTCCTCCCACAACCAGAACGAAAACGCACACATACACGATAAAACGCCATACTTTTTTCAATTGCCTTCTCTCCCTTGATTTTTTTATAGTTCATTACTAATTATTACTTACTTTCTTAATTAAAGTATATGGGGAGAAGGCAAATTAATAAACTCGCCCGAAGACTATATTTTTCCCCGACTAAGGTCCAGGTAAAAGACATTTTTCTTGAACAGCAGCCGGATGTTTCTTTTATCATCATAACTGAACGGCCCTTTTCTGAACATGACTCCATCGGGCTATTCGCACAGTGCCGGCGAAGCATGGACGTGCATGCTAGAACGCTTTTGCCGCTGAATCGTCTTTCCGAAAAGAAAGCGCCGATGGCCGTTATCCATCAAGATCACCTCCGAATAATTCACACGGTGCTGCTCCAGCAGTCTGATCCTTCCAATCTTTCAGCGAGTCGCTCGGAATAACAACACGCGCATTGTTCATGTGAATTTCCAAGTTTATTTGCCTCGTTTCTATCGGCAAGTAATAGCAACCGCCGCCGCTCGACGACGAGCTGCCGGACGATGGGGTCTTCAGATTGATCGAAGCACTGATCGGTTTTGCCGTTACGTTACCGGCAAGGTCTTTCTGAAGCAAAAACAAAAAAAGAGCAGCTCGCCGCTTGCTCTACACCGGTTTTCGTTTGGTTTTGTAAATGCGTCCGCTTGTCCGTCCGGTCTGTAGCTCCTCTAGCCTTCTCCTTTTTTCAACGCCTCGGATACTTTCGTCATCGCCTTCTCGACGGCCTTCCGTTCTTCTTCATCCAGCACGCTTACGAAGTAATTGTAAATCCCCTCCGCATAGACCGGCCACGTTCGGAGAAATTCCCGCTTCCCTTCCCGGGTCAGGACCGCAAAGGCTCCCCGCCGGTCTTCCTCCGTCCGTTCCCTTTCGACAAGCCCTTCCCGTTCCAGCCGCTCGATCACCCGGGTCAGTCCGCTGCGGGTTAACACGACTTTATTGGCCAAATCGCTCATCCGCAGCTTCTTGTTCGGCGACTGGTACAGGGCCACCAACACATCATAAGTCGTAAGCGGCTCTCTTCGTCGATCGGATAAATCCACTTCGATTCGTTTAATCACGGCGGCATGGGCATTGACAAAAGCCCGCCAAGCCGAAAGCTGGTCTTCCTCAAGTCGGTGCATCCCGTTCTTCCTCCTGAATTGAACATCGGATAACTTCATCATACTTGATTCCGCGTTGACGGAGCAACTAAACCGTGCTAACTTAATTGCATAAGAAATAATTGATTATACAACTATTTTTTTAAAAAAGGAGGTAACTTTCATGAACGGCATGCTTCTCGGGCTTGTGTCGGCTTTATCTTTCGGAACGGCCGATTTCTTCGCGGGAAAATCGAGCAAAAAAATCGGCGTATTTTCCACTCTCTTTTATATGCAGCTCGTCGGCCTCCTCTTCTTGACGGCCGCCGTCTTCTGGAAGGGACAGTGGCCTGCTCTGCTGTCGCTCTGGCACGTTGCCGCAGCCTGCCTGTGGATGGCGGTCGATCTGATCGGAATTCTTTTTCTGTATCAAGGCCTGCTTACCGGAAACTCCGCCGTCGTCGCACCTGTCGCCTCCAGCTTCTCGGTCGTGACCGTCGTTCTGGCCGTGCTGTCCGGGGAACGTTTGGGCGCGGGGACTTGGCTCGGCATCGTCATCACGTTGTTGGGAGTCATCCTGGCATCCATGGTATGGTCCGGGAAGTCGAAACAGCAATCCGGCACGGCGTTGGCGAGCGGAGTGCTTTGGGCCATCTTGGCCTCCCTGTTTCTCGGTGCGGCCTTCTTCGGACTCCGTTTCGCGCAGGAAGCGCTCGGTGGTCTGCTGACCGTCTGGATCGGACGGCTGCAGGCGACGCTCCTGCTTCCGGTCCTTTACCGGCTGCTGAAGATCAAGCTCACTCCTCCGGGCAGGAACGGTGCCGTACTGGTCGCCATCGTCGGCATTCTGGATGCGGTCGCTCTTGTCAGCTACAACACCGGATTGGGACTGGAAGACACCTCTATCGTCATCACGGCAACTTCGCTGTTTGCCATCGTGACTTTACTGTGGGGAGTGCTTGCGGGGGGTGAAAAGCCGGCTTGGAATCAATGGATCGGGGTAGGCTGCACCCTCGCCGGCATTCTGATCGTGTCTTGGCCATAACGGCATGAAAGTCGACAACGTATAAAATAAAAAGATTGCCGCAATCCGCCTTTTTCGGCAGGATCGTCGGCAATCTTTTTCGTACACATTACCCTTCGGCAGGTGAGCTTCGCTCTCCCCCCGTCTTGACCGGGGCTGGAGCGTCCCGCTTGCGTAGCGTTGCGGCGGCATCGGAGTCGCGGATGCCGGACGCAAACCACAGACCGAGCAGCAGGAAGCCCGCCGCCCCTAGCAGGGCGGACCGGTAAGCCGCCAAATTCGGCTCCATGACTCCGGCAGCGTTCGCCGCTCCCGTGCCTACGGCAGCGAGAATGCCGGACAGCAGCGCAAGACCGAGCGCGGAGCCAAGCCGGTTCTGGACCTGGAACCAGGTCGATGCGCGCCCCATCGACGAAGGGGGAATGTTGGCAAACGAGGCGATCTGCACCGCGCCGACCGTATGGCCCAAGCAGACGCCCACGCCGAACAGCAGACTGCGGATCAGCCATGGGTCGGTTCCTTCGTGAACGAAGCTCAGCAGCACGAAGATCGCCGTCGTGCAGAGCAGCCCCGTCATGATGAGCCGTTTGGGGCCGAGCTTCGGATAAGACCAAAGCACGAGTTGGGACGATACCATCAGCCCCAGCGCTTCCGGAAACGTCGTCAGCCCGGTCTCGAGCGCCGAGGCGCCCAGCACGTATTGATACATCAACGGGAAGACGTAGAGCATGCCCAGCAGGCCGGCGGCCGAGCACATGCCGACAAGCCCCGCCGTGCGGAACAGCCTGTCACGCAGCAGACGCATATCCAGCATCGGCTTCGGCGCGCGCAGTTCGACGCCGACGAGAGCGGCCAGCAAAAGCATGCCCAGGAGGCCAGTGCCCGCAATCCAAGGCGAATGCCAGCCGAGGACCGGCCCTTGGCTCAGGGCGTACATCGTCAGCGCCATGCCGGGAGCGGAGAGCAGGAAGCCCGGCAGATCCAGCCGGCCGGCTTCCGGTTCCTTATGCTCCTTGAGATACAGCAGTCCGAACAGCAGAACCGGAATACCGACCGGGAGATTGATGTAGAAAATCCACCGCCAGGAGAACTGGTCCGTCAACAAGCCGCTGACGATCGGCCCAAACGCAGGCGCTGCGGCAATGGGCAGCACGAGTGCCCGCGACACCTTGGCCCGCTCCTGCGGCGGGAAGGCCCGGAACAGCATCGCCATGCCGACGGGCGCGAGCAAGCCGCCGCCGATGCCTTGCATCACCCGGTACGCGGTAAGCTCCGCCAGACCGTCGGCCAACCCGCACAAGGCGGAAGCCCCGGTGAACAAGCCGAGCGCCAGCAGCAATATCCGTTTGCTTCCCCAGCGGTCCCCGAGCCAGCCCGCTACCGGCAGGACAAGAGCAAGGCTCGCCAGATAGCCGACGTTGAGCGCGCCGGAAGCCGCCGGCGGTATGTTCAGCTCCCGGCTGATGGTGCCCAGCGCAACGTTCAGGACGGTGGCGTCCATCGCCGCCATAAACATGGCGGCGACATAGACGATGCACACCACGACTTTGGGACTCGGTGCTCCCTTCATCCCTGCTTCGTGTCGGCGTAAGCAGGCTCGGCATCAAGGCTGCGAGGCCGCAGATCCGACCAGTGTGCAGCGATGTAGTCGAGGCATGTCTCCCGAGCAGCCTGCCCGAACACCGCAGTCCAGCCCTGTGGAACTGGGATGAAAGCGGGCCAGAGCGAATGCTGCCCCTCGTCATTGATCAGCACCAGATAGCCGCTGTCCGTTCGCTCGAATGGATTGGTCATCGTTTGATTTCCTCCCTGAAGGTTTTGACTGCCCGGCTTTTCAGCGCCTGCAGCTTCACCGAAATCTGCTGTCCGATCTCCGTCAGCGGTCCGGGCTGGCACAAGTCTTTATGCCGGCACGCAATATCGTAGCGCTCCATCTGCCCGCTAATATACGGACGCCACATCTCGGGATCGATCGGATCGAACCAGTCCGGAATAATTGTGGAATGGAAGAACAGCAGATCGCCCTCGAACCTTTTCGGCACATAGGCCCCCAACAGACGGACCGAATTCTCGTAGGTCGTACGCAGATTCCGGATAATCGCTTCGTCCAAGCTTGCCAGCGCGCTGCCGTCGCTGCGCAAAATCTCAATGGCGGCGGCCATGGTAAGCGGAACGTCGCCCAGACTGTCCGGGTCGTAACCGCCGAGCGCCAGCATCGCGGTCAGCGCTTCTTCCTCGTCTACCTCGCCGCGAATCGGCAAATAATGGCTTGGGAAGGCGTCCAGCATCGCAAGGAACTCAACTTCCTCCCCTTCCTGCTGCAGTTGGACAGCCATCGCCTGTGCCACGTTGCCGCCGAGCGACCAACCCAGCAGCCGGTACGGGCCGGTTGGCTGCACCTTGCGGATGTGCGCAATGTAATCCGCCGTCATCTCGTCCAGCGACTGCGGCAGCGTCTCGCTCTGCGCAATGCCTCGGGCCTGCAAGCCGTAGATCGGGTATTCCATCCCGAGATGCTTCATCAGACCGGCGTAGCACCAGCTAAGCCCGCCCGCCGGATGCACGCAGAAGAGCGGCAGCTCGGTACCATGGGCCCGCAGCGGCAGGAGCACTTGGAGCGCGGATTGATCCGTCCCCATCTCCAGCCGCTCCGCAAGCCCGGCCACCGTCGGCGTCTCGAAGAGGACGCCGATACCGAGATCGCGGCCCATCGCTTCGCGAATATGGCTCATCAGCCGCACCGCCAGCAGCGAATGCCCCCCGAGCTCGAAGAAGCCGTCGTCGATCCCCACGCGCCGCAGCCCCAGCACTTCGGCGAACAAATCGCACAGCACTTCTTCTTGCGGCGTGCGCGGGCCTCTTCCGTCAGGGTCGACGCTCCAATCCGGCGCAGGCAGCGCCTTTCGATCCAGCTTGCCGTTCGGCGTAAGCGGCAGGACGTCCATGCCGATGACGGCCGACGGCACCATGTAATCCGGCAGCGTGGCGCCCGCATACCGGCGCAGCTCGGCTGGCTCGGCGAGCGAGTCCGGCGCGGGGACGACATAAGCGACCAGCCGCTTGTCGCCCGGCTGATCCTCGCGCACCACGACGGCGACCTGAGCGACGCCGGGATGCCTTGCCAGAACCGCCTCGATCTCGCCCGGCTCGATGCGGAACCCGCGGATCTTCACCTGATGATCCGCCCGGCCCAAATAATCCAGCGAGCCGTCGGCGAGGCGCCGGGCCAAATCGCCGGTACGGTACATCCGGGAACCCGGGGCGCCGAACGGATCGGCCACGAAGCGCTCCGCCGTCAGACCGGGCCGTCCCCAATATCCGCGCGCTAGCCCGGCACCGGCGACATACATTTCCCCCGTTACCCCTGGCGGTACGGGCTGCAGCGCCTCATCGAGAACATAGACCCGCAAATCCGGAATCGCTTCGCCGATCAGGCTGCCGGTGCCCGAAGCGGCGCTGCAGCGGTTCAGCTCCTTGTAGCTGACATGCACGGTTGTCTCGGTAATGCCGTACATGTTGATCAATCTCGGGGCGTCGTCCGGATGGCGCGCATACCATTCCTCCAGCCGTCCGAGCTCCAGCGCCTCGCCGCCGAAGACAACGTAGCGCAGAGCCAGCTCCCCGCCCAGCGACGATTGCTCGCGGTCCGCCTGCATCAGCTGATAAAACGCCGACGGCGTCTGATTCAGCACTGTAACCCGCTCCCGTACGAGCAATTGCAGGAATTCCGCGGGCGACCGGCTGACCGTGTGCGGCACCACCACGAGGCGGCCGCCATGGAGAAGCGGTCCCCAGATTTCCCACACGGAAAAATCAAAAGCATACGAATGGAACAGCGTCCAGACATCCTCCGAACCGAAGCCGAACCAATGCTGCGTCGAGGCAAACAACCGTATGACGTTCTGATGCGGGATCACGACGCCCTTCGGCTTGCCCGTCGAGCCCGAGGTATAGATCATATATGCGGGGCTAAGCGGCGACAATGGCCCTCTGCGATCGCGGTCGCCGGGGTTATCCGGCGAATAAGCCTTTAGCCGCTCCGCCGTATCCGGTGCATCCAGCGCCAGACGCGGCAAGCTGCCGGTATCCGGCAAGCCCAAAGCCCCGGCTTCGCTTGTGACAACGTACACCGGCCGGGCGTCCTCCAGCATATAAGCCAGCCGATCGGCGGGATAATCCGGGTCTAGCGGCAAGTACGCAGCCCCGGCCTTCAGCACGGCCAGCACGCCGACTACCATCTCTATCGAACGCGGCAGCGCCAGCGCCACCATCTGCTCGGGGCCGACGCCTTCGGCGATCAGCAGATGCGCCAGCCGGTTGGCGCGACGGTTCAGCTCCGCATAGTCGAGGTTCTCCTCCTCGTAGACGACCGCCTCCGAATCGGGAGTACGGGCCGCCTGCGCCTCGAACAGCGCGGGCAGATGAGCCCCCGGCGTCACGGGCAGCGGCTCGCGCCACTGCTCCAGCAGGCTGCTGCGCTCGTCGGGCATCAAGATGTCCAACCGTCCGATCGGCTGATCCGGCTCGGCCGCCGCTCCCTCCAGCACCTGCACAAACCGCGCGGCCAGCCTTTCTGCCGTGCCGCGCTCGAACAGATCGGAGCTGTACTCCAGAAGCCCTTCCAGCCCGTCCGGCGTGCCATCCGGCCTGCGGCGCTCGTTCAGCTCGAAGGTCAGATCGAACTTGGACGTGCCGGGGCTATCCAATTGAAGACGCGCCTCTACTCCGGGCAGCTCCAGCGCAGCATCGGGCGTATTTTGCAGCACCAGCATGATCTGGAACAGCGGGTGCCGGGCCCTCGACCGTACGGGATTCAGCACCTCGACCAGACGTTCGAAAGGCACATCCTGATGCTCGTAAGCGGCCAGACTCGCTTGGCGGACGCGGGCCAGCAGCTCGCGGAAGGACGGATCGCCGGACGTATCGGTGCGAAGCACCAGTGTATTGATGAACAAGCCGATCAGGCCGTCCAGCGCATCGTCGCTCCGTCCCGCAATCGGACTGCCGATCGGGATATCCGTCCCGCCGCCGAGCCGGGTAAGCAGCGCCGCCAGCGCCGACTGCAGCACCATGAACAAGCTGGCCTTGCTTTCGCGGGCAAGCTCCGCAAGCCGGAGGTTCTGCTCGCTGCCGATCCGGAAGCGGACAACACCGCCCCGGTAGCTTGCTGCCGCCGGCCTCGGACGGTCGGTCGGCAGCGTCAGCTCGTCCGGCAAGCCCTGCAGCGTCCGGGCCCAGTAGCCGAGCTGCTGCGCAATGAGGCTGTCGGAGTCGCCCTCGCTGCCAAGCAGCCGCTCCTGCCAGATCGCATAGTCGGCATATTGCACCGGCAGCGGAGCCCAAGCGGGCAATTCGCCCCGCAGACGGGCAGCGTAGGCGGCGGACAGCTCGCGGGTAAGCGGCACCAGCGACCAGCCGTCGCCCGCGATATGGTGAAGCAGCAGCAGCAGGGCGTATTCGTTTTCGCCAAGCACGAACAATTCGGCGCGAAGCGAAGGCTCCTCAGCTAGCCGGAAGCCGTAGCGCACCGCCTCCGCCAGCCGCGCGGACAGCTCGTCTTCGCGGACTTCGGTTACCAGCAGCCGGGGCTTAGCAGCCACCGCATCCAGAATGAGCTGCTGCGATGAGCCCTGCGTATCCGGGAAAATCGTGCGCAGCGTCTCGTGCCGGCTTACCACATCGCCGAGCGCTTCTTCCAGCGCGGCCACGTTTAGCGTGCCAGACAGCCGGGCCACCAATGGAATGTTGTAGGTCGGACTCGGGCCTTCCAGACGATACAGAAACCACAGCCGGTTCTGGGCAAAGGAAAGCGGGACCGCCTCCGGCCGCTCGGCTGGACGTACGGCGGGTCTGGCGGCCTGCGCCTGATCGAGACGCTTGGCGAGACCGGCCACGGTAGGCGACTCGAAGAGGCCCCCAATGCCGAATTCCACGCCGAACACTTCCCGGATACGGGCCACGATCCGCCCCGCCAACAAGGAATGGCCGCCGAGCCCGAAGAAGTCGTCGTCGATGCCTGCCTTCGCCAGGCCGAGCACCTCCGCGAACAAACCGCACAGCAGCTCCTCCTGCGGCGTTCTCGGACTACGGCTGACGACTGCATGGAAATCCGGGGCAGGCAGCGCCTTGCGGTCGATTTTTTTATTGGGCGTCAGGGGCATGGCGTCCAACGGCACGAAGGCGGAAGGCACCATGTAATCGGGCATCTCTTCGGCCACATACTGCCGAAGCTCCACCGGGTCGGGAACGTCCGGGGAATTGGTTGTGAAATAAGCGACAAGCCGCTTATCCCCGGGCCGATCCTCCCGCGCGACGACCGTAACTTGATCGATGGCCGGATGCCGCGAGAGCAGCGACTCGATTTCGCCGAGCTCCACCCGGAAGCCACGAATCTTGATCTGATGATCGGCGCGTCCTATGTAATCGAGGGTGCCGTCCTCAAGCCACCGGGCAAGATCGCCCGTACGGTACATCCGGCTGCCGGGCGGTCCGAACGGATCGGCTACGAATCGCTCGGCCGTCAGGTCCGGTCGGCCCAAATAACCGCGGGCCAGTCCCGCCCCCGCCAGATACAGATCGCCCGCTACGCCCGGCGGTACCGGAGACAACCCCGCATCGAGCACATAGGCCTGCGTGTTCGCAATCGGCCCGCCGATCGGCGGCGTCCCCGTGCGTTCTTCGCCCAGGCGCCCGGCGGTGGAATAGATCGTCGTTTCCGTCGGCCCGTATTGGTTATGCACCTCGCAGCCGAGCGACTGCATCGCAAGCTTCAGCCCCAGCGGAAACGCCTCGCCACCCGTGATGATCCGCAGGCCGGGGAACGGCTCGGGCTTGCTTGACGCGAGCGCTTGCCACAGCGTCGGGGTCGCTTGCATGATCGTCGCCCCCGACTCATGGATCATCCTTGCCAGCGCAGGCGGGTCCACGATCACCGGCTTCGGAGCGATAACAATCCGGGCCCCCGTCGTAAGAGGAAGGAACATTTCCAGCACCGAGATGTCAAAAGCAATCGTCGTCACCGACAGCAGCCGGTCCTGGACGCTCAGGCGGAACTTGTCCTGCATGGACGTGAGCAGGTTGGTCAAGCTGCCGAAGGTCACGATCACGCCCTTCGGCTTGCCGGTTGAGCCCGACGTGTAAAGAATATAGGCAGGATGAAGAGGCGACAGACGGCCGGTACGGTCTTCGTCGCCGGGAGAAGTTTCCGGCTGGCGCAGCAGCTGCGCTTCGGTGGCAGGCTCGTCAAGCACCAGCAGAGGCCCTGCCGCTCCGGAAGGCAGCCGGGAAGCCGTCTCCCTGTCCGTCAGGACACACAGAGGGGCGGCGTCTTGGAGCATGTAGGCCAACCGGTCCTGCGGGTAGTCGGGGTCCAACGGCAAATACGCGGCGCCGGTTTTATGGACGGCCAGCACCGCCACGACCGCTTCCGCCGACCGCGGCAGCAGCAGCGCCACGATGCCTTCCGGACCGACGCCCCGCGAGATTAAGGCATGAGCCAGCCGGTTGGCGCGCCGGTTCAATTCGGCGTACGTGAGAATCGTGTCCTCGAAAACGACGGCGACCTCATCCGGCGTGCGGGCCGCCTGGGCCTCGACCATCGCGGACGTGGAAGCTTCCGGCAATTCGCGGGCCGTTTCGTTCCATCCGATGAGCACCTGCTCCCGTTCCTCGGTCAGCAGCATGTCGATCTGCGAGATCGGCTGCCCGGGATCGGCCGAGGCAAGGCGCTCCAGCCAGCCAAGGAACCGCCGCTGATGGGCCGCCAGCTCTTCCGCCCCGTACACCGCCGGATTTCCGTCGAAATCTACCCGCAGCCCGCTTCCGTCCGACCGGTCATAGACGTGGATCGACAGATCGTCCACAGGCCCGGCAGACAAATTATGCGGAATGCCGGGGCAGCCGGCAAAGCTCAGCCGATAGTCGAACGGCATCACGTTGACCATCGGCCCGAACAAGCGGCGGTTTTCCCCGAGCAGCTTCAGCTCCCGCCGCATATCCTGCTGCCGGTACAGTTGGTGACGCCGGGCCTCGCGAACCTCCCGTGAAACTTGGCGCAGCAGCTCGGACAGCGGCATCTCGGGCCGCACGGTCAAACGCAGCGGCAGCAGGTTCATGACCATGCCCGGAATGCGCAGCGAAGCCGAGCCCAGACGGCACATCATCGGCTGACCGAGAATCACATCGTCGGCCCCGGTCATCCGATGCACGTAAGCCGCCACCGCCGCAATCACGACATCGGGCCACGTCGTTGCCGTCCGATCGGCCGCGTCCCGCAGCGCAGACGCATCGTCCGGCGACAGCTGCGCGGTCCGGCGCAGGAAACCCGCCCCGGCTCTGGCCGTCCGGCTGCCCAGACTCACCGCTTCCGGCGCGTCGGCGAAGCGGGCAAGCCAGAAGGCCCGGTCCCGCTCCTGCTGTTCCGAAGCGCGATAAGCCTCGTCCTCCTGGAGAATCGATTGCAGTGCGCCGAACGCTCCCGGCCCGGGTGGCTGCTCCTGGGAGAAGGCGGTATAGAGCTGAGCGGCTCTCTGGGCCAGCAAAGAAAAGCTGTAACCGTCGATGACAAGGTGATGGATGCGCTGATACCATAGAAACCGGTCCGGGGCCAGCTTGAACAACGCCTGCGTAAACAACGGTCCGCGCGTCAGGTCCATCGGCTCGGCCAAGTTCTGTCTCATCCAAGCCTCCGCCGCTTCCAGCGGATGATCCGTTCCGCTGAAGTCGATATGATGCAACGTCCAGTCGGACGACGGCTCAAGACGCTGCCAAGGCCCGTCCCCGTCTTCGCCGAAGCGCAGATGCAGCGCTTCCGCCTCCGCCACGGTTTGACGCAGCGCCGCTTCGAAACGCTCCGGGTCTACAGGTCCGCGAATATCGATATATTCCCCCGTATTGAACATTGGGCTCTCCGGGTCAAGCTGCTGGGCGAACCAAATCCCCAGCTGCGCCCCCGTCAACGGCCGGCGGGCCTGCCGAGCATCGGACATTAGCGCTCCCTCCTTCATGTCGTTATGTAATCTCCGTTCGGCAAAGTCCTGCTCAGGCGGGCGGACAGCAGAGCGAACCAATCGGCCAGCGTCGGACGCTCCGCCAGCTCCACGAAAGTGACTTCCGCCCCGGACCGCCGCCACCGTTCGGCCAGACTCATGATGCGGATCGAATCCAGGCCCCACTGCGTAATCAAGTTATCGTGCTCCGCGATGGACGACGGAGCTTCCTGCAGCAAGTCCGCCACCAGCTCCCGCAAGCCGTCCTTGGTCAGCGACCCGCTTTCCGCCGCCGGAGCCGCTTCCAATGCGGCTTCCGGCTCGGCTGAGGCTCCCGCTTCACCGCGGAGCGCCTTGATCAAACGTTCCGTTGTCATGACAACCGCGCAGCGTTCGGCCGCGTAGGTGATCGCCAGCCGGTGCTTCTCCAGCGAGAAGTCCGCCACCGCATCGGCGACGAAGAAAGGCTCCACTTCCTGCATGAACGCTTCGCAAGAAGTCATGAGGCAGCCGATGTGAGCGTAGATGCCGCATACGATCAACTGATCGCGGCCAAGCTGGGTCAGTCTGGCGCGGAAATCGGTCTTCTGAAAGGCGCTGTACCGCCATTTGGTCAGCACGATATCGCGCTCGCCCGGCGGCAGCTCCTTCACGATCTGCTTCTGATAGGGCCCGTCATTGATCCCGGGACCCCAGAAATCCTGCAGCAATCCGCGCTGCTCCGGTGTCTGGCCGCCCGGTTGGGCAGAATAGACGACCGGTATGCCCAGCTCGTCGCAAGCGCTTCGGAGCGCGCGGATGTTCTCCAGCAGTTCGATCACAGGGGAGGCCCCTGCCGTGAAAGCGTCCACGAAGTACTGCTGCATGTCATGAATCAGCAAAACCGCACGTTTCGGATCGGGCGTCCAATTCACCCGGTTAGTGGGCAGGTCGGACGCCGTCGGCATCGGATAAGGCGTTATGGCAGGAAGAGCCATCGTATCTCCTCTTTTCTCACGTTATTTTATTTTGTCGGAGGCGCAGCTAGAGCCTGCTGCTTCTGTTCTATCAGTCCGCGCAGCGCCTTTTTGCTGATCTTGCCGACCCCGGTTCGGGGGAACGAGTCCATAAATTCGACCCGGTCCGGAATTTTGTAAGCGGCCAGCCCCCGCTCCCTCAAGAACGCTTTGAGCTCGGCCGGAGTAGGTGCCGGTGAATACGGCACAATAAAGGCGCAGCTGCGCTCGCCAAGGTATGCGTCAGGCATCGAAACGACGGCGGCGTCATGCACGCCCGGATGAGCGAGGAGATGGTTCTCGACCTCCTCCGCCGCCACCTTGTCGCCGCCGCGGTTGATCTGGTCCTTCGCCCGGCCCTCGACGACAAGATAGCCCTCAGGCGTCATTCTCGCCATATCCCCTGTGCGGTAGAAGCCGTCCGCCGTGAACGCTCTGGCGTTGTGCTCTTCGGCTTTGTAATAGCCTCGGATCGTATAGGGCCCCCGCGTCAGCAGATGTCCGACCTGACCGGGAGCGACCTTTTCATCCTCGTCGTCCACGATGCGGATCTCATCATAAGGCGACATCGGTCTGCCCTGCGTATTCACCAGAATGTCCTCGGGATCGTCCGGCCGGGTATAGTTGACCAGCCCTTCCGCCATCCCGAACACCTGCTGCAAAGTGCAGCCCAGAACCGGCTTGACCTTACGGGCGGCCTCCGCACTGAACTTGGCCCCGCCGACCTGCAGCAGCCGAAGCGACGAAAGGTCGCTGCGGCGCGACTCGGCGGCGTCCAGCCAGACGAGAGCCAGCGGAGGCACGACGGCGGTGATCGTGACGCGTTCCCGCTCGATGAGAGGGAACGCCTCGTCCGGGCTGGAGCCGCGGGACAGCACGACGCGTCCGCCCGCATAGAGCGTGCCCAGCACGCCCGGGGAGCTCAGCGGATAGTTGTGGGCCGCAGGGAGCACGGCAAGATAAATGCTCTGCTCGTCGAGAGCGCACACTTCGGCGCTCATCCGCAAGCTGTAGATATAATCGTCGTGCGTGCGCGGAATCAGCTTCGGCAGCCCGGTGCTGCCGCCAGACAGCTGGAGAAACGCCACATCCCCGGAGCTTGGCCCCGGCAAATCGGGCAGCGGATCGGCGTACAGGTCGCGCAGCGCCGTAAACTTCCCGGGATCGCCGGCTACGATGACTTGGCGCAGCGTCGGCACCTGCTCCTGCACTTGCGCCGCCAGTTCCCGGTAATCGAAGCCTGCCTCGACATCCGGAATAATATAAGCATTCGCATTTGTAAACTCGGAAAAATAAACGATCTCACTTCTGCGATGAAGCGGAAGTGCGAATACCGGCAGCGCGCCCAGCCGAAACAGCGCAAAGCACACCTCGATAAACTCCGCGATATTGGGAAGCTGCAAAATCACCTTGTCGTCCTGCCGAATGCCGAGCTTGTAAAATCCGGCAGCCAACCGGTCGACTCTCGCATCCAGCTCGGCGTAGCTGATCCGGCTCGTTCCGCTGACGACCGCGATGCGGTCCCCGTAAGCGGCGGCGCGCTCGCGCAGCATCTCACCGAACGTCTCGCCCGCCCAGCAGCCGGTCTCCCGGTAAAAATCCGCCAGCTCTTGCGGCCATGAAGGATACTGCGAACGCATCATTTATCCCCCTTTACGACTGCCGGCTGCGGCTGATTCAGCCCCATCGCCTGCAGGAGCGTACGGAATTTGGCGGACGTTTCCGCCAGCTCGGCCTGCGGGCTCGATCCCTCGACGATCCCCGCGCCCGCGAACAACCGCAGCTCGCGGCCTTCCACCTCGGCGCAGCGAATCGTCACGACCCATTCCCCGTCACCGCTCGCATCGCACCAGCCGACCGCTCCCGTGAAGAAGCCCCGGTCAAACGGCTCGCTCTCGCGAATCGTTTCCCGCGCCAAATCGGTCGGCGTCCCGCAAATCGCCGGTGTCGGGTGCAGCGCCAAAGCCAGCTCCAGCGACGATACCCAAGGATCGGCCAGCTCTCCGGTGACGACCGTGGACAGATGCCACATCGTGGACGTCTGTACGAGCGAAGGCTCGCTTGGTACGTCCAAGCGGCTGCAATAAGGACGCAGCGCGTCAGCGACGGCTTCGATTACAACCGCATGCTCATGCCGGTCCTTCGCCGAGGCGAGCAGCGCCTCCGCCCTCCGCCGATCCTCGACCGGATCGCTGCTGCGGGGCGCAGAGCCCGCGAGCGGATTCGCCTTCAGCCGCCCTCCCGTTCTCGTCACAAGTAGCTCCGGGCTAGCACCGATCAGCGTTCGCGGCTCCTGACCGTTCGACTTGTCCGGGGTCCATGCGGCCCGTGCTTCTCCTGGGGCCAGATTCACCGCAAACGTATAGCCATGCGGATTATGCCGGGCCAGATTGCGGAGAAGCCGGTTGACATCAACCTTCGTCGGCAGCGTCAAATGCAAGGTTCTCCCGAGAACGACCTTGCGGAGGTCCCCCTTCTGAAAACGCGCCAACGCCCGGCTCACACCATGCTCGTAGACTTCCGGCTCCGGCACGGGGCGCAGCTTATAATCCGCGGTGTCGGGCTGCCTTTCCGCAGCCTCGCTGCCAAGCTGCAGTTTGCCGGCCCATCGGGCCGTCTGCGGTACGATCAGCTCCGCAGGCTTCACGGGATCGAAGGGGATCGCTCCCACGACAACGGAAGGCGCCCCCCCGGAAAATTGCGTGCGGGCCAGCAGCTCGGCCACGCGCTGCGGCAAGCTTTTGAGCCGATCCGCGCCACCCTGCACGGACAGTCTCGCCGCCTCCCCTTTCGCCAGCAGCGTACGCTGCGGCGAAGCCAGGAAAAACGACGAGCCGGCTTCGTACATATCGATCAGTTCGGAAGCCCATGCGGCAGGAACCGTTTCCAGATTCACCATGTCCATCATTCCTCTCTTTAAGAATGAAATTATCTTCCTAAGGTTGCACCGCCATCGATGCACAAATCGCTCATCGTTATATGACCCGCGCGGTCGGACACGAGAAAAACGACCGCATCCGCAATATCGGACGGTCTGGCCAGCTTCCCGAGCGGAATGCCCAGCCGAAACGACTCCGGCGAGCCCGCAATGACTGCCTGCTCCCCGGACTCATCCGCCCACAGCAGACGCTGCATTGCCGTATCGGTCGAACCCGGCGAGACGATATTGCAGCGGATATTGTGCCGGGCGTGCTCCAGCCCCAGACATTTGGTAAACATCGTCGACGCCGCCTTGGAGGCCGCATAAGCCGCCATATGCATGCGCGGTACCCCGGAGGCATTCGATCCTACGGTCACGATCGCCCCGGTTCGCCGGAAGGCCATGCGTCGAACGACGGCGCGGGATACGTAAAACACGCCTTTCGTGTTGACGGCGAATGTCGCCTCCCAGTCCTCGTCGCTGTACGATTCGATACGCCCCATCCGGAGCACCCCGGCGACATTGACGAGAATGCCGATGGGCCCAAGCTCCCGCTCGATCCGCTCCACCGCGTCCTCTACCGCCGAGCTGTCGCTGACGTCCGCCGGATAAGCCGCAGCCTGATAGCCCTGAGCATTCAGCTCCGCTGCAAGACTGCCCAGCCCGTCCGCATTGCGGTCTACGGCGGCCACGGAAGCCCCGAGCTCAGCCAGCGCACGCGCTACGGCTTCCCCTATGCCTTGGGCCGCTCCGGTGACGAGCGCGACTTTTCCTTTGATTCCAAGCTCCACCTCTTCATCTCCGTCCTTTCCCCTAATCTCGATATCCTTGCTTCCCCTGCATCTCCTTCCCGATAACTCGGCCTCCGTCACGGCCTCGGCCGAAGCGCCAGCCGCAAAGCCCGGCTGATCAGCACGGGCAGTACCGATACGTGCCCCTCGCCTTCAAACTCCTTATATTCCACGTCCAATCCGCGCTCGGACAAGGCGGCCAGCCGTTCCGAGAGCGCCAGCGCGCGGTCGCAGTTACGCGAGATATGCGTCTTCTCCAGCTCGCCAACGCCCAGCAGCAGCCCGATTCGATTGGCCCCAGGCTGCCATCCTGTCACAAATTCCCGCTCCGCCTCAAGCAGGAACGGCTCGTTCCAGTGCAGCGACGGGCTGCCCGCGATATAGCTTTGAAACGAATGCGGCTTCGCAAACAGCGCGTACAGCACAAATAACCCGCCGAGCGAATGTCCGAAAATCGTCTGTCTGCTGCGGTCCACTGGAAACTCGCCTTCGATCTGCGGCTTCAATTCCTCCTCGATGAATTTCAGGAAATGAGCGGCTCCGCCTTGCTCGGGAAGCGGCGTGCTGTCCGCTCGGTTCAAATATTCCTTCGTAGCCGCCGGCGTCAGATCGTAAAACCGCTCCGGCGCGAACGGTCCGTCCACCGGATACCCGATCCCGACGATAACCGCCGGGACGATCCCGGTTTTATCGGGCCGCCGGCTTTGCAGCCGCACGGCTTCCACCACCGTGCCGAATACCGAATTGGCATCCAGCAAATAAATGACTGGAAATCCGGCAGGAGGTGGGGCCTCCGGAGGCTTCGCCACGAGGATCTGGTACCTCCGGTGATGATCGCGCGATTTCATCGTCCACTGCTCCGCCCACGGAATATCGACTTTGCCGCGCGCGAGGTCTTTCAGCGTTACTTCGCTTTGTTCGTTCGGCTTGAACGTCACTATGCTTCCATCTCCTTCAATGCTTACGCTCTGAACCGCCACGCTTCCGTTCATCGGCGAATTCCGCTTATTTGACCAGATGCTTGACCGTATCGTCAATAATTTTCTCGTAAGCGATCAAACCATTCCCGAGCCAGTATTTATCGCTCACCTCGAACACCTGTCCCTGCTTGACGGCAGGCATCGCCTTCCAAATCGGGCTGTCCGTAATTTCTTTGATCCGCTCTGTGCCCTGACCATATTGATTGATGATGAAAATATAGTCCACGTCCAACTGAGGAAGAATTTCCAGGGAAATGGCGGCGCTATTCTCCTTCTCCACCAGCTTGGGCTTGCCCAGACCGAGCTTCTGATACAAGACCTGCCCGCTCATGTAGTTCCCGCCCATCAGGCTCACGCCCCTGGCTGCGAAGCGGATGACCGCCACCTTTTTCCCTTTTGCGGCTTGATCCAGCTTCTCCTTGGCTTCCTGCACTTTCTGGCGATACGCTTTGAGCGCCTGCTCCGCTTCCGCCGTTTTGCCGAGCAGACTCCCCAGAGTCGCAAGTGATTTCTCCACATCGCCGGAGGCATTCGTAAAAGCGTACGTCGGCGCAACCTTGGCGTACTTCTCATAATTGCCGTTGCCCGAATAGCTGTTATTTTGCAAAATGATCAAATCGGGATTATAAGCCATCAGCACTTCTGGAGAAGGGGGACCGCCCGAGAAATCGAGCCGGGGAACGCCGCTCAGCTCCTGCTGTAAATAATCTTGTCCTTGCGAACCGCTTGACCATTGGGCGACCGGCTTGATCCCAAGCTTCAACAAGGAGTCTTCCAGATACGGGGCAAACACCCGCTTCGGCGCGGCAGGTACCTTGACCTCATGACCCAGCTCGTCCTTGACGACCTGTTCTTGGGCAGGGGTCTGGCTTTTACCGTCTGCGGCAGCGTTTTTGTCGTTTGTATTGGCCTCCGGCGCAGGGGCTGCCCCCTTGTTCGCCGTGCCGCAGCCGGCCAGCAGTCCACCCGCCACGACGAGGCACAGCAAGACGGACATCGGCAACCTGCCGTCTAGTCTTAATCGATGAAGCATGTCACGCATGGAATCTCTCCTTCGTTGATAATAATTCTCATTCACGAGGATTATACATCATGGGCCGAAGCGGGCACCATGGACGCTATCCTGTAATGAATTTGGACAATTCCCTGTAAACAAGAGCTGTGCCTCATCCAGCATCCGCGCAACGGACACGGCGGAATACTCAAACCAAGGGTCCGAGGAAATCAAGTGCACCTGTCCGTTTCGGACGGCTTGGAGCTGACGCCATGCCGCCGAATGCTGGAGCGCCAGCCAATACGCCCGTGAAGCGGCCTCGGGACATACGAGAAGCAGCAGACGGTCGGGATTCAGCTCCGCAAGCCGTTCCATCGTAAGCGGCAGGTGGCCGGAGGGCTCTGCCCGGTAAACCAATTTCAGCTTTAAATCCCGGCAAAGCACATCCTCCATGCCGCGGTTGCAATAAGCATGGAGGCCTTGCCCGAAAATACGCAGAACCAGAATACGATCGGTGCCGAGAGCCTCGCCGATGTGCGCCCGGGCCAGCTCGGCCCGCCGTTCGTACCCGGCGATCCACTGCTCCGCCTTGTCCTCCTGCTCCAGGAACCGGGCGATCAGGCGAAGCTGCTCCCGCCATCCGTCCCGCTCCGCCGAAACGAATAAAGACGGCGCGATGTCCTCCAGCTTCCGTTTCTCGTCCTCGCCCAGCCGGTCGGTGCCGATAATCGCGTCAGGGCGCGCCTGCACAAGCGTCCCCAAATTTTCCTCGAACGACCGGCTCGTATAAGGGTCCGTCAGCTTGAGGGGGCGCTTGATCCGCTCTTTATAGACGTTATAGTAATAAGGAGTCCACTTGGAATCGAGCGGCGCGGCCGCCGGCATAATATTTAACGCCAGCAGTTGGCCGGTGACCGAGGAAGAGCATGCGGCGATTTGCTGCCTGGCTTTTTTGACATAGTCGGAGGGGGATACGCCCACCTCCTTCTTGAATTTGCGGCTGAAATAAAACTCGTCCTTGTACCCTACCTTCTGGGCGATTTCCCGCAGCCGCTCCTCCGATTCCATCAAATAGCGCTTGGCCCGGGTAATTCGGAGGTCCGTCAAATAATCCATCGCGCTCTGCCCGTACGTTTTCTTGAAGAGGTCCACAAAATATTTGGGGGTAATATTGGCCATCTGCGCCAGCTGTCCGATGGACAGCGGCTCGTTATAGTGCTCATTCATAAACTCGCGGATTTCAATCAGGCTTTTCTTCGGACTCCGGCTCCTCGCAGACGTGGTTCGTTCCCTCGGCAGCCTTTCTTTTTGAAGCATGATAGCCCTCCTCCCGGTATCCACATGATGACTTCTCGATAATGATAATCATTATCAGTAAGGTATCATATCCCTTTATTTCCAGTCAATCCCGTTCAAGAAAAATATAAGATTCACCCTTTCGCACAGCGTTGATAAAAAAATGACCGAAGAACATAAGCAACATCGCGTCGAACCGTTGCTTTTCTCCGGTCAGGCTTATTCAACTCAAATGACTACTTTTGGGGCGGGGCAGTCAGCATTTTCCGTATTCCGCACATGCCGCCTCGTGAAACGCCGCCCGGACTTCCTCCACGTCAATCTTGTAGCTGCAGCGAATGGAGAAAACGAAGCCGTCGGCGTGAGACGCGGCGATGCAGTTAAACAGCGAATAAATCGGCAGCGGATTCGGCTGTTTCACGACGGTTTCATCGTACAGGTTTTCCTGCAAACGCTCTTTGGTGCTGTTGCCCAAATAGTTAAACATGAACAGATCGAGGTGCTCATACTGCTCCCCAAACTGTACGAGCTGCTTGGTTCGGTCCCAGTTGCCACGGCAAGCGGGATCGGTAAGCAGGTGCATAAAATTGATGCTGCGGTCCTTCAAAAGATCCAGCCGGGTTCTTACGGTACGAAGCATCTCGTCCCGATGCAGCCTCGCATCGATCAAGAGAGGCACGAAATCGATATATTCCCCGACCGTATTGTAGTACGACGCCTCTTCGTACCTTCGTCCGTCATACAGGAACAGCAAGGGCAGATGATTCGCCGCCAAATAAGTTTGCAGCCCCTTGGTATACACGGAAAGCGCAGTCCCCAACGAATGCTCTTTGGCCGGAACATTTACGTTAAACAACAAAGCTTCGTCACTCGTTCGATGCGCCATCCGCCGCAAGATGTCGCGCTTGCTCTTATGAAACGTTTCCAGCTCGAAGGCCGCGATCCATTCTTGTTCCGTCATGCCTTTGGGTCCTTGCTGAATTTGACGCACATACTGAGCAAACGGCTTTACTTCCTCCGAAGGCAGCGCTTGGCCTTGAAGCAGACTTCTGTAGCAAGAGACCAGCTGCCGCTCGATGACTTCCGTTGTCACCCGGTCGCAAAGGACATGATGCAGGAGCCCGATGACATAATGCTCGCGCAGGTTTCGTTTCAGCACGACCATTTGATACAAAATATGCTCCCCGACGTACCGGGTGTTTTCAACGAAATCCTGCAGCATGTCCATAAACGGACCGCTCGGATCGCGGCCCGAAACATCGATGAGGCTAAGCTTCGGCGGACGTGCGGAAGGAAGCGCGTATTCCTTCCAGCATACACCCGGCTCCCCTTGGACGGGAACGCTTCTCAGCTGACCTTGATGTTGCACGAGCCAAGCGTAAGCTCGGTCTAAAAGCGCGTAATCCACATACTCGTCCAGCTTGAAGAAGACCAGACTGGGTGGCGTGTGGAACTTGATTTGCATTTGTTGTATCGCCCCGAGCGGGTATTCGTGCGTCACTTGCCCCGTTTGGATCCAGCGGTCCGTTTGATCGTAATCGTCTTGAAGCTGCCTGCGAATAGCTGTGGCCTCATCCGCTTCCATCCTCGTTAGACCGAGATGGCCGCAAAAGACCTCTTCGTCTATCGCTTGGTTCGGGTCCGTTTCGATTCTGTGGTGCAGAGGCACGATGTAGTGAGGCAGGAGCGTTCTGGCCACTTTGCCGTTCATCATCCCTACGAGTCTTTCAACGCATTCCTCATCTACAGCATCGCTGTAAAAAACGTAAATCTCTTTCGTTTCGTGAAGAAAATCGCACACTTGGTACGAGACCAGCTCGTATACGCCCCCCGTTTCCCGGTGCAGCCAAGAGATCAGTTCTTCTTTCGTTTCGATAAGATGTTCCTGAAGATGTTCCTGCTCCTTGGCCGATTGAAGGTAACCGGCCAGCGCCCGGACCGAATTATAGTGATAAATATCGGTTAAGGTAACGTAACATCCCGCTTTCTCCATTTCCGACATCAACGCCAGCGCTTTCAGCGAATGCCCGCCGAGATCGAAGAAGCCGTCCAACACGCTGAGGTTCGGAACGCCCAATACCCGCTGCCAAATTTCCGCCAGCTTGGCTTCCAGCTCTGTCACGGGAGCGGCGTGTGCTGCGCCGGTTTGCAGCCTGTCTTCCGGAGCCGGCAGCGCCTTGCGGTCCACCTTGCCGTTAATGGTCAGCGGGAGCTGCTCCAGTTGCACGAAGCAGGACGGGATCATGTAGTTCGGCAGCTCTTGCGCCAGAGCGCTTCGCGCCTCGCTTGCGGTGAACGCGCGGTCCGCCACAAAGTAGGCGCATAACTGCTTCTGCCCGCTCTCGTCCTCCCTGGCGACGACGACGGCCTCCCGGATCGCTTCCACTTTCGCGAGCTGAGACTCGATCTCTCCCGGCTCGATCCGGTATCCGCGAATTTTCACCTGGCCGTCGATCCGGCCTTTGTATTCCAGCGTGCCGTCGGAACGCCATCGGACCAAATCGCCCGTGCGGTAGCACCGCTCTCCCGGCCGATACGGGTTGTCGACGAACTTCTCCGCCGTGAGCTCAGGAAGGTTTAAATACCCGCGCGCAACGCCTTCCCCGCCGACGAGAAGCTCGCCCCATACTCCAATGGGCAGCAGTTTCATCGAACGGTCTGTCACGTAGGCTGCCGAATAGCGGATCGGACGGCCGATTGGCACCGGTTCCGTCTGCACTCCGACGATCGGATGCGTCGTGGAGAACGTCGTATTTTCTGTCGGGCCATAAGCGTTCACGATAGCGAGCCCGAGGTTATCGCGCAGCACAAGATTGACGTGCGGCACCGATAGGACATCTCCCCCGACAAGCAGCGTTCGCAGGCCGCCGAACAGTGCGCTGTCCTGCTGAGACAATTGATTAAAGAGCGGCGAGGTGAGCCACATCGTCGTAATCCCGTAACGCCGGATCGCCTCCTTCAACTTTTCCGCGTTCAAGATGACCTCGTTGTTCACGAGATAAAGCCGTCCGCCATTCAGCAGCGCTCCCCAAATCTCGAACGTGGAAGCGTCAAAAACGATAGCGCCCGTTTGCAAAATTCGCGTCGTTTCATCCAGTGCGACGTAGTTGCAATTTTTCACCAGCCGGACGACGCTGCGGTGTTCGACCATCACGCCTTTCGGCTTGCCGGTCGAACCCGATGTATAGATGACATAGGCCAAATGGTTCGGCCCCGCTGCGGGCTCAACATTCGATCCATTCCCGTCGTACGCTTGCGGATCATCCAAACGCACCGTTTTCCCGCTAAAGTCCGGATGTGCCGATAACCCGCCTCGGATGAGCAAAATGTTCGCGCCCGAGTCGTCCAGCATGTAGCGGATACGCTCCGCCGGATAACCAGGATCGATCGGCACGTACGCGCCGCCGGTTTTCAAGATGGCCAGGAGGCCCACGACCAGGTCCAAGGAACGTTCGATCATGATACAGACCGGTTGATCCGGCTGCACTCCTTCCGCCCGCAAGGTTCGCGCCAACCGATTGGCCCGCTCGTTCAGTTCGGCATACGTCAGTTGCCGGTCCCCGAATACGAGAGCCGGTTGGTCCGGCGTGCGCTCCGCCTGTTCCTCGAACAGCTGAAAGATCGTCTTCTCCCTCGGGTATCCGGCCCTGTTGCCGATCATTTGCAGCAATTGCGCCTCCTCCTGCAACGTCACTACCTCCCGTTCATCCATGCTTCCATTTGCAGACGATTGCCGATAACGAAATAACATTCATATATCATACAACATTGCTATTTATTTACTCTTTCACTTCTACTTGTAAGATTAACACTGTCGTTCCTTTTTTGTCCAATGAAATGCAATCGTCTTGAAACAAATTTATGTGGGCGCAAACGGTTGAAATAGATGGAAAGGATAGCAGTTGAGGTCAGGCTTCATTGCTTTGAAAGCTCTTGAAGCACCTCTCTTACCCGCTCGATCAACGGCGCCGGCGCTTTCTTTAACGAACCCGTATCAAACGGAGACTGAGGATCGTATTCCAAAATTAATTGGACCGCTTTACTCGTATCTTCTCCAAATTCCCATGCCGCCAATTGAAGCGCCATATCGATACCGATACCGGAGGAGACGCCGGCTGCCGTTACGATTTGACCGTGGCGAACCACTCTCTCAAACGAAATATACCATACATATGTAGGGTATATCTGTGTCAGCATGATGAATCCCGGATAACTCTAAAGAGCTAAAACCATGGCCCGCTAACGCTAAACTCCATTTTCATATGAAGGGAATTGCTTCTTAACTGTGAAAAAGACGGCCGCAAAATGCGACCGTCCTTAATAACGGGTCCTAAAAAAGAAGGAGCTTACTTCATTTCCCAGTCCGTAACCTGTGCAATCTCGGAATCGACGTTCTTCAGATTCATTTTCCCCATGTCCACGAGAGTGTCCCATTGTTTTACGCGGTTTTTACCGTTAGGTGGCTGATTGTACTCGTTCGTATCCACAACCAAGGTACGCTTGGCATGGAAATTCTTCATGAAGGTTTTCTCATTCGAGCTGCTGCCGGAACGGGCGAGCAGACCTTGAAGCGTATCCGAGCCGCCGGTAGCGCCTTGATTCAGCGCCGTATCGACAAACGATCCGATTGTCAATGCACTGGTAAAACCGCGCTGACGCGCTTGTTCAACGCTGTACCGGATATACACGTTATAGAATGTTTCCCACATCGCTTTTCTCCAGGCCGCATCGTTTTGAAGCTTTTCAATCTTGCCGCAGAACACCTTTTCGCTATCTTTAATTTCCAGAATCGAGCCTTTCATTTTCCCGTTGATGCCAAGGCGCTTCAGTGCGCCTTCGGCCGACGGGTTGCTGGCTCCTTTGGCAGCGTCATAGGCTTTGAAGAGGTCCGGGCCATCGGGATGGGTATCTCTGGAGCCGCCTGTGGTAGCGCCGAAAATACCGATCGTATACCCGCGCTTATCTTTAATGTCTTCGCAATACCCGTAGTATTTGGTCCAGTTCAAATCGTCCTGCTCCGGTTTATTGATGAGCTTCATGATGTTGTTCCACTGCTCGCCATCGAGCCCCGTATTATTGCGAAGGAATTTCAGGGTTTCCGGGGAGAAATTATCGTCGGGAGAGGCTGCGGCTGCTTTGGATGGCTCGAACAAAGCGGATGCGCCAAACAAGGAAGCCAGTAAGGTAAAACAAATAAAGGCTAACAAAATTTTGGCCCGGCTTTTGGATGGTCTAGCATTGGACATATGCATGTAATCCCTCCTAAAAATGTTGACCGCATGAATAAACAACAGGCTGCTTGCCGCTTTACAGGCAATTTAAATCTAATTATCTTCTCCTTTCTCCTCAATACATATAAACGTTTATATTTTTGTGCATCGGTTAACCAGCTGGTTTTCAGCTTATACCCGTCCCTCCCTTCTTCGTTTTAATATAATCGTTTATACTTTCAGACGTTAGTTCCCTTTCAGAAATCTAACCCTGAGTATCCTCGACTTTCACCAAGGAAAATATAAACGTTTATATTTTTAGGTTAAAAGAGGCCTTATATTCGAAAAGCAGCCCAGTGTTGCGTACAACACCGAATCACTTTTAACCTCGCGTATAAAACCGCTTACTTCCAAGATTACCACCAGAATCGGACATTGTGAAGACACTTTTTTAATAAATATGGCTGCCGCCCGAATAAAATATATGCTGCATCACCGCTTTTAAACACACATCAATGCTAAACAAGACAACGCGCCCATGGAACGGACGTTTCCTGAGCGCGTAATGTACAGCTGCCGATCGATAAGCAAATAGATCCGTAACCATTCCGCTTCGATTTTGCGTATCGCCGGGTCGCTGCGATTGGCGCAGTTCAATAATTACAGTTTGCTCATCGTTGATGCCGAGACATCCGCATAAGTTGCATCAGAACATCCAGATAAACACGTCTTGTTCAACGAGCATGCCGCACATTTTCCTTGACGCGTCTTCCGTACATAACGGACAAGCGACCAAGCCGCATACCCGAAAATAACGACCCCGGCAATGATACTGAATACCATACGGTTCCTCCTTCACGAGCGCATCTAGCGAATTAATGAAACCCAAGTACCCTACCGACATTATAGACAGCTAGCGCGATCACATAAGCTATTGCCAGTGCGTAACCGATGGAAAACCACGTCCATCGGGCCGACCCCGTTTCTTTTCGAATAACCCCGACTGTCGCAAGGCAAGGAACGTAAAGCAAGATGAAAACCATAAAGCTAAAAGCCTGAAGCGGAGTAAAAAACGGCGAGATCATTCCCGAAAGACCGGCATCGTCAGGAGCCGCATAAATGATGCCCATCGTCGAGACGACGACTTCCTTCGCCAGAAATCCGGTAAGCAGCGCGGCACCCGCTTGCCAATTGCCGAAACCGAGCGGAGCAAGGACCGGCGACAAGATGGAACCGATGGCCTGGAGGAAGCTTTCGTTCATCGGCACGTTCCATCCGCCAGGCCCGGTGTATCCAAGCAGCCATATGACGACCGAGCCGCCGAAAATGAACGTTCCCGCTTTTCGGACGAATCCCTTGCCTTTCTCCCATGTGCTCCGCGCCAACGTTCGCCACTGCGGAATACGATACGGCGGTAGTTCGATGACAAACAGAGATTGTTCGCTCTTCGCGATCGTCAAGGAGAACACCTTTGCCAACACGAGCGCCACGACAACCCCTAATACGTATAACGATAAAACGATAAGAGCCTGATTACTTTTGAAAAACGTCCCGACAAACAAGCTGTAGACCGATAATCGCGCGGAACACGACATAAGCGGCGTAAGCAAAACGGTCAGCAAGCGCTCCTTCGGCTGCTCTATCGTCCTTGCGGCCATGACGCCGGGAACGTTGCATCCAAACCCGATAATCATCGGGATGAACGCCTTGCCATTCAGGCCGACACCTTCCATTAGCCGATCCATAACGGCCGCAATGCGAGCCATGTAACCGGAGTCCTCTATGAAGGATATGATGAGAAAAAGCATGAAAATTTGTGGTACGAACACCAATACACCGCCCACACCGCTTATGATCCCATCCAAAATAACCGACTTGATGAACTCCGCGGCGCCGAACGTGTCAAGCAAGGAGCTGATTCCGTTCTTAACCGGACCGTTCAGCAAAGCATCCAGTTGATCGGATAACGGAGTGCCGACCCAATCGAACGTCAGCTTGAACGTCAAATACATGAACGCAAGAAATATGGGAATGCCGAAAACCTTATTCGTAGCGATATCGTCGATCCGCTCTGACAGCGTTCTTCTGCCCTTCTTCGTTTCCCGAACGGAGCGTTGCAGCCACCCGTCAATCATGACTGCGCGCTGTGACCGGATGTACTGGCGTATATCTCTCATGCCCATACTCTGCCTAACTTCGAGTTCGATCGCGTCATAGAATGACTGAAGCCAAGCGGGATCGATGAATTTGCAAAGCCGCTGCAGGACAAGTATATTCCCTTCCAGAAACTGCAGCGCGAGCCAGCGCTTCCGTTCCATCTGAGCCGGCATCCGGGCCTCCAGATCGGAAATGGCTTTTTCCAGAAGCGATCCGTAATCGAATCGCCGCGGCAGCGATTCATTCTGCTCGGTCTCTGCGGCCATAACCCGCTCCAGCTCTTTGCAGCCTCGGCCCGATCGGGCGACCACGGGTACGACCTTCGCGCCTAGCTGCGCCTCCAGTTCGCATACATCGATGCGAAGCCCGCGCGCTTCGGCCACGTCGACCATGTTTAGCGCGACGACGACCGGTACACCGTACTCGAGCAGTTGCACGGTCAAGTGCAGGTTGCGTTCCAATTGCGATGCGTCTACGACGTTCAACAACATCGACGGCGACTCTTCCAGCAAGTAGCGCGACGCCACACCCTCATCCTCAGAAAGCGGGCTAAGGGAATAGATCCCCGGCAAATCGATAACTTTTCCTCTTTTGCTCGTTAACGTACCGACCTTCTTTTCCACCGTCACGCCCGCCCAGTTGCCCACATATTCGTAAGAGCTTGTCATCGTGTTAAAGAGCGACGTTTTCCCCGTATTCGGGTTCCCGGCAAGAGCAACGGTGATCATACCGCTTCCACCTGTATACAAACCGCTTCTTTGCGCCGAATGGCAATCCACTGCCCTTTCGTTTCGATCATGCACGGACCGCCAAACGGCAGTACTTTGCGAAGCGAGATGACGGATCCTTCCATAATGCCGAAATCGTTCAGCCTATGCAGGACAAGTTCATTCACGGATGCCAAATCGATTATTTTCACCTTGGTGTCTCGGGCAATATCCGTTAATCTCATCGTTATCATCCTAACCTCTAAGAATTGGATATTGTTGATAATGATTATCAGTATCTCCGAGGCTTATTGTAGGCCTGTACACAGCAAATGTCTGTGACATTTATCAAATATTTATATCAAAATTGCAACGAAAGAAAAAACGTTTTTTACCCGACCGCTCTATGCCGCTACAGAAGCAGTCCGCCATAAACCAACAATCCCCAACCTCCTCTTCCCAACTCCCTGCTTTTCACTTATAATGAGAATCATTATCAATTACAGGAAGGATATGCATCCAAACATGGAGCCCGTCAGAGCCAAGCTGTTGAAGCTTTCCGAGGGCACAAGCTGTTCGCATGCTTATAGGAAAGCGCTTGTGAAGCTGCTGCAGCAGCATGTCCCCTTCGATGCCGCATGCTGTACTACCGTCGATCCTGAAACGCTGCTGTCCACAGGAGCTGTAACGGATAAGGAGGTAGAGCTCATTCACGACCGCTTGTTCGAATACGATTATGTGAGAACAGATTATATTCCTTATCACCAATTGGTAAAGTCAGACGATTCGACCGCGACATTAAGCGGCGCGACGGAAGGCCGGCTGACGAGCAGCGCACGTTACAGGAACGTGCTGTCTCCTGCCGGCTTCAGCGACGAATTGAGGGCGGCGCTAATATATAAAGGGGTGTGCTGGGGATATTTGACGTTGTTCCGCCGCTTCGGGCAACCGTTCTTCAGCGAAGAAGAGCGTGCCTTCATCGCTTCTCTCGTACCAATCATCGCTTTGCGTTTACGCAGATCCAGCTTCGCCATGCCGGCGGAGGTTAAAGCGGAACCGGATATGGAGCCCGGCATTCTGGTGCTGGATGAAAGACTTGGCACTCTATCGGCCAACGAGACCGCATACCGCTGGCTGTCCCGACTTCGTGAATGGGAAGGCATCGACGGTGCCACGCTTCCCAGACCAGTCCGAACGGCCTGCTTCCGAGCCTTGTCGACATGGTCTGCAGCATCGCTTCCGGCGCAGTCTCCGGCAAAATCTTGTGTTCATCTTCCCGGTTATCCCTATCTGACAATTCGCGCAAGTCAATTGCACGGACCGGCGGACGGTCCTCGGCTTGCCGTATCGTTCGAGCCCGCCGGACCGGCAGATACGCTGCGCCTTATGGCCGAAGCCTGCGAGCTGAGCGAACGCGAAAAGCAAATACTCGATGCGCTCATCAGGGGCATGTCCACCAAGGAGCTCGCGCTTTCGCTGCATATTTCCGCCTATACTGTGCAGGATCACATCAAATCGATTTTTGTCAAAACGGGTGTATCCAGCCGCAGAGATCTTGTTTGGCGCCTATTCTCCCGTTTTGGCGTCGTGAGCCGCTTGGAGGATTTGTAATGTGGGTTATTTACGCTTCTTGTGCGGCGCTGTTCGCCGGCATTACTTCGATTCTTGCTAAGATCGGAATTCAAAAAATAGATTCCAACCTGGCTACTGCTCTTCGGACCGGAGTTGTAGTCATTTTTGCCTGGATCATTGTATTTGCGGGAAATATTCAGTACAGCCTGCTCGATATCAGCCTTAAATCGCTTCTCTTCCTGATTTTGTCAGGAGTAACGACTGGCGCTTCCTGGGTTTTCTACTTCAGAGCGCATCAACTGGGAAATGTTAATGTAGTCGTTCCGATTGATAAATCAAGCACCGTTCTCACGATGCTTTTTGCGATTACCATTCTGGGCGAGTCGGTCACCATATTAAAAATGATCAGCATGGCCGTGATCGGGCTTGGCACGTATTTGATGATCCAAAAACAAGCTGTCGAACAATCCGCTTCTAAGATCAGTCATTCGATTGTGTACGCCGGACTATCCGCTTTTTTCGCGCATTGCAAGAAGGGCAGGCTAGTATCGTGGTGCCCATCGACAAGTTGAGCATCATCGTAACGATCATCTTTGCTTATTTTGTATTAAAAGAAAAATTGTCGATGAAAGCTTGTATCGGTTTGATTTTGCTTACTTCCGGAACTTTACTATTGGTGGTGTGAATCGGATGCCTCCCGTAACCGTCCATTAAATGAGGGCAAACTGACGCAGAAGCTTCGTAACGGTCTCTCTCTTGACTGGCTTGCTGATATACTCATCCATTCCGGCGGCCAGGCATTTTTCCCGATCGCCCTTCAAGGCGTTGGCCGTGACGGCAATGATTCGGGGGCTCTTCTCTTTGAGATTCTTTTTTATGATTTGGGTTGCCTCCAGGCCATTCAGAACGGGCATATGCAGGTCCATAAAAATGATATCAAAATGTTCTTTGCGGGCGGCTTCGGCCGCTTCTTTACCGTTGGTGACGACGGTAACCTTATGTCCCATTTTTTCAAGCATTTTGCTCATCACAAGTTGATTGATCGGATTGTCTTCAGCGAGCAAGATGCTTGTCTTCATCGCGTTGTTTGGCATCGGCTCGAAATCCTGTTCACCTGGAAGCTCCGGAGCTTCCTTAAGCCTGATGGTGAAAATAAACGACGATCCGTTGGTACCGTCACTGACGGCGTGAATTTCTCCGCCCATCATACGGACCAGCCTGCGGCTGATCGCAAGACCGAGGCCGGTGCCTTCGTGTCTGCGGGTCATAAAGCTGCCCATTTGCGCGAACGGCTCAAATATGTGGTTAAGCCACGCGGGATCGATGCCCGTCCCTGTATCCGTAACGGTAAAGGTCAGCTTGTCCGGATCTTCCTTCCGCTGCTCCACTTTTACCGATATGCTGCCCCTTGGTGTAAATTTCACAGCATTGCCCAACAGGTTGATCAGCACCTGTTTCAGCCGCTCGTGGTCGCCGTAAATATAGTCGGGAACATCGTGATTGAGGGTGTACGTCAGGCTTAAGTTCTTTATTTCAGCTCTGCCGGAAATGACGGAAAAGCTGTCTTTAATGCATCTTCGCAGATCGAAAATCTCCTCTTGAAGTTCGATTCGCCCGGCTTCGATTTTCGAAAGATCAAGGATGTCATTAATGATGCTGAGCAGGGTCTCTCCGCTTTTGCGGATCACTTCTATACAGCTCCGCTGCTCCTCGCTTAAATCGGTCATATCAAGCAAAATATCCGTCATTCCGACCACCCCGTTCATGGGTGTACGGATTTCATGGCTCATCATGGCCAAAAACTCGCTCTTTGCTTTATTGGTGGCCTCGGCTGTCTCCTTGGCAAGCAGTAATTTTTTCTGTTCAGATATGTCCTTACAAATCAGGTAAAACCCGATATTATGCCCGCCTACAAAAATCGGCGCTATACTTGCAAGCACTTCGACGGTATTACCATCTTTGGTAACCAGCATGCCGATGTCATGCTCAATTGAATTATCGTAAAGAGACTTTTCAAGTATCTTGCTTACATTTTCTTTTCCGATCAGATTCGCAAGCTTCATACCGATCAATTCCGTTTCGATCAAGTACCCGGTCAGCTTCTCGGCCATGGTATTGGCATTAATAATACGGCCGTCGAGGCCAAAGGATATAACGGCATCATGGTTGTATTTTTTTAGCGAAGTATACCGTTCGACGGACTCCTGAAGCCGTCGCTCCGAATCTTTTTGTTTCGTGATATCAATCATTTGGGTAATGTAATACATTGGGTTGCCCGTCTCGTCGCAAAAAAGCTTGATGGATAGCAGTCCCCACATGATCTCGCCATTTTTTTTGATGTATCTGCCTTCCATCTGTACTTCACCGTCATTGCTCAATAACGCCTTTAGATCGTCAATGTCGGGTTGCGCTTCATCGGGGTGAGTAAAGTCGCCTATTCGCTTGCCGTCAAACTCCGCTTTGGAATATCCCAACATCTTTTCCATTGCGGGATTGACCGTCAAAATAAGACCATCGGGCGAAACAAGGGAAATTCCAAAAGAAGCATGGTCAAACACTTGTTGATTGAAGGTGACTTGGTTCAAATTCACGCGATGCATGCGGCTTACCTCCGTAGGTTCTACAAATAACTTCGTTTTTTCGTTCAAATGACACAATTCCTAAGGTATTTACCCATTATTGGGTCTACTGAAACATAAAAGTTTTTAATCCAATATAACTCACGCCATGTGGCGCAACAGCCTGCCGACAATATCCGGAAGGCTGTTTCTTCTGGCCGCGCTGAGGATGCCCAACTTACAAGCATTTCGCTTTTCTATCGCATAAGGTGTAATCAGGAAAGGAGTGGGTGGATTGACGAAAATCACAATCGCTGCAGTCGGGGATTTGTTGATGAAAAAGAAGATGATCGCCTCGGCCGCACGGGAAGGCGGATTCGCCCCCATTTTTGCTAAAGTGAAACCCTATCTGCGGAAATCCGATTTAACGATAGGCAATCTGGAGACGACCTTCTCCGGCAACAATTTTCGCGGAGAGCCCGGAAAACTGTTGTTTAACTCCCCGGACAAATTCGCTGCTACGCTCCGAAACCTGGGCTTCGATGTATTAAGCACAGCCAATAACCATTGTATGGACGGGAAACGAGCCGGTTTGATGCGGACATTAAACGTCCTCGATCGACACGGTCTGCGGCATACGGGCACGTATCGCTCCGCCCGGGAAGCCCGCCGCAAGCTGATTGTTAACGTAAAAGGAATAAAAATCGGAATACTGGCTTATACGAAAGGAACGAACGGGATTCCCGTGCCGGAACCGCGGTTAGTCAACAGGCTAAACCGGAAAAAAATAATAGCGGACGTACGCAGCTTGAAGAGTAGAACAGATTTTATCATCGCTTGCCTGCATTTCGGGAAAGAATTTCGAACTTATCCTGACCGCAACCAAATCCGGCTCATGCGGTTGTTGTTTAAGAATGGTGTGAATGTCGTGCTGGGGGCGCATCCCCATGTGCTGCATCCGATCAGAATGTTTAAGATGAAGGACAACGACGGACTTACTAGAAATCGGATAGCGGCGTCTTCTCTAGGAAATTTCGTATCCACCGAGCTTCCCCAGCATACCGCTAGACTGCGAGGAACCATCTTGAGGTTAACCTTAACGAAAAATGCAAAAGGGGTAACGGATGTGTTGAAAATGTCACGTGTGCCAACCCGCATTTTGCAAAATATAGGAAAGAAAAACGTTTATCGGGTTGTGCCGGGTAGATAGCGACGGGCATTGGCCGATGATGACACATAAGCCCGGGAACAAAGCAGCATCGCTTTCGCTTCCCGGGTTGTTTTTCTGAAAGGCAGCCGTGCTTTAACGGATTAGTTTTCGTTCAACTCACTGGAAATTTGAACACCGAATTGTTCAAAACGGGCGATAGCTGCATCAATTGACACTAATGTTTCTGGTAAATACACGCCTCCACGTGCAGTTTGTTTGCCATCCAGTCCTAGAATATGCTCAAGTGCAACCAATACGCCAAGCGCTGTAAGATGTGCCTCCGGAATTAAAATAAAAGCCGGATTTCCGGCAAAAAAGGATAGATTTTCAGGGGGTTCCCGAAGCTCTATCCTTCTTTCCGTTTGCCGCTGTCCTATCGTCTCCACGATGGCGCCGCGTTTTACTTGCCGTTAAAGAATAATTGAATTGCCCGACTCGCGTTATTCGGCGAATCCGACCGTGAATCATGTTAAACGCGACATAGAGCCCGTAGTCTCGATTTTTTCGCTCTTACTTTGCCGCGAATTTGTAGGCAATCGGCAGGCTTTCCGGGGCAAGCAGCACCGTGCTGTGAATCGGCACTAGTTCCTTCGCGTGTATTCGCGCTAGCTTGCTCATTTGTCCGAACAATTCGGTAAGGGCAATTTTCACTTCCAATTTGGCCAAATGAACGCCGAGACAGTAGTGGATGCCGTTCGAGAATGCCAGATGATTGGCATTGTTTTTGCGATCGATATCGAAGATGTCCGCGTTTTCAAACACCCGCTCATCCCGATTCGCCGCTCCCAGCCACACGTTGACCGGGTCTCCCCTGCGCATCAAATGACCGCCGATTTCAATGTCCTTCATGACGATGCGGAACGTCGATTGAACAGGCGAACGATACCGCAGAACTTCATCAATCACTTTGGATACCGTCTCCGGGTCCTCCCAAATCCTCTGCATGACCTCCGGGTGTTCGTCCAACGTAAGCACCGTATTCGTCAAAAGGTGCGCTGTCGTTTCAATGCCCCCGATAACAAGCAGGAAGCAAAAATCAACCAGTTCCTTGTCGGTAAACCCGCCCCCTGTCTCTCCTTTGACAGACAGCAACGCGCTCACCAAATCGTCCTTGGGTTCTCTCCGCCGGCTGTCAATCATCCATTGGAAATAGCTGCAAATCTCGTCTTGAAGCGCTTCGCTTTCCTCTTCATATGCATCCATTCCCCCGGTGAACGAGTTATACTTTATTTCCAGTTCAGACCACCTTTTAAAAGGAAGCCGATCTTCAGGGGGAATGCCCAACCAGTCCGTTAGGACATGAAGCGGCAGCGGGATCGAGAAGCTCCGGACCAGATCCGTTTCTTCCCGTCCCCTCAAAGCGTCGATTAATTCTGTCACCACTGCGACAATGCGCGTAGCAATGCCCATGGCCATCTTGGGCGTGAACAGCTGGCTCGCCATGGAACGGTATTTCTGATGCCGCGGCGGGTCCATAAACAGGATGCTTCTCTCCTCAAAAGAAACCTGGGAAGAGAAGGTAGAATGATCGGTCAGCACTTGCTTGACATCCTCATACCGGAACACATTCCAGGCATGATTGGTGTCTTTGTAGACAGGATTGGCAGCGCGCATTTGCCGGTAAAGAGGGAACGGATTCAATCCGTCCCATGTGATCGGCTGATTCATAGGGCCCTCCTCGTTTCTTCTTATTTCCGATTCAAAGCAAAGACGGTATCCGTCAGCACGCGGTCAAATGCAGAGGCAAGTCCTTGAAGCAGCGGTTTGCGGAACATGGAATAGTGGTCTCCCGCGACCTCATGGATATTGACCGGCTGACTGGAGAGGGCGCGCCACCTCATGCCCATATTTTCCACCGGACTCGTCAACGCCTGGAAGAAATCTATTCTTGCCGCAATCGGATTGGCAGCAGCATAATGATCGCGAGCATAAGTTAACGAACGGCATACGTTATAAATCTTGATTAGCTCAGGCAAGCTTTTGCAGTTCTCAACCTCCGGCATACTCGCAATGAGCTCTTTGTTGGACAGCAGCATCGACAAGAGTTCTTCGCCGGCCTGCTCTTGCTCCGCCAAGGTCAGGAACGTATGCCATACCTGCTCCGAACCGGCGGTTTGCTCCAATAATCCCACGACAAGCGGCGAATGGAGATACGGGGCGAACATATTCGTTAAAAGCTCCATCTCCGCTGCCGGTTCGAATGGGCTGTCCTCCGCTATGTCCTCAGCGTCCCCCTGAACGAACGGGGAGTCGATCAGCCCTAAAAATCCAACCGTAAAGCCCAGTGCTTCCAAGAGTCGGGCCATTTCGAAGGCAATCGTCCCGCCGATGCTCCATCCCGCCAAATAGTAACAGCCGTCAGGCTGGATGCTGCGGATTTTGTCAACATACGATCCCGCGATCTCCTCCATGGATAACGCGACAGGCTCATGATGCTGCAGCGGCGCAACTTTGATTGCCCAGCATTGGAAGCTATCGGACAAATACCCGCTGAACGGCACGTAAGGCTCCGCTTCGCCGTCCCCGGCATGAATGAAGAAGAGTTGCTTGTCCTTGGCCGCGCCTTCTTTCAACAGCAGCAGTTGTTCGTCCTGCCCTTTCTCTTCTGCCGCCGGAAGCAGCGTGCTGACGAATTCCGCCAATTTGCAGACGGTCGGGCGGTTAAAGATTTCGACTAATGGGAAATTCACCTGAAGCGCATCGAATATATCGAAGGCAAGCCTCGTGGCCAGCAGCGAATGTCCGCCGATTTCAAAGAAATTGTCGTGAATCCCGATTTCGTCTTTATCCAGTATCTTCTTCCAGATCGCCAGAAGCGTCTCTTCCATTGCGTTCTGCGGCTGCTCTTGTTCGCGGAGAGCGACATGAGCCGACGTAGGCTCCGGCAGCGCCCGGCGGTCGATTTTCCCGTTTGGCGTTAACGGCATGGTCGTCAGCGGGACAAAGTAGGCGGGAATCATATACTCCGGCAAGCGCTTGGCCAGCTCTTCCCGCAGTTCGCCTGCCGAAATAGGCGAGTCCGTCACGTAATAAGCGCAAAGCGATTTTTCCCCCGCCTTCTCGACGATGAGAACCGTTGCTTCTCTCAAAGCTTGAAGCTCCAGCATCCGGCTCTCGATTTCCCCTAATTCGATGCGATGGCCCCTGATTTTGACCTGCTGATCGATGCGGTCCATGAACTCGATATTCCCGTCGGGCAAGAACCTCGCCAAATCGCCGGTTCGATAGATCATGCGGCCTGGCTCCAAAGGATGCGGCACGAATTTCTCCGCCGTCATTTCCGGCAGGTTCAGGTAGCCCAGCGCCAAACCGTCCCCGGCCAGGCAAAGCTCCCCTGGGATGCCAATAGGCATCAGTTGCCCGCCAGCCCCCAGAATATAGGCTTCCGTATTGCTCAGCGGCTTGCCGATTGGGATCGTCGCGGCGTCGGCGGCAATGTCGTCTACCGGATAGAACGTCGCATAGACGGTGCTCTCCGTCGGTCCATACATGTGAACGATGACGTCAGGTCCTAGAGCGGCCAGAGCGCTGCGCACATGATTCACCGATACGCGTTCCCCGCCAAACAATATTTTTCTCAGCCGTGTCAAGCTGTCCAATCGGGTATCCACAAGAAGATTGAATAAAGCGGTTGTGACAAACATAATCGTCACCCGCCGGTCGATCAGGATGCGGCTGAGCCGATGGATATCGAGAATGTCGGATTTCGGCACGACGACAAGCGCGGCGCCGTTCAGCAAGGCGCCAAAGAAGTCGAAAGTAAACCCGTCGAAAGCATAGTTGGACAAGGAAGCGACGACATCATCCTCTCCAATCTCAATGTAGTCCGTTCCCTTCACGACTCGGGCCACATTCGCGTGCGTCGTCATGATGCCCTTTGGTTTGCCGGTCGTGCCGGAGGTATACATCACATAGGCGAGATCGGAGCCTTTTCCATGCGCAATGGCGGGTCTGGCCTCTTGATCTCCCAGCATTATTGCGTCCATCCGCACGATCTCCGCCAAGGAGCCTGCGGCAGACGCCGCTTGTGCAAACACAGCCTCTCTGGTCAACAGGACACGCGCTCCGCTGTCCTGAAGCATATATTGGATACGCCCCTGCGGATATTCCGGATCGATCGGCAAGTAGGCATTTCCTGTTTTTAAAACAGCCAGGATCGCCGTGACCATATCGAGCGAGCGGTCCATCAGAATCGCCAGAATGCCTCCCGGCTGTATGCCTTGCTCCAATAATCCGCCGGCTACTTGATTGGACTTTGCGTCAAGCTCCCGATAAGTCAGCTGCTCCTCTCCGAATACGACTGCCACTCGATCCGGGGTTTTCTCCACCTGCTCTTCAAAGAGGCAGTCCAGCGATTGATGCCTAGGATAAGCCGTCTGCGTGTTATTGAAGACTTCACAGATCTGCCGCTTCTCCTCCTCCTCGATGAGTGTGATAGCGGAGATCGTTTCTTCAGGCCGATTCGCCATGACGCTTAACAGCTGCGCCAAATGCCGGCCCATCCGCTGGACAGTGCTGCGTTCGAATAGCGCTGTGGCGTATTCGATGTCGAAGACTATGCCGTCCGCATGGCTTTCCTTCGCCGTCACGGTCAAGTCTACTTTCACCGTTTTCACATTGACATCCAGTGGCCGCACGGGCAGAGGCAGGCTTGGCAGCACGTCCGTCTCCGCGCTTTGCAGGGTGAACATGGTGTCGAACAGCGGATTGCGATTGGCTTCGCGGACCGTCATTGTCTTTTTCACGAGTTCTTCAAAAGGATAACTTTGGTTCTCGTATGCCTCTAGCGTGATCCTCTTCATCTCATGAATGAAGCCTAGAATCGTATGCCGGTTAGTCGGCTGACTGCGAATTGCTAGCGTATTGACGAACATCCCGATGATTTTATCGAGATCCGCATGCAATCTCCCCGCAACGGGCGTTCCTACCACGATATCTTCTTGTCCTGTGTAAGCATGCAGCAATAGGGTGTAGCCGGCCAGCAAAACCATGTTTAGCGTCGCGCCCGTCTCGGCCGCTAATCTGTGGAGCCCCGACGTTACGGCGGCGTCGATCCGAAACTGGATAACGTCCCCTCGGTGATCCGACACCTTGGGACGCGGACGATCCGTCGGCAGTTGGAGAACAGGCAGGCTGCCCACAAATTGACCCAGCCAGTAGGCTTCCTGTTTAGCCAGCTCGCCTTGCGCAGCCAGCCTATTCTGCCATACGGCGTAATCCTTGTAGTGAAGCCGTAATTCCGGCAAATCCGCGTTGGCATAAAGGGTTCCTAATTCTTCCATCAGGATATCATTGGACAGGCCATCGCCAATAATGTGATGCATGTCGAGCAGGAGAATCTGTTGATTCGGATTGATTTGTACCAGCTCTGCACGAAATAATGGAGCCTTGTCAAGCTCGAAAGGCTTCACGAATGTTTGCATCATGCCGGCCATAGCCGCTTCGATGTCTGCGTCGTGATGAAGGGCATGCTCCGGCTCACGATAGGTTAACGCGAAGACCACCTCGTCTTCAATGCGCTGAAAAGCCTCCGTATCAACCCGAACAAAGGAAGTTCGAAGTGATTCATGACGGCGAATCAGCTTCCAAAGCGCCTGCTCCAGTCGGTTGATGTCCAAATTCCCTTCGATCAGCAGCGCATCGGGCATATTGTAGACGATGGACGCCGGCTGCATCTGCTGCAGCATGTACATCCGCTTTTGCGCGGAGGATAACGGATAAACGTCCCTTTTGTCGTCGATACGGTCGATCTGCGTATATACGGAAGCTTCATGATTTCTGATAAACATCGCTTGATCCTGAAGAACCGGCAGCTTGAAGATTTGAGACAACGGCATGTCAACCTGGAACTGCCGAGAGATCGCCTTGACGACCGCCATCGCCTTGAGCGAGTGTCCGCCCAGCTCAAAGAAATGATCGATTCGGCCAATGCCGTCTCTGCCCAGTATTTCTTCCCAGATCGAGACAAGCTTGACTTCGATGGTATCCAAAGGCGCTGAATAGGCGGCTTCCTCGCGCATGCGAATGGCAAGCAGAGCGTTTCTATCGATTTTGCCGTTCGGCGTCAAAGGCATCTCATCCAACTGAATGATAGCGCTGGGGATCATAAAATACGGCAGCGACTGCGCCAAATAGTGCCGCCAGTACGCGCCGGATTGCCGCTCTTCCGCGACGATATAGGCGACCAGTATTTTTTCGCCGTCCGGGCTTTGATCCGCAAGCACGACCGCTTCGCCGACCCCTGCATGCAGCTGGAGCTGCGCTTCGATCTCGCCCAATTCTACCCGGTACCCGCGAATTTTCACCTGCTGGTCCATTCTGCCCAAGTATTCCACATTACCGTCCGGCAGCCATCTCGCCAAATCGCCTGTCCGGTACATCCTCTCGCCCGGGATAAACGGGTTAGCTACGAATTTGGCCGTCGTGAGCTCAGGCTGATTCAAATAGCCTCTGGCTAATCCCACGCCGGCGACATAGAGCTCGCCAGGCACGCCTATCGGCTGCATTTGCCCCTGAGGCCCCAAAATATAGACCTGTTTATTCGGCATGGGCTTTCCGATCGGAACATTGTGGCCGCTTGACTCCAGGCAGTTGAAAGAAGTCGTCGTCACCGTTGCTTCCGTCGGTCCGTACATGTTGTACACGAGCCGGTCCGTCAAATTCGAGTAATAAGACGGCTTCACGACATCCCCGCCCGGATAGAACAGCCGAACAGGATGACCGGGGGACAACCGTTGATTCAGCTCGCTTAAAAGCAGCGAAGAGCAGAATAGGACGGTGACGTTTTCCCGTTCAATGACAGCCTCCAGCAAATCCGCATCCAGCCCCTCTTCCTTATTGGCGATATAGACAGTGCCTCCGCATAATAGCGCCAGGTACATTTCGTCAACAGCGCCGTCAAAGGAAACCGACTGCAGATGCAGGACCGTATCCCGATGGTCAAGCTGAAACCGCTGAATAAAGGTATACAGATAAGCGGCAAGATTGCGGTGTTCATTCATAACACCCTTAGGTCTGCCTGTTGATCCGGACGTATAAATGAAGTAAGCCAAATGATGCATGTCCGTCACCGATGCCAAATTCGAGCCGTCTTCCGCATACGAAACTTCTTCCGCAAGGTCCAGCACAATCCCGTCCCACTGCCTGTCCTGCAAAAACCGGCTTTTTGTCAATAAAATCGATGCTTGACTATCCGCAAGCATGTAATCGATCCGATCTTGCGGGTAGTCGGGATCGATCGGGACGTATGCCCCTCCGGCCTTGAGCACCGCCAGGACGGCGACAATCATGTCGACAGACCGTTCTTCCATGACGGCGACCACGGTTTCCGGCCGGACGCCTTTACGCCGCAGCGTTCTGGCCAACCGATTGGCTCTATCGTTCAGCGCCCGATAACTGATTCGAGCAGCGCCCTGCTTCAAAGCGATGGCATCCGGCGTTCGTTCCGCCTGCTCTTCGAACAGCTGATGAGCGGTCTTCTCCGCCGGATAGGCGGCAGCCGAATCGTTAAATTCAACCAATAGACAATGCTTTTCTTGCGGTGGCAATAGTTCTACCGCGGAGATTGGCAGATCCGTATCCATGACCAACGATGTCAGCCATTGGCTGAACAAATCCTTCCAGCGCTCGATCGTTTCCCGTTTAAACAGTGCCGCGGCATATTCGAAGCTGAAGGATAAGATGTCCTCTTCCTCTATGACGGATAAAGTCAGTTCAAACTGCGTGACGGCATGCTCGAAAGGAAGGGAGCGCATCCGCACGCCGTGATCCCCGCCCTCATGCTTATGAGACAAGGTAAACATCGTGTCAAACAGAGGATTGCGGCTCATATCCCGCTGCGCCACCCGCTGCTTCACCAGCTCTTCGAACGGATAATCCTGATTCTCATACGATAAGAGCAGGGTCATCTTCACTTCCTGCAAATAGGCGGCAAAGGTTTTCTCGCCCTCCGGGAAAGTGCGAACCGCCAGCGTATTGACGAACATGCCGACGATGCCTTCAACATCGACGGTCGGGCGGCCGGAAATCACCGTGCCCGTAATGATGTCATCTTGACCGGCCATGCGCGACACGAAGGCGTTGTAGGCCGCGAACAGGACCATGAACAGGGTTGTGCCTGTTTGCTGCCCGATTCGGTATAAAGCGGCAGTCAGTTCGCGATCAGTGGCGAATTCGACTTCGCCGCCGGTGAAACTTTGTATCGCCGGACGCGGATAATCCGTCGGCAGGCTCAGCACAGGCAGGGAGCCCGAGAGCGAGTCCAGCCAGAAAGCTTCTTGCTTTTTCATCGCTTCCGATTGCAGCATTTCTTGCTGCCAGCAAGCGTAATCTTTGTACTGCAAAGGCAAAGGCGGGATCTCTTCGCCGTTGTAAAGCCTGAACAGCTCATCCATCATCAGGTTCACTGAAACGCCGTCCGAAATGATATGGTGCATATCCATCAGCAGGACGCAGCGATCCTCCGCGACTTGATACAGAGCCACCCGCCATAGCGGAGCCCGGTCCAGATCAAAGGGATGGATAAAGGATGCGAGCAGGGAGGGGACCTCTTCCTCCGTGGCGGCGCCATGCTCAATTTGGAAATCAACCACCGAATGAATCCTCTGGAAGGCCTCTCCGTCCACCATTTCAAAAGAAGTGCGCAGCGATTCATGCCTGTGCATCAACCGGGCGCATGCGTCATTCAGCCGCTGCACGTCCAGCGCGCTTTCAACCAGGAAGGCAGCCGGCATGTTATAGCTTTCTTCCGCCCCTTCTAGCTGCCGCAAAATATAGAGCCGCCTTTGTGCCGAAGATACAGGGTACCGTTCGCTTGGCGGAGCCGGAGCAATCGGCGCAAAGCCGCTCTGGCGCTTGGATTGCAGCAGCTGGGCCAAGGCCTCGATTGTCGGCGCCTGGAATACGCTGGTCAAGGCGACTTCCACTTGCAAGTGCTTGTATATGCGCGCCACAAGCATCATGGCTTTTAACGAATGTCCGCCCAGCTCGAAAAAGTTATCCCGAATGCCGATAGGCTTAACTTCCAACAGCTCTTCCCAAAGGCGGACAAGCTCCTCTTCCAGCGGCGTTCTGGGAGCTACGACCCTGCTGTCGCCCTCCAACGGATGGTTAGGAACCGGTAGCATTTTCCGGTCCGCCTTGCCATTGGGGGTCAGCGGAATCCGGTCCAGCTTGACCAAAAAGGACGGAATCATGTAATTGGGCAGCAAGCTGGCCAGCGAGCTTTTCACATCATCCATGGTCACGAACGTGTCCGCGGTAAAATAGCCGCAAAGATGCCTTACGGCACTATCATCCGTATATACGGTGACAACGGCTTCTTTGACCCCTTCGATTCGCAAGAGGGTAGACTGGATTTCCGATAATTCGATGCGATAGCCGCGAATTTTGACCTGCTCGTCGGCGCGTCCCACATATTCGATCCGCCCGTCAGGCAGCCATTTTGCCAAGTCCCCTGTTTTGTACATCAACGTGCCGGCCACAAGAGGATTCGCCACAAATTTGGCAGCGGTCAGCTCGGGTTGATTTCTGTACCCTCTCGCCAGGCTGGCCCCACCGATACACAGTTCACCGACTACCCCGATCGGCGATAAACGATAATCGGCATTCAAGATATACACCCGATTGTTAGCGATTGGACGGCCAATGGTAATCGGACTCTCCTGCTGAACATGTCGCGTGATCGTGCCGCCGATGCTATTTTCCGTCGGACCGTATTCATTGGTTAACTCAATATGCCCGTTTTTCGCGTTATGCTCATCGACCAAGCGCTGCGGGAGGGCTTCCCCGCCCAACGTGATCACTTTTAATGAACGGCTGTCTTCTGCGCTCAAACACTCCATTAGCGCTGCGTACAGGCTCGGCACACACATGAAATGGGTCACGGCGTGATCGACAATCGCTTTGCGAATCACAAGCGGATCTTTGGCCCCTTCGTCCGGAAGCAGAATGGAAGTGGAGCCTGCCAATAACGGAGCAAAGAAGGAAGATAGAAACCCGTCGAAAGCAAAGGAAAAGAGTTGAACCATCCGATGGGAAGCATTGAAGCCGTACTCGCCCATTCGCCATGTCAGGTAGTTCATAACGCTGCGATGCTCAATCATAACCCCTTTCGGCATGCCGGTTGTTCCCGAGGTATAGATCACATAGGCCAAATTATTCGGAGCGGCGGCCGGTTCCAGGTTTACGCCGTCTTCTGCCCCGACAGGGTCCTTTTCAAGCTCGTCCAGGTATATCGTATCGAGCGAAAAATCCGCGTTAGGCTGCAAGCCCGTTTGCGTAATAAGCCATTCGGCCCCGCTGTCGTTCAATAAATACTTGATTCGGTCATCGGGATAAGAAGGATCGATAGGCAAATAGGCGCCGCCGGCTTTTAAGATCCCGAGTAATCCGACAATCATTTCCACGGATCGCCGGACCCTAATGCCGACGATCCGGTCCTTCGTCACACCTTTATCCCGTAAAATTCGGGCTAACCGGTTCGCTCTTTGGTTTAACTGCGCAAAAGTAAGCGAAGCTTCCCCGCAAATGACCGCGGGATGGTCCGGCTGCCGCCCCGCTTGCTCCTCGAACCGGCCGTGTATGGTGGCGTGGTTTGGCGGCGTATCCAGATGGGTACGGTTAAATTCGACCAGTAATTGTTGCTTGTCGCTATCCGATAACAGCTCGATGTGGCCTATTGGCGCAGCGGCTTCCTGGGTGATGGATTCCAGCCAGCGTATGAACTGCTTGGCCCAACGCTCTGCCGTTGACGAATGGAATAATGCGCTGGCGTATTCCAGCCGGAAAGCAATATCCGTCTCCAGTTCCATCGCCGTCAAGGTTAGATCAAACTGGGCAATCGGATGCGCGGCTGGATACGTACGAATGCTCAATTCGCCGGACATCGCATTCGGATCAAGCACTTCCTCCATGGTGAACATGACGTCGAAAATCGCCGTTCGGCTGGGATCGCGCTGAATGCCGAGTTTTCTGACCAAATCGTCGAACGGATAATCTTGATGCTCGTAGGCCGATAGGAAGGTTTGTTTAACTTCGCTCAAATAGGAATCAAAAGTTTTGCTCGCCTCCGGACAGCTGCGAATGGCCAGCGTATTCACGAACATACCTACGATATCCGACAGCTCCGAGCGCGATCTGCCCGACGATACGGTCCCGACAATCATCTCTTCCTGATTCGTTATACGCGATAAATAAGCGCTGAAAGCTGCAAGCAAAACCATATAAAGCGTCGTCCCCGTCTGCTGCGCCAGCCGACGAAGCGCTTCTGTCAGCCCGGCATTCGCCCGGCAAATGATCTGCTCGCCCTCGAAGCTGCGAACCGCAGGTCTCGGCTCATCCGTCGGCAATTCCAGAACGGCCAGCTCGCCGGAAAGGGCTTCCAGCCAGTAGGCTTCCTGATCTTCCCGTTCTTTCGAACCTTCCTGTCCTTGCTCCCATACCGCATAATCTTTGTAGGCCAGGCGCTGCTCCGGCAGCGAAGCTCCCCGGTAAAGCTCGTAGAATTCCTGCTCCAGAATTTGCAGAGACACACCGTCGCTCACGATATGATGGATATCGGTCAGCAAAACATGACGCTGCTCTCCGAGGCCGATGACACTGACCCGATACAGCGGCGCGGAGGCCAGATCGAAGGGACGTATGAACTGGCGGATGAGCGCAGGAACCTCCTCTTCCTTCGCTTCGGCAAAGTTCACCTCGAAATCGACATGGCCATGAACGCGCTGCATCAACTCTCCATCGCTGAACTCAAAAGAGGTGCGCAAAGAGGCATGGCGTTCAACCAAGCGGGTACATGCGCCGACAACCCGCTGCCGGTCCAGCTTGCCTTCAAGCAGCAGCACATTCGGCATATTATAAGCGGCTTGAGCGGAATCAAGCTGGTGAAGCAAATAGATTCTTTTTTGCGCGGAGGAGACGGGATACATCTCGCCCTGCTCCGCCGGTTGAATCGCGGTGTATTCATTGCCGCCCAGCAGGGCAATCGCCTTGGCCAGCGCCTCTACCGTGGGCGACTGGAAAATTTCCCGCAGCGACACATTCACCTTCAATTCCTGATGGATACGGGAGACCAGCGCCGTGGCTCGGAGCGAGTGCCCGCCGATCTCGAAGAAATTGTCGCGGACCCCCACGCGCCCAAGGCGCAAGACATCCTGCCAGATCGCGGCCAGCTTATCTTCCAGTTCGTTCCTAGGCGCTATATAGGATACGTCGCCCTCTTCCCGGTCCGGCGCAGGCAGCGCCTTTCTGTCGACTTTGCCGTTCGGCGTCAACGGCATCCGCTCCAGCCGCACAAAGTACGACGGGATCATAAAATGAGGTAGCGTCTTCGCCAAATCTTCCCGCATCCCCGCGGTGGCCAGGTCTTCATCCGCCACCACGTACGCGCATAAATACCGCTCTCCCTGCCCGTCATCGCGGATGATAGCCGCCGCTTCCCGCACGGAAGCGATCTGCAGCAGCCTCGACTCCACTTCGCCCAGCTCCACGCGGTAACCGCGCAGTTGTACCTGGTTATCGATCCGGCCCAAATATTCGAGATTGCCGTCCGGCATCCAGCGGACCAGGTCGCCCGTCCGGTACAAGCGCTCGCCCGGCACGAACGGATTCGCTACGAACTTCTCCGCGCTGAGCTCCGGCTTCCGGTAATATCCCCGCGCTACGCCGGCGCCGCCGATGACCAGTTCCCCCGGCACGCCGACCGGCTGCAGCTGCATGCGGTCATTGACCGCATACATACGCATATTCGGCATCGGCTTGCCGATCGGCACATACCCCGCGCCGGGCAGCTTGTCCAGCGGCTCCTCGTAGTAGCTCGTGTCGATGCTCGCTTCGGTCACGCCATACACGTTCAGAATCCGAATGTCCGCGCCGAACCGCGTTTGCAGCTTGGCATACTCCTCCACGGAGCAACTGTCCGAGCTCACAATCACAACCTTCAGCTCCGGCAGCGGGATGCCCTGCTCCCGCACATAGTCGAATAACGGCGTAATCAGCGCCGGCGTCGATTCAAAGATCGTGATGCCTCGTTCTTGCAGCAGCCTCGCCAGTCCGGGAATATCGGCCCGCACTTCCTCCGGGCATAAGACGCATTGTCCGCCGTTCGCGAAGGTACGCGCCATATCCCCTGAGAACACGTCGAAAGAGAAGCTTGCCATTTGTAGCAGTCTCACCGGAAATTGATCCAATCGATAGACCGTCCGATAAGCCATGGCGACGTTGACGAAGCTTCGGTGCTCGATCATCACGCCTTTGGGCTGGCCCGTCGTCCCCGATGTATAGATGACGTAGGCCAAATCCTCCGGCCCGCTGAGAAGCTCTACAGGGGCGGAGCTCACCGCCTCCAAACCGTCATCCTCAAAATAAAGCACTTCTCCGCTGAAGCCTGCGCCTTCGGAGGACTCCTCCGCCCGGCTGCCCGCGAGCAGCTCCACGATCTGCCCTTGCAGCTCGCGCTGGGTTAACAACAGCGCAGCCTGGCTGTCGCGCAGCAGGTACGCGATCCGCCCCACCGGGTAGGCAGGATCGATCGGCAGGTACGCCCCACCCGCCTTCATGACGGCCAGCGCCCCGATGATCGTATCCGCGGAGCGGCGCGCCATAATGCCAACGATCGTCTCGCGCCGCACGCCCTTGGCCCGTAGCGCGCGAGCCAAGCGATTGGCCTGCGCATTCAAAGCGGCATACGTCCATTCCGCTTCCCCGACGACAAGCGCCGTTTGCTCGGGCGTTCTTGCCGCTTGCTCTTCGAATATTTCATGAAACGTCCTGCTCTCCGTGTCATAAGCCGCAGCGGTATCGTTAAATCCAACCAGAATGTGCTCCCGCTCCGCTTCGGACAAAAGTTCGATGTCGCCCAGCACGGCGTCCGGCTCATGAAGAACTTTTTCCAGATATCCCTCAAAATGCTTCGCTATTTGCTCAATCATGCGAGCGGAATACTGGTTAATGTCGTACTCGATTTGCAGAGTCAGCCTTTCACAGCTATTCCCGGTCAAAAAGGAAAACGCCGCCAGCGAGCCGACGGCAGCTTGATAGGCATCATCATGAATCGCATCCAACCGGACTATCGTCGTGCAGGCAGGCAGCCCCTCCGCCATCTTAGGCAATTGAAGATGTTCCGCTACGATCGCGAAAGGAAAGTTTTGATGCTCGTTGGCAGCCAACACGGTTTCCTTCATGCGCCCCAGCCACTGTTTGAACGTGAGTGAGGAATCGTAGTCTGTTTTTAACAGCACGAATTGGTTCAGCCATCCGTCATGCTCTCTTTGCTGCGCGAAAGTCGGCATCCCCACGATCACCGTGGCTTCGTCCGTATACTTCGCTAACAAATACTTAACGCCCGATAATAAAATCATATAGCGCGCAATATTGGACTTGTTCGAAATCTTGTCGATTTTCTCGATCAAGGGAAGCGGAATTTCACGCGAATAGCGCCCGGTTTTCTCGCCGGATTGGGCGGTCGGCGCCTCCCTGGGGAAGCCCGATACAGCGTCGTGAGGTTGAAGCAGCTGTAGCCAATACTGTTTTTCTTTATCGAACTGACCGCTTGCCAGCAAAATATGTTGAGAGAGCATATCTGACATCGTGTAACCTCCAAGGTTGTTAAAAAATAAACTCAATCGGTTCATCCACGGTATTCGTTAAAGGCTTGAACGTTTGCAGGTGGATATCCTTGATCTGAACTTCCACATTTGCGGTCATCGTCCGGAGAATGAAGATCCAGTCGTTACTCATCCGCTGAACGGTTTCTTTCTTAAATAACGATGTCATGAAATCCAACGTACAATAAAGGGTATCTCCCAGTTCCACCACATCCAAGGAGAGATCAAACAGCGATACCGCAAAAGGAAGCGGGAAGTACTTCATGGCGACATCCGACAGCTTCTTCTCCCTATTTTCCGTATTGTGCAGGGCAAACAAGGTATCGAAGAGCGGATTTCTGCTTAGATCCCTCTTCAGCCCCAGCTTCTCCACCAACCTATCAAACGGATAATCTTGATGTTCATACGCGGCAAGCGTCGTTTGCTTCATCTCTTGAAGGAAACCGGCTGCCGTTTTTTCTCCGGAAAGCGCCGCTCTGATCACCAGCGTATTGACGAACATACCGACAATCGGCTCAAGGTCCGCATGGGACCTTCCGGCAATAAGCGAGCCCACGCGAATATCTTCCTGTCCGGTATATTTATGGAGCAAGATGTGATAGGCGCTCATGAGCGCCATGTATAATGTGGTTCCCGTTTGCATAGACAATTGCCGGAGTTTGTCGGTGAGCTCTTTGTCAATGCTAAAAGCGACCGTATCGCCGGCAAAGCTTTGAACGGAGGAACGCCGATAATCCGTTGGTACCTGCAGCGTGCTCAGTTCTCCCGCCATAGCGGACAACCAATAATTTTCATGAACCTTGAAGATGTCGCTGTCGAAATATTTCCGCTCCCAAACCGCATAGTCTTTATATTGAATGTCCAGCTGGAGCAAATCTTTCCCTGCATAGAGCTCGCCGAGCTCATGATGAATAATGTCCAGAGAAAAACCGTCGGAAATCATATGATTCATATCCAACAGCAGTAAATGGCGCTCTTCCGATAAAGCGATGAGCTCAACCCGGAACAGCGGCGCTTGCTCCAAATCGAACGGTTGCGCAAAAGCTTTCACCAGAGCGTCCAACTGCTCTTCCGTTGACTGCCTGTACCGCACTTGGAAATCCACCGCCGGATGAATGCGCTGCACCACCATGCCGTCTACCATCTCGAAGGATGTACGCAAGGCCTCATGCCGTTCGATCAACGCGGACAAGGCTTTTTCCAAGCGCCCCCGCTCCAGCCTTCCCTCAAGCATCATCGCATGCGGCATGTTGTAAATGAGCTCCGACCCCGGCATTTGCTGCAGTATATAGAGACGCTTTTGTGCGGAGGAGAGCGGGTAATACGCGCGGGAATCCGCTTTGACGATAGTTGCAAACGAGTTGCCGTTCAGCCCTTCAATCGCGAAAGCCAGCTTTTCTATCGTGGGTGACAGGAAAACTTCCCGCAGCGGCAGCTGGACATTCAATTCCTTATGAATGCGCGAAATCATCGCGGTGGCTCGGAGCGAGTGCCCGCCGATCTCGAAGAAATTGTCGCGGACCCCCACGCGCGCAAGGCGCAAGACATCCTGCCAGATCGCGGCCAGCCTATCTTCCAGTTCGTTCCTAGGCGCTACATAGGATACGTCGCCCTCTTCCCGGTTCGGCGCAGGCAGCGCCTTTCTGTCGACTTTGCCGTTCGGCGTCAACGGCATCCGCTCCAGCTGTACAAAGTACGACGGGATCATAAAATGAGGTAGCGTCTTCGCCAAATCTTCCCGCATCCCCGCGGTGGCCAGGTCTTCATCCGCCACCACGTACGCGCATAAATACCGCTCTCCCTGCCCGTCATCGCGGATGATAGCCGCCGCTTCCCGCACGGAAGCGATCTGCAGCAGCCTCGACTCCACTTCGCCCAGCTCCACGCGGTAACCGCGCAGCTGTACCTGGTTATCGATCCGGCCCAAATATTCGAGATTGCCGTCCGGCATCCAGCGGACCAGGTCGCCCGTCCGGTACAAGCGCTCGCCCGGCACGAACGGATTCGCTACGAACTTCTCCGCGCTGAGCTCCGGCTTCCGGTAATATCCCCGCGCTACGCCGGCGCCGCCGATGACCAGTTCCCCCGGCACGCCGACCGGCTGCAGCTGCATGCGGTCATTGACCACATACATACGCATATTCGGCATCGGCTTGCCGATCGGCACATACCCCGCGCCGGGCAGCTTGTCCAGCGGCTCCTCGTAGTAGCTCGTGTCGATGCTCGCTTCGGTCACGCCATACACGTTCAGAATCCGAATGTCCGCGCCGAACCGCGTTTGCAGCTTAGCATACTCCTCCACGGAGCAGCTGTCCGAGCTCACAATCACAACCTTCAGCTCCGGCAGCGGGATGCCCTGCTCCTGCACATAGTCGAATAACGGCGTAATCAGCGCCGGCGTCGATTCAAAGATCGTGATGCCTCGTTCTTGCAGCAGCCTCGCCAGTCCGGGAATATCGGCCCGCACTTCCTCCGGGCATAAGACGCATTGTCCGCCGTTCGCGAAGGTACGCGCCATATCCCCTGAAAACACGTCGAAAGAGAAGCTTGCCATTTGCAGCAGTCTCACCGGAAATTGATCCAATCGATAGACCGTCCGATAAGCCATGGCGACGTTGACGAAGCTCCGGTGCTCGATCATCACGCCTTTGGGCTGGCCCGTCGTCCCCGATGTATAGATGACGTAGGCCAAATCCTCCGGCCCGCTGAGAAGCTCTACAGGGGCGGAACTCACCGCCTCCAAACCGTCATCCTCAAAATAAAGCACTTCTCCGCTGAAGCCTGCGCCTTCGGAGGACTCCTCCGCCCGACTGCCCGCGAGCAGCTCCGCGATCTGCCCTTGCAGCTCGCGCTGGGTTAACAACAGCGCAGCCTGGCTGTCGCGCAGCAGGTACGCGATCCGCCCCGCCGGGTAGGCAGGATCGATCGGCAGGTACGCCCCACCCGCCTTCATAACGGCCAGCGCCCCGATGATCGTATCCGCGGAGCGGCGCGCCATAATGCCAACGATCGTCTCGCGCCGCACGCCCTTGACCCGTAGCGCGCGAGCCAAGCGATTGGCCTGCGCATTCAAAGCGGCATATGTCCATTCCGCTTCCCCGACAACAAGCGCCGTTTGCTCGGGCGTTCTTGCCGCTTGCTCTTCGAATAGTTCATGAAACGTCCTGCTCTCCGTGTCATAAGCCGCAGCGGTATCGTTAAATCCAACCAGAATGTGCTCCCGCTCTGCTTCGGACAACAGTTCGATGTCGCCCAGCACAGCGTCCGGCTCATGAACCAGTTGCCTTAACAGCTGTACGTAGCACCGGGCCCATCGTTCAATCGTTTCCTTATTGAATAAGGCTGTGCAATAATCAACAATAAGCTTAATGCCGCCTTTTTCTTCAAGCACGCTAAAGGTCAAATCGAACTTGGAGGCGCAATAGCCGAATTTGTACGGCCTTGCCTGAACATCCGTCAATTCCAAAGCAAGCTCCACATTCAGCAGCTCGAACATCGTGTCGAAGATTGGATTACGGCTTATATCTCTGCGGATGTTCAGCTTCTCAATCAATTCTTCAAACGGATATTGCTGATGCTCATACGCGGATAATGCCGTGTGCTTGACCTCTTTCAAAAAGTCCGAAAACCGTTTATTCCCTGCTGGGAACATGCGCAGCGCCAACGTATTGACGAACATCCCCATGATGTTCGTCAGTTCGTCCTGCGGTCTTCCCGTAATCGGCGATCCTACGATGAATTCTTCTTTGCCGGTTAATTTGTGCAAGAGACCTGCATACGCCCCCAGCAGCACCATGAACAGGGTCGTTCCTGTCCTGCCGGCCAATTGATAGAGCTGCTCAGACAAATCCTGATCTAACACAACCTGAATATGGTCGCCGTTGAAGCTTTGTAGCGCCGGTCTGGCACGGTCCGTCGGCAGTTCCAGGACCGGAATTTCCCCGGCCAGCGCGTCCAGCCAGTAGGCTTCCTCTTTTTTATATTGATCCGTTTGCATGAAATCCTGTTGCCATACGCAGTAATCCTTGTACTGAAGATGAAGCGGCTGCAGGGTGTTCCCCGCATAAAGCTCGCTTAATTCGCGCAAAAGAAGGCCGATCGTCATGCCGTCCGAAATGATATGATGCATGTCGAACAACAATAGATGCTTATCTTCTCCGATCTTGATCAAATCCACGCGCATAAGCGGCGCCTGGCTCAGATCAAATGGACGAACAAAGCCGTCAATGCTTGCCTTCGCTTCCGTTTCCGACGCCTCGAGATAACCGATGCGAAAATCGCCGGTCGGATGAATGCGCTGAACAGGAACGCCATCGATCAGTTCAAACGAAGAGCGCAGCGCGTCATGCCTTGCAATGAGACCGGCAAAGGCATGCTCCAGTTGTCCGCGATCCAGCTTTCCTTCAAGCAGCAGCACTTCCGGCATGTTGTATGCTCGCTCGGCGCCTTCCAGTTGATGAAGAATGAACAGCCGCTTCTGCGAGGACGACAGCAGATAGTAGTCCCTTTGTTCCGCTTTGACAATGGATATGAATTGATGACTATTCTGTTGTTGAATGACTTTAGCCAATTGCTCAATCGTCGGATGCTCGAATATATCCCGCAGGGCGATCTTCACATTCATAAGCTTATGAACACGCGACATCAGGGACATCGCTTTTAACGAATGGCCGCCGAGTTCAAAGAAGTTGTCCCTGATTCCCAATTTCGCAACGCCAAGCACCTCTTGCCAAATGCGGCATAGCGCTTCTTCCGCCGGGTTGTTAGGCGGTATGTATGCCGTTTCGTTAAGCAAATCCTTGGCCGGCTGCGGCAGTGCATTCTTGTTGACCTTCCCGTTTAACGTAATCGGCAGCTTCTCCATCCAGACAAAATGAGAAGGAAGCATGTATTCCGGCAACGAATACGCCAGATCTTGCCGCAACTGTCCGAAGCTCATTTCTTCTTCCAGCACGATGTAAGCTGCTAAATAGGGGCTGCCGTTCGCTTCCAGCCATGTTTTCACGGAAGCTTCCCTAACGAGCGGATGCCGCAGCAATTGAGATTCGATCTCGCCGAGCTCAACCCGGTGCCCCCTAATTTTGACCTGATCATCTTTTCTGCCTAAATATTCAATGTTACCGTTAGGCAGCCAGCGCGCCAGATCGCCCGTGCTGTACATTCTTCCTCCCGGATGATTCGGGTCGGGAAAAAACTTCTCCGCTGTCAGCATCGGATTGTCGACATATCCCCGGCCTACATTATCCCCGGCGATATACAATTCGCCCGCTACGCCCTGAGGCACCAATTGACGGTGCGCATCGAGAATGTAAATGGACGTATTGGCAATCGGTCGGCCGATCGGCGGCAAATCGGCAATCGGATTCGACGGGTCGACCGTATACGTCGTCACGACATGAGTTTCCGAAGGACCGTAATGATTATGCAGGTAGATGCCTTGCGCACGGAGCATCTTTTTTAACTCGTCGCTGACAACGAGCTGCTCTCCGGCTGTCACGATATGCCGGACGCAGGTCGGGAAACGGGCCGCAAAATCGCTGTCCTGAAAAACAAATTTGAGAAAGGAGACGGGTAAATACAGCACCTCGATTTGATTGCCAGCAATGACTTCCAATAGCCGGTTGACATCGGTTTGGGTATCATTATCAATGAGATGCAGCTTCCCACCGGACAATAAGGTGGAAAAGACCTCTTGATAGCACACGTCGAAGCTCAAGGTCGTATATTGCAGCACGCTGCCGCTGCAGTCGATATTCGTCTGAGTAAATTGGAAATAGAGCAGGTTCACCAGGTTGCGATGCTCCAGCATCACGCCCTTTGGCTTGCCTGTCGTACCCGATGTGTAGATGATATAGAGCAAATCATTCGGCGTATTGACATAATCTACGGGAGCTTTGCTTTCTTCCTCCAGCGGTTCCGTCTCCACATCCAGTACCGGCGTCCCGGTCAAGCCCGGGTCCATCAAACGGGTTTGCGTGATCAGAACAGCGGCCTGAGATTCCTCCAGGATCAGCCTGGCCCTTTCATGCGGATACTTGGGATCGATCGGTACAAAAGCAGCGCCCGCCTTCAATACGCCGAGAAAACTGACAATCATCTCTAACGAACGTTCCAGCTTAATGGCAACGATGTTGCCGGAGCCAACCCCGCGCCTGCGCAGCGCCCGGGCCATCTGATTCGCCTTTTCATCCAATTCCCGATAGGTTAACTGCTCCTGGCCTAAGGAGACGGCTGCTCGTTCGGGCGTTCGTTCCGCTTGCTCCTCGAACAGCCGGTCAATGGTTTTATCCCGCGGATAGTCGGCCTTCCTATCATTAAAAGCGGCCAGTTGCCGCCGCTCGGCGTCCGTTATCATCGTGAGATCGGCCACGAGACCGTCCGGATTGCGGACGATTGCATGCAAAAGCACGCTAAAATGGTGAGCCAGCTTCTCCATAGCAGGGCGGTCAAACAAATTTTGATTATATTCAAAATGTAAGGATAGCCCTTCGTGCAGAAACATTTTCAGGCAAATATCGTAATTCGTCTTGCCGCTGCCGGCGAAGGAGCGAATTTGAAGGCGGCTGCCTTCGGTATGAAAAATGTGTTCAAAAGGGATATTTTCCAGTACGACGATGGAATCAAACCATTCATTATTTTTCAAACCGCATTCCGCTTTGATGTCGGCAAGAGACGTATACCGGTAATTTTCCCGCGCCTTCATGTCTTCGGAAATCTGATGGATGAGGGACTTCCCGCTCGCGCCCGCCGTCAAGCTCACTCTTGTCGGCAGCGTATTAACGAACAAGCCTGCGACTTGTTCCATTTCCCTCAGCTGATGGGGTCTCACCGATTCCACCGAGCCAAAAACCACATCGTCCACGCCTGTATACCGCTGCAGCAGCACTCCCCAAGCCGCATATAGAAGGGGAGCTAGAGTAAGGTTGGAGGCTATCGCCAAATCCTGGGCCTCGCGGTACACCGTTTCCGAGACGTTGAACGTCAAGTGATCCACGGTATAATCGTCCGATTCATGGACCTGATTGGTCTTCAGCCGGGTAGGCTCGAATGCGGCCAAATAACGCTTCCAGTAGGTTAACGACTTACCTTTGTCCTGGAGCTGCAGCCATTTGACGAATTCCTTGTATTTTCCTTTCCTCGGCTTCTGATGCTCTTTCCCATCAAGCAAACGATTATAGGCGTCCTGGAACTCCTTGAGCAGAATCCCCATACTCCAGCCGTCAAACAAAATATGATGATTGGATAGAATCATTTCGATTTCATTGTCGGACAGTACGCAGAGCAGAATGCGGTAGGGCTCAGACTCCAGGACCAGCTTTTGCGCCCGATCCGTTTCTTTGATGACTTGCAGCTGCGCAAGCTGATCATTCGCGGAATAAGGGGTCAAATCGATCGTCAGCACAGGCGGGTCGAATTGCTTGAGGACCAGTTGAACCGGCCGATCGATGTTGTCCCACTTGAAAACCGTGCGCAGCATTTCATTGTCGGCAGCGACCTTGCCCCAGGCTTGCTTAATTTTATCAATGTCGATGACACCCGTTATCCGAAAACCGAATTGCTCAAAATACATATTCGAATCCGGGTTTTTGATATAGTGAAACAGCATGCCGGCCTGCATAAGACTCAAATTAACGATATCTTCGACATTCTCTTTCGTAATCACTGGCTTGCTCATGGTCTCTCCCCTATGATTAGGCATAAACGCCTTGTCTCTCGCTGCAAACTTCTTGCGCACAAAACTTTTGCATGCTCGTCTTAATGATCGCCATGCCCTGCATCAAAAGCTCGGTCTCGATATTTAAAGGCGGCATGATTTTGATGACCGTATCGCCTCTTCCCGCCCTTTCGATAATGAGTCCCCTCTCATAACACTCTGCGACAATTTTCTTCGATATCGCTTTATCCGTAAGATTGGAGACATCAATCCCCCAGATCATCCCAATGCCGCGAATCTGGATGTTGGCGTCAAGAGGAGCAATTTCTTTATGCAAAAAGCTGTCAAGGAATGCGGCTTTCGCTGCTACCTCCTGCTCCAAATTCACTTGTTTGCGGTATTCCAGGGCAGCCGTGCCGCCAATGAAGGCCAACTGGTTGCCTCGGAAGGTGCCGTTGTGCTCCCCAGGGTGCCAAATATCGAGCTCAGGCTTCATCAGAACGAGCGACATCGGCAATCCATAGCCGCCGATCGATTTGGAAAGAATGACAAGATCAGGGACAATGCCTGCGCGTTCAAAGGAGAAAAAAGTTCCCGTTCGCCCGCATCCCGCTTGAATATCGTCGCATATCAATAAAATGCCGTGCCGTTCGCACAAAGCGCTCAGTCGGCGCATCCATTCAACCGGGGCGACGATCACGCCGCCTTCCGCCTGCACGGTCTCGAAGATGATGGCTGCCGGCTTCTCGATCCCGCTGTTTTCATCCGTCAGAACAGCTTCCATATAGGCGATGGTATCGAACGTATCCATGAAGCCGTATGGGTAAGGCATGAACGTCACATGCGAGAGGGGAACTCCCGCACCCGCCCTGTTGTACAGGTTGCCGGTCAAAGCCAGGCTTCCGAGCGACATGCCGTGGAATCCGCCCATGAACGAAAATACGCCCGTACGCCCCGTCACCTTCCTGGCCAGCTTGATGCTCGCCTCCACCGCATTCGTACCCGTCGGACCGCAAAACTGCATTTTGTACGGATAACGGCCAGGAGCGAGAACTTCCCTCTGGAAGGTTTCAATAAACGCCTGTTTCGCCTTGGTAAACATGTCCAATCCGTGAATAACGCCGTCATTTTCGAGATAGTCCATAATTTTTCGCTTGATATACGCGTTGTTGTGCCCATAATTCAGGGCGCCGGCGCCAGCAAAAAAATCAATATAACGTTTCCCGTTTTCCGCTACCATGACGCTATCTTTAGCGCTGCTATAAACATCTGAAAAGGTTCTGCAATAAGATCGCACATTCGATTCCCATTCTTCAAATACGTTCATAAAGTTTCACCCTTACGCATTGAGATTAGTGGAGAAATGTAATTCCGCCGGCTGTGTGCGTCGAACCTGACGATGTTCAACTTTCTGCAGCTTTCCGAACTCCAGTTTGACGAGTTGATCCGCTAAATCGAAATAAGCGTCATCATGGGTAATCGCAATGATGCATTTGCCTTCCTTTTTTAATTCGGGCAGCAGCACCTCATAGAAGTACCGGCGGAACTCCGGGTCCTGGTCGGCCGCCCATTCGTCGTACAGACAAAGCGGTTTATCTTCCAAGTAATTGATGAGAAAAGCAAGCCGTTTTCTTTGTCCGGTAGACAGCTTAACCGTACTGAAAGCATTGTCTTTCACTTCGACCTTGTCTTCAATGCGAAGCAGCTTTAAGTATTCTGCGACCAGCGGGCCTTTCTGTTCCAGGTCAACGCCGTACATTCTCTTAAACAAGTAGAAGTCGCTGAAAATGGTAGAGAAATATTCTCCCAATTGCGCGGACCCGACGGGGCGCCCATTGATGCGAATCTCGCCTTGGGTTGGCGAGTACAACCCTGTGATAAGCTTGGCCAGCGTTGACTTCCCGCTGCCGTTCCCTCCCGTGATGAATGAGATTTCACTTGAATGAAAGCGAAGATTAATCGGACCTACCATGAACGATTCGCCGTTATCGCCCGTATAGTTGAAATGGACATCTACCAATTCCAAGGTTACAGGGGTAGTCTGATCGGCACCGGCCAAATCCGAGACATCCGGTTGAGACCTCGGCAAAGCTCCGAGATCATGCATAAATTGGTTGATGCGCTGCCAGCTGATTTTCATTTGCATCATATTGGGCATCGCGCCCGATAACACGGTAATAGGCCCGATCATGAACAGGAATAGATATACAAAGCTTTGCAGCGTGGCGACATCTAGGCTTTGAAACAGATGCGGGAATAGAAAAACAACCGTTCCGATAATGACAATAAAACTGATCTCACTCATGATGGTGACATAGGCAAACTTGACTTCTCCAACAATTCTCCGCTCCATGTAAACGTTGCAGCTGGCTTCGATATCCCCGCGGAACTGGTCGTTTTTCTTTTTATTGATCGAGAGCTCCTTGGAGCCCCCGACCATATCCTGGATAAAATCGAGAAACATGCTTTGCAGGTCTCTGACGTTCTCCCAAATCGCGTCCAGCTTTCCGGATTGTCTGTGAAAGATCAGCACAATAAGCCCGAGTACGCAAAACAGAAGCAGCAGCGCATAAGGGTTTAACACCCCTAGATACACAAAACAGCTGATCAGCGTGATTGAGCTCGTCAACACCGTGATGAGTGTATTCGCGAATTCGCTAATGACTTCCATTTCATTGTTTAAGCTCGAATAGATCCGCCCACTCTCGACATTTTCCAATTTCTCGTAGGGAGAACGAAGATAAGTGTCGATCATCGTCATGCGCTTGTCGTAGATGAGCTCGTTCGCAATCGAGATTAGTTTTTTTCTGACCAATACTTGGGAAATGACGTAAAAGGTCAGCGCCAGCGTGAAATACAGCAGCATTTTGTTTAATTCCGCGCGGCCGCCTGCGACGGCGATATTGATGCAGAAGATGATTAACGCATTGCTTACGCCGCCCAGTATACTTAAAGTTCCTAAGTAAAACCACGGCTTTTCGTTTTTCCGGGGAAAATAAGCGATCAATACCGCATACACGTAGAAGATCACCATAGCTGCATAGAGGATAATAGCCGCCGGCAGTAGGCTTGGCGGGGCCCATTCCGACAGGCGCTGCCAGGATGGATCATGCCCCAGCAGAGCCGGGATTCTATAAATGCCGAATCCCAGACTCGCCATAAAAGTGACAGTCAGCAGGAAGCTTGCCATAGCCCGTCGTCCTATGCTCCGATAGGTTCTCGTTTTGCCTGCGATCTGGGCAAGGACGAGGAGCATATAAACCAAAGTGACAAGAGCAAAGCTCCCCGCAAGGCTCATTACGATAATCGCAATAGCATCCAAGCTCATATAGCGACTCTCCTTCGTTTTTATAACGAAAATATATGATCGATATCTTCCTGTGAAATATCTGCGGAATCAAAATCCGACGGCGTATATTCAGTATGATTCAAGCTCAAGCAGTGCTCCATAATCCGGATGAGGTGCTGGGCGAACAATGCCGCCAGCTTGCTCAGTGCGTCTTCGGCATAGAGGCCGGCATTCGAGGTGAAGATAACTTGAAGCGTCCCCTCTTCGACGATTGGCGCAATAGCCAGCAAGCCTGTCATCGGCGCGCCCGGGCTTATCTCCCGGTACTTTCCTTCCTGATCGATGGAGACCCAAGAATAGGAAGGCATATGATCCCAGCTTCTTACGCCCTGAAGGCAAATATCAGGCTGCTCGGAGAGCCGCAAAACAGGAGAGGCGGACGCATGACGCAGCTGCTCCTTGGCTGCTTTTATTCGTTGGGACATAGACCCGGAAGGATCATGAGTCAGCACCGGACAGCAGTAGCTTGTAAAGCGGCCCACCGTTCTGGCCGCCTCCAACTGCCCGGCCTGGTCTTGTCGGCCGTCGATCTCGAGCGCTATGTGCATGGGGTTGTCGTCAGACATGTCGTTCGCGGCAAAAGCGACGGCCATGGCTAGCAAGTCACCCGGTTCCGTGTTGTAACCTTCATTAGCCTTGGACAGCAGCCATTCGGTATGCAGAGGAGAAAAGTCTTTGACGACGCGGTAACCCGTGCCGGATGCCGAATACTCCTGCTCTTGGTTAACGGCTCCAGATTCCGTAGAGAGCCCGCTTTGCTTTAATACCCATTCTTGGTAAGAATGCGTCTTAGGCGGCAAGACAATGGGGGTTCCCCGCCGGATGCTGTCGATCATGCCAGCCAAATCCTCGATGATGATTCTCCACGAAGTCGGATCGACAATGAGGCGATGAGCGGCCAACAGCAGCCGTTTTCCTTGTTCGCCCAAATCGAACAAGCATCCTCTGAATAAGGGTGAGCCGTTCAATTGAATCATGGAATGAATGCGCCCAATATGGCATGCAAGGTGCTCTTCCAAATCGTCAGCATGCACATTCGCGAGATCGATCGATTCCGGTTTCAGCTCTTCCTTGGTGTAGCGGTCATCGTACCTTAATCCATTCCCTTCGATGTCCATAACAAGCCGCAAGGAATCGTGGTGGCGTACCAGCTCCGTCAGGCACGAGCCCACTTGATGGGTAGCCGATTCGCTTGTCAGATGTAAGATGATCGATTCCACGCCTGCCGTCAAAGAAGTGAGAGGAACAACACCTTGCAAATAACCTTGCTGTTGGCCGGTTCCATTTGCGGTCATCACTTCCGACATCTCCATGAATACAGGGCTGGACAGCATTTCCGCTACTTTGATCGAAAAGCCGCAATCTTGGAGCTTGTAGGCGATTTGAATCGCTTTAATGGAATCGCCGCCCAAAGCATAGAAGTTATCGTGACGGCCCACTATTTCCACACCCAGTACGTCTCTCCAAACGCTGGCCAACAACAGTTCCTTTTCCGTTTCCGGAGGAGCAAATGCGGCGGACGATTCCTTTTCGAGATCAGGATCGGGCAATTCGTGCCGGTTGATTTTGCCGTTTTGCGATAAAGGAATGCGATCGAGCTGCACAAAATAGGAAGGCACCATATAGTCGGGCAATATACGGGACAGATGCGCCCGGAGCGCGTTCGTCTCGATTTCATGATTAGCCGCATAATAACCGCATAACTGCCTATTCCAATCCCGCCCCGCTCGGGCAAGTACCACCGCTTCCTTGACGCCGGGATACTGGCGGATTTGAGCTTCGATCTCGCCCGGCTCGATCCGATAGCCGCGGATTTTCACTTGATCGTCGCTGCGTCCCAAAATTTCCACCGTGCCGTTGTGCATGCGCCTTCCAAGATCACCGGTCCTGTACATGCGCTGACCGGGAATGAACGGATTAGGGAGGAAGGCGGCAGCCGTTAAATCAGGACGATTGAGGTATCCCCTGCCTACATTGGTCCCGCTAATGCAAATTTCTCCGACCTCGCCGATCCCCCTAAGCTGCATGTCCTTGTTCATGATATACAGACTGGAATTATGCAGTGGAGTCCCGATAGGCAGGATCTTATACTGATCCAACGATTCTTTGGTGACCGTGTAAGAAGTGACATCGACGCAGCACTCCGTCGGGCCGTATATATTCGTGATTTGGGTTTGTTCCATCTGAAAATGCGCATAGAACGCGCGAATGACATCTGAGGAGAGCGGTTCTCCCCCAATAATAAGTCGCTTCACGTGAATGGCGTGTCCCCGCGTAGAATCGTCTTGAAGCAGCAATTTGATATGCGCCGGCGTCCCGTCGGAAACATCGATTCGATAATGGTTGTAAAAAGCTAACAATTGCCTGCCGTCTACGCGCGCTTCCTCCGGCACGATATGTAAATGATATCCTCCCAGCAAAGCGGCAAACATTTGCTGCACTGAAGCATCGAATACGAAGGGAGCGACAAGCGCAATATGCAGCGGTTGATCGTCATTGTGGTAGATCGTTTCATGCAGAGTGCCGACCAGGTTGACGACATTCCGGTTTTCAATCATGACGCCTTTGGGATAGCCCGTTGTGCCTGATGTGTAAATCACATAAGCCAGCTGCTCCGGGCACACGCGAATAGCGGGATTATCCTTGAGCTCCACTTTCTGCAAAACGTCATCCACTACCAGCCATTTGCCCGAATATCCTGCGATTTCAAACTGCGCTTTGGTCGAAAGGATGATTTCCAGCGCGCTATCTTGAATGATGTAATCGATGCGCTCATTAGGATATGCTGCGGAGATAGGCACATAAGCGCATCCCGCTTTGAGCACTCCAAGAATGGCAATCATCATTTCCAGCGAGGGCTCCGACAAGATGCCTATGCATTGCTCGGGCTTTATGCCTTGCCCAATAAGACCCCATGCCACTTGATTCGCTTGTTCGTTCAATCTGAGGTAGCTTAACGTTTGTTGACCGAACGTTACCGCTTGGCGTTCCGGCGTCCTGTTCACTTGCTCTTCAAACAATTCACTGATCGATTTATGTAGGGGATACTCCGATTCCGTACGGTTCATGTCAAAGATAAGCGTTCGCTTCTCTTCTTCACTCACGAGACTAAGATCAGAGACCGTGACAGATTCGTGCTGCATCATGATATCCATCAGAAACAGCAGGCGGGTATGCATGAAACGGATTTCTTCGTCCGTAAACAGGTCCGTCTTGTAGTCGTACTCGACTAACAAGCTCCCGTCCAGGGACCAATCCTTGATAATAAACTGAAGCGATTCCGCTTGTTTTTCGCTGGTGTATTCCACGAGTTCCAGCGGAACGCCGTTCATTTCTCGTGGAGGCCTCGTGCCAAGGTAGTTGACGATTACCTCAAACAACGAATCGATTCCTTTTTTCTTGAGTTGTAGATCTTGATGGAGAAGGTTGTATGGATATTTTTGATGCGCGTAGCATCTCATTAATTCTTTCTGAGCGCTTTGCAATACAGCTAAAATGGACTGCTGCTCGTCGATGTAAATTCGTAGTGGCATGGTACTCGTAAACATACCGAACATATTTTTTTCTTGGTGCCCCGAGCGGTTCAAGACAGGGGTGTTAATGATCAAATCATTTTGCTGAACGAACTTATTCAAATAAAGCAGCATGGCACCCACGAAGAAGGTGTTCATGGATATCTGATGTCGATCGGCAAATTGTTTCATTCGCCCGGTTTGTTCAAGACTGAGCTTGAACCTTGTCCGCTTGCTAATCATTGCACTCGAACGAATGGGGAAAGCTTCCGGCAAATCCTTGAATCTATCGAGCCAAAATTGCCGGCCTTTCTCAAATCGCTTCGAATCGAGATATGCCTGCTCATTGTCGATCGAATCCAGGAAGGAGAATTCCACTTCCTTATTCACCGGTTCCCCGGCCGTCAGCTTCTCATACAGCTCGACGATTTGATCGACGATGATTTGCGTCAATGATTTGCCGTCTGCAATGATATGGTGAAACCGATAGAAGAATCCTGTATTCTCGTCTGAAATGCGAAACATCGTCATGTGATACAGCGGCGAATGCTCCAGCCGGAACGGCGCAGCCATTTCCTTCTTCACCCATGCATGGAAAGCCGCTTCTGGCTGATCCTGCTTGCTGAAATCAATAAAATCCACAGGCTTTTGCTGCTCAACGACGTATTGATGCGTTTCATTATTGCTATGTCCGATCTGAATACGTATGCCCGGATGTTTGCTAATAAAGATCTGAATGCACATCTCCAAAGTTCTAAAATCAATGCAGCCTTTAAAATGCATCGCAAGAGCAACATTATGAATATTCGAATTCGGGTAGATGTTTTCCACATACCAAATTCTTTTCTGCGAATTGGTCAACGGCCATTTCGTCACGGTTACTCACCCTTTATGGAGACATTATGTAATGGAAGCTAAAAGATTTGATCCCTTCCGCAAGAAGTTCCAATGCAGCTTCAGTCGTCTCTATCGGGTACACGGTTGGAACTCGGATATAAGAGCCTGTTCCGCCCTGATAATTGCTTATGGTTGTAATCGCAAAACTGTAATTGACCAGCATATAATCTGCAAATAAGTCGATATCGTCCACCGGCAGTTGCACATAGAACTGGGTTCCGCCTCGAGGGACCATATAGCTGATACCTTGAAAAGCCGCGAGCTTCGCTTCTACATATTTTTTTCGCGCGGCGATCGTCTCTACCAAATCCCGATTGCCGCGTTCTAGTAAAAGCTGGGCTTGCTTTTGCGCTATGCCGCAGATGGCGACACATTCTTGCTCAAAAAAGCCGGCCATACGCCGTATATTTTCCCGGTCCGACATCACCCAACCGATCCGCAGGCCGGGAGAGCCGTAATTTTTGGACATCGAATTTACCGCATAGACGTTTTTCCATACAGGGGTTGCCGCGAGCGGTGTGAACGACTGCGCGCCATCAAAGGTAAGACTGTCGTAAATCATGTCTGCAACCAGGTTAATCCCCCTGCGTTGAACCAGTTCAGCAAGTTGAGCCAGGGTATTCCGGGAAAGGATGTCTCCGGTCGGGTTATGGGGCGTGTTGACATAAACCAGGCTCACGTTCGGGTCGGCACATTCCGCTTTAAGCCTCTCGATATCAAGCTCGCCTTGATGCGAAGTAAAATACTTAATTGTATAACCATAGCTTTCCAAAATTGTAGCGATGCTTCCCAGTATAGGAGCCTGGCAAAGAGCGACCGCATGAGGCCGGTACAAGGAACGGAAAATAAGCGAAAGCCCGTGAAGAGCTCCGTTGGTGACAAGGATCTGGTCCTGCTCAAGCTGCAAGCCGTACATCCCGTTTTCCCGATTGCGAATGGCGTCTAACAAAAACGGATAGCCTTCACAAGGGGCGTATTCGCTGACGAGCGGGAATTCAAATTGCGCTGTAGGCGATTGGGTCTCCCATTGGGGGACATTTTCTACCCATACCCGCCATGGCTTCTCCGGCTGAAGACTGACGTATTGCAACCGCTGCTGGAGCAAAGTAAAGGGGCTATCCGAAGTGGTAATCCGCTGCATCCGCTCATTTCCCCCTTTGTAATAAATAACCAATGGTCAAATCAGTAGAGTCGACATGGTGGTTCACAGTTTCTTTCGCCTTCACGGTGAGATTGAGACGTGCAAAAAGGTTGTCCCAGTACTTCTCCGTCTCCAAACGCTGACGTGTAAAATAATGCAAAAGATAATAGGGGTTATAGTACGCTTTAGCTAAACCGTGATTCATCATGTCCGGGTCGTCGATGCGGTTGTCAACCTCAATAATGATAATATGGATCTCCGGGAAGCGATCCGTGATCTGTGTCAAAAAGCGGATGACGCCCTCTTCGCCGTCCTGTCCGAGAATTTCGTGCAGTACAAAGCCCAATACGATGAAATCCGGTTCATAATCAAAATCGCCTTCAAAAAACTCGATGGCCGGACTGCAGGTCAAGCGAATCCGATTCTGCAAACCATACTCCTCCACGAGCTTGACCGCCTCCGCGTAGCCCCCTTCGCTCGGCTCGACTCCCCAAGCCTGGATATCAGGGTACAGCTTGCAAAACTCAACCAAATACAGACCGTTTCCGCACCCCAGATCCAAAAGCCGATGACATCCGCCTGGAATGCGGGACATGAGGCTTTGAGTCAAAGGTATCGCATCGTAATGGCTGATGCCGCAGCTTCCCACCCCTACCTTCATCGAATCGCGACTGGCCCACCCGGAGTTCGCCTTCAGCTTGCCTCCGACCTGGAGGAACGTTTCCGCATACCCGCCGATCATCATTGTATACCAGCCCCGAAAATCTCCCAGTTCAGCCCCTTTTGGGCTTAATCGGAATCGGCCGTTCTCCTCGATCACAATCTGCTCGTTCTTTGCATATTTGAGAAACCCCTCTAATTTCTCTTCATCCAATTCCAGCCTGTTCGCCAGCTCGCCGACAGATGCGGAGCCAGTCTCGACGAGAACGTCGAATAACCCTGTATCAAAGAGATGATAAATACTAACAGCCAGAGTAAAATAGCGGATTGGCTGCGTTGATTCGATCAATCGATCTTCCAGTTTAGGCACTACCATTACCATTTCCAATCATCTCCCGTAAATAGTCGCACATAAGCATGGCTCAAAAATGGATATCTGACACGCTGGGTTAAACTTTACTTCAGTAATGTTTTCGCAATGTTATTAAAACATGAAGAAATGATTAAGATTTTCATGGTTAAATTATAAAACCAATTCATCACATATCCCCCGCACACCTGAATTTATCTAATAACAAGCTTTTTCTCTCTACTACACTTTTTATACGCGTTCTCAAGACAACAATCGGCGATCCTTGAGGTTGCAGTAAGTATAAGATTCACACGGCGGCGCTGAACTCACAGGCAGCATAGTAAAATAACCGCGTGCCGCTCATGACGAACCTGGAGTTCTGGCAACGGAACTATTTCATTGATATAATAAAGAGGAATTGTCTGGTTTTTTTGTTGATTGTTTGCAGTTCATTTGGAGGTATAAAATGGAGCTCAGAAACCTTAAAACCTTCCAAGTCGTCGCCGACCAATTAAATTTGTCCAAAGCAGCCGAAATTTTATCCTATACACAGCCTACGATCTCTGTCCAAATTCAAGCATTGGAAAGAGAATTGGGACATCCTTTATTTAATCGTGTCGGCAAAAAAACGTTCTTAACCCCTACCGGAAAATTGGTGAAACACCATACGGATATCATTTTGAACGCTATAACCGATTTGGAAACCGCTTTAAAAACGCTTGACGAACCTTACGGCAAACTTGCCATTGCAGCCCCTGAATATTACTACGGCCGGCATCTCTCGTTGTTAATCAGTTCTTTCATTAAAGACCATCCAAAGGTTAAATTAGATTTGGCTTGCTACAATAGTAAAGAAACAATAAAGCTAGTAAGCTCCCATCAAGCCGATATCGGAATCATCGCAGGAAAGTATAATTCATCCGAGATGGAATCGATTAACCTGGACACAGAAGAGGTTATGATGGTTACGACCCAAGAGATCTCCGAGCAATATGACTTGTCCACGGTTTTCTCCCATTACCCGCTGATCACTTATAGAGAAAGTTGTAATTTGGAAGACGTCATTAAAGGATGTCTATCTGAATTGGAGTATCAACCTACGAACATCATTGAGTCCGGCAGCGATGAAGCGATCAAGCGTTCGGCACTCAATCAGACAAGCATCGCTTTGCTAAGCTCAGACGGAATCAAGGAGGAGCTGGCTACGGGTAAGCTTGTCCCGATCCATCGTTTTCAACATCGGGTTGAAACATCTCTTATTTACCTCAAATCCAGGTCGGAAGAAGCAAATATTCAAAGCTTTTGCGATCTTCTCAAGCAGGCTTGGAAACCTTTAGAAGATTGAAATTGGGCAGAAAGAATGGCAGAAGGAGCATGCGTCTCCTTCTACCATTTTTTCTGCCCAAATGTATCAGTAAGCGATTTCAATTTTTATTATTTTACATTTTCTTCTTATACTTCATATGATAAATAACATAACAAAAAGTAACAAATGGCACTGCGCAATACAGCGCAAGCCGTTGATTCGGATCAAAGGCAAGCCCGATGCAAGCAACCGTACACAGGATGAAGGCCGCTATTGGAACAAAGGGATACAACGGGGTACGGTATTTCAAGTCAGTAAGACGCCCGCCTTGCTTGAGGAATTTTTTGCGGAACATATATTGAGAAGCAGCGATAGCCATCCAAGCCATAATAGCGGTCAATCCGGCAAGCGAAACTAGCCACAGATAAACGGTGTCTGCCGCATAAACGCTGGATAACAGTGACAAGCAGGCAATACCGACACTAATGATTAATGCATTTAACGGTACTCCTCTTGCCGTTAATTTTCCCAGAGCGGCAGGAGCCATTTTGCTTCTCGAAAGAGCCCAAAGCATGCGGGATGAAGCATACAGTCCGGAATTCGCAACGGACAATAGAGCCGTTAAGATCACAAAATTCATAATGTCGGCAGAATAAGGAACACCGATATTGTCAAAAACCATAACAAACGGACTTTCTATAACTCCCGCTTCTTTCCACGAAATTAATCCCGAGACAACAAAAATGGATAGCAGGAAAAATAAAATAATTCGCCAGACTGTATTTCGAATGGCTTTAGGCACGGAAGTCTCCGGATCTTTGCTTTCTCCCGCGGCAATTCCAACGAGCTCGCTGCCCTGAAAAGCAAAATTAACCGTGACCATCGACATCAACACGCCGCCTAAACCATTAGGAAATAAACCGCCTTCTCCCGTAAAATTAGAAAACATAGGCGCAGACGAATAACCTTTCATGTGAATAAACCCGAACATAGCAGCGCCGCCTAAAACAATAAATGCGATGATCGTAAATAGTTTAATACTCGCAAACCAGTACTCCGTCTCGGCGTATGCTCTTGTAGAAAGAGCATTCAGTAAAAAGAGCACAATCACAAAGAGGGTACACCAGATCCAAGTCGGTACGTCAGGAAACCAGCGCTTCATGATTAACCCGGAAGCTGTAACCTCAGAGCCTAATGTAATTACCCAACCAAACCAATATAACCAACCGACCGTAAATCCTGTAGCAGGTCCGATATATTTCGTCGCATACGTTTGAAAAGAGCCTGATTCAGGCATGGCAACGGATAATTCGCCAAGGCACATCATAACGAGATACATAATGAGTCCGCCCACCAAATACGCGAGAATCGAACCGCCAGGTCCCGCCTGACTAATCGTATACCCTGAACTGATAAACAGCCCTGTGCCAATAACTCCACCGAGTGAAATCATATAGACATGCCTGCTCTTCATCGTGCGCTGCAACTCGGTCACACCATGTATCCTCTGTTCTATGATGAATTCGCCCCCTTATTCTGCACCATACACTCATGAGCTTTGGCGATTGAAAGGCATCCTTACTGGGTTGCAGCTTCCACTTCATGAAAAACCGATACAATTCGTTCAAGCGCCCAATCCAAATTTTCTTGTGAAATATTTAACGGCGGAGCAAACCGAATCGTCGTTTCATGCGTTTCTTTGCACAGCAGGCCCAGCTCTTTCAGCTTTTCGCAATAAGGACGCGCCGGTTCGTTCAATTCAAGCCCGATAAATAAGCCGCGGCCGCGAATTTCCTTCAATTTGCTGCTTTTGATCTCCTTTAGCTTATTTATAAAATATTGTCCCGATTGTTCGGAACGACGAACCAGATCCTCTTCTTGCAGAACATCCAATGCCGTAATTGCTACTGCACAGCCTAACGGATTACCGCCAAAAGTAGAGCCGTGAGAACCCGGGTTAAACACGCCGAGAATGTCCTGGTCAGCAGCGACCGCAGAAATCGGAAATACCCCTCCGCCCAATGCTTTACCCAAAATGTACATATCCGGCTTCACATTCTCCCAGTCGCAAGCAAATAACTTGCCCGTGCGCCCGAAGCCCGTTTGGATTTCATCGGCAACTAACAAGACATTGTTTTCGTTGCAAAGCCTTTGCGCTCCTTGGATAAATCCGGTTGGCGGAATATTGATGCCCGCTTCCCCTTGAATCGGCTCGAACAAAAATGCAGCGGTATTCGGCGAAATCGCATTTTTCAAAGCTTCCAGATCGCCGTACGGAATAATTTTGAACCCGGGTGTGAACGGCCCGAATCCAGCCTTATACTCTTCCTCGGAGGAAAAAGAAGTAATCGTAATCGTGCGTCCATGGAAATTGCCTTCACAAACAATAATTTCAGCTTGATTGGCAGGCACTTTTTTCACGCCGTACGCCCAGCGCCGAATGGCTTTGATCGCCGTTTCCACGGCCTCTGCGCCTGTATTCATCGGAAGGATCATACTTTTCCCCGTCAGCTGCGACAGTTTTTCGTAAAAGGTCCCTAGCTGGTCATTGTGAAACGCACGGGATGTCAAAGTGACTTTATCCGCTTGATCCTTCAACGCTTGAACGATTTTCGGGTGTCTGTGCCCATGGTTTAGCGCGGAATAGGCACTTAGCATATCCATATATTTGTTGCCTTCCGGATCTTCCACCCATACTCCCTCCGCTTTAGATATCACGATAGGCAGCGGACGGTAATTTGCAGCTCCGTATTTTTCAGTCTGTTCAATAATTTGCTTTGTTTGTGTCATGGCAGGGCCTCCCCGATCAAAATGATTTTATTTATAGAATTCGTTCTCCAAAAAGCGAGCCGGCCAAGTCGACAGCGGATTTGGCCGTCCTGTTGTTCACATCGAGCATCGGATTCACTTCTACAATTTCCGCCGAGACAAGAGCGCCATGTTCATGCAGATATTCCATAGCAAAATGACTCTCTCTATAAGTAATCCCGCCCTCTACAGGCGTTCCGACACCGGGCGCTTCCCGCGGGTCCATCCCGTCCAAATCCAGACTGAGGTGAATACCATCCGTACCTGCCGAAACCCGCTCTAACGCCTCATCCATGACCGCTTTCATGCCATATTTGTCGATGTCATACATCGTAAATACGCGAATGCCTTGCTCCTTCAAGAACAGCCTTTCACCCGGATCGATCGATCTCGCCCCGATAATAACAACGTTGCGCGGATCTAATTTCTTGTTCGCTCCCCCAATGGAAGTTAGACTCGGATGCCCGTGACCTAACAATACAGCTAGCGACATTCCATGAATGTGACCCGAAGTGGTCGTAAATTCCGTATTCACATCCGTATGCGCGTCGAACCAAATGACACCAAGCTTGTTCACATGCTGCAGGATACCTTTAATTGTTCCGATAGCAATACTGTGATCTCCGCCGATAACGAGAGGAAACCGGCCTTTTCCCATCTCTCGGGCCACCACTTCAGCCAATTTCGTGTTAACGCGAACGATTTCCGCCAAGTACTTTAATTTTTCATCAGGATCACACCTGTCCTGCAAGCGGTTAACCTCGATATCGCCGCAATCACTGACGTGGAAACCCAACGTTTCCAGCCTTGCCTGAATATTTGAACTTCGAATCGCAGTCGGCCCCATGTCTACACCAGAACGATTGGCACCGAGTTGAAGCGGCACTCCGATAAGTGAAATATCGTTGCTGTTTTTTGTAGTAATCATAGAGAACCCCTCGGTTTCATATAGTTTTTTTACATAATATGATGCTTTCCAACAAAGGTAGCGCTTTCTTTCCAGGTCATCCCGCTCGATGACATCTCGAATGTATCATAGCTTCGGCGGATTCTGAAATTGAAATCGTCTATTGTTACTATTTAAATTATTTATGGTCAACGATGCTGGGGGGTGGATAAGCAGAATAGTGTAAATGAAATGTGATCCTATAGCGGCTGGATCTGTCTAATTACGAAGGAAACCGGTTGAATTATGACAGACGGTACGCCTCAACGTCCGGGACGACCAAATACTTGATTTTGAAGCCATTCGTCATCAAGGGATTGGAAACCAAAATTGAGCTGCCGGCTTCCAATTAAATGAGAAAGACAGACTGCCAAGGTCATTCTTTGCAGTCTGTCTTTTATTTATTATTATATCCCAAGCATTGGTAGATGCTTTCGAGTATGATAAGTGAGTGCCAATGCAATGCACTGTTTGAATTCGTTTACTGGTATTTCATCATTTTCTGCAAATACAATCGCTCGATTCCCTTCATAGTTGAATAAATCTCTATAAACCTCTTTAAACGTAGCAACTAGCTTTGTATTGCAGTTAAAATACATGGCGTATTGGTCTGGGCTTGACGGTTTCCAGCCTATTCTAACTGTACTCCCTTTTTTTGTGATGTAACTAGGCTCTCCCCATTTTAGCGTTTCATCCACGTGATCAACGCCTTCTGTCTCAATGGCCGTATCCAAAATTAACTGACGAAGAATCAATAGCTTCGACCGAATTTGTTTAGGATACTGTTCGAATACATCCTCCACCTTGGTATTTTTAATTGCACTCATATTGATCATTCCTTTTTTAAGCTGTCCGGTACAGCATGGAAGCTATTTTATCGAAATATAGACTTCTGCTTGTCCGTCCTCTGGATTAATATCCTTGCTGTAATATTCAAAATCACCCGTGAATGCTCGGTTATTTCCCGGCTGTTGTGACCATTGCCAAATATCAGCCCAAGTACGCTGCACCATCTCTATAATTGGTCCACGTTCTGTGACGAATACGGCATATTTTGCAGCAGGAACCGTAAATGCTTTTATCATATCTAGGTTTTGAAGTTGTAATGCTTCCTGCACATGTACGCTGACCATTACTTCATAAAGTCCCGCATCTCCCTGCTCATAGTTGAAGTAACAGCTATAATGACCATCCTCTTGTATATTAACACCTAGCTTCTTACCAATATTTTGAGAATGGAACTGTTCGAATAACTTACCAATTTTTCCAGCTTTGCTTAGTTCGGCTTCATTTGTGGTAACGGTACTAATTCCAGCTAACGTGAAGGAGGGTAATTCCTCAATTCGGGTAGGTTCAATTCGTTCGTTATGTTTCATCCTTTATCATTCTCCTTAATTATAGAATGAAACCAGTATAAAACAATAAACCTGACAACCGACTGTCAAGTTACCTTGTCATTTTTATAAATTGTTGCTATTTTTTCCGCACGACTAGCAATGATTTTCCGTAAATGTTGGGGCTCAAGCACCTCTACATGATGTCCCAAGCCAAGAATGAAACTATAGAGCCATTCATTTTCCGGATATGCCTTTTTTACTAGCCAACTGCCATCCTCAACTGGCAAAAGTTCTTCGATGCCAAACCATTCTTCCGCTAAATAACGAGCTTCATCTTGGAATCGAAGGACAACTTCCGGTACATTGGATGGTTTGAATTTACTTTTGCCTTCGATATGCCCCTGAGTAGCGGGATCTCGACGAATGAAAGTTCTTTCACGATCTATCGCGAGCTCTTTCATTCTTTTTATTTTAAACAGGCGGAACTCTTCTTTCTCTAGACAATAAGCTTGCAGATACCAATGCCTTCCTTTGAGAATGAGCTTATGTGGCTCTACTATACGCTGGGAAACTTCACCTTCTGCATTCGAATAGGTGAAGCTAATTAATACACAGCTATCTAATGCTTCGTCTAATAGTTGTAGTTTCGGACGGAGATGTTCAATACCATCCCAAGGAGTGTAATCGATGAGTACGCGATTTGTCTTATGTTGAAATTCTTCTTTATGCGATGGCAGTACGACACTATTTATTTTTTCCACTAGTCGTTGGTGTTGCTCTTTGCCATATGAATTGGAAATACTGCGGAGGGCGGTGACGATAGCAGCAAGCTCGTCATTTGTTAGCATATTTCGATCCAAGCGGTAACCTTCTGCCAAACCAATGCCGCCGTTTGTTCCTTGATAGGTGACGATCGGGATGCCGGCTGCATTAATTGCGTCTATATCTCGGTATATCGTCCGAATGGATACCTCAAACCGCTCCGCCAATTCCTTAGCCTGCACCATACGACGGTTCAGCAGTAGAATAATGATAGATAAGAGCCTTTCCAGTTTCAAAATATGTAACCTCCATTAAGGTGTTATTCAACATAAGGGCGCTTTTCTAGAGTAACGAAAAAAGTCCAATTTCTCAATTGAACTGCACTCCTTAGAATAGACATTGGAAAAACCCCTAGGTTAATCCGATGAATTTGAACTGCACCCCAATTGTTAGACACCATCTAACAGTTGGAGGTGCAGTTTTTTATGGCAGTAAGTGGTCAGAAGTTTAAAACGTATTCAAAGAAGTGGATGCGGAGGTATAAGCAATTAGGTGAGTTTGGACTCCTGGATCAACGTAAGAAGACGTTTGGATATCGGCAGATACAGGACGAATTTTACCGACAGTACGGCCTGTGTTTGAACCATAAGAAGGTATTGCGGCTTATGCGAGAGTTAAAGATTAAGGCAATCATTCGTCGCAAATAGGTTCATCGCACGACACGTGAAGCAGCTAAATCTGATGGGAGGATCGCGGAGAATCTGCTACAGAGAGATTTTAGTGCGACAGGACCCAATCAAAAATGGGTAACGGATGTGACTCAATATCGAGTATTGGATGATCGCATTTATTTATCCGCAATGAAGGAACTTTTGGAACGGTGAAATTGTTGCCTACCACATAAGCAGCCGTAACGGCAATCCTCTTGTATTAGAGACGTTCAGGAAGGCTTTTGAAACGCATAAAGACGTGACTGGACAGCGCAAAGAAAGCTAAACAAGCTGACGCCGGCAGAGTACCGACGTCAGCTTGTAGCCTAGGGCTTTTTTCAATGTCCGCTATTTGGGGTCTTGACCACTGTGGGACAGTCCCCTATTCTTTTGCAAGCTTCATCCTCTGCCCTTGTCGCTTGAATATAAAATCGGACACCGATCTGTGTGGTGTCATAATTGTTGAGAAAATAGCTTATATTTATGCATTATCCGTATAGTGATTCAAACATGCTGTTTTTGGAGGCGGAAGTATAAAAAGTGCTTGCCTTTGACTTATCAGAAAGCCAATGGCAAGCACTTTTTTTATGCGATATAGAAATATACAGTAGGTAAAGAGCCTGGTCAATGCCTCTTTCCGATGTTTGAGCATTGAAAATCGTTCCGCCCGCAGCGCACTGGCAGCCCCAAGCGGGCTTTCACGTGAGGCTCATGACTGCACAATCTGAATTGTTATCTAACATCTACAGGGACAACAGCCTCGAGAAGCTGCTTCTCCAGCTCTTCCCTGTACTGCCGTGTCTCTTCTTCGCTCCAATGCAAATACTGCTCCATAAATGCAATAACCGGCGTCCTGAATTCATGCACCCATGAGATATTAAAGAGCAGCCCGCCCGTACGCCGGTTAAAGAAATCGATCGGTTTCACCGTCATTTCCTCTTCAATAGCGTAGACAACCATGGCCAGCACGTCTAAAGGAAGCTCGAAGTCCGAACCATTTTTTCCATGGGTAGAAGCCAGCTCGTACAAACGATCAATATTCGAGCCGTATTTTCGAACAAGCTTCTCCGCTTGCTCCTTGCTGAACCCCCGCTTTATGCCCTCCGCCGTTTTCCGCTCGATAAAGGTAGGGAATCGATCCGGTCCGCCTACATGTCCGCCGGAGATCGGCATGGTTTTGGTCACGCAAGGGGTAAATTTGGTTACTCCTTCCTTCTTGAACAAATCGTTCAAAAGATCGACGACCATTTCCGCCATTTTACGATAACCGGTGAGTTTGCCTCCCGCAATGGTAATTAATCCGGACTCCGACTGCCAGATTTCATCCTTGCGGGATATTTCCGACGCCGTTTTACTTTCTTCAAAGATAAGCGGGCGAAGTCCCGTCCAACTGGATTCAATATCCTGAATGCCAAGGTTCAATGTGGGAAACATATAATTAACGGCATTAATGATATAGTTGCGATCTTCGGAAGACATTCTCGGATGAGCGATATCTCCCTTGAAGACAGTATCCGTGGTACCTACATACGCCTTACCGTCCCGCGGAATAGCGAATACCATCCGCCCGTCCGGCGTATCGAAATAGACCGCTTGCCGCAGCGGAAACCGGGATTGGTCGATCACCAAATGTACTCCTTTGGTCAGCTGCAAATGTTTCTTGGTTTTCGATTGATCCATCTCCCGAAGCGTATCTACCCAAGGCCCGGCGGCATTCACGATTTTGCGGGCAAAGATCTCATACCATGCTCCATGGATCGTATCCCTGACTTTCACTCCAACAACTTTGCCGTTTTGATAAATAAACTGCTCGACCTTGGCATAGTTTACAGCCTTCGCTCCACGCGCGAACGCTTCTTTCATCACCTCGATGGTGAGGCGGGCGTCATCGGTACGATACTCGACGTAGACGCCGCTTCCCTTTAGCCCTTCACGCTTGACGAGCGGCTCACGCCGTATCGTTTCCTGAACGCCGAGCATTTTCCGCCGCTCGCTTCGCTTCACTCCCGCCAAAAAATCATAGAGCCTCAGTCCCAGAGAAGTACTGAACTTTCCGAACGTACCGCCTTGATGGAACGGAAGCAGCATCCATTCCGGAGTGGTCACATGAGGGCCATTCTCATACACAACCGCGCGTTCTTTCCCGACCTCGGCGACCATTTTTACCTCAAGCTGCTTCAAATAACGCAGCCCTCCATGGACCAGCTTGGTGGATCGGCTGGAGGTTCCCGCTGCGAAATCCTGCATTTCCACCAGCACCGTGTTCATGCCCCTGGTCGTCGCATCAAGCAGAATACCGGCCCCGGTAATCCCGCCCCCGATGATAAGGACATCGAACGTTTGCTTCGGTAAGGCTTGTAATATTTCCGTCCTTCTGTTACTTGAAAAGGCTTCCTCCATCTTGCATCCCTCCTTCGACGATCACGAGTTAAATGGAAATCAAGTCTTTTATATCGAAGTTAACTGCAATTTCATAATCGGCTTGGCTGTTGTCGTACTTGATTTTTGCCGTTTTAAGCTCCAGATCGTAGTACCAGCCTTCTTCCTTCGCTTTCCACTCGGCGGGATCGAGAAACATCGGAAGCTTTCTACCCTGCAGCATCACTTGAACCGGAGCAATTTGGTTACATACCAAATCAATGACGATTCGTTTCACTGTGCTGGCGTACGCTCCGTCTTTCTTGAAAGAAATAACGGTGTTTCCATCCGTTTCGACGTTGATCGTTGTTTTCAGATAGTCGCCGTTCTTGTAATTGTTCGTTACCCCGTCGTCCTCATACAGAACGAAGCTTGCGTTCTCGGACGGCTCGATCAGCAAATGCAGCTCTTCTATACGGTCGTTATGAATGTTCTGCACATACGGCGCGAGCGGAATAACAGCCCCGCTGCGGATAAACATCGGAATCGAATCTAAGGAAACCTTAAGCCGGATCGTCTGTCCCCCTGCATAACGCTCTCTTGTATGCCAGTCCACCCATTCGCTGCCTTCCGGCAGGTACACCGTTCTCGTTTCCGCCCCTTTTTCCAGAACATTGGCGACCAGGATCGACCTTCCCAGCATGAAATCGAAGCTTTCCTCCCAAGTGGCGGGGTCATGCTGAAATTCATACACCGTCGGCCGCATGACCGGAGAGCCCAGGACGGAAGCTTCGTACAGTAAAGAGTAGAAATAAGGGATCAAACGGTAACGAAGCTGAATCGCCTCCCGGATATATGGAGTATACGAAGGATACATCCACGGCTCGGTGACGGTATTGTCGGTGTTGCAGGAATGGATGGAGAACCTCGGTTGGAAAATCCCGTTCTGTACCCAACGGACGAACAGCTCCGGTTCCGGGGCAGGGCCGAAGAAGCCGCCAATATCGCAGCCCTGGTTCGCTACACCGGACAGTCCCATTCCTAAAATAACAGGAATATTGAATTTTAAGCTGTGCCAGCTCGTATTGTTGTCTCCGGCCCAGGTTTGGGCATAACGCTGAATACCGGCAAATCCGGCGCGGTTGACAATATAAGGTCTCGTATTCGGCGCAGCTTCGGCGATCGCTTCCTTGGCCGCTTGAGCCATAAGATTGGGAAGAAGCGGCCGCAAGGCGCTGATTTCTTTCTTGCCGCCTTCAAACTCGCACAACGCATCCGGATTGTTAATTTCATATTCGTTATTGTCGTTCCAGATGGAAGTGACCCCCAAGTTAATAAACGATGCTTTCAACTGGTCTTTCCATAATTGTCTGCCTTTCGGGTTGGTGAAGTCGACGAAAGAAGCTGGTCCTCCCCAATAACGGTCGGTTTGGGATTTGTCCCCCTTATCGTCTTTTATATAGGCACCCGCCTCGTCAAATTGTTTATATAACGGGTGAGTAAGCAGCATACCCGGCTTTATATTAGGGGCCAATGCCGCCCCCTTGCTTCGCATTTGTTCGATAAAGTTTTGCGGATGAGGGAATCGTTGATTATTCCAGTTAAAGACATACCTTTTCCCGTCTTCGCCAGTGGTGTAGCCTGAAGACATGAAGAATCCGTCGCAGGGAATTCCTTCCGCCTTGCATCTGTCCAGAAAGTTCAAAATCGCTTGATCCGAATCCCGGTCCAGTTCGGTATAGTACATGGTGGAGCCCATATATCCAAGCGAGTATTGCGTCGGCAAAATCGTTTTGCCCGTTAGATCCGTGTAGTGGCGGACGACATCCTTTATTTGCGGACCGTACATGAAGAAGAGATCCAGTTCCCCGCCGTCCGCGCAAAAATAACTATACTTGTTCCAGTAGCCGCTGCGTTCGCATCCCATATCAAAAGTGGATGCATGGCTGTTATGATAGAACAAACCCGTTGCAGACTGCGTCTTTCCGTTAAATTTAATATAGAACGGGATGTGCTTATACAGCGGATCCGTATGTTCCGAATCGTAACCGATCGTATCCACATTATGCATCCGCAGCCTTCTCTTCTTTTTATTCAAATGCCCGCTTTTCTCACCGAAGCCGTAGTAATGGTCTTCATCCGTCAGGTTTGAATAATGATACGATCGGCCGTGCTTATCTTTCACATAGGGGCGCTCTTTCAAATCCTCATGGAGCACTCGGCCTTCCGCATCCGTAATTTCAATGGCAAAAGGCTCCCGGTGTATCATCAGCCGTAATTGATTCGTGCGGAGCAGCAAGTGGGTACCCAAATCTTCATACTGAGCCGGAAGAGCCGCCACTCTCCTGCGATCCTCGACCATCCCATCCATCTTGTCATCCCATGCGGTCATGGCCAGCGTATACGAAGCTTCTTCGGCAAACTGTTCGTCGAAGGTGCAGCGGATTCGGATCACATAATCATTCATCAGATAGATGCGATACTTGGCTTCATCGGTCACAAGGTCCAAATAATGATGCCCTTCCACGGCCTGCAATAACTTACTGCTTACTCTCATGATTTACCTCCACATTCCTATCCGTTATTTAAAAGCCCTCGTTGCATGAACGGCTTTTTTCCATCCGTCGTACAAGTTACGACGCTTGGCATCGTCCATATTCGGCATGAAGGTTTTATCTCGTTTCCATTGTTTCACGATGTCCGACTGATCGGCCCAATACCCTACAGCCAGTCCAGCCAAATAGGCCGCACCCAAAGCTGTAGTTTCATTAATTACCGGGCGTTCGACAGGCACATTCAGGATATCGCTCTGGAACTGCATCAAAAAATTGTTTTTTACCGCTCCGCCATCCACACGCAGCGAATGCAAAGTAATCCCCGATTCCTCTTCCATCACGGCGAGTACATCCTTGGTTTGATAAGCGAGAGCTTCCAGGGTTGCGCGTATGAAATGCTCTTTGGTGGTTCCGCGGGTAACCCCGAATACCGCTCCCCTGGCATCGCTGTCCCAATAAGGGGTTCCGAGCCCGACGAGCGCCGGTACCACGTACACCCCTTCGGCAGATTCCACACGTGAAGCAAACGCTTCGCTTTCCTCGGCGCTCTTGATCATCCTAAGCCCGTCGCGCAGCCATTGGATCGCGGAACCCGCCACAAAGATGCTGCCCTCCAGCGCGTATTCCACCCGGCCGCCTATGCTCCAGGCGATGGTCGTGAGCAGCCCGTGTTTTGAGTACACCGCTTTACTGCCGGTATGCATCAGCATGAAGCATCCGGTTCCATAGGTGTTTTTGGCCGCTCCTTCCTCAAAGCACGCTTGTCCGAATAACGCGGCCTGTTGGTCGCCGGCCGTTCCTGCAATCGCAATCTCCCCGCCAACGATTTCCTTATCCGTTACGCCGTAGATGCAGGAGGAGGGCCTGACCTCGGGAAGCATCGATTCCGGAATGTTTAACCGTTTCAGCAGCTCTGTATCCCACTTCAATTCCCGGATATTAAACATCATCGTACGGGAAGCGTTGGAGTAGTCCGTCACATGAACCTTGCCTCCGGTCAATTTCCAAATCAGCCAAGTATCGACGGTACCGAACAATAATTCTCCCCGCTCCGCACGCGCTCTGGCGCCGGGTACCTCGTCAAGAATCCAGGCTGCTTTAGTCGCCGAGAAATACGCGTCGATCAGGAGGCCGGTTTTCTCATGGACCAGGTCCTGCCATCCTTGGGATTTTAACCGCTCGCAGATTGGAGCGGTTTGCCTGGATTGCCATACTATAGCGTTGTAGATCGGCTTTCCCGTCATTTTGTCCCAGACGACCGTCGTTTCACGCTGGTTCGCAATACCGATTGCCGCCACTTGACTCGGTCCGATACCTGCTTTCGACAAGCACAATGAGATGACAGAAACGACCGATTCCCAAATTTCTTCCGCATCCTGCTCAACCCAACCGGGCTGTGGGTAATACTGGGCGAACTCCTTTTGCACCGCTGAAACAATCCGGCTGTCATGGTTGAACAATATCGCTCTTGAACTGGTGGTTCCTTGATCTAACGACAATATGAAGCGTTCCATCCCCAAACTCCCCTAAAAAATCCCTTCACCGACAGAGACAACCGGCCCCTGTGGTGAAGGGAATTGGATTTTTGCAATTATTTCATCCCGGATGTCACCATACCGCTGACGAATTGACGCTGGAATATGACGAAAACCACAAGCACCGGAATCATCGTAATGACGGACATGGCAAGCAAGCTTCCCCAATCAACGTTAAATTCTCCTATAAAGTTGGACAAGGCCAATTGAATCGTATATAAGGACGGATCGCTAATTCCGATAAGAGGCCATAAGAAATCGTCCCATCGCCACATGAAGGAGAAAATCGCAAGCACCGCCAAGATCGGCTTGCAGATCGGCAGAATGATTTGCGAATAAATCCGCCATTCCGATGCCCCGTCCATCCGGGCCGCCTCAAGCAGTTCATCCGGTACGGTAAGCAAATACTGCCTGATCAAGAAAACGCCTGTCGGCGTGGCTGCCGGCGGGATGATAAGAGCCAGCAGGCTGTTGAACAATCCGAGGAAGCTGAGCACCTTAAAGATCGGGATCATAATGACCTCAAGAGGGATCATCAGGGTAGACACGAACCCGACGAGCAGCACCGCAGCCCCTCTGAATTTATATTTAGCCAGCGCGAACCCTGCCATCGAGTTGATCAGCAGCAGCAGAATCGTTGAGCTGACCGTGACGATAGTGCTGTTGATGAAGTATTGTCCGAAGTTGCCTTTCTGAAAGGCAGCCGTAAAGTGCTCGAAAGTCATCGGCTCCGGCCAAAATCTCGGGGGAAAGCTGTACAAATCATTGTTCGTCTTGAAGGACGAGATGACAATCCAAAGCACTGGAAACAACCACATGGCAGCCATTACAATAAGAAGAATATACAAGACGGCTTTGGCGGATGCCTTTAATTCCACGCTAATCGGAGCCTCCCTTTGACAGTTTGAACTGCAGAGCGGTAAACAGCGAGATAAGAACAAACAATAACACGGACATTGCGCTGGCCATGCCCAGCTCCTGCTTGGCAAACCCGGTTTCGTATATATATTGCACGATATAAGTCGTATCTTTGCCCGGTCCGCCCCCCGTGAGCGCAAACAGTAACGGATATGCCTTAAACGCCTCGATCAGCGTCAGCATCACGACAAGTACGGTCGTAGGCTTGAGCAGCGGAAGCGTAATGCTCCAGAATACCCGAGGCTTGGATGCCCCGTCCAATCTGGCCGCCTCATAATAATCATTCGGTATGGCCTGCAAGCCGGCCATGAAAATGACCATATAAAATCCAAGACGCGACCAAACCGTTGCGATCACCACCGATACATTCGCGAAAAAAGAATCCGATAAAAAATGAACCGGTTCCAAGCCGAACATCGTCATAAAGTAATTCAAAACACCGAAATCGCCGAAAATCCACTTCCACGTCAAACCAACAATGATATACGAAATCATCGTAGGCCAATAAAATACGGAGCGAAATAGCCCTTTAAGCCGGATTTGCTGGATCAGCATCATCGCTACGGCGAGGGATAGGCAGTAAATCGACGGTACTACAATGAGTGCATACAGGGCGGTTTTTCCCAGTGCGCTCCAAAACTCATTGTTCGAAAAGATCTCTTTGTAATTGTCAAAGCCTATAAACTCCATCGGATTCAATCCGTCATATTCGTGGAAAGAATAAACGAATCCGATTACCATGGGAATCACGATAAAAGTGGTAAAAATCAACAAGTTAGGAAGTACAAACAAATAAGGAATCCATTTTTTAGATTGTCCCGGCTTCCTTATTGTCTTTACGGCAGAGGTTTGTACAGACATCAGGCTTACTCCTTTCCCTTCAACCGTACCGATGCATGGATTATTTCTTCTCTTCGCCGATGGCTTTATCAATTAATCCCGCAACTTTATCTAAGCCTGCTTGTCCCGTTATTTTTCCAACAATAATTTCCGAAATCGTCTTCTTCAACTCATTGCTGAATTTGGGCACAATCGTTTGCTTGGACCAATCCTCAGCTGCTGCCGGAACGGTGTTGTTCAGCTCGTTCGAGAAAACTTCCATCATCTCTTTACCGAAAGCATAGTCCAGCTTCGCGTTGTCTTTGCGCGGGCTCAGGAACAATGCCTCTTGGGTATATTTCGCATTTACTTCTTTCGTGGTGATATAGTTAATGAAATCGGTTGCTTCTTTCTCCACGCCGGAATTTTTGAATGCCATCGCGAATTTGCCGCCCGGTACCGAGGAACGCTGCTTGGCTTTCGGCATGTACGTTACGCCCCATTCGAAGTTCGAAATATCTTTATAATTGCTAATCATCCAATTTCCTGCCAAATGTGCGGCGACCGTCCCGCTGCGGAACAAGTTATTCGGGTTTTCCCCGCCAAGCCATACGGATGTGGGGGCGATGCCGTCGGTATGCAGCTTTTTGAAATATTCAACCGCCTGTATACCCGCTTCATTGTTGATTGTGGCTTTTGCTCCATCCGGGCTCATGAGGCTGCCTCCGAATTGGTACAGAATAGTCGACCACCGTTGCGGCGTAAAGTCCCACACAAGACCGTATTTAGCCCCGCCTTTTTCCATTACCTGCTTCAAGGCGGCGGAGAACTCATCCCACGTCCAGACATTGTCGGGAGATGACGGCACCTTCACTCCGGCTTTATCAAACAAGGTTTTATTGTAAATCAATCCATTAGCCGTAACATCCATAGGAGCGGCTACCGCTTTATTATTCACCACATAGAAGGGTTTGAGGGAATCGATGAACTGTCCGGTATACTTCTCCAATCCGCCGTTGCTCTCGCTTAAGTCCACCGCCTGTTTGGCAAACCCGCCAAGCTCCGTCGTACTGATTCGGGCCAATGCCGGAGGCTCTCCGCCTGCGATCATCGTTTTCAATTTCGTCGACAGATCTTTATAAGGGACTTCGATCATATTTACTTTTACATTCGTATTTTTAGCTTCGTAATCTTTGATAATATCTTTCATGATTGCGCCTTCATTTCCATCTGCAAACCAGACAAAGTCCAGCTTTACGTTTTTACCGCCGGCTTCCGCTCCTCCACCCGATTCCTTCTTGGCGCAAGCGGCACTCATAAGAGTCAACAGAACCATGACCATACCAATAGATATCGCTTTCATTTTCTTATTCATCGCTTCTACCCCTTTTCTTCGTCTGGATAATTGAACCTTTTGCTCTCAGCGGCTCAAAGCATTATGCGCCAAAGTCTTTTTTACGGTAACTCTGCGGTGACACGCCGGCGTACTTCTTGAAAGAACGGCTGAAATGAACCGCCGTGTTGAACCCGAGTTTTTCTGATATTAATCCGACCGGCTCATCTGTCGTTCGAAGCATTTTTTTGGCTTCCTCGACCCTTTTACTGATGATATAGTTGTTAATCGTATATCCCGTAACCTCTTTAAAACAGTGACAAATATAATATTTGTTCAAATGCAGAGCCCCCGACAATTCCTGAAGAGAGAAATTCTCCGTAAAATGCTGATTTACATATTGCAAAATGCGGCGAACATTCTCCTGGCTGTGCGATGGCTGTACGGCAGGCGCAATTTCATGCAAACGTTTGGCCTTGCGATAAATGGCAACCAACAATTGAACCAGAAGCGCTTTCAAAATCAGTTCGTATCCGAACGATTCCCGTTCGTTTTCCCGGTGCAGTGCCCGGAAATACGCTTCTACTTCTTTGCGCTCTTCCAGTGACCAACGAATTAACCTTCCGCTGGGCGATTCAAACAAAGACATTAGCTTTTCAAACATCTCTCCCGACATCTGCTCTTGCAAAAAAGACTCCGTAAAATTTACATAGCTGCGGACATAGGGAACATCTTTCGACGGATTAACCCTATGAATGGTGCTTCCCCGAAATAGAAGCATATCTCCTGGAGATAGATCGTATATATTATCTCCGATAATATAATTCGCATCCCCGCGTATGAAATAATAAACTTCGAGTCCTTCATGGGTATGAACAGGCCAGTTGTACTGCCAGTCATCTGCGTCCGCCCTTACATACATCCCTAATTTTCGAAGAGCCAGATTCGTGGGCGTATGAATTACCAATAGGGGCCTCCTTTCAACACCAAGCATAACTACTGTGATGTTTTTCACTCAAAATATAACATACTCAAATTGTGCCCACTTAACATATATTGCTCTTAATTTGATATGAATTGTTGAAAACGAACGATACGGTCTTCCAAAAAGATTGTTCAAAAATACCGAAAGCCCGGAGTTCTTCATCCACAAACGGAGAATCGATCGTCCTTTATAGCTATTGTATTATACACAAAATTCGACATCAATCGACAAAATTCTAACCAGATCATAATACTATATCATTTTGACGATGGTTTTTACAAAGTCGATCAGTGTAATCTCGTTTCCTTCCTTATCGGTCCCGATCGATCGTGCAGGATACTTCCTTGTGCGTTTTTTTCAGCGATCGAAGATGCATCGGAGTTTCGATACTAATGATCGTATATAATCGAAATATTCAGTTTTGCCTTGTATCGATGCAGTACGGGCGCCAAGAGGGGCGCCTGTTTTCACATTCTTGGGCTTATTGACGACTTTAAGGGGGGGCATACATGTGGCGAAACAATTAGAACAAGTAGAAATATATGAGCGTTGGGGAAAAGAACTCGAAGCGACAAAGAATTTACCATTTGCTAATGCGGACAAATACCGGAATCTTATCTTGATTCTTCAAACATGCGAAATCCTAACCGCAGAGATTAAGGGAAGAAAGCTAAAAAAGTACGATCAATTGCAAGTAATTAGCCGCTTTCTAATGGCGCGATGACGTCGAAAGAAACGCATGGGTAGATTATTATAGGTTACAAGACATTCAGTGTATACCCATTGGGAAGTATACAAAGAAAGACGACATAAAAAAGATATGCATTTCGATGAATCTTTAATGAAGAAACGATTGATCGGTTAAAGCAGGATTTTAGTGACTTTAAAGCCGAATATCACCATGCGGGCAATAAGGTTCATTGGGCAAAAATATCTTCGTTATTGAAACGTGCTCAAGCCCTTGACGATACGGGGAAACTTCAAAATGGGTTCCCCGATAGGCATTCCCCAACGCCGACTGGTACGCCTTAATGTTCAAGTGATTCGTCGAAACGAAACGTTCAAGCGCTTTTTGTCATGTCCATTTCCTTCATGGCTCGTTCCACATAATAGTGGAAAATGCGCCATAACCTTGTATCATGCTCGCCTACTTTTCGAGCTACAGCTGCAACAGGCATCTCCGTCATTAATGCCATCACGTGGGCCTCAAACAGCCAACTGAACGATGCATGTTCCCGTGCCCAATTTACTTTGACGGTCGTGATTTTATCGCAATGCCGACAATGAATTCGTGGCAGTCGTGCATGGAGTATGGTCTGATATTGCCAAAAGTCCAAATGACGCCAGGTTCTGTTTTCATTCACGATATAATGCACTTTACCGCT
>NZ_BSDJ01000026.1 GCF_027925525.1 Paenibacillus tyrphae | reverse complement strand
TGCACCAAAAAAACGCCTGTCCCGAGCTGAGCCGGAACATGCGTTTTTGGGGTACGGGCGTTACACCTCGTTGCCGGTATTGCCACCGTACCTATGCGTGTGGGGCATACTGCCGTTCACAGTCGTATACCCTTCGAAATAATGGTAGTGTCCTCCACAGGGCAGTGGGATGGACTCCGGTCGTCCCGCGAATGGTATGGCTATGGCCGTCGTCAAACGAAGTGACGGCGAAATAGCCGTGAACATGCTGAACCCCGCTGGGTGCCGGTTCGGTCATGCCGGCATAATGATGCCGATGCCCGGCATCGTACGAAGTCGTTCCTGAGAAAGGATGGACGTGAACCGGCCGGCCATCCCACGACGTAATATAAAGCCTGTGGGCATGATGAGGATCATCTTCACCGCCGGAATGAACCACGAATCCCGTAACAGGAATGTCCATATGCACCAACCTCTTCTCCATGATGATTCGTACTCCATCATATGGGAAGAGAGCTTGGGCCGCATGGGCGTTTGTCTAATGCGAATCGGTCAGCTGTATGCCTATTTCAGATGCTCGGGATTCAGCTTCTCCAGTTCCGGCACGACAAAGCGGCCGTCCTTGCGAATCAGACGATCGTCAAAATAAATTTCGCCGCCGCCGTATTCCGGACGCTGGATCAGCACCATATCCCAGTGAACCGAGGACCGGTTGCTGTTATCTGCATCCGTGTAAGCGTTACCCGGCGTAAAGTGGATGCTGCCGTCGATTTTCTCGTCGAACAAAATGTCTTTCATCGGCTGCTGTATGTACGGATTGACGCCGATCGCAAACTCGCCGACAAAGCGGGCCCCGTCGTCGGTATCCAAAATTTCGTTCAGCTTGGCAGTATTGTTCGCCGTCGCCTCGACGATCTTACCGTTGTCGAAGCGGAGCGTGACGTTCTCGAACGAAGTTCCCATATAAATCGTCGGAGTGTTATAAGAGATGACGCCGTTGACCGAATCCTTCACCGGAGCAGTGAATACTTCGCCATCCGGAATATTGTTCTGGCCTGCACATTTGATCGCCGGAATGTCCTTGATCGAAAAGCTGAGATCAGTACCCGGTCCGACAAGCCGCACTTTGTCCGTCTTGTTCATCAGTTCGACAAGCGAGTCCATGGCCCCGGACATTTTGCTGTAATCGAGGTTACACACTTGGAAATAAAAATCTTCGAACGCCTCAGTGCTCGTATTCGCCTGCTGCGCCATCGACGGGTTCGGGTAACGCATTACGCACCATTTGGTATGATTGACCCGCTGATCGACGACCGGACGCTGGTACACCTTCATGAACAAGCGCAGCTTGTCCTCAGGCACATCGGACGTTTCGGTGATGTTGTCGCCGCTGCGAACGGCAATGTACGCTTGCATCTGCTTCATCCGATTCAGCTCGATAGCCGCCATTCGCTCGTACAGCTCTTGGTTACCGCCAAGCATCAGCTTGCGCGTAACTTCGGGATAGCGGAACTCGATGAACGGATGCCCGCCTGCCGCGTACACCTCTTCTATTAAACACTTGGTCAATTCCTGATCGCGAAGGCCGATCATTTCAATCAGGATATTCTCACCCGGCTGAAGGTCGACGGAATACCGTACCAGGTTTCTCGCAAACTGCTGCAAACGTGGATCTCGCATCTTCTTTCTCTCCTTTGGGGACAGCATCTTGAACTCACCTTCTCAACGTACCAAATTTTCACGGAAAGTTCAAACCCCTAATGAAGGTTTTCGGATAAAAGATTGCATCAATTTTTACATTTTGAGGAAACCAGTTGCCGGATGGCTAGATCCAGCTTTGCAGCGACCGGTCGTAAGCAAGAAGCTCTTCCGGCTTGAAAAAGTTGGCAATTTCCCGTTCCGCGCTTTCCGGAGAATCTGAGCCGTGAATGATATTGTTGCCGGTATGAACCGCATAATCGCCGCGGATCGTTCCCGGCGCCGCATCCAACGGATTCGTCTTGCCCATCATGGCGCGGGACAGCGCAATGACGTTATCGCCCTGCCATACCATTGCAAAGACCGGACCGGAGGTAATAAACTGAACCAGCTCGCCGAAGAACGGTTTTTCCTTATGCTCGGCATAGTGGGTTTCCGCTTGGTCCTTCGTGATCACCATTAATTTGGAGCCGATCAGTTGAAAGCCCTTATCCTCAAAACGCTGAACCAGCTTGCCGATCAATCCCCGTTGTACGCCGTCCGGCTTGATCATCAAAAATGTTTTTTCCATTATCATTCCACTCCGTTTTTAAAATGATAGATTGCTAGTCTTATACCTAAAGCTGTGTGCATCCCAGTATACCCGTTTCCTTCGTTTTCCATGCCTGAGGGTATTCCGGAACAAGACACAAGAGCGCCGCCTGCACCCTTGCCTATGCAGGCGGCGTGTAATATCGCGCTGCTTAAGCGCTCCGGCCGGACGTGACGGGTTCTTCCGCAGCCGTCTCCGGCGCCGTTGCACTTCCCAACGCCAGCTGCGCTTGCGCAGCGGCGATTCTGGCGAGCGGCACCCGGTATGGCGAGCAGCTGACATAATCCAGCCCTACTCCGTGGCAGAAGAAGATCGACTGCTTGTCGCCTCCGTGCTCGCCGCAAATGCCGGTCTTGAGCTGCGGCTTCACGGCACGTCCGCGCTCGACCGCCCATTCGATCAACGTTCCGACGCCGTCCCGGTCCAGCACTTGAAACGGATTGTCGGGAAGCAGCTTCGTCTCGACGTAATGCGTCAAAAACTTGCCTTCGGCGTCGTCCCGGCTGTAACCGAACGTCATCTGCGTCAGATCGTTCGTGCCGAATGAGAAGAAATCGGCGTGCTGCGCAATGTCTCCTGCCGTTACGGCAGCCCGCGGCACTTCGATCATCGTGCCGACGCGGTAGCGGAACGTGCGGGCGAACTCGCCAAGCACCTCGTCCGCCTTGCGGGTCACGAGCTCGCGCATCAGCTTCAGCTCATTGGCATGGCCAACCAGCGGAATCATAATATCCGGCCGGACGTCGAGCTGCTCGCGCAGGCAACTGAGCACGGCGCGGAAGACGGCCTCAATCTGCATCTCGTAAATGTCCGGCAGCACAAGTCCGAGACGGCAGCCCCGGGTACCGAGCATCGGGTTCATCTCATGCAGCGCTCTGACTTTGCGCAGCAGCTTCTCCAGGCTCTCCTTGCGTTCCGTGTCCGGCCGAGCGTTCAGGCGCTCGCGCTCGATGACCAACTGCTCCATATTCGGCAAAAATTCGTGCAGCGGCGGGTCCAGCAGGCGAATCGTTACCGGCAGCCCGTCCATCGCCCGGAAAATGCCCTCGAAGTCCTCCTGCTGCATCGGCAGCAGCTTCGCCAGCGCCTCCGCGCGCTCCTCCGCCGTCTCCGCCAAAATCATCGCTTGCACGACCGGCACCCGCTCGGCGCTCATGAACATATGCTCCGTCCGGCACAGCCCGATGCCTTCGGCGCCGAAGCTGCGCGCCTTGGCCGCATCCTCCGGCGTATCGGCGTTCGTGTACACCTCCAGCGTACGAATCTCGTCCGCCCAGGCGAGAAGCTGCTGCAGCTCGACGGTCAGCTCGGGCTCGCGCAGGCTGACTTCGCCGAGGATCACCCGTCCGGTCGCGCCGTCGATGGACAACGCGTCGCCTTCCCGTACCGTGACGGCTTCTCCGTCAGCAGTCGTCACGGCAAAGACGCGTTCCGTCAAGCGCAGCGCTTCGCAGCCGCAGACGCACGGCTTGCCCATCCCGCGGGCAACGACCGCCGCATGGCTGGTCATGCCGCCCCGGCTGGTCAGCACGCCTTCGGCCGCCAGCACGCCGTGAATATCCTCCGGCGTCGTCTCCGAGCGCACGAGGATGACTTTGCGCCCCGCGCGGGCCCATGCCTCGGCCGTGTCCGCGTCGAACACCGCGACGCCGGAAGCGGCTCCCGGTGATGCCGGAAGACCGGCCGCCAGCACATGCAGCGGCTTGTCGGTGTCGATCGCGCGGTGCAGCAGCTGATCCAGATGGAACGGCTCGATGCGATTGACCGCTTCGCCGGTATCGATCACGCCCTCGCGCACCAGATCGACGGCGATTTTGACCGCGGCCTGGGCCGTCCGCTTGCCGTTTCGCGTTTGCAGCAGATAAAGCTTGCCCTGCTCGACCGTAAACTCGATATCCTGCATGTCCGTGTAATGCCGCTCCAGCTTCTCCGCCGTCTGCACGAGCTGGTCAAAGACGAGCGGCATCTCCTCGCCGAGCTTCGCAATCGGAACGGGCGTCCGTACGCCGGCCACGACGTCTTCCCCTTGCGCGTTCATCAAGTATTCGCCGTACAGCACGGGCCCCCCGGTAGACGGATTTCGCGTAAACACGACGCCTGTCCCGCAATCGCTGCCCATATTGCCGAACACCATCGTCTGAATGTTGACGGCCGTCCCTTGTTCATCGGGAATCTGGTGCACCTTTCGGTAAACTTTCGCCCGCGCGTTGTTCCACGAACGGAATACCGCTTCAACGGCCAGCACAAGCTGCTCCTCCACCTGCTGCGGAAACTCGCGTCTTGCTTCCTTACGGATCACCGTCTTGTACTCTCCGATCAGCTCCGTCCAGCCTTCGGCGCTCACTTCGCTGTCCTGGCTTACATTTAATCGCTGCTTGAGGTGGTGCAGCAGCCGCTCGAATTGATACGTTTCGATGTCGAACACGACGTTACCGAACATTTGGATCAAACGGCGGTAACAATCGAACGCAAATCTCGGATTGCCGGTCAATGCCGCAAGCCCTTGCACCGTTTCGTCGTTCAGACCCAGGTTGAGAATCGTATCCATCATACCAGGCATCGAAGTCACCGAACCCGACCGGACCGACACGAGCAGCGGCTTGGCCGGATCGCCGAAGCCTTGGCCCTTCGATTGCTCCAGCTCCCGCATCGCTTGGTGGACCTGCTCCATCAGCCCCGCCGGAAGCTGCATACCCGCTTCATAGTAGGAGCGGCACACGTCCGTCGTAATGGTAAAGCCCGGCGGCACCGGCAAACCGGCGTTCGTCATCTCTGCAAGATTGGCCCCTTTTCCGCCAAGGAGCTGCTTCAAGCCAGCATGCCCCGAATGAAACGGCACTACACTTTGCATGATTGATAATCCTCCCGTCATTTTAGAACCTACGGTACGCAGACCGCGAGTAACATATGGAACGTTGTGGATGTTTAATGATGTATAAAACATATCATAGCTTTATTGTATTGTAAATAGTGTGTATTATTTATATTTAATACACACTATTTATTCACAGCTATCCGGTCTCCGGACCCGTGAGAAAAATAACGTTGTCCAAAACAAATAAAGTTTTCTTAGTGCTTCATAGCTCAAACTAAAAACTACATGCTACTCTCGTAGGAGCTTAGATTGAATAATGGAAATTTAACAAGGTGTAGCCTCAAAGGACTTCTGAATAAAGTTTGCGAAAAACTGGTTCAATTTCCTATGTATGTAGTGCAGGAGGAAATCATAGTATAGGTGTTGAACTATATTTTGTGCAGTGACCTCTAGGGAAGCCACCATCATAGGCATGGAGCCGGTTAATTAATATACCTGGATGAAGGTACCGCCCTTCGGGGAGATCGTTAAGGGAGGCCGCGATGAACGAGACCGCATTTGACGAACCATTATTTGCAAGCTTGAAGCCGGGCTTAACCTCGTTCTGTTACCGAATGCTAGGCTCCATGGACGATGCGGACGATGCCGTTCAGGAGACAAGTATTCGGGTCTGGCAGAACTGGAGCACGTTCAGACAGGATTCCTCGTTCAAAACTTGGGTCTATCGGATTGCCTCCAACCTGTGCTTGGACAAGCTGAGACAATCCAAACGCCGCGCGCTTCCCGTTGACCTGTTCGACCCGGCCGTCGCCATCGTTGAGCCGCGCGACACGCTGCCGGACTCTGCTTGGATCTGGCCGTCTCCCGACTTTGGAGGCAATCCGGAGGATCGGCTCATCCGAAGAGATACCCTTCAACTGTGCTTCATCGCTCTCCTGCAGACCTTGCCTCCGCGGCAGCGCGCGGTACTCATTTTGAAGGATGTATTTGAATGGTCCTCCAAGCAGATCGCGGAAACGTTGGCGATGTCGCCCGCAGCGGTGAACAGCGCCTTGCAAAGAGCCCGAGAGACGATGGACCGGGCGCAGCTTCGCTCGGATGAGCTCAGCAGCATGGACGTTCAACCGGAGCAGCAGCTGCTGTCCCGGTATGTGGAGGCCTTCGAGCAATTCGATATTGCTGCGCTCGTCGCGTTGTTCCACGAGGAAGGCTGCATGTCGATGCCGCCCTTCGAGATGTGGATCCGCGGCAAGGAAGATTTGTCCGCCTTCTATTCGCTTACTCGCTGGCATTGCGAAGGTTCGCGATTTGTGCCCATTACGGTGAATGGCGGTTATCCGGCGTTGGCCCAGTATATGCCGGGCAAAAAGGGCTCTGGCCTGGTACCCTGGGGCATCCACGTCATCGAAACCAAAGAAAATCAAATCCTGCACGTTCAAAACTTCATTCATACGCCATTATTTTCGCGATTTGGGCTGCCTGAGCGAATTGACCAATGAATTTCGTCATTGGTTTACGTCTATATCATTGAGAATAAACAAACAATGAATATCATGAGAGAGGTGTCTATTTAAAATGGAACCGAGTCAACCGACGAAAGTAACCGTGCAAGCCGTCATTCAAGCCCCTTTCGAGAAGGTATGGCGCTATTGGACCGAGCCGGATCACATCACGAAGTGGAATCAAGCGTCCGAGGACTGGCATGCGCCGAGAGCCGAAAACGATCTGCGGGTCGGCGGCAAGTTTCTGACACGGATGGAAGCGAAGGATGGCAGCATGGGCTTTGATTTTGGCGGCGTCTACGATGTCGTGAATCGGCATGAGGCGATTGGCTACACCATGGAAGACGGAAGAAGAGTGGATATTGCTTTCGTCGATCAAGGGAATGAGACGAAGGTCATTGAAACGTTCGACGCGGAAAGCTCCAATCCCGTCGAGTTCCAGCAAGCAGGCTGGCAAGCGATCATGGACAATTTCAAAGCCTATACCGAACAAAACTAATCATCGCGAAGAAGACGCCGGGGAAGATGCCCGGCGTCTTTCATTTTGAACCCTAGTACGAGCGTGCTCTCCGTTAGCCTTAACCTTGTGCCGCATCCATGTTCATGTAGTTAATGGCCCATAGATGGCCGTCCAAGTCCACGAAGCCCCAATGATACATGAACCCATGATCTTCAGGTTCAGCGTGCAATTTCCCGCCCAAGGAGACCGCGGTATTCACGATTTCATCGACCTTTTCCCGGCTCTCGAAGGCCAATGCGATCGTCATCTGCGCATACTTGCTCGTATCGACGGATTCCTTCTCCGTGAGCGTATTAAAGAATGCTTGATTGATCAGCATGACCTGCAGGTTGTCGCCGATCACGATGGCTACCGAATTCTCGTTCTCGGGGAATTGCGGGTTGAGCTCGAATCCGAGTCCGGTGAAGAACGCTTTCGATTGTTCTACGTTTTTTACAGGCAGGTTGAAGCTCGTGAATGCGGACGTTAATGCCATTTTCAAAACACCTCTTCGTCAAATTAGTTTGTGTTCATTTATGCCTTCGTTTATATAGACGACAACCGATCCGGGAATTCATCGGTCTCATGGATTCGGAAGCGCAAATTTTGAAAAATAACTTGGTATTGAGTTCGGGTACCCGCCATTCCCGTAAGGTTGCTTATTCTTATTGTGCAGGGATAAAAATTGAACCTCTCTAAAAAGGAATTCGTCTGAAGATCCTGCAGGCTGTTCTAATGGAAAACGATAGTTTAACAACAATGCATGCTGCCGCAAAATTAGTGGCAGCATGCATTGTTGATTTCGGAAATTCTAAGAAACTCTACACTACATGTTCTTATGTATGCTTAATTAGAACGTTTATTTGAAAAATTGGAAATCATATAAGAACTACACTACATTGTAGACTGAATTGGCGATTAAGCTAATGAACTTGATCATATATTTTTATATATTTGAAATATTTTTAATCCTACAACCGAAAGGAGCCATTTAACATGTTTGTTTCCGATAGGAACCAAAACGAATGATCATAGGCGATAATGTCGTACGCGACGGAGCGGTACCCGACGGCAACAGTACCGATCCTAGCGTTCAGGGTGTGCGCCGATTCTTCGAACTTATTGCCTCCGAGCCGCGCGTAAGCGCCACAGCCATCCAAACGGTGGGCTGCAAAGGGTACGACGGATTCGCGATAGCTCTGGTTACCAATGATAATTAGCTAATATACAAATGAAAGAGTTTACTTCGTTGAGCCCCCCGAACGGAACGATTTCACAGGACAAAGGAACTGTCGTGCGCTATGTTTGTCTTAGATGGCCTGTTTTCCAGGATAAAGAACATACGTTCCTTTATTCGTGTCGAAATATTTATAGCAAGGCTAAAATCAGGCATTTAGCGCATCTGAGTTCCTCTGTAGTTGCAGAAGGAGGTCAAAAAGATAGTTTAGAGGAACTTTTCCGCGTCTATTTTGTCTATTTTGCTCGCGCTAGATCCGGTCATAAGTGAGAGCAGGCTTCGCTCGGGGGCTCCTTGTGGCCTCTGGCGCCATCCGGTTATCGACAAGTCCGCAAACAGCAAAAAAACCTCTCCGAAGAGAGGTTACAAGAAAGGTTACATTGAGGCAAAAATAAGGCTTGTCCATCCGTTTCTATGATCCTGTCACGCCATCCCGGCAGCCCGGCCATCCTGCTCCGTCTCCCGCTCATGCAGCGACAGCTTGGCGCCCAGCGCGCGGAAGCTGCCGATGACGTCCTCGTAGCCGCGCTCCAGATGCTCCACGCCCGTTATGCGAGTGCAGCCTTCCGCTGCGAGTCCGGCCAGCACCAGACACGTGCCCGCGCGTACATCGGTCGCATGCACCCAATCGCCGACAAGCGGCCGGCCGCCCTGAATAAAAGCACTTTCTCCGCGTACCTCGATCTCCGCGCCCATACGGCGAAGCTGCGGCACGTGATTGAACCGGTTCGGATACACCCGTTCCGTGACGATGCTCTTGCCTTTGGCCTGCGTCAGCAAAGCCGTCATCGGCTGCTGCAGGTCCGTCGCGAAGCCCGGATACATCGTTGCGCGGACCCGGGTCGCGCGGATCTGGCCTGTACCGCGGGCGGTAATGCGGTTTTCGTCCCATTCCATCTCCAGCCCCACCTCGCTCAACTTGGCGATACATGCCCCAAGGTGCTCGGGAATGACATCCTTCACGGTCACGGTACCGCCGGTGATACCTGCACTCATCAAAAATGCCCCGGCGATGAGCCGGTCGGGAATCACGGCATGCCTTCCCCCGTCTAAGTATGGCACTCCCTCGATCCGTATGCGGTCCGTCCCTGCACCATAAATGCGCGCGCCCAGACCGTTCAGGAACGCTGCCGTATCGACGACCTCCGGATCGACAGCGGCATGATACAAATTCGTCCGGCCCTGAGCGCGGACTGCCGCCAGAATGGCGTTGATCGTAGCGCCCGACGTCACGGTATCGAAGTAGATGTCTGCCCCGCGCAGCGTTTTGGCCTCAACAATATAGTGATCCTCGCGGAACTCCACCGTCGCGCCCAGCGCTTGGAACGCCTTCATATGCTGGTCGATCGGTCGGGAGACAAAGTTGTCTCCCCCCGGAAAGCCGACCGTCACCCTCCCGAATTTGGCAAGCAAGGCTCCGGCAAAATAGTAGGACGCCCGGTAGGCGGACGCCTTGCCCGGATCGATGATCGCGCTGTGGATGTAACGCGGGTCCAGCACAAGTTCGCCGGATGGGCGACGGGTGATCGTCAAACCGATATCTTTGCCGATCTGGGCGATCAATTTCACATCGTCGATATTCGGAATACCCTCCAGCGTCACAAGACCGTCCGCCAGCGAGGCGGCGGCCAACAAGGCGAGCGAGCTGTTTTTGGAACCGGGAATATGTACGCTGCCGTTCAGGGGACCGGCAGATTCCACTTCAATCCATCTCATTGACCCTTACCCACTTTCCGATGATGTCATTATTTGTTATGAAGCTCCAGCACGTATCCGCTGCCGCGAACCGCACTGATGAGGAAGGTGTCTTTGCCGTATTTTTTGCGAATCCGGTACACCAGCGCATTCAATTCGTCCATCGTCACATCCGGAACCCCGTCCTCGCCGACCGAGCGCTCCGGCCATACAGCCTGCTTGATTTCGGCAATCGGCACGAGCCGATTGGCATGATCGTACAGCAGTTGAATAAGCAAAAATTCTTTCTCGGACATCGCAATCCGCTTACCGTCAACCACACATTCCCGTTTCTCCCAATGGATCGTCAGCGGTCCGTTCGGTTCGTCCCACCGCTGCGTAATGCTGAGCGGCTCGAACTCCAGCGTCTGGTCGGCGAAAAGATACGAAAAATGCAGTACCGTCATCCCCTTGGCCAGCTTGATGATATCAAACGATTTCAACGGATACGGTTGATTCGGTTCGACGATCACACCATTGATTTCCGTACCGTGCGTGCTGCCCAGATCGTACAGGACCGCACGCTCCTCTTCTTTGCGGATCACTATATGTTTACGGGAAATAAACGCGTTCGAAAAAGCGAAGTCCGGAGAATACGAGTTCGACGCCCTCCCGACTACCGTTTCGGCGGCGGTCAGATTCAGGCACGTACCTGAGCGGAAAGGCTCTCCGCGAATCACATAAAGACAAGCGAAAGTATCCAGTTTCATTCCCTCCGAGTGCTGCACAGCGGTCATGCGTCGTTGTGCGGTCGATAAAAATAAGTTGACCTCCTATCATCATAGCTTATTTCGGCCATGAAGGAAAATAGGCTTCGCTGACGCATCAGTTATATTTCGGTAATACGACTCTGTCAGGGAAAAACGGACATAAAAAAGCCCGCTTCACCGAAGGATGCTTACGAAGTGCACCGCTCTATCTACAAGACGAAGGTCCGTGGTATAATAGCACTACTTTAACGAAAACGCATTCAAACGGGAGATCTGCCTATGCCTTTGTTTTTTCGCCTTACGGCTTTGACCTGCGGCTTATTTCTTCTTATTATGTTGCAAGCTTCGGTTTACATCCGACCTCCCGTCCCACTGCCGCCACCCGAGATTGAAATTCAAACGGAATGGTCGCCCGAAGAGCTGCAAAAGCCCCCGAACATCATCATCCTGCTCAGCGAAGCATTTTGGGACATCACTCAAATCAAAAGCCTGCAATTCAGCGAGGACCCGGCGCCGATGTTCCATGCGCTGCAAGAGAAATTCACCCACGGCACGCTGCTTTCCCCGATGTTCGGCGGCGGTACGGCCAACGTCGAGCTGGAAGTGCTGACCGGGCATTCGATGCGCTTCTTCCCGGAGGATTCCACTCCGTACGAGCAGTACATCAAGCAGCCGACCGCTTCGCTGGCCAGCTTGTTAGCGGGACAAGGCTACAAGACGACGGCGATCAGTCCGTTTTACCATTGGTTCTTCAACAGCTCGGAGGTATACAAGCATCTCGGATTTTCGCGTTTCATCAGTCTGGAGTACTTCAATCCGGACGAGTATGTCGGCCCTTACATCGGAGATCACGCCGTCGTACGGCGCATCATCGAGGAGTCCGAACGCAGTTCTGGCCCAGACTTCATTTTTGCCAATACAATGGAAAACCATTATCATTACTGGCCCGGCAAGTTTAAAAAGAACCATATCGAAGTGAAAAGCAATATGTCCAACGCGGTCACAGGTATAGCCGAGACGTATGCGCAAGGCTTGTCAGGCGCCGACCGGGCGCTGCAGGAGCTGGTTCTGCATTTCAGCAGGTTGAAGGAGCCGACGATCATTGTATTTTTCGGCGACCATCTTCCTTCCTTGGAAAAGCTGCTCGTTTATAAGGATTCGAATTACATCAGCGGTGAGGACGACCCCGACTTTTTAGAAAAAATGCATAACACTCCCGTCGTCATTTGGAGCAACTATTTGCCCAAGGAAGCGAAAGAGGAGCTCCATATGAGCCCATCGTTTCTCGGGCCATACATTTTGAATCTGGCGAAGCGGCCGGGCAGCCCTTACATGGACTTTTTGTCCGACCTGTACCGAAAAATGCCGGTGCTGCCGCCGAAAACGTATTATGAAGCAATGAACATCGACGTGAATCTGGTGCAGCAGTACGAGGATCGGCAGAAGGCCATCCTGGAGTTGGAGAAGCAGGCGGCCGCAAGCAGCGGGAACGCAAGCGCGGCGGGCAGCAGCGACGCGAGTAACTCAGCTGTCGATACTGGCGGAACTGGCGGCGATGTGAGGGGGAAGCCGTTTATTCTCGGCTACGGCGAACCGCTCATCGAACGGGTAAGCCCCGCTTTCTTAACCGTGGGGGGCGATGCTTTCGGAAGATCGCAGCTTACCGTACATGGCGGAAGATACGGCCTTGGCAGCACCGTCTTCATCAATGGCGAACCACAGCAGACGACTTGGCTGAGCGAAGCCTCGCTTAGCATCAGCCTGCCGAAGGCACTGACGGCCAATGCCGCAACGCTTGACGTCCAGGTACGCGTCGTCGATTCCAAGAACCGGGTATTGGCCGAATCACGAATCGTAAAGGTGCCCGTGCAAGAGAAGAAGCGTTGAAAAGCCGAAGATGCGGCATCCCTTTACGAATCGGATGGCGTGTCCTCGGCTTTCTTAAAAATCAGAAGATAGTTCATTCTCTCCTGAAATCATGCATCTGTAATAGCTCACATATAATAGCGCACCCGAAATGCTTTATCGGAGGCAAATTGAGCCATCTCAAACTCTTAGCGGAACTCAGATGCTCTACTCTTGTCGAAATTTCTCGCCCCACCTCCAAACAGAGCACTTAACGCATCTGAATTCCTTTATTTCCTAAATCACTTCTTCCAACCGGCCATTAGCGGAAATGAGATGCTCTATTTCCATCCTCTGCAAAAAAAAGCGAAGCCGATGCTCTAAAAAACACATCGGTTTCGCCGCAGTTTAACCGCCCGGCACCGCAATGGTCCTCCGGGCATTTTCCATGCCCCTCCACACTGTAGAAGCATGTCGACTCCTGCGCTTGCCCGGGAAATGAGCCAAGCCCAGCGGCCTCCCAAACAAGCACCTAGCCCCAATGGGCCCCTTCTACGACTCGCCGCGGTGCCACAACCGCTGCAACTCCGCGTTCGATTCCAACAGCTCCTCCAGCTTGCCTTGGGCATCGACGCGTCCGTCCTTCAGAACGATGATGCGATCCGCCCGGGCCAGCGCCGCTTTGCGGTGGGAGATGACCAGGCAAGTCGCGCCTTGACGCAGTTCTTCGAGCCGCTCCCACAGCTTCCCTTCGGTATCGACGTCGAGCGCACTCGACAGATCGTCGAAGACGAGCAGCTCCGCGTCGCGTACGAACATCCGGGCGGCTGCGGTACGTTGGGCTTGCCCGCCGGACAGCTTCACACCGCGCGGCCCGATGACCGTGTCGAGGCCATTCGGCAAATACCCGAGATCCTGCTCCAGTACGGCGGAGCGGATCGCCCGTTGGAGCTGCTCCTGCTCGGCATGCATACCGAGCAAAATATTGTTCTCCAGCGTATCGCTGTACAGCCGCGGGATTTGCGGCGTGTAGGCGCTGCGCGGCGGAATGAAAAAGTCGTCCGGCTTCGCCACAGGCTCCCCGTTCCAGCGAATAGCTCCCGCCTGCATGGGCAGCAGCCCGAGCAGCGTGCGCGCCAGCGTCGTCTTGCCGGAGCCGACCCGCCCGGTAATGACGGTAAACGAACCGCGCGGCAGCGTCAGGTCGATCCCTTCAATCCCCCGGCCTGTTTCGGGATAGCGGTACGTCAAACCGCGTACTTCCAGCGTCTCCAAGGTCCGGCTGCCGGCAACCGCAGCCCCTTCGTCCATTTCCGGGAGGCTCCCCCGCAAATGCAGCGGATGGTACTCCGTCAGCCTTTCCTCGTCCGCCCCTTGCAGCAGCGTCACCAGACGGTCCTTCGAAACCGAGCTTTGCTTAAAGTAAGTCATAAACTTCCCGAAGTTTTGGATGAACTGCGTCACGAACGTGAGGTAATAAACGAACAGCGCGAAATCGCCAACCGTAAAGCTGCCGTCCCGCATCGATTGCGCGGCCAACAGCAAAATCAATCCGGTGCCGAAATTAACCGCGTTGGAGAAAATCGATTCGAGCGTCGTGCTCAGCAGTCGGTCCTTCAGCATCGCTTCCCGGCGCTGATCGTTCAACCGTTTGAAACGGCCGATGACCCGGTCTTCCGCACCCGCTACCTGAATCGACTGCACTGTGGAGAACATTTCGCTGATCGCTCCAGTAACCTGGCTTGTCGCTTCCCGGCTCGCCGCCCGGTATTTTTGCAACATCGTCGTCGACAATTGAGCGATCGTCACAACAACGACTAACGGTAAAAACACCCACAGCGTCATTTCTAAGTTAATACGAATAAGAATATAGCACGATACCGCAGCGAACAGCGTCATCCCGAACGAGTCCACCGACCAGCTAACCGTTTCCTCCACCTGCTCGACATCGTCCCGGAACGAGCTGATCGCCTCGCCCGGCGAGATCGGAATCGCCCGCGCTCCCGGTTCCTTGAGCACATGCCGCAGCAGATTCCGGCGCAGCAGCGCCGCAACGCGGAAACGGAACTGGACGTCCGTGATAAAGCCGAATACGATCAATACAACTCGAGCCAATGCCGCCAGCAGCAGAAAGATGACTAACGTCCCAATGCCGAAGCTGTAGGCGGAATGACCCGACAGCTCGTCGAAAAACGCTTTCGTCACGAGCCCGGGAACGATCGGGGCCAAATAAATCAAAGACCAAGCGAGCGCGTTCAAACTATAAAGCCCCAACCGGTAACGCGTCAGCCGCCATAAAAAAGAAAAGGTCGTCATACCAGCATTTCCTCCATTCCGACCCTCAGCATCCGGCTGTAACGGGAATCCGGATCGGCCCCGAGCCTTGCGCGGTCTCCTTCCTCGGCGATCCGGCCGTTATCGAGAATAAGAATGCGGTCCGCCCGCTGGATCGTCGCCAGCCGGTGGGCGATAATAATGCAGGTCCGGCCTTGCAGCAGCCGGTTCATCGCCCGCTCAATCCGCTGCTCGGTTGCCGGGTCAAGCCGGGAAGACGCCTCATCGAGAATAACGAGTCCCGGATCGGACAGGAACACCCGGGCGAACGACAGCAGCTGCGCCTCGCCTGCGGACAAGCCTCCGCCCCCGGACTCCAGCATCGTATCCAAGCCGCCGGGCAGCGAACGGAGCCACGACTCCATTCCCAGCTCCCGAAGCACTTGCTCCACCCGCTCGTCGGAGATCGTCTCGTCAAAGAACGTCAGGTTGTCACGAACCGTTCCTTGGAACAGCTCGATCGACTGGGTCACCATCCCGACCCGGCTGCGCAGCTGCTGCAGCTTCGCCTCGCGAATATCCATCTCCCCGAGAACAATCCGCCCTTCACCGGGATCGTAAAAACGCAGCAGCAGGCGCGCCAGCGTCGTTTTACCGCTGCCCGTCCGCCCGAGCAAGCCCAGCACCTGCCCCGGCTCCAAGCGGAAGCTCACGTCCTGCAGTGTCGGGCTATCCGCCTCGTAGCCGAAGCGGACACCCTCGAACGCCACGGACAGCGCTCCCTGCGGCACCGGCGTACCCGGTCCGTCTTGAATCAACGACTGTGTCTCCAACAGCTCCTTCACTCGGACGATGCTGGCGTCCGCCTTTTGCAAATCCTCCATCTGGGTGCGGATTTGTTCGATTGGTTTTGCCATCAGCTCGGTGTAGTAAAAGATCATATACACGGTACCGAGCGTAATCGAGCCCTTTTTCCACAAATAAAAGCTCAACACAAACGCAACCGCATTGCCGATCGCAAACACGATCAAGGTCGTGATCCACATCGACGCCCAACCGAGAAACGCCCTCACGCGGACCGGCAGCCATTCGCGCAGCAGCTCATGATACCGGCGCATCACATACCCGGTCGCGCCGTTGGCCCGCGTATCCTCCGTCCCTTCCAGATGCTCGCCTAAGAAGCCGTAAAACTTCGCGCTCACCTGTCTCAGCTTCCCCCAATGAGGCACCGCAAACTTCCGGATATATTGGATGGCGACTATCGCGAACACGACAAAAAAGAGCATGCCGACGCCGATCAGCCATCCTTCCCGGAAGAGCAGCACCAGCATCCCCGCCACCAGCACGAGATTGCTCAGCAGTGTAATGACGAAGCTGGAGAAAAAGTTGGACAAATTGTTGATATCCCCATCCACCCGCTCAATGATCACGCCGGACGTTTGCGACTTATGAAACGTCATATCCAGCTTCAAGCAATGATCCGCCACATCGCCGCGCAGCTGATTGGTTGCCCGCCACCCGACATTCGCGCCTATGTACGTTGCGGCTACGGCAACAACCTGTTGAATCAGGGTGACGGCAATGAACAGACCGCCTGCGATAAGCAAGGGCCTGGTGCTTGACTGGGACTGCGCCGTATCGATGAAATAACGGATAATTTGCGGGTTGACCAGCTGCATGGCAATGCCGCTTACGAGCAGGACGGCCAGCAAAATCATACTTTTGCGCTGGAACTTCAAGTAGCGGCTCAGCAAGAGGGCATATTCACGAACCGGTATTTTTCGTATGGCTTTCTTCAACCTCTCCGTCCCTCCTTTATCGTACAAACATTCTATCACAGGAAACACTTGTTCGGCCATCCATTTCCAAAAGAAAAAACAATTATAACCAAATTTCCAACCTCGCCCTAAACGAAAAAGACGGCCGCGGTGCCGTATTCAACAACGACGCCACAAGCCATCTTCAAAACCGGGTTTCTACGTGATCGAATGCTTCGTCTCGCTCCATCGCTCGTAGAACAGCATCCGGTCCCGCCGCACAAAACAGAGCAGCGCATGGATGCCGAAGACAAGGTTCAGCAGCCCTGCGACAAGCAGCAGCGGGATCATCACTATCGAAGGAAGGTGGTTCATTCCGCCGCCAATAAACAGCACATTAGGACCGCCAATGAGAAAATACAACGAAACACAGCGCACCAAAAGCGCGTGCAGCGTCAGTCCGCCGTCCTTTCCGTTCAGGCGAATGCGCACGATCCGCTTGCCCAGCGTTCTGCCTTCGGTCAAGTATGGGACGACGACAAAATAGAAGAGGACCGCTCCAGCGATCGGAAGCAGCATATGCCGCCCTAGGAAAAATAGAACGAACGGCGACAATACCGCCCAATCAATCAGCCACGCGACAAAACGACGGGTGTAGCTGACACGCGTAACGGACAGATCGACGCCTTCGTCCAGCGTATCGCTTTTGGGCATAAAGGCCGTCAACCATGGAGCTATCGCATAACCGACCAGGCCGCCTGCCGTATTGAGCATCAGATCATCTACGTCGAACAGACGGTAGGGGCATTCGTAAATGCCGTACAGCCCCGTTCCCTGCGTCACTTCAAAAAACAGTGAAACCATAAACGTCGTAACCGTCGTCCGCACAATGCGGCGCCGGAAATAATAGCGCAAAAACACGCCCAAAGGGACAAGCAGCAGCACATTGAACGCTACTTGCAGAAATCCCCGTTCCCCGAACACCTTAAGATAGGTTGCCGGATTGTTCCACTGCAGGCCTGTTTCCCGCAGAAAATCACGGACAAACTGGAACGGGATCCATTGATTGAACGAGCCCGTCGTCCCGGTACAAGTATGCCGGGTATCCGGCAACGGCAGGATGACCAAGTACAGGGCGCACACTAAATACAGCAGAAAAGAATACAGGACAATGACGCGTATTTTATTGACATAGCCGTATTTCCGGTATTGTACGATTAAAAACGGCAGCGTAAAGACGAACGCCAGCAGCGGAAACGTCTGCAGCGCGAAGCCGATTGGAAGCAAATAAGCTTGAAACATTGTCGTTCACACCTATGCTGTAATATTTACTAAAAATTATAACGGAAATACGGCTTACATGAGTGACATTATTGTCACCTTGTATACGTAAAAAAACACGCCGAACATCAGCGTGTCATGCAATTTTGTTTCTTTACAGCTCCTTGCGCATGCGCACGTGCCAGATTCCGGCGTCGAGGAACGGCTCGGTAGAAACCGTTTTGTAGCCTAATTTCTCGTAAAACGCCTCTGCATGGGTCTGACCGTCCAGGATGATCGCCGGAACGCCCTGTGACCGGACATCCTCTTCCATCGCCTGAATGATCTGACGCCCGAGCCCGTATCCGCGGTACGGCTTCATCACGGCAATCCGCTGGAGCTTGGCCGTATTCCCGTCGTACATGATCCAGCGGGCAGCCGCGGCGGGCTCATTTCCATTCAAGATCAGAAAATGCTTTGCCGCGCTTGGCGAAGCATCGTAATCGTCCATCTCTTCTTCTGGCGAAACCCCTTGCTCTTCCACGAACACGCGAATACGTACGGCAAAGCAGTCGCGAAGCTGTTCTTCTGTATGTACAGGCACGATGCTCAAATCCATGATGTCTTTTCCCCCAAGCTATAACGTAAGTTTTTCTCCCGGCAGCAGCACCTGGCTCTGGATGCCTTTATCCCGAAGTCCGGCGGCGAAACGGTCCGCATCCTGAACGATCGGCGGGAACGTATTGAAATGAAGCGGCACGACCGCTTTGGCGCCCAGCCACTCGGCGGCTAGAGCCGCATCGTCCGGTCCCATCGTAAAAACGTCGCCGATCGGCAGGAACGACAGATCGATCTTGTGGCGCTGACCAATCAGCTTCATATCGGAGAACAAGGCCGTATCCCCGCTGTGAAGAATCGTCAGCCCGTCCCACTTGATTACATATCCGCCGGGCATGCCGCCATAAATGATCTTTTTCTCTTCCTCCAGCACGATTCCCGAGCTGTGGAACGCTTGAATCATCTCGATCTCCGCAAATCCGATCGACGTTCTGCCGCCGATATTCATCGCGAAGGTGTTCAGCCCCTGCCAGCTCATATAAGTCGCCAACTCGAACGTTGCAATGACCGTTGCATTATTGCTTTTCGCGATGGGCACGGTATCGAGAATGTGGTCGGGATGGCCATGGGTAAGAAGGACATATTCCGCCTTCACATCCTCCGGCTTGGTTGTGGCCAGACGGTTCCCGGAAATAAACGGATCGATAATTAAGGAATGTCCTCCGTGAGTCAATTGAACACAGGAATGACCATGATACCAAATCTCCATGCGACCAGCTCCTTCTTTTGATTCGAATAGTAGCTTTTATGAATTCTATTGTACCAAAGAGAAGACGTGAAACTCAAAAAAGAAAGGCAGTCGTTCCTGACGGCTCCTTTCGCGGCTGCACCTATGCATCGTCAATCCTAGCTCGCAAACGCCTTCTTCAAAGCCTCCCGGACCCGGTCCTTGCTGAACGGCTTGACGATAAAGTCGCTTGCTCCCATCGAGACGGCCCGAATCAACAGCGCCTGCTGGCCCATAGCGGACACCATGATTACTTTTGCGTCGGGGTCCATATTCTTGATCTCTTCCAGTGCCGTGATCCCATCCATTTCGGGCATCGTAATATCAAGCGTAACAAGATCCGGCTTCAGTTCATTGTATAATGTCAGCGCTTCCAGTCCATTGCTCGCCTCGGCTACCGTTTCGTAACCCAATTCCTGAATTACGTTTCTCAGTATCATCCGCATAAATAGCGAATCGTCCACGATCAAGATTTTTTTCACGCCGAACTAGCCCCCAACCCGTTGTTTTTGTACATAAAAAAATAAGACCGCCCCAAGCGCCAAAAGGGAGGCCGTGTTCGACTATTTCCTCTTGTCCTTCGGCAGCTGGCTGACATCGTGTTACACCTTAGTCCCTATAGCTTTGCGTCCTTGACTTTCGTCAAGTTTGCCATGTCTGTGACAAAAAACGATTGTAAATTGTATTATAAGCATCCGATGGAAAAAATACAAGTATAACGCCAAGAAGACCTCTTCGCAACATCCCCGCCGTTGAAGAGTTACGAGTGAGAGGCCTTATGCTTAAGGGTTAGGCAGGCTCAGCCGAACGGGCCATATTTTGCAAGTATCGCTCAAATTCATCCGGCGGCAGCGGCGGGCTGTAATAGTAGCCCTGCACCAAATCACATTTTTTGTCCCGTAAAAAGTCGATCTGTTCCTGTGTCTCCACGCCTTCCGCGATGACCTGCAGGCCGAGATGATGCGCCATGGCTACAATCGTAGCGACAATCGACGCCCCGCTGGACCCGTGGGCAATGTCACGCACGAACGATTGATCGATTTTCAGCTTGTCGATCGGGAACCGGTTCAAATAGCTGAGCGAGCTGTAGCCGGTGCCAAAATCGTCCATGCTGACTTGCACGCCGATTTGCTTCAGCCGGCGCAGCGTCGTTTCCGCATTATTCGCGTCTGCGGCCATCATGCTTTCCGTAATTTCCAAGTCGAGATATTTCGGCTCCAAGCCCGATTCCTGCAGCGCTACCCGGATCGTTTCGATCAAATGCGGCTGCTCGAACTGCTTGTTCGACAGGTTGACGGAAACGGGCATCGGTGAAAATCCGGCTTCCTGCCACGATTTGTTTTGCCGGCAGGCCATGCGCAGCACGCGTTCGCCGATCAGATGGATCAGCCCGCTTTCCTCGGCGACCGGGATGAATAATCCTGGCGATACGAGGCCTTGCTCGGGATGCCGCCAGCGCACGAGCGCCTCGGCTCCGATCACCTGCCCCTTCATATTCACCTGCGGCTGATAGTGGACCTCGAACTCATCGCGCTCCAGCGCAAGCCTCAAGCCGTTCTCAAGCGCCAGCTTCTGTTCGGACGCCTCGTCCATTTCTGAAGAATAGGCTTGTATCCGGTTGCGCCCTTGCTTTTTGGAATAAAACAGCGCCGAATCGGCATGCTTCAGCAGCATTTCTCCGTTAGCGGCAACAGACTGCACCGCGTAGCCGATGGTCAGGCTGAGATGCACTTTGTGCGCCCCCAGCGTAAAGGGACGCTGGAGCCGCTCGTGGAGCTGCAGCGCTTCCGCGGCTGCTTCGCTCTCTCCTCCCGCAATTCCGCTTAGCAGCACAGCAAACTCGTCGCTTCCGATTCGCGCGATGACTTTACCTTCGTCGGCGACTTGGTGCAAACGGTCCGACAGCTGCCGCAGCAACCTGTCCCCTTGCTTTTGCCCGATCGAATCATTGATCAGCTTGAAGCGGTCGATATCAATGACCAGAAGCGCCATTTCGATTTCTTCGTCCGCTTCCGTCAGTCCGTTCAGCGTTTCCAGCAAATAACGGCGGTTCGGCATCCCTGTCAGATCGTCCCGATAGGCAAGGTCATTAATCCGGCGCTCCGCTTGTTTCTTTTCCGTGATGTCTTGACATATCCCGAACAGGCCGGTGACCTCCCGGTTCACGACAATGGGAACGCAGGTAACGCTGAGATCTATGGCTTTCCCCTGTTTATGCTTGATGGTCATTTCGAACTTCTGGGGGATGCCTTTTACGGATTCCGCAAACCTCCAGTTCAGCTCATCGGTACTCCAAAGCTCCGAAATGCGGCTTAAGCTGCGTCCTACCGTCTCCTCCGCAGAATAGCCCGTTATCGCCTCGACCGCCGGATTCGCGGCGATGAATCGCCCTTCCAGATCAATGGAAAACACCGCATCCGTATTATAATCAAACAGCGATTGAAAATGCTGCTCGCTTTCGTGAAGCTTGGCCGCATGGTACGCCAGCCTTTTGTCCACGAACGACGTCACAAGCGCAATCCCCAGCAGCAACAGCGTCATCAACCCGATCACGTAAGCAATCAACGACGTTTCCACGCTCAGCTCGTTGCTCATCCAATTCATATGATCAAGACTGATGAAGCGGGCTGCCCCCATCCCCGTGTAATGCATGCCCGAAATCGCCGCGCCCATTACAAAGCCGCTGCCGACTTTACGGAAAATGCGGGATCTGCCGATGTCATCGCGAAAATAATAGGTCAGCCACATCGCGACCATGGACGCGATCACGGCGATAACAACGGATAGGCTCAAGACCAGAGGACGGTACTGAATGACCGCGTTCATCTTCATCGCCGTCATTCCCGTATAGTGCATGCCTATGATGCCGAAGGCCATGAACAGTCCACCGACGGTCCAATTGCGCCATCCGAAATGTCTGCCCCCAACCGCAGCCAAGGCAATATACGAAGCGCTGACGGCAAATACCATGGAAAGCAGAACGAGGGAGACGTCGTAATGGACCTCCATCGGCATCCGGTAAGCAAGCATTCCTACAAAATGCATCGACCAGATCCCAAGCCCCATGGCCGTCGCTCCGCCGCAAAGCCATATTAACCGGGTACGTCCACGTGCTGCATTGATTCTGCCGCCCATATCCAGTGCGGTATAGGAGGCCAGGACCGAGATCGCATAGGAAAGAAAGACCAAAAACCAGTCATAGGTGCCGATCATTTGCTGCATAGTCTTTACCTTCTTTCCAATTTGATCCTTTTCTTTTCTATATTATACCTACGAGGCCTATATACCGTCTACATCTTTTTGTCGAAATAGCTCGAATATCCTAAAGATGTCGAAAAGACTGCACACCTTTTCGAATATAAAAAGAAGCAGATCGGCAGACCTGCTTCTTTTTCGTATCTGTTATTTACGCATCAGCACGTTTCGAGTTGCCTGCGGACAACAGGCTGCCAAGCGATAGCAGCGAACTGCCCGCTATAGCCAAAGCCAGCGCCATGACGAAGAACGCCAAATCCAATTCGTACCCGGCCATCTGCGGACTTCCCAAAAATCCGCCGGCCCATTTCGCCTTCACGATGGCGCCGATCATAAGCAACGCGAACAAAGTCGAAACGATCCGTGTGCCAAGGCCCAGAATCAGGGCGATTCCTCCGACCACCTCGATAATCCCTACAGCATAGGCGGCAAAGCCCGGAAGACCGATGCTTTCGAACCAACCGGCGATATTGCCGATTCCGCTCTGAAATTTGACCACGCCATGAACCAAAAAAGAAATGCCAAGCACCAAACGGATTAACAGCAGACTAACCTCGTATTTCTTATTCAAAAGTTCTCTCTCCTTATTTTCGATTCGTTATTGTTAAAATTGCAAACACATATAGCTGAGCGTTCCTAAATCATAGCTCCGATGAATCACCTGAGCTTGCCCTTCTCCGCTTCCCATCGCGATGAACAGCGGCACGAAATGCTCCGCTCTCGGCACGGCCTGACGGGCATACGGAGCTTGCTCCGCATACTGGAACAACGCATTCAAGTCGCCGGACTGCAGCTTCTCCAGCAGCCAATCGTCGAAGGCGACCGCCCATGGCTCAGGCGTCTTCTGGCCCCAATTCAGCATCCGGAGATTGTGCACGGTTACCCCGCTGCCGATCACCAGGATGCCTTCCCGTCCAAGCCCGCGAATCGCCTCGCCGATCCGGTATTGAAGCTCAGGGGCAAGAAAAGGATTCACCGATACTTGCACTACCGGTATATCCGCTTTCGGAAACATGCGATGAAGCAGCGTCCAAGAGCCGTGATCAAGCCCCCTTGTTGAATCGGTGCGGACTTCGATGCCGTTTGCCGTCAGCTTTTGTTCCAGCATCTCCGCGATTGCTTTGGACCCTTTGGCCGGATACTTGACCTGATACAGCTCATCCGGAAATCCGCCGAAATCGTAGATCGTATCGTAGACATCGTCCGTCGATGAAATCGTCAACGTCTCGCTTTCCCAATGCGCCGTAAAGATGACAATCGCCCGGGGCTCGTACTGCTCGCCCAATTTCGCCAAAAAATCGGTATAAGGCGTCTGCTCGATCGCGAGCATCGGAGAGCCGTGCGCTAAAAATAAAGCTGGAATCATCATGCTACCCCCCAAGTAATAAGGTTACTTTATGTAAGTTAGTATATAATGATAATTTATCTATGTCAAGTAACTATATTTTTGTTTGCAACTATATTATTTTTTATAATCATGAGGTATAATTGAACTATAGCGAGGTGACGGGATATGAATCAGTCTTCAGTGTGCCCCAGATTCGAAAAAGGCATGCGGATCGTCAGCAAGCGATGGGCCGGGCTTATTATCCATCAGCTGCTTAAGGGCCCTCAGCGGTTCTGCACCATCGAGACCGCCCTTCAGATTAGCGGAAGATTGCTATCGGAGCGTTTAAAAGATTTGGAGCACGAGAGGATTGTGAAGCGGGACGTGTATCCGGAAACTCCCGTTCGCATCGAGTATTCTCTCACGGACAAAGGCCGCGCTCTGGCTCCTGTCTTCCGGGAAATGGAAAAATGGACGAGCGTATGGATAGAGCTCGATGAGGAACCGGCGGCCGATCCGCTTACGAAATAAACGCATGCAAAAAGGCGCCGCTTGGCGCCTCAGAGTGTGTTGAGAAAGTGGTAAAATGAGACAATAGAGGTTACGATAGGATGGGGTATCCACTTCCGACCGCTGTTGTCCTCGGGAAATTTGATTGGAAGCCGCTTAGTAGCGGACATTTCCCGAAGACAAAGGCGGCCGCTATCGCTTCTCCAGTGGATACCCCATCTCCGTTGCATCTCTATTTTTGTAAAAGCCCACTTTCTCAACAAGTTCAGGCGCCCTTCGGCGCCTTTTTGCATTAATGAAACACCCACGTGAACTCGCTGTACGCGGAGGACCAGCCGGGTTCCACACCGCTGACGGTGCCCGTTTTCCGGCCTTCGGCATCCACGGCAACTTCGGCCGTGCGCCAGCGGTACTCGCCGCTCTCGTAGGCAAATGTCTCGCCATCGTCGTCAAACAGACGGAACTTGCCCGGACTCGTGCCGTAATGGTGCAGCTCCAGGTCGATCTTCTCTCCGGCGCGCGGTGCATGGTCCATGACGGCCATCATCGGAATCACCGAGCCGTCCTTCACGAACACCGGAATCTTCTCAAGCCCTGGCTGGACGCTGATCGTACGTCCGCCTTCGAAGCGTTCCCCCGTATCGAAGTCGTACCAACCGCCTTGCGGCAAATAAACGGTCCGCCCGGTTTCCCCTTCAAACAGCGGGGCAACGAGCAGCGAATCGCCGAACATGAACTGGTCGTCCCATTCTTTATCCGCTGCGCCCCCGTAGGCGAATTCATCCGAGTCGAAACGGCCGCTACCGGCCTGCGCACGCACGGACACGCCAGCTTCCAGAGCCATGGCCCGTACCGGAGGCACGCCTTCCGCCCAATAGTTGGCGAAGGTCGAATACAGATAAGGCAGCAACTGCATGCGCAAGCGAATGTAACGGGTAACGATGGGCTCGACCTCGGGGAACGACCACGGCTTCGTCCCGTCGGCCCATGCGTTCAGCATGGCAAGCGGCGAGAAGCACACGGTCTGCATCCGGCGGACCCAATCCTCGCTGCTCCGCGCTTTTCGCACCTCGGGCGTCCAGAGCAAGCCGCTGAAGCCCGAATTGCACAACGCGCGGACATAGTCGCGGTGATCGTACAGATCGGAATAAAGCACGTAAGGAAGCGACGAGGCGGCGCCTGCGGAAGCACGAACCAAGCCGTAAGTCCGGCGATTATGAGAGCGGTACAGATCGTCGGTCATCTTCTGAAGCAGCAAGCCGTACAGCTGCCGCAGCTGCTCGCCGTCACAGCCTGAAGGAAAGCTTGCATGCGCAGGGAACATCCAAGAGTTGCGGGTCAGCTCACTGCCGTCGCATTCGTCCAGCTTATAGCCGGATACGCCGATCATCACGTGCTCGCTTTCGTGCTGTTGCCTATAAATCGCTTGCGCCTCGGGCAGCGTATAGTCCGGCGCCAGCCCGTGCCAAACCGTGTGGGAGCCGGAAAATGGCTGAAGCGCCTCGTAAATGGCCGCATCCGGCGAAACGTACGGATGCTCCCACAGGTTGATTTTGAAGCCGTCCTTTCCCAGGTCCCGGACAAATTGCTCCGGATCGGGAAACAGCTCCCGGTTCCATTCGTACGTTACCGGGTAGCTGCGGGTGTGCCAGCCCGGCTCCAGTCCGATGACATCGCACGGAATGCCCCGTTCCCGGAACGCCGCCGCTTCCACGCGCACCTCGTCCGCCGAGTAGCTTTTGGGCACCCGGTGCCAGAAGCCAAGCCCCCAGCGAGGCGGAAGCGCGCCACCGCCAAAATACAAGTTATAGCGGCGAACGGCGTCCAGCGGCGTCGGTCCAGCGAAAACGTAAATGTCTATCCCCTCGTCCGCCACCGTAATTTCCACCCGATCGCTCACCGGCGTCGCTTTCCACGACGAATCGCGGTTACGATCCTTCGCGTTCCCGGATAGGCCACTATCGAACCGAACCGACGAGCCGCAGCACAGCGTCACGATGCGGGACGTATCGGCATATACCCCGTAGCCTTCGCTGGATACATAGAACGGAACGGGCGCATGCGTCTCCCCCGTATCCTGCTTCGGGTCGCTGTTGACGCGCAAATAACGCGTCCGGCCGCGGTGATTCAGCTTCAGAAGCTGCAGGCCCAATCCGTACAGCGATTCCTCGCTTCCGAGCGGCAGTGCCACGACGATACGGCCGCCGATCCGCTCTATTTTCACATCCGCTGCATTGAACGGGAATTCGGCTTCGCCCATTGATTGGAGAGCTGCCGTTTTTGGAGTCCGGTTCATGACCGAAGCGGGAGACAGCGTCGAAGGCTGTCCCGCCTTCAGCCGCCATATTCCCGGAGCTATCGTCTGCCAGGTCAATGTCGATTGTGCCATTTGCTTCTCCCCTTTGGACCGATTTTTAAGCTTCATGTCGGTTTATTTCATCTTTATGGGAAATACCTGGTTCCAAGTGTTGCTGCAATCCGAAAAGCCCTTCACGCCGTCCGACACCGCCGCAAACAGATGCGTGGGCTTGCCGTTCGTATCAAAAAGCAGAAACGGCCGCTCCAGATTGCCGAGCGTCGTGACCGTCCCGTCATCCCAAACAACGGTACGCGAGTACGCTTGGGGCTTCTCGCTTACTTCCCAGTTCAGCCCGTCCCGGGAATGCGCGCGGATGCCGCCGTATTTCTCGCCGCAGACGGTGCCGTCCATATCCTTGGCAATTAACTCATAGCCGTGCTCGGTCCGCCAAATAAACGGATCTTCGAGATGGAACCGCTCCGGCGGAAAAACCGGTGTTTCCTGCAGCACCCGGTACGGGCCTTCGTAATGATCGGCCGCGGCCGCGCCGATGGTCATTTTTCCGTGAACGTTACCTTCGTATCGCCGCGCTTTATAGATCAGCAGCACGGAGCCGTCCTCGCCGACGCTCGGCGCCGGATTCGACGTCAGGAAGCTGTCGAATTTGCCGGGGCGCACGCCGAGAATCGGAGCGTCCTGCCGGGTCCATGGACCGAACACACTGGGTGCCGTGGCGAGGCCAATGCGCTTATTCGCCCGAGCCACGATGGTCCGGGGATCGTTCAAGCCTTCGAACGTTTCCGGAGGGGGATCGCTGAGCGGATGCGTCGAGCCCATATAAAACAGCAAATATCGGTCTTTATGCTTCACGATGTGAGGATTGTGCGTACTGCGCCCATCCCAGTATTGGGCGCCTCGGGCCGGCAGCACGACTTCCTGAAAAGCATACGGCCCTTCCGGCGTATCCGACACGGCGCGGACCACCTCGGATTGCAGAAGCCAGCCCGGATGCATCGGCACCGATTTTGGCCAGCGCGAAGCGAACATGTGATATTTTCCGTCCTCTCCTTGCGCGACGGAGCCGCACCATACCCAATACCCTTCCATCCGGAAGCCGCCATCTCGCGGCGCCGGCAGCATTTCCCAATTCATCCCGCTCGCCTCTCTTTTCTCGAAGTAAGATTGTTTTGAGTCGTTAAAAATGCTTCATAGCGGAGACCGCGGACTTTATTTTCTTTTTCCTGAATTGCGAGGGCGACTCGCCTTTACGCTCATGAAACAGCCGGGAAAAGTAGGACGTCGTCCAACCGACGCTTTCGCTGATTTCCGTCACGGTCATGCTTGTCGTTTCTAGCAGCTCCATTGCTTTGAGCAGCCGCACTTCCTGCAAATATTGAATCGGGCTCATCCCGAGCCGCCGGTTGAACATCCGTATGATGTAATGCGGGTGGAATCCGAAGCGCTTGGCCATATCGTCAAGCGTAACTTTGGCCGCATAATGATTGCGGATGTAATCGGCCATCGGAAACGGACCGCCGCCGGATAACGCTTGTTCGGAGCGAACCTCGTGAGTCAACGGCTTCCGCCCTGTGCCCAGCCGTGCCAAGGTAAGCAGCACCGTCTTGACCGCCGCGTCCATCCTGTAGGACGCCAGAGGATCGTCCGCATCGCCCGGCAATCCTCCTGCTTGGAGCCAATATTCGATGTCGGACACCGCGGCCGAGCCGCAAGCTCCCATCCGCGGTATGGCCTGGACGATCCGTTCCAATCCGCCGTCGCGCAATTCGAACCGGACGCCGAGCACCCGCCCTTCCGTCGACAACGTAAGTTTACAACCGTATTCCGGAGGGACGAGATAATAGTAGCCAGAGAGAACGACGAACGATTCCGCGTCTATCCGCAGTTCTCCGCGGCCTTTCAATGCCAACAGCAATAAATACGCCTCGCCGTTCTTCTTGCCGGAAGTCACTTCGTTCTGGCATCCGCCGCCAAAGCTGTAGAACCCGGTTGCCCGAAGCCCGGCGTCCCTCAAATCGTTATGCGTCATATCGATCCCGTTCATAAAGCCCTCCTTTGCTTGGGCGCGAACCGATTCCGCTGCCGGTCCGCGCAGCGGACTCTTCTCGTATCGCCAGGTTATACGCCAACGGTGCTATGCTTGTGCGGCGGCTCGTTCATTAAAGTTCGGCGCATCTTGACTTTCCTTTTGCTCTAAGCTCATCTTAACCGGAATCGAAATGCAAATAATTACGGAGTTTTAAGATCATGTGTCGCTCTTTTGCTATTCCTTCCCATGCTCCGCCACTGCCAGGATTTTTTTGAGACCATTGACAATGACACAGTTACGTAATAATATATTTTTACGTATCAAATATTGTTTTACGGAGATGAACCACTGTGACCGAAGACATACTGGAAAGCTTGCGAATTGAAGCGCCGGAGCAAGCCATGGCGCTGCTCAACCCGCTGCGGGCGGATATTGCCGCCCGGCTGGCGGCACCCGCTTCCGCGGCGGAAGTAGCCCGGGCGATCGGAGAAGCGCCGCAAAGGATCAACTATCATTTGAAGGCGCTGGAGAAAGCCGGGCTCGTGCGCCGAGTCGGTACGAGACAGGTACGCAACCTGGTCGAGGTGCTTTATCAAGCCGTCGCCAAGACGTTCATCCTGTCCGATCAGCTGGGAATGAAGCCGGAGACGGTCCGTCGCCTCAAGGACCAAGGCTCGCTGTCTCATCTGGTTCAAACGGCGGAACGCATCAAGCAGGATGCGCTGCTCCTGATGGAGCATTCGGACGAAGGCCAGGACATTCCAAGCGCATCGCTGCAGTTTCAAGTCTCTCTCCGGGATGCGGAGGAACGGCACGCTTTTGTCGAGGAGTACGCCGCCCTTGTCCGGCAGTTGACCACCAAGTACCGCAAACCGGCGAACGAAGCGGAACCGGCAGACCCGTATCACGTCGTGCTGGCCGTGTATCCGCAGATCGATCAATCCTCGGGAGGGAATGACTAATGGAACGCGAACGAGAGCACGAAGCAAAGCAGAGCGGCGCAACCGAAGCTGGCGAAGCCAACTCCCCGGCCGTCGTATGGCAGTGGTCGGAGCCGCAAAGAAACCAGGAAGCCGAGCGGAACAGCCGGCCGGTGACGCATCTGGACGATTACCGGCAGGCCGGAAACGACCGCTCCGAAGCGACCGTGACCCGCTGGTCGCTGCCTTCGCGAACCGGAGAGCCAGGCGCCGAGGAAGTTCTCATCATGGTCTCCTCGGGCTTTACTGCACGCAGCCAACGCGGCCTGAGCCGTGGAGGCACAACTATTCAAGCGCTGGCCGCCTGAGCGGTCTGAGCCACACAAGGAGGGCATCAAGCATGAACTATGTACCGGTCGTCGTGGAACAAACCGGCCGCGGGGAGCGTTCCTACGATATTTACTCCCGCTTGCTGAAAGACCGCATCGTCTTTCTCGGAAGCGAGATCGACGATCAAGTCGCCAACTCGATCACGGCTCAACTGCTGCTGCTGTCGGCGGAAGACCCTGAAAAAGACATTCATCTTTACATCAATTCGCCCGGCGGTTCGACCACCGCAGGCTTCGCGATTTACGATACGATGCAGTTCATCAAACCCGACGTGTCGACCATCTGCGTAGGCTTCGCCGCCTCCTTCGCCGCCGTTCTGCTCGTCGCCGGAGCCAAAGGCAAGCGGTATGCGCTGCCTAACGCCGAGGTCATGATTCATCAGCCATGGGGTGGGATGAAGGGGCAGGCGTCCGATATGAAAATTCACGCCGACCGCATCCTCGATACCCGGGACCGGCTGAACCGGATCGTCTCCGAGCGCTCGGGCCAGCCGCTGGAGAAGGTGGCGCGGGATATGGACCGCGATTACTTCCTGTCCGCGGACGATGCGGTGACCTACGGCTTGATCGACAAGGTCATGCAGCCTTAAGGCAGCGAATAAGGATCGGTGCTTCTTCCGAGGAAGCCCGGTCCTTTTTTTGTATTTGCCCCTCATCGCTTCGCCCCTCTCTTATGCAGCCGGCTTATAAATCTCGCCTAAATTATATATGGAAACGGAAACACCCGAACATGGAATATTCTCATTTGTTTTTGGTTTTTATTCAGGTTTTTGGGGGACGGCTTACGACGCTGCTTGTTCTTTTGTATATTAAATTATTTCGTATTAAATAAATTTGTAGTATGATGGACAAGTTCAAGCATTGCAAACTGAGGCATGTGAAAGGAGTCTGCGAATGGAAGGCGATCTGCTAGTCGGGCTGCTAAAATTAATTCTGATCAACATCGTGCTTAGCGGAGACAATGCCGTCGTCATCGCTTTGGCCTGCCGCAATTTGCCGGCGGAGCAACAGAAAAAAGCTATATTCTGGGGGAGTTTCGGAGCGATTTTGCTGCGGATCGTCCTCACCTTCGTAGCCGTCTGGCTGCTGAAAGTTCCGTTCGTACAAGTGGCCGGAGCGCTGCTGCTCCTATATATCGCTGTGAAATTGTTGAAGGGCGAAGATAACGCCGAAGCCTTGAAATCCAGCAGCAAGATCGGAGAAGCGATCCAGACGATCATCGTCGCCGATCTGGTTATGAGTCTCGACAACGTGCTTGCGGTAGCGGGTGCCGCTGGCGGAAACCTGCTGTTAATCGTAGTGGGACTGGCTATCAGCATCCCGCTGATTGTCTGGGGAAGCCAGCTGCTGATGCGCCTCATGAACCGTTTTCCTATCATCGTTCTGCTCGGAGCGGCACTACTAGGCTATACTGCGGGGGAAATGACGCTTGGCGACAAAGCCGTCGGTCATTGGATCGAGACAAGCTTCCCTGCCGGTCATTACGTGCTGCCAATCGCACTGGCTGCGGTGGTTGTCGTCGTCGGCAAGCTGGCCGGCCGGAGGCAGGAACGCGAACACGCCAAAAAAGAAGCGGAAAAGCACGCCGTTTCCTAACCAAAAAGCACTCTTCGTCCCGTACGACGCGCATGGCGCCGCCGGCTGGCGAAGAGTGCTTTGTTTTTTCATCGGAAACCGTTACGTTCGGTTAGGCTGTGTGAACGCCAAGCTTTAGGGCAGCGGCTGTGCAGGTACATTCGAGATGGTGACAGCCTCCGTCTTCAAGTTGTTGCCCGATTGTTTGAGCCGGAGGTTGGCCGAACCGCTCGTTCCCGGCTTGATCTGAACCGTCAAATCTGTCGTAGCCTTTCCTTGACTGTTGGCCGTAAGCGAGAAATTCGAGCTGTAGCCGTAGCCCGACGGCCACGAGCCGTCCGCATTGCGGATCTTCGCCACTTGGGTCCCGCCGGATACATAAATGCCTAGGCTAAAGTTCGACACCGTCGTCCCCGGAGCCAAGTTGTCCACGACGACACGAATCTGAAACTCTTCAGCGTTCGGGAGCGGCTCCTGCTTGACGAAGCTGTACGCCGGATTGCCGACCACCGCTCCGGTGCCGTACGACCCCGGCTTGAACGTCGAACGGTCCCACCATTTATACCCGGCCGCCGGCGTCGCCCACGGCTCCGGCTTCGGCTCGGTCGAGCTAGCCGGGTTTTCGAACGGCAGCAGCGCAGTCGGTTGGTCCAGCTGCAAGTTCGGGACTTGACTCAGCTGTGTGTAGCTTTCTTTTTTGGCAAGCCAGTTTACGATATTCACCAGCAGCTTGCCGTCGTCCTGCTCCTTGAAGCCGTCGTAAGTCGTTTTGGCTTGTCCCGTTTCTTCGCGGCGGTATTTCGGCGTGGCATCCTCAACCGGCGACGAATCGCCGATGAACGCCGCCTTGCCGGCAGCCACTTTGGCGACAGCCGCGTACGGCCCTTCCGCCGTCCCGCCGCCGTTATATACGCCTTGATCCACCGCATTCGGCCAAGCGGCGCTGGTTTGCGGCAGGTATACGATGCCTTTTGCCTTAAGAGGATCGATGATGGCAAGAGTCGAACCGGCATGCATCGCGACCGCCGAGACGCCTTGGGTAATGCCGAACGCCTGATTAGGCGAAACGATCTGGTTGGCCGTAACGTTTCCCAGCGCATTGTACCGGAAACGGACGCCAAAATTCGTGGCGAGCCAATCCGAGCTGGCCACGCCTTGCATTGCGTCGGAAGCGCGCTCTTCGGTGCTCATGCCTTTCGCCGGATCGGTCCAGGCTCCCCGCCGGTAGCCGTTCATCACCTCGGAGGCATCCCAGCGGTTTTTGTTGCGGTCCGCATTATAATGGTCGGCGATGAAAAAAATGCTGCCGCCATTCCGGACATACTGCGTCATCGCGTCCTGCTCGCTTGTTTTGTAAGGAATGTTGGCCTCTCCGACCACGAACACGTCGTAGCTGCTCAAGTCGCTCAGCGTGATCGGCGTCGTTTTGCGAAGCTCCTTGACGTAGTAGCCATTGTTCGCGAGCGCATTGGCGAAATCCGAGAACCCCCCGTCAATAACCCAATCTGCGGCCCCCGCCGTCTGGCCGTGCGTATTGTCGAACAAAATCTTTTTGCCCGCATTTTCGTTCACAACCGTAGGATTAAGGAACGGGGCAGGGTCCGTCGGCCCTTCCGCCAGCGCCTTCGGCGCATCCCCGATCCATCCCGGCAGCGGAAGGAGCAGCGAAAACGCCAGTGCCGATTTTGCAAGAACAGCTTTAAAGGATCTCATCAGTTACCTCCAGTATTTTCTATATTGGGGCATACTGCCCAAATCTATTTTACCATTTTGTAAAAGATTAGGAGATTAAATTTTCGTAAAAAGTTTGACGAAAAGCGGTTCACAGCTCGGTGACATGCTTCTCATTCCCCTCCTCTTGACGCATGGCGTCGAGTTCGCGGCGGAACATTTGTTCGATCGCTTCCTTATCGCCGTATACGAATAAGATATCCCCCTCTTGAAGGGACAGCTGCAGACATCCGCTGCGGATTTTCGTTTCCCCTCTCTGTACGAACAAGACGTTGATGTCCTCCTCCGGACAACAGACGTCGCGGAAGCCGCGCCCCGCCATAGCGGACCCCTTACAGATCGAAATGCCCGTGAATAAATCGCTGCCTGTAAAATACAACACTTCCTCGATCGGCAGCTCGTGCAGCTCGAATTCCTGCTTGAGATGCTTGTGGAACCGCCGCTTCAAGCTGTTGACGATACGCTTGTTTTTCGTTGCCAGCAAAACGACGCCAAACCCTAACGTCACGCCTGTCAGCTGCGGCACGCGGAAACTTTGAGCCAATAGGTTGCTGAGTGTGGAGATCATCACCGCGAGCGAGAACACCCCGAACAAGATGAGAAATACGCCGATCTTACGCCGGACGGGATGCCGCAGGATCAGCTCCGACTCCTTGGTGGTAAACCCGGTGGAGGTCAGCATGGAGACCGCTTGGAAGCGGGCGATTTCGCTATCGAGACCGGTGACGATCAGCAGCATGACGGCAATTTCCAGCACGATAAAAATCAAGACAAAATAGATCAAAATGAAAAGAAAGCCCATTCCCCCGGCTCCTCTCTATCCGTTTCTATGTTCTTCATTACCATGCTGGTCCGCCGGTGAACCCGGACCGGGCTGTACCCGCTGCCTTTTTACTGTTGACTGCGTCGGTGAAGTTCGCGAACTTAGAGGAACTGTACCGTTATTCCAAAGCCCCTATTAACGCATCGCCGTTCCTCTATTTGCCCATGAAAACAAACCGCCGCCCCTTCGCCTGGGAAACGGCAGTTTTGACTGCGGCTATCCCATGACAGAAGGAGCGGCGCTCCGGCGTTGACGGCCAGCGGCAGGACCAGGCAATAGGCCCGCTGTACGCTAGAATGTGTTATAAAGGTAACTGTCGCCAGCGAAAAACCCGGCCGGAGCTTTCAACTCCTGCCGGGTTTAGCACTGGCCTTAATAAGCGCGCAGAACGTGAAGCAAATATTCATTCCGGTTTAACGGATTGTAATCGGTCCGCGCTCTTGTCGGCACGTCGCCATGCATTCTTACGAATCCGGCCGGTTCGACGAGCACGAAGCCTTCCCCTTGGGTAAACGCATGCAAGCTTCTCTTGAAGCTCTCCGTTGCGGCTACAGGAAGGGTGCCTGTTATAAGACACAACCCGTTATGCATAGCCGTTTCGTGCACCACCGCTTGGATCGCGGATAATTTGTAGATCGCTTTGCTCATCATAGCGGCGGGCATCGTTAACTCAAACGCATGAATAGGCTCATAAACATCCGTACCGGCCTGCGCCAGCGCCTCCATCAATACAAGTGGAGCCAGCCTTCTAAAGTCGCCCGCTGTCGATACCGGACTGAAATAACCGGTATGAGTCAGGGTCACAACGATGTCGGTAACCTCCCAGCCGTACAGCCCTTGTTTCAAGGTTTGGAAGACCGTCTCCTTAATGGCTTTGTGAAAGGGCAACGGCAGCGAGCCCAACTCAACCTCCAAAGCGTAGGCGACTCCGCTTCCGGGCAAGCCTGGCTCAACTCTAAACCCCACGGTCGCATAAAAAGGATTATCGCCCTCCGCGATGATCTCCAGCGCCTGACCCGTTCCAGCCGGTTTTTCCAAGCAAACCGTTCTAGTCTCCGAAAACCTGACTTCCAAATCGTACTGTTCCTTCAAGGCCGCTTCGATCACTTCTTTTTGCACTTCGCCAAAAATACGGATATAAAGCTCTTGATGAACATCATTTTTCAGCACTTGGATTAACGGATCTTCCTCCGACAGGCTGATAAGCGCCTTGTACAGCAGGTGGTCCTTGCTCGGTTCCGACGCTTCAATTCGCGTCTCCATTTGTGGGACTGCGAAGCTAAAATGCTTGATTAGATGAGACTGCTCACCGACGACATCCCCGATCCGGACGTCCTCCAGCCCCCATACTTTGCCTAAATCCCCTGAGGTTACCTTGGCGGCGGGAACCGCCTTTCCGTTTATCAAGGCATGAAGCTTTTTGATTTTGCAGGTACGCGCTTCGAATTCGCTCTGCCCGTTTTTCCGCTGCAGCTTCACTTGTTCTCTCATGTTTAAACCGCCTGAGAACAGTCTGACATAAGCGATCTTTTCGCCGGACGGTTCTTTTTCAAGCTTAAATACGACCCCCGACAACGGCTCTCCCTCGGCATGTATATTCACCGGAAACCATTGGGTCACACCGGCGAGCAGGCCGGACACGCCCACGCCCGTCATGGCGGACCCGAAATAAACCGGGTAGATGTTCGCTTGCCTTACTTGCTTTCCGAATGCCTCTTTCACTTGCCCTGCCGTCACGGCTTCGCCGTTTACATAAGCTTCCAGCACCTGCTCGTCATGCGCTGCCGCAAGCTCGATGCATCGTTCCATAAAATCGGGGTCCGCAGCCCAATCGAAACGGTGTTCAACAACAGACGCATTCTTCATGCCTGCATGTTCGACCTGACACAGAGGAAACGCGTTCAGTGTCAGCTTTTCGCGGATTTGTTCAATCACCATGTCAGATTGCGCGCCCAGACGATCAATTTTGTTCACGAACAAGATCGTGGGAAGTCCCATTTTCTTCAGGACGGAAAACAGAATTTTGGTCTGCGCCTGCACGCCTTCCACAGCCGAAACAACCAGTATAACGCCGTCCAGAACACTCAGCGACCGCTCCACTTCCGCGATAAAATCCGCATGGCCCGGCGTATCGATCAAATTCACTTTTAACCCATGGAGATCAAAAGAAACGACAGATGCTTTAATCGTGATGCCTCTTTTCCGTTCCAGCTCCATGGCATCCATCTGCGTATTTCCTTGATCTACCCTACCCAGCTCGTCAATAACTTTCGTCTCATATAAGATACGCTCAGCCAGACTTGTCTTTCCAGCGTCGACGTGCGCCAGAATCCCTATATTCATAGTATGCATGCGTTAAAATCCTCTTTTCTCCGTTCATGTTATTCTCCTTTCGAATGTGGTTAAGTTGCCGCATTCCGATCACTCCAATCTATAGTATTAACTTCAGTATATACGCATTTTACGTATGATTCCAATGCATGACGCTTACGTCCTTTCATCGGATGTGATATAATCGGGTTGGTTTATTTTCTCATTTTTACTAATCTGGAGGCGTAGCAGATCATGCGGCAAAACAATCTCGCAAGGGTACAACATTTAGGGGAAGGCGCATCATTGACCCTATAAACTGCGATTCCCCTTCCTTTAAAGGGGTAATATTCAAGTGCAACACCGAAATGAAGTTCACGCGTCGCGTTTCATCCTGTGGTTGAGCATATTGACATTTTTCAGCGTTATGAACGAAACTATGTTTAACGTTTCGTTGCCGGACATTGCCGCGTATTTCCATATTGCACCGTCGGCGGCCAATTGGACCAACACCTGCTTTTCGCTTTCTTTCGCGATCGGCGTCGCCGTGTACGGCAAAATATCGGAACATACAGGCATGCGAAAGCTGCTGTTGTTCGGTATGCTGACCTACGGTTTCGGTTCGGTGGCCGGCCTGTTGGGTCATGCCTGGTATCCGGGCGTGCTGGCCGCGCGTTTTTTGCAGGGAATCGGGGCTTCGGCCATTCCGTCGCTCATTATGGTGATGATCGTCAAGGTTGTCGAACCGGGAAAACAGGGCAAAGCTTTCGGCCTGATCGGTTCTGTTGTCGCCTTTGGCGAGGGTCTCGGTCCGGTCATCGGAGGCGCGGTATCCGGCTATATGCATTGGTCGCTGTTGTTTGCACTGCCGCTGCTGTCGCTGCTGGCCCTGCCGTTCGTCCTTCGGACGCTGCCTGACGAGACGACAGAGACAAAAGCATTCGACATGACCGGAGCGGTACTGTTGTCCGCGGGCATTCTGTCGTTTGCGTTGTTTACGACGCTGTATCATTGGATTTATCTGACTGCAAGTCTGGTTCTGTTTGCGCTTCTCGCTCTTCATATCCGTCGGCACCGGGATCCGTTCCTGGAGCCGTTCCTGTTCCGGAAGAAAACGTATCTTGTTGGTGTGATCCTAGGCGCCTTGCTTCTCGGCACGGTCGCCGGCTTTTTTTCCATGGTGCCTTATCTGATGAGAGCGGTGTACGAGATGCCGACCGGTCTCATTGGAAGCGCCATTCTGTTCCCCGGCACCTTGAGCGTCATTTTGTTCGGGATGCTTGGCGGGATGCTGGCCGACCGCTGGGGCCATAACGCCGCGATGCTGACCGGATTAAGCATGATTGTCGCCGGTTTTCTGGTCGTCCTGTTCTATACGGACCGGGCGCCGTGGTTTATCGCGGCTTCGGTGATTCTGACGTTTGGCGGCCTGTCGTTTGTCAAAACCGCCGTTTCCGCAAGTGTCGCCAGTACGCTGGAAGAGAATGAAGCGGGCTCAGGTATGGGCATGCTCAACTTCGCCTGCTTCCTTGCGGAAGGGATCGGCATTGCCGGTGTGGGCGGACTGCTGACGAAGCCGTGGCTGGACTCTCCGCTTGTCGGGACTGTAACGAGTCAAACGGCTGCGCTTTATAGCAACATGATGCTGATTTTTATGGCGCTTGTGGCGTTTGGCGGTACCCTCTTCGTTATGTTGTCTAGGCGGAATAGTTAGTGATGATGTAAAGCTCCGGGGTTTCCCGGGGCTTTGCTTTGTTGTAAAACCCGATGCTCGTAGAAAACTCTCTGGCATACGCCGGTGGGGTATATCCCTCCCAGCAGCGGCCCCTCCCCAGAAAGTGATGTATCTCTTAGAAGCATATTCTAATACTTTCCGTGGACCCATCTATCCGTGAAACTGATTAGAATTAGCGGTAATTTCACGGGCTTCAAGGCGAACGTACACTCTTACGGGATATATCCACGTCTATTTGTCTGAATTTTTTACTCCTCGAGTTTCTCGATACTCTAACCTCTCAGTGGAGAGTTTTTCTGTTTTGTTCAAGAGCCCGTACCGATAGGACCTGTCGATATTCGGGAGCCGTCAGAAACATCGGGGAGGTAAGCAGCAGAGCCGCCTTTCTGTGGCGGGATCGCGCGTCAGCAAATAGATGCAGAAAAGTTCCTCTAAATCGGCTTTTTGACCTCTTTGTGCAAATACAGAGGAACTCAGATGCGCTAAATGCCCGATGTTAACCTTACTTACTATGTTTCGACACAAATAAAGGAACGTACGTTCTCTATTTTGGAAACGGGCTTTCTAAGACAAAAAATAGCGCACGGCAGTTCCGTTGTCTTGTCTACCTTACTACGTACACATAAGTATGTGCTCAAGTGTTGAGAAAGTGCTCTCTTAAATGATCACCACCTGCTGCTCCTGAAAGCGGGACAGCCGGAACATGCTTAGATCGAACGCGTCCGGTTTTCCTTCGATCCGGTCCGCCAAAATTTCGCCGACGACGCTGGCAAACTTGAAGCCGTGACCCGAGAAGCCGCAGGCGATCTGGATATTCGAATTGAACGGCGCCCGGTCGATGATGAAATGTTCGTCCGGTGACAGCTCGTATTTGCACACCCCGCCGCGCAGCAGACCGCCCGCCGCAGCCGGCATATACGTCTCCAGCGCCCGGCGGAGATCGCCTTCGTCCTCCGGCAGCGTCCCGAAGTCAGCCGGCTGCTCGACTGGCGAGAGCGGAAGTCCGGTCTCGTGCCGGCCGATCTTCACGCCGGACCCTTGAATGCTCGGAAAGCCGTAAAAGCCGCCGTCCGGGGTACTTAACGTGAATCCCGGGAAGCGCTCGGAAGCGAACAGCGCTTCATCGGCCTGGAACCAGGCAACCGCTTTGCGGACCGGCGCCACAGGCGGCGCTAGCGACGGAAGCAGTACGCTGCCGACTCCGGCGCCCGCACTTACAATAAGACGGTCCGCGTAGAAGTCGCCAACCCCGGTTTTTACGGTGACGCCCGCGTTCCCCGGCACGACCTCCGTTACACGCGTGTACGGAAGCAGCGCCGCCCGATGCGCCAGCGCCGTCTCGCGGTACGCCTGCACGCATTGCTCGCTAAGCAAATAGCCGGCCTCCGGCTCGAACAGCCCAGCGTAATCGTCCGGCAGTTGAACGCCTGGCCAGCGCTTCGCAATCTCCTCCGGCCGCAGCAGCTCGACCAGCAGTTGAAGCGCTGCCGACGATTCGAGCTTGTCGCGGAGCCCCGAATGCCCTGCCGGCGCCATATTCAGCACGCCGCTGCGAAAGAACAGCTTCCGGCCGCGCTCCTCTTCCAGCTCGCTCCAAAGGCGGTGCGCCCGGACGGCCATGGCCGCGTAGGGGCCCCCTCCGGCATAGGCATGACGGAGCAGCCTCGTTTCCCCGTGATGGCTGCCTCCCCCATGGGGCGGGTCAAACGCATCGATCAGCAGCGTGCTTATTCCTCGCCCCGCCAAATGCGCCCCCGCGCTCATGCCCATGGAGCCTGCGCCGATGACGATGACATCGTAAGACGTACGGATAACGGTCACTCCTTCCCAATCGTATATTAAACCGCCTTATAATTAGGTATAATCAGACTATGACCACCTACATTCCCGAAGGAGTGAACTTTTTTGGAACATAGATATTTCGGCGCGTCCGACAAGCAATTTCCGATTCTGGGCTTCGGCGCCCAGCGCATCGTGGACGAGCATCAATGCACGGAGGAAGAAGCAATTCGCATCGTGAACCGGGCGATCGACGAAGGCATCACCTACTTCGATACGGCCCCGAGCTATTCCGACGGGCAGTCGGAAGAGCGGCTGGGCAAAGCGCTCGGGCACCGCCGCAGCGACGTCTGGATCGCAACGAAGACGCACGACCGGACAAGAGACGGCTCGTGGCGCCTGCTCGAAGCCAGCCTGAACCGGCTGCAAACTGACCGTGTTGACGAGTGGCGTCTGCATAATCTGGTGACGATGAACGATTTGGAGCAATGCTTCGCCAAGGGCGGAGCGATGGAGGCGATGCTCGAAGCGAAAGAGCAAGGCATCATCAAGGCGATCAGCGTCAGCGGGCATACGAACCCGGAAGTCCAGCTCGAAGCGATCGAACGGTTCCCCTTCGACAGCGCCTTGGTGGCACTATCCGCCGCCGACCATTTCATCTACAGCTTCGCGCACGAATTTGTTCCGCGGGCCGTCGAGAAGGGAATCGCCGTAATCGGCATGAAGGTAATGGCGCTCGGGAAGCTCGCCCCGTGGTACGAGCAAGCGCTGCGATACACGTTCTCGCTGCCCGTTGCCACGACCATCATCGGGATGGAAACGATGGAGCAGTTGGAGAAAAACCTCGCCATCGCCAAACAATTCTGCCCGATGTCCGACACGGAGCAGCTCGACTTCTTGAAAGAAATCATCCACCTCGCCACGCCGGACGTGCTGCGCTGGAAAGCGAGCGAGTGGATGTCCGGCGAGTGGTACCGGCGCGACTAGCCCCGCAGACGGTCCAAAGCGTGGACCGCCGTAAGCGCAAATAAAGCCGCACCCGGCGTCAGCGCATCCTCATTCAGCGTAAATTTCGGATGGTGCCATTCCTCCGTTCCGCTCGTGCCCATCCAGAGGAAGCAGCCCGGCACCTGTTCCTGATAGTGCGCAAAATCTTCGCCGCCCGCGGAACGCAGGGCCTCCGTCACCTGGAGGTTCAAGGCTTGCGCCGCTCCCCGGGCGATCTCCACCGCTTCCGGATGATTCATAACCGACGGAATTCCCGCAAACCAAGTCAGACGCGCCTCCGCGCCGTAGCCCGCGGCAATACCGCCGGCGATGCGCTGCAGCAGATCCGGCAGCTTCTGCCGGACCTCCGGGCGGAACGTCCGCACGGTGCCGTCCAGGACCGCTTCGTCCGGGATCACGTTCCACGTGCTGCCCGCATGAAAGCTGCACACGCTGACGACCGCGCTGTCGAGCGGGCTGATGCTGCGGCTGACCGCGGTCTGGAGGCCGCCTACGATCGCGCTGGCGGCCACGATCGGGTCGATCGCCGCATCGGGAATCGCCGCATGGCCGCCCTTGCCGGTCACCGTCAGCTTGAAGCCGTCGACGCTGGCCATCAGCGGCCCTGACGCCAAGCCCACGGTGCCGACCGGCAGCTCGGGCTTGTTATGCATGCCGAAGATGGCCTGCACGCCTTGCAAAGCGCCCGCACCGATCATCGCTTTCGCTCCGGTGCCCTTCTCTTCCGCCGGCTGAAACAGCAGCCTCACGGTTCCCTTTAGCTCTGCGGCATGCCGTTTGAGCAGCAGCGCCGCGCCCACAATCGCTGCGGTGTGAAAATCGTGCCCGCAAGCGTGCATTTTCCCGGGAATTTCCGAGGCGAACGGCAGCCCGGTTTCTTCCGTCACCGGCAGCGCGTCGATATCCGCCCGCAACGCAACCGTCGGCCCGGGCTCCGCTCCTTCAACCTCCGCCAGCACGCCGACAGGCAGGTCGAGCGGCAGCAGACGAATGCCCGCTCCGCTTAACGCTTCCCGGATTTTGCGGGTCGTCTCCACCTCCTGCATCGACAGCTCCGGATGGCGGTGCAAGTCGCGGCGAAGCCGCACCAATTCGGGCTTCAGTTCCTCAGCCTCTTGAAGCAATCGTTCAGGGTTCATGCGCAGATTCTCCTCGTTTCAGCCTGTGGTGGCGCGGACTTCAGGCAGCAAATTTTTACGCAAAAAGACGAGCTTGTCGTCCCGTCCCAGCTCTCGTTCATAGAAGCGCATGTAGCCTTTCCGTTCATACATCGGCAGCAGCCAGGGATGCTTCGCTGAGGTCGCGAGCACAACAGCCGGCGAAAGCAGAATGTCCCGTACGACCGCTTCCTCCGCGTAGGACAGAAGCTTGCTGCCGACACCGCGGTTCGCATATGCCGGATCGACGGCAAAGTTGTACAGGAACGGCAGATCGGTCACTTCCGGCAGCGACCGGAGCGAAATGGTCGCGACGATCGTTCCGTCGATCTCCAGCACGTAGCTGGCATGCTCGGCGATATTCGTCCGCACCATCTCCAAATCCGCATGGACGGCCGCAAATTCGATTTTAAGCTCCCCGATGCTCCGATAAGCTCTGCGAATTACGCCAAGAACCTGCTCGGCATCGTCTAACGTCGCTTGACGGTACACCTCGTTCACGGGACTCACCTCACAATTTTCGCTATTATATCACATAACTCCATTCCGGCGTGATTCTCCGCAGGAATTGCTTGGTGCGCTCTTCTTGGGGGCGGGAGAAAATGTCCTCCGGCTTGCCCTCCTCGACGATGACGCCTTCGTCCATAAACACCACGCGATTCGACACTTCGCGGGCGAAGCTCATCTCATGCGTCACGACGATCATCGTGATGCCTTCACGGGCAATTTTGCGGATGACGGACAGCACCTCGCCGACCAGCTCGGGATCGAGCGCCGACGTCGGCTCGTCGAACAAAATCACCTCGGGATTGAGCGCCAAGGCGCGGGCGATCCCGACCCGCTGCTGCTGCCCGCCCGAGAGCTGGCTGGGGTAGGCATCCGCTTTTGCCGCAAGGCCTACCTTCTCCAGCACCCGAAGGCTTCGCTCCCTGGCCTCTTCCTTGGGCATTTTCTGCGCAATAACGAGGCCTTCCATCACATTTTCCAGCGCCGTCTTATGCTTGAACAAATTGTAATGCTGGAACACCATCGCCGTTTTGCGGCGCAGCGTCAAGATGTCGCGCTTGCTCGGATGCTTGCAGCTGACCGTAAAATCACCGATCGCCACCTCCCCGTCCTGCGGACGCTCCAACAGATTGACGCAGCGGAGCAGCGTCGTTTTGCCCGATCCGCTGGGCCCGAGGATGACGACGACCTCTCCTTTTTCCACCGACAAGTCGATCCCTTTCAGCACCGCCTGCTTGCCGAACGACTTTTGAATGTTCGTCAGCCGAATCATGTCACGCCTCCCCGATTGTATTTGGTTACCTTTTTTTCCAAATAAGCCGTCAGCCGCTCCGCCACGACCGTGATTCCCCAATAAATCAGCGCCGCCGCGATAAAGGCTTCCAGAAACTTCAAATTACTCGACGCCACGACGCTGGCCTTGCCCAGCAGCTCCATCTGCGAGACCGTGAACGCAAACGTCGACGTATGCAAAAATCCGACGAACAGGTTGCACAGATTCGGTAAAATAACCCCGATCGCCTGCGGCAGCACGATGCGTCTGAGCGCTTGCGGCGTGCTCATGCCGACGGAGTAGGCGGCCTCGATCTGACCGCGGTTTACCGCCAGGAGACCGGAGCGGATGATCTCGGACATATAGGCGCCGGCTGTCAGGGAGAACGCCGTCAGTACGAACGACAGGATCGGGATCGAAGCCGTCTTGATCCCCCACCCGTAATGCGTCGACAGCTTGTCGATCAGCATCGGCAGCCCCCAATAAATGAGGAACACGTGCAGAATGACCGGCGTTCCGCGCAAAAAGGAAACGTATGCGTCGGCGATCCGGTGCAGCACCTTCACCTTGTACATGCGGATCAGCGCCGTCGCCACGCCGATGACGAACCCGAACAGCAGCGGGACGATCGTGATGACCAGCGTCAGAGGCAGCGCGTCCAATATTTCAAAAAAAGCCGTAACGATAAACCCGATGTCGATACTCATTCGTTCTCACTCCATCCCCGGACTGGCAGCCGGTCATGCGCTCGCGATTCTTTGTTCGTGCCGCTGCAGCCGGACTTCCGTCAACGCAAAGCCCTTCTCCAGCACGAGTACGGTCAAATAATAAATGATCGTCAGACCGATATATACCTCCAGCGTGTGGGCGGTCGTCGCAATCAGCGTCTGTCCACGCCCCATCATGTCCATGACGCCGATGGAGTACGCCAGTGACGTATCTTTTAAAAAGCCGATCACTGTGCTCGCAAAATTCGGAAAAGCAACGACGAACGCCTGCGGCAGAACGATCCGGAAAAAGGCCTGTGGCCCCGTCATGCCCACCGCATACGCGCCTTCAAGCTGGCCCCGGTCTACGGCCTTGACCGCCCCGCGGATCACCTCAGAGATCGAGGCGGCGCTGCCAAGCGCATACGTAATAATAACGAATACGATCGGATTCATCCGCGACATGTCGAAGTCCACGAGCTGCAGCAGCGCGGGCACCCCGTAAAAGACGAGAAACAATTGGATCAAAATCGGCGTTCCACGGACAAACGACACGTAAACGGCGGCAATCCGGTTCAGCACCGGAACGTTGTACAGCCGCGGCAGCGCGATCAGCATTCCCAGCAGTACGCCGAAGAAGAGCGAAGCGGCCAGAATAAACAGCGTAATATGGAGGTAAGACAGCAGTATAGGAAGGAACTCCCCTATGAGCGCGGCGTCGAACGATTTCCCCATTCCACCCCATACCTTTCTGTAAGGAAATTTGGTCTATTTTTCCACAGTGTAGTCATCACCCAGCCACTGCTTGCTCAGCTTCGCCAACGTCCCGTCGGCCTTGATCGCCTTCAACGCCTCGTCGATCTTGCTTTTCAGCTCGCTTTCGTCCTTGCGAAGCATGAAATACACTTTCGAATTGGAAAGCGTCTCGCCGACTGTTTTGAGCTGGGCGTCCGCGCTTTTGTTCAAGTAATCGATGGCAAACTGCGTGCTGATCAAGGCGTCGACCCGCCCGGTTTTGACTTGCGTGCTCGTGTCTTCGCCTGCACCCGTATACACGATCTGGATCGGATTGCCGTGCTCTTTATTGTATTTTTCGGCCAGCGCCGCCGCATTGCTTGTCGCAGTTGCAATCAGCTTCTTGCCCTTCAAATCGGCAACCGACTTGACGTCGTTATTGTCCTTGTGCACGACGATTTTGTTCGGGAAAATGTTGTACGCTTCGTCGTTGTACAAAAATTTCTTCTGTCTCTCCTCGTTCACTTCCATTTGATGCGCGATAAAATCGATCTTTTTCGTTTCCAGACTGAGCAGCAAATTTTTGAATTCCATCGTTTTCAGCTCGAACTCATACTCCGGCAGACGCTTGTCGATTTCTTTGACGAGCTCCACGTCGTAGCCGGTCAGCTTGCCGTCCTTGTCGATGAAGCAAATGTTCGGAAACTGCGTGCCCGTGCCGACGACGATTTTTTTCACGGTCTGGCCCCCGGCGGAAGCCGCAGCACTGGAGCTGCCCGCCCCTCCCGTAGTGGCTTGAGCACCGCAGCCTGCCAGAAGGAGGACGGTGAGCAGGGACGCCGAAAGAAATCTTTTTTTCATATGATAACCCCCATGATCGTGATGAATTGGCAACAAAAAGCCCCTGCTTCAATCAACAGGAGCTTTTGGCGGTCCAATCAGCTTCTTTTTTGGCACAAGTATTCTTATTTTACCGATTCATTCTGCGGGAGAGCTTGCTTGATTCGCTCGATCTGCCGCAGATGCGTCTGCACGTGGTTGATAAAAGCTTGAATCGCCTGCTCCAGCGTCACGGTTTCGCCTTTGAAGTTGACGCCGCTCTTGCTCCAATCTTCCCCGGTTAACCGACGGAATAACTGGCTGTTGAAGACGAGCAGCGCCCGGAACACGTCCAAAATATCGTCAGCGGAGCTTTCGTTCGCCCGGACCGAGCTCACCCAAGGGTCCTGCTTGAAGGCCGGCAGCTGTTCCGTCGATCCGGACAGCAGCTCGCGGATGCGGAACGAGACGACGATGTTGTGATCGGCCAGATGCGACAGCACCTCCGTTACACTCCACTGCTCCGGCGACGCTTTCCATTTCAGCTCGTTCTCCGACAAGCCTTCGATCGCTTGCTTCAATTGCTCATGCGTATGCAAGTACGCTTCAATATCGATCACACTCTGACTCATGATGATTTCCTCCTGACTTTATGCGGGATCATGGCACGCAGCCCAATGACCCGCTTCGACTTCGGTTAACTCCGGCGCCTCCTCCCGGCATCTCGCCGTCGCTGCAGGGCAGCGCGGATGAAAGCGGCAGCCTGAGGGCGGATGGGCCGGAGACGGGATTTCCCCTTGAATAGCGGCCCATGTTCTTTTGCGGGATGGGTCGGGGACAGGGACGGAAGCAAGCAGCGCCTTGGTGTAATGATGCGCCGGGCGGCGGAACAGCTCCTCGCTCGAAGCGATCTCGACCAGCTTGCCCAGATACATCACGCCGATCCGGTCAGAAATGTAGCGGACGATCTGAAGGCCGTGGCCGATAAACAAATACGTCAGCCCTAGACGGCGCTGCAAATCCTGCATCAAATTGACGATCTGCGATTGGACGGATACGTCGAGCGCCGACACCGCTTCGTCCGCCAAAATAAACTTCGGACGCAGCGCGATCGCCCGGGCGATGCCGATCCGCTGCCGCTGTCCGCCCGAAAATTCGTGCGGATACCGGTCGTACCACGCCGGATTCAGCCCTACGGCGGCCAGCAGCGGCTCTACCCGCTCCCGCTTCGCGCGTCCACTCCAGCCTTCATGCACCGCCAGCGGTTCCCCGATCAGATCGCCCACCTTCCAGCGCGGATTGAGCGAGCCGAACGGATCTTGGAAAATCATCTGCATGTTGCGTCGGACTTCCCGTAAATTTCCAGAGGACAGCTTCGACAAATCGTGTCCGTCAAACCGGACCCATCCGCTTGTCGGACGGTCCAACTGAAGCAGCAGCCGTCCCAGCGTCGACTTCCCGCTGCCCGATTCCCCGACGAGTCCGAACGTCTCCCCTTTGCGAATGGAAAAGGACACTTGATCGACGGCGCGAATATGCGCCCCGGCACGCCCGAAGCGGAAAAAGCCCTGCTTCACCGGAAAATGCTTGGTCAGCTCGTGCGCTTCGATCAGGTTGCTGGTAAAGGGCTGCGCTGCTTCATCCTCCTCCGGTTCGACGATCCGGGACACCCGGGCAGCGGCAGCTTCGGAGGCTCCGGAGGCGAAGGCGGTCTCCCACCGCCCGGAGTGCGTTATGGCCTCGGCGTGCCAGCAGGCGACCTGCCGGCCGCCGTTGTCCGCCAGCGGCGGGCGCTCTTCCTCGCAGACTTCCGTGGCAAACGGGCAGCGCGGATGAAAGCGGCAGCCGCCCGGCAGCTCGGACAAGCTCGGGATCGAGCCGTCGATCGAATACAGCTTCACCCCCCGGTCGCTCTCCAGTGTCGCGACCGATTGCAGGAGTCCTTTCGTGTAAGGATGCTGCGGCTCCCGGAACAACTGCTCTGCGGCCGCCTGCTCCACGATCTCTCCGGCATACATGACGATAATGCGGTCCGCGATTTCCGCCGCCACCCCCATATCGTGCGTAATGAGCAGAATCGACATGTTGAATTCCGATTGCAGCTCCTGCAGCAGCTGAAGAATTTGCGCTTGAATCGTCACGTCCAGCGCGGTCGTCGGCTCGTCGGCGATGAGCAGCTCCGGGCCGCAGGCCAGCGCCATTGCGATCATTGCGCGCTGCAGCATGCCGCCGGAAAGCTCCCCGGGATACTGCTTCATCCGGATTTCCGGCTCCGGGATGCCGACCTTGCGCAGGAGCCCGATGCCGCGCTCCCAAGCTTCGGCCCGAGAAGCTACTTGATGGCGCACCATCGACTCGGCGATTTGACTGCCGACCGTAAAGACCGGGTCAAACGCCGCCATCGGCTCCTGGAACACCATGGCGATTCGTTTGCCGCGCCAGCGCCGGATTTCCTCCTGCGGCAGCGCCGTCAAGTCCACGCCGTCCATCCGCACATGGCCGCCCGTAATGACGCCGTTCTCGAAGTCGATCAAGCGCATCAAGGCTTTGGCCGTCACGGTTTTGCCGCTGCCGGATTCGCCGACCAGGCATACCGTTTCGCCGGTGCCGATGTGGAGCGACACGTCCCGGATTGCCGGAAGATAACCGGCCGGGGTGACGAAATCGACCGTTAGCTGTTCGATCTCAAGCAATGCCTTCACTCGGGCATCTCCTCCTGACATAGTGGAAAATTCGGCGCATCCAACTGACTTCTATGTCAGGCTCCGCTTCGGGTCCAGCCGGTCACGGAGCTGATCGCCGATCAGATTGACAGCCAATACGAACAACGTAATCGCCAGCCCGGGGAACGTCGCCATCCACCAAGCGACGGTCAGGTAACCGCGCCCTTGCGACAGCAAGGTGCCCCAGTCCGGGATTTCCCGCAGCACCCCCAGCCCCAAAAAGCTGAGCGACGCGCCGATCAAGATCGAAGAACCGACGCCGATCGTCGCCATCACAAGCAGCGGAGACCATGCGCCCGGCAGCACATGCCGCAAAAGGATATGCGCATGGGATGCGCCGACCGAGCGGGAAGCCGCCACATAGGGGCGCGCCTTGATGCTGAGCACTTGGCCCCGCAGCACGCGGGCATATCTCGGAATGGCCGATACGCTCACGGCCAGCACCACGTTGAACAGACTCGGGCCGAGGGCGGCGGCAATAGCAAGCGCAAGCAGCAGACTCGGGATCGCCATTAAAATATCGATGAACCGCATGAGTACGGTATCGACCGCACCGCCGATATAGCCCGACAGCGCGCCGAGCAGACTGCCGGCCAAGCCGCCGAGCAGAACGGAAGCGACGCCGATCAGCAGCGAGCTTCGGGCTCCGTAGACGACGACGCTGAAGACGTCCCGCCCGAAATAATCGGTGCCGAACGGATGGGCCGCTCCCGGCGGCTGCAAAATCCGGTCCGCCCGCATGTCCGTCGGCGAATAAGGAGCGATCCACTGCGGGAAGACGGCGCACGCCGCAATGAAGAGCACCATCAATATCGCCCCGTAGAAGAACGGTCCGGATAGCGATGATGACAGCTTCGGACGGCTCGGAGCGGACACGAACGGTCTTCTGTGGGACAATACCGGCCTAGCGACCGAAACGACGCTTTTCATAATTAACCCTCTTTTCCTTCCGGATTACTCGGTTTAAAGTGAGCGTCTTACCCTCGGATCGACGATCGAGTACGAAATATCTACGAGCAGGTTCACGACCACATACGCAATCGCGGTAAAAAAGACGACGCCCTGAACGACGGGCAAATCTTTGGCCGTAATGGCATCCGCCAGCAGGCGCCCGATGCCCTGCCGGGAAAAGACGGTTTCGATCACGACGGCCCCCGCCATCAATTCGCCGATCTGAATTCCGACCATCGTGATGGCCGGAATGAGCGCGTTGCGCAGCGCGTGACGGTACATGACGATTTGTTCCGGCAGTCCCTTAGAGCGCAGCGTAACGATAAACGGCTCGCCCAGCACCTCCAGCATGCTGTTGCGCACCATGCGTACGATAAACCCGGCGCCGACGAGCCCAAGCGTCAGAGCGGGAAGAATCAGCGTTCGGACGCCCTCGGAGCCCATAGCAGGCAGCCACTGAAGCTGCACCGAGAATATCAGAATGAGCAGAATGCCCGACCAGAACGTCGGCATTGAGATGCCGAACAGGCTGACGATCCGGGCGAACAGATCAACCGCGCGTCCCTTATGGATCGCCGAGAGCACGCCGAGCACAACGCCAAGCGCAACGGCGACGCAAGAACTGACCAGGGTTAAAAGAGCGGTAGCAGGAAACTGCTCCCAAATTTTCGGCAGTACCGGGTCGTCGCTGACCAATGAGCGGCCGAAATCTCCGCGAAGCATATCCCACAGGTAAGTGCCAAGCTGGACCCATACCGGCTGGTCAAGCCCGAGCTGGTGGCGCAGGTTCTGCACCGTCTCCGGACTGGCCGGCGCTCCGGCGAGCATGATCAAGACCGGATCGCCCGGCAGCAAGTACAGGATGAAAAAGACGAGGATCAACGCTCCGACGATGACCAGAACGGACGATAAAAGACGCTGAACGATCACCCCAGCCATAGCAACCGGCTCCTTCCGTCATTATTTTTTCACCGTCACGTCATAGAAGAGCGGATAGCCGAGGGAGTCGAATTTCAGTCCGCGAACCGATTTGGCGGCAGCCACCGTGTACGGGAATACGTAAATCGGGAACCCGTAGGCGTTGTCCACGACATAGCTCTGCACCTTTTTGTAAATTTCCGCGCGCTTCGCCGGGTCCTGCTCCCTCAGCCCTTCCTCCAGCCATTGATCCAACTGCGGGTCGGAATGCCGGGTATGGTTGTGGCCCCATTTTTCCGGCGTCGGAATGGCATTCGTATGGAAGAAGCTGCGCAAAATGTCCGGGTCCCCCGACACATTGCTGACACCGACCAGATCGTTCGTCCCCTTGATCATAACCGCATTGGTCGTGTCCGGAAGCAGCTCAATGTTGACGGCAATGCCGACTTGCTTCAGCTGCTGCTGAATCATGGCGGCGATATCGTTGCGCTTCTCCCGGTTAGGCGAGCCGTCGATGTAATGAAGCGCGAGCGGCTTGCCGTCCTTGGCCCGGATGCCGTCCGCTCCGCGTACCCACCCGAGCTCGTCGAGCAGCGCGTTCGCTTTGGCGACGTCCGGCTTCACGGCCTGTTCAAGCGAAGCGTTATACCCTAGCATAGACGGCGACAACGGGGACCATGCCCTCGGATACGTCCCAAGATAAAGTGTCTTGACGATCGCCTCGAAGTCGATGGCCAGTTGCACGGCCTTGCGCGCCTTCAGCTCGTTCCACGGGGGATGCTGCTGATTCAGCATGAGCGTATACGGAATGCCCGTCGACTCGGCCTGCAGCAGATTGACGTTCGGATCGCCCTTGAGCGAGACGAGATTTTGCGGCGGGACCGTCTCGACGGCAGACACCTGTCCGCTCTGCACGCTGCCGATGCGGGTCGCTTCCTCCGGAATGATTTTGAAGGTCAGCTTGTCGATGCGTGCCGGACCGGCATTTTCAGCAATCGGAGGCCCCCACTTGTAGTCGGGGTTTTTCTCCAGCCGAATCGCGGCATTCTCCGTCCAGCCGGCAAATGTAAACGGACCGGTGCCGACCGGATGCTTGCCCAACTGGTCCTTGTGCTTCTCCGCTGCGGCAGGCGACACGATGCCGAGAAACGCTTGGCTCAAGCTGCTCAGAAAGGCACTGTAGGGCGATTTTAAGTTCACTTTGACCGTAAAGTCGTCGATCACTTCCGACGATTCGTAAGGTCCGATCAGCGTCACCGCAAACCGGGATTTGGTCGCCGGATCGACGATGCGGTCCAAATTGTACTTGACGGCCGCAGCATTGAACGGCGTGCCGTCGTGGAACTTAACGTCCTTGCGCAGCTTGAAGGTGTAGCTTTTGCCGTCCGGGGAGACCGTCCATTCCGTCGCCAGCCATGGCTTGATCGATTGATCGGGCATTTGCACGACCAAGCTGTCGTACAGCGCCCGCATCACCCGGTAATCGACGGCCCCCGGCACGACGTTCGGGTCCAGCCCCGACGGCGACGTGGCGAGGCCGTAGGTCAACTCGCCGCCTGACTGCGTCTCTCCCGCCTGCCCTCCTGACGAAGGCTTGACGCCCGTTTCGCCTCCGCAGCCTGCCGTAAGCAGAAGCAAAGCTGCGGCAAGCATCCATGGCCGTAGTAACCGTAACCGTTTCACTGGGACCCTCTCCAATCCGTGAGCGTAAAATCACAAGCCATGATCGAGTCCGATCAGCAGCTTTTCACAAAATCCTGCGGTGTTCGTCTGGCGAGCGTATGGCGGTTTTCCGGCTTGGCGAGGCCCAAATTCCCGCGCAGCGTGTCGGACTCGTACTCCTCCCGGTATATCCCCCGCTCCTGCAGGATTGGTACGACCAGCTCGACGAAATCGTCAAGTCCTCCCGGCACGCTCGAATGAATAATAAATCCGTCTGCCGCCTTCTCCTCGAACCACTGCTGAACGAGGTCGGCCACCTTCTCCGGCGTCCCGATAAACTGGCCTTTCGGCGTCGCCGTCTGGAGCGCCACTTGCCGCAGCGTCAATTGCTGCTCCTTGGCTTTCTGCTTGATTTTGTCCGTCGTGCTGCGGAAGCTGTTGCTGCCGATTTCGCCCAAATCGGGGAAAGGTTCGTCGAGCGGGAACTGCGAGAAGTCGAAATGGTCGAAGAAGCGGCCCAGGTAGTTCAGGGCGTTCTCGATCGTCATGAGGTTCGCGATCTCCTCGTATTTGCGCTCGGCCTCCTCCTGCGTCCGCCCGACGATCGGCCCGATGCCCGGGAAGATGAGAATATCGTCGGCGCTCCGGCCGAATGCGGCTGCCCGCGTCTTCACGTCCTGGTAAAACCGCTTGGCGTCCTCAATCGACTCATGCCCGGTGAATACCGCGTCGGCCGTCTTGGCCGCCAAGGTGCGGCCGCTGTCCGACGACCCGGCCTGGAATACGATCGGATGCCCCTGCTTGGAGCGGGCAATGTTAAGCGGGCCCTGTACAGAGAAAAATTGTCCCTTGTGATCGAGCCGGTGCATTTTGTCCGGATCGAAGAACACGCCCGAAGCTTTATCCCGCACGAACGCGTCGTCCTCCCAGGAGTCCCACAGCCCGCGGGCCACCTCCAAAAATTCCTCGGCGATCTTGTAGCGCAAATCGTGCGACGGATGCTCTTTTTTGCCGTAATTGAGGGCGGAGCCTTCCAGCGGAGAGGTGACCACATTCCAACCGGCCCGGCCCCCGCTGATATGATCGAGAGAAGCGAACTGTCTGGCGACCGTGAACGGTTCGCTGTAGGAAGTTGACAAGGTGCCGACGAGACCGATCTTCGAGGTGACAGCGCCGAGCGCGGATAAAATCGTGATCGGCTCGAACCGGTTCAGAAAGTGCGGGATCGACTTTTCGTTGATGAACAAGCCGTCGGCGATAAACACGAGATCGAACTTGCCTTCCTCGGCTTTGCGGGCTTGCTTCGTATAGAACTCGAAGCTGACGCTGGCGTCCGCCTGAATATCCGGGTGTCTCCAAGCCGCCATATTCCCTCCGACGCCGTGGATGATTGTGCCCAATTTCAGCTTTCTTCCGTTTGCCATTCCGATTCCTCCCTCGTTTTCCACGTTTATACGACCATTTCGGCGAATGCTTCCTTAAGCTCCGACAGCGCCTGAAGCCGCTGTTCGAATTCCTTCAAGGCGAGAATCAAAATCAGTTCGTCCACGCCGTACTTCCGCTGGAGGTCCAGCAGCTTGGCGCGCACGGTTTCCTTGGAGCCGTGTACGACGTCGGCATCCTTGACCTCAATCGTGTATTTTTCCTCGCTTTGCCGCCCGAATTCTTCCGCATGCTCTACGGTTTTGACGGTGATCGTCCTTCCGCTCTCCAGGTGAATTTTCACGAGCTTGGCGTCGGCGGCAAGCCGTTTCGCTTCCTCGTCCGTATCCGCCACAATGACCGACAGCGCGAGAATGGCCTCCGGCCGGGCGGACTTCCGGGGAACAAACCGGTTCCGGTACGTGTCCAGCGATTGCCGGACGACCGCCTCGTCCCCGTTAATAAACTGCGCGAAGACGTAGGGGATGCCCCGGCTTGCCGCAAGCTCCGCACTGGCCGGCGACGTTCCGAGCAGATACAAATCCGCAGGTTCGGCCGGAATCGGTATCGCTTTAAGCCCCTGCAGCGGATGGTCGCCGGGAACCGTATCAGTCAAAAACTGCTCCAGCTCGATCAGCTTATCCGCCAGCGGTCTGCTTTGCCCGGCTGTCTCCTGCTGGAGCGCCTTCGTCGAGCGGGGAAGTCCTCCCGGCGCCCGGCCGATGCCGAGGTCCACCCGTCCCGGGGCAAGCGAGGCGAGCACGTTGAAATTTTCCGCTATCTTGTATGGACTGTAGTGCTGCAGCATGACCCCGCCGGAGCCGATGCGAATCCGCTCCGTCTGCGCCAGCAAGTACGCGATCAGCACCTCCGGGGAAGAGCCTGCGACGGCCGCCGAATCGTGATGCTCGGATACCCAGAACCGGTGGTAGCCAAGCTCCTCCGCTTTGCGAGCCAAAGCCACCGTATGCCGGAACGCGTCGACTGCCGTTTTTCCTTCGTCAAACGGACTTTGATCCAAGATGCTTAGCTTCAGCCCCATCGTCCATCCCTCCTGTAATCCGGCTATTGAATTAAATATAATCCAATAGGTTTTGTCGGTTTTATTTGATTAAAAAAAGTCTATCACCGCCCCTGTAGTCCGTCAACGGGGTACGTAATAGAGGATTTCTATTCTTAAATCGAACAATTCGATTTAAACATTTCGTTTCCAATCGATCTCCCGGCTGAGCTCCAGCACCATTTTGCCGAGAGCCGCCCCTTCCCCTTTGAGCGAAACGAGATTGGTGCGCAGGGTGATGCCGGCAAGGGAAGGAATGTCGACCGGCCACAGCAGCCCTTCCTTCACTTCTTTGCGCACGCACAGCTCCGGCAGGAAGCTGATTCCCATTTCTTTCAGCACCAGCTTCTTGGCTGTTTCCAGGTTGTCGAGCTGCAGTTCGATATTCGGCGGGTGGTCAAGCGTGTCGAACAGCCGGTGAATTTTCATCCAATCGAGGGCTCCGCATTCGAAAAACACGATCGGCTCACTCCCGATATCCTCCAGCGCGATGCGGTTCTGGCTCACAAATGGATGCCCCTGGTATACGAAGAGGCGGATCGGGTCCTCGTAGAACCGGACGGAGTCCACATGCGGGTGCGTAATGTTGCGCACAAGCCCGACGTCCACTTCCTTGTTCAGCAGCCTTTCCAGGATCGACTCGCTGGAAGCCGTCACTAATTTTAACTGGAGATCCGGGTATTTTCGCTTAAAGAGGGGCACCAGCTCCGGGATCATATAATTGGCTACGGATACGGTGCAGCCGATCCGAAGCTCGTGAGGCGCGGCGTTCATTTGCTGCAGCTGCTGCTTGCCTTTCTTGTAGGTCTGCAGCACTTGCTGGGCGTAGGGCAAAAACTGCTTGCCCTTGTCCGTCAGCGAGAAATGTCGGCCCTCCCGATCGAAAAGCTTCACGTCCAATTCGCGCTCCAGCGACTGGATTCTGGCGGTAATGGACGGTTGGGACAAGAATAACGCGTCGGCCGCTTTGTTGAAGCTGTTGAAATGAATGACATAGACGAACGCCTCAAGATTCTCAATATTCACGAGCGCTCCCTCCTCCTTCCAGCTCTTGGCGAACTTGGTTAAAAATCAATATATCACAAGTATTCCATTAGGAATAGTATATTTTATATTCGAACGAAAATGATGAATAAAGCAATATCCGTCAATTGTAGTTGAGTTTCCAGCATTTCAGCGGGCACGCAAATCCGTTAAGCTATAGGAAAGACGACCTGTTTTTTCCAAGCGGTCCGAACGGCGGATTCGAGCAGAAAATCGGCGGCGTTTAGCGAAAACGCTTCCAACATGTCGTCTTTGACAGCACGGTTCGCGAAAGGGGTGACGGTTAGAAAGTCCGCAGTACAATCGGCCGATCGGTGCCGGGCATTGACAAGCCTTACAGCCTATGAGGCACATTCGAAAGGACGTGTTCTGATGTTCGCCAAAACATACGCAGCACTCGCATTAGCATTTTTCGTATGCTTTGCCATTCTCGCTTTCGGAGTGCCCGCCCACATCGCATGGGCTGCGACCAAAACCGTGCCTCCCGGCGACGTGGCCGCTCTGCGCAGCTACTTGGCCGGTACCCAGCCGGGAGATATCCTTGAAGTATCGGGCACGTATGCCGTATCGGACGGCACGATTACGACGTCGGTCAACGGAAGCGCGGGTAAGTATATTACGATCCGGGGAACGGGCAGCGGCGCAAGCTTCACCTTTACCGAATCCGCGGGCAATGCGGCTTTTCATATCAAAAACAACTATTACAAACTGGAAAATATCACGATTAACTCGAATTCCAAATCGAACAAAGGCATTCTGATCGAAGCCTCTCACGGCTATCTGACGAAAGTGACGGTGAAGAATACGCTGGGCGAAGCGTTCAAAATCCGCAAAAACAGCCAGTACTGGCTGCTCGAAGATTGCACGGCAGAATCTACCGGCCAAAGCGGGAAGTTTGGGGAAGGGTACTACGTAGGGGATGCCGATCAGAACTGGCAGACGAAGCCGGATGCGGACCGGAGCGGGTACATTACGTTCCTGAACTGCAAGGCCATTCTGACCAAGAACGACGGATTCGACTTCAAGGAAGGCACGCACCACATCAAGGTGATCGGAAGCACGGTCGATTTCAAAAATACCGTGCCGGAGTCTACCGTAGGAAACAACGGCTTGTTCATCCGCGCGAACAACGTGCAGGTGATCGGCACGACGGTGAAAAACAACGCCGGGACCGGCCAAGCTTTCCGCGCCAACAAAATAACCGCCTCCGACGGCGTATCGTACGGCAGCAATCTTGAGCTCAAAGCCGTGACCGCTTCGAATCTCGGCGGCGCGATGATTCATACGAACTTCGGCTCGACGAAGCTGTATTCGGATTATACGATGACCGGCGTCGTGGGAGGGCTTAAAACATCAGGCTCCGCCACGATCACCACGGTCGCACCGTCCGCTTTCACAGAGATGACCTGGAACGGCGAGGGCGGCGATACGTACCAGTAATTTGAACGATTAAAGGCCAGCCTAGAGGCTGGCCTTGCTCGTTCAACCTGCCGCCTTCAGCTTGCCTTGAGTCTTCTCCTTCCTCCCAAAGCCCTGCTGGCCCAGGAAAAGCATGGTCAGCAAGGACGATTTGGACATGAGCCAAGCGGCCCCTAACGGAAGCAGCACACCGGCCAGCGTGAAGACAAGCGAGCCGTACTCCAAGCCTAAGCCGTACTGTAGCACGATATTGACCGGAATGTGCAGGTACATGATCGTGATGGTCACAGTTCCCAAAAATGCCAGAACGGAAGACATCGGCCAGCGTGAAATCCAGTAGCACAATTGAAGCACGACGAGGACGCACGCCAGTGGAATAATAAGATCCAGCACCGGCTGGGTATAAACCTTCATCTTCATATCCATTCGGAAAATCAAGATTTGTTCTTTATTAAGAACAATGGTAGCTGCCACAATCAGCAACGCCGGAATAAACCAGATCCCCCGCTCCAATCCGGCAGCCAACTGGGCTTTAAAGGTATAGCCCAGAAAAAAGAACGCTATCGCCATAAGCGCCACATCCGCATTCCACGGGATGTCCATTTCGGCCAAAGGCGTCATGCTGACGAAATGAGCGGCCGTATAGGACACAAGCACCGCTGCCGCTTGTACCTTGACCGGATATCGGGAAAGAAAACCCATCAAAAGATGCACAAGCAGCAAACAGGTGATGAACCAGAAGACGCCGTACCACCCGCCTAACACCGTTCCCCCGTAAATGAGATTCCAAATATCGCGGGGAACGGATAACGGATCTCTCAGCTTGGCTGCGACCAGCACTGCAATGCAAATCCCGTAAGCGAAATAAGGAATCATGAACGATCGAATACGTTTCAGCGTCCATGATATGTACTTGTCCGGCATCACGCTTTTGAACAGAAGCCCGCTGACCAGAAAAAACAACGGCATACGGAACCAACCGAGATAATCGTCGATCACTTCATTCCCCGAATGCCCCAATACGACCAAGATGATGCTTAACCCCCTGGCTACGTCAATCCATTTTCTGCGTTCCTGCACGACCGTTCCTCCTTCCAGTTTCGTAACCCAGCTAAAACGATACTAAATTTGGAAGAAGGATAAAATAGGTTCTATTGTCGAAAACTGTAGGTCTTCCGAATGGAATATGAACAGTCCCCGGCAGTCTATCCCCGGTCAGACGCAGAAAGCTAATTCGAATGGCTTATTCATTTTACCGCCCGTGCAGCCGATAATCCGCCACCCGATCCTCTCCCGCGCCGAATCGGGTCAAGTACATCTTGCCTTCGCTGCCTCGTAACGGAATCGTGATCAGATCGAACGCCGTCTCGGTAATCGTCCCCTCCGTCCGCGCCGGAGCCTCTTCGAAATCCTGATTCGTATGCGCATTCAAGGTGGAGATGACGCGAATGCCGTCTTGGAGCAGCATTTGATCGAAATGCACATGGCCGAAAAAGCTGGCAATCAGCCCCCCGGGACCCTGCTGCGAGTAATCGGCTTCCACATCGTAGCCGAACTCCCCTTCGCGTGACGAACGGTAAGCCGTTCCGTTCCGGAACGCTTTCACAATACCCCACATCGCTTCGTCGTTCTCGATGCCGTGATCGCCCCCGAATACGCCCTCCTGCAAAACGGACGCGTGCGAGAACAGAACGACGCGCCAGTCCCGCGCATCGGACTTGCCGCTGAAGTCAAACGCTTTATGCGCCACCCAGTTGAGCTGCCTGTCCGAGAAGGCGTATTTCCACTGGCCGTTATACTGCAAATTCCCCTGTTCCGTCACGCGGTAAGGGATGTCGATGATGTTCAGCAGAACGATCCTCACCCGCTTCTCCGGGATCTCGTAGGAATAATACAAGCCCAGCGGATGCTCCGGGTCCAGCGTAACGGCGTCCTGCCGTTCCCGCACGTATAAGTCGAAGCTATCCTTCGGAAAGACCACGTGACCCGCACTCTCCGGATGATGGTAGAAGTCGTGAATCGAATTGTCGTCGTGATTGCCCTTGAGCGGCAGCACCGGGCATGCCGCTGCCGCCAGCTCGCGCATGATTTCTCGCTGCGATTCCATAAAATCGCCTAGCGGCCCGTTCAAGCTGTGGTCGCCGCCGCAGACGACCGCGTCAAGCGGCAGCCGGCGCGTCAGCTCTTGGATAGCCCGGGCGGTGCGAAGCTGGTTCCCGCCCTTCCAGTGATGAAGGTCGGTGACGAAGAGCAGCCGGAGCGCTTCTTCCTGCGGCAGCTCGTCCCATCGCTTAACGACACGGTCCATTTCGGCGTTCATATAATCGGGCAGTGGCGGCTCGACCTTCGTTTCATAGACGGTTTTCGTTTTCATGTCCAGCGCTTCCCTTCAAAGCGAAATGTGGTTATCCGTTACCCGGAACCGGCGATCATGACGATCCCTGCGACGACGATGACCGATGCGGCGAGCCTTCTTGCCCCCTGCCGTTCTTTGAGCACGATCAGGCCCAGCAGCGTGCCGAAGACGATGCCGATTTCCCGCAGCGGCGCAATATAGGACACTTGAGCGTGCCTCATCGCGAGTAAAAACAGCAAATACGAGCCGGGAGACAAAAGCGATCCGAGCAGCACGATCTTCCCCTGCCCGCGAACCGCCCGCTTCCATCTTCCGGAGGACAGGGCGGCCGGGGTCAGACCGAGCACGAATCCGATATTGGAGACGGCGAGCAGCGACAACGGCGACAAATACTGCAAATTTTGCTTGTCGATCAGCGTATAGCAGGTAATGCAGAGTCCGACCGACAGTGCGAACAAGATAGGCTTCCAGACCGTGGGTGCGCGTTCCGTATCCCGCTTCCGCCCGCTCATGACCGCAAAGCCCAGAAGCATGCACCCGATCCCGAGCCATCCCCAGAGCGGAAGCGATTCCCCCAAGAAGAGAACTCCCGTCGCGGGAATGAGCAGCGTGGACGTTCCCCGCATCACCGGGTATACCTGCGATAAATCTCCAAGCTTATAGGTGCGGGACAGCAGCAGAGCGTAAGCGCTTTGCGCCAGCAAGGATGCGATGATGAACATGTAGGCTTCGGCCGGAATCCCCGTCTGGACAAGCTCAAGAACAAGGTACGGAATGAGTGCGATCGTCGTAGGCATGAAAATCGCCCATAGAAACGCGCTTTTGTCCTCACTCTGCTTGGCGAACAAATTCCACACCGCGTGCGTCATGCCCGATCCGATTACAAGGAACAATGAAAGTACAATTTTCAAGCACCTCCCGAGATATTCAACTTTTCCAACATAATAACACACATATACACATATATACAACGATTTATTATTTTCTCCACAAACTAAGACCTGCCACATTCAAAACAAAAAGTCCCGGACAAGCTCCGGGACTCCAGACATACTTTTGTAGCCGGCAGGACGGCTCCAGCTATTGATAGACGATCTCGACGCCGTGCTTTTTATATTTGTCTACGATAGCCGGATCGATGTTCGAATCGGTCACGAACCGTTCGATCTCTGCACAGCCGCACACTTTGATCAGCGAAACCGCCTCGAACTTGCTGCTGTCGGCCAGGGCAATCGTCTGTTTGGCGTTCCTCAGCATGATTTTCTTCATCTGCACTTCACCGAGACCATAGTCCGTGACCCCTTCGGTCAACGTGACGCCGCTCATGCTCATAAAAAACAAATCGGCATGGAACCGGGAAGCGAACTCCTCGGCCAAATCCCCGATCATGCCCTGCTCTTCGTTGCGGATCACGCCCCCGATCAAAATGATCGTATATCCCGGCAAATGGACTAGTTCGTTTGCGATCGGCAGCGAATTCGTAATGACTGTCAACCGTTCGATCTTTTTCTTCAGGGCTTTGACGAATTGCGTATTAGTCGTGCTTACGTCAAGGGCGATGGACTGTCCCTCCGTTACATACCGCGCGGCAATTTCGGACAGCTCGTTTTTCCCGTCCAAATGGACCTTTTCCCGGACCGTCATCGGAATCTCTTCGCGATAATCCCACTCCTTCAGGATCGCGCCGCCGTGGACACGCTTCAAGTAGCCCGCCTTCTCCAAATGCTCCAGGTCGCGACGGACCGTTTCGAACGACACGCCGAACAGTTCCATCAGATCCGACGCCTTGATCGATTTCTCGCGGTTAATTTTTTGAATAATCGCTTGATGCCTTTGCTCAGCGAACAACCCGCTCCCCCCTCTCCGTGAAATGACGGGCACCGCCGTACTTCTCTATGCAAGTAGTCTACCATAAATAAAAGCAAACACAAACAATTGCACATCGAAGTCACCGTGGGAGCTGAAATGAAACACCCAAACGGGATTGTCCTTACCCACAAAAAAGCAGCGGTCTCCGCTCGGGAGTCCGCCGCCATATGGGCTACAGCCTATCGGGAAATATTCAGCTCGGCCAACGCCTGATGAAAGTGCCGGCGCAGCTCGCGTTTGTCCGCCTCATCCATAAAGCTCGCTTCCAGCCCGTTCAACAGAAGCTTGCCGATCTCCGCCGGGGTAAACCCGAACCTTTCCATCAGGATATGATATTCCTTCGTGAGATTCGTGCCGGAAACCGTGAGGTTGTCGGTGTTGATCGTCACCGGGATTCCGTAATCGAAGTATTCGCGCACCGGGTAAGCAGCCCATCCGGAGACGGCCCTCGTCTGAATGTTGCTGACCGGACACATTTCAAGCGGAATCTGCCGTTCCTTGACAAGCTCCAGAACGGCAGGGTCTTCCTTCATGCGAACGCCGTGCCCGATGCGCGCCGCGCCCAGATGAGCAATCGCTTCGTACACGCTATCGGCTCCGGCCGCTTCCCCCGCGTGAATCGTTACCGGCAGCGCCTTGCGGCGAGCCAAAGCAAACAGCTCGCGATGAAGTCGGGCAGGGTAAGCCCCTTCGTCGCCGGCCAAATCCACTCCCACGATCCCTCTGCCCTGGAAACGCGATGCGGCTTCGATGACTTCCATATTATCGAGTTGCCCGTGATGCCGAAGACAGCAGGCGATCCCCCTGGCCTTCACGCCGAACTGCGCTTCCCCCTGGTTCAACCCGGCGATGACGCGGGCAATGACTTCATCCGGCGTCATGCCGCGATTACGATGCAGCTGCGGGCCGAACCGCACCTCGATATAGCGACACCCGTGCGCCGCCGCCTGCTCCACGACCTCGAACGCCACCCGTTCCAGTGCTTCGGGCCGATGCAGGAACCGCCCGACAAACTCGAATTTCGCGAGGTACGCCTGCAAGCTGCCGCAAGGCTCATCAACCTGCATGTAAGGAAGCAGGCCTTCCGGCGTATCGGCTGGCAGCCGGATTCCCTCCGCCGCGGCTAGCTCAAGAACCGTCTCCGGCTTGACGCTGCCGTCCAGATGCAGGTGTAGGTCGACCTTCGGAAGCTGGCGCAGCCATTCCATGCAGACGTTCGTCTCCACCTTCTTCACCCTTTCCTTTATCTTATTTATCTCCCCAGTTAGTTATTGAGTTATACTATATGTCGGCGTCATATAAATGTCAATATAACTCACATATATTGCATGTTACTTTTCTGATATGTCATATCTAACATTTATGTATCACTCCCAAAAAACAAGAAAATCCTTGATCGGCTCAAGGATTTTCCTGTACAAGCTTATTCGGCAGCCGCTTGCATGCTACCGGCAAGCCGTCCCTGTATTATCGGATAACGCGACGGGCAGTAACGAAGGTCTTATCCCATGTGCTGCCTTTAAAGTTGGAAATGGTAACGCCGACGCCGACCCGATACGTATGAAGCAGCTTGCCGTTCCCGATATAAATGCTCACATGGTTGATTTTTCCGTCCCGATTCGTGTCCGAGAATACCAGATCGCCCGGTTGCAGATCGTTCTTGGCAACCTTGGTGCCAACCGTAGCTTGTTGTCTGGAGGAACGTGGAAGCTTGATTCCGTTCTGCTTGAATACATATTGAGTAAATGAAGAGCAATCAAATACATCCGTTCTTCCCGCAGGCGCCGCGAACTGATAACGGACTCCTAAATAACGCTTCCCCGTGGCAATGATTTTATCCGCAACCGATGCTTTAGATACGGTAGCCGCTTGAGCCGATTGCGGCACTGCAAGCATATTTCCTGTGACGGCAATCGATAGGCTCATCGTTACTCCCAGTAAGGCTTTGGCGATCCGGCTTTTCTTCGTGTTAATCATGACTTCCTCCTTGGTTTGGCGAATTGGGTAAGGACCCCAAGAACACCATAACACAATTAAAAAGTACATAATTTTCCATGTGATTAATTTTCCCGCGCCCCACTTGCTATAAGAAGCTATTATTAGAAATTAATGAGAAATTTTTAACCTTAGCTTATTGACAAAAAAAAGCCGTGCTCCAAAAGCACGACTTCCTGCATTCGCCACACGAATAAAGATCAATCCATAAAATCTTTCAGCCGCTTGCTGCGGCTCGGATGTCTGAGCTTGCGCAGTGCCTTGGCTTCGATCTGCCGGATGCGCTCCCGGGTCACACCGAATACCTTGCCCACTTCCTCCAGCGTTCGCGTGCGGCCGTCATCAAGACCGAAACGAAGACGCAGCACATTCTCCTCCCGCTCCGTAAGCGTGTCGAGCACATCCTCAAGCTGCTCCTTCAGCAGCTCGTAAGCCGCCGCGTCCGCCGGCGCAAGCGCCTCTTGGTCCTCGATAAAGTCGCCCAAGTTCGAATCGTTCTCCTCGCCAATCGGCGTTTCGAGCGACACGGGCTCCTGCGCGATCTTCATAATTTCCCGTACTTTATCGGGCGTCAAATCCATTTCCTTCGCAATTTCCTCCGGGGTCGCTTCCCGGCCAAGCTCCTGCAGCAGCTGTCTGGATACGCGTACGAGCTTGTTGATCGTTTCCACCATATGTACCGGTATCCGGATCGTTCTCGCCTGATCGGCAATCGCGCGCGTAATCGCCTGACGAATCCACCATGTGGCATAGGTACTGAATTTGAAGCCTTTGGTATGATCGAACTTTTCCACCGCTTTGATTAAACCCATATTGCCTTCCTGTATCAAATCAAGAAACAGCATACCACGGCCGACATAGCGTCTGGCGATACTGACTACCAGACGGAGATTGGCTTCGGCCAGTCTGCGCTTCGCTTCTTCGTCCCCGCGTTGAATCCGTTCCGCCAGCTCGATTTCATCATTCCCCGAAAGCAGCGGCACCCGTCCGATTTCCTTTAAGTACATACGCACGGGGTCATTGATCTTGATCCCCGGCGGGAGCGACAGGTCGTCGTGAAGCAGCTCGTGTTCCTCGTGATCCGGCCTGAATGCGGGGTCCTCTTCCGGTTCCCCGCCTACCTCGATGCCCAGCTCAATAAGCTGCTCGACGAACTCGCTGATTTGTTCCGGATCGGGATCGAACGGAGCGAGTTTCTCCGTAATTTCTTTGTAAGTGAGCGAAGCTTGCTCTTTGCCTTGCGCGATGAGTTGCTGTTTCACCCGATCTAAGGTAAGCTCTGTCTCCGCTTCCTTGTGCTGATCGTTCGCCATATGCTGCCCCCTCTTCTCCGAACCCACTCTTTATTAATTCTTGACAAAGCCGTGAAGATGTGATAGTATAATATTGGATATTAGTGATGAATATCACATTTTTTTCAACTGCTAACCGTCATTCTAACACAAAATTCATCAGAATTCAACTCCTTCTATAGAAACCGACGTTCGCTCTCGTGGATGCCGGTTTTTTTGCTTTTCCCGTATCCGACCGGAGATGCGAGAAGCCTTATTCCGGCTTACTGGGCAAGGCGAAAACGGCCCGCCCGAGTCTCGGGTCCAGTCATTTTCCCAACGAGAAAACGGAGCCCGCAGATCTGCAGGGCTCCGTCGCTTCCATTCCATCCTACGCTTGCTGTTTACCGTTAATTGATCCATTGGGCAAGGGTAAGCCAGCGGCTGATCATCACCGCAGCTTCCGCCCTGCTCGCCTTTCGATCCGGCACATAGCTCGTATCGGTGAAGCCGGTAATAACCCCCGCCTTCACGTTTCTCACCACCCCGTCCCGGGCCCACGGAGAGATATATTCACGGTCCCGGAAGCCCTGCAGCGTCTCCTCCGGCTTGTCGGCAGATCCATCCGCCTTAAGTCCCGAAAGGGTCATCGCCCGGGCAATCATCACGGCCATTTGCTCCCGTGTTACCGGCGCATCCGGCCGAAACGTACCGTCGTCGAAGCCGCTGACCAACCCGGCCTCCAGCGCGACCTCGACCGTTCCGGCATGCCAATCGGCTCCGGCAACGTCTTTGAACCGCCCTTGCGGCGGTACCGGCTGCAACCCGAGCGTGCGCGCCAACAAAGCCGCAAACTGCGCCCGGGTAATTTCCGCATCCGGGTTGAAGGAACCGTTCGGCATCCCCTGAACGATCAGCTTGGCCGTCAAGCGGTCGATTTCCTTCTCCGCCCAATGTCCGGCTATATCCGCGAACTTCCCTTTCACCCGGGCGAGCGCCATGTAAGTGCCGTTCGTCCGGCTGAATATGGTCGCCTGACCGCCGGAGAATACCGCCGGAACGAAGCTGATCGAACCGTCCGGCAGAAGACGGACCACCGTTGTTTCATCCGGGTTTACCGCTCCCTGAAGTTTTATCGTCTTCGGAACGTAAGTGGAGAAAATGTCCAGCGGCGCGGCAGCTCCATTGGCACGGGCCCTTACGTCGAAATCCATGACCGGGGCTACAAGCCGATAGCCGGCTTCCGTCGCTTGCCGCTTGAAGCTCTGCAGCCTGTCAGGGTCTGCGACCGACCTCATCGTCACCGAGATCGTCAATTCTTTGATGCCGCTCCCGAGACGCTTGGCGAGCGACGGCAGATCGACGGCGTCCGGAGGTAAAATATAACCGGCTTCCGCACCTTGCAGTACGATCCTTTTCCCTGCCGCCTGTGCGGCCGCCACGACCGATTCCGCCGGCAGATCGACGCGGATCGAACGTTTCCCCGCTTCGTACGAAGCGTCGATTGGCAGCACCACGTCCGTCCCGCGAGCTTGGGCGAGCGCCCCGGCGAATGTCTCTCCGCGGACGGTTAGCCACAGATCCGGCTCAGCCGCCGGGCTGTTAACTTCGAACAAGCCGGGTCTGGCGGCTTCCGGCTGGCCCGCAGGCCCGGGTCCCGTGACGCTTGGCGCCGGAGCGGCGGGCGTCGGCGAACTTGGAGCGGAGCCTCCGCTCTCTTCCTCTTCCGGACGTACCCGGACCTTGCGTACGACTCCATGCGCGCGGTTGCCGGACGAATCCTCGACCTGATAGCCCAGCTCGTAAACTCCGGGCTTGCGGGAATCGATAGTCCCGACTACCCGAATGCGGCCGCTGATGTCTCCGTCATAGTTATCCATGGCTATAGCGCCCGGATCGACAAAGGAGGCGCCGTAGCTAATGGACATCTCCGGCTCTCCCCGCAACGTAATGACCGGCCGGATCGTATCCTTCACCCGCACCGTACGGGTTACGGGAAGCGCCGGATTTCCGCCCCGATCCGTCACATTATACTGGAGCACGTAGCTTCCGAGCCGCGCTACGTCGACATGGCCCGTTACCGCGATCCGGCCCGTAAGGTCTCCATCCTGCGGATCGAACGCCTTGGCGCCCGGATCGACGTAGGCCGTACCGGCCTGCCAATCCAGCGGATTTTCGCCCAGCAGCACGATATAAGGGCTTTCCTTGTCCACGACATGAACGGTGCGGACGGCTTCCGCCACATTGCCGGAGCTGTCGCCGACGCTGTAACGGATCGTGTAGATTCCCATTTGCTTCGTATATACGCTGCCTGTCACGCTCATCCGATTCGTTAATTCGCCGTCGTAATTGTCCATCGCCGTCGCGCCCGCATCCGTGTAGGAGTCTCCCAAAGCGACGATGGCCGGGTTCGTTCCCCTGATCGTAATAACAGGCTTCGTCGTATCGACAACATGCACGATCCTCGTCGCTTCAGCGGCATTCCCCGTCCGGTCCGATACGCGGTACCGGAGCTCGTAGGTGCCGAGCTTGGCGGAATAGACGCTGCCCGAAACCGTCATTTGCCGGGTCAGATCGCCGTCCTGCACATCCAGAGCCTCAGCGCCCGGCTCCGCGTAGGGGGCGCCGACTTCCAGCAGCATCGGATTATCTCCTCTTAGCGTAATGATCGGCTTCCCCCGGTCGATCCGGACTACCGCGCGCGCTTCGGCGCTCCGGTTGCCCGCCGCGTCGACGGCCAGCGCAAACACCTGCGTCTCCCCCTCCGAGCTTACTTCCACCGGGGTGCCCGGGTATTCCGTCCAAGGTCCGTTTGCGCCTTGCTTCACCATATACTTCGCAAGACCGCTTCCCGTATCCATGCTGCCGTAAACCTCCAACGTCACGGGACGGTTCGTCCAGCCGTTTTCGCTCAACGACAAGATCGGCACGCTCGGCGGCGTCCGATCGATACGGATGATCGCGCCAGCCTCTTCGCTGATTAAGCCGACTTGGTCCATGGCCCGGGCGAAAACAGCCGTTTCGCCTTCCGCCTCGACGGTCACCGCGGCGCCCGTGTAATCGGTCCAGCTCCCACCGGGACCGATTCGATACTGCAAGCGAGCAACCCCGCTGCCCGAATCCGCACCGCCGCTCACGGTAAAGGTAACCTTACCGTTTGTCCAGCTTGTCGCGCTTGGCGCCAAGACCGGGGCGGCCGGAGCCGTCCGATCGATACGAACGACAGTATAAGCCTCTTCGCTCACGTTACCCGCTTCGTCCGATGCCCTCACGTAGACGGGTGTCTCGCCTTCAGCGCTCACGCTGAAGCCGGTTCCCGGAATATCGGTCCATGGGCCGTCCGGGCCCAGCTTGTACTGATACTTAACCGCCCCGGAAACGGCATCCCTGCTTCCGTAAACAGCCACCGTCACATTCCCGGTCGTCCAGCCGGATGCATCGGTCGTAACGAACGGAACCGTAGGCGCACTACGATCGATCCGGACCCGAACGGCAGCCTCCGCGCCGATGTGGCCGAGTCGATCCACCGCACGCCCCGTGACCGTCGTTTCGCCTTCGGCAGTAACGGTAACGGAATCGCCGGGGGTCACATCCTGCCAAGGGCTGTCCGGCCCCAGCTTAACTTGATATTTCAGCAGTCCGCTTAGGCGGTCCGTGCCTGCGAAATCAAGCTTGACGTCCCAGCGGGTCCACCCGGACTCGCTGGCCGTAACCATCGGCGCTTCCGGGGCCGACCGGTCGATTCGGACGATGGCGGCCGATTCGTCGCTTACGTTGCCCGCTTTGTCAATGGCGCGCACCCGGACCTCGGTTTCGCCTTCCGCTTCGATCCGAAGCTCACCGGTATATTCCGTCCAGTCTGCGGTCGCTCCGCCGCTGAGCTTATACTCCAGACGCTGCAAGCCTGATAATCCATCCTCGCCATAGACGGCCACGGATACGCTGGGCGCGTCAATCCAATCAGACGTTTGCGGGGTCACGAGCGGAGCGTTCGGCTTGGTCCTGTCGATCCATACGGTTGAAGCGCTCTCCTCGCTTACATGATTCAGCTTATCGACGGTCCGCGCGCGGACGGTCCAGCGTCCTTCTTCCCGGATTGTCAGGGGTGAAACGTAAGGGGCCCAATCCGATATAACGGTGCCATCGGAGGCAACGAGCCGAACCTCGGACCGCAATACGCCGATTCCCGCATCCGCGCCGTCCGTCACGGTAACCGTTACCTGCTCCGCGCGGGTCCAGCCGGAAGCGTCCGCTGTCACGACCGGGGGCTCTGGTCCAAGCTGATCGACCCGGACCGTCTTGGTGCTTGCTTCGCTGACTTCCCCCAGCTTGTTCCAAGTTCTCGCTTCGACCTTCGTCTCTCCGTCCGCTTCAATCGTGAACGGCGCCGTGTAGGTCTGCCACAAGCTGCCGTTCAACCGGTATTCCGTGCGGTCCACTCCGCTTACAGCGGGACTTTCCGCAATCGTAACCTGGACAGGCTGCTCGCTCCACGCTTCCGAGCCGACCGTGATCACCGGCGCTTGCGGCGGTTGATTGTCGATCACAATCGGATTCGTCGTCACATACTCCGACAAGCCATATTCGGTTCCTGCCCGCACCCGAAACTTGGCGTCGGATGTATTGACGCTTGCGGGTATATCATAGGTGAGTTCCGTACCGGTGACCCGATCTCCAATTAGCATCCATGCGCTCCCATCGTAAAACTCCACCTGATAGTAGCGGTCGCTGCCGAGCCCCCACTCCGGGGATGTCCACTGCAGCGAGACAGGCCCTTTTTTCCGAGGGGACGACGGAGTAGCGACTGAGCCAGGCATCTGTGGCGCATATTGCTTCAAAGCCCATTTCAATTTCGGTTTGTAATTGAAGCCTTGCGCTTGGGCGGCAGCCACCGCCTGTCCGTTTTTACGAACGGCGACGGCGTGAGATTGACGCCGGATCGAGACCTGAATGATGTCCGTCCACTTATTCATTTCCGCTTGAATTTCGGGGAACACATAACCTGCCGTGACAACCTTGCCGTCCTTCGTAACACCTGCCGCAACCGAAGAGCCTCCAGAAATCCATACGATATCTTTCCATCCGGATACGTCGGGGCCTCCCGTCGATACGACCGTTCCGTCGGCTCGAAGCCCCATGATGAAAGTATCGCCGGCAGCGATCTGCACGATATTGGTCCACCCGCCGACATTCCCCTGCCCATAAGCCGTGTTGCCCTTCATAACAACCTTGCCGCTATTGGTCAAACCGACCGTGAACATATCGCCGGCGGCAATCTGCTTGATGCCGGACCATTCCGACAAATCGCTGATTTGCCCGTAGCCGTTCATCCTGCCGAGGCCAACGACAGTTCCGTCGTTTTTCAGCCCCACCGTAAAGCAATCTCCTGCAGCCACAGACTTCATCTGCGTCCATTGCGTCGCTCTTTGGGTCAAGTCGTCACTGGAGTAGCAAGCGATGTCACCATTTTGCCCCGCCGCATACACTCGTCCGTCCGTCGTGACTGCGACGGCATGCTTCAGTCCCGCATCGAGCGACGCTACGTCCGTCCAGCCCCACACCTTGAAGGATTGGACTTGACCGTCACCGGACACCGTTCCATCGGGATTAAGCCCCAATGTATAGTCTAGCTGGGTGACAATGTATTTGGGCAGCAGATGGGGCGGATACCCTTCTGCCGCCATCGCCGGCCGTTCGCTGCGCAATCCGGCCAGCACCAACAGCCCAGCCGCCGCCAGAATGACCGCCGGCCGGCCCCGTATCCTTCCGTTCAATGATTTCGACAACAACGTCTTCGACAACTCCTCTCCGCCTGTTAATGTTCAGCTAACCCTAACAGCATAACGCGAAGAGTTTAAAACCGGTTAAAAACGGAAAAACTTGCGAATTCCGAACCGCCCTCTTTTTCCCTGCCTCTAATCGAACGTTAGAACAACTTTACCGCGCCCGTGTCCGGTTTCGACTTCGCGGTGGGCATCGGCGGCTTGGCGCAGGGGGAATGTGCTGCGAATGTGGAGGCGCAGCTTCCCCTGCTCGTACAGATCGGCAAGCTCCGCCAGCCGGGCGGCCGACCGCTGGCTTCGGATCGGGCGGATGCCCAATTCCTCGGCCAAGTCGAAGCCGACGAGGGTGCCGATGCGCTCCCGGTTCCGGACCAATTCCACTGAGACGCGCAGGGCGTCGCCTCCGGCCCCGTCAAGCACCGCGTCGATCCCATGCGGAGCGAGAGCCCGCACTCTGTCGGCCAGACCTTCTCCATAGGCGACGGGTATGGCGCCGAGCGAACGCAGGTAGTCGTGGTTGCGCTCGCTGGCGGTACCGATGACCGTCGCTCCCCAAGCCCGGGCCAGCTGTACGGCAATCGTACCGACGGCGCCTGCGGCGGCATGGATCAATACCGTGTCGCCACGGCCTGCCCCAATCTCCTTCAGCCCGGTATACGCCGCTTGTCCTGCCCCAGACAGACCGCCTGCCACCTCCCAAGGCATGCTCTGCGGTTTGACGACGATTTGACTGGCATCGACCGTCACATACTCGGCATAGCAGGTTAGCATTTTGTAGCCGATCACCTCGCTGCCGACGGCAAACCCGGTGACCCCTTCCCCGACTTGATCGATAACCCCGGCGAACTCGTTGCCCGGAATTTGCGGGAACTGTACCGTTATACCGGGCGGAGGGCTCCAGCCGCTCCGCAGCGCCAAGTCGAACGGCTGCACGCCTGCCGCCTTGACACGCACCCTCACCTGCCCCGCTCCCGCTTGGGGATCATCAAATTCCATCGTTTGCAGCACATCCGGTGTGCCCGGAGAAGAAAACGCCGCTGCTTTCATACCAAACTCCTCCTTTTTATCGCCGCCGCAGGAACAGTCCGCTCCCGCGCAGCTTCTCTCTGCGCCTATCCGCAATTCTATTTCCGCTTAGACTCAAAAAACTTTCGCCGCTTGGACAGCGCGCTGAATTCCATCTCCAACAATAGCTTCCTTCCGGTCCGGATATTGGCCATGGCCTTCGACGATCACGGTGGTAATGTCCGTCATGCCGAATAACCGTAGATTCGCCAGAACCCAATTGACCGACATTTCATAGGAAGCCGCCTCGCCTTCCGAATAGATGCCGCCTCTCGCACTCAGCAAAACGGCTTTTTTATCGGGCACCAGACCGATGGCGCCTTCCGCCGTAAACTTGAACGTTTTGCCCGCCCGGTTCAAATAATCGAAATACGTGTGCAGTACCGCCGGAACAGTCAAATTCCAGAGCGGAAAAGCGAAAACCACTTTATCGGCGGCCAAAAATTGGTCCAAGTATTTGTCCGCGAGCGAGGTGATCGCCTGTTCCTCGGGTGTTAGCGGCAGGCCGCGTCCGGATTTGTAGCTTCCGCTGATCAGATGGGTATCCAGGTACGGCAGATTTTCCCGGTACAAATCCAGTTCCGTCATCGATTCTCCGGGATGGGTTTCCTTATAGCTGTCCAAAAAAGCGTAATACAATTGCACGCTTACCGCTTGATCGATGGGACGATTGTTCGCTTTAATAAACAATGTTGAACTCATGGTCACGCCTCCTGATTTGGAATTCGCAGGAATTTGCCCGCTTGCAGCATTTATTTTATACTGGAACATAAATAAACAAAAATACATCTTATCTCATAGATTATATAACCTTGAGTATATGAATGAATGGGAATGAAAAAGGAGTGAACGAGGATGGAATTGCTGCAGCTCCATTATTTTCGGACGGTCGCCAAGCTGGAGCATATGACGAGAGCGGCGCAAGAGCTCCACATCGCACAGCCGGCGCTTAGCAAAACGATTTCCCGGCTGGAGGCCGATGTGGGCGTGCCGTTGTTCGACCGCGAGGGCCGGCAAATCCGGCTCAACTCATTCGGCAAAGCGTTTCTGGACAAAGTGGAAACGGCACTGAACGCGTTGGAGGAAGGCCGCCGGGAAGTGGCCGACATGGCCGGCAGCGAACAGGGAAGCATCAGCTTGGCCATGTCCACGCTGAATCGCCTGACGGACCCTTTAAGCGCGTTTTTATCGGTTTACCCGAATGTGAACTTTCGCATGACCCAAGCTTCCATGGATGAAATGGCGCAGCTTCTCGAAGCCGGAGAGGTCGATTTTTGTTTCACGGCGATGCCCATCGAAGGGTCGGACATCGATGCCGTGGCCGTCCTGCACGAAGAAGTGTATCTGGCCGTGCCACCGGGGCACCGTCTGGCGGATCGTGGCAGCGTGGCGTTAAGCGAGGTGGCCGACGAGCCGTTTATCGGGTATAAGGAAGGATTTATTTTCCAAAAGATGAACGATGCGTTCTGCCGTGAAGCGGGAATATCGCCAAAATTCGTCTGCCGGGTTGACGAACCTGCCGCCATAGCAAGCTTGGTGCGCACTGGGCTGGGCGTCGCTTTTGCGGGGGGATGCAATATTAACGCAACCTCAACGCCGCTTACGCTGCTGCATATCGAACAGCCTGTATGCCAACGCACGTTCCAGCTCGCATGGCACGAGAAGCGATATTTATCGAAGGCGGCCTGTAATTTTCGCGATTTCGTCGTAAATTACTTCGCGGGGCAGCAAAAGCAGGGTCCACTACCCAAACTGGAAGCCGCCGTTAAATAAAAAACCGTCCGGAAATTTCCAGACGGTTCTGTATTATGCTAATCTACCCGAGAAGGCCGGACTCCCGCACCTGAGCGTAAAAATTCCCGAACTCCTCGATATTGAGCTGCTGGGCGGCATCAGACAATGCCGTGGCCGGGTCCGGATGCACCTCGACCATAACCCCGTCGGCACCGGCGGCTAGAGCCGCTTTCGCGCATGGGGCGAGAATATCTTTGCGTCCTGTCGAGTGCGTGACGTCGACCAGCACCGGCAGATGGCTTTCCTGCTTCAGGATCGGCACGGCGGAAATATCGAGCGTATTGCGGGTCGCCTTTTCGTACGTGCGAATGCCGCGTTCGATGAGCATGACCTGCGTGTTGCCGCGGGCCAATATATACTCGGCCGCATGAAGGAACTCGTCGATCGTCGCCGCCAGCCCGCGCTTGAGCAGAATCGGCTTGCGCACCTCGCCCGCCGCTTTCAGCAGCTCGAAGTTTTGCATATTGCGAGCGCCGATCTGAATGACATCGATATACTCGCATGCCAATTCCACATGAGCGGGATCAACGATTTCGCTGATCGTTTTCAGACCGAATTCGTCGCCGACTTCCTTCAATATTTTAAGCCCCTCAATGCCCAGCCCCTGAAAATCGTAAGGGGAAGTTCTCGGTTTAAATGCCCCTCCGCGCAGCACGGTAATGCCCGCCTGCTTCAGCGCCGCGGCTACCGTCCGCGTCTGATCGTAGCTTTCTACGGAGCAAGGTCCTGCAATCAGAACGGGACTTCCTCCGCCGACCTTCACATCGTCACCCAACGTAACGACGGTATCTTCCTTTTGCTTCTTCCGGCTGACCAGAAGCTGCTTCTTATGATCGGTTACCTGAAGATTCAGCGAAGCCTGGAAAATTTGCTTGAACAAGTGCCGGATCGTATCGTCGGTAAAAGGTCCTTTGTTGCTGGCTACTAGCTCCGTCAGCATTTCCTTCTCCCGTACAGGGTCGAATTTCGGAATCCCCTGCTTCTCCTTGATGTTCCCGATTTCCTGGGCGATCTGGGCGCGTTCCGACAACAGCTCCAGAAGCTGGCGGTTCGTTTCGTCCAATTTTTGGCGTAAAGGCTCTAAACTTGGTTGGTTCATTTCTCATCCGCTCCTTGAATTGTTTTTTGTTGGAACATAAAAAAGGCCCCCCGTCGCAAGGGACGAGGAGCCGTGGTACCACCCTTATTAGAAGTGCGCTCCCTTCGCCAAACGAACCGGAGTGCTCTTCTCACTTTCCATCCTTTAACGCAGGACCCACGGGTAACCCTACAAGAAGCCTTGTTGATTCAGGCCGCTCATCAGGCACCAGCTCAGGAGTGAACTTCAGCGCAGTGCTTCGTCGGGTGCTCTCAGTCGCCGGCACGCCGTCCCTGGCAAGAAGCGTTCTTCGCTTACTCTCTCCTTCATTGCTTGTCAGAACATTCAGTTGATTTAATTAAGATGCATTTTATAACGAAACAAGCATGAAATACAAGAACATGATTTAAAGCATTTTTGCTTTATAGCGAAAAAGTGCTTTGGGGTTGTACATCGCGTAGTTTTCGCTAATTCCACGGGTTTTCCTGAAAATCCCTCTAAAATTATAGGAAAATGCCGACTTTATAACTAAATATTCGTTGTATTATTAAACGACACTAAACAAAAATAGGCTTTCAAAAACGGCCCGGTCCGTTCTTTTAAATTTTTATTAAGAACCCGGATCAGTGTGCTCATCGCTCCTCGCTTTCGAGAGTGGCCCTCATCTTCTCATGTACGAGAGTAATAATTTGTGCAATATCCTGCTTCGTCGCGTGATCGATATGGATTCCCATAATCACGACGGCACGATGGCCGAGCTTCGATGCTGCGCTTTCGGCCAACTCCTGGACCAGCTCCCCTTCCCGGTGCCCAGGCACAGATATTTTCTCCGACCGGATCCCCCCTTCGTGCCGGTAAGCGCAGGCGACCGCGCCCACATGCGCTGCTCCCCCGGTGACCAAAAACACATAATCGTCCCCCGCCCGATACGAATCGATGCGAATTCCGTAGTCGTTACCGTTATTTCCCACTGGCCTGCCCCCCTTCGGATACGTTTACCTTACTCCCTTTTGTCTACGAAGGCTATGAACCGAATCACGAAGGAAGGAACAACCCGTCCGGAAACAGGCCTGTCTATGAAAACAAAACCCGGATCATGTCAATTAACGGTCGGCCGTTCACAAACGGAGCGTGGAGCAGCAAGCTGACAATGGCCGTAGTCATCGCGGCGGCGGCCAGATTCTCCAACATCTTCATCATCCGGCCACCCTCCTCGCGGCAGGTCTTTTTCTCCCCAAGCCGCTGCGGAGGAGCAGAACGGTTTTGATCGCCCCCAGACCCAACAACACGATAGGGATGAGCAAGAGCGCGTGTCCCGCACCAGGAAAAAACAGCGTGACGACCTGCCATGGAGCCGGGTCCAGCTTAGGGAAATAAATCAATACCGCCAAAGGAAGCAGCACATTCAGGAGCAGAATAGACACGGCATGAGCGGTTATACGCAGCGGCGTCGCTTTAAATTTTGTTTTCCAGGTCCATAAGCTGTAAACGGATCTGAGGATCAGAGCAAGAATGACTGCCATAATCAGATCCAGGATCGCGTAAGATTTCGTATAATCGGGCAGTTCGGCTGCCGAGCGTTCCTGACCGTGAACAATTCCGTTAAGTCCCGAAACGATGCCGTCGTAGGATGAAAGAAAATCGTAGGCATTGATCAGCAGGACGATGCCGTAATCCCCATCCATCGCCATAAACGAATACGTATTCTCCGTAATGCCGTTATGAAAAATGACGCTGTTGTTGACGCTCCATCCCATGCCGTAAAATAAGCCGTCTGCGATCGATGCCCCAGGCTCGTGCATTTGCCGGACGCCTTGCTCGGACAGGACGGTCCGGGCTTGGAATCGGCCCCCGTTCAGCTGAGCGATTAAGTAATTGGACATATCTTCGGCGCTGGAAATCAAGTAGCCTGACGCGACGGTCGCCTCGTGATTCAATTGCTTGGTCGGGACCATATACCCGAAAACGGGCTGATATCCGGTTGCCAGACCGTCGTTCCGGGCTTGCTCCGGGGCGGCGTAGCTATGATTCATCGCCAGCGGCTTGAAAATATGGTCGCTCACATATTGGGTATACGGTTTCCCGGAGACCGCTTGGACGATCCCGCCAAGAATATTGTAGTTTAGGTTCGAATATTCATACCCGGTGCCTGCAGGCTTGGTGAGCGGCGTATCCTTCAGGTCCCGGATATGCTGCTCGATCGGCTTGTCCCCTTCTACCATTCCTTTACGGCCGGCATAGATGGAAAATCCGCTGGTTTGATGCAATAAGTGGCGAACGGTTATTTTGGAAGAAGCTGTCTGATCGGCGGTTCGAAAGTATGGCAAATACCGCTGCACCGGCGCATCGAGCTCAATTTTCCCGGCCTCCGCCAGCTGCATGACCGCCAGGGCGGTAAACGACTTGCTGGTGGAGCCGAGGACAAAAGGCGTCTGCGGCGTGACGGGCGCTTGATCCGGGCCCGAGATGCCATAGCCCTTCAGGTAGACGGTCCGGTCGCCCTTGACGATCCCCAAAGCCGCGCCCGGAATGTGAAGCCTATCCATGGCCGCTTCGACGTAGGCATCGATTTTCGCAGGATCGATCTGAAACGTTTTCGCTTCGGCCTTAGCCGACAGTGGGGACACGACCCACAAAGAAATTATTATCATTAAAAGAAATATATGGAAAAATTTTGCGTAAAAAAATTTCATTGTCTAATCTCCTTCGTTCAGTCCTTTTGTCTTCTTTCCGCTTACGAAGCTACGCCGCGAAGCACGCTTTTCATATACCCTCTGCACGCGACGACAAAGTAAAGCGTCTGCATGGCCATATATACGCCGATGACGACGAACGAATAAAGCCAATTGGATAAATGAAGCAGGTTATCCAGTGCTTTCATCGCAACGAGCGCGTGGGCAATGCCAATCAGACAGGGCGCGAAGAACATGACGCTGACCTGCGGAACGACGATTGCGCGAATTTCGTCCAAGGTGATGCCGATTCGGGTCAAAGCCTTGAATTGCGTACGGTCCTCCTGCAGCTCCGTAAACAGCTTGAAATACATCATGCTACCGGACGCGATAAAGAACAGCAGGCTGATGAAGAGACCGATAAACATCGTCAGGGCGATCACTTCTCGAAAATTATCGTATTGCGTCTTCAGATCCTGGTATTGCCCCGCAACCGCAAGCATATACACCGCGCTGGAAGCCGTTAAAATAACCGCGCTCAAAATCGATACGACGAAAAACACACGAGCGTTGTCTTTCATTTTGTAGCCAAGCTGGGCATAGACGAGCATATTCGTTCTGTTGTAGTAGATGCCGGTGCGCTTCCGGATCAGCCGCAGAAACAGAAAGCTGAACTGTGTAAACAAAAGATACGTGCCGAGGACCACTGTAAGCAGAATCAGCAGCACCTTCAGATCGAAATAAGCCTCGTTCAACGTCAGCGCCAGGCTGTAGCCCGTCCCCAGACAGACCACCGCAAGCAGCGCAAGCCAGCGCGAATAGACGAGTTGCCCTTTCGGCTTACGCGAAGCTTTAAGCCGCTCGGCGATTTCCGTGCGGCTTATTCGCAGCGTCGTCCACAGCGAAATCAGCGTGAACAGCAGGAAGAAGCCCCCCGCGGTAACCCACACCGCCTGCTGCGGAACGGCAAACGGGATCGTATCGCTCATCCCGAGCAGCACGCCAAGCCCCATAAAGAACAGCTTGCTGAACAGGATGCCAAGCCCGATCCCCGCTCCGATGGACAGCGCCGCAATCGCCGCGTTTTCGTACAAAACAAGCTTGCGGAGCTGTGCGCGGGTCATCCCGAACAGCGAGAACAGGCCGAACTCCTGCTGGCGCGTCTTCAGAAACGCGGAGTTGGAATAAAGCACGAACAGAAACGAGAAGATGACAATGACATATTCGCAGAACACCATGCCCTGTCGGACTTTTGCGGCAGCCACAAGCCGGCCGCTTGCCACCTCGGGATGAGCGAGAAACGCGGCGTAGATGTAGAAAATCATGACGGAAAATACACTGCTCATAAAAAATGCGCCGTACGACCGCCAATTGCCGCGGATGTTGCTAAGCGCGAGCGAGCGAAACGTCATCGAAATTCCCTCCCAGCACGCTGAGCGCGTCCAAGATTTGTTGGAAAAACACTTGCCGGCTCGTACCGCGCCGCAATTCCGAGAACAGCTTGCCGTCTTTAATAAACACGATGCGCCGGCAATAGCTGGCCGAGAAAGGATCGTGCGTGACCATCAGCACGGTCGCCTGGAAGTGCTCGTTCATCTCCTGAAGCGCATCCATGACATCCTTGGCCGCCTTCGAATCGAGATTGCCGGTCAGCTCGTCGGCCAGCAGCAGAGACGGCTTGTGAATGAGCGCCCGCGCGATCGCCGCGCGCTGCTTCTGCCCGCCAGACACCTCATACGGACGTTTGCCGAGCAGCCCGGCGATTTGCAGTTTATCGACAAGCGGCTCCAGCCGCTGCTCGATCAGGTTCGGAGCCATCCCTTCCAGAACAAGGGGCAAAATCACATTTTCCTTGATCGACAACGTATCGAGCAGGTTGAAATCCTGAAACACGAAACCAAGTTCGCGCCGCCGGAATAACGCCAGCTTCTTGTCACTTAGCGCTGCCGGGTCAGCCCCGTTGATCTCGATGCGCCCCGACGTCGGGCGGTCAATCGTGGCCAGCAGATTCAGCAGCGTCGTCTTCCCGCTTCCCGACGGCCCCATGACGCCGACAAACTCGCCCGCCTCGATCGTCAAATCAATATCCTCCAACGCTTTGTATACGATATTTCCGGGGGAGCTGTATGTTTTGCCGAGCCCCTGCGCTTTTAGTACACTCATCGTTTGTTCGGTCCCTCCTTCATTGCTGTCTTCCATGTCCATAGCGCTAGTATAGCTCGAAGGAGACGCCGGTCCCATCGATTTGCATGACAATGTACCTTACAAACTTGTCACCTGGAGTGCATGTCCCGTTCTTCCTTGTCACCTAACGCATGGATGCTCCGTGGGTGGAATAAAACGGTAAACGTCGTTCCCTCGCCCAGCTTCGACTCCACGGACAACCGGTGTCCGAGTCCGCTGCATACCTGCTTTGCCAAATAGAGTCCCATGCCAGTCGCCTCTCCGGCCCCCCGTCCGTTCTCTCCGGTGAAGAACGGATCGAAGATTCGCGGCAGATCGTGGGGCGCAATTCCGATCCCCTCGTCTGTCACGCTCAGCTTGCTGCCTCCGTCCGCATCCGGTTCCAATCGGAAAATAAGCTTCTTGGTTCCCGGCTTGCCCTTGCTGTATTTGATCGCGTTGCTGACAAACTGATTCAGGACGACCGTCATCCATTTTCCGTCCGTTTCCACCCACGCTTCACCTGCGATCTGCGGAAAGATAGAGTGCCGGATACAGAGCCGCTTATGCGCATTCATGACGGCGCGCACCAGCTCGTGAAGCGCCGTTTCCCGGAAATGGAGATCCATTCGAAACTTATCGAGACGCGCCGTATTCAGCATCAGATCGAGCCCCCTCGTCATGCGTTCGGCTTCCTCCTGCAGGCTGAGCGCCAGCTGCTTCTGTTCCTCTTCCGTAACAGGCAACTGGGTCAGAGCATCCTGCACCAACAAGTCGATAACGGATACGGGGGTTTTCATATGATGCACCCATTGCATCACAAAATGATTGTGCTGCTCCTGTTGGTGGCGGTATTGCCCAAGCTCGTTCAAATAAGCGCTGTGCTGCTCCTGCAGCAAACGCATGACAAGCCGCTGCTCGCTCGTAACCGCGGACTGGATGACCGCGGCGGCCTGCAGCTCGCCGGACCTCTCCACCGCATGCTTCAACTGCTTGTAATACGCACTTTGGCGAATATAATCAACGGCCAGCCACACGCCGACAACAAATAATCCGAGGATGACAAAATAAGAGATTGTGCCCGTCCCAATCCCCTCCGGATTGCGTGCCCTCTCCAGCAGCATCAGCCCGGCGCCGAGTCCGATCAGAAGCAGGCATACAAGCGCATAAACGAGCCGATCGCGCAAAAATATAGCGGCCGACGCCCCTCTCATGCGTCCACCCCCTCCCGCTCGTCGCGTAAGTGAAGCATATAGCCTTGGCCGCGCACCGTTTCGATGGTCTTCGGCAGTCCCAGCTCCTCCAGCTTCTTCCGAAGCCTGGTCACATTGACCGTTAACGTATTGTCATCGACAAACTGCACATCGTCCCACAGCGCCTCCAGAAGCTGCTCCCGGGAGACGATCCGCCCCGGCTGCCGCATGAAGCACTCCGCCAGCAACCGCTCGTTCTTCGTCAGCATCGCTTTCCGCATCTGCCATACGAGCTCGCTCCGTCCGAGGTGCAGCCGCAAGCCATGCGCGTTCAGCTCCGCTTCCGGAGCTCCCGCAGCCGTGCCGTCATGTCCGGCAGCAGCATATTCCCCGTAGACTCTCCGGAGCACCCCCTTGATCTTCGCCATGAGAAGATCCAACGGGATCGGTTTCGTAATATAGTCATCGCCGCCGTTCTCAATGGCCATCACCTGATCCATCTCCCCGGCCCGCGCGGAGATGAAGATGATCGGCACACTGGAACGCGTGCGAATTTGTCTGCACCAGTAATAGCCGTCAAAATACGGCAGGTTAATATCCAGCAGCACCAGATGCGGCGCGTAGGCTTCCAGCTCCGGCATCAGCTCGCGGAATTGCGTCGCACACGCCGCTTCGAAGCCGTATTTCTCCATATTTTTTTTCAGGACGGCCCCGATTTTGTCGTCGTCTTCTATGATGTAAATGCGATACATAGCGATTCCTCCCAAGTTTTCAACAGACATTACCAAGATAGCAGGATCGCCGCCGCCAAGCAATTTTTAATTTGGCACGAGTTAGATGTAATATATTTGTATAATATACAATAAAAAGGACGCGATAGATGTGAAAAAAGCAATGGCCATTAGCTTAGCTATAGGTTTTGGCATTTTGGTATCTTGGCTTTCCATGCCCGATCGCCCCGATACTTACGTAGTTTTCGCGCATGTGACCAACCTGAATCCAGAACTTACGACGGCTCTTACGAGCCGCTTAGAACAAAACCATGTATCTTATCAGCTTGATACATCGGGGAACGTCTTTGTCCTGGAATCCCAGTTGGAAAAAGCCGTAGTCTGCTGTTCATAGTACATTTATGGTTTGCTTTTTTTACACAAAAAAAGCCTGACCCCATATATGACGGGGGGAGGCTAGGTGTTGAGAAATTTGGTTTTGGACAAGAATAGAGATACATACGTGGGTGGGGTATCCACTGGAGAAGCGATAGCGGCCGCCTTTGTCTTTGGGAAATATCCGCTAATAAACGGTTCCAATCAAATTTCCCGAAGACAAGAGTGGTCGGAAGTGGATACCCCACCCCCTCGTACACCTCTAAAATTACCTCTTTGCTTACAAAAATACAAAGTAAATAACAGCCGCGAGCACCAAACGGTAAATCGCAAACGGTGCGAGCTTAATGCGGTTGATCAGCTTCAGGAAGAAACGGATCGACAGAAGCGCGAAGATGAAGGCGCTAATAAATCCGACGACGAAAAACGGAATGGTTTCCGCCGTAATCGAGTCCCAGCTCTTCAAAAGCGACAGGAAGCTGGCCCCGGCCATAATCGGCACCGCCATAATGAAGGTGAAATCCGCAGCGGCGCGATGGCTCATCCCAAGCAAAACCCCGCCGGAGATGGTCGATCCGGAACGGGAAAAGCCCGGCCACAGCGCCAAGCATTGAAACAATCCCACAAAAAACGCCTGCACGTATGTAATCTGATCGGCGGTCTCAGTCTTCGGACGGCGGGGCCGGAACCAATCGGCCGCGAGCATGAGAACGGCTCCGAGCACCAGACCGATGATGACCGTCCGGGTAGAGAACAAATATTCATCGATTTTTTTATTGAACAATACCCCGAGAACGCCGGCGGGAACTAGGCCGACGAAAACCTGCAGCAGATTCAAGCGCGGGCCGGAAGGCGTCTGTCCCGGCAATTTTTTAAGTCCGAGCAAATTCATGAACCGGTCCCACATCAGGACGACGACGGCCAGAATCGAACCCAACTGGACCACGACCTTGAACGTATTCGCTACGCTCGGGGGAAACATCTCTTTGGAATGGAACAAGAAATCGTCAACGATAATCATGTGGCCGGTCGATGAAACCGGCGCGAACTCGGTAAGGCCCTCCACGAGTCCAAGAATGAATCCAACAAACAATTCCCACAAATTCAACAGCTCCACACTCCTATTTTCTCGTCTGTGTATCTATATCAATGAATATCTACCTTCTTGAAGTAGATAATCGTTGCCGCAAGTCCGATGAGCGAAGCTGCCAGTATAACGGCGTAAGAAAAAGCCGGCGGATACTGGGGAACGAAGCCTTCGTTCGCGATCACGTACGAGGCAGACCATGGAAATAAAGCCTTGTATTCCGATTCGGAAAGCACCACGTTAGCCATCGTGATCATCGCCGTAAAGATGATGGTGGGAACGTAATTTTTGAACAAAAAGGTGATCAGCATCGTCGGCGTGCACAGGAGAAACAATAGAGCGCCCCCGACTACAAATTGCTTCAAGGATTGGAGCAATAAAGCCATAGTCAAGCCTTCAAACTGCCCGATCAGCCCCAGGATCAGCGTCAACGACCAAATGGTGAGCGTCAGGACCATAATCCATAAAAATAGCAAAATCAGCTTGCTTACGATCAGACTGACTCGGGATACCGGGATGGTCAGCAGGTTTTTCAAGGTATCCTCTGCATATTCCCGATGAAACAGATACGCCGTAATGACCCCGTACAGAAGGGTTCCCACGAGCAAAATCACGTACATATTCGTGTTCATAAAAGCGACTTCGAACTCAATCGGAGTCTCGGGCTTCTTGCTTTTCATATTCATCAAGGCGAGAAACATCATGATAGGGGCCGAAACGGCTCCAAGCATGCTGACCATAAACATCTTGGCCCGCTTCAGTTTGATCAGTTCGGTATAGAGCAAGTTAACCAATCGTCCCGCCCCCTATCAATTGTATAAAGTAATCTTCCAATCTGTCTACACTCATTGTCATTTTTGTGACTTCTATCCCATGCTCCACCAGCATCCGGTTGAGCTTGCCCTGCTCGCCGATATGGCTGTATATCCGGATCACCCGTTCGTCGTGAACCTCGTAATCCGTGATGCCGAAGTGCTTCTCCAGCAGCATCGCCGCCTTATTGTCGTCGGACACCTGAAACTCAAGATATTTGCGGTTCCGCTTGCGAAGCTCTTCGAAGGAAATCTCCTCCAGCAGCTTCCCTTGATGGACGACCCCGATCTGATCGGCCAGCTGCTCGACTTCGGACAAAATATGGCTGGAAACGAGAATCGTTATTTTTCGTTCCTCGGCGAGAGACTTGATCAGTCTGCGGATTTCCTTAATCCCTACCGGGTCCAGGCCATTGGTAGGCTCGTCTAAAATTAACAGCTCAGGATGATGGAGAATGGCTCTGGCGATGCCAAGCCGCTGCTTCATCCCTAAGGAATAGCTGCCGACCAGCTTTTTCGTTTCCTGATGCAGACCGACGATTTCCAAAGCTTCGTCCATGGCGTTTTTCTTATGCACGCCCATCAGCTTGGCGTTGATTAACAGATTCTCGCGGGCCGTTAAATTCTCATAAAATCCGGAGAACTCGACAATCGACCCGATTCTTCTTAAAATCTCCTTCTGATGCTTGTGCAGACTTTCGCCAAAGATTTCAATCTCTCCGTGCGTCGGCTTGATTAAACCGAGCAGCATGCGGATCGTCGTCGTTTTGCCCGCGCCGTTCTGGCCGAGAAAACCGTAAATCTGACCTTGACGCACATTCATGTCAAGGTTGTCCACCGCTTTCTGCGTCCCATACATCTTCGTTAACTGCGTCGTTTTAATAACCGCACTCAAACCGTAACCCCTCCTGCTTTCATCAGATCGTAATTTCATGATAAGCAGGCGATTTTAAATGCCTCTTAATAAGTTCTTAATTGTTTCTTAATCCCGGCTCGCAGCGCCCCGCTTCGGGATGGTGAAGCCAAAGGTCGTTTTCACGCCGGGCTCGCTTTCGGCCCATAAGGTCCCCGAATGCTTCTCGGCGAGCGCCTTCGCGATGGCCAGACCTAACCCGCTTCCTTGAGCGGAAGGATTCCTTGCCCGGTCCGTGCGGTACATTCGTTCGAACACGCGGGGCAAATCCTCCGGCGAAATCCCGCTCCCCCGGTCCCACACCAGCAGACGGTACTTGCCTTCTGCTTCTGCCAGCTCGATGCCCAGCACTTTACCGTCTTTTCCATGCTCGACCGCATTTTTGATCAGATTGCTGACGATCCGCAGCACGCTTACCCGATCGGCCACGATGGAACAGTCTTCTTCCGGAATGTTGGCTTTTAGCTCAATGCCATACTTTTTCAGTTCGGGCAAAAATCCGATCACCGCTTCCCGGACTATTTCTGCAAAATCCAGTGTTTCCGGCTTCAACGGCATTTCGTCCGCATCCAGCTTGGCCAGCTCGAAAATTTCGTCGATCAGCTCCTTCAAAGCGACGGCCTTCCCGGACAAAATGTCCAGATACCGCTCCTTCTCTTCGCTCGAAGCCGCGATGTCATCCTTCAACGCATCCGCATAGCCGATGATCGACGTGAGAGGAGTCCGGATATCGTGGGAGATGTTGGACAGCAGACTTTTTCTCGCCGCCTCGGAGCGGATCGTGCGGACATGAACCTTGGCCAGCTGCTCGATCAATTCGTTGATCGAAAAGATCACCTCGTCCAAATGACGGTCATCGTTCGCAAGCAGGCGGGTATTCGTATTCCCTTGCGTGGCGCGCCTCAGCGCAGCCGCCATGGCCTTCAGCCTCGCCGTGAATCGGTACCGGACGTACAGATGGATGACCGTCAAGGCAAGCAGCGCAGCAAATAAAGCCCCGTGGACGATGCCTTGGGGCTGGTAAATCCAATCCAGGATGAAAAGCGCAGACAAGACGATGAACTGCACAACAAGGAGAAGAGCGCCTTTGTCATGCCTCATCTTTGTCACCTGCAAACTTGTATCCGATGCCCCATACGGTCTGAATCCATTTCGGATCGGACGGGTCCTCCTCGATCTTCATCCGGAGCTTGCGGATATGGACCATCACGGTATTGTCGTCTTCCAAATAATCGCTGTCCCATACTTGCCGGAACAGCTGCGTCTTCGTAAACACCTGCTCGGGATGCGAAGCCATAAACTTCAGCAGCTCGAACTCTTTGCCCGTCAGCGTGATTTCTTCCCCGGCTCTCGTGACCGTATACTTTTGCAAATGAATCGTAAGGTTCTTAAAGCTCAGAACTGTCTCCTGCTGCGGGCCACTTTCGCTGCCCAAAACCAGGAACCGCCGCAAATGGGCTTTAATCCGGGCGACCAGTTCATGGATACTGAAAGGCTTCGTAATATAGTCGTCCGCCCCGATGCTCAGCCCCAATACTTTATCGATCTCCTGATCTTTAGCCGTGAGCATGAGAATCGGGACATTCGTCTTCATGCGAAGTCTCCGGCATACCTCGATGCCGTCGATCTTGGGCATCATCAAATCAAGTAAGATTAGGTTATAGCGGTGCGCTTCGAACAGACGGAGAGCTTCTTCCCCGTCTGCCGCTGCATCGATCCGGTACGTTTCTCTTTCCAAATACGTTTTCACCAGATCGCGAATTTCCCGATCGTCATCGGCAATAAGAATTCGAATATCGTGCTGCATCGTTCCACCTGCTTTTTTTCTGGCATTCCCGATTAAGGGCCGGTTACCATCCGCATTAAGATGTCGCTGCTTGGAAGCCGGTAAGTTTCTTCGTCTTGGGCATTCAGCATCATGAGACTGGAAAGAACCGATAAATAAGCGGAAATAAGCTCCGCAGGATCGCCCGCCGCAATTTCGCCCGTTTGTTGGCCTTCCTTGAAGACAGGAAGCAGCTCGTCGACAAAGCTTTTCAAGGAATATTGGGCAATCAGCTCTTTCACCTTCTCCGGGACGCCTTCGGACGTGCGCGCTTGATAAATCAGCATGAAGTAAGGCCTGCCGCCTTCGTCGAGAATCTCTTTCGTTAAATATTTTATTTTGTCGAGCGGCGAGCCTTGCAGGTCATAGATGCTCTTCATCGCGTCCTGCGCTCCCAGCATCGCCATTTGGACAAGCGTCGTGAAAAGCTCGTCTTTCGATTTGAAATAGTGGTACAGCAAGCCGTGGCTGATGCCGGCCTCGGCCGCAATCATGCTCATTTTCGTTCCGACGATACCCCGCCGGGAAAACACCTTAAGCGCGGCCTCCATAATCTGTTCCTTGCGCTCGTCGCGAATTTGGTGCAATTGTTCATCGTTTAAAGGCGCCAATGATTATTCATTCCTTTGCCTGAAAATCTTGCGGCCATTCATAGATAGATAGACGTCGCCTATGAGTATACCATTTCTCATGATCCGATGGCTATTGTACCGGGTCGCCAGAGTGCAACGGCCCTTAACGGCTCATGGACGGATAAGGCGTCTCGGAGAAGGAGGGCACGATGTCGTCCCATACGTGTTCCAGCGGCTGACCGTACTGCTGCGTCAGCTCGCCAAGCCACTGCCGGCCTTCCTCCGTCGCCGCGAGTACGCTCGTGACCAGATCAGGATTCAGCATTTCCCGCGGCGAGATCGACAGCGTATTCACGGCCCAATATAGTCCGAACAGCTTAAAATCAGGCCCGGCCGTCGCACGCTCCAGATGCAGATCGAGATATTTCCGGCCGAACGAAATGCCTTTTAGCGGCTCCGCGCCCTCATACTCGACGCCCTCCCACTGCAGATCATTCGCGCAGTTCAACCACCAGGCGGGCTCGATCGCAGCCTGAATGTTTCGGAGCGCCCGCTGTTCGAAATGCGGCCGTGGGGCCTCCCATTGCTCACGCAGGCAAGATTCCAGTACCTCCGCTTCGATCGCCGCGACGGTCATGCCTTGACCGAAGATCGGATCGTAGATGCAGAAGGCATCTCCCAACACCAGCAGTCCGGACGGCCACCGGTCCATTTGTTCAAAATGATGGCGGTGCAGGGCCGGCACACGAAATCCGCGCGGGTTGGTGATCGGCTCGAGCCCTTGCAGCAGCTCGGCAATAAGCGGGCTCGGAAGCTGGGCGACCGCCTGCTCGAATTGTTCCGCATCTGTTGGTGGATAATGCCCGCCCGGGCGATAAAGCAGTACCTCTGCGATCTGATTCTCGATGATCGAAAATACGCCCGAGAACGTGCCGTTTGCCGGCTGTCCCCCGATAATCACAGTATCCCACGTTTCGGTCAGATGCGCTTGGCCGGGAGGAATCCGGTACCGCCGGGTGCTGTAGCCCAGATTGACCTTCAGCAGGTCCGGCTTCGGCACGTCATATCCCAGATTCTCAAGCCATGCGGTCAGCTTGGAGGACCGCCCGCTGGTATCCACGACCAGATCGGCCATCAGAAGCTTTTCTTGTCCGTCCGCTCCCCGTTCCCGAGCCGCAACCCCTGTGACGGCGGCATGATCCGGCGTCGTCAATAAGCGCAGCACGTCATGTTTCGGAAGAAAACGGACGCCTGGAATTTCCCGGACGCGCTTGCGAACGACCCACTCCAGCAAGGCCCGGCTGAACTTGTAATCGTTGCGCGGATACTGGACGACCACGCTTCCGTGTTGATTCATGTTGTGCACGGTCTTGTTCAGCACTGACCGGGCTCCCTGCTCCGCCAAATCCTGTTCGAAGTCCGGAAAAAAGCGGGTCATAATCTCTTTGCCCCGCTGGGTGAAGCGATGCGGATGAAACGATTGGGGCGTGCCTGCACGGTCTTCCGGACTGGCGGGAAAATCGTCCTTCTCCACGATCACGACCTCTTCGTAATAATCCGATAGCACCCGTGCAGACAGTAATCCGGCTATGCCTCCACCAATAATGAGAGCTGTTCCTTTTTTTCGCATGTTGTTCATAAATATCGCTCCTTTTTTAAAATAGATTGACTAAATCAGTCAATAATTTGGCGCAGCTATTCCTGCAAGCTGCTTATGAACCTTGGGCTTGAAGCAAAAAACTCTGCCATGTCCGGTCACCTCAAAGCCGGACGCAAATTGCTAAGACGTTGTTCCTGACTTTTTTAGATTGACTCGATCAGTCAATTTCAAATTACACTGCTTTTCATTTTTTGTCAACGACAATCTTTTGCGTTCGGCTGCATAGCAGCGGACAAAAGTGCGCTTCCTTCTTCAAAACAAAAAACCTGCCGGCACGAGGCTAGCAGGTTCATTTTTCACCCAAATTGTATTATTCGTCGTATCAATCCGTTACTTTAATCTCAGCGCAATCCAACCGTGGACAGGCGTCCTCGTTACATTCCGTGCACTACTCTTATCCGGTCAGCACCCGCCCCAAAAAGGCTGCGGTATAAGATCCGTTCGCTTGCGCGACATGCTCCGGCCTGCCCTGCGCGATAAGATAGCCGCCCGCTTCTCCCCCGTCCGGTCCCAGATCGACGATCCAATCCGCCTCGCGGATCAGGTCCAGATGGTGCTCGATGACGATGACCGTATTCCCTGCGTCTACCAGTTTGTTCAGCAGGTGGAGAAGCTGACGCACATCGGAAGGATGTAGTCCTGTCGTCGGCTCGTCGAGCAGGTACAGGGTATGCCCTTTTGTTTTTTTGCTTAATTCCTTGGCCAGCTTGAGACGCTGAGCTTCTCCTCCAGAAAGCGTAGTCGCCGGCTGGCCCAGCTGCAAATAGCCAAGCCCCACCTCGCACAGCAGCGCCAGCTTGTCCGCCAGCTCGCGATGCCCGCCGAAGAAATGCAGGCTTTCCCGGACCGTCATATCCAGAAGCTCGGAGATGTTCTTGCCCTCGTACGTGACGCTCAAGATATCGTCCTTAAACCGCCTTCCGCCGCAATCCGGACACACGGCCTCCACGTCCGGCAAAAAATGCATATCCAGCAGCAGCACGCCCAGCCCCTGGCATTTCTCGCATCTTCCTCCGGGCACATTGAACGAAAAATGCTTCGACGACAGCTTTCTCCGCTTGGCTTCCGGCAGCTCGGAGAACAGATTGCGGATCAGTGTAAATACGTCGGTATAGGTGGCGATGTTGGAGCGCTGGATACGTCCGATGGGCGCTTGATCGACCGTAATCAATCTGTCGATATGCCCGAGCCCGTCGATGCTTCCGCAATCCAAGCCGCCTTCCGTGCGCCCCTGAAAGTGCTGTCGGCCGGCCGGATCGATCAGGTCGAACAATAACGTCGACTTTCCAGAGCCGGAAACGCCGGTAATGGCAATAAACGTGCCTAAAGGAAGCTCGACCGTAATGTTTTTCAAGTTTCGCGCAACCGCGTCCCGGACGGTCAAGAAAGCACCGTTGCCGGACCTTCGCCCGGAGGATAGCGGCCGTCCATGATCGCTGCTCAGAAATTGTCCGGTGACCGAGCCAGGATTCGACTTCAGCTCCTCCAACGTTCCGGTACCGACGATCGTCCCTCCTTGCCGGCCTGCGCCCGGCCCCATATCGATCATATAATCGGCTGCTTCCATCACTTCGACGTCATGCTCGATCACAAGCACGGTATTTCCCAGATCGCGCAGCTGCTGCAGCACGCCGATGAGCGAAGCGGTATCCTTCGGATGCAGCCCTGCCGTCGGCTCGTCCAGAACGTACAAGACGCCGGTCAGACCCGAGCCTAACAGCGAGGCCAGCCGGAGACGCTGCGCTTCCCCGCCAGACAGCGTATTGGCCTGCCGATCAAGTGACAAATACCCCAAGCCGACCTTGGTAACCCGCCTCATGCGCTCCGCGATATCGTGGAGGATCGGGTCCAACACGTGCTGTCCCGCTTCGGATATGGCGGGCCGCACCTCTTCCAGCCACCCCATTAAGCGGTGAAGCGGCCATGACGAAATTTCGGCGATCGATTGCCCGCTGATCGTAACCATGCGGCTCTCGCTTCGCAGGCGCGTGCCTTCGCAAGTAGGACATAGGCGGCGGGTGAAATACCCCGCCAGCTTCCTCGACTGAGCGGTATCTCCGGTCTGCTCCCGGTGCCGCCGGTCCAAATAAGTCAGCACGCCCTCGAACCGGCCTTTGCCGACCGATTTGGGCGCCTTGATGCCGGGAAAACGTCCCGCAAACGTCTCGCTTTCCACGCCGTGAAGCAGCAAATCCCGCTGAACCGGACTATAATCCTTCATAGGCGCGTCCGGATCAAACGCAAACCCGTAATGCTTCGCCGCAGCCTGCAGCACGTCCGAATAATAGTCGATGAACATGCCGTCCCAAAAGGTGACGCAGCCCCCGCGAAAGCTCCGTTCTTCATCGAAAACCAAGCCTGTCTCCAGGCTTGTCACGATTCCGAGCCCGGCGCACGCTTCACAGGCGCCTTCCGGCTTGTTGAAGGAGAAGTGGGCCATCTTCAGCTTAGGAACCGCGCCCCGGCATTGGGGACAGCGGTCCGTTTCCGAGCTATAGCTCTCCTCCAGAAGCTTCGCCCCGGGGACCGCTCCTTCCCCGACCGGTTCGAACGAGGGCCTTATCGTGGCGCCGCACGACGGACATGGCCGCTCCCCGAGCCGGGCGTACAAAACCCGCAAATACGTATAAATCTCCGTTACCGTTCCCAGCGTAGACCTTGGGTTCCGGTTGGCGATCTGCTGGCCGACCCCAATCGACGGGGAAAGCCCGGTGATCGATTCCACCTTCGGCTTGTCGATCGCATCCGTGACCATGCCCATCGATTCCATATACTGCCTCTGGCATTCCTTCTGCAAAATGTCCATCGCCAGCGTCGATTTTCCGGAACCGGACAATCCGGTCAAGACGACGAGCTTATTCTTCGGAATGCTCAGCGAGACATGCTTCAGATTGTTTTCATAGGCGCCTTGGATGACAATAGCTCCTTCCATCGTGTATCCTCCTCGTTTCCATCTGTCTTGGGTACCGTATCTTCCTAGATCAAGTATACGTGCCGCACATGACATCTATTGTCATATTAGACCAAGGCTGTACCTGAAGGCTCAACGGGAAAATCATGAAACGGAGGATACTGCGATCGAAAGGGGGGGATCGTGGAATGAGGCAACGCGAAGGGACATGGACGAGGCTTAAAGAATTTGGGGCGAGTATCTCAATAAAGCGGGCCGGACGCCCGGATTGCAGGACCGGAGCTTGACGCGCAGCCTGCGCCGAAACGCGGACTGCACGCCTGCCACTCCGTTCCGCCGCCGAAGCCGGGCTATTCCTGCTCTAGGACGCCGGCCGTTTCCTGCGATGCCATTTGCTTCTGCGCGGAGGCAACCGGATTCCGGTTGTGCTCGAATTCGTTCATTTCGCTAAATGACTCCGTGCTGCTTTCTTGCGTCTGCTTTTCTTCCTTGGGGGCATTGTATTCTGCCATCGGATTCCCTCGCTTGTCGGTCGTTTTGTTTTCGACATGTATAGAATATCCAGTGCGGACGGAATACTATGCACAGACTCCCTCACTTCACGCCCCAAGCTCCAGCTTGACACCATATTCCTTGAGCCAGCAATTCACCTGCACCAGGTAATCAAGAATCGCGCGGGCATCGGTTCCGCTCTCTGCGGTGCTCTTGCCTTCCGCAATAAGCCTCACCTTCGCGACATCGATCAGCGCATGAATCGGAGCGTTCGGGTCGTCCAGAATGTCAAGCATCCATCGGCTGATCAGGTCGAGGTAAGCTTTGTCCTTCGTGCTTGGGTAAGCGCTCTTGCGGCGGTTTCGGACATCATCCGGAAGAACGCCTTCGAAGGCACGGCGCAAAATCCCTTTTTCGATATGATCGATGCTTTTCAGCTCGAACGGCACGTTCCACAAATATTCCACGAGCCGGTAATCGCAGAACGGCACGCGCACTTCGAAGCCCGTCATCATGCTGGCCCGGTCTTTCCGGTCCAACATATAAGGCAGGAACCGCATGATGAACAGGTACGACATCTGCCGCTGCTTCCGCTCAAGCTCCGCTTCCCCTTCGAGGAACGGAATCTCGCCGACAGCCTCTTGAAAACGCCGCTTGCGATACGCTTCGAGCTGAAGCATATCCCGAATCTCCGTTTTCAGGATGCCGGAGGTATAGCCGAAATTGATCAGCCACGGAAAGATCTCGGCATTCAAAAACTGCTCTTGATAAAACCACGGATACCCGGAAAACACCTCGTCGGCGGACTCGCCGGACAGCGCTACCGTCGCATCCTTCTTCATTTCCGTAAACAGCAAATAAAGCGACGTTTCGATCTCGCCGACGCTCGGAAGGTCACGGGCCCGCATCGGCTCAAGCAGATGCTCGATCAGCTTCTCCGGCCCAAAGACGACGGAATGATGCTCCGTGCCGACATGCTCGGATACCCGCCTGACCCAAGGCTCGTCTTTGTCGCGCCGCATAAAATCCTCTTCGAAGTCGCGGTCGTTGTTTGCAAAATCGATGGAATACGTGTGGAGCTTCTTCCCTTGTTCACGGAAATTTTGGCCCGCCAGCGCCGTCAATCCGCTGGAATCGAGCCCGCCGGACAGCATGCAGACGACCGGCTTATCCGCGATGAGCTGCCGCTTCACCGTATCTTCGAGAAGTGAGCGGATCGTCCGAACCGTGGTCTCGGTATCGTCCGTATGCTTGCGGCTTACCAGCTTCCAGTAGCGGATATTTCGGCTGCCTTCCGCCGAAAACGTCACGTAATGGCCTCCTTTGACCTCCTCGACGTCCTTGAACACCCCTTGCCCGGGAGTTCGCATCGCCCCCATGCCGAAAAGGTCCGCCAGCCCTTCGCGGTCGACGACGGGTTCCACCAACGGATGGGCCAGCAGCACCTTGATTTCCGACCCGAAAATGATGGCGCTTCCTCTTCTGGCAAAAAACAGCGGCTTTACCCCAAGGTGGTCCCGGCCGAGCATCAACTGACCGCGCTGCTCATCCCAGATGCCAAACGCATAAATGCCGTTAAAATACCTAACGCAATCCTCCTTCCACTCGACATACGAATGCAGAAGCACCTCCGTATCGGAATTCGTTTCAAACCGGTGGCCTTTTCCTTCCAGTTCCCTTCTCAGCTCCCGGTAATTGTAGAGCTCGCCGTTGTAAGTCAAGGCAATGGTCTGCTCGCCGTCCCGATAAAGCATCGGCTGCTTCCCGCCTTCGGGATCGATGACGATCAGTCGACGGTGCCCGATAGCAGCCCGCTTCGAATACCAGAAACCTTCGGCATCCGGCCCGCGATGCGCAATGGACCTCGTCATCTCCGTTAATACCGCCCGTTCGTTGGAAAGGTCCTGGGACCAATCCACCCATCCTGCAATTCCGCACATAATGTTCTACCTTCCTTCCTCATCGTTTAGTTTGCTGCGCCTTTCGGCTCTATAGTTGACATCACACCGCCTTAAATTCGACCAAATGCATAAAACGGTCGAAATTTGAGTGAAAAAATCGACCAAATTTATCCATTGGTCATAATTCAATAATAGGACATTCCAACGATTTTGGCAAATATTGACTATTTAACTAGGTTAATGAATAATAGATAGCAGATTATATATTATGGGGGCATGGGCGGGTCAATGAAACAACCGGATAAAAAACAAAAAATCATCGAAGCGGCAACCGAGCTGTTCTTGGGTTTGGGGGTCCGGCGTACAACGTTGAGCAAGATTGCGGAGAAGGCGGGGATCGGCAAAGGAACGATCTATTACTATTACGAGGATAAGACCCAAATTCTGATGGATTGCTACATAAGGCATGTCAACCAGATGCGGTCGAAGGCTTTCGCCGAGCTTCAACAAGAAAGCGATGTTTTGGTGCGTCTACGAAGCATTCTTGGCTATTTAAGCGCAGAGGTGCATCAGGACCCTTTCGTTTCCACCTTGTTTGAGGAATACAAAGAATTCCGGCTCGCGGAGATTGAAAAATGCTTCGTCCAATCCGAAGAAGCCGCCGTTCAATTGATCGGCAGCTTGATTCGGGAAGGGCAGCAGCAAGGGCACTATGCCCAGGTGCCGCTGCCGCTTACCGCGTTTATGTTGGTCAAAATGATTTTTTCCTACGAGCTCGATTATCCGAAGACGGAACAAAGCGACCAGGACTTGAAGCAGTTGCTTCGGCATATGCTGCGCAAACGCTCCGATGATTGAACCGAAGCGGCGGCCTCATTGTGTTGACGCTGCCGCCCGGCCGAAAACGTCGGCTGCACGAGTTCTAATCCAGTACGGTGCTTTCCCCCGCGGGAGCGTCGGCTGGCTTTACGCGAACCAGGTAATAAAGCACGGCTACCGCGAAAATGACGACAACGACGCCCCAGAGCGGAACATTCATGCCGAACAGCGGAAGCGAGGTCGTCATGAGGCTGTAGCGGATCACGCAATAGAGGAACACCAATCCCAGAATCAACGCGATGGCCGGAATGACGGGAAAAGCCACTTTAAAAGGCCGCTCCATATTCGGTTCCTTCACGCGCAGAATGAACAAGGAAATCATGCTGAGACAGTACATGACGACGGCGCCGAATACCGCAAGCAGGATCAAGGCGTTGGCAAAATCGGCGGAACCGGCGCAAATCACGCCGATCGCACCCGGTACGATGAGCCCCCATACCGGTACGCTTTTGGAATTGAGCTTAGCCAGAAACTGCGGGAAGTAGCCGGCGCGGGCCAGCGCGTACGTCTGCCGGGAATAGCCGATAATAATGCCGTGCAGGCTGGCAATCAGGCCGAACAAGCCGATAATCGCCACGCTCATAGCAAGCCAGCTACCTTCGCCGTAAACGCTTCCAAGCGCCTGAGGAAGCGGGTAATCTGCCGGTTTTCCGATCCCTCCTCCAAGACCGGCTGTCACGAACAGCGTCAACAGCGTTGCTACAGTCAGCGTTAAAATGCCGGAGATAAAGCCGCGCGGAATGTCCCGCTTCGGATTCTTGACTTCTTCAGCCGCCATCGCGCCGCCTTCGATCGCGAGGAAGAACCAGATCGCAAACGGGATGGCCGCCATGACGCCGCCGCTTCCCCCGATAAACGAATTTGCGTTCACCAAATTCTCCATCTTCACATGCGGCAGCCCCGCTGCGTAAAAAATCGCAAGCCCGATCAACGCAGCGATCGTTGCGCCAAGCTCAATCAGCGCGGCGCCTTTCATGCCCACCAAGTTGATCAGAATAAAAAATACGAACACGCCGATGGTCACGTAGACCGGCTCAACTGCTGGAATCAGGAAATGCACGTACGCCCCCGTAGAAACCGCAATGGCCGGCGGCGCGAACACAAACTCCAACAGACACGCGATCCCGGCAATAAATCCACCGAATGGCCCCATCGCCCTTGCCGCGTAAGCCGAAGGCCCGCCGGCATTAGGAATGGACGTGGACAGCTCGGAGTAGCTGAATATAAAACAGGTAAAAAATACGATGACGAGCAGCGAAGCGATCGCAAGGCCCATAATTCCGCCCTGCTCAAACCCGTAGTTCCACCCGAAATATTGACCGGAGATGACCATCCCGACCGCAATTGCCCAAAGATGAATCGGCTTTAACGTCTTCTTCAATTCATGATTTTCCATACGTCAGTTCTCTCCTTCATGTGGGCTATGAGGGCTATTTCAGCAATTTCTCTTCGGACGATCCTAAACTAACGCTTTTTTCGGTATTTCGGAAGGTTCCTGTATTATCGTCCCTTCCCTGCAACAAATATTTGGCGTTTCCTGTGCCTATGCCGTTAGCCGCCGTTTTCGACAATTCTCCGAGTTCCCCTCCCTTCAAGCGGTTGACGATCAATCCCAGCTTCATGTCTTTAAAATCCGACAGCATCGCCGTATCTCCGTCGCTATCTCCGGCCACGAAGATCGGCCCGTGCCCGTATTTGGATACCAGAAAACGCTCGATCGTCTTCGTCTTTCCTTTGCCCTGCGTCTGGTCGTACCCTTTGCGATATTCCGGCTGAATGACCCCAGCAGCATCCCGTTCCAGCTCCATTGCCAGGACGTGATCCTCCGGGAGGGAATAGCCGTATTTCGGGTTCGACGCAAATTCTTTGACCACATCGATGAAGGAAGCGGAGCATACATAGACGTCGATTCCGTTGTCCATGAACGTTTTATACAGATTTTGCTGTTCCGCGAACGCCCGCAAGCCGGTTTTGATCTTCACATCGACTACGCCCGCTTGACCCGGCAGCTCACCCGGACTGGCCAGCGTTTTTTCGCCGATGGCGTCCTGCAGATTGTAATCGATGGAGGCTCCCGCCAATTGACGCACTTCCTTCTCCGTCATCCCGGTGAACAAATACGTCACCCAGGGATAGCTGACATCCGGGCTGAAGGTTCCCCCAATCGCTTCGTAAAGATATCTGGCCTTGGCGACAAAATCTTGATATTGCGGGGTTGCTTTGATTTCCTCCAAAGATTTGGTTCCCTTGAACCCCTTGTAGTTTTCATAAAGATACTTGTAATCCGCCCCCAGATCTTCGCTGATGAGGTCGATCTGGACAGGCTTCCCAGCCTTATTATTGAATTCTTTCTTGAAATTATCCTTCGGGATATTCTTTTTGATTGCGCTTACAAATTGTTCCGGCGTCATTTTAAACTGCAAGTTCGTAAGCTGGTACGTCAACAAAGTTTCCTCGACATCGTTGAATGCGGAGGTGTTGTCCCAATCGAAGACGGCGTAAGGCCGTTTATCCTTGTTATAGCTTTTGCTGCGGACGCCGAAGTCGTCGATTAAGGCTTGAATCGCTTTGTGATTGGCCGGGGCCCAATGCAGAAGAGCCAGTTGTTGCGATGGGGATGGCGCAGGTTGTTCCACTTGGGTCTTGACTTCCTGCTGCGTTGTGGTCGATGGGCTGCAGCCTGCCGACAAGCTTACGAATGCGGCGGCTAATATCGAAACGACCGCTTTGGTTGTTTTGACGCTTCCCGATGGTCTTGCCGTTCTCTTTGGTTCGGCCAGCCTCATACTTTATCTCCCGCCCTTTCTGGTTCTGATCACAATCGTTCCGGAAACAAAAAAATGCCTTGGAGCAGAAGCGAAATTACACACTTCTGCAGCCATGGCACCGTTGCCCCGTTTATCCACTTGTATAAAAAGATATTAAAACACAACCGTCCGAATATGCAACATTAATTTTTTAGAAAATTTCGCATTTTACATTTTTTACCGTATCGCGGGCGACGATTTGATGCGAAAGATACGTTCTAAGTGTGGCCGGACCTGCTCCGTCCTGCACTTCCTGAAGCGTTCGCACGGCCTTGTAGCCGATCTCGTAAATCGGCTGGGCGACGGTCGTCAACCGCGGCAGCGACATGCAGGCGATTCTCGTATTGTCCATCCCGAGGATGGACACCTCATCGGGCACCCGAACTCCGCTTCGATAAAGGAAATAAATCGCCCCCAGCGCCATCTCGTCACTTGCCGCGAACACGGCGGTCAGCTCCGGATTTTTGGTCCACAGTCTCTCCATCGCCGCATAGCCGTCGTCATAGCGGTAGTTCCCGAATTCCACGCACCGGGCGGAATCGAAGTCAAGCTCGTTTGTTCTCATCGCCCGCATGAAGCCTTGAAGACGGGACATTCCGGCGATCGGGTCGAGGTGCGGCCCGCTAATCATGGCGATCCGCCGGTGCCCGCAATCGATCAAATATTGCGCTGCATCGAAGCCGGCCTGCTCGTCGTCGATTTTGACCGAAGGAATGGCGTACTCCAGGCTTTGCGTGGAAGCCAGCACGACCGGCAAGCCGAGCTGATTGAAGATGTCGTAATAATCGGGATAAACCGGCTCGCTGGTGAACACGAAGCCGTCGATCTGCTTCTCCTTCATGCTCCGGAGCGCCGAGATCATCCGCTGCTTGTCCTTATCGGTGTTGCAGATGATAATGTTATGCCCGAATTCCTGTGCCGCATCCTCCATGCCACGGAACATTTCGGCGTAGTAATAATTGGAAATATCAGGAATTAAAATCCCCAATGTTTTCGTCTTCTTATGGATCAGACCTCTTGCCAAAGCATTAGGGTGGTATTTCAATTGTTCGATCGCGCGGAGAACCCGTTCCCTTTTATCCTTCGTGACTTTGTCCGGCGCATTCAACACTCGCGAAATGGTGCTGATGGACACGCCCGCCAATTTTGCAACATCTTTTATCGTAGCCATAATATGCAGTACTCTCCCGATTCAAGGGAATGAGCATGAAAAGGTTTTCATACCTGTTTCATTGTAAATGATTTGTCATTCGTCGTCAAATCGCCCGAAAGGTGACTGTCCGTTTAGCGAACCAGCGGCAAGATGGCTTCCAAGGAAAGCTCGGCCGTGTTCTCGTACACCAGATCGGCATGGGCGAACAGCTCCTTCGCGCCGATCGCTACCGCGAACATGCCCGCTCCTTTAATCGCCTCTACTCCCGCCGCCGCGTCTTCGACGCCAATGCAAGCGCCGGGCTCCACTTCCAGCAAATGAGCGGCTTTCAAAAAGATTTCGGGGTCCGGCTTGCCACGCTGCACCGTCTTGGCATCCACAATCGCGTGAAACTTGTCCTTGAGGCCGAGCGATTCAAGAACCGCAAACGCGTTTTTGCTGGCGGACGCCAGTCCGATCTTGAGCCCTTGGGCCTCAATCTCGGCAATAAATTCGTTGATGCCTGGCAATATGTCCGCAGGAGTAATATTTTGAATCAAGGTCAAATAATGCTCGTTCTTTTTGTCCGCCAGAGCGATTTTTTGTTCCTCGGTATAATCGTGCGCTTTGCCGCCAAGCACGAGAATTTTTTCCAGCGATTCCATCCGAGAAATCCCTTTCAGCTCCTCGTTGAATTCGCGCGTGAACGGGATGGACAGCTCCTCGGCCAGCGCCTTCCACGCTTCGTAATGGTATTCGGCCGTGTCCGTAATGACGCCGTCCAGATCGAAAATGACCGCTTGTACCGGTGTGTTCATGTTCTGCCTTCCCCTTTTCATAAGCCAAGCTTGGCCGCTCGGTTAGTTTGCTTTCAAGGCTTGCTCCAACAGCCGATTGTGCTGCAGCGTTACATCGTTCCCGTACAGCTTGAGCGTCAGCGCTTCGCCTTCTTCCAACGTAAGCCGGATGCTCTGACGATCGATATCCACGGCGAGCTTGCGTCCGCGGTATTGAAGCCGGAAAGAATACCGGTCCCACTGCCCCGGAATTGCAGGCGCCAGCGACAGCCCGCTCTCTTTCAAGCGCAAGCCGGCAAAGCCGTAAACGATGGACATCCAGGTGCCGCCCATGTTCGCCATATGCAGGCCGTCTTTGGTATTGCCGTGCGTATTGTCGAGATCGAGACGGGCCGTTTCGATGAAATAATCGTAAGCTTTGGCATCGTATCCCAGCTTGGAGGCCATAATACTGAAAATGCAGGAAGACAGCGACGAATCATGGGTCGTGATCTTCTCGTAATAGGTATAAGAATTACGGATCGTCTCCAGCTCCTGCTCGTCCTCCAACAGGAAGTGGGCGAGCACCGTATCCGCTTGCTTGCACACCTGATAACGATAGAGCGTCAACGGATGATAATGCAGCAGCAGCGGGTAGTTCTCTTCCGGCGTATTTTCAAAATCCCATACCGCTTTTTGCAGAAACGTATCGTCCTGTGGGTTAATGTTCAGCGCCGGATCGTATGGCAGGTACATACATTCCGCCGCCTGCTGCCATGCCTCCGCCTCCTGCTTCGTCACATTCAGCCGCGCGCACAACCGGTCTAAAACCTCTGGCGCAATTTCGGCTAACAGCCTGTAAGCCTTGGCCGCCCACTTCAGATTATGCTTGGCCATGGCGTTGGTATAGTAGTTGTTGTTAACAACGCACGTGTATTCGTCGGGTCCGGTCACGTTGTCGATCCGGAACTCGCCGTTTAAATAATGGCCCATATCCAGCCACAGGCGCGCCGTTTCGAATAGCAATTCGGCGCCATACGTTTTCATGAATTCATCGTCCTGCGTGCCGAGATAATACTGAATGTAGCTGTAGGCGATATCCCCGCTAATATGATACTGCGCTGTACCAGACGGGAAGAACGACGAGCATTCCGTCCCGGAAATCGTGCGCCATGGGAACAAGGCTCCTTGCTTATGCCCCATTTCTTTCGCCCGGGCCCGGGCCTGATCCAAGGTCGAATAGCGGTAAATCAGCAACTGGCGGGCAATCTCCGGCTTCGTCATCAGAAAGACCGGGAACATGTAAATTTCCGTATCCCAGAAATAATGACCTTCGTACCCTTCCCCGGACAAGCCCTTGGCCGAAATATTACTGTATTCGTCCCGGCCGACCGATTGAAGCAGATGATAGAGATTGAAGCGGATGCCTTCCTGCAGGCTGCCGTCGCCTTCGATATGGATATCGGCGTTTGTCCAAAAGTCGTCGAGGTACGTTTTTTGGGCATCCAGCAGATCTTCAAACGTCATCCCGCCGAGCTGTTCATGTATGCCGATGGCCTGTTCGACGAGATTATCCCGGTGGCGCAAAGTATCCGTATACACGTTCCACTTCGTCACCCGAACCGGTTCGGTCAAGTCAAACGTCAGCACGGTTTCGCCGTTATCGCTCTTGATTTCGGCAGCACCGGATGCCGTATGGCGGCTGACGCAAGCCGTTTTCAAGCCGGACACCAGGGTGCGGTCCACTGCGTAGACGTAGCCTTGCTTTTCCCCGGCTTCTTCCACTTGCAGACGTTTGGAATGGCCGGAGGCGACCCGGGGATCGTTCGGATCGGCGAAGTTGGACACATCGCCGTTGACAGTCGACAGCACTTTGACCCGCCCGGTGAAATTGACCGGCTCGATCCGCAGATCGATCGCAAACAATTCTCTGACGGTCATGGAAACGACGCGCCGGAAATGGAGCTTCACTTCTTTGCCACCCGGGGAACGCCAGTGCACCGTTCTTTCGGTATAGCCGCGGTCAAGGTGAAGCCGCCGCTCGTAAGCAACCGCTTCCCCGGCAAATAAAGAGAACTCTTCTTCGTCTTCGCCCAAATAAATCTTGATCGTTTGCGCGTCGATGATATTGAGCAGCTTCTGCTGGGTTCCCGGGAAGGCGTAAAGCTTTTCTCCGTAAGGAATTTCGATCACATCATGAAACGCGTTCTGGTACGTGCCCCGGATCGAGACCATCTCCGGGCGGTAGCCTTCTTCAAAGTTGCCGCGAACGCCAAGATACCCGTTGCCTAACGAAAACAAGCTTTCCAGATTCAGCAAAGCTTTCGGAGTCAATTCATTGTTCGTTAAAGTCCATGTCACCGCTTATCACTCCCGGACGTAAAATTAATATTTGAAAAGCTTTTCAAATTCAATCAAAGCATAGCTTCTAGCTTAGCGAACCATTCCACTCTATTATTAGTGAGATTGCGGGTAGTTGTAAAGTGGTTTTTTTCGCTGGTTTCACTTTGTTTTTTGACGCATTTTGCCCTATGATCATTTTATTTAGCCGCTATCGAGAGTAACGGGGCTTTCCCGTTTTTCGAGGAGAAATGAATGAAAAGCTTTTCAAATATGAGCCTACATTTTCCAACTGATCGGCAACTACCCGCGTCCCGTCATCATAGTACACATTGGATGGATGCACCTGTTCGAATGAACAAATAGAGCTTCAAAAGTTGAAGCTCTCTCCAGTGCGATATGCTAAATTTTCATCAAACCGGCTGCATCACCTGCATAAACCTTCCCATCCGCTCCAGCGCCTTCTCCAAATCGACGACCGAGGTTGCATAGGAGCAGCGAATAAAGCCCTCCCCGCCTGTTCCGAATACATGTCCCGGTACAACCGCCACCTTCGCTTCCTCCAGCAGCCGAAGAGCGAATTGCCCGGATGACATGCCGGTAGAAGCAATGGAAGGGAAGGCATAGAAAGCCCCCTCAGGCTCGTGACAGACCAGCCCGATTGCATTCAAGCCGGCCACAAACAGCTTGCGGCGTTCATTGTAGCTCGCCATCATCTCATCCTTGGCAGCCAAGCCATGACGCAAGGATTCAAGCGCGGCGATCTGTGCAATCGTGGGAGCACACATGGCCGTGTACTGGTGGATTTTCAACATGCCGGCAATTAGCTCACCCGGACCGCACGCATAGCCTACCCGCCAGCCTGTCATCGCGAACGCTTTGGAAAAGCCGCTGACGACAATCGTACGCTCCTTCATGCCCGGCAAGGAGGCGATGCTGACATGCTTTCTTCCATAAGTTAGCTCGGCATAAACTTCATCCGAAATGACGACCAGATTATGTTTGATAATGAGCTCTGCGATCGGCAGCCAATCCTGCTCCGTCATAACTGTTCCGGTCGGATTACACGGATAATTGATCATCAAAACCTTTGAATGAGGCGTAATTGCCGCTTGCAGCGCTTGCGGGGTCAGCTTGAACTGCTCCTCCGCCGCAGCCGCCACCTCCACGATTTTACCGCCATGCAGATGGGTAATCGGTTCATAGGCAATGTAGCTTGGCGCCGGAATCAGTACCTCGTCACCCGGATCGATCACTGCCCGCAGCGCCAGGTCGACGGCTTCACTGCTCCCCACGGTCACGATGATTTCCTGCTCCGGGTCGTAGGAAAGCGCGAAGCTGCCGGCAAAATAAGCCGAAAGCTCCTCTCGCAGCTCCATCAAGCCAGCATTTGAAGTATATTTCGTCTGCCCTTCCCGCAATGCCTGAATGCAAGCTTCACGCACCTTTTCCGGTGTAACGAAATCCGGCTCCCCGACTCCAAGGGCGATTGTATCTCCCCCTGCTGCACTCAGATCAAAAAAAGCGCGAATGCCCGATGGCCGAATATCCTGTACACGCGAGGATAAAAACCGCCCTGTACCCTCTTGACTAAACATATTGCCCCATCCCCCATTCCAGTTCCCGCTCATGGAGCGAGCTGGCAATAATACGGTCCAGCAACTGGGTAAAGGTTACTCCCGCAGCAGCCGCGCTCTTCGGAAGCAGGCTGCCCGCGGTCATTCCCGGTAAGGTGTTCACTTCCAACACGTAAGGCGTATCCTGACACAAAATCATATCGACCCTTGCATAAACCTTGCATTGCAGCAGCCGGTAGCTAGCCAGCGCCGCTTCGCGCACACGCTGCTCGATAACGGGAGGAAGCTGGATCACCTTCTCCTCAGCGCCGCCGGCCTCGTATTTCGCTTTGTAGTCGAACCACTCCGAATGCGCGGAGCGAATGCCGATTATCGGCAATACCTCGCCATCCACTATCGGGCAGGTGAGCTCCGTCCCTTGAATATAGGGCTCAATCAAGATCGCTTGATCCAAGCTGCAAGCCTCCTGAACAGCCCGCAGCAGCTCCTTCTCATTCCTTACTAGCTGGATGCCGATGCTGGATCCCCCCGTATTCGGCTTCACAATAACCGGGTAGCCCAGCCGCTCCACCGCCTGCGGATCATAATCGTCCATCCCCTGCCAGCAAAGGCCTGCAGGCGTATGCACACCCGCTGCCTTCAGCAGCATCTTGGACAGTTGCTTATTCATGCATAAGCTGCTTGCCAGGACACCGCTGCCTGTATACGGAATGCCCAGCGTCTCCAGCGCTCCCTGCACCGTTCCGTCCTCGCCATACTGGCCATGCAGCGCCAACAGCGCAAGTTCGATGCCTGCCTGCTGAACCCGTGCGATTAAATCCGCTCGCTGATCGATCACAATGGGAACCACCTCATAGCGGCTGCGATCCAAATGACGGATCATCTCTTGACCTGTCTGCAGAGAAACCTCACGCTCAGAGGAAATACCGCCCATAATAACGCCAATTTTCATCACGACACCTCATTTTAGCTCTTTTCTTCATCGTTATGCCTCAAGAAAGCTGCGCGCCTGTTTGCCGATGATTTGAATACCCCGTTCGATATCTTCATCCGTTACCCTTGAAAACCCAAGCCGCAATGTATTCGTCCCTTCGCCTTCTTGAATAAAAAATTTGTCTCCCGGTGTAAAAATAACGCCCTGTTCTGTGCAGGCTTCCAGCAGCCGGCGTGTATTTACGCTTGTCGGGAACGTGAGGAATAAATGCAAGCCCCCGTCGCCGGACAGCTGCGCCTCGGGAAGATGCGCTTCACAACACGCCTTGGTCAGCTCATATTTGCGCTTATACTCCGTACGTGCTTTTTTTACATACTTATCGAAATTTCCATTGAGCAAATATTGGTATAAAATCGATTGATCGATGGTTGAGGTATGAATGGTGCGTGCACGCTTAATGCTTTCCAGCGTGTCGATCAGCGCCCGGTCTCCGAGCACCCAGCCTACCCGCAAGCCAGGGAACAGCACCTTGGAGAAGCTGCCGATATAGATGACTCCGTTCCCTTGTCCTGCGGTCGCTATTAAGGGCGCCACATGCGCTCCCGAGTAGCGCAGCTCCTCGTTGAATCCATCCTCGATTACCGGAATCTGATAGCGCATCATTAATTTCATTACGGCACTGCGCTTGGCCGGCGACATGACGATGCCTGTCGGATTGTGATAGGAAGGAGTCAAATAGGCCAGATCGAAGCGGTTTGGCTGCTTCTGCAACACCGCCGCTAGCCGCTCCACATCCATTCCGTCACGCTCCATCGGAATGCCGGTAATTTCAAATCCTTGCAGCTTCAAATTTTTGATCGCCGTATGATGGGTCGGATTTTCACAAATTGCCGCTCCGCGGCGCGCAGAAGGGCGCAATGCCGACAGCACAATGTCAAAGCCTTCTGTAAACCCGCCTGTAATCAGCATATCCTTGCCGCTTATATCGACGCCCTTGTTCTCCATATAATGCATCAGGTATTCGATCAGCGGCTTGTAGCCCTTGGCATAACCGTAGTTGAGCAGCACCTGCCCTTCGATTGCCATCCGGTCCATAAAGGCTCGCCTTACATCCCCCAGATCAAACAGCTGCTCATCCGGAGCGATGCTTGTGAACGAGATGGCTCCTTTTTTGCCGCGAATGCCCTGCTTCATCCTATCCAGCTCTACAGCCGATACAGCATACTCGTTCATTCTTGCTTTCCAGTCGATCTGCCAGGCGGCGGAGCCGTCAGCTCCTCCGTGATCTGCAGCCGACTGGCCCACCATGGCGGCCACATAGCTGCCCTTGCCGGGAATCGTATACGTAAATCCGTCATCCTCCAGGCCTTCATAGGCGGCAATGACGGTATTGCGGCTCACCTGAAGCAGACCGCTCATTTCTCGTGTGGAGAGCAGCTTCTGATCCGCCTGAAGCGATCCTTTTATAATTAAACGTTTGACGTATTCTTTCACTTGTATCGCGACCGGACGGTCACCGACGAGCTTGAAATCCTGGAACATCCTTCATCGCCCCCATCTCTAATGATGGCATGGAAAACGAGAGAAAAAAAGAACCACCGCACTGGATTTTTCATCCTTCGGTGGTTCTTCCCGTAATATTTGCTATCAGGCTGCCGATATCAGCGTATTGGTCTGCCAAGTCAGCAATTAGTTAAGAAATCACGGATACTTCAGCGTGCTAGAATTCATTTATCAAATATTAGGAGGAATGAATTCTGTGGAGAAAAGTGATTTTATCAAAAATAGTTTCCGTCGACAGTTATATTGAGGGAGCTAACGGAGAAGCGGACTGGTTTACGTGGGACGAAGTCATTCTGGGCAAATTGCCGCACGGAAACGTGATATAACCGATTGTTTATTCATCTGCTTCGCACTTAAATCCCTGGAGGTATCGTGTCTTGCACTCTATAAGTTTTCAGTTGAACATGTCTCGAGAGTGGTCCATCGACGTTGCTGAATTATGTCCCGAGGAACTTGCTGACATTCAATTGGAGTTGTTCAACAACACGATCCGCTGGCAGGTCGGGCGTCTCCTGTATTCCGCTAACGGGAGGGTAGTTCCAATAAATGGCGAAGTTATTATGAACAATTTTAGGAGTGATGACTTGGCTATATCAACTCGTTGCTCCGCAGCGCGCGAGCTTCCTCGTACACCTGAAACAGCGCCTACCAGTCCTCGAGCGAAAAAGTGGAAATGAAAACATCAGTAGTATCAAATAGAGATGGGAGCTTAAAGATGGCGAATAGAATTGTTGGAGACTTGGAAAATAAACTAATCATCTACGGGTACAGGAAGCCTCTGGGTTCGCGTACTTATTTACCTTTTCTTCCTGAGGCTATAGTTGATGAATTTATAGATGCTAAAGTGGTACTAGAGCGCGACAGTAAAGAACAAAAGATTTATCAAATTTATT
>NZ_BSDJ01000025.1 GCF_027925525.1 Paenibacillus tyrphae | reverse complement strand
CCTTAAAATGGCGGACGAATCAAAATACGCCGAACAAACTGTATTTGTTTGCCGACGCCTTCCCGATTCATCCGCTGAAGCAATACCGGGTTACCCTGCAGGCCAAGCTTTCGAACGATACGGGAGCGACCCACAGATTTGCGGTCGGCTTCGGAAGCAATTCGGATACCGAGAACTATTCGGCCAAAACGCAGTACAAAGATTTTACGGCCGAGGTCAAAACGGAATGGACGACGCTGCAATGGACATTCAACGGTTTGCAGAGCACGAATCAATTTTTTATGTACCTTGCCCGTCCTACGGGGTCGGGAGTGTCCGCCCAAATTAACATCGACGATATCGTGATTGAAGAGCTGTAAAAGGAGGAGAAGCCACCAATGATCGATTTTCGTAAAAAAGCGCTCAAGGCGCTGCTGGCCTTCGCGATTGCACTTCCGCTCGGCCATTATTTGACCGGAACGGGCGCGGCGTTCGCCGAGGGCCCTTCCGATCCGGCCCCTTTCCTTCAACCGGCCGGTCCGGCCAAGGGAATGAAGGTATTGTTCGACAATACGCACGCCCAAACGGCCGGCGCCGCAGACTGGGTCATAGACGGAGGGTTCTCGGATTTTGCGGGTGGCATTGCCAAGAGCGGATACTACGTGAAGGAGCTGCGCAAGTCGGAGCCTATTACGTACAGCGACCTGAAGGATTACGACGTCTTCGTTATCCCTGAGGCCAATATCCCGTACAAAACGACAGAGCAGGCGGCGATACTCGAATACGTGCAAAAGGGCGGCAGCATCTTTTTCGTATCTGACCATTACAATGCTGACCGGAACAAAAACCGCTGGGATGCCTCCGAGGTGTTCAACGGCTACCGCCGCGGGGCCTGGAGCAATCCGGCCAAAGGGATGAGCGCCGAAGAAGCGAACTCGGCGGCCATGCAGGGCGTACAGAGCTCCGACTGGCTTGGTCAGAACTTCGGCGTCCGCTTCCGCTACAACGCGCTCGGCGACATTAACGCCACGACGATCGTCAAACCGGCCCAAGCGTTCGGCATTACCAAAGGCGTCAAAGCGGTAGCGATGCACGCAGGCAGTACGATCGCAATTGTCGATCCGAAGAAAGCCAAAGGCATCGTCTATCTGCCGTCCACTGCGGCAAGATGGAACAATGCCGTGGACAAGGGTGTGTATGCCGGCGGCGGCTTGGCCGAAGGGCCGTATGTCGCCGTGGCGAAGGTAGGACTCGGCAAGGCCGCTTTTATCGGCGACTCCTCTCCCGTGGAAGACGCGACGCCGAAGTACAAGCGCGAAGAAAACGGCCAGTCCAAAAAAACGTACGACGGCTTCAAGGAAGTTGACGACGGCGTGCTGCTGGTCAATATCGTCCAGTGGCTCAGCAAGAAGGAGAACTACCGGACGCTGGACGAGGTGCAGGGCTTGGAGCTGGACCCGGTTACTCCGCTGCTGACGAACGGGGCGGAGAATGAAATTCCGGAGCAAACGGTCGAGCCGAAACCCGAGCCTTGGGCTGCCCCTTCGCCGGGCTACAAATGGTGGGACCCGAGCTCGTTTTCAAGCGGCTCCTACGGCAAGTAAGCTGTGACAAGGTGGTTGAGCAGAAATGTTTGCTCAACCACTTTTTTGATCCTCCTTAATAAAACCTTATGCTGCACTTTACGCGCGATTTACACAAAAAATGTATACTGGACATGGTTCGACATGGGTGTCGTCCCATTTTTTATTTTAAGAGGGGGATCGGGAATTGATATTAAGAAAAACGTTAAAGAAATCCGCCGGCATTTTATTGTCTTTCACTATGCTCTTCGCGGGTCAACTGCCTTCTGTCTCGCCAGTATCGGCAGCCGCTTCCGGCGGGGATTACGTCCGTCATTGGGCGGAAAAAGAAATCCGCAATTGGACCGACCTTGAACTGGTAAACGGTTACGAGGACGGTTCGTTCAAACCCGATGCCTCCATTACGAGAGCGGAATTCGTTGCGCTTGTGAACCGGGCGTTCGGCTTGACGCAGAAAGCCGCCTCTGGTTTCTCGGATGTAAAACCGGCAGATTGGTACAGCGATGAAGTGTCGGCCGCGAAAGCAGCAGGCTACATCAACGGTTACGAGGACGGAAGCTTCAAGCCGAATCAATCGGTGAGCCGTCAGGAAGTGGCGGTCATGCTCCAAGGGCTGCTGAAGCTCTCCGCATCGGATCAGTCCGGCCCTGCGTTTCAGGATGCCGCCGACATTCCGGGCTGGAGCCGGGAAGCCATACGAACGGTTGCCGCTCTGGGGTATATGGGAGGATATCCGGATCGTACCTATCAGCCCGCGCGGTCGATTACCCGGGCCGAGGCGGTTATGACGCTGAATCGCGCCAACCCGCTCGCTTCCAAAACCACTTCTTATGATCAGGCGGGTACATACAATGGCCGCGCCGAGGGTCATGTCATTGTCCGTTCGGCCGGTGTGAAGCTGGAGAACATGACTATCGACGGCGATTTGATTTTGTCCGAAGGCATCGGCGAAGGCAGTGCCGACATGAAAAACGTGACGGTGAAAGGCCGTACTATCGTACGCGGTGGCGGTCCGAACAGCATCGTCATTGAAGATTCCAAGCTCGGTCAAGTGACGGTGAGCAAAGCGAACGGACAAGTGCGTCTGTTCGCCAAGGGAACGACAACGATAGGTGAAGTACGTCTGAATTCGGGAGCAAAGCTCGAAACGAACGGCTCGTCGGGCGCGGCCTTCGGCAAGGTGGATCTTACCTCTCGCATGCCTGCCGGCTCTACGGCCACGCTGGCCGGAACCTTCGATGAGGTATTCGTGAACGCATCGAACGTCACGGTCCTATTCGTGAACGGGAATCTTAAAGCATTTACGGTTCGCGAGCAAGGAAAAGGTTCGAGCCTGAATGTGCAAGGCGGAACGGTAAACGCTTTGACACTGGACGCAGCTGCGAATGTCGCCTTAAACGGAGGCGTCGTCGAGCAATTGAAAGTCAACGAGAAAGCGGACAACAGCTCTATTCAGGTAGGGGAACAAGCCACCGTAAAAACGTTGACGCTTAATGCGGCGAGCACAGTCAAAGGCAGCGGAACAATCGAGAAGGCAATTGTCAATAAAAACGGCAGCACGTTTGAAAAGGAGCCCAAGAAGCTCGAACTGGCTGCCAACGTCGAAACGAAAGTCGGCGACAAGAAAATCACGGGCTCGAATGGGACCGGGTCCCCGACAGGGGGCGGCTCGTCGGGAAGCGGAAGCAGCGACGATGATGTTGTCAGACCCGCACCGCCGGCAGGCCTGACTCTTTCGACGGGAATGTACGGTCTGACGGCCAGATGGAAAGCAGCTGCCGACAGCAAGGTGACCGGGTACAGCGTCAGCTTGTTTACGAAAGACGGCAAGCAGGTCGGTTCGGAAGCCACCACACGGAACTCCTATTATTCTTTCATCGGACTGGAAAAAGGAACGGCGTACAGAGTATACGTATCGACGATCGGCAGTAACGGAACCAAATCCGAGCCGGCAGCATTGGAGACGACGACGCTCGATTCAGGCAATATCCCGGTACAGTTGCTGAGCATCAATGACCTTCACGGAAAAATCGATCAAACGTACTACGAGAAAAACGTGCCGACGCTGGCGAATCCTTCGGTCACCGAAAGCACTTATGTCGGCCGGATGGACTACGTCGCGGCCTACATGAAACAGCGCCAGGCGGCACAGCCGAACACGCTGCTTGTCGAGTCGGGCGACCTGTGGGGCGGCAGTTCTCCGGTTTCGGCCCTGCTTCAAGACGAGCCGACCATTGAAGTGGCGGAAACGATGCGTTTCCATGTCGGAACGGTCGGTAACCACGAATTTGACGAAGGTACCGCGGAAATGCTGCGCATGGTGAACGGCGGAACGCATCCGAAGGGCATCGAAAACTACAAGGGTACCAAATTCCCGCTGCTTGCAGCCAATATCGTGTATAAAGATACGGGCAAAACCGTCCTGCCTCCGTATGCGGTCGTGGAAGTGGCCGGGGTGAAAGTCGGCTTTATCGGCGTGGTTACGACATCGGCAGCCGGTATGGTGATGCCGGCGGGCATTCAAGACATTCAGTTCACGGATGAAGCGCAGGCGGTCAACAAGGCGGCAGCGGAGCTGAAAAGCCAAGGCGTTAAAGCGATGGTCGTTCTGGCCCATATGGACGCAACGCAAGGAGCGAACGGCATCGTTACCGGAGCGTCCGCGACGCTAGCAAAAAATATCGATCCGGAAGTGGACGTTATTGTGGCGGCGCACAATCATGTGGTTGTAAACGGAACGGTGAACAACAAGCTGATCGTACAGGCTTGGGAGTATGGCAAAGCAATGGCCGACATCGATCTGGAAATCGATCCGGTGACCCAGGATATCGTAAGTAAAAAAGCGGAGATCGTATATACGAGACAAGACGCCATTCAGCCGGATGCTGAAATAAGTAACATCATTAAGAAGTATGAAAATCGAATCGCTCCGATGATCAACGAAGTCGTAGGCAAGGCAACCATTCCGATGACGGGTGGTTACGCGAACGACGGCGACAATGCGCTGGGTAATTTGCTTGCGGATGGCATGAGATGGTCGATGAATGCCGATTTTGCGATGATGAACGGCGGCGGAATCCGCGACAACCTGAACGCCGGGCCTATCACGTGGGGAGAGCTGTTCAATATCCAGCCGTTCAATAACGTGCTGATGAAAGTGGAGATTAAGGGGAAAGATCTGGACGCCATCGTCAATGCCCAGATTTCCTCTACATTCGGTCCGGATTATAGCATCAGCGGCTTCCGGTATGAATATGATGCAGCCACGGGCAAAATCACCAAAAAAACATTGCCGGACGGCTCGCCGATTGACAACAGCAAGACGTATACGCTTGTGGTGAACAACTTTATGTATACGTCCACGGGAGCAAAATACGCTCCGATCGGTCAGCTTGGCAAAAATCCGGTCACCGGACCGGAAGATTTGGAGGCCACGGTTGCCTTCGTACGGAATTACAAAGGTGACATCGCGTACGTCCGAGACGGACGAATCGCCAAAGCGAAAGCGCCTGAGCCGGGCCCGGATTTGGGTAAAGTTACGATCCGGCAAGCACGCGCGGCGGCTGACAACAGCAAAGTAACGATCGAAGGCGTAGCCACATCGAAATCGGGCATTTGGGGAAGCAAAGGCTTTTATCTCCAAGATGCTACTGGCGGCATATACATTTTTCAAAGCGGCATCGAACTCAATCCCGGGGACCATGTAACCGTCACCGGTCTGATCGGCAAATACAATGGAGAGCTTCAAGTCAATGCGGATAAAAACGGAGTTATCAAATCCGCAACCGAAGCGGTTCCCTCTCCGCTTAACGTTACGCCTGCTGAGGTCGGTCCTGCCAACGCCGGGCAACTCGTCAAGCTGAGCGGCGTCACGATCGCCAATTTAACGAAGATTAACGATTACGGGACATTTGAATTCGATGCGGTAAAAGCTTCCGAGCAAGTACGGGTACGGGTCGATAACCGGATCGGCCTGACGTACGATCAGTTCCGTTATCGAAACGGGGACACCGTAGACGTAACCGGCGCATCCAGCCGGTTTAACGAGAGCGCTCAAGTAAAAGTCAAGGATTCCGCGGATATTACCGTTCCCGGCGGCATGACGATTACGGACCTGGTGTACGGAGCGAAAACTTCCACAAGCGTGACGCTTCGCTTTACGGCGCCAGCCGGGGCCGCATCCGTCAAAATGATGCAGTCCGCCAATGGGGGAGCGGCATGGACGGAAGCAGACACGCAAGGAGCGCTAGGCGCAAGCTCCGTAACGGCAACCGTGTACGGATTGATACCGGGAACGGCGTACAAGTTCAAGTTGAACGTGACGGGCGGACCGTACAACGGAGATTCCAATGCGGTGGATGTGATCACAGCCAATGCCTCCGGTTGGAACATCGAGAAACTGGACGGCATCGGAGCTCCTTCCAGCTCATATGCTTCCGGTACGGTAGCTGGGATGAATTCGATCGCTTGGAACTACGTATCGGCACGGACTGATTTGTCGACTTACGTCATTGACGGAAAAGGGATTATGCTGAAAGCGGAACGTACCGGTTCGGGAGCGGCCGCTGCAGGGGAAATCGGCGCATCCAATATTCCGGGCGGAATCGGAAGCTTCTCGGTAAAATTGCTGAAAGGTTTCACGGGAGCCGGGGAACGAAAAGTAGAGCTGTTCATTAACAACGTATCCAAAGGAACGTATACCCTGACGCTGGATACAATGGAAACTTTTACGGTCAACAACTTGAATATCCCGGGGAGCTTTGACCTCAAAATCAAACATGTCGGCGCTCCGACGAACGGCGCCAACGGTGCGCAGATCACCGTAGACGATATTTCTTGGACCGGTTACTCCGGATAATTTCATCAAACGAAGAAAAGGCCGTTTCGGAATTCGATTCCTAGACGGCCTTTTCGTATTGCGCGTATTACTCCGCTTCTTGCGCCCATTGCTTCAGCGTACCGTCGCTGGGCAGGAAGAACGTCAGCAGGCCGATGAGCGGCAGGAAGCTGACCAACTGCATGACGAGCGGCAGATGGAAGGTATCGATCAAGCTGCCGAGTCCTACCGCGCCGAGCGCCCCGAGTCCGAAGGCGAGACCCGTGATTAGACCGGACACCGTGCCGACCTTGCCGGGCATCAGCTCCTGCGCATAGACGACGGTGACGGAGAAGCTCGACAGGATGATGAAGCCGTTCACCAGCAGGATGACGTAAGTCCAGAATGCATTGGCATAAGGCAGCGCCAGAGCCAGCGGGGCCGCGCCGAGCATCGCCAGAAAAATAACGTTCCGGCGTCCGATCTTGTCGGACAGCGGGCCGCCCATAAACGTGCCGAGCGCGCCTGCGGCAGCGAACAGGAAAATGTACATCTGCGCGCGCTCCAGACTGATGCCGAATTTGTCCATCAGGTAAAACGGATAATAAATCGTAATGCCCGCATGGTACCAGGAACGGGCAAATACGAGAAAGATCAGCATGCATACGGCAAATGCGATCTGCTTCTTGCGGGCCGGGCTCATGGCGCGGGAGCCGCTTTTCCGGGCCTGCGGCGGGTTGGCCGCCATATATCCCTGATACCAGCGGGAGATATACAGCTGGACGAGGACGCCCGCCCCGGCGACGGCCGTAAACCATAAGGCGCCGAGCTGCCCCAGCGGAGCGAACACGAGCGCCGTCATCACCGAAGCGAGCGATTGTCCGGAGTTGCCGCCCACCTGAAAGATCGACTGGGCCAAGCCTCGACGGGAGCCTCCGGCCATGTAAGCGACGCGCGAACCTTCCGGGTGAAAGATGGCGGAGCCGATTCCGATCAGCAGAACGGACAGCAGAATGAGTTCGTAGTTCGGCGCGAGCGACAGCCCCAAGACGCCGAGAAAAGTAAAGCCCATGCCGATCGGCAGCATGTACGGCATCGGCTTGCGGTCCGAATACAAGCCGACAACCGGCTGCATGACCGAAGCGGTCATATTCAAGGCGAATACGATGACGCCGGACTGCATGTAGCTGAGACTCATATTGTCCTTGAGAATCGGCAGGATCGCCGGAATCACCGCTTGTATCGTATCGTTGAACAGATGCACCAGACTGATCGCGAGCAGAATGCGAAAAACCGTCGGCTTGACGTCCGTCCGAGTTGCCTGCTGGACCGCAGGCGCCGGACCGGTTTGGACTTTCATGAGAAAAGACTCCTTCCGTCTGTCAGTATGCGCTAATCCCGGCGCTTAAACGTTCCGAGCGCTTCTCCGACTTTCACCTTGCTGCCGACTTCCAGAGCGGTCCGCGGCTCGAATGTGCCGTTCTCCATCAGAAGCACGACAGTCGAGCCGAATTCGAAATAAGCCAGTTCGTCGCCGCGCTCCAACCGGTCCGGCAGCGGGACGACGTATTGGATGCTGCTGACGTTCAGCGCGCCGACCTTGACCACGGCGATTTCTCCCGCGTCGTGCTGCATGTAGGTGATGAGCCGCTCGTTGCGGCTAAGTACGCGCGTCATGTGCCGGAGACCGAACTCGTTGACCGGATACACCTTGCCGGGGACGTGCTCCTTCTCAAGAATGTCGCCTGTGACGGGCGAATGAATCCGGTGATAGTCGGTCGGGCTCAAGTAGAGCACGCAGTAGTAGCCGTTCGTATAATTGATCATCCGAGGGCTCTCGTTAAGCAGCTCCTGAATGGTATAGTCCTGTCCTTTGACATTGACGATCAGTCCCTCATGAATCGGCCCGATGCCGGTAATCATGGCATCCACCGGGCTGACCAGCGTGTCCGGCGCCGCGTCGATCGGACGAAGTCCGCTTTTGAGCCGGCGGGAAAAAAACTCGTTCAGCGATCCGTATTCGTGAACCGCCTTTTCCGCGTCCTGCACACGGATGCCGTACGTTTTCGCGAAGCGGGGAATCAGTCCGCGGCTGGCACGGGATTTGGCAAAAGCTCCTGTCAGCCTCGACACCGTTTTACGGGAGGAGAGCTCGGTCAGCAGCCGAAAAAACGAAATCTTCATAGGGTTATGGTTCACCTGTTCCTTTTAATATGGAAATGCAGTACAACGCTTATCTTGACATAGAACAAAGGACAAAGCAACCGCCAAACGGGGCCGAAAAAGCAAGAAAAGCTCCCGAAGGAGCCTTCCGTTCAGACGGTCAGGGCATTAAAGCTTCATCCGCAAAAACTTTCGTTGCGGGGCGGTCACGACTGCTCGAAGCCCAGTCCGCACTTCTTGAAATCGCCGCAGGTCAGACACGTCGCCAAATTAACCAGGATCGGGGTGTTTGACCCGGAATATTTAATGCAGTAGACGGGAGTTCGGTGCAGCGGATCGGGCGAAATCATGACGCAATAAGAACAATGCTTCACCATATCGGTCGTGATCGATTCCATCTCAAGCTGCGATCGAAGCAGTTCGTCCATAGTAAGGCTCCTTTCCTACGTTGAAGACAGCGCTTCCATCGCTTGCATCCTGCATATGGGGACGCAGGGTACAAAGGTTCCGGGTAGTACCAAGTATCCTTTATTTTAGCAGAATCCGACAAAGAAGGCCATAGTTCGTAACCGTTTCCCAAAAAGGAATGCGATTATTTTTCATTATAAGGTAAATTTCTCCTAGTGATTCTTCAAATTTCGACATGAATGCAGTACAAAGGGGCTAAATCCGGAAAGAAAGTTTAACTTCACTAAAAGCGCGAAAGCGCATGTAAACTTTCTGCTCGCAAGAAAAGCTTCCTCTAAGACACGAATGTATCTTCCTCGATAATGCTTCGATAAGAAGCTTTTCTTATTGACAATTTGGTGAACCGTGGTAATATAGGTGTGTCACTAGGGGAGCCGCTTGGGCTGAGATTGGATCGATAGATCCTAGACCCTCTGAACCTGATCTGGTTGATACCAGCGTAGGGAAGTGGAGAGCGTCAGCACGCTTGCATCATATTGTGCTTACAAGAGCCGCTTCCGTCTTATACGGGGGCGGCTTTTTTAGTTGATGCGGAGCTGTGAGCTTCACGGAAATTTACGGCTCCGCGTTTATCTTGGCGTAATCCGCTTGGGCAGACCGACGTTGCTATGTCCCGGACAACACTTTCAGTTCTTCGAAGGAGAGGAAACAGATGAAAAAAGGCTTGAAGCTGACCGACATTCTGGTCACCGTCGTCATCGCCGTCGTCTTCGGTATCGTTTACCGGGTATGGGGAGACGTGTACAACCTGGCGTCAGTGCCGGGCATCCAATTGGAGCAATTCGTATATGGCATGTGGTTTATGGCATCGACTGCCGCCTTCTTGATCATCCGCAAGCCGGGCGTCGCCTTTTTGGCGGAAGTGGCTGCAGCGCTGGCGGAAATGCTGCTTGGATCGCAATTCTCCATCGGCTCGCTGACATACGGTATCGTGCAGGGGCTGTGCGCGGAGCTCGTCTTCGCGGCGTTCGGCTACAAGCGGTATACCGCGGCCGTTGCCGGTCTGGCCGGAATGGCGTCCGGCGCAGGAGCGCTCGTGTTCGACTATTTCAAGAGCTACTTGACCGAATTGCAGCCGTGGAACCTCTCTTTGTATATCGTGCTCCGATTCGTCGGTTCGTTCCTTATTACCGGACCGCTTGCTTACGCGTTGGTTAAAGCGCTGGAGAAGACCGGCGTCACGCAGCTTGTCCGCCCGGCAAGCCTTGACGATTACCAGGCGCTGGACCGGAAATGAGCGGCACAGACCGGATCGCGCACGTATCGGGGCTGCGCTTGAAATTTCCCGGCAGTCCGTCGCTGCTGTTCGACGGTTTGAGCTTCGGCGCCGACGCAGGGCAAAAGGTGCTGCTGCTCGGGCCAAGCGGCTGCGGCAAATCGACGCTGCTGCAGGTGCTGAGCGGTCTGATTCCGCAGGCGGTCGACGTGCCGGTCAAACATGACAGCATCGGCATTCCGCCGTCCTGGGGCTACTTGTTCCAAGACCCCGACGCGCAGTTCTGCATGCCGTATGCAGACGAAGAGATTGCGTTCGTGCTCGAAAATCTTCAGGTGCCGCGCGAACAAATGCAGCTGCGGATTCGAAGCTGCCTGGAGCAGGTCGGCCTGCGGCTTGAGGAACTGCACACGCCGATCGCCGCGCTGTCGGGAGGGATGAAGCAGCGGCTCGCCATCGCGTCGCTCCTGGCGCTGGAGCCGGACGTCTGGTTCCTCGACGAACCGACGTCACTGCTCGACCCGGAAGGCACGACCGAGGTATGGGAAACCGTCAAGCAGGTTACCCGGGACAAGACGGTGCTCATCGTGGAGCATAAGATCGACGAGATCGTCGATTTCGTCGACCGGGTCGTGCTGTTCGATACGCAGGCGCGCATTTTGGCTGACGGGAAGCCGGATACGGTATTCCAAGCGCATAAGCGCGAGCTTCAGGAGTATGGCATCTGGTACCCCGGCGTATGGGAGGACTACGACCGGCGTAATGCCGCTGCGCAGCGGGAGCGGATCGAGCCGGCAGCGACGAAGGAGCCGCTGCTCCGGCTGGACCGCTTCGCCGGCTATTACGGTCCGGTGAAGAAAATCGAAGCGGCGGCGGCTGCCTTGAACGCCGGCGATTGGATCGCCGTCGTCGGCGAGAACGGCGCAGGCAAAAGCACGCTGCTGCAATCGTTGATGCAGTTGCTGCGGACGGAAGGAAGCTATGAGCTGGGCGACCGCATGGTCCGGGGTTTCGACGATGTCGCCGACACGGCGGCTTACGTCTTTCAAAATCCGGAAATGCAGTTTGTCGCGCATACGGTATACGACGAAGTGGCGTTCAATTTCCGCCGGGACGGCGAGCCGGAGCCTGCGGTCCGTGCGAAAACGGAGGAGCTGCTGGCGTGGTTCGGCCTTGGGGGCCACCGCAGCCTGCACCCGTACCAGCTCTCGCTTGGGCAGAAGCGCCGGCTGAGCGTGGCGGCCGCAACCGTCAAAGCGCAGCGGCTGCTGCTGCTGGATGAGCCGACGTTCGGCCAGGACGCGGCCAATACGTTCGCGCTTCTGGAGAAGCTCGAAGCGTGGCGGCGGGAAGGAACGGCCATTGTCATGGTGACGCATGACCCGGACATTGTAAGCCGCTTTGCCACCCGGGTATGGGAGGTGCGGCAAGGCGTCCTTGCCGCGGATATGAGCCCCGAAGCTTACGAGGCGCGGCTGCGCCCGGAGCGGCGGACGACATTCGAAGAGGTAGGGAGTTGACGAGACGTGCCATTGGCCTGGTCCTATAGGGAAACGTGGCTGCACCGCGTCAATCCGAGCTTTAAGCTGCTCGTATCGGTAAGCCTGTTCCTGCTTGTTCTGTTCACGCACGATATCAACGTGCTTGCCAATATGACGTGGATGTATCTGGTGCTGCTCTTTGCCGCCGCCGGACACCCGTGGCGCAGACTGCTGCTGCTGTCCCTGCCGTTTGCGCTGATGTTCGTCTCCTCTTCCACCTCGATGGTGTTTTTCGGCAAGGGAGAGACAACGTGGGTGCGCTGGGGGCTCGTGCATATCACGGAGGAAAGCTTCTTCCGCGGCCTATCTGTCGGGCTGAAAACCGTAAATGCGGCGCTGATCGGACTGCTGTTCGGTTTGACCACCAGCCCGGTAGGCTTGTTTTACTCGCTTATGCAGCAGTGCCGGCTCCCGGCGAAATACGCCTACAGCTTCATGGCCGCGCTGCGGCTCATGCCGATGGTGGCGGCGGAATACCGCACTTTGCAGATGGCGCTCAAAGTGCGCGGGGTCAAGATGAGAAAAGGTGTCCGCGGCTGGATCGATACGCTGAAGCGGCATTCGATTCCGCTGCTGGCGCAGAGCATCCGCCGCGCGCAGCGGATCGCGGTCGCGATGGAGGCGAAGCGCTTCTCGTCCGCCGCGAAACGTACGTATTATTACCGCATCGGATGGTCGGGCAGCGACGGCTTGCTGCTGGCCGTTACGCTGATGGTCTGGGCAGCCGCTTTGCTGCTCGGCTGGAAGTTTCCGTATTTTCCGGTCGGCGACGTGCGATAGTGATGCGGCAATGGTTGGTTTACCGAATTTCAAGGAGGCAGATTCGTTATGAAATTTTCCGAACAAGTACGTCAAGCGGCGGACGCAAGCTGGCAAGCCAGCTTCGAGCATCCGTTCGTCAAGGGCATCGGCGACGGCACGCTGCCGCTCGATTGCTTCCGGCATTACGTCCTGAACGACGCGTACTATTTGTCCCAATTCGCCCGCGTGCAGGCGCTCGGCGCAGCGAAAGCGAATGATTTGGCAACAGTGAAAAGCATGGCGCATCACGCGCAGGGCACCTATGAGGCGGAGCTGTCCTTGCATGAAAAATTCAGCAAGCTGCTCGGCGTCACCGAGGAGGAAAAAGCGGCGTTCGAGCCTGCGCCCACTTCGTATGCTTACACTTCCCATATGATCCGTGCGGCCTATACCGGTCAGCTCGGCGACATCATCGCCGCAATCCTGCCGTGCTATTGGCTGTATTACGAAATCGGCGAACGGCTGGCAGGCTGCACGCCGGAAGAGCCGATCTACCGCGAATGGATCGCAGCCTACGGCGGCGAATGGTTCCGGGTGCTCGTCGAAGAGCAGATCGCCCGGCTGGACGAGCTGGCGGAGCAGGCAACGGCTCAGGACCGGCAGCGGATGCAGAATCATTTCATTCTTAGCAGCCGGTATGAATACATGTTCTGGGACATGGCTTACCGCAAGGAGACATGGCCGGTATTATAATTCTTAATAGAGGTTACGAAGGGGTGGGGTATCCACTTCCGAAATTTTTATTGAAGCCGCTTATCAGCGGATATTTCCCGAAGACAAAACAAGCTCAGGCGCACCGCCGAAATACGGCTGTGCGCCTTTTTCATGCCTGCCGGGCTCATTGAACCGACTGCCGGATTTCACCCAGCATATAGCTGGCGAAATCGGACAGCAGCCGCTTGTCCGGCTTCATGCGGTCCGTTCTGCCGCCATACCGCTCCAAGCATAGACGTACAGTCTCCCCGTACTTCGAAGGTAGCGAATTTAAGCCCCATTCGCCGCCCTCCCGTTTCGAAGAAACGGCGCCTTCCTTGAGATAATATAACACTCTGCACAAATTTAAGACATAATACTCGGGTGCCTCCAGGATGCCTTGGGGAGCGTCCTCCGCATCGTGAAGAATGGATTCCACGTAAAATCGCTTGTCGATAGGCTGCATCACCTCGCGCAGCGGCTTCCCGTATAAAGCGATTCCCCGGTGATAAGCGACCGTAAGGTGCGCTGCCAAGTCCGGATCTTCGCGGCCTCCGCAAATATAATTCCCGTCCGTCCGATACTTGTCCTTGTGCAAAGGGGAATAATGAAATTCAAAAGGCGTAGGATAGACGAACTCGCCCAAACTACTTTCCAGAATGACGCTCAGCTCGATTCCGCCTTCGTTCGGCAGCTCGTCATCGATGGCAAGAAGCTTGTTGGCGATCCGCTTGAACGTTTCCGCTGTCACCTTGCGCTTGACCACAACCAGCAGGTCGATATCGCTTTTGTCCGGGTTAAAGCATCCCATGGCCAAAGAGCCGTGTAAATAAATGCCCGCCAGGTTGTCGTTCAGCTCTTCTTTAAACAGGTTTGTGATGTCGTCCAATGCCGACGGAACAAGCATACTCTCCCTCCTGTGCAAAATCGTTTGCCTCTCGGCGTCACCGTCCCTAGATGCCGGGCCGGTTTGCTTTTCCGGTACTAATTGCTCCCTGTCAAGACATAGGATAGGTTGACAACGTCTTGGAGGGATGGCCATGAAATATTCCCAGATGACCGCCTGGGACGAACACCGGTTCTGGCTTGAAATATTGGAGGATCACGCTTATTTCATGCGCGATTATTTGTCGCCGGCCGAAGAACAGTGGGTCGATACGGCGAAGGAATATATCGTAGCGTTCCGCCGATTGCGGGAGCGCCTGTACGCCGTCGACCCGGACTTGCCTTACGAATCCCCCGAGATGGCGGAGTTCGCCAAGGCCAGCTACTCAGTAGCCGTCGGTTATTTTCAATTCGAAGGGCATATGCAGCATTTGCGGGTGCAAAACCTCGTTATTTTGAACTTGTCGCCGACGTTTCTGAACGGGACGCTGAATGAGAATCAGGAATACCTGCGGCTTCTCCTGTATGCTATGCGGGCGGAGCGGCCTCCGGAGCTTTCGCTGGTCGAATTGTTGGACCTGTGGCTGGAGGATCAGCTGGGGCATGCGGTGTTGGCGCGCAACGCCCTAGATCCGGTCGAAATTCCCTTATCTTTGAAGGTACATCAAGTTGAGCAGGAATTTCAAGCGCATATCATCAAAAACAAAGCCATCAAAGGCTATTTGCGGTTCACTCCGCCGCTTTTTCCGGTGCAGCGGTTGTTTGCCAAGCAAGTGTCCGAGTCCGTCGTGGTCTTCTACCATCTGGTCGAGCATATTCTCGGATTGTACCGGGATTCCCAGCTTTTAAGCCGGACGACGCTTCGCTTCCTGGAGCACCATATTCCGGAGACATGTTATTTTTTGCGCAAGCTGGCGAACTTTAATATCGCCATCTTCGAGATCCCGGATTGTCCGTTAACGAAGCCGACCGTAAGGTAGTCTACATCGCAACCCCGGAGCTTTTGATGGTAACCTTTGGCATTACGCGGACCTTGGCTTCGCCTAACGCCCGACCCCAATCGTTCTCGACTTTTTTCCAATGATCGTAGTGGAACGATTTAGCATATACGCCCAATCCGATCGGATCGATGCGGTGCTTCTGAATTTTTGCGATCAGCGCTTCGCATTTTTTTTGCAGCTCCTGTTCGATAGCTTGCTCCAGCCGCTCCTTATCTTTCTCAAGGTTGTATTCGAACAGCCGTTCCGTCATATTCACATCAATGTCCATTCCGATATCGAAGGCAAACCGGTTATTCTCATGCTTGGACTTGATGTCGTACTTCACATGTCCGATCTCCAGGCTGACGTAGGCCATTCGCTGCTCCGCCTTTATTTTCTGCGGCGGAATGTGCAGCGTAAAAGGGAAGGGCTGCCCTTTTTTTTGCTGCAAAAGCATTAATAGCGTGCTCTCCTCGTTGTTTAGCGAGGTAGCGTATGTGCCTTCTTTGGACAAAAGAGCCGTTCCCGACACGACGATTTCGTTGTCCTTTAGCTTGACCTCCGTCAAGGAAGGCGTTCTTCGCGGATCGAGGAGCTGCTGATGAAATTCCTGCATGATCGTTTTTACGGCCGTTCGGCTGGTGAACGCTGCCTCCGTCTGTTCTTTAATGACGACGCCAGGCCGTCCTTTATCCGCCATATTCGCATACATAATCTCGTTGACAGAGCCGTCCACAGCCACGACGTTTGCGTTGATCTCGCTTTTCGGATCACGCATGAACACATCCAGGTAATACAGCATATTCGCGCGCTGCAGCAGCTTTTTCCCAACCAATACCGTCTGGATCTTCCCGGAAGCGAGCGGGCCGGTGCTCATCGTATCGAGCTTCGATCTGGCCTGTCTTAACGTATCGGCGGTCGTTTCCGATATATTGTATTTTTGCTTGGCCTCCACACTGAACACCGGGGTGGACGTGAAGACGGTCAAATGCTGGTCGCTGCTGAGATCGGCGCCCGTCATCAAAATAATTTGCCGGTTCTCCAAATACATTTTTCGACCGCACCCGGGAACGGCGAGCAGCAGGGAGAGCGTCAGGATGGCGATCAGGAGTCTTTTCATCGCAATGCGCCCTTTCTAAGCTTACGGAATATTCCTTGGTATACCCATAGGAAGATGGGGAACAGAACGGCCGCGCACAACCCTACATTGCCCCATAGCTTTCCCAGTCCGGTAATTTCGGAAAAGGAAGGCGTAAAAAAGAAGGGCATCACCAGCCAGCCGAGTATGATTAGACGCAAGTAGGGACGATGATCCGGTTTGCCGAGCATCCGGCTGATGCCGAATACGGACATGTATAGATAAGGGATCACCGTCATAAACAAGATAAACAAATAGAACGGAAGAAAAATAATTTCAAACCGCTCCAGGATCGGAAGGCGAATGAGCTTTAGCAGGTTCAATGTGGGGTAGACGTACTCCATGATCACATCCTGACTGAAGCGGACGTAGCTGCAGATCGTGATCAGCATAAAAATAAGCATAGACATCGTATTGGCGATAAAGACGCCTTTGACCGCCGATTTTTTGTCCTGCAGGAAAGGGTACAGCATAAACGCGACTTCAAAGCCAAGGAAAGAGAGAACGGTCGCTTTGACGGTCGTCAGAATGGGCATCCACCCCTTCTGGCCGATCGGAAAAAGATTCAGCCAGTTGCTCTCTTGCAAGGTTAAGAACAGGATCATCGGCATCCACAGGGTGAACAGAAACACAAATTCCGCAAACCGGCCGATGACCCGGACCCCTTGCTTGGTCGCCATGTAGACGGGAATGATGAACAGCGGCATCAGCACGTATTCTTTGGCATTGGGCAAAATCCATACCTGAATAATGTGAATCGACGAGATCATAGCGATAGTTGCGGAAAAGGCGGTATACAAAATCCACAGCAAGGTAAACAAGCCGCCGAGCCATCGACCGAAAACTTTTGGAAACAGGTCGAACAGCGAATCGTTGGGATGCTTCTCCATCACTTTAATGATGATGACGCTGAACAGTACGGCGAGCAGCCAGCCGAGCACAAGCGCCAGCCAGCCGTCCGTCCCGGCCGTCTCGGCCAAGTCGCGCGGGAGGGACAGCACGCCGATACCGATCTGGGTTTTGTAGATCGTAAAGATGAACTGCTTCAGGTTGATTTCATTCATGGTATATTTTTTCATGACCGGCCGTCACCTTTTCTCATCGTCCCCTTCCCGGCTGGGGCCCTGCCGTTTCATTTGAGCCGGATTCGCGGAGAACGGTCGCTTGTTCATTTTCCACAGGGGTATGCGTATCCAGATATCTTTCCAATCGGCAATTCGGATGGGGGCTACCGGGCTTCCGTATGGAACGCCGACCGATTCCATCGCTATCAGATGCAGTACGAAGATCGCAAGCCCGATTACGATGCCGACCATCCCGAACATCATGGCCAGCACCATCATCGGAAACCGGATCAGGCGCAAAGCCGAAGCCATGTCGTAATTGGGAATAATGAACGACGATACGGCCGTGATGGCCACGATAATGACCATAATATTGCTGACGATGCCCGCTTGAACGGCCGCCTGTCCGATAATGATACCGCCGACGACGCCGATCGTTTGCCCGAGAGGGCCCGGCAGACGGAGCCCCGCTTCCCGCAGCATTTCGATGGAGGTTTCCATGACAAGCGCTTCGATGATCGGCGGAAAAGGGACTTTAGCCCTCGACTCCCCGATGGAGATCAGCAGCCGCAGCGGAAGCACTTCGTAATGAAAGGAGATAATGGCTATATAAACCGCCGGCAGGCAAATCGTAATAAAAAAGGCAATAAAGCGCAGCATCCGGATAAAGGATGCCACGATCCAACGGCTGCTGTAGTCCTCGATCGATTGAAAGAACGTCAGGAAAGTGACAGGGCCGATGAGCACTCCCGGTGAATTATCGACAATAACGGCAATTCGGCCTTCCAGAAGGTGAGAGACGACCGAATCGGGCCGCTCCGTAATGATGAATTGCGGCAGCAGGCTGGCCGGATGATCTTCGATATATTCTTCCAATTCCCCCGCATTAAAGATGTGGTCCGTATCGATTTGCTGAAGACGGGTCTCTATTTCTTCCACCAAATCGGGTTTGGTGATATCCTCCAAATACAAAACCGAAACCTTGGTTTTTCCTCTTGCGCCAATGACGAATGGCTTGATTTTTAATTCACGGTTCGGCAAATAGCGGCGGATGAGCGCGATGTTCTGTCCGTCTGCTTCCACGAAGCCGAGATGCGCCCCTTTTAAAGTCTTTTCGGTATCGGGCTCCTTAATCGCTCTTTCCGGTCCTCCTTGCGTCGGAAAGATGTAACAATACGGCAGGCCGTCGATGAAGAGAACGCTGTTTCCGTGGAAAAGCGACATTTCGGCATCGGCCCAAAGGGTAATCGTCTGGATCTGCCCGGTGATCGCCGAGGAGTTTGAGAGGTCCTCGACCGAATCCAGCTCGTGAATCAGCGGATGCAGAATATGATTGCTGACGGCGGGCTTGTCCGTCAATCCGTCGAAATACACCAGTAGCGCATGCGCTCCCGGCTTCATCTGGAAATGGCGGGTGATCAGATCGGGCGTATGGCTGAAGGTACGGTAAAGAGTATCCAAATTTTCGGCGATCGATTTCGAAATAAGGTTCATGGTGTTACCTCCTGTGCGCTTCCGTACACGAATCCTCCCTTATCCTTACAAGTTGCGCAGAAATAAACAATAATATACCGTCATCGAATTTCGTCACAGCCGAAAGTGAATTCGACATTTTTCGCCTTTTTCGTCCATAAAACGTTCAATAATCCTTGACTTTAGCTGTGACTTAAATCATAGAGCCTTTTGGTCCAGGACCTCTACAATAAGGACATAAGATGTCCCGCACAAGGGGAGGGAATAAGATGGCTAAACCGCACAACGCCGCATCCCAAATGCATCAGGGGGAAACGCCGGTTGTCAAACAAAAGAACGAAGAGGAAGGCTTGAAAGGTACTTTCGCTTCCGTCATGCTGCTCGGATTGTTTCTGCTGCTGAGTTGGTTCGGGGTCTTCGTATTGTTCATAGTCAGGGGGTAAAACCGTAGACGGGTAACGGGAACGGAACAGAGATTGAAGGAGTTGAAGAAGCATGCATATCCATCGTTTGGAGAAAATTTGGCTTATTTTCGGGATTTCCATGTTAGTCTTGTTTTTGACGGTCGTCGGTGTGGGAGCGTTTGCATTGGGGATGGAGCCGCCTGGCGATCACCGGCATACGGTAAATCCGGATACGCTGACTACGACACCGCCGTTCGATAAGCCGGGGCTTCACCAAATTGGCGACAAAGAGTACGAGGCGATTTTGGTTGCTTTTGCCTTCGGGTACAATCCCGATAAATTGGAAATTCCGGCGGGGTCGAAGGTTCGCTTTCAATTGACCAGTTCCGATGTCGTGCACGGGTTTCAAGTGAACGGAACGACGATCAACATGATGGCCGTACCGGGCGAGGTGAACCATTTCTCCTATACGTTCGATAAGCCGGGGGAATACCTGGTGCTGTGTAACGAATACTGCGGCGCGGCGCACGAAGTCATGATGATGAAAATCATCGTAAAATAGGCGCGCACGGTCGTAGAGAGAACCGTAATATCTAATATTGTGAAAAATATCACAATTCGTGAAGGCGGAAGCGAGCCGATTCCTTCGTCGGAATGTCTTGCCGGTCCGCAATTAAAGGAGCGTATTCCCTATGATTCAAAATCTGAAAAGTTTCGATCGGCGCGATTCGGCCCTGGTGCTCGCCCATATTTTGTTCGCTTTCTTCGCGCTGTTTCTCGGCGGCATTGCCGGCGTCATGCAAGGGCTTGTCCGCGGGGGAATGCTTGCGCTGCCGATGGGCATCGGCTATTACCAGCTGCTGACGGCGCACGGCGTCTTGATGGCGCTCATCTTCACCACCTACTTCATCATCGGATTTTTGTATGCGGGGGTTGCCCGTACGCTCGGAGGCCGTCTGCTGCCGATTGCCCGCAATCTCGGCTGGCTCGGCTTCGGCCTGATGACGCTCGGAACGGCGATCGCGACGGTTGAGATTTTGCTGAACCGGGCGACGGTGCTGTACACGTTCTATGCTCCGCTTAAAGCATCGCCTGCGTTTTACATCGCGCTAGTGTTCGTTGTCGTCGGGAGCTGGATGAGCGGCTTCGGCATCTTCATCAACTACCGCTATTGGAAAAAAACGCACCGCGGAGAGACGACCCCGATCTTTACGTTTATGGCCGTCGTGACGATGCTGATGTGGATTATCGCAACGCTGGGCGTCGCGATCGAGGTATTGTTCCAGCTTATCCCGTGGTCGCTCGGCTGGGTCGATACGGTCAACGTCGTGTTGAGCCGGACGCTGTTCTGGTATTTCGGCCATCCGCTTGTTTACTTCTGGCTATTGCCTGCTTATATGTGCTGGTATGTTGTTATTCCGAAGGTGATCGGCGGCAAAATGTTCAGCGATGCGCTTGCCCGCTTGTCGTTCATCATGTTCTTGCTCTTCTCGATTCCGGTCGGCTTCCACCATCAGCTCATGGAGCCGGGGATCTCGAACGTCTGGAAATTCGTGCAGGTCGTTCTGACGTTCATGGTCGTAATTCCGTCGCTGATGACGGCGTTCTCGCTGTTCGCTTCCTTCGAGATGCACGGCCGCTCCGTCGGCGCGAAAGGACTGTTCGGCTGGCTGAAGAAGCTGCCTTGGAAGGACGTCCGCTTCTTCGCTCCGTTCATGGGGATGCTGATCTTCATCCCGGCCGGAGCCGGGGGACTGATTAACGCCAGCCACGAGCTGAACGCCATCGTTCATAACACGCTGTGGGTAACCGGCCACTTCCATCTGACGGTGGCAACGAGCGTGGCGCTGACTTTCTTCGGCATTACCTACTGGCTGATTCCGGCGATGCTGGGGCGGGAAATGACTCCGCTCATGCACCGGATGGGGATTATCCAAACGATCGTGTGGATGGTCGGCATGTTCTTCATGTCGGGCTCGATGCATACGGTCGGTCTGCTCGGATCGCCGCGCCGGACCGCCTTTACCACGTATCAGGACAGCGCGGATGCGGTAGGCTGGATGCCGTATCATGTGGCGATGGCCATCGGCGGCACGATCTTGTTCATCGGCGTTGTCATGATGATCATTAACATCGTCATGCTGCTCAGCGCTCCGAAAGGGGAAACCGAGTTCCCGATCGCGGAAGCGAGCGAAGCGGCGGAAAAAGCGCCGGCCATCTTCGAGCGCTGGGGCGTATGGGTCGGTGTGCTGGTTGTCCTTATTCTTGTAGCTTACTCCGTACCGGTCATGGATATTATTTCGAATGCCAGCGTTGGCTCGAAAGGATTCAAGACCTGGTAATATTCGATACTCTATTCCTCCATTTTCTCTCTTTTGCCTCCGAACGGGCCATGGGCCGGCGGAGGCCCTTTTTTTGCGCAAAAAGCCCCGCGGTTAATCCGCGGGGGAGCTTGTTGAGAAAGTGGTGAATTGAGGTAATAGAGGTGTACGAGAGGGTGGGGTATCTACTTCCGATCGCTGTTGTCAGCGGGAAATTTTGATTGAAGCCGCTTAATAGCGGGTATTTCCCGCAGACAAAGGCGAACGCTATCGCTTCTCCAGTAGATACCCCACCTACGTATACATCTCTTTTTTCGTAAAACCCCACTTTCTCAACAGCCTGCCCCGCAGTTATCCGCGGGGCTCAGCTTATGGTTAACGTTTCGGGTAAAGCGGGTAATCGACGGTGGTAGGAACCTCGAGCAGCATGATCCGCAGCGTTTCGCCGTCCGCGGCTTGAAGCGAGACGTTCGTGTCCGCGGCTGCTCCGAGCAGCATGAAATCTTTGTGCCGGAACGGAGTGACCGCGTCTTCGGCCGAAGCGTTCGTCCAGGCTCCGTGTCCGCGGACGGCGAGCGCCGTTAACGTACGGCCTGCCGGAATGATGTGCCGGTAGACGGCACCGGGCTCCAGCGTCAAATCCCACATTTTGGCGTCTGCGACCAGCTCGACTGGCGATCCGTCGCCGATGACTGTTTTGCGTACGAACCCGTTTCCGACTTCCTCCGGAAACGCCTCATGGTCGAACTGACGATAAGTCGGCTTCCGTTTCAACGCTTCATTCAGCTCCGGCTCGAACCAGATTTGGAAGCCTTCCATATCCGGACCGATAAACCGCTCTTCGTGGGATACGCCCGATCCGGTCTGCATCACCTGCGCGCCTCCGGGGCCGACGACGCTTCGCGTGCCGAGCGAGTCGCCATGCTCCGCTTTGCCGGCAAGAACATACGTGATGATCTCGAACGCTTGATGAGGATGAGACCCGATATAGCCTTCCTCCGCGGCGAAAGCCCACGCCCAATAAAACAGCGGACCGACCCGCTTAACCACCGACCGTTCGCCGGGAAATCCGATCGGCTTCTGTTCCGTAATCCGGCCTCCGTCAAAGGCTCCGGTTCCTTGCATCGTGGGGGGATAGATCATGATTTGCATCAAAATAACCTCCTAAAGAAGCATAGTTTGGTTTTGGAAAAAATCTCAATATTAAGATATGAGCTGCGGGTCCGCCGGAGGCGACCCGCTATTTGAAGCTTTCCTGCGCCGCGACCCCGAGCTTCTTCAGCAGGCCGATCGCCTGGCGCTTCTCCTCGGCGGTCAAGCCGGCGACCGCGGCTTCGATCGCTTTGCGGTGCTGCGGGAACGCTTCGTCCAGAAATGCCGTGCCTTTCTCCGTAATTTCCGCGAAGCTGACCCGGCGGTCTTCCGGGCACGGCTTTCGTACAACAAGCCCTTTTTGCTCCAGCTTGTCTACGACATAGGTGATGTTGCCGCTGGTCATCAAAATTTTGCCGCCGATCTGCTGCAAAGGCTGGGAGCCCTTATGATACAGCAGCTCCAGCACCGCATATTCGGTCGGATTCAAGCCGTACCGGCGTATATCCCGGTGGGCGTGAGCCGTGACCCATTCGCACGCCCGGGAAAGCACAATGAACAAATGCAGCGATTCGTCCCGGTTGTTTTCTGTGTTCAACGTTCGCAACTCCTTTCGCTGCCGCACGATGAGTCTGCAATCAGTATTCCTCATTCCTAAGCGGCAATACATTCCTGAAGTAGATTAAATTTTAAAATTGGTTGTAGGTGACAAATTCCCCGGTCGGCTTGCGGTAGCCGCGCGGACGTTGTCCCGACACATCCTCTTTGCCGATCGTAATCAACATAGCGGGCACGTAACGGTCCGGAATGTTCAGGACTGCGCGCATCGCATCCGGATCGAAGCCGATCATCGGGCACGTATCCCAGCCGCGGTCTTTGGCGATCAGCATGAACAGCATGGCCGATAAGCTGGCGTTGCGGATCGCTTCTTCGCGCTTGAACGTTTCGCCCCGGTTTTCATAGAAAGCATTGATGTATTCGACCGTTTGGTCATATTCCTGCTTGCTCATCACGCCGAGATGGAGGAAGCCTTCGTTGATTTTCGCCGCGTCTTTGTACGCTTCCGTATCGCCCAGCACCAGAATGGCCGCGGAAGCCGTCAGCACTTTGTATTGCTTGCTCGCAGCTTCGTGCACTTTCGTTTTTAACTCCGGGTCTTTGACGACGACGTAATGCGCGTGCTGCAAGTTGAAAGCGGAAGGGGCGAATTTGACCAGCCCGAACATCTCTTCAAGCTCTTTGTCCGGAATGTCTGTATTCGGGATGAATTTGGTTGCCGATCTTCGCGATTTTAGCAGGGCTGTAAAGTCGTTCATAGGAGGACCTCCGTCGATAGTTACTGTTTTGTCTTAAATTTAAGATAATATTTTTTAAGATGATTGTCAAGTAAAAAGAGTGAAGGTGGTTAGGGCCTTGAGTTTGTTGAGAAAGTGTGAATGAGGAATAGAGTTTACGAGGGGGCGAGGTATCTACTTCCGGTCGCTGCGCCACCCCACAAAGTGAAGTTGAATCAGGGATGCTTAGTCCGAGTACTTTGCGGGGACCCCGGGTCCTCGGGAAACTTTGATTGGAAGCCGCTTATCAGCGGACATTTCCCACAGACAAAGGCGAACGCTATCGCTCCTCCAGTAGATACCCCGCCTCCGTATGTTTCTCTATTCTATTTAAAAACGACTTTATCAACACACTAAGCTAAGCCAGTAGGCTTTGCTTTTTTCCTTGGAGTTGGGCTGCTAGCCGGTCTGTGCTTGTCGGAGGTGGCCGACGTGCTTGCGTTTACGGGAACATCGGATATCGGGCTTGAGATCGCTCCTTGGCAGGATGCCGAAAATTAGTGGGCCGAGGGGACGGAAGGGACGGGCAGAAGGCCTTTCAGACTGCCGCTATAGTATGGACGGCTGCGGCCTGCGCGTCGGCGCACGAGCTCTTTGTAATAGCTTTTGATCGAATGGCTTCCCAGCAGGCCTTTGTTTTGGAAGCGGATCACGTAGCGGTACCGGACATGCCGGTATACGGTTTTGTCGAAGGAGGGCGGCAGCAGTGGCACGAGATCATACCGGTTGGCAATGTGGGTGCTGTGGTGAATTCGGCGGTTAAACCGACGGACAAAATCAGGGTTCCCGACCTTCGGGGCTCCGAACGTGTAGACTACGGGCTGTTTGAAGGGAGTGTGAAAGACGAGGTCGAGCGCGCAGAGCGTAACTAGCGAGCCGCCGATGCTGTGGCCGGCTAGATACAGTCTTTTATGAGGGGAAGCTTTGTTCAAATAGCTCATAATCGGCTTGCGGAGCGCGGATGCGTACAGCTCAGTAAAACCGCGATGCGTTAATCCTGCATTGCGGACAAAAGGGAACGGAATTTGATCGAACTGCAAATCCTTCTTCAAATCGGATGCAGCCGCCGTGCCCCGGAGCGCGATGACGATCGATTGTCTGGACTCGAGAATGAATCCGAGGTATGGAAACTTCTTTTTGTCCAGCACGGCGGCCAGCTTATATCCGGGGGGCAGCTCGAACTTTCCGTTATTGTTATACTGCCGGATGGCCTGATATACGATAGCGGCCAACTGGATAGCCCGGTTGGAAGCGATGGTCATACGACATACTCCTAACTTTGGAATCGGTCGTATAGTGTATTCCGGCGCCTCCGGCAGTGATACGAGGAAGCGCAGAGTGGGTCGTGGGCTAGTCCCGCTTCGGCTCCCCCAAGGGCGGCGCTTCCACCCGGTCTCCCCGGGTCTGCGGGTGCGAGACGACAAGAAACTCGACGTCCCCGGAGGAAACGTTCTTCATTTGATGCGGGACACCCGGCGGCACCTCACAGCCTTCCTGCGGACCGAGGGTATGGAGCTCGCCGTCCACCTCCAGCTCGGCCGTTCCCGTCAGCACGAAAACAATTGGCGCGCCTGCTTATGGTAATGCCGGACCTCGGCTGTATGCGGGGGCATCCGCTCGTGAATAACGCTCAGTTCGGGCTGCCGAACAAGATGCCAGCCGTCGCACTGGTCGCCCCAATTATAATGCGGTGCATTCGCTTTGCTGATTTTCATGGTTACGGTTCCTCTCCCTCGACTTAAGTTGTCTCGCTTTTCTCCTCCGCCTCATCCAGCCAGCGCTGGCGGTAGCAGTTCATGCCGGCCTGCCCCAGCTCCTCAAGCAGGCCGTAGTTGGCCCATGCCCCGACGACGGCGCCGATTCCCGGGACAAGCTGCAGCATTTTGCGGAAATCGATCGTATCGCGGTATTCCTGCTGCAGCTGCCTCCAATCGATGTGCTGAGCGTACGAGTCCTCGGGAGGCAGCGTTTTGACGGTTTGCGGCCAATTCACGACGGCTCGGTACAGCTCGGGCTTTTTGTTCTGGCTGGAGAAAGCCACCTGAAATACATGCAAAATGTACAAACGTTCGCGATAATCGAGCGTGGAATGCCCATAAATGTGGGCGAGCTCGAACAAGAACTTCATCTTGATGCCGATCAGGATCGGAAAATCGGCGAGCCCGAGAAAAATTCCTCCGGCCCCCGTACCCGCGCCTTCCGCCGCTGCCAGTTTTTTGTAAAAGCCGATCAGTTCCTCGGCTTTGTGGTCGCGCGACGCCAAGGTCATGCCTTGGAGCGGTTCGCTTTTCGGAATATAGTCCAGACTGAACAGCGCTGTCTGAACAATGCCTTTGACCGCTGCGGTAATGGCGGTATGCACTTTCTCGGGTATGGCTTGATTGATTCGCGTTTGCAGCGCTCTGGACGTTTTTTCGAGCATGCCGGGCGGCTTGAGCAGCTCCTTCTCCCACCCGATCAGCTGCTTCCGGATCTGCTGCTCGTATACCGTAAATGAATGATTCATAGAACTACCCGCCTGATGTTTGGAATGGTTCGGCTTGACTGCGCCGGGTTCGGATATGTCGTGTGCGAAGCGTCTGTGCGTCGCGTAATATCCAATATTATACTTGATACGTGCCGGCATCGAAAAGATTTCAATCCGTCGAAATGTAAAACGATGACAAAAGGTGTCGCAATAATGTGGTATAGTAGGGAAAAAAGGAGAGGAGGCTTCCTATGGAATGCCGCTGTGGCTGGTGTAACGAAGATCCTTTATATATCGACTATCACGATAAGGAATGGGGAGTTCCCGTTCATGACGACCGGAAGCTGTTCGAGATGCTGATCCTGGAAGGGGCGCAGGCAGGGCTGAGCTGGTATACGGTACTCAAAAAAAGAGACCGGTACCGCGAGGCGTTCGACGGTTTCGATCCCAAGGCAGTAGCCGCTTACGACGATGCTAAATTGGACGAGCTGCTTGGCGATCCGGGCCTGATCCGCAACCGGCTCAAAATGCGTGCCGCCGTGACGAACGCGAAGGCTTTTCTCGCGGTGCAGGAAGAATTCGGCAGCTTCGACCGCTACATTTGGCAGTTCGTCGGCGGGGATACGATTCGCAACCGCTGGCAGAGCCTGAAGGACGTGCCGGCCATCACACCGGAATCGGATGCGATGAGCAAGGCGCTGAAGAAGCGCGGCTTCACCTTTGTCGGCTCGACGATCTGCTATGCGTTTATGCAGGCGACCGGCATGGTGATGGACCATACGGTCGATTGCTTCCGGTTTGCGGAGCTTTCCGGAGCCCGGGCGGATTAATCCGCCCAGCAGCCCCGCCGGAATACCGGCTCCACTGTCCCGTCCGGCAGCTCTCCGTCGATATCGAGCTCGTCCGACCCGATCATAAAGTCGACGTGTACCAAACTGTGGTTGGCTCCGTGCTGCGCCAACTGCTCCCGGGTCATGGCGGTGCCGCCTTCCAGACATAGCGGATACGCGTTGCCTAACGCCAGATGGCAGGAGGCGTTCTCGTCAAGCCCCGTATTGTAGAACAGCACGTTCATCTCGGCAATCGGCGAATTTTGCGGCACGAGCGCCACTTCGCCGAGCCGGGCCGCGCCCTCGTCGGTTGCGATGAGCCGCTGCAGCGCCTCTTGTCCTTGCTCCGCCGTACACTTCGTGACCTTCCCGTTCTCGAACGTCAAGCTGAAGCCGTCGATCAGCGCTCCGTTCCAGTTCAGCGGCATCGAGCTACGCACGGTTCCGTTGACACCGTCGGCGCGCGGAAGCGTGAACATTTCCTCTGTTGGAATATTCGGCACGAAAAATACGCCTTTGGCGTTATGCATACCGCCTGCGACCCACTGGTGCGCCGGGGGCAGCTCCACATTCAGTTCCGTCCCCGGCGCAAGATAGATCAGCCGGGCGTACCTCTTCGCATTCATTCGCTCCACCTTCGAGCGAAGCTCCGCCAGATGCTCCTGCCAAGCTTCCACAGGCTGGTCCCGGTCGGCTCTTGCCGCTTGCACGATTCGTTCCCACAGCGCACGAACCGCCTCTTCTTCGTTTGCCTCCGGGAACACTTTGGCCGCCCAAGCGGCCGAGGGGACGGATACGATCGTCCAACTGATTCGGCCGGCCTGCATCATGCGGCGGTATTCCAGCATGGCGGTGCCGTACGCTTTGCTCGCCGCGGCGATCCGCTCGGGCTTCGCCTGTTTGAGCAGATCGGGCGTGGGGGAGTAGACCTGCAGGAACGCCGCTCCTTCTTCCGCTAATTGACGGAAGCCGTCGGCTTTCCATTGCGGATATTCATGGAACGCTTCGTCGGGGGCCTGCTCGTACTTCAGCCGTTTCAGCTCATCGTCGTCCCATTCGACATAGACGTGCTTCGCTCCGGCCTCGTACGCTTTGCGGGCGACGATGCGGACGAAATCCGCAGCCGATACGGGCGAGGTTACCATAAGCGTCTGCCCCTGCTGCACGTTGATTCCCACCTTTACGGCGAGCTCCGCGTAATGTTCGATATACGTTTCTAATCGGCTCACGGTCTGCACTTCCTTTCGGGATATTCGCAAGTTCGTTCTTTTATTATGACGCCCTGCATGGCAAAATTCAAACGGCCCAAACTGCGTCCCGGACAACGATAGCCTATCCATATCCGCTGCGCCAAGAATATACTGACAAAAAGATCGCGGGGTGGCTGCTCCATGAAAGAGCATGATGTCGTCTTCGTGACGCCGGGTTCGTTCGTCATTCCTTCGGGCAACAGCAGCTCCGTCGAATTGGTCGTGGAACAAATCGTCCGCCGCTTGCAGAAGCACGTTCGACTGGCGGTGATCGGGCGGCGGGGTCGGACGCTTCGCCGGACCGAAATTCGCGAAGGTGTCCTCTACGAGCGCGTGCCCGCCGCTTCGCCCCGCCGCTATGTGGAGGGTGTCAGCCGCAAGCTGAGAAAGCTGCGGCCGAGGGTCATTCAGGTGGAGAACCGCCCGCGCTTCGCCCGGTTTCTCAAGCGAAGGCATCCGGGAGCACAGGTGTGGCTGTCGCTGCATTCCGTTACGTTCGTCTCCAAGCCACATATCCGGCGGCCCGAGCTGCGGCGTTGTCTCGCTGCGGTGGACCGGATCGTGGTGAACAGCCACTATCTGAAGGACGAAATGGTGCGCAGAGACCCGCGTGTCCAAGCCAAAATTATCGTGAATCATCTCGGGGTCGATCCGGACCGTTTTATTTCCCGATGGTCTCCGGAAGGGGCAGTCAAGCGGGAGGCGCTGCTCCACAGACTCGGCCTGCAGGGCCGAAAAATCATTCTGTACGTCGGCCGCCTGATTCCGACCAAGGGTGTGCACCATTTGCTGGCGGCGATGCCCGAAATTGTGGGCAAGGTGCCGGAAGCGCTGCTGCTTGTGGTGGGGGGAGCCTTTTACGGTTCGAGACGGCTTACCTCCTACGTGAGGCGGCTTCAGAGGACGAGTGCGCCGTTGAGCAACCATGTACGCTTCGTTCCGTATGTTCCACACGGCGAAGTGGACGATTGGTTTCGCTTGGCCGATGTCCTCGTCGTTCCGTCCGTCCGCCGCGAGGCGTTCGGTCTCGTCAACGTGGAAGCGATGGCCGCGGGCGTCCCGGTTGTCGCCACCCGTGCCGGAGGAATGCCGGAAATTGTGGAGGAGGGCGTCACCGGACTGACCGTAGAGCCGGACGTCCTGGAGAGCGGCCTTGCGCCGGCGGTCATTTCCCTGCTGCAAAACGAGGGCAAAGCCTGCCGCATGGGGGAACAAAGCGTGGAGCGGGTACAGCGGCTATTTACATGGGAGCGAATGGCGGAGCGGTGGCTGACGTTTTACGACGGGCGGTGAACGAGACCGCCTGTTTTTTGCGTGTTGCGGTTTGATGGAAAAACGGCGCGGCTTTCTTGTGCGAATGCCCATTTTTAACCGGGCGAATGACCTCCTTCTAGGTAAATGCATATGTTACAAGTGTCTAAATGCAATCATTTCCAGCATGGCCAACTAGGCACTACACCATATGGGAGGACCTAGCATGAAACGAGAAAACCGCCGGGGTTCCGGTACGCGACGTCCGGTGCGCAGCAAGCGCATGGACTCGTACGTTAACGAGCTTAAGTGGCTGGACGACAAGCCGCGAATTTTGAGGCCGCAAGCCGACTTTGATGAGGATATCAGCATCGGTCAATTAGACTTTGAGGAAGGAGAAGAAGAAGAACAGGATGCTGCCGAATCGCAGGCGGTTCCGGACACTCCCCGGGCAGTTGAAGAGCCGGTCACCCGGGTAGTTGAAAAGCCGGCCACTCGGGTAGTTGAAGAGCCGGTTACCCGTACAGTTGAGGAGCCAGTCACCCGGGTAGTTGAAAAACCGGTCACCCGTGCAGTTGAAGGGCCGGTCATCCGGTCCGTTGAAGAGGCGGTCAGACCGCGATTTATACAGGGAGCCACCGTGTATACGGACGATTTGGCCGAAGAGTCGGTCACGACGGAGAAAATCGCGCGTTATGCCGTCGACGGTACCCGGATCAAACGGAATAGCGTCGGTCGGGACAATCTGACCGACTATGCGGTCGATAGCACCAAGCTGGCGGACCGGAGCGTCACGACACAAAAGCTCGGTTTGCAGTCGGTAACGGCGGAGCATCTTGCCAAAGCTTCGGTCTCGACGGATAAAATTCAAGACCGGGCGATCAGCGGAGAGAAGCTTCAGGACAACAGCATCACTTCGGAGAAGCTGGCGGATAAGACGATCGACGGGATGAAAATTGCCGAAAAATCGATTTATACGAAGCATTTTGCCGACGAGGCGATTACCGGCGAGCTGATTCAGCATCAGTCGATCACGTCGGATAAAATCCGAAGCGGTGCCATTCATTCGATTCATTTGGCTAACGGCGTAGTCAATTCGTCGAAGCTGCTGGAAGGCGCGGTGACGACGGAAAAGCTGCGCGATTTTTCAGTGACCTCCGCGAAGCTGGCCGATGGAGACATCGGCGCCGAGAAGCTGGCTCCCCAGTCGGTTACGGAGGAGAAGCTGGCGCCATGGAGTGTAGCTTCCGAGCATTTGAAGCTGAATTCGGTGCTGAACGATCATTTGACGGCGGGGCTGATCCGGGGCGTTAACATTTCGCCGAAGCAGATCGACGCGAGCCATCTGACGGAAGATGCGGTGCAGAACGTTCATCTGAAGGACGGAGCCGTGACTTCCGGCAAATTGTCCAAGGAAGCGGTACATGGGCTGCATGTGCAGGAAAGGGCGATTGAAAGCCGGCATTTGCAGCAAGGAGCGGTGGAAGGCCGTCATTTGGCCGCTCACGCGGTGACAGCGGATAAATTGGCGCTTTATAGCGTCGGCACGCAGCAACTGGCGGATTCTACCGTCACCTCCGAGAAATTGGGCGAGCAAGCCGTTACCTCGCGGAAGCTGGCGAAAAAATCGGTATCCGGCGAGCATTTGACGGAAGACGCCGTCAATTCGATGCATCTGGCTGACAAAGCCGTGCAGACCGTGCACATTGCCTCGTCGGCTGTCGGTAGCGATCATTTGCAGGAGCGCTCGATCGCGACGGAGAAGCTGCAGGACCGGGCTGTCACCTCCGATAAGCTGGCCGGTGGGGCGGTGCAGGCCCAGCATTTGCATGAAGGGGCGGTACAAACCACGCATCTGGCGAAACACAGTGTCACCACCTCCAAGCTGTCCGGTGAATCGGTATCGACCGACAAGCTGACCAATTTGGCCGTGACGACGGCGAAGCTGGCTTCCGCAAGCGTAACATCGGAGAAGCTGGGCAAGGAATCGGTGCAGGCGGAGCATGTGGCCTTGGGTGCGATTCAACATGCGCATCTCGGAAAAGCATCCGTGAAGACGCACCAGCTCGCTACCGGTGCCGTTACCCGCGATAAGCTGGAAGACGGCGCGGTAACGTCGGAGAAACTGGCGGAAAACGCGGTAACGGCGCTGCACCTGACCGAAGGCTCGGTACGCGGTTCTCATTTGATAGAGGGAGCGGTCGACGGAAGCCGTTTGGCCGCGGGCGTAGTGACGGCGAAGCACTTGGTGTCCGGTGCGGTGACAGCGCCGCATCTAGCGGAACGGGCGGTGCGAGGCCAGCATCTGGCGGAAGGCGTGGTGAGCAGCAGCCATCTGGCGGAAGGGGCAGTCATGGCGGTGCATCTGACGCCCGGTGCGGTCGGTGCGGAGAATCTGAGGACCGGAGCCGTAGGCGAAGCGCAGCTGCAGGCGAAGGCCGTCACGACGGAAAAGCTGGCGGAAGGCGCAGTCACGGCGCTGCATCTGGCGGAAGGCTCGGTACGCGGGCTGCATTTGGCGGAAAGCGTGGTTGACGGCAGCCGCTTGGCGGCAGGGTCCGTGACGACTGCGCATCTGACGCCGAATGCGGTCGGTGCGCAGCATTTGATGGCGGAAGCTGTAGGCGAAGACCAACTGCAGGCGCATTCGGTAACGTCGGAGAAGCTGGCGGAAGGTGCAGTCATGGAGCAGCATCTGATGGAAGGCTCGGTGCGCGGTCCGCATATGGTGGATGGCGCGGTGAGCGGTAGACATATAGCGGCGGCCGCGGTGACGTCGGAGAAGCTTGCGGAAGGAGCGGTGACGGCGCTGCACCTTGCGGATGGATCGGTACGAGGCCGTCACCTGGCGGAAGGCACGGTTGACGGCAGCCGCTTGGCGGAGGAGTCCGTGACGGCGCTGCACCTGGCGGCAGGTGCTGTCGGTGCGGTGCAGCTTGCGGCGGAAGCCGTAGGGGAAGTACACCTGCAGGCGCAGTCGGTGACGTCGGAAAAGCTGGCGCTGCGTTCGGTGGCGGGGATTCATCTGAAGCCGGGCGCCGTCGGCTTGGAGCAGTTGGCGGCGGAAGCTGTTGGCGAAACGCAGCTGAAGGCGCAGGCGGTGACGTCGGAGAAGCTGGCGGAAGGCGCCGTGACGGCGGATCATCTCGCAAAAAACGCAGTCGACGGCAGCCGCTTGGCGGAGGGCGCCGTGACGATGGCGCATCTAACGCCGGGCGCGGTGGGCGCGGAGCAGCTTGCGGCGAAAGCGGTAGGCGAAGCGCAGCTGCAGGAGCAGGCGGTGACATCGGGAAAGCTGGCAGCGGAGTCCGTGACGGCGCAGCATCTGGCGCCGGGCGCCGTAGGCACGGAGCAGCTTGCGGCGGAAGCCGTAGGCGAACCGCAGCTGCAGGCGCAGTCGGTGACGTCGGGAAAGCTGGCGGAAAACGCGGTGACAACGAGGCACCTCGCAGAGGGAGCGGTCGACGGCAGCCGTCTGGCGGAGGAGTCCGTGACAATGGCGCATCTAACGCCGGGCGCGGTGGGCGCGGAGCAGTTGGCGGCGGAGGCCGTAGGCTCAGCGCAATTGCAGACGGAGGCCGTAACGTCACAAAAGCTGGCGGAAGGCGCGGTGAAGGCGAGGCACCTCGCAGAGGGAGCCGTAGGCGCAAGTAGCTTGGCGGAGGAAGCCGTAACGATGGCGCATCTGGCGCCGGGCGCGGTAGGCGCGGAGCAGCTGGCGACGGAGTCCGTAGGCGAAGCGCAATTGCAGGCGGAGGCTGTGACGTCGGAGAAGCTGGCGGGAGGTGCGGTGACGGCGAGGCACCTTGTGGAGGCGGCGGTTCGCGGCTGGCATCTGGCTGAAGGCGCAGTCACGGCGCTGCACCTTGAAGAAAGGACTGTGCACGGCCGGCATTTGGCGGAAGGCGCGGTTACAAGGGAGCACCTCGCAGAGGGCGTGGTTGACGGCAGCCGCTTGGCGGAGGGCGCCGTGACGACGGCGCATCTGGCGCCCGGCACAGTGGGCGTGGAGCAACTGGCGGAGGAGGCCGTAGGCCCGGCACAACTGCAGGCGGAGGCTGTGACGTCGGAGAAGCTGGCGGAAGGCGTAGTGACGGCGCTGCACCTCGCGGAAGGCGCCGTACATGGACGGCATTTGGCGGAAGGTGCGGTCACGACGTTGAACCTTGCCGAAGGGGCCGTGGACGGCAGCCGCTTGGCCGAAAGCGCAGTGACGCCTCTGCACCTTGCGGAAGAGTCGGTGCGAAGCCGGCATCTTGCAGGAGGCGCGGTGATGGCCCTACACATTGCGGAAGGGGCCATACGCAGCCGGCATTTGGCCGAAGGCATGATTGGTCCGGAGCAGTTGGCGGCGGAGTCCGTAGGCGAAGCGCAATTGCAGGCGGAGTCCGTAACGTCGGAGAAGCTGGCGGAAGGCGCGGTGACGGATCTGCATATCGCAGAAGGGGCGGTCCACGGCCGGCATCTGGCGCCCGGCGCGGTGGGCGCGGAGCAGCTGGCGGCGGAAGCCGTAGGCGAAGCGCAATTGCAGGCGGAGTCCGTGACGTCGGAGAAGCTGGCGGAAGGCGCGGTAACGGATCGGCATCTCGCAGAAGGAGCGGTCCACAGCCGGCATCTGGCTCCCGGCGCGGTGGGCGCGGAGCAGCTGGCGGCAGAGTCCGTAGGCGAAACGCACTTGCAGGCGCAAGCGGTGACGTCGGAGAAGCTGGCGGAAGGCGCGGTGACGGAGCTGCACTTGGCCGAAGGGACGGTACACGGCCGGCATCTGGCGTCCGGCGCGGTGGGCGTGGAGCAGCTAGCGGCGGAGGCCGTAGGTACAGTGCAATTGCAGGCAGGGTCCGTGACGTCGGAGCAGCTGGCGGCGGAAGCTGTTGGCGAGACGCAATTGCAGGCGGAGGCCGTAACGTCGGAGAAGCTGGCGGAAGGCGCGGTGACGGAGCTGCACTTGGCCGAAGGAGCGGTTCACCGCGGGCATCTGGCCGAAGGCGCGGTGGGCGCAGAACAGCTGGCGGCGGAGGCCGTAGGCGAAGCGCAATTGCAGGCGGAGGCCGTAACGTCGGAGAAGCTGGCGGAAGGCGCGGTGACGGAGCAGCACTTGGCTGACGGCGCGGTACACGGCCGGCATTTGGCCGAAGGCGCGGTGGGCGCAGAGCAGCTGGCGGCGGAGGCCGTAGGCGAAGTGCAATTGCAGGCGGAGGCCGTAACGTCGGAGAAGCTGGCGGAAGGCGCGGTGACGGAGCAGCACTTGGCTGACGGCGCGGTACACGGCCGGCATTTGGCCGAAGGCGCGGTGGGCGCAGAGCAGCTAGCGGCAGAGGCCGTAGGCGAAGCGCAATTGCAGGCGGGGGCGGTGACGTCGGAGAAGCTGGCGGAAGGCGCGGTGACGGAGCAGCACTTGGCTGAAGGAGCTGTACACGGCCGGCATCTGGCATCCGGCGCGGTGGACGCGGAGCAGCTGGCGGCGGAGGCCGTGGGTGAAGCACAGCTGCGGGCGGAGTCCGTGACGTCGGAGAAGCTGGCGGAAGGCGCGGTGACGGAGCAGCACTTAGCCGAAGGAGCTGTACACGGCCGGCATCTGGCCGAAGGCGCAGTAGGCGTGGAACAGTTGGCGGCAGAAGCCGTAGGCGAAGCGCAATTGCAGGCGGAGTCCGTGACGTCGGAGAAGCTAGCGGAAGGCGCGGTGACAGAGCAGCACCTGTCCGACGGCGCGGTACACGGCCGGCATCTGGCGGAAGGCGCGGTGACGGATAAGTACCTAGCCGACGGAGCGGTTCACAGCCGGCATTTGGCCGAAGGCGCGGTGGGCGCGGAGCAGCTAGCGGCTGAATCCGTAGGCGAAGCGCAGCTGCAGGCGCAAGCGGTGACGTCGGAGAAGCTGGCGGAAGGAGCGGTGACGCCCCTGCACCTTGCGGAGGAGTCGGTGCGAAGCCGACATCTTGCAACTGATGCGGTGATGTCCCTGCACCTTGCGGAAGGGGCTGTACGCAGCCGGCATTTGGCCGAAGGCGCAGTAGGCGCAGAGCAGCTAGCGGAGGAATCCGTGGGCGAAGCGCAATTGCAGGCGGGGGCTGTGACGTCGGAGAAGCTGGCGGAAGGCGCGGTGACGGAGCAGCATCTGACCGAAGGAGCAGTTCAAAGCCGGCATCTGGCGTCCGGCGCTGTGGGCGCAGAGCAGCTAGCGGAAGAATCCGTGGGCGAAGCGCAATTGCAGGCGGGGGCTGTGACGTCGGAGAAACTGGCAGAAGGCGCGGTGACGGAGCAGCATCTGGCTGACGGCGCGGTACACAGCCGGCATCTGTCCGAAGGAGCTGTGGGCGCAGAGCAGCTAGCGGAGGAATCCGTAGGCGAAGCGCAATTGCAGGCGGGGGCTGTGACGGCGGAGAAGCTGGCGGAAGGCGCGGTGACGGAGCAGCACCTGGCTGACGGCGCGGTACACAGCCGGCATCTGTCCGAAGGAGCTGTGGGCGCAGAGCAGCTAGCGGAGGAATCCGTGGGCGAAGCGCACTTGCAAGCGCAAGCGGTGACGTCGGAGAAGCTGGCGGAAGGCTCGGTGACGGAGCGGCATCTGTCCGAAGGAGCTGTGGGCGCAGAGCAGCTAGCGGAGGAATCCGTAGGCGAAGCGCAATTGCAGGCGGGGGCAGTGACGGCGGAGAAGCTGGCGGAAGGCTCGGTGACGGCGGATCATTTGTGCGTCGAGTCGGTCGACGGGCTGCATATCAAGCAGGAGACGATCTCAGGCTACCATCTGGTGCCAGGCACGATTTCCTTCATTCATTTGGAACCGTCGCTGCAGGCACTGCTGAACAGGCGGCCGGCTGAGGAAGCGCGGGACGATGCCGCCCACACGGCCGACGATCCGGATCGATTCGATCCAAGCGACGAAACGGAAGACGACGGCATCCAGAGCGAAATCGAGACACCGGAAGCGGATGAGGCGGCAATTGTCATGGAATCGGAGGAAGGATTGGTTGCCGAGCTTGAGCCGGAGCTGGCGGAGGCCCATATTCGTGCGCTGGATCTCTTATGGGACGCCGTATCTGCGCAAGTATCGGAAGCCGACGCTACAGCGGGCAGCCAGCTGCAGCCGGAAAGCATCAAGTCGGAGCATTTGGCGGCCGGAGCGGTCACTCCGGAGCATTTGTCCTTCCAGCCGGTGCAGGCGGTTGGGGTCCGGACGACGGTGCAGCAGTTCGGGATTAGCCCGTTCCTGCTAAGTCTCGAAGACGAATTGACGGAAGTGGTGCTGATATTTGAGCGGCCTTTCGCAGACAACAACTATGTACTGGTAGCTTCCACAGATCAGACGAACACGTACGCGGTCGTTCAACAGAAGGAGCCCGACGGCGCTATTTTGGAAGTGGTCCGTTCCAAATTTTCGCCGGAGCTGCAAGGAGTGGTCAACTGGATTGCAATCGGCGCGGCGAACGAGTAATTGAAACGGCCATGTTTTCCTCAAGGACGGTAACACATCCCTGTAGAGCGGCGGCTTTGAAGCCGAGCTTTACGGGGATATTTTTTGACCTGACACCCGCTCTGCGAAACTATTTTTCGGCCTTCTTCGTATAAAAGTTAAATGAACGGACAAGTATGGCTAATAAAGGAGAAGGACGGGCCTGGAATATGGACGATTTTGCTTTATATACGATGCTTTCCTTGATCGTTCCGATCATCGTTTTACTTACGATCATTATCTGCAAGATGATTGCCGGCAAGGCGATCCCGAACAGCGATTACACTCCCTTCGATCAGATTACGGGAAATACGCCGATCGAATTTCACGAAGAAAAGCAGGAGAAGGAAGAGAAAGACGAGCAAGGCGACGATAAGGACAAAAATATAAGAAAAGCTCTGTATTAACAGCTTTTTCGGGAACACCCATTCTAAGCGGCGGGCGAAGGAACGACAATCCTTCCCCGTCGTTTTAATTATGGCGAAAATGTGATGTTGTTTTCCGTACTAACGCTTGTAATCTGCGGATTTTGGTTTATAATCAAGAATATCACTTAAATTAGCTTAATATAACTTATAAAAACTTAATTTAAGGCCAAGTATTCGGAAGGGGAATACGCATGTTTCAAGAAGAGAGACTGATTGCGATTGTACAGAAGTTAAATGAAAAACAGCGCATCACCGTCACGGAAATTTGCGAGTGGCTGCAAATCTCGTGGGATACCGCCCGGCGCGATCTGATCAAGCTGGAGGAGCAGGGGAGCATCATCCGTACCCGCGGAGGCGCCATGCTGCCGTCGATCTCCAAGGAGGTGCCGAACTACGAGCAGCGGCTTCAACTGGACACCCCGTCCAAGCAGGCGATCGGCAGGCTGGCGGCGACGCTGATTCACGACGGCGATTATTTGTATACCGATTCCTCCACTACGGTGCGCTGTGCGATGGAATCGATGCGGACCCGGCGCAATGTGGTCGTCACCAACTCGATCGATCTGGCGGGCATGCTGACGCAGAAGGATGAAATCCGCATCCATCTTCTCGGCGGCTTGCTAGATAACGAGCAGCGGTTGGTTTTCGGGGCGCGGACGCTGGAAATGCTGTCCGAATATCAGGTGGACAAAGCGCTGCTCGGCACATGCGGCATAGCGCCGCACGGTCTGACGACCATGTTCGAGGAGGAAAGCTATTTGATCCGGCAGGTCATGCGCAAGTCGGATCAAGTGATCGTACTGGCCGATCATACGAAATTCGGCAAAAAGCTGTTTCACCGCGTCGCCGGGCTGGAAGGGATCGACATGATCATAACGGACCGGGAGCCGAGCGACGAAATGAAAGAAGAGCTTCATAAGCATCAAGTGGAGCTGCTGATCGCCGGTGAAGGAGAACATCATGATTAACCGGTTGATTTGGATGGGATGCCTGTGTTATGTCATCACAGGCGTGGGCACGGTCATCGTCGGCGCGGTGCTGCCTGAGCTGCTTGCGCATTATTCGCAAAGCTACGGCAGCGGGGGCATGCTTATTTTTGTGCAGTTTGTCGGTTTGCTCAGCGGGGTGCTCTCGATGCCCGCAATTTCCCGCAAGCTCGGCCGTAAATCGGCGGTCATGCTCGGTCTCGGATTGGTCGGGATGGAGCTGTTCGCCGGTTTACTTCCTCCGTGGCCGGCGGTCGTCCTGCTGGCGGGGCTGGCTGGATTCGGCACCGGCTTGGTCGAATCGTGCATCGGCACGATCATTCTTCTGGCCGTGAAGCAGAAGCAGGCGGCGGCCATGAGCAAGCTGGAGGTGACGTTCGGTGTCGGTGCGCTCCTCATGCCTTCGATCGCCAGCTTTTTGATCGCCAAAGGGTTGTGGACGTATTCGTTTTTTCTGCTGGGCATCGGCGCGCTTGCGACGGCGATCGTCTGGAGGCGGATGTCCTTCGGGGAAATGGACGGCATGCTGACCCGCAAAGAAGCGGGGTCCGGCGAAAAACAGACGCAGCGCCCGGCGTATGCGAGATCGGGCATCCCGTTTCTTGCGCTGTGCGCCGGGTTCTTTTTCTTGTACGGCGGCAGCGAAGTGTCGGTCGTCCATTTCTTCCCTTCGATCTTTATGGAGCGGTGGGGGATCGATAGCTCGCTTGCAACGCTAACCGTCACCGTCTACTGGACGGCGATGGTGATCGGACGAATCTTGACCGGCATTCTCGGCGACCGGTGGACTTACTTCCGTTTTTTGTGGGCGGCTACTCTGTTGAGCCTTGCGGCGCTGCTCGTCCTGCCGTTCAGCCAGTATGCATGGGGAGGCTTCGTACTCAGCTTCCTGCTTGGATTAGGTATGTCCGGAATGTTTGCGGTGGCGCTCATTTACGCCAATCAATCGCTGCCGGGCATGACCGAGCGGACGACCAGCATTTTGCTCGCGGCTAACGGGCTCGGCGGTTCGCTGCTGCCGCTGGGCGTCGGACGGGTAATGGACGCTTTCCCGATTCAAACGGCCATGTGGCTCTACTCGGCCGTGATGCTGATCATGCTGGCCGTGCTTACGATTTCGAAAAGACGCCCTCAACCGGAAAGCGTCCCCCTGCATGCCGGCCGCAGCATGGAATAGAGGCGTGCAGGCACGCATGAATGAACGTGCGTAAACTTTGCTGCGCGAGTGGCGCAAAAGGACAGCCGTTCGAAGAAAAACAAAGGACGGCTCTTGCCGCAACATGGATGCGAACAAGAGCCGTTTTCTGCGTTGATTCAAACAATCATAGTTTTGTTTTTTTCTTTCTTGCATCTAAAATAGCAACAAAAATTGTCATAATAACAGAGTACAATAAAGACCTAGCAAAGCTTGGTTCAGGGAAAATAAAGTAGGTAACTACAAAGTTAGTCAGGAAAAAAATTAAGTAATTCATGATGATATTCATGTTTTCGACCATTCCTATTCTTAGAACCAAGGCTCTATAATAGTGGATCTTGTCGGATACCGCGTGAAAGTGGCCGTTGATAACTCACTTAGGTTTGTATTCAACGTAAAACTTTGTTAAAGCCTTGTTCGGGGTAGCTTTTTCCTGCTTTGAATAGATAACAATTCGAAAAATTCCCTGTTTAGGTAACTCAATTGTTGTTTTAAAGTCGCCTTTTGTGATAGGAGTTTTCAAACTTTTTTCCGAAATAAATTCTCCATTATCCCAATACTCCACTGTCAGATTAAGTTCTTCACCAACCGCTTTTTCAACCGTACCGGAAATTGTATAGGAGGGATCGTGGATTAAATTGTAGCCTGATGATGGTGTCGTAAGAATAATGTGACTATAATCCCCGTATATAACCGGTTGCTCTACATTTAGCGGAAAGGCTTCCAAAGGGCTGAGTGTTAAGGTTTTTGGATCGTACGTAGTTATAAATTCTGGTGCTGGATATAGCATATCTAGCTTTGACTTCACGTTTTTTATAAATGTGACGGCTTCTGCTCGTGTTAGCAACTCGTTTCCTTGGAATCCCGAAACCGTATTGTCTGTTTTACCGTTGGATAGTCCGCTATCTAAAAGAAAACGTATGGAATCATCAAAATCGTAGCTTCTACCGCTTGCATTTGTGATGAGTTTCGCAACATACATACGCGGTTCCGAAATTTCAGGTTTGGGGAAAGAGGATAATTTACTTGCTGGAGGTGTAATATAGCTTGCACCCCATCCCATTTTAAAGCCATATTGAATATAAGGTGTTCTCCAGTCGTTGTCACTAGATTGTTCAGAAAATCCTTTCGGTTTGTAAGCCCGAATAAGCATGGCAAGAAATTCAGTCTGACCTACGGACTGCTCGGGTTTAAATGTACCATCAGGGTATCCATCAACAATGCCACTTTCTTTGGCCCACGAAATGGTTTCATATCCCCAATGATCCGGACTCACATCCTTAAATTCACTTCCGTTTGCGGAAACACCTGCCGGCATTACATTACAAAGCAATAACGCGCCTAACACAACAGCGAGTGCTTTGCTTTTTTTCTTATGACACATACATAAGTCTCCCCGTACTTTACTTCTGATATGAAATTAGACGCGATTTAAGTCAATTTGTTTCATAAAAATTTATAAAAATCCCAACAATAGGATTTGTTTATGTCTATAAACTTAGTTCAAATTGGCCCAACCCTATCCAGCCATGCCACCATATCCAGCTAGGGATAAAATCGTAGTGATAATGGGACCAGCAGGACCAAGTATTGTTAAAAATGCCCTCTACTCGATTTTAATGGAATAGACATAAGATGAGTTGCCGCTATCCATCCTTTTTTAATTATTTGCTTAAGACTTTCACCGCTAAACCAATAAGCATAGTTATTATCATTAGTCGAATGTTGAGATTACAAACAGATTGCCGCCCCGATAGGAATCCACCGTTACGGTATGAGTTGTATGGCCGCTGCTGGAAGAATGTCTAATAACTTAAGCTAATGTGATTATATTAATTTTATTTGTATTCATATCGATAGTTAGGCTAATTTCATTACAAAATGCTAAAAAAGTCCTAATTGTAACATTTTCTTTAAGTGAATCACTTAAAAACCAGTTATTCGGCAGGATATTGAATTCACCTTCTTGTAAAATAAAAGATCCTTTGAGAAATGACCATGAGAGTTCAAAGTCAGAAGAATAATATGGTGATAGCTTCTCCTTATCTACTATAAATGTTTTGCAATTGGAGAAATCTAGGGAACCACTACTGGAGCCTGTATATAAATCTTTTATTTGGGGCTGTAGTTGATTTGATTTTATTAATTCATTAAAGCTTTCCATAGACTCTTTTTTTAATCCTTGTAAAATTACATATTTCATCTGATTATCGATATATATTGCTTTGGGGTAATAGAAATGGGGGACGATCTCATCGATTAATGTCTTTTCTTCCACTCCTACCGGAATCTGATATACACCATTTGGTTCTTTAAAAACAAAAGGAGCAACGATATATTGACATGCAGGTGATATATTTATCCCGCTAGTATCGGATGGAATCTTACGTATTTCGAAGTTATTTTCAATATTGTTCTCGTGGCTATTCTCTATTTCCTCAATTTTCTCAATAAGCCAATCATTCATAAATCAACTATTCCTCCTAGACTTCCCAATGTAAAAAAGCGTTAAACCAAGCTAAAGTTAACCTCTAGCTTGGTTATCGGTATAGGCCCTTACAACCCGCTTTCACTCAACCGGACGCTACGCGCGCATGCAGTCGTCAATTGCAGAGTTAGATTCCCCGGGTTGACATGTCTTCCGGCATTGCCCCGGGAGCCCGCCGTCACGCTGTCGGATACCGCGTGAAAGTGGCCGTTGATAACTCACTTAGGTTTGTATTCAACGTAAAACTTTGTTAAAGCCTTGTTCGGGGTAGCTTTTTCCTGCTTTGAATAGATAACAATTCGAAAAATTCCCTGTTTAGGTAACTCAATTGTTGTTTTAAAGTCGCCTGTTGTGATAGGAGTTTTCAAACTTTTTTCCAAAATAAATTCTCCATTATCCCAATACTCCACTGTCAGATTAAGTTCTTCACCAACCGCTTTTTCAACCGTACCGGAAATTGTATAGGAGGGATCGTGGGTTAAATTGTAGCCTGATGATGGTGTCGTAAGAATAATGTGACTATAATACCCGTATATAACCGGCTTCTCAACGACAAGCGGAAAGGCTTCAAAAGGGCTGAGCGTTAAGGTTTTTGGATCGTACGTCATCATAAATTCTGGTGCTGGATATAGCATATCTAGCTTGGACTTCACGCTTTTAATAAATGTGACGGCTTCGGCTCGTGTTAGGAAGTCGTCTCCTTGAAATCCTGCCACGGTATTGTCTGTTTTTCCCTTGGATAGTCCGCTATCCAAAAGAAAACGTATGGAATCATTGAAATCGTAGGTTCTACCATTTGCATTTGCGATGAATCTCGCAGCGTACATTCGCTGTTCCATATACTCAGGTTCGGGGGAAGAGGATAATTTACTGCTTGGAGGTACAATGTAACTTCCACCCCACCCCATTTTATAGGCGTATTGAACGTATGGTGTTCTCCAGTCGTTGTCACTAGATTGTTCAGAAAATCCTTTCGGTTTGTAAGCCCGAATAAGCATGGCAAGAAATTCAGTCTGTCCCACGGATTTCTCGGGTAAAAATGTACCGTCAGGGTATCCGTCAACAATGCCATTTTCTTTGGCCCACGAAATGGTTTCATATCCCCAATGATCCGGATTCACATCCTTAAATCCACTTCCGTTTGCTGAAGCGCCTACCGGCATTACAGTACAAAGCAATAACGCGCCTAACACAACAGAGAGTGCTTTACTTTTTTTCTTATGACACATACATAGGCCTCCTCTTTTACTTCTGGTATGAAATTAGACGCGATTTAAGTTGATTTGTTTCACAAAAATTGAGACGCATCCCATAAAATGGGGATGCGTCTATCTCCATAAACTTAGTTCAAATTAATATCTACATAATAATCGTGGTAGTTCGCCATCGTAGAGACGTTTATCTTTGAGATTTCAATTGGAGTTCCTTTTTTCTGTTCGTGAACAACCACGGATGGGTCCATCAAAGAGTACCAGCTTGGACTGTACACAGAAGCATTATAGATATGCCCATGTCTGAGAAAAGAGCCGTCATTTACCGAGTTCACATTTTTATAGGCCATACTAAATCCTGTGGCCATTTCTACGTTAGATCCATCTGCCTTTAAGTAAATGTCCGGGAACCAGTAGGAAATAGAAGTAATATAAACGTAATTGGAATCTGAAGCGGTGATTTGGAGCTGATTATCTGCTGAAACCTTATAATTTAAGTATATTTTGCCACCTGGAAGTTCCTTTGTTGATTGTGTCCAATAGTTGTTGCCAGCTTTGCTCTTACCGTTTATGGCAAGTTTCCAAACTCCCCATTCATAAAATGCACCTACATCTGCACCGCCAAAATATTCGGAATTGTTCCAATTTGTAACATATGCGCCTCCCAGAACGTAGGGGATAATTCCACGAGGAGTAGTGCTATAAACCCAAGGTAAATCAACCCAATGAGTTACTTGATTGAAACCAACTCGTGCGTCAACGTTATAATATGGTCCATGTGCAGTAGCTCCCGCAGGTGAAACTTTGTCTTCCGATCCCTTGTTTCTTTGCGGTACTGGGATTTTGTGACCATTCGAAAGGGTGACCATTCCGTCTACAACTTCTCGTGTTACTTGCACACTTTCGTCAACAATGCCCTTTTCGCGGTTTTCTTTGACTTTGCGTTGTTGTTCGTTCGCTTTTTCAATGCCGTCAATGTAATTATTGATTTGCTCCTTCGTCAAATTTTTCGTTTTGATTTCATTTGTTAGAGGGTAAATGTCTTGACCAAGTTTCGAAATGACCTCATCTGTTAGCCCGTGTTTTTTTAATACAGCGGCACTTGTTTGAAATAGCTCCGTCTTTGAGACATCAACTGTAGAATCTTGAGCCATAGCGCTCGAACTAAACACAAGCATTGCTGACAACATTAGGGAGCCTGCGATTTTTAATTTCATTTTTTAATTCTCCTCGCTATTGAGATTTTGCAAAGCATGCTTCATTTTAGTGTCCCATGTTGTTTACCCGATAAAAAAACATTCTCTCGCGCAACAGTTTCTCAACTTCCTCGTCGGTATAGCCAAGCTCGGCCAATCTTCGGGCGGCAAATCCGGCACCTGACGATGCTTTGTAGACCGCGTCATGTAAATCCTTAATGCCGTAAAGCTTTTCAAAGATTGCGCCGATCCGGGCAAGGTATACAATCCGCTCCTCGCTTTCTCCAACCAACAACTTTTCGTATTGCATCATCCACACACCTTCAGCTTCGGCTTAGAAGAAGACTTTTGAGCCATCAGAATATACCGATCCAAACGCTGGCTGAGCTGCACCACCTCCTTGTCGGAAAACGAGCCTTTTTTTCAACTAACCGTACCAATTGTCGCTGCAGCTTTCTGATTTTTTGCTTTAGCTTTTTATTCATATCACCCATCCCTCGGATTCAATTATAATACTTTACTTCCAAATAAAGGGCATACTGATTTTTTGAATAGTTTTTTGACAATAAAAAAGCATTCTGCCTTGTGCAGAATGCTGAGCATCCCCCTAAGAATTCTTTCCGATATGGCATCTTCTGCGCTCAATCAGCCCAAAGCTTGATGGATTCATAACACTGGACCTGTTCTTCTGATGCATATTTTCGATGTTTTTCAAATAAAGAGACACAGCGGGCAAGGTCTTCATATCGCTTCATATCCAAGCATAGGGAAATACAATGTAATGTTTCTTTCACTCCGTTTTCGCAACGCTCTTTATTAAACTCATAAATAGCTTTGTGATACCGATATTGAAGATGTCGATCCGAAAGAATCGGATCATGGTTAAATAAATCGAACCGGGCAATGGAGCCGGAAAAGCGCAACAACACATGGTCAACATTGAACCCATATGTATTCGCTGACTTTACGATGGCAATTAGCCCGGACACAACGTCATTTAACCGGTTAAGGTTCTCCAAATAATCGGCATACTCACTAACCATGCTCTCGTTTCCAGTTAACATTTCAAGGGTGTATAAGTTTGCTTTCCCCCAAACTTTAAACTGCTCCACTTCTTTTTGGCCAGATTCATCAAGGGGTTCTAACCATTCCAGATCAGCATAGCTTCGTATATATTTTTTCGACTGCTCATATAACCCTTGCCTTTCAAGCACAGCTCCTCTATACAAAAGCCCCATGCCGTAATAATAAACAGGATGCCGTTTAGGCGCGACCTCTCTATCACCGCATTGAATCGTGCTTAGCTCCACCATCTCACTCGCATATTTTTCAACCTCATTCCACTTTTTCAAGGAATAACACGCTCGTGCTAATTGAAACAATGCATCAAAACAATAACTCTCTGGTAACCGGTTTCGAAACGGATCGAATCGGATAACGGCCATCCAATTCTTCTCCGCATCCGTACCTTGCGTGACCGTAAATAACCGGTAGTGACTCATCGCCAGTATTTCGGAAAAGCTGTCTTTGACATTCTCCACGACAATCTCATAAAAGTGTTCCGATTCTTTTTGTTTTCCCTTATGAAACAGCTTTTCTGCCACATCAAAGATGACTTTGACGTTTTTTTGGTTATCAAGAATTTTAGATACGACCGTGTCAATACAATCATTTCGGTCCACTTCCGCACATCGTACCAAATAAGGAACTAACCGTCGCCGGGATAATCGTTCTTCGGAGATGCATTCTTCCGTGTACAGCTCATACAACCATCCGGGCACCTTCCCGAAAATTTTGCCTAAAGCATCCAGTTGGTTTATCGTGATTGATCGGGAAATGCCATTCAAGGCGCTGCTCAGATTACCTGGGTTAATCCCGGTGAGTTCAGCCAATTGATTGACATTATAACCACGCAGCTTCATTTGGTCTTCAATTTCCCAACGCAAAGAGCGATTAACGACCCGCACGAAAAAAACCTCCCCGGAAAATATAAAACCATATTACCGTAATATTCCTTTTTATTAAATGAAAATATTAATAATTATTATGAAATAAGTTCAATTTTTACATATAGTGAAAAGTTTTAATCCCCCGGGATTCTTGATGTGATCTGCTTTTCCGTTTTGCTCGAAGTGTTTATCATAAGAATAAAAACCGATAAGGGAGCTTCGAACGATTGAAAATAGTTGACGCGCGGAAACAAAAGCAGTTATCTCAAGAAAAAATAAGCCGAATCATAAATGTGTCATTGAAGCACTACCAAAACATCGAATACGGTATGACAATACCAACCGTAACTATAGCTTTGCATATTTGTGAAGTTCTCGGGATCGATCCGCGAGAGATTGACGAATGGAAGGATAGACGGCAGCCATTCTAAATGCCCGGAAAGCTGAACATGTATACAAATTTGTAATTCTGACGCTGCATATCGTCGATGTGCGGGTGACGAAGCAGTAGAAAGGTAAATGCATAGGCAACAAAAGGCATGCGCCACTTCTTCCGAATGGGAGAGCGGGCATGCCTTTTTCGGCTGCATCGTTTTTTTGAAGTTGACATTTTTGGATTACGCATGTAGTCTTATAGAGGATTACATCGGTAATCCAGATGAACGGAAAGGAGAACACAAGATTCATGAAAGAACTGCCTAAAATATCCGAGGCCGAGTGGGAAGTGATGAAAATCCTCTGGACCCGGTCCCCGCAGACGGGCAACGAAGTCATCGAGGCCCTCGAAGGGCAAATGGACTGGAAGCCGAAAACGGTCCGGACACTGATCAGCCGGCTGCTCCAAAAAAATGCAATCGCCTTTCAAGAGGCGGGCAGGACCTACTTGTACTATCCTCTGGTCTCGCAGGACGATTACGTGCAGACCGAGACACAGTCCTTTCTCAAGCGGCTGTACGGCGGGGCGGTCAAACCGCTGTTGGTCCACTTCTTGCGGGAACAAAAGCTGTCTTCGGATGAAATTAGCGAACTCAAACGGATTCTCGACGAGAAGACGGAAGAGGGGCCGGATCGCGATAGAAGAAAGGACAGATGACATTGGACGATCTAAGCCTTTCTCTCTTGAGCTTTTTTGACTGGGTATTGGAGACCTCGCTGATGGCCGGGGTGCTGGTGGGGCTTGTCTTATTAGTCAAAGTCATCGCGAGAAACAAGCTGTCCCCCAGATGGCACTATATGCTGTGGCTTGTCATTATGGCCAGATTGCTTCTGCCGTGGGCGCCAGAAAGCTCATTCAGCGTGTATAACCTGCTTTCCTACGGCCAGGAAGCTCTACGGACACCTGATGCGCCTTCGCCGCGTCTGCCGGTAGCATCACCTGTTCACCAGGAAATGACGAACAACGCGCCAGCGAAGACCGCTTCCGTAGAAACCAAGCAGGAACCGCCTGTTCAGACGGCCGAACCGGTGGAAAAGCAGCCTTTGGCAAGCTTATCGCTGTATAAGCTCGCGTTTGTCGTGTGGCTGCTGGGCGCGGTTTGTCTCGGGATCTTGACCGTCGCCGCGAACAGGCGCGTATATAACCGGCTCGCAAAGCAGCCCGTCATTACGGACCCCGGAATTGTCGGGCTGTTCGAACAATGCCGGGAGATGATGGCGATCCGGCAATCGATCCCGTTAATCACGGCGGGACGGATTTCCAGCCCGGCTGTGCTCGGGTTTCTACGTCCGCGCGTCGTGCTGTCGGATTCGCTCATGAACATGCTGGACGATCGACAGCTGCGCTATATTTTTTATCACGAGCTGGCCCATGTGAAACGCAAGGACGTCGCCGTGAACTGGCTGATGAACGGCTTATTGATCCTGCATTGGTTCAATCCCGTTCTGTGGTATGCCTATTACCGGATGCGCGAAGATCAGGAAATAGCTGCCGACGCGCTTGCGCTATCCTACATCGGTGCGGGGCAAAAAGAAAGCTACGGCCATACGATCATTCGCCTGTTGGAGCATTATGCCACCTTGTATCCGACCCCGGGTATGGCCAATTTATCGGGAGGCAAACAACAAATAAAAAGGAGAATCATCATGATCAAAAATTATCATAAAAAATCTTACCGCTGGTCGGCGCTCGGGCTGGCTTCCGTCATCGCCCTTTCTTCCGTGACGCTGGTCAATGCCAAAGCTCCAGAGTCCGCATCCGGCAATCTGTCGGCGCCCCCTATGATCGCGACGGAATCGTCCGGCACTTCGCAAGCGAAGAAAAAGCTCACGATTCACGATATCCCGTTGGACAAGAATGTCGTAGACGCGGCCCAGGAAGAGCTGCGCCGTTTTCTGGGAGATTCGCAAGCGGAGCTTTACGAAGTGGCGGACCCCGAAATTACGGCAGAGTGGATCTTATTGAATAAGAACGGAAAAGGACAAGTCGCCATTGACCGGAAGACGAAGCAAATTGTGAACGCTTATGTCCAATACACGTGGGACGAAACGGATGCGGCTGTGAAAAATGCTGCTGCGGAAGCTTTTCGTCAAGTGGATGCAAACAAAACGTTTACCGCCGAGACCGTAGAGAGAGAGAAACGGTTTGCGGACGGTAAATCGACGCATAAATGGTGGCTTCAGAGCAAGGACATGATCGTAACCCTGGATGCGGACACGCTGAGCAAAAGAGGCATATCGATCAGCTATCCTGTCGCACAGGGGAACGAGAAAGCGAAAAACGCTGCGTTGAAAGCACTACAAACGATAAATGTCGGAAAGCCGGTAACCTTTAAACAGGCGGACCATAACTATTCCGAGGGGCAATACGATACATGGAAGTTTTTTGACGACGGCGGCAATTATGTCGTAGTGATTGGCTCCAACACAGGCACAATCAAGTCGATCTCGGCCTACGGCAAAAAAGACGACAATGAAGCGAATTTGCCCCTTCTCCTGGATAAGGATAGAAAGCCGATCTATACGAAAGAAGAAGCCATCGCCGCGGCCAAACCGATGGTGAACAAGCTGTTCGACATCGATCTGACGGGTTATTCGGTTGAATTCTCCACGGAAAATCCTTATGTTCATACCTTTACGAAGAAGGGACAGCCGACAGTCCACGCCACAGTTGATAGAACGGGCGAGTTTTGGAACTATTGGGTTGACCCAGAGGACGGGACGATGAACGATTAAGTTTCGGATCACTCGCAGGATTCGAGTTAAAGACAACGAATTGGAGGACGCATTTTATGAAAACGATGAAGCAACGATTCCAGTCGATTCTGGCTTTAAGCATCCTATCCGTTATGGTTATGACATGGATGCTCGCCTTCGGCGCCCCGGCGTCGGCTTCCGTACAGCCAACCGGAGAACTTACTTTCGCGGCGTTGTCGGGCAAATACGAACATGACGCGCTGGTCGTTAAAGGGGTATTCGTCAACACCAGCGACGTAAAAATCAACAAGGTAGAAAAGTTCAAACTTATCGTAAAGGACGCCGCAGGGAACGAATTGGCGACGCGGGAATGGGATAACGATGCGTTTCTGACAGGTCTGAGCCTGGAGCCGGGCCAAAGCCAAAAGTGGGATGTTATGCTCCCCGGTGCGGTCCAAGGGGCGGACTTGAAATCGCTCGACGTTACGTATCAAATGACTTGCACGACGGAGAAATGGGACGGACGCGGCGAGGGAGTACATATTTTCATCGACAAACGGAAGCTGAACCCGGAAGTGGCTCCTTTTATCAAAGACGGAAGCATGCTTGTGCCGCTTCGTTCCACGCTGGAAGCGCTTGGGGCGAAAGTGGAATGGAATCCCGAAACCCAAACGGTGAAGGCGACGAAAGGCAGCGATGTCATGACCTTTAAGATCGGTCAGAAGTCCTCCACGATCAACGGACAAACGATCCAATTCGGCGTTCCCGCGCAAATCGTGGACGGTTCCAGCTTCATTCCGCTCCGCGACGCGTCGGAAGCTCTGGGCTGCGCCCTTTTTGTCCGCATGCACAACGCCAAATCGATGACCATCGCGATTGTGGACAAACAATAATCAAGTACCAAAAGACGTCCGGCTATTGCCCTGCAATCACTTCGTTCAACAAGTGAACATTATTGCTGAATGCCTCTTGGTGATTATAAATAATTCCGTAGCGCAAACCGTAAAAGGGAATCGTTTTTTCGTAAAAAGAGATACGATCCTGAAACGTCTCATCTTGAAAGCCGGTGTAATGCTTAAGCAACATGGCTTGAAACGGTCTGCCCAGTCCCAGATATCCAAAATCCAACGCCGGATCGCCCATCAATAGACCCGGATCAATAATTCCGGATAGTCTATAGGTTTGCTCATTCACTAAAATATGCTCGGGTTTAAGATCGCCGTTAATCAAACAAGGGCTAAATACGAAATGCTGCTCATTCGCTAAGAAAGTATGGAAAAGTTGTAAAGTCCACTCTTTTTGGAAGTCATTTAAATATGGAAATACATAGTGCCTAATGGAGACTAAATAATTTGTCCAGTTTTCTTTCATGGAGGACGACTTTGTTTCTTCTGAACTAAAAAATGAGGCTGTCGGAAACTCATGAAGAACAGACAAGAACCAGGCAAGGTCTTTGGCCATAATTTCCTTGTCAACAAGCGGGATTTCGGCAAAAAATGGAGGAAACAGCTGTCTCCCGGGAATCCAGGGATATCCTATATATTGGATGGGGTGCTCGGAGAAACATGCAATTTGCGGTATGAACGGAACCTTGCCTTTCAGTTCGGTTAACAAAATTTGTTCTCGTTTCATTTTGAGCGCTGCCGCGGGGTTATCCTCTCTCGGAATACGAAAAATCCACGGATCATTTCCTTCGATCTTGAGTACAATATTGGCCGAGCCTTCCGTGATGACATGAATCGGAAAGTCTCTCGTAATCTCAGGATGTTTTTGCCTGATGTAATGAATGTAAGATTCCATAGTTAGCATTTTTTCATCACCTATCACAAAATATGCGATAGCGAATAAATTGGCTTATGTTCATTCATGGACAAAAGCCTTTTTATTTTTTGAGCTTTATCCTATTTCATTAAAATGAATACAATAGGTTATTGGGTCCCTGGGAGGTGTTATTGTGGAGGAAAAAATTAAACCTGTCCTGCTGTGGGTATGTCCTCATCTCGTTTTACGCTATGAAGAGGTCCCTTTGTTTATCGAAGCTGGCGCTGAGGTCATCCCCGGATTCGGTGACCGCAACTTACTGCCATTTGACCGTAATTACGATGATGAATCGAATGAATTATATCCCAATTGGCGTTCCTACTGTTCATTGCCTACCCACATTGTTGAAAAAATAAGAAGAATTCGAATCGATACGCCCACCGAGGAAGAAGCGGCTTTCATGAATAAATGGGTAGATGCGATCTATATCGCCAGCTTTCCGGATCTGGTTAGCAAGGTTTTAAAGTGGTATAAAGGCATCGTTGTGTTTCGGGTTTTTGGAGGCTTTAAACGCTATGCTGAAATTTGTCAAATTGAAGACGTCGATCTAAGCACTTTTGAACAAACGAAGGACCGATATATATGGTCACCCATTCTAAAGTCGCTATCTTCCATCGAGGATGTTAGACTGGTACAGAACGAAACGTACATTCCTGCCTTTGTTTCAAGAGAACGGCTGCCTTTCAAATGGATGGGAGAAGATTCGGATCGAGTCATTTCTACCGCTATTCCCTATATTCATCATTCCGAACTACTGTACTCTATTTTTCAAATGTTTGCCGACGCGTTCATTGGAATTGATTTTGTCGTACTTGGAAAAAACGATAAAAGTTCCAAGCATTGCGAACATCCATCCATTCTCGGAAATGTTGATTTTAATACATTGTGGAGCCGACTATGCCGATCGCGCCTATTTTGTTACGGGGGTTATATGACCTCTTATCATCTGCATTTTACCCCGTTAGAAGCGATTACAATCGGAGTACCCACTCTGTTTTTGAAGCAATCCGGCCTAACGAGTGAAGCATTGGAATATGGGCTTCGAGCTGAGGAACTGCGCAACCTGGGGATGTGTGATGATCTGAAAGAAATGAGAAGTCGTGCAGAGCAGCTCATAGATCACCTCGATCAACTTAACGAGTTGCAACAAATGCAGCATGAACGGTTGTTACCCGTATTTTCCCGCAATAGGGCGCTAGAGAATGCAAGGATTTTAATTCGTAAGATCCTTGAGCATGCTACCCTGCGTCGAAAGGATTGCTCCTCGTTACCGGTTCTTCCTTCCCTGTATAGCGATCCGGAATTCACCCATAATCTCATCAATTACTTCAAGCTTCCGGCAGTGGCAGGGGAATATCGAATTTGGGATGCCAGGCGATGGGAAGGGCTTACCGGTACGACAGAGTGGGTCCGAGAGTATAATGTCTACGCCAGGTTAGGAAGGCATGGAGTTGATCTGCCCGGATTACTTGTGAACGATCGTTTGGATCGTCTGGAACCCGGCAAATATGAAATCGTCGTCAGAATAAAAACCGATAAAATCTCCACAGAACCGGATACTTATTTTCAATTGGGTGCCTTTTTACCGGACTATACGAATTTTACAACCTTTCCTCTACACCAACCCGACCATATGGGACTCATCGTCGTTACAAACATTTTTACGGTTCCAAACTTGCCGACATCGGCGATTGTCTATATGCAAATTAGTTGGATGGGGCGACAATCCATTAGCATCTTAAGGGTTCGATTGCGAAAACTCTCTGACGAGTCTCTGGCATTGCCGTCATCTCCGCTTACATTTCGTTGGAGGAAAAGCTTTTCGTTTCTTGAAAACAATATACTCCATAACTTACGATGGTGCGGAACCGAAGGAGTACTGGAAATTGAAAATCATTCATCCGTTACAAAGACGATAGAGGTATGCTTCGGGCTACAAGCGGCTCTTCCTGAAACCGCAACATGGTCGGTAAGCAGTGAACTATGGTGTGAGTCGATCTCCATTCATGGGGAAGAAACAATAATCCGACGAATCGTTGCCGTTGCACCGGGCACTCATATTTTTAAAATGCATTGTGACGGTAACGAATTGCCTATCCCCAAAGGTACACGGTCTATGGTATTCAGAATCAATAATTTTAAATATGAAGAAATCCCTTGTTGATGAAAGAAAAAGGCCCCTTTATGAGGCAGGGGCCGTCTTCTTGCGTCCGCAATCGCTTAAGGCGAATCCGGTGTTAAACCTTAGTGTGCGGAAACCTGCTCGCTTCCGCCTCCCGAAGGCTGTGCCCGTTTCAGGAAGAACGAAACGAGCCAAGCGGCGACGACCAGACCGAAGGCCAGCAGAAACGCGCTCTTCATCCCGGCCATCATCGCCAGAATAGGCAGCGGGGCATCCGTTTTGGTTCCCGCGGCGCTTTCCAGGAAATGCTTGGAGCCGTTGGTCATTACCGTGACCAGCAGTGCCGTACCGACTGCGCCCGACACCTGCTGAAGCGTGCTGATAATGGCCGTGCCGTGCGGATATAGCCGCGGCGGAAGCTCGTTCAACGCGTTGGTCATGACCGGCATCATCAGCATTGAAATGCCGAGCATCAGCAGCGTATTCAAAATCATGATCATTGCGTACGGCGTCGACAGGGAGATCGAGGAAAACTGCCACAGTGTATTGGCGATCAGCGCCAGCCCGACGACCGCCAGCCATTTGGCGCCGAATTTATCGAACAGCCGGCCCGTAATCGGCGACATAATGCCCATCAGAATACCGCCTGGCAGCATGACCAGACCGGCTTGCAGCGGGCTGTAGCCGAGCGCGCCCTGGAGGAAAATCGGCAGCAGCATCATGGCGGAGAACATCGCCATCATGACGATCATCATGATCAACGTCGACAATCGGAACACGTTGAATTTAAATGTTCGCAGATCCAGCAGTGGTTCCGCCAGCGTCAGTTGTCTCCAAACGAACAAGATTAAAGCGACGGCGCCGATGATTACCGGAATCAGGACTGCGCTGCTCGACCAGCCTCCGTGCCCTTCGCCGGCGCTGCTAAAGCCGTACACGATTCCTCCGAATCCACAGGTGGAGAGCAGAAGCGACAGGACGTCGATTTTCGGATTTCTCGTCTCGGTGACGTTCTTTAGCTTCAGATAAGCGATGGCGATGACCAGCAGCGCGATCGGGATGACGCCGTAAAAGAGCACGCGCCAGCTGAAGTGCTCGACGATGATCCCCGACAGCGTCGGTCCGATCGCCGGGGCAAAGGTGATGACGATCCCGATCGTTCCCATGGCCGAGCCTCTTTTTTCCAGAGGGACCGTAGCCAGTACGACATTGGTCAGCAGCGGAAACAGCAGACCGGTTCCCGACGCCTGCAGCACCCTGCCCAGCAAAAGCATGCCGAATCCCGGTGCGACAGCCGCCGCCAGCGTACCCAGTGTGAACAAGCTCATGGCTGCAAGGAACAAGGTTCTTGTTGTGAACTTCTGAATTAAAAAAGCGGTGACCGGGATCAGCACCCCGATAACCAGCAAATATCCGGTTGATAACCATTGCGCGGTACTCGGTAAAATTCCGATATCCGCCATAATTTTGGACAAAGCGACATTAAGGAGCGTCTCATTCAAGATGGCTACAAATACCCCAAGAATCATAACCAAAACGACCATTAAGTTGGCTCTGCTCCCGAATGTCCCTCCGCTGTCGTTTGGTTTTGTATGGTTCTCCACGTTGTTACTCCTCTCATTGTAAAAGCATAAAAACAGCAGGTTTCTGTCAGACGACTTCTCTCTAATTCCTCCCGTGCGACATGGAATTGCATTGCGGTAAGTAGGGGCAAAAGAATGTTCAGCAGCCATTCTATTGTAACATGTATCACACGCCGTTGTTTCTTATCGATTGCGATTTTTCTATTAAAACTAAAAAATACCTATCGCAACGGCGAAGAGACCGAATCCTCTTATGAAGAATTTCGGTCTCTTTATTATTTCTCTTTCGCTTAAATTTCTTTCCTGCGGAAATAAGTAAGCCCGCCGGCGAAGAAGACGAGGAAGCTTCCGAGAATAACGAACAGCAGCGTCTCCACCGGGACGTTAAACGCGCCGAAATCCGCCTGTCCCTTCGGAAGCATGGACAGGACGGGCTGCGCCCAAGGGTAATACGGTCCGTAGTCGCTCGAATTGACGATAAGCATATTCGGAATCGTGAAGATGACATTGATCGCAAGCGGCGCGGCAAAGCTGGACCAAGCGACCGATACGAACATTTGCAGGGAGGCCAAGGGTAAAGTTGCCACCCAGCCACCCAGCACGCTCCGCAGTAAAACGTCCCATGGCACGGCCGAAGTAAAGCCTTTAATCGTACCGATGGTCAGGACGACGGCCAGCAGCAGCAGTTGGGTGACGGCGAGCAGCGCGATGACGATCGTAAATTTGGCCAGGTAAAGCTGCGTACGGGAAACCGGCAGAGTCAGCACCTGCTTCCAGCCTCCGCCCGCATGCTCGTAGCGGCAGACGAAGGCGGCGAACACCCCGGTCAACAGCGGCAGGAACAGAAAAGCATGCATGGCGGCGGCCGTTATAAACAGCCACTCCCACTCGGGCAGACCTGCGACCATGGGCGACAGGAAGCCGCTGACCGCTGCAAGAGCCGGGCTGACGAAGACGAGCAGCCAAATGTTGGCCTTGCGCATTTTGAGCCACTCCGAGCGCAGCACATTTAGGAACGTTCTCATTCAATTCACATCCCGTCTCGTAAAGTGAAGTAATCCGATGGCGAAAATGACGATTCCGACCGCAAGACCGGCTACGACCGAATACTCGGGTATGCCCGCATGGTTTGTCAGCAAAGGAAGCTTCCATAAAAACCAGTCGGGCATATTGCTGGCATAGGTCGACACGACTCCTCCGAGAATGCCGACCGTCAAAGGAAGGGCTTGATTGCGCATCGTCACGGACAGCCACAGCTGCAGCGCCAAAGCCGGTAAAGAGGCAATAAACGGATAGAAGCTCAGCTTGATAACGCTAATCAGCGGCACGTCCGTGCCGAGCTTCAGTCCGAGCCCGAGCCCGACGATGCCGATGCCCAGCAGGATGCACGAGATGAGCAGCATCAGCACGCATAACGTAAATTTGGCGCTGAACACGGAAGCTCTGGCTATGGGCAGCGCCAGCAGCTGCTTCCACGAATTCATCTGGTGCTCGATGTTAGCGACCATCGACGCAATGATGGCGATGCCGAGCAGGATCGTCACCGGAAGGAGAAACTGAATGTTGCCCAGGAAAGCGCCCCACGGGTTGGCCGCGTATTTTTCCATCAAATAATCGTAACGCAGTCCGTAATTGGCCGCCTGCAGCGCAATGACGCCGATCGGCCCGAGGAAGATCAGAAACCAGATCGCTTTCCGGCGAATTTTCAGAAAGTCGGCAGCCAGCACCCGGAACATCATAGGCTGGTTCCCTCCCCGACCATCTCAAGGAAAATATCTTCCAGCGATTTCTTCACTTCCTCCACGCGGTAAATCGAGTGTCCCGACTGAACGAGCAGCGCGACGATTTCCGCAAGCGTATCGTCGGAAATATGCTCAATCAGAATAGAAGATTCGTGGAGCTCGGCGTGGCACCCGGTCAGCGCGACGGTACGCCGGGCGCCCTCAGGGCTCGACAGCGCGATGCGGATGCTGCTCTGGGCCCGCTCGCGCAGCCTGTCGATCGTATCCTCGAACATCATCGCGCCTTGCTGGATGATGCCGACGCGGGTGGCCGTCAGCTCAATTTCGCTGAGCAGGTGGCTGGATACGAGCACGGTTATGCCGTGCTCCTTCGGCATCGCCTTGATCAGCTCGCGGATTTCCAAGATCCCCGTCGGATCAAGGCCGTTGGTCGGTTCGTCCAGAATGAGCAGCTCCGGATGGCCGAGCAGGGCGGAGGCGATGCCGAGCCGCTGCTTCATACCGAGGGAGAAGCCCTTGACCGGGCGCTTCGCTTCCTTGGTCAGCCGGACGATGGCGAGCACCTCGTCGATTCGCGATTTCGGTACGTCCAGAATACGGCGGATCGTCTCCAGATTTTCATAAGCGGTCAGATGGCCGTAGTAGGAAGGATATTCGACCAGCGAGCCGACCTTGCGGAGAATGGCCCGCTGCTCTTTTCTCAGGTCCTTCCCGAAGATGTGAATCGTGCCTTCCGTCGGCCTGATGAGTCCGAGGAGCATGCGGATGGTCGTCGTTTTGCCCGCGCCGTTCGGACCGAGAAAGCCGTAGATATCGCCTTTCCGGATATCCAGATCGACCTTGTCTACCGCTTTGCGCGAGCGGTAGTGCTTGGATAAATTACGTGTAGTTATGATGGATTCCACTTCAATCACCTCAGCCTCCATAATAGACGCCGAAGGTTAAAACGAAAGGGAGCTTTCGTTTAAAATTCGTTTAAATTTTCGGATACATATAGATGGCCGTTCCGTCGCGGGAGCCGACGATATCCTGCTTCAGGCTCATTTCCTTGATCATTAAAGCGACGATGGTCAAGCCGATGCCGGCCCCTTTGTTGTCCGACTCCGCATGGATGCCCGGCCCCTTGTCCGCGATAACGACGGCGGTAGTTCCGTGCCGCTCCTCGGTCCGGATACAGACATATTTTCCCGAATTGGCATGGCGGACGATGTTTTGGAACAGGTTGTCCAGAATGCGGGTAAACCATTGCGGATCGACGTTCCAATACAAGGCGGCTTCCGGCAGCCGGACATCGACGTCGAAGCCTTCTTTCTCGAAGACCGGATACCAGGAGGCCACGGAGGTCCGGCACAGCCTGAGCACGTCCGTCCGGGCGGTCCGCAGCGGGTATTTGCCCGCCGACAGCAAGGTATAGGACATCAGGTTCTCGATCAACTGCGCCACATTGTCTACCTTCGATTCGATCAGGTCGAGCGACTGCTTTCCCTTGGGCGTTAACGGTTCCTTGCGCAGGGTATAGGCGTGGCCCCGGATCGTCGTAAGCGGTGTCCGCAGGTCGTGCGACAGGTTGGCGATAAGCTGCTTGCGCAGCGCTTCCTCCTCTTGTTCCCGCTGGCGCGCGCTGTTCAATTGATCGATCATATGGTTGAACGCCAGCCCAAGCTGTCCGATTTCGTCGACCCTCTTCACGGCGATCGGCTGAGGAATGCCGGATTCGTCGGTCTCCGTCATGGCGATTTGGAAGCGGAGAAGCCGTTTGCGGATGCGGGCGAAGAACAGCCAGGAAGTGAACAGGAAGAACGAAAATATGGAAAGCATAAACACGGTAAGAAACCGCTCGTTGGACGGATAGATCACTTCGCTTTCCATCATATGCCGCGGAATTTGCACCACCATGAAGCCCTGCTTCGGGTCTTGGCCGATAAAAGCGACGACGGTGAACGGGTCCCCGCCATAGCTGCTTTTCATAAATTGCATGCTGTCCGCCATCGTCCATTGCTCCGGAATCGCAACGGTTACCCCGAGTTTGAGCCGCAGCCGGCCGGAGGCGTCCACCCAGAACATCGAAGCGCGCGGATATTGTTCCTTCAATGCCCGAAGCTTGGCGTCCACCGCATCTGCCGCCGCTTTGTCCAGATCCTTGGCTTCTTGATGCCATGCTTTTTCCAGGTTGCGGCTGTCATAGATGTTGAATTCCTCGGGGAAAAACAACTGGCTCTGCATGTAATAAATCAGGCTTCCGACCGGAAACACGAGCGGCCATATGCACAGCGCGATTAAAATAATAAACACGTACCGGGCCAGCAGCGAATTCCGAAACTTTGTTTTAGCGGTCGGCCTCATGCTCTCACCCTGTAGCCGATGCCGCGAATCGTTTCGATGATTTGCGGGTTTCCGGGATCGCGTTCGATTTTCTCGCGAAGGTAGCGGATATGCACCATCAGCGTCTTGTCGCCTTCCAGGTAGGGCTCTCCCCATACCGCTTCGTAAATTTGATCCTTCGTCAAAATTTGGTTCGGATGACGCAAAAAATACATGAAGATTTGAAACTGCTTGCCCGTCAAAATAATTTCTTCGCCGGTCTCGCTGTCGACCAGTCGATTTTCATCCGGGTGGACGCACAGATGGCCGAGCTGGAGCTGCGGGGAAACCCGCTTGTCGAAGCGCCGCAGCAGCACTTCGATCCGCGCCGCCAGCTCATCGGGATGAAACGGCTTCGTCACATAGTCGTCGGCAAATTGCAGCCCGTGAAGCTTGTCCTCGATCGACGACCGCGCCGATATCATCAGAATGGGCGTAGCCGGGAACTCCTTCTTCAGCCGCTGTCCGACCGTAAAGCCGTCGAGTCCCGGAAGCATCACGTCCAGCAGCACGAGATCGGCTTCCTTCATCTGCTCGCCCGCCCGGTCGCCGGACGTCAGCCACAGAACCTCGTACCCCCTTTCGGTCAGGTCGCCGCTGACCCATTGTCCGATTTCCGCGTCGTCTTCAATATATAAAATTTTCATCTCGGATATCCTTTCTTTCGCAAGCGGTATGAACTCGTTGAAATTATATCACGTTTTGGACAGGCAGGAATTTCCTTGATCCTGTAGAATTATGTCGAAAGTACTAATCGATCAACCACTTGTACATATTTTAACGAATAGGGGAATTCGCTCGCATGTTCCGTAAAAATCGTATGTATGCCATCACGCTTCTATCCGCATGGGTCATGGCGGCGCCGCTCGTCATGCCGCTACCCACGGAGCGCGTATGGAGCGCGGCGGCCGCCCTGGTGCCCGACGCCAATCTGGAAAAGGTGATCCGCGACCAGTTGAAGAAACCGGACGGCGACCTGACGCCGGAGGACCTGCAAAGTCTCTCCCGCCTCATGGCCTCGGACGGCAAGAAAATGCGGCCGATCGAACAACTCGTCGGGCTGCAGTACGCTGCCCGGATGACGCGGCTCGATGTGAGCGGTAACCAGATCAGCGACGTCTATCCAATCAGCGGGCTCAAGCAGCTTACTTATTTGGACCTGTCGGATAACCGGATCGCCGACGTGCGTCCGCTTGCTTTGCCGAAGCTGAAGCACTTGTTCCTGAGCGGCAATCCGCTGCAGGACCCGGAGCCGCTTTGGAAGCTGACGCGGCTGGAGAGCCTGGCGGCAAGCGGCGCGGGGATCAAAGCCGTGGACGGCATCGATGCGCTGACGGGACTGCTCTACTTGGATTTGTCCGGCAATCCGCTCGGCAAGCTGGGCGAGATTGCGAAACTTGCGGGAGTCCAGCAATTGAAGCTGCGGAATACGCAGCTTGCCGACCTCTCGGGCATTGACGCTATGAAGGAGCTGAGATCGCTCGACTTGCGGGACAACAAGATTACGGACATCCGCGCGCTCACGGATTTGAGCAAGCTGAGCGAGGTGCGGCTCGGCGGGAACCCGCTGGAGGCAAGCGCTGCGGACACGGTGCGGGCGCTGCAGGATCGTGGAGTCACTGTCGAGTTTGACCCGACTTTGTTCCCAGGCTATGAGCGCAGCATCAACGTATTTGTGGACGACGAGCGGATCGCCTTCGAAGAGCCGCCGCTCAACCGGAACGGCGCCGTGCTTGTGCCGTTTCGCGGCGTGTTCGGGAAGCTCGGGCTGCAGGTGACGTGGAACGAGGAGCAGCGCCAGGTGACCGGGACGAAGCCGGGGCTGGAGCTTGTGCTGACGATCGGGCAGGATGAAGCCCGCGTGAACGGGAAGCCCGTCAAGCTGCCGGCCGCGCCGGAGCTTCGCAACGGGACGACGCTGGTGCCGCTGCGCTTGGTAGGGGAAGCCGCGGACAAACTTGTCATCTGGAATCAGGATAGACAGGCCGTTTATATCGTGAGCAACGTCACGACCGGCACCGGCAAGCGGTACGACGAGAAGGGGCAACTGATCTACAGCGGCGAACTGAAGGACGGCAAGTATAACGGACAAGGAACTCAATACGCAAGCAGCGGCGAAATCGACTATGAAGGCGAATGGAAGGACGGCCGCAAGCACGGCAAGGGCAAGCAATACGATCCGGTCGGCCGTTTAATGCTGGAAGGGGAGTTCCGGGACGATTTGCCGAATGGTCAAGGCAAAAAGTACAATTCGGACGGAAGCCGGCAGGAAGGCGAGTTTGTTCAAGGCAAGCTGAACGGCAACGGCAAACTGTTCGTGGAGGGCCGTTTGGTCTATGAAGGCGGCTTCAAGGATAACGACATGCACGGGAAAGGAACCGTCTATTTTGCGACGGGGGAAAAGTATGTCGGCGAAATCGAGCATAATGTCAAAAAAGGCCATGGTATCGTCTATTATAGGAACGACCAACGGTTCGAGGGGAAAGTCGACAACCAGACATTGATCGAAGGCAAATACTTTGTCTCGGACAAGCTGCTGTTCGAAGGAACGTTTAAGAACAATCGTATTCATGAAGGGACGATGTATTTTTCAAACGGAGCGGTCTACAAGGGGACGTTTGTGGACCAAGAGTTCGGTAAGGGGACGTTCCTCGATGCGCAAGGAAGGACGATTGACCCGGCGAAGGACGGCAAGGGATTTCGATTCTACGCCAATGGCGATTGGTACGAAGGGGAGACGGCTTCCGGAGAGCCAAACGGACATGGGGTATACCATATTATGGTAGGCGGGCGAGTCGAAGGATCGTTCCTTGGCGGCGCGATGAACGGCGAGATCAAAGAATACAGCGAGGACGACAGGCTGGAGTTCGAAGGACGCTATGCGGACGGAGAGCGCAGCGGCAGCGGCAAGGAATACAACACGGAAGGCAAGCTGAGCTACGAGGGCGGTTACAAGGCCGGAAAGCAGAGCGGTCAGGGCAAGGAGTACGATTGGCAGGGCCACCTCCTCTACTCCGGCGAATTTAAGGACGGAACGAGAAATGGTCAAGGCACGGAATACCGGAAGGACAAAGCGGTCTATGAAGGCGGATTTCGCGGACGGCTTTATCACGGCCAAGGCAAGCTGACGTTCTTTAACGGAGATACGTACACCGGAGAATTCGATCAAGGAAAATACGGAGAGCGAGGCGCCTTCGCCGATTCGTCCGGGAAGGCGATTGCGAACGGAGCGGACCAGGGCACGGGCGTATACCGCTTCGCCGACGGCACGGTTTACAAAGGCGAATTTCAAGGCGGCGTCCCGCAGGGCCGTGGCGAAACGTACAATGAGGACGGCACGCTGAACCATCGGGGCGAGTATCGGGTCGGCAAACGAAACGGCTTCGGTCAAAGCTTCGACCTGGAAGGGCATTTATGGCACGAAGGCGCATACGCGGACGATTCCGCCAAAGGCCAGGGCAAATCGTTCTTCGAAAATGGCAAGCTGCAGTACGAAGGGGAATTCGATTACGGCATGTGGTCGGGCCGCGGGAAGGTCTATACGAAAGAAGGCCGCCTGCTCTACGACGGGGATTTCGAAGATAGCGAATTCCAAGGTCAAGGCAAGCTGTACTATGCCGACGGTACCGTCTACACAGGACCCTTCGAATACTCCGAATTCGGCGAGGGCGGCAGCTTCGCGGATGCCAAAGGGCAGCCTCTGTCCGGCATCAATACGGCGCGCAGCGGTACCGGCAAGCTGTACTACGCCGACGGAACGACGTACGAAGGCGAGCTTGCGGAAGGAAAGGCGCACGGACGCGGCAAGCTGTTCGACACGGACGGCAAGCCGGAGTACGAGGGCGAGTTCAAGAACGGGTACCGCAAGGATTGGTATGACGAATAAACCGGGTTAACAGGAAGCCTGTCTCTATTAACGGAGGCAGGCTTTAGCCGTTTCCCTCTTTTTCGGTACAAAAGCCAATTTTTCGCCCCGCATGGTATTCGTCCATCAGACCATCCTTTGGGTTGCATATCATATGAACATGGCATTCATCCGTCCAAACCGTGCGCACCCATTATACGAAAGAAAGGAGAAGCGCGATGAAAGGCATAATACTCGCAGGCGGCACCGGTACCCGGCTGCGCCCGATGACGAATATCATTAACAAGCATTTGCTCCCGGTGGGCAAATATCCGATGATCCACTACGCCATCCGCAAAATGGCGGAAGCGGGCATCACGCAATTGATGCTGGTGACCGGCAAACAATCCGCCGGATTATATACCGAGTATATCGGCAGTGGAAAACCTTGGGGGGTGCAGGTGAGCTACGGAATTCAAGACGAGGCGGGCGGCATCGCGCATGCGCTCGGCATTGCCGAATCGTTCGTCCGCCCCGGGGAGAAGCTGATGGTGCTGCTTGGCGACAATCTGTTCGAGGATTCGTTAAAGCAGGCGGCGGACGAGTTTCAGCGGCAGAAGGGAGGAGCTCACGTGTTTTTGAAAAAGGTGCCGGACCCGGAGCGTTACGGAGTGGCGGAGCTGGTGGACGGGCGCATTGTCCGGATCGTGGAAAAGCCCGACAACTCGCCTTCCCATTACGCCGTTACCGGGATTTATTTATATGATTCGAACGTCTTCGATGTCATTCGTTCGCTGAAGCCTTCGATGCGCGGCGAGCTGGAAATTACGGATGTGAATAACGTTTATGCTGCGGCCGGACAGCTCGGCTTCAGTATGCTGAGCGGCTGGTGGACCGATGCGGGGACGCATCGATCCCTGATGGAAGCGGGCGCTCGCTTGATAGGACGTGAAGAGCCATGAGGACGCTGCTAGTCACAGGCGGGATGGGCTTCATCGGCAGCAACTTTGTCCGCTATTGGCTGCAGCGCCATCCGGAGGACCGCATCGTCAATTACGACTTGTTGACCTATGCGGGCCAACCGGCAAATATGGCCGATGCCGTCGGTTTGCCGAATTACCGGTTTGTGCAGGGGGACGTTGCGGACGCGGACGCCGTGAGACGCGTGCTGGACGAGGAGGGCGTCGATACGGTCGTCCATTTTGCGGCTGAATCGCATGTCGACCGCAGCATTGCCGATCCGCAGGCGTTCGTGCGCACCAATGTGCTGGGAACGGGGTGTCTGCTCGAAGAGGCCCGGCGCGCAGGGGTGTTGCGGTTCGTTCATATTTCCACCGACGAGGTGTACGGAGCGCTCGGCGAAGAGGGGGTTTTCACCGAAACGACGCCGCTTGCGCCAAATAGTCCTTATGCCGCAAGCAAGGCGGGTTCCGATCTGCTTGCCCGCGCTTATTTCGAGACGTATGGCTTTCCCGTTATCATCACCCGCTGCTCCAACAATTACGGGCCTTATCAATACCCGGAGAAGCTCATACCGACGATTATTACGCGGGCGATGCGCGACGAACACGTTCCGGTGTACGGCGACGGTCTTCACGTTCGCGACTGGCTGTATGTCGAGGACCACTGTACGGCCATCGACCGGGTCGTGCATCGGGGCGTTCCCGGGGAAGTGTACAATATCGGGGGCCGCAACGAACGGACGAATCTGGACATCGTCAGGACGATTCTTGCCGAGCTCGGGAAGCCGGAGTCGCTGATCCGGTTCGTCCCGGACCGTCTTGGTCATGACCGGCGCTATGCGATCGATCCGGCCAAGATCGCAAGCCGGCTTGGTTGGCAGCCCCAGGTTCCCCTTGAGGAAGGGCTGAAGCGCACGGTTGCTTGGTACGCCGCCAGTGAAGCTTGGTGGCGCGAAGCAGCCAAGAGAGGTGGTAGCGTATGAAGGTGCTTATTACCGGCGCCGGGGGACAGTTGGGCCGGGATCTCGTCCGGGTGCTCGGGCGGCGGCACGACTGTGCGGCCTTCACCCGGCAGCAGTTGGACATCGCCGACGAAAAGGCGGTACGCGGGCTCATCGCGGAGGCGAAGCCCGAGGTCATTGTGCATGCGGGGGCCTATACGAAGGTGGATCAAGCCGAGACGGAGCTGGAAGAGACGTACCGGATTAATACGATCGGTACCGGCCACATCGCCATCTCGGCAGAAACGGTTGGCGCCAAGATGGTGTATGTCAGCACCGATTACGTGTTCGACGGTACCAAGGGGGAGCCGTACGAAGAACAGGACCGTACGAATCCGCTCAGCGTCTACGGCAAATCGAAGCTGCTCGGCGAGCAGTTCGTGCAGGCCGTATGCCCGCACCATTTTATCGTCCGGACGTCGTGGTTGTACGGTAAGGATGGCAGCAACTTTATCACGAAGGTGCTGGCGCTTGCGGAACGGCAGCAGGAGCTGACCGTCGTCGACGATCAGTTCGGTTCACCGACCTATACGTACGATTTGGCCGAATGCATCGGCCGGCTGCTGGAAACGGACCGTTATGGCATCTATCATGTGGCGAACCGGGGGTATTGCTCCAGATGGACGTTGGCCAAGACGATCTTGGAGTTGGCCGGGCATACCGGAATTGCGGTCCGGCCCGCCCGCTCGGACGATTATGCGCTGCCTGCGCCCCGGCCGGCGCATTCGGCTTTCTCGGACCGTGGGCTGCGTCTCGCCGGATTGCCGAGAATGAGAGATTGGAAAACGGCGCTGGAGTCATTTTTGTGCAACGATTGGGGGAAGACCGATGACATCGACGATCGAAGGAGTGCAAACGAAGCCGCTAGTTAAGCACAGCGACGACCGCGGCTTCTTTATGGAGATTTTGCGGGAGGACGACGCTTTGTTCGGACGGTTCGGTCAAGCGTCGCTCTCCATGTCGTTCCCGGGCGTTATCAAGGCATTTCATTATCATAAACGGCAGGACGACATTTGGTTTTTTCCGAGCGGGCACGCGCAGGTTGTCCTCCATGATATGAGGGCCGAATCCCCGACGTATGGGCAAACGTCCGTGCATTATATGGGCGAAGATCATCCGTATCTGCTGTTCATTCCGCGGGGTGTCGCTCATGGTTACCGGGTACTCGGCGTTAAGCCGGCGACGATCGTTTATTTTACCAATCTCGCTTACGATCCGGGGCAGCCTGACGAATACCGCATCGCCTACGACGATCCTGCGATCGGCTTCGACTGGACGACCCGATTCCGTTAATCGATAGGGAGGTGACCGCAATGAGCCGGACTCAACAACCCGCACGCCGGAAAGCGGCCGCGCGGCAGCAGGGGTGCCGGGCGGGAGGGATTCTCGGCCACGAACAAGGGTATCGGTACGGAAGGTGCGAGGCCGCCCGGAGGTTAGTACCGCCAGTCGCGCCGATCTCGCATGACCTGAAAGTGCTCTTTATCCCGCAAGGCTTCCCGGCCATCGATAACGGCGTCATCGCTGCCTTGAAGCGGACAGTTCGGGAAGCCGTCGTCGGGACGCCGGAAGCCATGCTCGCGCTGGCGGAGCAGCACCAGCCCGATCTGCTGCTGGTGCTGAACGGGCTTCACGTGTTCCCCGCCGACCATCTGCAGCAGGTGGACCGGATTCGCGAGCTCGGCATTCGTACGGTGATCTGGTTCGCCGACGATCCTTACTTTACGGACGATACCGCAGCGATCGCCCCGCATTACGATGTAGTGGCGACGCACGAGCAGAGCTGCGTGCCGTTCTATTTGTCGCTCGGCTGCCCGCATGTGCTGTATGTGCCGATGGCCGTAGATACCGACACGTTCCGGCCCGTTCCTGTCGGTCCCGGTTACCATGCCGACATTTGTTTTATCGGCATGGCGTTCTGGAACCGCGTCGAGCTGTTCGATCAAATCGCCAAGTACTTATCGGGCAAAAAGGTGATCGTTGGGGGAGGACTGTGGGAAAGAATGCGGCTGTACCGGCTGATCAAGCCGAGCATCCGCACCGGATGGATTCCGATCGACGAAACGGTACGCTATTACAACGGTGCCAAGATCGTCATCAATCTGCACCGCGGCTGCCGCCATCACGGAAGCGATAACCGCAACCTCCGGGGTCTCCCCGGCCAATCGATCAACCCGCGTACCTATGAAATGGCCGCATGCGGAACGATGCAGCTTACCGACATTCGCGACGATCTGACCCGTTATTATACGCCCGGCGTGGAGCTTGACGTCTACCGATCGGCAGGAGAGCTGATCGATAAGCTGGATTATTATTTGAAGCATGATGCCGAGCGGCAGACGATCGCATTGAACGGCTTGCGGCGGACGATGCAGGAGCATTCGTTCGTTACGCGGATCGGCCAGCTGCTGGGCTTGCTCGGTTACTGAAGGCGGCAGGCATCAAGCGGCCAAGCACAAGAAAGGAGGCGGAAGCATGTCCAAAAAAACAGCGCGTATCAGCGTAAAGCGAGTGGTAAAGCGGGTGCCGCGGGCCCGCCGCCGCACAGCTTGGCACCGCGGCTGGGAGAAGGGGTTTCAAGTCGGTACGAACGGCGGCTATCATTACGGCCGGTGCGAGGCCGTTATGCGGCTGCTGCCGAACGATCCGGTCGGCCGCTGGGACGTCCGGGTCATGTATGTGACCTCGGGCAAAGGCGTCCCGTATTCTCCGCTTGACGAAGCGGTAATCGTTGCGCTTCAAGGGCTGGTGCGAGAGCTGATTGTCCTGCAGCCGACCCACGATTTGAAGACCGCGGCCGTCAAGATGCGGCCCGATATCGTGCTCGTGCTGGAAGGGTTGATTATTCCCGGCGAACGGATTGACGAGCTGCGGAACGAAGGAATCCGTACGGCCATCTGGCTGACGGACGATCCGTATTATACCGATCTGACGGCGTCTCTCGTTACGCATTACGACGTCGTATTTACGCTGGAGCTTGCCTGCGTGGAGTTTTACCGCCGGCTCGGCTGCAAGCAGGTTCACTACCTGCCTTTTGGCTCGAACCCGGCGATCTTCCGGCCGAAGCCGATTCCGAGCCAATTCCGGCACGATATCAGCTTTATCGGCTCCGCGTATTGGAACCGGGTTGCCTTTTTCAATCAGATGACGCCTTTTCTGGCAAAGAGGAATACGTACATCGCGGGTATTTGGTGGGAGCGGCTGCGCCAGTTTCATAAGCTCAGGCCGAAGATCGCCCTGAACAATTGGATGGGGCCGGAGGAAACGGCCGCGCATTACAACGGGACGAAAATCGTCATCAATCTGCACCGGGCAACGGACGATCCGAGCTATAACTTCAACAGCCAACAGGTTGGAGCCGTATCGCCGAATCCGCGCACGTTCGAGATTGCAGGCTGCGGGACGCTGCTGCTCAGCGATGTCCGCAACGATATTACCCGTTTCTATACGCCGGGACAGGAGATCGTCACCTATGCTTCGCCAAGCGAGCTGATGCACAAAATCGATTATTACCTGCACCATGAAGAAGAGCGGCGGTTTATCGCGCTTAATGCGCTGCGCCGCACCATGCTGGAGCACACGTATCCCCACCGGATGGCGCAGATGATGCGCATTCTGTTCGAAGGCGCCACCGGCTGATGCGGTAACTTGACGTCTACCGCGAAATAGGCGTTTTTGATTCGTCCGTTTCCGCCAACATCCGCATATGGTATAGAGACATAAGCGGATGGAAGGAGGACGGAGGATGGCCAAACGCACTGCGCGCAAGCGGGCGGGTAGAACCAGGCTGCGCCGGGTCCGGAGGAGGAAACGCAGCATTCGGCCGCTCCGCAGCCGGCGGCGAGTCAGGCGCCGCACGCTGAGGACAGGACGGCGGCGCCGGCGGCGGATCGCAAGGCCAAGGCGGCGCAGCTACCAGCAGATTTATAACGATGCATTCAACAAAGCGTACAACGAAGGCTTTGCGCTCGGCTTCGCCAGAGGGCTCCAAGACGGCGGAGCGCCGCAAGGCTGAGCGGATAACCGAAGGGGCTGACATGCCGGGGATTTCTTAAGGGGGAATGTCCCGGCGTTCCGTTCCTGCGAAACCGGACAAGCCCTCCCGGGGCGGGGACGGGCATGGAGCCGCTCTTTAGGCGGCAGAATGGGTAAGTGTCGTGCCGGACTGGTTATTTCCCTAATATATTATAAAGACTTGAAAACAAAACCGAGGCGGAGGGGATGCAGGTGGAACAGGACAGCGGCGGACTGCGGGCAGAGCGTTCTCCGGCTCCGCTCCGTATCATGCTTTTCGTTCCCAACAGCGGCCGGCGGGCGTTGACGGGCATGGAAAAATATATGCTGACGCTGATCCGGGAGCTGAAAGAGCAGGCCGAGTGCCTGCTGGTGGCCGACGAACCCGGCGTCCTAGCGATCCAAGCCGGCTTGCCGGTCATCGTGCACCCGGTGCCTTCTGCGGAGCATGAAGAATCGCCGGACGCCGACATCCGGCGACATCCGGCGTTCGGGCCCCTTGTCAATCTGCTGCATATGCGGCAGCCGGATATCGTGCTTGTCGGCGGTCCCCATCCCGTGCTTCCTGCGTCAGCGGCCAAGATGCTCCGCATTCCGGTGCTCTGGCTATTGACCGAAACGGTGACCGACCCGGCTTGGGCGCCGCATACCGGAGAGCAGATCGAGCGTTACGCCGACTGGATTGCCGGCGTGTCGGACGCCTCGCTTGAGCCGCTGCGAACAAAAGCGTCCAAGAGCAAAATTTTCCTTCTCCCTCCGACCCGAAGGCGCGAGGAACTAAACCCGGATCTTCACCCCGTCTATCGCCACAACCTCCGATCGGCCCTGCCCGTCAACGAGAAGCATCGGATCGTTGGCTTTGCCGCACCCCGATTGAAGCCCGAAATGGGACTCTCGTGGTTCGCCGCTATGGCCGTGCAGGTGGCGGCCGTGCATCCGGACGTTCGCTTCCTGGTGGCCGGCAGCGTCTGCGACGAAGCGCACTACCGCATTTGCCGCCGCATGATCGAAGAATCGGGGTACGAGAGCCGGTTTCATTACGTGGAACTCGAACCGCACCGCGAGCAAGTGCTGGCCGCGATGGATCTGATCGTTGTGCCAAGCTTGTCTGCAGAAAGCTTCAGCATGACGGCGCTCGACGGATGGCTGCTCGGAAAAAACGTCATCGCTTACCGGAGCGGCGGCTTGGAAGAGATGCTGACGGTAACCGGCGGCTCCGAGCTGCTGGCGCCGCAAGGAGACGTTGAGGCTTTGACGGACCGCGTGCTGAAGTGCTTAGAGGCCGGAGCGCAGCTTGATGCAAGGGCGGAAGCGAGCCGGCGTTCTGCCGAAGCGGCGTATGGGGAGGAGGCGTACCGGGAACGGCTTGCGATGCTGATGGCGAGCGTCCGCAAGCGTGCCCTGGAGCTTCGGCGCAGGCGGAAGTCGAGCTCGCTGCCTGTGCTCCGGCCCAATGCCGTCTACAAAGGAAAGTGGAGCCCGGCCGTGTTTTTGCTGGATAAAGGCAGGAAGCGGCCGTTTGCTTCCGCAGAGGCGTTCCGCTTTTACCGCTATCGGGTGGAGGATATCCGCGTGGTGCCGGATGCGGTGCTGCATCGTTTCCCGACGGGGCGCGTTCTGCGGCACGATCCTCCGTCGCCTCCGAATCGTCCTTCCGTCATGCTGGCTAGGGGCGAGGGACGGCTCGTGTATTTGTTGACCGGCGGCCGGAGACTGCCGGTCGTATCGCAAGCGGCACTACGGCAGCGGGGCCTCGATCTGACTCGTGTCGTGCAACTGCCGAGCACTGAACTGAGCGTCCTGCCGCTCGGCGGGAACCGCAGACAGAGCCCCAAGCGCAAGCGCCGCCGGTATCTTGGAACGAAGCAAGCGGGCCGGGCCATACGTCATAACCCGGCTCGCAGCAGGAGGCTTTAGCGCCGAATACGCACCCGGGCCCGCCCGGGACGGCCGGCTTCGGTTGGCCGAAGGCTTGGCGAAGCAGGGATTGCAATCGGGGAGGCGGAAAAAGGTGGTGAGGTACTGCGATGAGGAAAGGTGGCCGTACGGAGAGGGCGAGCCGATGAAGGTGCTCGTGATCGGCGGCGATGGGATGACGGGACATATGCTGCTGCGGTATTTGGCGGCTTGCACTTCGTACGAAGTGTTCTATACGACGGAACACGGAAAAACAGACTGCGGGCGGTCTTGGCCGCTCCCGGGAGCGGGTCTTTACCTGGACGCGTCGGATAGCGTGATGGTCGATAAGCTGGTGGAGGCGGTGCGTCCCGATCTGATCGTCAACGCCCTCGGGATCATGTATGATGCGGCCCGGCAAAGGGAGCTTGAAGCCGTGCGAATTAACGGCCTGCTGCCGCATCAGTTGGCGGAGCTTGCCGACCGGCTGCGCGCCCGGCTCATCCAGATCAGCACGGACAGCGTATTTCTGGGAAATCGCGGCCGCTACGAAGAGCGCCACGTGCCCGACGGGACGACGACGTATGCGAGAACGAAAGCGCTTGGCGAAGTGGTGCGGCCCCCCCATCTGACGATCCGTACGTCGTTGATCGGACCGGAGCTGCAGGAGGAAGGAAGCGGTCTGCTTCCTTGGTTCCTGAGGCAGCGGGGGGAGATTCGGGGATTTGTCCGCGTGCCGTGGAACGGGGTGACGACGCTGGAACTGGCGAGATTTATCCATTATGCGGCGGAGCGGGGAGACCGGTTAAGCGGCATCGTTCATTTGACCGCGGCGGAGAGCGTCAGCAAATACGAGCTGCTGGAGCGAATGAAGCGGATCTTCGATAAACGCGATGTCTGCATCCGGCCCGACGATACCGTCGCGTTGGACCGTACGCTGCGCTCGACCCGCCCCGAGCTTGATTTTGCCGTTCCCGGCTACGACCGCATGCTTGAAGAACTGCGCGAATGGATGGAAACGGGCCCGTAACGGGAAGACGGCGATTTTTCTTTGGCTGGAGCATGGAGGAATCGTTTCATGGAGAGGAGGGAGAGCTATGCGGCATATTCGCAAGTCTCGTAATCGGAGAGGCGGCGCCTTGGGGGCGGCTGCGGTGCGGACGGCGAACGTTTCGGTCATTATTCCGGTCATCAACGAGCGGAAAAAGCTGCCTTCCATACTCCGGGAAGTGAAGAAGATCGGTGCGGGGAAGCTGGAAATCATCGTTGTGGCCAACGGCTCAACGGACGGCTCGAAGCAAATCGCCGAAGCGATGGGTGCAAGGACCGTCAGCTTCGCGGAGCCGCTTGGCCACGACGTCGGACGCGGCATCGGAGCCGGCCTCGCGAACGGGGAAATCCTGCTGTTCCTCGACGGCGATATGGTGATTTCCGCGCGTGATCTAAGGCGGTTCGTTCATGCGGTGCACAGCGGGGTGGATGTGGCTCTGAACCGTTATCTGGGACCGATCCGGACACGAAGCGTCCATCCGGTCGTGCTGGCGAAGTACGCGCTGAACGCGGCGCTCGGCCGGACCGATCTACAGGGGACCTCGATGACGACCATTCCCCATGCGATCAGCCGCAGAGCGCTTGCAGCGATCGGAGCGGAGGCGCTTGCGGTTCCCCCCAAGGCGCACGCAATGGCCGTGCAGAAGGGACTTGTCGTGCGGCCGGTCCATCTTGTGCCGGTCGGACGCTTGAATCCGCGGCGCAAACGGCGCTGGACAAAGCACGGCACCGATACGGTCGGTCAATTGATCGTAGGAGACCATTTGGAGGCGATTCGCTGGCTGGCCGCGACGGCGGGCGAGCGAGGGGGCCATACCGATTTGATGCGAAACCGCGACATGGCGAGGTGAATGGATCGATGAGGCAGCAACAGGCGATGTTGTTTGAGAAACCGGCGGTTCGGGGCCGCTTTGTCCGCAAGCCGCCGCCGGCAGAAGACGGCAGGGCGGCCGTATCGGCTGCGCCTGCGCGGAAGAAGCCTGCAGCGGCGGTGAAGCGCGCCCGGAAGCGTGCCGCCTCCCGCCCGCGGCTGTTTCCGCCCAGGAGACGGGCGGCGTCCAGGCCTCACGGCGGGGCCGCCTATCGGCTCGGCCTGCAGCTTGGCCGCGTGGACGCTCCGTCTCAGCCGCCGGAGGGCGAGAGCGAGCTGCGCCGGCTGCTGAACCGCCGCTGGACGGCGCGGGTGAAGGGACGGGGCTTGGCCGGTTATCCATGGGCCCGCTATCACGCAGCGGCAGCCGGCTATGTCCGCGGCTTCTTCGCAGGCATGGGCCGGCCGGCGCCGAACTGGGTGCCGCTTCCGACGGAGCGTTCGGTGGCCGTTATCGTGACGGCCAAGAACGAGGAGCGCACGATCGCCGCCGTGCTGAAGGAGGCGACCCGGCTGACGGATGAAACATATGTCATCGTCAACGGCTCGAGCGACGAGACATTCCGGCAAGCCAGAGCGGCTTCGCGTGCGATTGTGCTGTCTTACCCGCAGGCGCTCGGACACGACGTAGGAAGATCGGTCGGCGCCAAGCTGGCCCGGGCCGACATTCTGCTTTTCACGGACGGGGATATGCCGATTCCGGCGGAGCAGCTCGTGCCTTTTATCCATGGCATCGAACAAGGACTCGACGTGGCGCTCAACAACATTTATCCGTATCTGGGGGCGTTCGGCCGGCAGGATACCGTCACGATCATGAAGCAATTTTTAAACAGAGCGCTGGATCGGCCGGATCTGAAGGCCAGCTCGCTCACGGCCGTGCCGCATGCTTTGTCGCGGCACGCGGTAGAGACGCTGGGCCTTGAACTGCTGTCGGTCCCGCCGAAAGCGCAGGCGCTTGCCTTGCTCTTGAAGCTCCGGGTCGGCAATGCGGGCCAGGTGAACGTCATCCGGGGCAACAAGCGGCGCGAGCTGAACAGAGGCCGCGGCAATCCGGTGGCTTCCATGATCGTGGGAGACCATCTGGAAGCGCTGAAGCTGGCCGGCGACCGGATGGGCGAGCGGCTGGCGTATCCGGACGTGCTGCGCAAACGACGCTATATCGGAGGCGATGCCTGATGCAGACCGTCAGTATCATTATTCCGAATTATAACGGAGCCGAGTGGCTGGCTTTATGCCTGGAATCGATCCGCCGGCACGTCACCATGCCTCACGAAGTGATTGTGGTCGATAACGGCTCGACCGATTCGTCGCTGAGGCTGTGCCTGAAGCATGAAGTCAAGCTCGTCTCGCTGCCCGTGAACCGCGGTTTTCCCGCGGCGTGCAACTTCGGGCTGCGGCTCTCTTCAGGCGATGCGCTGATGCTGCTGAACAATGACACGCGGCTGACGGCCGGCGCGCTGGACAATATGATGCGCTGCCTGTACAGCAGCGGCGATGTCGGTATCGTCGGCCCTATGACGAACTATGCGAGCGGCAAGCAGCAGATTCAGGAGCCGTTCACGTCGATCGCCGATATGACGGCACGCATGAACCGGCCGGACAGCGGAAAATGGCGGCAGACGGAACGGATCGTCGGATTATGCTTCCTGTTTAAACGTGAGCTGATGGAGCGTATAGGAGAACTTGACGAGCGCTTTTCGCCGGGACATTTTGAAGATGACGACTATTGCTATCGCGCCCGGCAAGCAGGATACCGGCTGCTGATCGCAGGGGACGCCTTTATCTACCATGAAGGCAGCGCAAGCTTCCGGCTGGAAGACGAACAAAAAATCAAAGCTCTGCTGGCAGCGAACCGCCAGAAGTTCATCGACAAATGGGGCGTCGATCCGCATTCATTTATATGAATCGTTGGGCACAAGCCGTGGACCAGGGTGCCGCAGGCGCATAAGATACAAAAAAAAGCAAACGCATGCGGCCGGCGAGGAGGTGGAGGGAACGATGCATCGGCAAGTGACCCGGATGATCCGGCATATGGCGGCATCCCAGCAGGAAATGGCTAACATTCTCGAAGCGAACCGGCATGTGGCCGTTCGCATGGCCCAATTGGTTCATGACATTCCGCCCGCCAACCCTTCCTTTGAGGATATCCAGTCGCTGACGGAGCATTCCTTGAACGTCTCGAAAAGCATCGCGGGTTATTTAAGCGGGCTCGCCGATCTGGAGGAGGCGCTGGCGGAACATATGGCGCTCATTGTCAAAATCGTTGAAATCCCGGACGACGAGGAATGAGTTCGGCATCCCGTTGCCCGAAGGAAAAGGGGGTTATACGTGAGCAGAATCGAAAGTTATCATAAAATGATGCAGGCCGCTGCCCGATTCCAATTTAACATCGCCCTGATTCTGGAAGCTAAGGCGTTGGAGGCTGCGCGCTCATGCCAATGGATCTGCGGACATTTGTCCAGCGCCCACTTCGCGGACCATGGCGACCAAGTGAAGAAATCGCTGGAAGTGCACGATCAGATGATCGAAGTGATCGAGGGCATGACGAAGATGGAGATAGCGCTTGCCAAGCATTTGCACATCTTGCTCGGAGGCAACGAGGTGGGGGGAACGGACTCGGCAAATGGGGACGCAGGAAATTATTATTCGTAAGGAAGCGGCGACTCCAATGAATTGGCATGAAGAGGAAAATAAAGTAAAGCTCCATATTCTTCATTCGCTCGCCCGCAGCCAGCGTGCGCTGGCCCGCATGATCGAAAGCATGGCCGATGTCGTGGAGAGCTCCGAGGAAACGGCCCGCAGTCTTTCGGTGCACATTGAGGCGATCAGCCGGTATCAGCGCCAAATTGCCATGAAAATGGCCGGGGTCCGCATACGCCGCCGCTTGCGGCCCGGAATTCCGGGCAAGCCTTGGCTTGGCGAAGAGGTGAAAAAGACCGTAATAAGTAAGAGAGTCCGTACCTAACCTCAAGGAGGAAGGACGGACTCTTTTTTGCGTGTCTAGACTTTCGGAGATAGCGCCTTCCAGCTCAGCAGCAGTCCGCCGTAGACGAGCCCTCCGCCGAAGCCGAACAACAGAACGGTATCGCCGTCCTTGAGCTTCTGTTCCCGAATAGCTTCATCAAGCGCAAGCGGAATCGTCGCCGCAGACGTATTGCCGTACTTCTCGATCGTATGCAGCGTCCGCTCCATAGGAATCCCCATCTTCTCGCATACGGAATCGATGATGCGGAGGTTGGCGCTATGCGGGACGAACCAATCGATCTGATCCGTGGATAAGCCGGTTTGGCTCAGCAGGTCGTTAACGCCTTTCGGAATCGTTTGAACGGCGAATTTGTACACCTCGCGTCCGTTCTGCACAAGCTTGCCGTTCGTGTTCACCGGTTGGCCTTCCATATGATCGGCAAGCAGAGAGCGATAAATGTGTGCTCCGCCGCTGCCGTCGGTACCGCCCGTATAGGCAATAAATTGCGGACTGGAAGCGTCGGCATCGTCCCGTTCGAGCAGAACTGCTCCGGCGCCGTCGCCGAACAGCACGCACGTCGTACGGTCTGTGTAATCGACGATTTTGGAGAGGGCATCGGCGCCGATGACGAGCGCTTTGCGGTGCAGGCCGGAAGCGATCATCCCGTTAGCCATATGCAGGCCGTAGACGAATCCGGCGCAGGCGGCGCTTAAATCGAAGGAAGTCGTCTGCTTCATGCCGAAATGCGCCTGAATCCGGCAGGCGGTGGCAGGAAAAGAGAAATCCGGCGTACTGGTGCCGACGATCACCAGATCGACATCCTCCAGCACGGCGCCGTAGCGGTCAACAAGCTGCTGCACCGCTCCGATGCACAAGTGGCTCGTATACTCCTCCGGCGCGCTGATGCGCCGCTCGCGGATGCCGGTGCGCTGCACGATCCATTCGTCGTTGGTCTCCACCATGCGCTCCAGATCGGTGTTCGTCAGACGGCGTTCGGGAACGTAGCTGCCGACGGCGGTAATACGGGAGCGGTAAAGGGTCGAAGAGGAAGCAGGTTGAACAGATGATTCCATACGGGTTCACCTCGTGAAATGTAATGTAAAATAAATTGCCTGATATCATGAGTTAGTATTAGTACCTGGTAATAAAAATAATACTTCGATTTCTAGCTTCTGTCAATTGGCCGATGGCCCTATGCTGACTCTGGATGCAGGGAACAGCTTTGCGGATTTGGGTGAAATAAAAAAAAGAAAATTGTAGAAACTAAGAGCGCGAAGGTCTTGGAATGATCGGCAGCACAGTAAAATGGGTAATAAGGATCAAATTCAAGCAAGGGTGGTGTAATCGGATGTTTTCTTCTTTAAAGCGATTCCTTATTGGACGACCCTTAAAGTCCAATGAATTGGGGGAACAAAAGCTTACTAAGCTGAAGGCATTGGCCATCCTTTCCTCCGATGCGCTATCGTCGGTGGCTTATGGTCCGGAGCAGATCCTGTTGGTCTTAATGACGGTCAGTGCCGCCGCATTCTGGTATTCGCTCCCGATTGCCGTGGGCGTTTTAATCTTGTTGGTGGCTTTAATTTTATCGTACAGACAAATTATTTTTGCCTATCCTCATGGCGGAGGAGCATACGTCGTCTCCAAGGAGAATTTAGGGTTATACCCCGGGTTAATCGCGGGAGGCTCCTTGCTGGTGGACTATATTTTAACGGTGGCTGTTAGCGTATCCGCCGGCACGGATGCGATTACCTCTGCCTTTCCCAGCTTGCATCCCTATACGGTCATCATTGCCATTGCCTTTGTTTTGTTTATTACCCTGCTTAATTTAAGAGGGGTGACCGAATCGGCTTCGATCTTGGCCTATCCCGTTTATTTATTCGTCTTAGCTTTATTTATTTTAATTGGCGTAGGCCTATTTCACATTGCTACGGGAAGCGTAGCATCCAATCTCCATGCGCCCGTGGGCACGCCCGTAGCCGGGATCGGGTTATTCCTGCTTCTCCGAGCGTTCGCCTCGGGCAGCTCGGCCTTAACGGGTGTGGAGGCGATATCGAATGCCATTCCTAACTTCAAAGACCCGGCACCGAACAATGCGGCAAGAACGTTAATCGCGATGGGCTCCTTGCTGGCGCTGTTATTTTCGGGAATTGTCTATCTGGCTTACGATTATGGAGTTGCCCCGCGGCCGGAAGTTACCGTAGTCTCGCAAATTGCCGAACAGACCTTCGGCCGAAACTTTATGTATTATTTCATTCAAGGGACAACGGCCCTGATTCTAGTCCTTGCTGCTAACACCGGCTACTCCGCTTTTCCGTTGCTCGCGGTAAATCTGGCCAAGGATAAGTTTATCCCAAGAATGTTCACAATCCGGGGGGACCGGTTGGGCTATTCGAATGGAATTATCATGCTCGGATTGTTGTCCATTGTTTTAATCGTCGGTTTCCGGGGACAAACCGAACATCTCATCCCCCTGTATGCGGTCGGCGTATTTATCCCTTTTACTTTGTCGCAGACGGGCATGATGGTCAAATGGTTTCGCGAGAAGCCGAAAGGATGGGTTTTGAAGCTTCTTATCAACTCGACCGGCGCTTTGATTAGCTTGTTGGTCAGCATCATTTTCTTTGTTACCAAATTCGCGCAGGTATGGTCTGTTCTGATATTCTTGCCCGTCATCATTCTGATTTTCCACCGTATCAGGAAGCACTATGAGGACGTAGGGGACCAGCTAAGAATTAGCGAAAGTGAACCTGCGCTGTCCATTGAAGGCAATGTCATGATTCTTCCTGTAGCCGGCATTACTCAAGTGGTGGAGAATTCCTTAAACTATGTCAAATCGCTCTCCCCGCACCAGATTATAGCCGTTCATGTTCCGTTCAACAGAGAGGATGAAGCTCTTTTTGAAGAAAAGTGGGAAAAGTGGCAGCCCGGAATTAGACTTGTTACCCTCCATTCCCCTTATCGAAGTATTATTCAACCGCTGACTAAATTTATCGATACGGTACAGCGCAAAGCGAGTGAGTCCAACTACCAGGTTACGGTTGTGATCCCGCAGTTTTTTCCCAAGAAGGGATGGCACAATATTCTGCATAACCAATCAAGCCTGTTGATTCGGGCACATCTGCTGTTTCGCAGGAATGTCATTGTAACGACCGTACCGTATCATTTGAAGAAATAGTACCGGCAAGCGCAAAACAAATACCCGCATCCATTCGGACGCGGGTATTTGCGCTGCAAATCGGGTGAACCGTTTACGGTTACGTACCGACAACGGCGCTCAGTGCTCTGTAATTGGCAGTCATCGTAACTCCAACGCCGAGAAGCGTAGTAGGGGTTACGGTGAGTGTATAAGAATGGGTTCCTGCCGGAGGGGAATCGGTGAAGACGATGCTTACCGTAACGTTGGACGGTCCCAAAAGGGCCGTTACAGCGTCCAATAAGGCGGTGGCCGATACCGATGCCAGCAAAGTTTGAGAGCCCGTACCGAAGTCCCTGAACAAGTTGACGACATAGTTCACATCTAGTGCGACAAGAGCAGATGTGGAAAGCGAGACCACACCACTGATTTGTGCCGTAGTGTTAACAGCCGTAAATGTAACGCCAGGCAGCGTGAGGATCGGGGTCTGTGTTCCTGCTGGAAGTGCCAGCGGGGCTGACGTTTGAACTCCTGTGATAACCGCTGCCGTTCCGGCAGGTCCTGTGGGTCCAGTTGGTCCTGTCGGTCCTGTGGGTCCGGTTGGACCAGTTGGACCTGTAGGGCCTGTCGTTCCGGTAAGGCCCGTTAACCCGGTAAGGCCGGTCAATCCTGTTTCACCCATGGAAATCACTCCTTTTCTGTCAAGATACTAAATCATATGAGTGGACAATAGAAGCCGCCACGGTACATGCCTTATAGATAACCGCGTATTTATTGGTCTTATCCCGGGATATTCTCCTACGAAAACCGTTTTCTTCTTGCCGCCTCCCATAGGTTTCCGTACAGGCGTTCCGAAGAGGAATGCATATGATGAACAAATGGATATGCCGTGATTGAGCACCGTACCATCATTGAAGGAGGAAATCATGTGGATAAATTTTATCCTGTTGCGCTGCCTGTCTTGAACGGCAATGAGAAAAAATACGTGATAGATTGCCTGGATTCGACGTGGATCTCCTCTAACGGATCATATATCAAGCGTTTCGAAGAAGATTTCGCGGCCTTCTGCCAGGCGAAGCACGCCATCGCCTGCAGTAACGGAACGACGGCGCTGCATCTGGCTTTGCTCGTGCACGGCGTGGGGCCGGGAGACGAGGTTATCGTCCCTACGTTAACGTTCGTCGCCACGGCCAATGCGGTCACCTATTGCGGGGCGAAGCCGGTGTTCGTCGATTCGGAGCCGGAGACCTGGAACATCGATCCGAAGCGGATTGAGGAACGAATCACGCCGAGAACGAAAGGCATCGTCGCGGTTCATCTCTACGGGCATCCTGCTGACATGGACCCGATTCGGCAGCTTGCCCGGCAGTATGGCTTATTCGTCATAGAAGATGCGGCAGAAGCGTTGGGGGCCGAGTATAAGGGACAGCGCACCGGGGGACTGGGGGACAGTGCGATCTTCAGCTTGTTCGGCAACAAGATCATTACGACGGGCGAAGGCGGGGTATTGACGACGAACGACGATGCGCTTGCAGACGGGGCCCGGCTGCTTCGGGGACAGGGAATGGACCCGGAACGACGTTATTTCCACAGCGTCATCGGTTACAATTACCGGATGACCAACATTCAAGCGGCCATCGGCTGTGCACAATTGCAGAATGCGGAGTGGCATATCGCGCAGAGACTGCGGATTGCAAACCACTATACCAAGTATTTGCGGGATTGCAGCGCTCTTGCACTGCCTGTCCAGCAGGATTGGGCGAAGAACGTCTATTGGTTGTTCTGCGTCGTGCTGCGCGAAGGCTCGGAAGCCCAGCGCGATGAAGTCATCCGTCGGCTGCAGCTCCGCGGGATCGAGAGCCGGCCGTTCTTTTATCCGATGCACGTGCTGCCGCCCTACGAGAAGCTCCAATCCGCGTCGGAATTTCCGGTGGCAGGCCGACTTGGCGCTCAAGGCATCAATCTCCCGAGCTACGGTACGCTAACCGAAGCCGATGTGCGATACATTAGTTCTACACTGGTAAATATCGTTTCAAGTCTTTGATGCAGTAAGAACCAAAAAGAGTCCCTGACCGGTTCACTCGACTGGCGGGGACTCTTCTTCATTTCTCATTCGATTCGCTTTCCGACAGGAAGATCTTGTATAGGTGAAATAAAAGCTTGGAGGCTTGGTTTTTAAATAATAATGCAGTGAATATCTTTTCTATAGGAGCATTTAAACATAATCGTAAAAAGAGGGATTAATGATGAGGGAATTTTTTGAGCAATGGATTGCGGCAAGAAGGAAGAATATTGAATCCCAACAACAAGAACTGGATCTTCTACGGGATATTGCTGGAACCGACAATGAAGAGCTTATGAGATCCTTTTTAAACTACAATATCATTACCAGCCCGAGGCAACCGCTTCAATCAACGATCACGAATCCCCCGAATCAACCGGTTAGCGTATCCAATATGAATGACTTGCGTTCCGTAACAACCGTCACTGGGAGGGTATTTGGTTCTACGACTGACTTTTTGACTGCGGGTAACAATCAAAACGTTGTAGCCGTCCTGTCCAATCCCGCAGGAGCAACCTTCGATGTAGCCATTTCCTTAGTCACTTTGGCCACTTTAAAAGACGTAACGAATCAGCGAGATATTCGAGATGGCACCGTAGCTGGGGCGTTGACGACCAACACTATCTATAATTTAAATGGCAATTTTAGCACTACATCCGTCGCCACCTTTCGATCTGCCGGAGGCTTGGGCATCGATTTAACGGGCGGAACCCTTATGGCAACAAGGGCATTTCCGGCGAATACGACAAGTGTATTTGACTTCTCTTCAGCGATTATTATTAAACCGGGTGACAGTTACGGAATCAAGTTTAATTTTCAGTCCGGCGGTACGGCAGCCATTAATATTATTTGGGAGGAACGAGCGAGGTAATTCCGGAGGGAACTATAAAAAGGGCCTTCCCGCAGCCATGTTCATGGCTTCTGAACTGCCCTTTTTACCTTCTTTTATATCGTCAGCCGCCAACTCCGCCATGGTGATCTGTCTGATCCACCGTTTCTACTGTGATAGGATGTGCCTCTGCCAAGTGTCCGCCATTACATAACATTAGTGCCATGAGCAGTGACAACAATATTTTTTTCATTGTTCAGACACTCCATTCAATATGTTTTTGTACTCCCTCATTTGCTGTTCCGTGGCGTATTCGTCATGATCTTCGAATAACGTAATACATCGCTCGAATCCGGAATAGTATTGCATTTTACGAGAAAGATACAAAGCATATAGCAGTTCGTTGATCCCGTCTCCAATTTTTCCATTATTAAAGCTGTAGATCGTTTTCTCATACCAATAATGAAATAATTGCGTGCCGTTGATATAGCTTATAGAAGAATTTAAAGGGGGGATTCTTTGGCAGAAACGCTCAATGATTTCATCGATGAGAAGATTGAATTTGTTGGCGGCTTCCATAATACTGAGCAAATAAGGTAAAGTATATTCCGGGTGTTCATCAAGGAATTTGGCAAAATCGTGCAACACGTTTTTGTTTCCGGTCATGAGCTCCAGCGTATACATATTCCCCTTACCCCAAATTCGAAATTTCTCAACCTCCTTTCTTCCGGTTTCGTCCAGAAGCTCAAACCATCCAAGATCGGAATACTCTTTCACATACGGTTTGGCTTCCTCGTATTTTCCTTGCATAGTTAATGCGATCCCTTTCAGGAGGAATCCTTGGCCATAATATACCACCAAATGACGTTCCGTCTGCCCATCTTCAAAATGATCATTTTCTAGTTTTTGATCGTATCGCTTTTTTGCCAAGGTATGTAATTCATCCGCATAGCTTTCCACTTTGTCCCAATCCCAAAACGTATAGTAAACGTTTGCCATTTGGAGTATAGCATCTAACCGGACATGTTCCGGCAACTGGTTATAGTAGGACTCAAAACGAAGCAAGGCTTCTTTATTTTCCTCTGCGCCAATCCCTATTAAAGCTAGAAATAAACGGTACTGACTCATGATGAATTGTTCATGATCGCATTCTTGTTCATGATTTACGACATAGCGAAAGAAAGGAACGGCATCTTTTTTTCTCCCGAGCTTAAAGAGATGCTCTGCTATGGAATACATTTGCGAGCATGACAATGGCTTGTCCTCCGACAAAATATCTTCTAATTCCATATTGGGATGTATAATCATGTATTAACCTCCCTTATAAGTCAAATAATAACACAATATATTTCAATAATACAGTTATTTTTCAATATATTACCATAATATTCTCTCTATTTTTAATATGAGGTGTAGATACGGATAGAAAAGTGTCGTTCAACATATCGGTAAATAACAGCATGCCGAAATCGTTGGTACAAAACTTCGAATGCTGGTCAATTCGAGTATGGGGAACGCCAAAGGCCAGCCAGAAGCTACTGGCTGGCCTTTTATATGTGCGCCACGCATGGCGATTAACTAGGCGGTGAAAGTCCGCTGTGGGGGTAGGTAGTGGCCAGCCACTAGCCAAGAGCAAGGGTGTCCATCGCGAGGTGGAATCTGAAGGAAGCTGGAGGCAAACTTCCAGCCCGAGGAACACGAACATCATCAGGCATAAGGCATGGGATGAGTTTGCGTAACAAAACGAAGTCCAATTCACTACACGGACATGCCAATGTAAATGATGCGGGTATGTGGAAGGAAAGTGAATCGTCTTACCGTGGGAGGTCTCATGGACGTGAGGAGATGAACTTCGAATCACGGTTGAAACAAGATTTATCATGAGAAGTCAGCAGAGGCCATAGTACCTTGAGCAGTCGATGGCTCAAGGGAAGGGCTGAACCTTAGGAGGTGAAACGTCAATGAAAGTTACTGAAACAGGAGCAAGGGCAGCCAACTTCCAGCGGAAGGCTCGCCGCAGAAAATAGTAACGGCGAAATGATTGTATTGCTCCCTGACAGCTACAGCCCGTAACTTATTATTGTTGTATTATGACTAAAAAATTTTTATAGTAGTAAAAGTAAAGGGGTTTTGTTCAGGTTGTTCCCGAGCACTCCCCAACCTGAAATAAGAATCATAAGGAATATCATGGCGGATATCTCGTAGTGTGTAATAAGTCTTTTCATTACGTAGATTCCCTCCCGTTGTCTCTGAGATAAAAAAACTCCTAAAAATTACGGTAACGTACACGAGATTTTTGGAGAGGACATTACTGAAAGTAAAACTATCGAGAATTACAGTACGGGTATTACCGTACCTGAGAAACCAGGAATGTACACCTACAATTACAATGCCGTCTGGGATGAAGGAAGTGTGGCTTATATTTTTCGGATTAAGGTGGAGGAGTAGTTTAATATCACCGGGGGCCCCGGTAGAGAGTCCCCCTTCACCGCGTTATTAACTTACAAATAAAAATGAAATAACGAAAGATTAATTTTTTTAGAATACTGCCTGTTTTAGGCGGTATTTTTCTCACATTTGTCCCGACGCGCGCGCTACTTGTCCGAAGCCAGTGAATAATCCTTTGGACTCTAACACCCTTCCAAAACAGGTAATAAATTACCCCTGGCCTGTTATCTCACCATCATCAAATTTCGATTTTTTATGATTTCTTACTGGTCAACTCGACTACATTCTTAACAATATACGATAAATCTTATCTTTAGCTATAGCCTTAGTATTATTGAACCTCTGGGCTGTTCCCTCAGCACAACAGTCAATTATAAATACTTCCGATCATCATGGAGTGGGCAACTAAAGTTTGACGAATGGGCTAGGATGAAATTCAGAATCGACTTTAAACTCAACATTCAAATGAATCAAACACAAGCATTAAACAAAGGATTTGCTAAGCAATAAATTGGAGAAAACCCCTTTATCTAATCTCTTTTCGTAAAAATAGGCCAACCAGAAACCCCTGGCTGGCCCATTTTTATCTCCTCTTAATCCCCTAATTCAACTTATTCCAAACGCCGGGCAGCGTATGAAGACGCGCGAGTTGCTCGGCCAATTCCTTCTCCGGATGAGCCGTAAGGTCGTACGGGTTACTGAGCCCCGGCAGGCGTCCCCGGTTTAACTGCGTGGGGATGGCTTGCTCGATCCGGGCAGCGTCGAAAGGGACGGAGACCACGTTATCTGCCGCTTCCCGCCCGTGCTGGCGGTTGCCGATGTTGATGGCCGGGAGGCCAAAGAAGGGCGCTTCGATAATCGCGCTGCTGCTGTTGCCGATCATCAGGTCGACGTGTCCCAGCAGAAATAAAAATTGATCGTCCGGAATCGAAGGGAAATAGCGGATATGCGGATGCTCCCCGGCAAAGGCCAGCAGCTTCTCGCGAAACAAGTCGCCGCCCGAGTCGCTGTTCGGGCCAATCACATAGATCGCATGGCCGGCGTGGGGGCCTAGTCCCTTCAATACGGTGGAAATTTGCTCTTCGTAGGAAAGCTGCTCCTTGGAGTCCGGATGGATGCACAGCAGCAGCTTGCGCAACGGCGAGTCCAGCCCGTAGGCTTCGGTCCAGCGGCGTGCCGTCGCTTCATTTAATTGTTTCACCTGTTCGATCTGCTGTTTGCGCATCGAGCCGATCGGGATAATGCGCCAATCCGCTTCCCCCATCTGAAGCAAAAAGCGCTTGGCCTCAAGGGAGGCGACGAAGTGAAGGTGCGCCAACTTGCTGATGGCGTGCCGCACCGCGTCGTCTGCGGACCCGCTCTGCTCTCCGCCGTGCAGATGGACGATGCCAATGTTTTGATAATGGGCGGCAATCGCGGCAGCCAGCATTTCGCCCCGGTCACCGAGCAGCAGCACGGCATCGGGCTTGCTTCGCTGCAGAATGTCGGAGAAGTGCAACAATCCGAGCCCCAGCGATTTGCTCATCGCTTCGCGCGAATCGCCCTTCATTAGAATGGACGGCGCGGCAATCACCGGGAAGGCGTCCTTATGAATTTCCACAATCGTCTCCCCGTATTCGGAGTGCAGATGCATCCCCGTCACGATCAGCTCCAATTGAAATCTCGGATCGCTCCGGAGCTCCAGCAGCGCAGGCCGAATGATTCCGTAATCGGCACGGGTTCCGGTCACATAAACGATATGCAAGCTCCCACCTATCCTTTCTGCAGCGCCGTCGCGAGCTGACTGATCACGTACCGCTGTTCTTCCTCGGTCAACTGCGTATGGAACGGAATGGCGATCGTACGCTTAGCCATCCGTTCCGTCACGGGAAACGCGCCGGCCTCGAAGAGGAATTGCTTTCGATAGCACGGCTGCAAATGAATGGCCGGAAAATAAGGCTTCGACTGGATGCCCTTGTCGTGCAGGAAGCGGATGATCTCGGCTTGATCGGCGCCTTCCGGCAAAATGACGACAAAGACGAACCAACTGATTTTACATTCCTCAAGAGCCTGCGGAAGAGTAACGGGAACCTGGTATTCCCGAAGCAGCTCCTTGTACCGCTCCGCTTTTTCCTCCCTCTTGCGCAATAGCTCGGACAGCCGCTCCATTTGGGCGACGCCAACGGCAGCTTGAAGATCGGACATCCGGTAATTGTAGCCGACCTGCGTATGCTCCAGCCAGCCATCCTCCGGCGCCCTGCCTTGGTTGCGCAGACTGTAGGCCGCGTTCGCGACATCCTCCCGCTGCGTGACCAGAATTCCTCCTTCGCCGGTCGTCACCTGCTTGTTGGCATAGAAGGCGAATACCCCCGCATCCCCGAACGTTCCGGCCTTTTGGCCTTTCCATTCGGCTCCCAAAGCTTCGCAGGCATCCTCGATCACATGCAGGCTATGCTTCTTGGCGATTCGCATCAGTTCATCCATTTGGCAGGTTTGGCCGAACACGTGAACGGCTAAAATCGCCTTCGTGCGAGGGGTAATGACGCTTTCGATCTGTCGTGTATCCATATTTAACGTAAGCGGATCGATGTCGACGAATACGGGGACGGCCCCCTCGAACAACAGACAGTTAGAGGAAGCGATAAAGCTGTAAGGCGTCGTAATGACCTCATCGCCGGATTTCAGACCGAGTGCTTTCACCGCCACGTGCAAAGCGCTCGTTCCACTGTTCATCGCGACGGCGTGCGGAATCTGCAATTGCTGCCGGAAGGCATCCTCAAATCTGGTAAGCTTTTCTCCGAAACTAAGCTGGCCCGAGTCTAGCACTTCGAGAACATATTGTTTTTCCAGATCGGTCAGATCCGGGCGGGCTAACGACACAAACATAGTCTTTTCAATCCTTCCTAGTTGACATTGATATGTTAGTGTATGTCTATCTCTTAAAAAGGTTATCGGAAAATGCACATTTTTACCAAATTTTCGAAGGTTCAACCGTTGTCCATGACCCTCTGGTTGTCCGGAACATATGAATGGTTGTAGAAAGGTGGAGAGTCAATGATAGCTACTAGGGAGATGCTCTACTCTTTTTTTTCCAACCAATCGATCTTGGTAACCGGCGGTACGGGCTCCATCGGTCGGGGGATTGTCGAAGCGCTTCGATCCTATCGGCCTAAGCGGATTGTCGTGTTCAGCAAAGACGACAGCAAGCAGTATATGATGAAGCTCAGCTATGAAAATGATCCTATGGTTTCGTTTTGTTTGGGTGATATCCGGGACTACGAGAGTGTGGAGAACGCGACCGTGGGCATGGATATGGTGTTTCACACTGCGGCGTTAAAACAAGTTTCCGTATGCGAGAACTTTCCGTATGAGACGGTAAAGACCAATATTATAGGAAGTGAAAATGTCATCCGCGCCGCCATCCGCAATGGTGTGAAGAAGGTAGTCAATATCAGCACGGATAAGGTGGTGAATACGTACAATGCGCTCGGAGCTTCGAAGCTCATCGCCGAGAAGCTGTTCGCCAGCGCCAACGCTCATCTCGGGAACCGGCAGACACAACTGTGCACCATCCGGTTCGGCAATGTGATTGGAAGCCGGGGCTCGGTTCTGCCCATTTTTCTCGATCAGATAAGCCAGGGGAAGCCGATCACGGTAACCAATCGCAAAATGACGCGTTTTTTCATTACAATCCCCGAAGCGGTGGAACGTATGATGAAGGCGGCTTATTACTGCCAAGGAGGAGAAACGTTCGTACTGAAAATGAAGTCGTTCCGAATCGGCGAATTGGCGGATGCCGTCTGCGATTATTTCGGCGAGTCGGGCGTCAGACCGCGGATTCAGACTATCGGATTGCGGCCCGGCGAGAAATTCCACGAAGAGCTGATTTTTGACTGCGAACGCGAGCGTGTTCTTGAGGACGACGAATTGTATGCCGTCTTGCTGACGGAAGCCGATGCAACAGGTACGTATCTGCATTTCAAGCCGGCGTCGGTCCATACCTACCGTTCGAATCAAGGCGTTCACGTTCCGAAAGACGAGTTAAAAAGCATTGTCGCGCAAGAGCATCTGAAATATCGGGTTCGTTATAGCGGTGGATCGGAATGAAGGACGATCGTTTTCGACGCTCGGCAGAACTGACCAAGAAAGCCGCCCGCCTCATTCCGGCAGGATGCCACACGTACAGCAAAGGAGCGGATCAGTTTCCGCAGCTCGCTCCCGGCTTTATTCAATCGGGCAGCGGCGCTTGGGTGAAGGACGTCGATCATAACACGTTTCTCGATTGGGGCATGGGCTTGCGTTCCGTTTCGCTGGGCTATGATTATCCCCGCGTGACCCGGAAGGTGATGGAGCACGTGTGTCGCGGCAGCAATTTCACCAGACCGTCTCCGATCGAGGTCGAGGTGGCAGAGCTGCTGACGGATATGATTCCGTCTGCGGATATGGTGAAGTTCGCCAAGAACGGCTCGGACGTGACGACAGCGGCGATCCGGCTCAGCCGGGCCTACACCGGACGCAAGCGGGTCGCTTACTGCAAGGAGCACCCCTTCTTCAGCTTTGACGATTGGTTTATCGGTACGACCCCATGCGATAACGGCATACCGGATCAGCTCTCGGAGCTGTCGGTTCCTTTCCACTACAACGATATGGCAAGCCTGGAACGTATTTTCCAGCAGTACCCCGACGATATCGCGGCCGTCATTATGGAGCCCGTGACTGGGGAGCGTCCAGCCGCCGACTTCTTGCAGCAGGTCCGCCAGCTTACGCAAAAGCACGGTGCGGTGCTTGTTTTTGACGAAATGATCACGGGCTTCCGGTTCGGACTACCTGGGGCGCAAACGGTGTTCGGCGTCGAGCCGGACCTGTCGACGTTCGGCAAGGCGATCGGTAACGGATTTTCCTGCGCGGTGCTGGCCGGGAAACGGGAAATCATGGAGCTGGGCGGGCTCGATCATCCGCACACCCGCACGTTCCTGTTGTCGGCTACCAACGCGGCGGAGACGCATTCCCTCGCGGCCGTTCAAGAAACGGTACTGGAGTTCCGGGAGAAAGACATCATCGGCCATATCGAACGTACTGGGAAGAAGCTGATGGACGGTTGGCGGCAAATGACCGCCCTTCACGGAATCGAGCGTTACTTGCAAATCGGGGGCTACCCCAACAGTCCGGTCATTGTGTGCAAGGATGAGCAGGAGAGTCCGTCCCTCGCTTTCCGCACCATTTTTCTTCAGGAAATGATTCGGGAGAGCGTGCTCATGCCTTACGTCTCGATCAGTTATTCACATGGTGCAAGCGAAGTGGCGAAAACCCTCAGAGCGTTGGACCAAACGTGCAAGGCATACAAGAAGGCGCTGGAGCAAGGAGCGCAATCCGTATTGGTCGGCCCGGCGGTAAAACCGGTCTTTCGTAAATTTAATTAAAAGGAAGCGATTCGCATGTTCTTAGTTATTGGTCTTGGATCGATGGGGAAACGAAGAGTGCGGGATTTGCTTGCTCTCTCGGGACAACGTGTCATTGGCTTCGATCCCCGTCCGGACAGACGCTCGGAAGCGGAAGCGAAATTCGGCATTGAAACATTCGACTCGGTAGAACGGGCGCTGCAGCTTGAGCCGCGTGCGCTCATCATTTCCACACCTCCCGATAAGCACATGCCTTATGCGCATCTGGCTGCGGATTTGGGGCTCCCGTTCTTTACGGAGGCAAGCGTGACGAAGGACGGCGTTCCGGAGCTGGTCGCCAAACTGCAGGAGAAGCCTGGACTTGTTGCCGCCCCCTCCTGTACGATGCGGTTTCACCCCGCAGTGGCTTTGCTCGCGAAGCTGGTGAACGAGAAGGCGGCCGGCGGGAACTGCTTCTTTATGTACCATTCCGGGCAATATTTGCCCGATTGGCACCCCCACGAAGATTACCGCACGTTCTATGTCTCGCGCAAGGAGACGGGGGGCTGCCGGGAAATCGTGCCTTTCGAATGGGTCTGGCTCACTTCGTTGTTCGGGCCGATCCGGGGTGGCTTTTCCCTGAAACGAAAAGTGACCACGCTGGAGACCGATATCGACGACGTATACCAGATGGTCATGGAATTCGAAGACGGCACCTCGGGGCAAGTCACGGTCGATGTCGTATCGCGCAAAGCGACGAGAGCCTTCTCCCTGCTTGGAGAGCAGGGGACGATACAGTGGAATTTCTCCGATTCGGTAGTACAGGTATACGACGGGATACGGCGGACGACCAAGCGGATTCCGGTCCTGAGCGGCGACAGGCCGTTTCAATATGAGGATATGTATGTGAGCGAAATGCGGGCTTTCCTGGAAGCTATCGCAGGCGGGAAGCCGTTTCCTCACGATTATGAGCAGGATTTGGCTTTGTTGGAATGGCTGGAGCAATTCGAGCGCGGAAAGTTAAGCTGAAGGCGGTGGAATCATGAAAATCGGCATGCTGATCACGGCCCGAAATAAATCGACGCGGCTCCCGCTCAAACTCTTGTACGAAATCGGGGGGAAGCGGGTGATCGATCGGGTGATCGAACGGTGCAAGGCCGTTGCGTTCGTCGATCAGGTCGTCCTGTGCACCTCCCCGCACCCGCAGGACGCGCTTCTTGCGGAGACGGCTTTCAAGCATGGCATTTATTACTTCACAGGCGATCCGGAGGACGTGCTCCTGCGGCTGTACGATGCAGCGACTTTTTTTAGTCTGGATTATGTGTTGTCCATTACGGCGGACGACCCGTTCTTCTCGGTAGAATACGCCAACCGGCTTGCGAATCAGGCTAAATTGACGGCTCCAGACTATATGACGGTCGAAGGGCTCCCGATCGGCGCAGGCTTATACGGGATTCGATATGAGGCGCTGAAGACGGTGATTGAATTCAAGCATCGCACCGACACCGAGATATGGGGCTATTGGCTGAACCGTCCGGATCTGTTTGACGTTCATTTGTTTCAAGCGGAGGCAGGGGAAGCCCGGGACATCCGGCTTACTTTGGATACGGCGGACGATCTCGCATTTTTACGGTCCTTGGCGGAGCATTTGAGTCCGCATGGCGGGATGAGCTACCGCTCGCTGCTGTCTGCGGCCGACCGGATGCCTGCGGAGCTGTTCGTCAATCGCCATGTACAGCAGCTGAAGCCGCCCGATGCGGTCATTGAGGATATCAACGAGCGCTATGCGAAGAAAAGGGAGCTGTTCGTCGCGATCAAGGAAGGCAATTATCTCAAACAACGGAGGAATCGCTGATGGCGCGGTTACTTGACTTATTGGAGCAGTTGCGGAACGGGACGAAGACATCCATGTATTGGATTGCGGAGCCCGCCTACGTCCACCAAGGGGAATACGATTATTTGCTGCGTTTGATCGATGCGCTGGCAGGCAAGGGAGCGGACGCGGTCAAGTTCCATATTATGCTGAATCCGGACGAATATATGGTTCCGGAGCATCCGCTATATAAGGAACTGCAGAAGTGGCTGTTCACCCGCGAACAATGGCGGGAGCTGTTTGCGCGCTGCCGCAAGCATGGCATGGAAATCGTCGGGCTGGCCGACGAGCTGCCTTCGCTGGAATTTCTCATCGAAGAAAATGCGGAGGCTATCGCCATCCATGCGACCAGCATCAACGACACGTATATGCTCAAGGGGCTTGCGCAAGCGAAGCAGCCGCTTTTCGTCGGGATCGGCGGGATCTCGTTTCCGGAGATCGAGTACATGCTGAAACTGCTCGGCGAGAAGCGGAATCTCATGATGATGTATGGCATCCAGGAATATCCGACGCCTCTTGAGCATGTGCATTTGCAGAAGCTTCCTTTGTATGAAGCGAAGTTTCAATGTCCGGTCGGCTATGCGGACCACACGGCAAGCCGGGAACAGCTCGGCCGTTATCTGGCCTTTGCGACGGCTTACGGCCTCGGCGCGCGCTTGTTCGAGCAGCATGTGACGCTCGATCTGTCCGTCAAGCGCGAGGATGACGAGGCGGCCCTGGAGCCGGACGCGTTTGCCGAGCTGCGCGGGCAGTTGGAGCTCGTCTCGCGGATGACCGGTTCTGCGGTCATGAATATCGGCACGGAGGAGCGGGCGTATTTCTCTGCCGTACGCAAGTGTCTCGTCGCAGGCCAGGATCTTCCGCAAGGAACACTCCTCACGGAGCAGCATGTCAAATACAAGCGGACGCAAACGCAGGGCGATATGGATCAAAGAGACATTGTCCACTTGCTGGGCAAGAAGCTGCGGGAGCCGGTCCGTAAAGGAGACGCATTCTGTTGGCGTCATCTTGGCGAGAACGGGCGGCCGTGAGGCGGATGTCCGCATGACGGACGGCCCGAATCGTCGCAGGAGGGAAAAGCATGTTCGGTGGGGATGAATTTAACGCGCATTTGCTGCTTCGATACGGCTATACTCACGATTTGTTCGAACGATTCTCACAGGTCGTCTATAAGGGGGTCGAGCTCCCGCTAACGCTATTACGGCCGTACCATGTCTTGATACGCGATTTCATCGACCGGAAACGGGAAGATGAATCGTTCGTCGAACGGAAACGCGGGCAATGGAGCTTCCGTTCGATGAACGACGTACAGCGCCATTTGCAGCGGCTGCCGCTGCAGCAGGAAGACTGGGGCAAGGACGCCAGCCGGGACATGATCCTGCTGTGCGGCCAATACGTCGATTTTGCGCTGTCCGAGCTCAGCGACCGCCGGGTGCTGCTGCTGCATTCGAATCCGTACGATCTTCGGGCGCTTCAGGGAAAATCGCTTCCTTCGACGTTCGAAGTGTACAGCCTGCACGAGCAGCTTCTGCGCAGCAGCGCGTCCCAGCAGGCCAAATCCGAGCTGTTTGCGTTAATCGATAAAGCGCTGGCCAATGAGGGGGCTGCAGAGCATGAAATTTTCTCAATGCCGCGGTTCCGCGAATGGATGTGCAGCTGTATCGGGCAAGGAATCGCTTTGGTCGATTTGTTGGAAGGGGTGCTGAAGCAGTACCCGGTCGGGGTGATCATGGATCATTCGGAGCTGATCTATCCCGGAAGCATTTTATCTCTTCTGGCGCGTTCGTACGGGTTGCCGTTCATCAATGTGCAGAACCATTTGACCAGCGACGCCTCGATGATCCCGACAAGAGCAACGCATTATGCGGTATGGGGGCCGAGCATGGCCGAGTGGCTTGTCCAGCGTGGAATTGACGCAAGCTCCATCGTGCAGGTGGGCAGCCTGCGGCTGGAGCATAACGAACGACGCATCCAAAAAACGCGCGAGCAACTGCTCCACGAATGCTGCGCGAAGCAGAAGCAGGCTCCTTTTGTTCTGGTCTACACGACGGAAAGCTATCCGGAAAGCATCAATTTTACCGTCATGAGATGGATGAGAAAGCTGGTCCGGATGCTTCCGGACGTTCTAGTGATCGTCAAGCCGCATCCGAGCGACAAGCTGTCTTACGAATCGTTCGTGTCCGAACGCATTCATCTGGCGCCGTCCGGCTACGATCTGCAGGATATCCTTAACGCGTCGGATTGCGTAGCGACCATTTCTTCGACGACGGCCATCGAAGGGGCCATGCTGAAGAAAGGCATCATCGTGCTGCAGCCCGAGCTCCCGTACGATTACCATATTAATTACAATGGCTATCCGTATTTTCTGGACAGGGGGCAGGCGGGGCCCGTGGTGCATTCCGCCCGGGAGCTGGTGGATTGCATCGCCGCTCTTCTTTCCCGGGAAGGGGAGGCGGAGGCGGTCGTGCAGGCCGGGCAGCAGTTTTTGAGGCAGATGGTGTTCACAGATGACCGGACGCCGAGCCAGAGGATGGGTGAACTGGTGAAGAGTCTGTTGGATAACGAATGCCGTCAGGCGTATATCCGAACCGAAGGACCGAAGCATGCATCAACGAATGAAAGCCTATTGCCGGGCGTGGGGGGGAATCGAATGGCTGACTTGAAGACGATCCACATTTGCTTAAAGGACTTTTTGATTATGGAGCTTCATACCTTGAATGTCGCGGAGGAAGTGACCAACCTGCTTGCCGCCAAGGTGAGGGAAGATCGAATCATCACCAACCAGGACATTAACCTTGTCAAAAATTTGCGGATCTTGGTCGATTCGTACACGAATACGATTGAAAATCAAAAATAACGAGGGGGGACCGGTATGAATCAGAGACAACGCAGACTGCTTCGCCAACTCCGGTTATTAAGAAGAAGCATTCGAAGAAATAGAAGGCTGTTGATTCGCTTGATCCACGATTTGGAGCATGGGGAAAGCTGCTAGATGTATGGCGGAGAGGAATGGAACCCGCATTTGCTTCTGCGTTACGGCTACACGCTGGATTTCTTCGAAGCCTTCGCTTCGCTTCGGATGCATGGAATCGAGCTGCCCTTGGCGCTGATTCGTCCGTATCATCACTTCATCCGCGATACGGTCGACCGGCGAAGGACGAACGACGCTTATGTGCGCGAACGAGGCAGCTCGTGGAACATGCACTCCATGTCCGATGTCCAGACGCGATTGCGGCGTCTCCCCGGGCAAGCGAGAAGCTTTGGGGCTGAGCCGGGCCGCGATACGATATTGCTGTGCGGCAATTACGTCGATTTTGCGCTGCGGCATTTAACCCCGCACAAAGTCATTTTGCTTTCCCACTATTTGTACGAGCGCAGATATTTGAAAAACAAAAAGCTGCCCGCGCAGTTTGAGATCTACCGGCTGGCAGATAAGCTGCTGCTCGGCACCCCCTCCAAGCGGGTGCGAAAGGAGACCAAAGAGCTGCTGCGGTCGTTCGATCGGCTGCACGCCGTCTTCCGCCGAGAAGAGGGACAGCATGAGGTGCTCGCCAGAGGGGCGTTTCGCCGCTGGATGCATGGGGAAATTCCATTTATCGTGGAATTGATCGATGCGCTGCACGAGCTGCTTCGTACCCGGCCGATCAAGCTGATTGTCGAGCATACGGAGCTGCCGCCCCGGCAAAGCATTCTTTCGCTGCTTGCCCGCATTCACGGCCTGCCGTTTCTTCATGTGCAGCATCATTTATCCAGCGACGCTTCCATGGTACCGGCCCGGGCGAGCCATTATGCCGTCTGGGGCCGGCATATGAGAGAATGGCTGATCCTCCGAGGGATTCCCCCTGCGGCCATCACGGAAACCGGCAGCGTCAGACTGGAGCTAAGCCGCAGGCAGGTTGTCCATACCCGCGACGACCTGCTTGCCTGCTGCGGATGGGAACCGGGCGTACCGATCCTCGTGCTGATGACGGAGCAGTATGACGCCTCCGTCAACTATAGCGTCGCTGCATGGCTGCAGGAGACCGTACGGAGCCTGCCGGTTTACGCGATGATCAAGCCGCATCCCGACGATCGGTTGAGCTACGATGCGTTTGTTTCGGAGCGTCTGGCAGTTGCTCCGCCCTTTTTTCATTTGGATGAGATGCTGCATGCGGCCGACCTGGTGCTGACCATATCGTCAACGACGGCGGTCGAAGCGGCGATGGCGGAAAAAGGAGTGATCGTGCTGCAGCCGGATATGCCGTACGATTACCATTTGAACTATAACGGCTATGTGCGGCATTTGGCGAAGGCGGAAGCGGGGGAAATCGTAACTTCCGGCAGCAGGCTGACCGCCTGCTTGCGGAAATGGCTGGAAGACGAATCGTTTCGTAGTACGTTGCTGACCAAAGGCCGGTCGTTTCTGCGGAAGACGTTAACCGGCGGGGAGCTGTCGCCCGGAGCGGCCGTTTACGGGCTTATCCGGCGGCTGCTTCAATCAAGTGGAAAGGAGCGGGCGCTATGATTGGAATTATTGGCGTCGGAGGACATGCCAAAGTCATTGCGGACATCGTAAGCTGCGGAGAGCGTGAAGAGCCGATTGCTTATTTCTCGGCGGGCCTTCCCCCTGCCTGGGCGAACCGTGCCGCCCATTACCGTGACAACGAGGAGCAACTGCTTGCTCTCCGGGCATCCGTGAAGGGCTGGCATGTGGCCATCGGAAATCCTGCGGTCCGGAAACACAAGCTCGAATGGCTGATCGCTTACGGGTTTCCGGTCATTCAGGCCGTTCACGAGCGAAGCGTTCGCGCGGAGTCGTCGGTCTTGGGGGAAGGCGCCAGCGTCATGGCAGGCGCCGTGATTAACCCGTATGCGGCGGTCGGGAGAGGCTGCATTGTGAATACGGCGTCCAGTGTGGATCATGATTGCAGGATCGGGCCGTATGTGAACATCAGTCCGGGCTGCCGATTGGCCGGCGGGGTGAAGGTCGGCGAATTAAGCGAGCTGGGGGCGGGAGTCATTGTCATTCCGGGCGTGACGATCGGGAAACGCTGCGTGATCGGTGCAGGCGCCGTCGTCATCGACAATATTCCCGACCATAGCGTCGCGGTCGGCGTACCCGCGCGGATTATTAAACGGTCATCAAATTAAACGACAGGAGAGTTATGTAAGATGAATATATGGAATCGTCTGTCCCAACAAGCGGAACAGCCGTATATCATTGCGGAAATTGCCGCCAATCATAACGGTGACATGGCTCTCGCCGAACGAATGATCGAGCAGGCGAAGGAAGCCGGTTGCGATTGCGTGAAGTTCCAGTCCTGGACGAAAACGAGCCTGATGGTCAAGTCGAGCTATGATCCGGAGCTGGAACGCACGCTGGATCAATACAGCATGACAGAAGAGAAGCTTCGGGCGATGAAGAGGCTGTGCGATCATATCGGGATTGATTTTGCGTGCACGCCGTTTTCCCGCAGCGAAGTCGATTTGCTGGTGCGGATCGGAGTGCCGTTTCTCAAGCTTTCCTCCACGGAAGTGACCAATCTTCCCCTGCTGCAGTACGCCGCCAGTACAGGTCTTCCTCTGGTCCTGTCGACCGGCATGGGAACGGAAGAGGAAATTCGGGAAGCCGTCCAGGTCGTGGAAGAAACCGGAAATACGAGGGTTGTGCTGCTGCATTGCGTATCGGTATACCCGCCGAAGGACGAGTACGTCCATTTAAACAATATCGATTCGCTGCGCGAACGGTTCGGCTATCCGACAGGGTTTTCCGACCATACGCTGGGGACCGCCATTCCGCTTGCCGCGGTCGCCAAAGGCGCCTGCGTGATTGAGAAGCACTTTACGCTAGATCAGAGCTTGCCCGGCTGGGACCATAAAGTGTCCGCCACGCCGGAGCAGATGAAGGAGATTGTAGACGGCGCCCGGCGTATCAAAGCGGCATTGGGCAATTACGAGCGGCAGCTCAGCGCGGAGGAGCAGGATAACCGGCGCATCTTTCGCAGAAGCATCGTGGCGGCAAGGGACATTCCCGCCGGGAAAATGATTGAAGCCGACGATCTGGATGCGAAGCGGCCCGGGACGGGGCTGTCTCCCTCGTTGATGAAGCACATGATCGGGAAGACGGCATCCAGAACGATCGGCTGCGACGAGCTTCTAAGCGAAAAGGATTTCGCGTGAGCGAACTATTCGCCGTCGGTCCATTTCGCTCCCATCAATTCCCGCACTAAGCGGTAAAGGCGTTTGGACGGTTTCGGCTGCTTGATCGTCAACGATTGCCGCAGGAAGCGTTTCGACTGAATGACAAGCTTCTTTCTGAACTTGTCATCGTCGTGCATCAGACGGGTCAAGCATTGTCGCAAATCGTCTGCGGAATGAACGATGGCTCCGGCATGGGCTTCGGCCAAATGCTTTGGATAGCTGTTGTTGTTAAGGATATAGTGGTAGCTCATGGAGGGTTGAAGAACGATTAACGGCTTCTCCAGCATCGCTGCCACCAACGCTGTTTCCGATACGACCGTAGCCGCACAATCGCTCGCATGCAGCAAATCCTGCAGCGAATACCCGTCCGGCATCAGCCGGATATGAGGGTCCGCATGCTCATGATAAGGATACCGGTCATCCGGATGTGTCTTAATTACTACCAGCACCGGCAACTCTTGTCCGGCTTGAGAAAACCAGCGCATGATCTGTTCGTTGGTTTCCACGACATAAGGCGAGGTTGTAAAGGCTACGATCCAGCGAGCATCCGATACGCCCAGATCGTTCAGCAAGTCCTGTTTCGTCTTCAGATCTCCCCTCTGAATATCTTCGAACCGCAAGCTGCCGATCGGTGTGATTTTAGCGGGGGAGATCCCATTTTCGATCATCCAGTTCCTGGTGTGCGAGCCGTATACGGCGTAACGGGAGGCGCGGGACGGGATAATATTAATATCGCTCAAGAGCCTGTTTTGCACCTGAACAAAAGAAAGCTTGTATTTTAAAGCGAGCAGAGAAAGGACGTTACCGGGATAAATCAGCTCCGAATGATCGAGAAAGAGACCGACGGGATGCTCCCGTATCAAGCGCTCGCCGACCTTGATTAAGCATATGGCATCTCTCGCCTGGGCGTAGAGCCAGTTTCCGAAATTCTCCCTTCCAAATATCGGATGGTCCTTATGCTTAGATACCAGGTCGTGAACCTGAAGCCATACGGGCTCGCAGAACTTAAATTGACGAATCTCCTCGACATAAGCTTGCTGGAAATAAAAAGTTTGAAAGCCGGGGGGAAGCGTTTTGTCTTGAACGGCGGTTTGATCGTGGCGGTTGCTGATGAGGACCAGCGCATTTCGATCGGGAAACGCCTTGAGCGCCGTATCCAGAAATTGACCGCAAAAGGCAATGGCATCGCGCTTCGGGTCCAGCGAATAGTCGCTAACCGTCTCCGGTATGTGCTGCATCCGGTCGTAATATTCGTGCATCCACCGCACTTGTCTGTTCGTCCGCTGCTGCGCTAAGATCTCGGGTTGCTGCAGTTGGGCGTCCACCGTTTCTCTTATATGGTAGTAGTAAGCGCCGAGCATGAGCAAAGGAAGCTTGATTCCTTCGTAGACGAGCGGTTGAAAGGCGGTAAACAAATCATCCGTATAGCCGTACCGCAGCAACATATGGTCGTTTATATGAATCTCGCTGTACATGGTTAACTTCCCTTCCTTTCATTTCTATCATTGGCCGCACAATATAATGTATGTCCAAGCGGTAGTCGGTGTTACCTGGCATGCGTTCATCTTTTGCACGAGTTGGAAATCGATTCATAGAATGGTTAGAAAGTAAATCATAAGCAATGAAGGGGGCCTTGTGTTGAATAAATACGAGATTCAAGCTGAGGAATATTTCAGAAGTATGAACGCCGAACCGGAATTCAAGCTCGTTCAAGAAGCGATGGAGCAATTGATTGCAAAGTATGAACTGGCCGATAAGAACGTTTTATGCATTGCGCCCGGAAGCGGGATTGAGGAATACTGGTTTTATCGGCACGGCTGCGAGCTGACGTTTGTGGACATCGATCAATACGGATCGATCGAACCTTGTTTGAAACAATATGCTGCGGACGCCCCGTCGCGGACATTGACTTATTACATTAGCGATGCCGCTCAATTTGCGGCGAAGGCCGAGCAGATGTACGACGCTCTCTATATCAGCGGAATAACCAATGACGAAAGCCGAAGAAGGAGCATTCTTGACAAGCATTCGGTATGGCCGGCGAACGAAAAGCCCTATCTTGATTTCGTCACGGCATTAGCCGGGAGAAATTTAAAACCGGGGGGATTATTCGTTTACCAGTCTTATTACGGTGGAGTTGACGCCTTATACAACAAGCATTACACCGGCCTTCTCAAGAAGCAATTAGGAGAAGCGGGAGTTCGTTTGCTCCATTATTATGTGTTCAATGCCGCCCATAGCGTCTCCTTGACGGTAGGCTTGAAGGGAAGCGGGCGGGAGGCGGACGATTATATGCGCCGGATCAAGCATCGTCCGGAGCTGACGCTATTTCACGGAAGGTCGGAATTAAACAGGCAGGGCATTCGGAAGGTGTACGATCGGATAGAATCGGGTAAGTAATTGATCTTAAAACCGAATGGACCGCATAGGCATTATAGAAGCAATTACATGCGGGGAGGAATGCCCATGTCGGATCTGTTCGTTGCTCGTTCGCTTGAAGAAATAAGGTTTTGGTCCCGTATTATGAAGGAACATTCCTTGTTTCTTAGACTAGGCTTCCGATGTGAAGATACTCAGTTGATTCATGAAGCCAATCAATTTTATGCGGTATTTGAACAAATTGAACTCAAATCGCACGCTTATGAAGCGAACACGGATCCGCAGACGATTCGCCAATTTAATGCGGAAGTTTACACGGCGGTTAGTTATATTTGGGCTTTTAAAAGAAAAGTGTTGGGGCTAATCCTGAGCTGCCAATTACCCGGGGCCAATAACTTCCCGCTATTGGTTGATCATATAAGCCGCGAAGCAAACTATTTTAGAAATCGGTTGGCCGAGCTGAATGCCGGAAGGCTCGAACCACTACCCGATGCCATTATCGACGAAAACGTATTTTTCTTAAAAATCATGGCCGACCATGCCAAATTCATCGGTCATTTGCTTGATCCGTCAGAACGAAAACTGGTGGAGCAAGCGCGAGAATTCAGCCATGATTTTGACCAGCTTGTCTTTCAAGCTATAGATTTAAGCTCCATGCGCCCCCAATCCCAGACGGTTCCTCTGCTGAGTCAATTTGTCGATCAGAATAAAGTATCCGTCAAATCTTTGCGCGACTTTAAGAAAACCGCGCGCGATTTAATAAACGACTGTCGTATAAAAAGCATTATTCATCCACTGTTAGCGGATCATGTATTTAGGGAAGCCGAGCATTTTCTTGTTATTCTAGATATGTTTGAACACTTTTTACAAGGACCGAAAAGATCCGAATCATAATGACGACAGGAATGAACGGGGTTAAGCGATGTTTCCAGTTACTTAGGAGCATCGTTTTTTTCTGAAAGAGGACAAAGAGCCTCTTTTTATTTGCAGTAGCGGCAGTTCCCTTGTTTTATTTACTCGTTCTTGGATAGTAAGAGAACCCTGGATATTTTACTACTGGCCATTTTTCCTTACGCAATACGCTTATTAATTCGGGGCCTGCATTTAAGTTCTCCTGTACTAATTGATGAGGTGTGAGCGCCATCCATTGGTTCAGAGAAACATCTTCAAAGCGATCGCTCTTAAACATCTCCAAAAACCACAAACTTTGATCACCCGTGTTCTGAATATAGTGCCCAAATGCAAACGGTACATAGCCTACATCCCCGGCACGATAATCGAAAGTGCGAGCTGCACCATTGCCCGCAAAAACCGTCATACGTCCCGTGCCTGAGATATAATACTGCCATTCGTCGTTGTTGGGATGCCAGTGCATTTCTCTAAGGGCACCGGGTTTAATTTCTACCAAAGCTGCGGCAATTGTAGTCGAAATAGGAAAGTTGGTAGAATCGACTATACGCACCGTCCCGCCTGGAGTTACAATCGGATCCTGTGCGAGCAGTCGATGTGAAAAGGTTTTTGGTACCGTACCGTATGGGTCTGCTACCTGTTGACTTTCAAGCGAACCAGGGACATTTGCTTGAAAAATGTATCTCTGTTGCTGTGGGATATGAGTAAAAGCGCTTATTGGAACACCAAAATTCGCCGATAATACGTCTTTAGGCGTATGTGCGAACCAATCAGAGATAGATAAAGTATTGAGGTCAGAAAACTTACCGTCGTCGAAGACAAGCAAGAACTCGCATCCTTCTTCCAACCCTTGAATAGAATGCGGTATTCCGGGAGGGAAGTACCACAGATCGCCTACGCCAACGTCGGCTATGAAGTTTCTCCCGTTCTGATCGACTGCCGTAATTCGAGCGCGTCCAACAAGCATGATAGCCCATTCCGCTTGCTGATGCCAATGTAACTCACGTACACCGCCCGGAGTTAAAGCCATGTTCACCCCTGCAAGAGTTGTCGCAATCGGTAGTTGCCTAACCGTCACTTCCCGTGACCAGCCGCCATGATTTAACTGCATATATGTGTCAGAAAAAGAAAACTTTAAGTTGGGAATCGTTCCGGCATCGGTGGCGGGCGGAACTAACATGTCGGGGTTCTCAAGGTCTCTTAAGACGTCCCGTGGGCCTAAATCCCACCAACCGGTACCATCATTCCTTATCGGTTGCGGTATATACCCATTCCTTGTTTCGTTCTCCAAATAAATCAACCCCTCGTTCTATACATTTTGTACTGGTCAGATGCCTAATTTAAGTTATGCATAGAATAAGGTTTAGGAAATATGTCCCCTTAGAGTCCGGATGTGTTGCACAGCGGCAGGGGAGTTTAAAGTACCTTCCATTCCTTTGCTCTTGAGTGGCGAACGAGCTTCGTAAAGCGTCTGGACAAGCAGTATTGTATGCGCTGAAAAACAAAAAGGTCCAGAAAATGTTTACTCCCCGTTTGTCTGGATCGCTCAACTAATGGCAGATAGTGAGAAAACTCCCGGATAAATGTTATATAATGTGAGCTAGTATGTATTTAGAATCTTCTAGGAGGGATTATGTTGCAGCAGATCTTTAGCGATATGATTAAGCAGGACGTAAAGCCGTTCCTTTCCAAGCGTGGCTTCGCCAAGAAGAGTTTGAATTTCAATAAGATAACAGAAAGCCTCATCTACATGTTCAATTTCCAAAAATCCTCTGGCAATTCAACTGATAATGTAATGTTTTATGTGAACTGCGGTATTTATGCAGTGGAGTTGGCCCAGATACAATCGAGAGAGATTCTGACAGCACCCCAAGAAGCGGAGTGTCACTTCAGAGCAAGAATTGGGGAAATTGTTAAGTCTGCTCCAGATCGATTTTCAATCACTCCTGATACGAGTATGGATGATTTAAGAAAAACGCTGCTAAGTGGATTAGAAGAGGTTATTCATTTTTATGATACTATGACCAGTGCCAGATCCATTGTTGATTATTATACTTCAGGTCCATTTTTACATCTGGGCGAAGAGAGCTTTCATTTGCTATTACAATCCAATGATGTAGCAGCGGCTAAACATTATTTGAAAGCTTTGCAGGGAAAGTATGGAACAGAAAAGCGATGGACCATATTCGAAAATAAATACAAGGCCATCTTCAATAAATACGGAGTGGAATTTGATGAGCTATAAGTCACCCTTTTAGAAAAGAGAAAAACTTGACATACACTGAACTTGAGGAACTAACAGGGGTACGCATGGGTTAGTAAGTTAATTAGGAATATGCATAACGAAGAAATTGCAAGATAGAGATAAATTGAAATATAATGGTATTTTAGGATATACCGAAAGTTCATTTTCTGGTGGGGTGCTATATAGTTGAGATTGTTGGAACATGAGAAGTAACTCCTTTGTTTATGGATAAGAGGCCCTCCCGTATTAACAGTTGAAGGTTGTTGCGTATAACAAATACTGTTAACAATCGGAGGTAATGAAGATGAAAAGAGATAGACAGTTTTTAGATACCATAGCAAATGCAAATCAAGACTTTTCAGGATGGGATTTCTCCTATATTACCGGGACTGGTCGAATGGCAAGTCAATTGCTCACTTGGTCCTACGGCAGTATGGCAGTATCTCTGGTTCAGCATGCTAACTCTATGTTGGATATGGGAACCGGGGGCGGCGAGTTCCTAGCCATGTTAAAGCCTCTTCCTAAACGAGTGGTCGCTACGGAAGGATACCTTCCTAATGTTCCAGTAGCCAGAAAAAGGTTGGAACCATTAGGGGTAGAAGTCGTACAGGTCGGGGAAGATTTAAAACTCCCGTTTAAAGACAACCAATTCGACCTGGTCTTGAATAGGCATGAAGCCTATTCTGCAGAAGAAGTAAGAAGAATTATGACAGAAGATGGGATATTTCTTACTCTACAATCAGGTGAGCTCGATTGTCGTGAAATAAATGAAACGTTTGAAGTTCCGCTAAATGACGAATATAAACATTGGAACTTAGAAACGGCAACAAGGGAAGCTAGGGCAGGCGGCTTTGAAGTTCTATCAAGTAAGGAAGAATTCCCGATTCAAAGATTTTATGATGTGGGCAGCTTGATTTACTTCTTAAACGCAACGCCGTGGCAAGTTCCGGGCTTTGAAACCGAAAAATATCTTGTGCAGCTATATAAAATTCATCAAATCATTCAAGAACATGGTTATTTTGATGTAACACAACATCGCTTTTTCATCAAAGCACGATCAATTTAGAAAATGGGAGCCTTCTTTAAGCGGAAGGCTCCTTTTCAGCATGGTGAGCGGATATCCGGACGAAACGTTCCAACTGAATTGTAACTCACACTTCGTAAAACGGTCCTTATCCGATCAAGGTGGGCTGATATAATTGCACGTCAACTGCCACCTGTCACCAGTCCATACATTCATTCTGTATTCTGCATATTGTAGGATTAGAGTTACCGGGAGGGATAAAGACGGTACTCAATACTATTTAAAGGAGTGTTGACTAATGAGTTCCGTTGGAGGTTTCGGTGGTTTTACTTCGACAGGCGTAATTCTTGTTCTTTTTATTTTGTTGGTAATTGTTAGTTGCAGCCTTTGGTTCTGACATTAAATCGAGTTTTATTTTGAAGGGGTCGCCGCAGGCGGCTCTTTTTTGTGCGGGAAGTCAGGTCTCCAACTACAACGAACAGGAACTTTTATGTCAGGCTCACAAACAATACAAACCCAAATAACCTTCTGTCACGCCAGCAAGGACAAGAGCCAATTTTTTCGCCTTATACGATAAGCGTCCATGAGCTTCCACCAATGGGAACATATCATTTAATTATGGTAAAAAAAATCCCAACCATTGTGCAGAAAGGGGCGGCCGCTTGATGAAAGGAGTTATTCTTGCCGGAGGATCAGGTACCCGGCTAAAGCCGATGACCCGGTTTCTTAATAAACATCTATTGCCTGTCGGTCCTTACCCGATGATTCATTATGCGATTTCCAAATTGGCCGAGGCGGGAATCACCGATATTTTACTCGTTACAGGAAAACACTTCGGCGGGTTGTTTATGGACTATATCGGCAGCGGCCGGGAGTGGAACGTCCGTATCTCGTTTAAAGTGCAGGAAGAGCCGGGGGGCATCGCTCAGGCTCTTGCCTTGGCGGAGGGCTTTGTTAATCCCTGTGAAAAATTCGTCGTGCTTCTCGGTGACAACCTGTTCGAAGACTCGCTGATGGAGGAATTCGCCCGCTTCAGGGAGCAGCCGGAGCAAGCCCGCGTGTTCTTAAAAGAAGTTGAAGATCCCCGCAGGTACGGAGTGCCGGTCATGAACGGCTCGCGTATTGTGCGGATTCAGGAGAAGCCGGAATTCCCGAAATCGTCCTATTGCGTAACCGGCATCTATATGTACGACGCCGGGGTGTTTGACATCATCCGAACGGTCCAGCCTTCCGCGAGAGGCGAAATGGAAATTACCGACGTGAACAATATGTATGCGGCCCGCGACATGCTCTCTTACAGCATTCTAAGCGGATGGTGGATTGATGCGGGAACCCACCTTTCGTTCAGGGAGGCCGCCCAAAGAATAGCAGGGGAGGTCACGCCATGAGGTGAATGCTTGTAACCTGGGGTTCATTGGCAGCAATTTCGTGCGTTATTGGCGGGAGCGCAGAGTTTTCCTTTCGACGAACGGCACGTCGAAGATGAGGTTTAAGCATTCCCTCGGTCTTGGTGACAAAACTGTTGTCGTGTTCATCCGGCAGTTTGCGTAAGCCGAACGTAGAGGCGGTGGAGCATATCGTTTATTTCGCGGAAAAGCTGCCGGATACGTTGTTTATGGTCATGGGGGAGCTTCCCGGTTTCTAATGTACGAAGCGCTGACCATCGGGACGTTGCTGTACGGGCTGGACATCAGACAGGGGCCTGATTCTGTGTTATCTGCAGGCAGGCTGTTATCTGTCTTTTTGTTGTTTTGGGAAGCAGCTAGTTAGCTGTAATATTTGGCAATATGCAATAGGGGCCGACAAATGCTTCGTGATCGATTATAGCCTGACAGCGGCTTCACGGCCCAATAACGCTTATGGTCAATGTGAAAAGAACAAAGGACAAGCTCTTAGTCCGGCAGGAACTTATAAACGCCATAATCTGAACGCCATGCTCGGGCATGGATTTTCCTTGCCTCGGGCGAGATGGTACATACTGCTCTTCCTGCTGGTTTGCCACGTACCCGGGAACGGTAGATATTCTGCTCAAGCAGGAGCAGATAATCGATTTTGCCAGGGAAGCCGAACGGCTTCAATTGTACCCGAAATTCTGAAGAGAAGTGATCGGTGTCGGGTATGCCATGTTCTGCGTGCGGATTTCCAAAAATTCGCTGTGTTCCGTCTGTAGAGTCTGTATCGCAATCGAAACGTAATCAAAGATGGATTTTGCTGCATCTAAGCATCTTGCAATAATTCGCGATTATTTTTTTACAATCATGCAGAGGTAAATTCTCTTTTCCGAAACGAAAAAAGAAGCTGCCGAGAGAAGCTCTCGACAGCCATTTTATTTTAGTGGAACCAATCTGTTGTAAATAAAAAGGTCATTACGGCCCGGGTACGCCAGTTTCGCCTTAAAGCAGCCCTTAAGGTCCTTGAGGTCCTTGAGGCCCTTGTACACCAGTAGCGCCCGTAGCCCCTTGAGGTCCTTGGTCGCCTTGAGGCCCTTGAGCACCGGTACCGCCGGTTGCGCCAGTAGCCCCTTGAGGCCCTTGAGCACCGGTAGCGCCAGTAGCCCCCTGCGGTCCTTGATCGCCTTGAGGCCCTTGAGCACCGGTAGCGCCAGTAGTACCTTGAGGTCCTTGATCGCCTTGAGGCCCTTGAGCACCGGTAGCGCCAGTAGCCCCCTGCGGTCCTTGGTCGCCCTGAGGTCCTTGAGCACCGGTAGCGCCAGTAGCCCCCTGCGGTCCTTGATCGCCTTGAGGCCCTTGAGCACCTGTAGCGCCCGTAGCCCCTTGAGGTCCTTGGTCGCCTTGCGGCCCTTGAGCACCGGTAGCGCCCGTAG
>NZ_BSDJ01000024.1 GCF_027925525.1 Paenibacillus tyrphae | reverse complement strand
ATAAGCTTGTAAATTCTGCGTGCATTGACATCGAACCCGCCATTATATAAACTAGATGAGAACCAGTTTATTCGACAGGCAGGAGGGACATTGCGATGCCGAAAAAGCCCAGCCGCACGACGTTTCATAAGCGTCTGGATCATATGGTTGCCCAGCTCAGGGAAGATATCGTCAGCGGCAAGCTCTCCGTCGGAGAACACCTGCCGTCCGAGGTGGAGCTCGGCAAGCAGTACCAGCTCAGTAAAAATTCGGTCCGCAAAGGACTGGAAATGCTGGTGGACGAGCAGTTGATCGAGAAGGTGCCGAGAGTCGGCAACCGGGTCAGCAGCCCCGCGGTCCAGGGCAGCGTTACGATCAAGCTGGGGTATTACACCTCTGTCATGGAGCAGATGGACTTGAACCGGCTGCTGTCGGATTTTCATGTTGCCTATCCGCATATCCGGGTGCAGACGGTAGCCCTTCCTTACGATAATTACGCGCAGGCGATCGAAGAATATATGAAGGGCGGCATGGTCGACGTATTTACGATCAACCATACCGATTATCAGCTTGTGGTGGACAGCGGCCGGCAGGAGTGGCTGGAGCCCATGAGCCCGCCCGCCGGGCAATACCCGTTTCTGCAGAACGCCTTCAAACACCGCGACCGGTACTTGGCGCAGCCGTTCGCCTTTTCCCCGGTTGTGCTGTGCTATAACCGCGATCATTTTGCCGACAAAGGTCTGGAGGAACCGGACAGCGGCTGGACGTGGGACGATTTGACCGAAACGGCGCAGAAGCTCGCGGATGAGCAGGGGCGGTTCGGGTTTTATTTTTATTTCCTGTCGCAGAACCGGTGGCCGGTATTTTTGCTGCAAAGCGGGGACGCGGTCCGCTACGACGCGCAGGGGCGTCCGTCGTTTTGCGGGACGAAGCTGATGGAAGGGCTGCGCAAATGCCGCGAGCTGGTCTACACGGAAGGCATGTTCCCGCGGTTTGCGGCGGAGAATGATGCCGACGCGGAAGCGCTGTTCCTGCAGGAAAAAGTGTCGATGATCATGACGACCTATTTCAGCTTGAACGATATCCGGGAGGCGGGGTTTTCTTTCGACGTGGCGCCGCTGCCGTACCTGAACGAGCCGAGGACGCTGCTGCTTTCGGTTGCGCTTGGGATGAACCGTCATTCGGAGCAAAAGGAAGCGGCGCGAACGCTGGTTGATTACCTGCTGGGAGAAGCGGCCCAGCTGACGCTGCGTCAGAACACCTTCAGCATTCCGAGCCTGAAGAAGGCCGCGGAATGGCGCGGGAAGGGAACGGTCAAGCATCCGTCGCGCTACCCCATGTACCGCGAAATTATTCCGTCGTTCCGCTGGACGACGGACATTCATCTGAACGCGAGACAGGTGGAGGCGATGCACCGGGAGCTGAAGTGGTTCTGGTCCCGGATGGAAGAGGAAGATACGATTTGCCGTCGGCTGGAGGAGGCGATCTCCTGAAGCCGGACGGCTTTTCTTTTTTCTGGGGCTGTGGAATTTTTTTGCGGACGGTTGACAGCGCTTTCCGAGATCGTTATAGTATAAATAAATACCAGATATGATCTAGTTTGTATCTGAAATCGTTTTTTCATGAACTGGATCATTATTGGTTCTTATGACTGAAAGGAGGACGGCCCGTCCGTCAAAAGAAAGCAGAGTTAACCGTCGATCAACGTCCGGTGGGTCTGAAACAAGTCATGGATTCGTCAGTTCAGTCTACAAGCGAGGAGGGTCACATCTATGACCAAACGTGCATTATCGATGATGCTGCCGGCTGTGCTTTCGCTCGGCATCATATTGTCCGGCTGCGGCTCGGATGATGCGAGCAGTTCTAACAACGCAGCCGCTCCTGGCGCGGCCGGGGATAAGGTAGCCGGAGAAATTACCGTATGGGGGCATCCTTACGTTGGCGACGATAAGAAGGAGCAGCTCAAAGCGTTCTGGAACGATACGATCGCTGCGTTCAAGCAGAAGTATCCCGACGTGAAAGTGAACTACGAAGAGATTCCGTGGAAAAACCGGGAGCAAAAAATATTGACCGCGCTCGCTGCCGGGTCCGGTCCGGATGTCTTCTATCAGCTTCCGGATCAAATTCCGCAGTTTGCCGGCAATAATGCCTTGGAGCCGCTTGACGCCTACGCTAAGGACATTCATACGGACGATTTCAGCAAGGGAGCGTTAGCCGGTGCAACTTATCAAGGCAAAATGTATGCGCTTCCGATTCTGCAGGAGGTCCAGACGCTGATCTACAACCCGGACGTGATCAAGGCGATCGGCGAAGATCCGGCGAAGCTGCCGACGACCTGGGACGAATTTGACCGCTGGGCCGAGAAAGCGAAGGCCAAAGGCTACTATGCGCGTAACTTCGAAGGCGGCGCGGGCTGCTGCAATGCGACGCTGTACCCGTTGCTGTGGCAGAGCGGCGGCAACGTGACGGACGGCGGAGGCGGCATTATTTTGAACAATGACCAAGGCGTACGGACGTTCGAGTATGTGAAGAAAATGTACGACAACGGCTGGATTCCGAAGGACTCGATCTCCAACGACAACCAGTTCCCTGAATTTTTGTCTGGCAAAATGCTGGCGGTCTGGGGACAAGGCTCGACGCTGGCTACGCTGAAAGCGCAGAAAAAACCATACGTGATCGGGGCGCCGCTGAAAAAGGAAAAGCAGGCGAGCTTCGGCACGGTAGGCATGTTCATCGTCTCGAAAACGAGCAAAAATAAAGCCGCTGCCGTCGAATTCGCCAAATTCCTCACGAATACGGATACGGCCAAGGCGTTCAATAAATTGACCGGCTATTTGCCCGTACGCAAATCGGCGGGCGACATTTATAACGACGACCAAGACATGAAGGAATTTATGAAGTACGCAGATCTGACGATCCCCGGTATCTCCCATCCGGCCGCCCGCGGGTTTATGCCCAAGATTCAAGCGGAGATCGGTGCGATGCTGGAAGGCAAGAAGACGCCGAAGCAAGCGGCCGAGGCCGCCGCCGAAGCGCTTAAGCTCGACGCGAAAAAATGATTCGAAAATTTAAAGTGGCGGGGAGGGGCAGCGACTGCCGCCGCCTCACTCAGCGCCTCGGACCTGCCGGAGGTGACGATTCGCCGTATGGAATCCGTACGAAACTCGCATATCGAAAAGCACAGCAGGCTGTCCGGCCGGATCGCGCAGAGCTGGAGAAAGAACGCCATCATCTACGTTTTTCTGGTGCCGGTGCTGCTGCATTTTCTCATATTTCAGTTCGCTCCGCTCGTTTTCAGCTTCGTGCTGACTTTCATGGATTGGCCGATGATCGGCGAGCCGTCCTTCGCGGGCCTCGGCAATTGGGAACGGTTCCTGCAGGATAAACTGGCCTGGCGGTCGATCTGGAACACGGTGCTGTTCTCGGTCTATTATATCGTGCCGACGATGGCACTCGGCTTGATTTTGGCGCTGCTCGTCTACTCCAGAGTCAAACTGGCGGGACTGTTCAAAGGGATGTTCTTCCTTCCGGTCGTCACGTCGTTCGTCATCTTGTCAGGCATCTGGGCCTGGCTGTTCAAAGGAACGGACTACGGGGTGATCAACCATCTGCTCAGCTATGCGGGAATCGAACCGCAGCTCTTTTTCTCCGATTCGAGGCAGGCGCTGCCGGTGCTGGCCGCTTTGAGCATTTTCAAAGTATGCGGCAGCACGATGGTATATTATTACGCCGGGCTGCAATCGATTCCGGGGCACCTGTACGAAGCGGCGAAGATGGACGGTGCGACGGGGTGGCGAACGTTCTGGAGCGTCACGTTTCCGTTGCTGCTGCCGATTCATTTTTACGTGGCGATCATTACGACCATCGGTTCGTTTCAAATTTTCGACTCCGCGTTTCTGCTGACGGGAGGCGGCCCGGATTATTCGACGACGACGATCGTGTACTACTTGTATCAGGAAGGCTTCACGTCGCTGCGCTTCGGGTACGGCAGCGTGCTGGCGTACGTGCTCTTTTTCATCATTTTTACGATTTCGCTTGTGCAGCGCAAATTTCTCGGCAAAGACGTGTCCTATCATTAAACTTCGCGGAGAAAGGGGGCGAACGGCATGACGGCTTGGCGAAAAGCGCTGGTCTATATCCCGCTCGTGCTGGCGGGCATCGCGTTCATGTTCCCGTTTGTCGTCATGGTGCTGGGTTCGTTCAAAAAGCTGGATGTGGCGCTCGCCGATCCTTCCTTTTGGATTCCCGACCGGCCGACCTGGTACAACTACGGTTACATTTTCAAGAGCGGCAGCATGATGCGCTGGCTGTTCAACTCGCTTGTCATAACGTTGCTGCCGGTGGCGACGCAGATGTTTTTCGCCGGCGTGCTCGGATATATTTTCGCCAAGAAGCGGTTTCGGTTCAAAGAGACGATCTTCTGGTGCTTTATGGCGATGGTCATGATCCCGAATCAAATGTTAATTATTCCCAAATACATCATGTTCAGCAAATTGCATTGGATCAACACGTATTCCGCCATTATCGTGCCGGAGCTGTGGGCGATCATGGGCATATTCCTGGTGCGGCAGTTCATGCAGACGATCCCGAAGGATCTGGAAGAAGCGGCTTATCTCGACGGGGCCGGAGATTTCAAAATTTTGTTCCGGCTTATGGTGCCGCTGGCCAAGCCGGCGCTGGCGACCGTCGGAACGTTTGCGTTCATCTCGTGCTGGAACGATTTGTTTACGCCGCTTATTTTTACGACGTCCGAGAAAATGTTCCCGCTCACGGTGGGTCTCGCATCCTTGTTGACCAAGGAGGGCAATTTCGGCTTCGAAATGGCCGGGGCGGTCATCTCGTTCGTTCCGACGTTTTTGATCTTTTTGTTTTTCCAGCGTTACTTCACCGAAGGCATTACGATGTCCGGCTTAAAATAATGGATTTAGATTCGGTTGGGAAAGAGAGAGGGGAGACCATCATGAGGGCAGTAGTCGCCATCAACGGAGAGGCGGAGGTCAGACAAGTGCCCGAGCCGGTCGTGGAGCCGAATATGATTCTGGTTCGCACCATTTGTTCGGCGATCAGTCCGGGCACCGAGATCGAAATGAAAAAGCGGGCCGGCGCAAGTCCGGTCTCGCTCGGCTACAGCGCGGTCGGCACGGTGCTCCAAACCGGAGAAGGGGTAACGCATGTCCGCCCGGGCGACCGGGTCGCCTGCTACGGAGCCCCGTACGTGAAGCACGCAGAGCTGCTCGCCGTGCCGAAAGCACTTGCCGTTCCTCTTCCGGACTCTTTGTCGGCCGAAGAGGCGGCGTTCGTCGGACTCGGAGCGATTGCGATTCACGGGCTTCGGCAAGCAGAGCTGCAATTCGGAAGCAAAGTAGCCGTGGTCGGACTGGGCATTCTCGGCCAGCTCACCTGTCAGATTGCGGAAGCGGCGGGATACCGGGTGTACGCGCTGGACTTGCTGGAGGAGCGGTGCTCGATGCTCCGGCGTTCCGGGCTCCAAGCGGTGTTTGGTTCCTACGAAGAGCTGGAGGACTCGCTGCGGGCGGATTATTTGGTCGAAGGCGCGGATGCGGTCGTCTTGTGCGCTGGCGGCGGGGGCGCGGAGCTGTTGAACCGGTCGCTGGGCTGGCTGCGGGACCGGGGCCGCATTGTCATTGTCGGAGACATGCATGCGGAGCTGTCCCGGGAGCTTATGTTCGCCAAAGAAGCGGAGCTGCGCATCGCGCGTGCGGGCGGCCCGGGGCGGTACGACGCCGCTTACGAACAGGATGGCGTCGATTACCCGATCGGCTTCGTGCGTTGGACGGAAGGGCGCAACATGTACGAATATATCCGCTTGCTTGGCGAGCGGAAGATTGACGTCATGCCGCTCGTTTCCAAGAAGCTTCCGGTGGACCGGGTAGAAGAGGCGTACGAATGGTACTTGCGCGCTCCGAAAGAAACGCTAGGCGTGCTGCTTACTTACTGACCGGAGGATTTGGGAACCTGTCTTCTTGCTATAAAAACAAAACAAGCCTTGCCGCAATTGTGCGGCAGGGCTTGTTTTGCAATTCCCATAAATGACACGATAGATTAGACCGTAAGCAAAAGTAAAATGATCGAGGTTAAGCTGAAGCACGTATTGATCAAGCAAAGAAACAGTACGACTTGCTTCGGATTCAAGCCGCTGCGCAGCAGCCGGTAATGCGCTTGGCTGGCGTCGGCTTGGTAGATCGGCTTGCCGTTCATCATCCGCTTGAACACGACGAACAGGTTGTCGAAGATCGGTACACCGAGCGCCAAGATCGGAACGAGCAGCGATAGTACGGTCGCGCCTTTGAACGCCCCGTCCAAGGCGATGACGCCGAGCAGAAAGCCGAATAGCGTCGCGCCCGCGTCGCCCATAAACACTTTGGCCGGGGGCTTGTTGTATTTCAAGTAGGCTAGCGCCGCTCCGACCAGGATGATGGCGAGCATCGCCGAATCGGACTGCGCTTTGGCCAGCGCGACAACGAACAGCGTGACCGCCGAAATCGCCGATAAACCGCCGGCCAGCCCATCCATGCCATCCGTAAAGTTAATGACTGTCGTCACCCCGAAAATCCACATGACCGTCAGAAAAAATTGCAGCCAAACCGGCAGAATGACGTCGCTTCCGGTGAACGGATTATGGAACCCGTAAAAGACGACGCCGGAGCTGTACACGATGACGGCTGCGGACAGCTGTACGATCAGCTTCGGCCAAGCGGCGAGTTCCTTGCCGTGGGTTTTGTACCAATCGTCCACCATGCCGATGACGAGGATCAACAGCGATCCGGCCAGGATGGCGGCGGACTGCTTCCAATCGTCCCGCACGAAGCACAGGTAGGTGATCACGAATCCCGCGAAGATAGCAAGTCCGGCCGTCAATGGGATCGGTTCTCTATGTATCTTCCTTTCGTTGTCGACTTTGGGTTTGTCGACAAAATCGATGCGAAACGCCAAGCGGCGCAGCGGGGGGATGAGCAGGAATACAATCGTAAATGACATGAGAAACGCGGCCACGTAAAGAATAAAAATCCCTCCACATTCCGTCAATAATCGAGTGGCTATGATTTTCCATTATACCACACGGCTTATCCGAGACAAAGCGCAGTCATCGGTTTATCAGGATTGCGTCAGGCAGCCTGGGCGTATGAGATCGGTATCAGGCTGCTACAAGCTTGCGTTTTCGTCTTTTGCCGCCGTCTCCTGCGGAGCGGGTTGGTTGTTCCGCCGCGAACGGTTTATTCTGGATTTGATCCATGTCCAGCCGCCGGCAAGCAGGGCGAGGACGATAACCCATCCTTTTTTCAAAAAGAGAGCAATCATGGCGAGAAACCCGACTTTTTTGGCAACGGCAAGCCCGGCGCCGCCTAAGATAAGGGCCGATAGCCCGTATTCCGCTACTTTGTCCTTCGACGCATCGAAGTCCTCGTACCGTTGGCCTTGTTTTGCAGCAATTTTGGGAATGATCTGACTGGCCAGCAGCTCCTGATCCTTCGCACGATGCTGAGGGTCGGAGATGAGAACGATCGAAATGTAACCCGTTCGGGTCAGCATACGGACGTTATAGTTCACGAGCGCTTCCTTTTGAGCGTTCTGGGCCGCAATCGACCAGGTAAGGTTATGCGTCTTCTCGTCGTAAAAAGGCTTCACGTCCCAACCGGTCACCTGCAGTTTGTTTTCATCCGGCACCTGCTTGTTCTGTTCTTCCGTTCCTTCCCGGTAGCTCTTGAGAATCGCATCGGTATCCAAATCTTTCTTCTCTTCGTCTTTAATATGTCCGGTATCGATATATTCAAGAATGACTTCCCATTGCTCTTGCTCGTTGACGGGAAAAATGCTGCCGATTTCTTTGCCTGACGGAATATCTTTCGAATCCTTCAACAGCTTGCGGGTGTCGTCGCCGTTCAGAAAAACGAACGGAGTGCCCAAATCCAAAGTGGCTACCGTCCCGAGGTCAACCTTGGTTCCCCCTTGAATCCAGCGGTAGTTGTTTCCTTTTGCTCCTTCGCCCTCGGCCGATGCTTGTCCGGCGACAAGCCCCAGCGAAAGCAGAAAGATGAAAGCAAGACGTAACGTTTTCAATCCAATCCCTTCCTTTTGTCGGTTCTTTGTTAGGACATACTTTCCTTTTATCGGATCGGTGAGCAATAAATTAATAAATCTAAAAAAAATTTAATAATAAAATATTTATCCGTATCGGTATCGCGCGGGCCAATTCGTTGCGAGTCAGGTGTTTGCCCCATATTTTTCGGCTGCAAGGGCATAATACCGACGACGAAAGGAGGAATAGTGCAAATGAGAGACGATTTGGCAGGCGATACGGAAGCTTGGCTGGACAAGCTGCACGAAACGCAGGAGAAGGATGAGAAAAACCGGGAGCATCAGGGGAAAGGCCATCCCGGGAAGCAGTTGCCGACAAAGCGGAAAAGCAACCAAGACTGATACCGTACTGAAAGCCCGCCGGAAGCGTTGATCCGTCGGGCTTTTGCATGGATCCGGCGTGTGACAGGGACGTCAGCTTGGTGTCAGTCAGTTGTCAGACAGCCATCAGCCAGTCCAAGCGCAACCACCTCTCTCTTTGTAACGTATAACTTTACGCTACCATAGAGAGGGGAAGAAGGAATGATGAAGAAAATGGCGCTGCTGGCGGCAGGAATGCTGCTGGCGGCTGCGGGAACGGCCTCCGCTTATGAAGCGCAGTTGAAGCCGTTTGCGGATCTGGCGCCCAAGGACTGGTCCGAGGACGCCGTATACTCCTTGTCTGCGCTCGGGGTGATCGAGGGCTACGAAGACCTGACGTATCGTCCGAATGATTCGCTGTCCCGGGAAGCGTTCGTCAAGCTGCTCGTGAATGCCGCGCGGCCGGATGCCGGGAACGTTCAGGGCAAAGCGGATGCGAAGCTGACGGATGTGTCGGCGGAGCGCTGGTCTTATCCTTATATTACCGAGGCGCTGAATAAGCAGTGGATCGATTTTATGCCGGATGCGTCGGGGGCGCTTCGTCCGGAACTTGCGGTGAAGCGGGAGGAAGTGGCCGCCGCCATCGGAAAATATTTGCTGAGCTTGGAAACGCCCGATGTTGCGAAGCGCTGGACGGAAGCCGAATGGACGAAGGAGCGGGAGCTGCGGCGCTTTTCCGATGATGGGGCAATAAGTAAGAGTTTGGCGCCCTACGTTTATTTTGCCGTCCGCCAAGGGATCATGGAAGGCGATGCGAACGGGTTTCGTCCCGCCAGCTCTTTGACGCGCAAGGAAGCCGCCGCGACGATGTACCGGCTCCTGAATGCCGGAATTGCGCAGCAAAAGCTAGAAGTTACAGGCTTCTATGCGATCCGTTCATACTCTGCCATCCAGCGGATGCCGCTGCTCGATCGCGCCGCGTTCGGCTGGTCCCGTTTATCCTACGAGGGAGCCGGAAGCGCGAAGCTGGATACGAAGTCGACGGAGTACCGGTTTCCGGACGGCTGGCAGGAGCCCGTCGATGCCGCCACCCGGGCGAAGCTCGGCAAGGAGCTGATGATTTTCGCGACCGAGCCGCGCGATCGCGTGAAGGAGTTTCTCCGGGATGCTGCGGCGCGGAAAAGCTTTGTCGAATCGCTAAAATCCGTGCTATCCGAATCAGGAGAGGCGTTCACGGGAGTTTGCCTCGACCTGGAGGGGCTGAAGGAAGCGGGCGCTGCAGCGGACTATGTGGCGTTTTTGCGTGAAGTGAAGGAGGGCCTCGGGAGCAAAACGTTAACGGTGGCCGTCCCGCCGACATATTACTATAAAGGGTATGACCTGCGCGGAATCGGCGAGGTCGCGGATAGCGTCATTTTGATGGCATACGATTTCACGCATCAAGATTCCGGGCTTCCATCGGCTCCGCTGCCGCTGGTTAGCGATACGGTGAAGCAAGCGCTCCTCTCCGTTCCTAAAGAGAAGCTGGTGCTGGGCATCTCGAAGCAGGCGAATCAGTGGGTCGCGACGGGAGGAAAGGTGACGCTGGCGCAGCCGGAAATCGCGGAGGTGGAGAAGCGGATGGCTTCCCCGGGCGTAGCGTTGAACCGCACTTATCCTTATTTTCTGAAGCAAATCGCTTTTCAAGACGAGCGCGGAAGCCATACGATCTATTACGAGGATGCGGACAGCATCGCAAAGAAGCTGTGGCTGGCCAAGTATTACGGACTAAAAGGCGTCTCGCTGTGGCATATGGGGAATGTGACCGCAGCCGATTGGGATACGATAGCCAAGCGCTAAAACGCAAAAAGGCAAATGGCTGCACGCTGATGGACAGATCGTCGGGCGTGCGGCCTTTTTGGCTTGTGCGGGGCTAGAGCAGAGCTGAGGGGCGCTCTTCTTTTTGAAGCAGGACGAACGAACAACGGTGGGGGATCGTCAGCTCTGTCACGCTACGGAACAGCCCGGCCATTTCTTGATCGACCTGCTGCCTGCTATCCGTATTCAGTTGGGAGAACCAGGAGATGGAGCGGACCTTGCCTCTCCAGGCATCCGGTGTAAAATGCAGCTCGTAGTCGAATTGTCCGCTGTCTTTTTCCCGAAAACCGCTCTCCGCCCATTCGTCATACCATCGCAAGGGAAACCCGTTGCGCCGCTCCGGGCTTTCAGCCATAGAACCTGGAGCCTTCAGCTTGCCATCCGGCATCTGCCTGCGGATCAGCTCGAACGTTGCGCGGACCGCTTCGCTCTCGGTCGCCAAGATGACCGAATCGACGACGGCCAGGAAGCCGCCCGGCTTAAGCAGCCTCCGTACTTCGAGGACGGCCTGCTGGCGGTCGAACCAATGCCATGCGCGTGCGGCCGTGACCAGATCGAACAGGCCTGCGGGCAATTCGGTTGCTTCCGCAGGAGCCTGCACATAGACCACGGAAGAGTCGCTAGCGTCTGCGACGCGGCGCGCTTCACCGACCATTTCGGTCGACGGTTCGATGCCGGTCACCGCTGCCCCGCGGCCGGCCAAGAGCCGGGAGAAGCTTCCCGTCCCGGCGCCGAGATCGACCGCTCGTGCACCGGTCTTCAAGGCGCCGTGGGTTTCCAGCCAATCGGCCAGCCTCGCAGGCAGTTCGTCGCGGTAGCGGGCATAATCCTGCGAGACGTTTCCGAAATTCACTTGTTCATTCATCCTAAATCGCCTCCTGAATACAGTATATTTCAATTGGCGATTAGGTAAATTTTTAATATTCGTTCATGATGAAAAATTATTTTTATGTCATGGACAGTTACATAAATGAGGTTCGGTAGCGTGGCGGGAACCGGAATATTTCCGCTCCTTTTATACCGCAAAAGGGGATTATCCGTTTTTCCGGATACCCCCTTTTTTCGTGCAAAGTAATCTTCTGTGCGGCTATTCCGGGAACGTCACGACGCCGATGGCGTTGCCGTCCGGGTCCCATGCGTCGAAGAAGCGCATGCCTCCTGCTCCGTGAATCTCGGATGTGCGGACCTGCCGCTCCGTAAAATAAGCGTACGACGCATCGACATCCGTAGTGTAAAAGTTAAAGGCTATATGCCGCGACTCGGGAAGCTGGTCCGTTTGATACAGGGTGAGTCCCGTTTGCAGCGGACCCGGTTCGTTAAACCGGAAGCCGACATAGCTGCCGTCCGGGCTTTCATAAACGATCCGGAAATTGAACAGGTTCATGTACCATTCTTTCGACCGGGAAATGTCCGTAACCGGGACAAAGACGGTGTCGATCCGTTTGATGTGTTTGCTCATCTGAAAAAACCTCCTTTGGATGCGTTGGATTTGGAAGATCGGGTTCCCGTAACAAGAAACGGAAGCCGAGGGCAAAACCGTACACGGTTTCGCAAAAAAGGTTCATGTGCTCACCATCAGCTTGTTACCATCCAGGTCCTCGACGGTAAAGTACAATTTGTCGGGAGCCAGCCTGTGTATGCCGCCGATTCGATAGCCTTGTCGATTCAGCCGCAAATACGCGGTGTAAATCGCCTCGGGGTTTCGCCCCCGAAGTCCGTCGACAAGGGCTTCGAACAACGTTGCGGGCGGAGCGGCTTGCCGTTCACCTGGCTGCGGGCCGTCCGCTTCCGCAGGCTCTGCCGCCAGCGCTCTCAGCTTGTTCCTTGCCCGGGACCGGGCGGCTTGCACCGCGCCTTCCGTAGAATCGATCATCGCTGCGGTCTCCCGCGCCGTAAAATCGAATACGTCCATCAGCAGCAAAATGACGGTCTGGCTAACGGGAAGCCGGTGAGCCAGCGTTTCCAGCAGCTCGCGAGTCCGGAGCCGGTTGTCTTGAAAAGCGAGCTGCGCCAAGTGAGCGTCTGTAAGCGGCACGGCGGGCTGGCGCATCATTTTGCGCTGCTTGTCGATCCACAGGTTTTTGGCGATGCGGAATAAATACGCTTTGCTAATCGGACGGTCAGGCTGCTCGCGCAGCACTTGCAGCACGCGAATAAGAGCTTCCTGAGCCAGGTCTTCGGCTTCCCAATGCGAACCGGTGATTTTCAAACAGTACTTGTTCAAGACGGATTGAATGTGGCGCATAGTACCTCCCCGACAAACCCGCAAATTCGGATTGCTCAACCTAATATTTCTCCAAAAGGAAACAAATACCTCCTTGTAAGCAATTTTCGTATAAAACCCTAATTATTGGTTACGTTTGCGGAATTATTAGTATAAACCGTGAACATTATGATCAAATAGTATACAATATATAAATGAATAGTGTACAATAAATGAGAATGACATGAAGACAGAAAGGGTTGGGGCATTACATGAAAACGACGGAGTACAGCTTCGATACGGCGGCGCTTCTTGCCGGGGGGAACGTTCATTATAATTTGTCGGTTCCTGTTTTGGTTGAAGCCGCGTTGAAGCGGCAGGAGGGGGAGCTTGCATCCAGCGGGGCGCTGCGGGCCTTTACCGGAAAATTTACGGGCCGTTCGCCCAAGGATAAATATATCGTGCAGGAGGCTTCCGTCGACGGCCACATCGCTTGGGGAGCCGTCAACCAGCCGATGGCGGAGCAGCACTTCGATCGTTTATTAGCCAAAGCGGCACAATATATGAAGGAACGCGAGCTGTACGTGTTTGACGGCTTCGCTGGTGCGGATGAAGAATACCGGCTGCCGATTCGCGTCGTAAACGAATATGCGTGGCACAATCTGTTCGTGCGTCAGCTGTTCATTCGGCCGACGGCGGAGGAATTGAAGGAGCACCGCGCGGAATTTACGGTGATTGCGCTGCCCGGCTTGCAGGCCGACCCTGCCGCAGACGGGACGAAATCCGGCACGTTCATCGCCGTTTCGATGGAGAAGCGCATCGTGCTGATCGGCGGCACGGAATATGCGGGCGAGATGAAGAAGTCGATTTTCAGCGTGTTGAACTATTTGCTGCCTTTCCGCGGCGTGTTTCCGATGCACTGCTCGGCCAACGTAGGAGACAAGGGCGACGTGGCGCTGTTCTTCGGACTGTCCGGCACGGGCAAAACGACGCTGTCCGCCGACCCGAACCGCCGTTTGATCGGCGACGACGAGCATGGCTGGTCGGACCGCGGCGTGTTCAACTTCGAGGGCGGCTGCTACGCCAAGTGCATCGGGCTTACCGAAGAAAAGGAGCCGCAAATTTGGAGTGCGATCCGGTTCGGAGCCGTGCTGGAAAATGTGGTGCTGCGCCCGGACACGCTGGAAGCGGATTACCATGATGGCTCCCGCACGGAAAATACGCGGGCCGCTTACCCGCTTGAATCGATAGCGAACGCGGTGATCCCCGGTACGGCGGGACATCCGGAGACGATTGTCTTCCTGACGGCGGACGCGTTCGGGGTGCTGCCTCCGATTGCGAAGCTGACGAAGGAGCAGGCGATGTATCATTTTCTGTCCGGCTATACGTCCAAGCTGGCCGGGACGGAGCGTGGCGTGACGGAGCCGGAGGCGACGTTCTCCGCTTGCTTCGGGTCGCCGTTCCTGCCGCTGAGTCCGAGCGTCTACGCCGAAATGCTGGGACGCAAGATTGACAAGCACGAATCCCGCGTCTACCTGGTGAACACCGGCTGGTCGGGAGGGCCTTACGGGGTAGGCAAGCGAATGAATTTGGCGTACACCCGCGCGATGGTCACGGCAGCCTTGGATGGCACGCTGGAGCAAGCGGAGTTTATTCCGGACCCGGTATTCGGCGTGCTGGTGCCAAGCCACGTTCCCGGCGTACCGGACGAAGTGTTGCAGCCGCGCAGCACGTGGGAGGACAAACAAGCTTACGACGCCAAAGCCCGGGAGCTTGCTGAACGGTTCGTCCAGAACTTCGGGAAGTTCGCAGATGCGCCTGAGGCAGTTCGCGGCGCCGGTCCTCGTTTGAGTTAAACTTAATTTGGAATACGTCAGTACCAGCCTGCAACAACGATTTTATCGTTGCTGCGGGCTTTTTGGCGTTTCTTATTCGCAGCATTAGGCCGCCGCTCTCACTTTAAGTTGGGATTAAGCGACTTTTCACTTTTTTTTTACAAACGGATGCTACATTGAAAGAGGTGATCAATGCTACATCGATTCAGAAAGGAGATACGCGGATGGCGTGGCTGCGCTACAAAAAATGGATCATCGGCGTCCTCGGCCTCTTGGTGGTCGGAGCCGGAACGTATGTGTATTTGCAACAAAAACCGAAAAAGTCGGCCGCCAGCGTACAGGAAAAGACGGTCGAGGTCAAAAAGGGGGAAATCCGGTCAACGGTATCCGGCACTTCCCAGTTTGAGGCAAGAGACATGCAGAACATTATCGCTCCTGCAGACGGAACGATCAAGACGATGAACCTGACCCGGAACCAGCCGGTGAAAAAAGGGGACGTCCTGGTGGAAATCGCCGATCCGGCGCTCGAAACGAACCTGCAGGAGGCGCGAACGAGCCTTCAACAGATGGAAAATGATTTGAACGATCTGCAGACCCAGCAGGGGAATATGCGCATCACCGCTCCGATCAGCGGCAAACTGACGTTGTCCGGCAACCTGGACACGGGCTCGAACACGACCAAATCGAGCCGTATCGGCACAATTGCGGACTTGTCCTCGTTAACGGTGAAGCTGCCGTTTTTGCTGGAGGATGCTTCGCAGCTGAAAAAGGGCGATGCGCTCGATTTGGCTCCCGACGGCTTCCTGTTGACGAAGACAGGGACGATCGCTTCTGTAGGAACTTTAACGAGGTCGGACAGCTCCGGCGCCAAGCTGGTCGATGTCGAAGTAACCGTAGCGAACGACGGGACGTTGGATGCCGGGATGAAAGTGAAAGGGACGGCGACGATTGGCGGACGCAGCGTCGACTCGCAGGAGAAGGCTGCGCTGGATTACATAAAAACCGAGACGGTGTTCGCTGGGGCGAACGGAAGCATCCGCGAACTGAAAGTCAAGTCCGGAAGCCATGTAGACAAAGGCGATCTGATCGCCGTGATCGGCAGCGACACGCTAAGCGGCGATATTTTGAACAAGCAGGCGACGATCGAGCGTCAGAAGGCGACGATTACGAGCCTGGAGGACAAGTTAAACCAATTGACGCTCAAGGCGCCTTTTGACGGGGTATTTTCTACGGATTTTGCCAACAAGAAAACGAATGTGCTGGCGAGCTATCCGGTAGGGGCCAAAGTCGAAGGGACGACCTTGTTCGGCGCGGTGGCCAGCCTCGATTTCATGCAGCTTCCCATTCAGGTCGACGAGCTCGATCTGCCGAGCGTGAAGAGCGGGATGAAGGCGGAAGTGACCGTCGATTCGCTGCCGGGGCGCAAATTTGAAGGAGAAGTGACCCAGGTGTCCACGGTCGGCACGACGACCAACGGGGTGACGTTCTACGACGCAGTGGTGGCGGTCAAAAACACGGGCGACCTGCGCTACGGTATGACGGGAACGGCGAACATTTTGATCCAGGATAAAAAGGACATTCTCGTCCTGCCGATGGAGGCGCTCCAGCAGCAAAAAGGCAAACGGTTCGTTACCGTGGAAGGGCCCGACGGCAAGCGGGAAGAGAAGGAGATTAAGATCGGCATCCGCAGCAAAACGGATGTGGAGGTTACCGAAGGGCTCAAGGAAGGCGACAAAGTCGTCGTGCCTGTGCGGCAGCAGCGGCAAAATTTGAGCCAGGCCGAGATCGACAGGCTGCGCCAGCAGTTCCAGGGCGTCCAAGGCGGAGGATTTCCGGGCGGCGGCAATTTCCAGTTTGCTCCAGGCGGAGGCGGTGCAGGAGGCACGGGCGGCTCAGGGGGCGGGAACCGCTCCAACGGAGGCGGCGGCCAATCCGGCAGATAACGGCGAAAGGAGGAATCCCGGCATGGAACCGATGATTGAGCTGAAGCACATTACGAAGGAATACGAACGGGGCGCGGAAAAGCTGCGCATATTGAACGACCTGTCGCTCACAGTGGAGCGGGGGGACTTCGTCGCCATCGTCGGGCCGAGCGGCTCCGGGAAGTCGACCTTGATGAACACGATCGGCTTGCTGGACGTGCCGACCTCCGGCTCCTACAAGCTGGACGGCGTGGCTACCGAGAAGATGACGGACAACCAGCTTGCAGAGCTGCGGAATAAAAAAATCGGATTTATTTTTCAACAATTCAATCTGCTTCCCAAACTTACGGCGCTGGAAAACGTGGAATTGCCCTTGCTCTACTCGGGCGTGCCGGCCAAGAAGCGCCGCGAAACGGCGCTCCAGATGCTTGAGCTGCTGGGAATGGGCCAGCGCGGCCATCATAAACCGAGCGAGCTGTCCGGGGGGCAGCAGCAGCGGGTAGCGATTGCGCGCGCGCTGGCGGTGTCCCCGTCGCTGATGCTGGCTGACGAGCCGACGGGAGCGCTCGATTCCAAGACCGGCAAGGAAGTGCTGGAGCTGATTATCCGGCTCAACGAGCAGGGCAATACCATCGTTCTGATCACGCACGATCTGCATATCGCCGAGAACGCCAAACGCGTGGTATCGATCCGGGACGGCCTGATCGTCCGTGACGAGAGACTGGCGGAGATTCCGGCCGGAGCGGCGGGTGTGACGGCATGAGATCGACGGAACTGATCACCATGGCGCTGCGGACGGTGCTGTCCAATCCGATGCGCACCATGCTCACCATGCTCGGCGTGATTATCGGCGTCAGCTCGGTCGTCACGCTCGTTGCGATCGGACGGGGCACGTCGGACCAGATCGAAAAGCAGTACGAGAACCTGGGCACGAACATGCTCGTCGTCAACGTGCTGGGAACGGGGCGGGCGCAGCAGCTTGATTACAACGATCTGATGCAGCTGGAGCAACTGCCGGAGTTTTCGTCGATCGCCCCGACGATCAATAAAGCGAACTCCAATATCAAGTACGACCGGACGCAGGAGAAGTTTACGGTGACCGGCACGAACGACCGCTATCTCAGCATTATGAAAGGCCAGCTCGAGACCGGACGCTTTATCGTCGACGCCGATCTTGAATTCCGCAACCCGGTTGCCGTGCTCGGCAGCGAGGTGTCGAAAACGTATTTCGGCACACTCGACCCGACGGGCGAGCAGATCAACATCGACGGCGTCGTCTTCACGGTGGTCGGCAAGCTGAAAAGCAAAGGCACCGGGGCAGGCGGGACATCGATGGACAACGCGGTTTTCGTCCCGCTCACGACGGCGCAGCGCACTTTCAAGCTCGGCAATATCCGGACGACCTATATCGATACGCCGACGAAGGAAGACATCTACAAAGCGCAAGATACGATCAAGCAGTATTTGACCTATAAATTCAAAAGCGACCAAGGCTTCAATCTCATCAATCAGGATGAGCTGATGAACGCGCGGGTCGCCGCATCAAGTACGCTCACGAACCAACTGATCAGCGTAGCCTGCATCTCGCTGCTTGTCGGCGGCATCGGCATTATGAACATTATGCTGGTCACGGTCAGCGAGCGGACGCGGGAGATCGGCATCCGCAAGTCGATTGGGGCGAAGCGGCGCAACATCCTTATGCAGTTCCTCGTCGAGGCGACGGTCATCAGCGGCATTGGCGGCCTCATCGGGCTGCTGCTCGGCAGCGGTCTGGCACTTGTCTGGCCGATGATCAATCCGAATCAGACGACCAAGCTGTCGATGGATATCGGCTTGTATGCGTTCCTGTTCTCCGTGCTCGTCGGCGTCGTGTTCGGCTTGTACCCGGCAAACAAAGCGTCCAAGCTTCGTCCGATTGACGCGCTCCGCTTCGATTAATCTTGACATCCAGTTTTTACTAAAGGAGGAACAGCTTTTGAAAAGCTTAAAAATGTTAACGAAACCGTCCCGTACGGCTTGGCTCGGAGCGCTGGCGATAAGCGCCGTATGCCTGTCGGCTTCTGCGCCGGCCGTTTATGCGGGAAAGCCGGGCGTTTTCGTAGCGAACGATACTTACTTTACGCTGGAGAACGCATCGCTTGCCGCGGGCGGCGATTCGCCGCTGATGCAGTTCTCGCTGAAGCTTCATAACGGCGGCAACGGCGCGGTCGATTTCAACGGCTACGGCGTCCGGGTGGTGGATGCGGCAGGGAATCGCTATCCGGCGCGTCTAGGCAGCAAGCAAAGCGCCCGCGTCCAGCCGGGCAAGGAGCAGACGTTCGATTTTTACTCCCAGCTTGCGCCGGGCATCAAGGCCGAGGGGCTGAAGGTGGACCTGTACGCCTGGGACGGAAGCGGGGCGGATCAGACGCGCGACATCGGCGCGCTGCCCGTGACGGACTCGCTCCCCGGAGGGGTATCAACGGCTTCGCAGACCATTGTGCGACTCAAAGACGCAGACCCTGCAGCCAAGGAGGATGTATTCCTGACGTTCGTGCAGGGGGACGGCTTCCGCGTCGTAGAGAACGGCAAGCCGTATCTGTATATGAACCTGTATGTGACCGGCAGCGGCAAAACGGAAGTAACGCTTCCATCAGGCCTTCAATACCGGCTGCTGACGTCCGACGGACGCACGCTTGCCGCCGCCCTTTCCGGCTCCGACAATTCTTCGCTGCTGCCGAATGAAACCGTTCAGCGGACCGTCAAGGCAGAGCTTTCCGAACAGTCCGTCGGTCCGTTGACTTTACAGTTGGTGACGTCGGATGCGGGCGAGGATAAGGTGCTCGGCAGCCTGCCGCTTGGCGAGCTTCCGCCGGCGGTCAAGCTCGGCAGCGAGAAGCCGCTGGCCCGATACGGAACGGGCAGCGGACTGACGGTCGTCGCCGAGAAAGCGACGGCCATCCGTCAGGAAGACGGCGTGCTCATGCAATCCACCGTGACGGTGCGCAATGACAGCGACCGGATGATCGCGGTACCTGCGCTGACCGGAGCTTACCAGTTCGGCAAAGACGGCTCGGCAGCAGCTTCGGAAGCCCGTTCCTCGCGAGACGCTTATTTGGCGCCGAAAGCGGCGGTATCGTTCAGCTACACGGCGCTGCTCCCGTCCGGCGTCGAGCCGAATGCAGCGCAGCTTGTGGTCCGTGTGAAGGAGGATGCGGGAGGGACAAGCGCCGGCTCGGGCACGACAGCGTCCGCCAGCGGCGGGAACACGTCTGCAAGTGCGAATACGGCCAACAGCGGCGCCGCGGGAAGTGCCGCCAGCACGGGAACAAGCGCATCCGGCACAACGTCCGGTTCGTCCGCCGGCGGTTCCGCTTCGGGCTCGTCCTCTGCGGGGGGAAGCACGGGCGGTACTAATGCCGCAAGCGGCACGAGCGGACAGACGAAGACAGGGACGAGCGGAAGCGGCGCAACAAGCTCCTCGTCTGGCACGGCATCCGGCTCGAAGACGGACGGGCGGCCGGTTATGGTCGTCGGCCTCCAAGGCGCTGCGCAGCAGTACAACCCGACGATGGCGGCCAAAAGCTACGAGTACGGTACGCCGCTGCCCCTTGCGGCAAGCAGCCTGATCGACTCGAAGCTGGACATGTCGCTTGTCGAGCTGCATTTGCACGAAAATACCGATTACGGGTACAAAACGGCCATAGCCAAAGTGAAGTACACGAACCGCGGAAGCTCGGTCCTGACGCTTCCGGACATCGGCACGGAGCTGCTGAACTCGCAAGGGCTGGCTTTCCCTGGCGTCCGGCAGACGACGGCGGCTGCCACCATCATGCCCGGAACAAGCTATGTCGTCGCTTATTCGTTCATGGTGCCGGCGGACGAAAAAGGGGATAATATCGCCTTCCGGGTGACGGATCCGAAAGCGATCGCGCCGGCCAAGCTGGATCTCGGCACGTTCCGCGTCGCCGCGCAGCGGGAAGAGGAATACGGCAAAATCAGCTTCTATCCGTTCGATGTCAACATCGATGCGAACAATCTGGCGACGACCTACAGCACGTCGACCGGCTATTCGTATCATCTGAATTTGTCGCTAACGATCGAGCAGCGGGAGCCGGTCATCATCGACCAGAACTTTTCGAAGATGGAGTTCGAGCTTGTCGACGGGCTCGGCCGGGTGCTCGGCTCGCAATCCGCCGGCTTCACCGGCACGCAGAAACTGATTACCGGCACGCAGCGCATTTCGTTCACGAACGTCAAGACGGAGCAGATCGAATCGGGCGTGACAATCCGCGTATACGAAACGATCGATACGCCGAACGGACCGGCCAAACGGATGGTCAGAGAGTTCCAACCGTAAATGCCCCCTCTGTCAAACAGAGGGACAGCAAAAGAAGGCATCCCCGGCCGTGCTTGCCACAGCCGGAGGATGCCTTCTTTTTCAGCGGTCGAGTCCGCTTATGACCGGTTGATGAGAAAAATCACAAAAAAATAACTTGAATCGGAACAGCAAATCTGTTTTGATGAAAAAGTGACTACCAAATTTAACCTTCGCTTACAAAAAAGGAGTGTTTTCTCCTCGTGGCTGCAAGTCCGAATGGCACATCCGCTCCGCTGCGGAATGAAGAAGATATGAACTCCGCCGGATCGTCCCAGGCTCACAACGGATTTTTGCGGCTGCTGGAAATTGGCGCCGCTTCCGCAAAGCTGGGGCTGACCTCCTTCGGTGGACCGGTGGCGCATCTCGGTTATTTCCGGGACGAGTATGTCGTCAAGCGCAAGTGGCTGGACGAGCGGGGCTACGCCGATCTGGTCGCCTTGTGCCAGTTTTTGCCCGGGCCGGCCAGCAGTCAGGTCGGTATCGGACTCGGCATCATCCGCTCCGGCTTGCTTGGAGGGGTGGTCGCTTGGCTCGGCTTCACGCTCCCGTCCGCTCTCGCCATGGCACTGTTTGCGCTTGCGCTGCATGGGACGCCCGTCGCCCAGGCCGGGTGGCTGCACGGGCTGAAGCTTGTCGCCGTTGCCATCGTCGCGCAGGCGGTGCTCGGCATGGGCCGCAGTCTGGCGTCCGACCGGCCTCGCGCCACGCTGGCCGTTGGGGCGGCCGCGTTCGCCCTGCTGGCCCCCAGCGCCGTCACGCAAGTGGCCTTGATCGCCGCCGCCGGCCTGTTCGGGGCATGGCGGTTCCGCCGGGCGGCCGAAGCGCCGCCCGAGCCCGTTCGCGTACCGGTCGGCCGGACCGCGGGCGCGATCAGCCTCGCGCTGTTCGCCGTACTGCTTGTCGCGCTGCCGCTGCTTCGGCAGGCGGCGCCCGGCATGGGGCTCGCGCTGGCCGACAGCTTTTACCGCGCAGGCGCGCTCGTCTTCGGCGGCGGGCACGTCGTGCTGCCCATGCTGGAGCGGGAGGTCGTCCCTGCGGGCTGGGTGAGCCCGGAGACGTTTCTGGCCGGGTATGGCGCGGCGCAGGCGGTTCCGGGACCGCTCTTCACGTTCGCCGCTTATCTCGGTGCTGCGGCCGCAGGAGGCGCCGGAGCCGCGCTGGCGACAGCCGCCGTCTTTCTCCCTGGCTTCCTGCTCGTCGTCGGCGCGCTGCCGTTCTGGAACGCCTTGCGGACGCATGCGCGCATGCAAGGGGCGCTGACGGGCATTAACGCCGCCGTCGTCGGCCTGCTGCTCGCGGCCTTGTACGATCCGATCTGGACGTCCGCCGTGCGGACTCCTGCCGACTTCGCGGCGGCTGCCGTTCTGTTCGGCCTGCTCGTCTTCTGGAAGCTGCCGCCTTGGGCGATCGTCCTCACAAGCGCCTTTTTCGGATGGGTGCTATCCTTGGGATTGGTCTAAACCTGCACATCAGACATCATGGCTCGCGACCCGCCCGAGGTCCGGGCTATTTTTTTCTGCGGAACAGGCGAGCGGCTCCTTTGCCAAGCTCCGTAAGCAGGACCATGACCGACAGCGCGCCGAGCGCATACGGGACGACAAGTGGAATGGCGCGCAGATCGGTAATATGCACCCAACGCAAAAAAAGCGGGTACAACAGCATCAGCACAACCAGGATTGCAGTTTTCACGGGCATTCGCCTCCGGGGCTTACATAGATTTCGACAATGAAATAAATTTCGCTGCCGAAACGTCAAAACCTGCCGCACGGAACGGGTGGGAAATGATTCCATTGGCCGTTCCGATCCGGGCGCGAAAGCTTCATTTTGGAATTTGTTAAATTTAGCAGATGTTCAATTATGGATTGACGGATGACCACCCTCATACTATGATAACATTATCGCTTTAAAGCATGTACACGTTAAATCCAGGAGGTCCGAAATCATTGAAAACATCCGCTAAACTGTTATCCCTGCTGATCGCAGTACCGCTGCTGGTCGCAGGCTGCGGGACCAAAGCGCCGGCACCCGCCAATTCGTCCGGAGGTGGAGACGCTTCCAAGCCTCAGGACAAGAAAGTTGTCAAAATCGGCATCTCGCAAATTGTCGAACATCCGTCGCTAAACGCGACGCGCGAAGGCTTCCTGGCCGCACTTAAGGACGGCGGCTTTGTCGACAAAGTGACCATGGACGTAGATTACAAAAACGCGCAAGGCGACGCTACAACGAACCTGACCATCGCTCAGAAGTTCGCCGCCGACAAAAAAGATCTGGTATTCGCCATCGCCACGCCGTCGGCTCAAGCCGCCGTGCAGAACGTGAAAGATGCGCCGGTGCTGTTCGGAGGCGTGAGCGATCCGGTGTCCGCGAAGCTCGTTAAAAGCCTGGACAAGCCGGGCGGCAACGTAACCGGTGCCGCGGATACGCATCCGGACGCCATTCCGAAGCTGATCGACTTCATTGCTTCCGATTTCCCGAAGGTCAAGAAGATCGGGATCGTGGCGAACGAAGGCGAAGCGAATGTTGCGTTCATGGTGAAGACGGCGGAAGCGGCGTTTGCGAAGCATAACATTCAAGTCGTCAAAGCATCGGTTGCGAACAGCTCCGAAGTGAAGCAGGCCGCCGAATCGCTCGTGGGACGCGTCGACGCGATCTACATCACGCTCGACAATACGGTTGTAAGCGCCGTCGAATCGATCATCAAGCTCGCGAACGACAAGAAAATTCCGTTCTTCTCCAGCGACCGCGATTCGGTAGAAAAAGGAGCTCTCGCCACCTACGGCTTCAAATATTACGATCACGGCTACCAAGCGGGCAAAATGGCCGTCGAGATTCTCAAGAACGGCGCCAAGCCGGGCGATATGAAAGTCAGCTACCCGGACAAGCTTGACCTGATCATTAACCTTGATGCCGCCAAGCAGGAAGGCGTCGAAGTCACCGACTCTATGAAAAATAAAGTACAGGATAAGAAAAACCTGCTCAGCGGTTCGGCAAAATAACTTCGTAAGACCCAGGCAGAGTGACCTTCCGAACGGACTCAAGGTCACTTTTGCATTTCTTTGCAGGAGGATGGACATATGCAAGACGCGTTGACAGGTTCCTTGGAACTCGGCATGCTGTATGCCATTATGGCGCTCGGCGTGTATCTTACGTTTCGAATTTTGGATTTTCCCGATTTGACGGTGGACGGCAGCTTCACGACCGGCGGCGCGATTGCCGCGGTCTTGATCTCTTCCGGCGTATCTCCGGCGCTCGCCACACTGGCGGCCTTCGGAGGCGGTCTCGTGGCCGGAGCTTGTACCGGACTGTTGCACACCAAAGGCAAGGTGAATGCGCTGCTGTCCGGGATTTTGATGATGATCGCGCTGTATTCGATCAATCTGCGGATTATGGGGAAAGCAAACATTCCGCTGCTTGGAGAAGATACGCTGCTGACGGACGTTCCGCTGCTGTTGGTCATGCCGATCGTCGTGCTGGTTGTCAAATTTGCACTGGACTGGTTCCTGCATACGGACCTGGGCCTTGCGCTCAGAGCAACCGGAGATAACCCCCGGATGATTCGCAGCTTCGGTGTGAACACGGACAACACGATCATCGTCGGCGTCAGCTTGTCCAACGGGCTTGTGGCGCTCTCCGGCGCCTTGATCGCGCAGTATTCGGCCTTCGCCGAAATTACGATGGGGGTCGGGATGATCGTCATCGGGCTTGCTTCGGTCATTATCGGGGAAGCGCTGTTCGGCGCGAAGACGGTATTTCGTGCGACACTGGCCGTCGTGCTGGGCGCGATCGTTTACCGTCTGATCGTGGCGATGGCGCTTCGCGTCGGCTTGGAGCCGACGGACATGAAGCTGATGACCGCGCTCATCGTTATCGGCGCTTTGACGCTCCCGATGATCCGGGGCAAGCTGCGTCAAAAATCGGTCATCCGGCAACGGGCGGCCGATCTCGAAAATTCTCGTGCCCGGAACGTTTCAGCGGGAGGTGGTCGATAATGTTACGCGTCGAACATGTTTCCAAGCTGTTTAATCCGGGGACGCCGGACGAAAAGCTCGCCTTATCGCATATTAACCTCCAATTGAAGGAGGGTGATTTTGTCACGGTGATCGGCAGCAACGGCGCCGGCAAGTCCACGCTCATGAATATCATCTCGGGCGTGATGACGCCGGATCTCGGGAAGGTCGTCATTGGCGGAAACGAGGTCGAATCGATGCCCGAGTACCGCCGCAGCGCATGGATCGGCCGGGTGTTCCAAGATCCGATGGCCGGCACCGCGCCAACGATGACGATCGAGGAAAACCTGGCCATGGCGTACAAGCGCAGCGAGCGCAGAGGGCTCGCCATCGGCGTTACGGGGCGCAGGCGGACGATGTTCCGCGAGCAGCTCAGCCGGCTCGGCATCGGGCTGGAGAACCGGCTGAACGCCAAGGTCGGCCTGCTCTCCGGAGGAGAGCGGCAGGCGCTCAGCCTGCTGATGGCGACCTTCACCGAGCCGCGCATTTTGCTGCTCGACGAGCATACCGCAGCGCTCGACCCTTCGCGGGCGGAGCTGATTACGTCGCTGACCGAGCAGATCGTCGCCGAGCTTAAGCTGACGACGCTCATGGTCACGCACAATATGGATCAAGCGATCCGGCTCGGCAACCGGCTCATCATGATGGATAAAGGACGCATTATTTTGGATGTGCCGGAGCAGGAGAAGCGGGGGCTGACCATCGAAGGGCTGCTGCAGCAGTTCGAGCGGATCCGCGGCACCAAGCTTGCGGACGACCGTGTCGTGCTCGGTTAAGAGCAAAAGAAAAACGCCCAGCGCAACAGGCGAGGCGTTCCGTATAACCGATAGGATGGAAAAGCCATCGAACCGTGAAGGTTCGGTGGCTTTTTGCAATGCTAACTCTTGCGGCCTTTCAGCAGAAACAGGATGGCGAATTGGGGAAGCACCAATTGCCGTCTCCAGCGGGACGGCTGCCGCAGCAGGCGGTACAGCCATTCCAGATTCAGCTTTTGCCAGACGATCGGGGCGCGTTTGACTTTGCCTGCGATGACATCCAGGCTGCCGCCGACGCCCATCGCGAGCTTGACGGATAACCGGCTTTTGTACTTGAAGATCCATTTTTCCGCCCGCGGCGCGCCCATGGCGACGATGAGAAGGTCGGGCTTGACGCTTGCGATCTGCTCTACGAGCTGTGGTTCATCGTCAGCGGTAAAGAAGCCGTTATGCCGGCCGGCGACCTTGAGGCCCGGGTATTGATTCTTGATGATGTCGACGGCTTTCTTGCTCGTCTCTTCGTCGGCCCCCAAGAAGTAGAACGACCATCCGTGCTCGTGGCCGAGCGCCAAAAGCCGGAGAAGCATCTCGTAGCCGGTTACACGCTCGGGCACCGGCTCGCCCTTAAACCGCGAAGCCAGGACAATGCCGATGCCGTCGGGCGTAATCATGTCCGCCTGCTCGACAATGCGCCGCAGCTCGCTATCTTTTCTTGCATTCATCACAATTTCGGGGTTGGCCGTAATCAGGTGAAACAACTGCGGATCGTTCCGGTCCAGCCGGCGATGCAGCTCGTTTACGGTTTCGTCTAAAGATAGTTTGGAAAAGGGTACGCCTAAAATGGAAACGGTTTGCATCGGTATCTCCTCTACGTTCATTTCCTCCATCTTACCACAGAATTGCCGGGGAGGAGAACATCCCGCAAAGGACCGATGCGGCCGCTCCCGACGAATATGCCGGCTGCTAGCCCCTCCGGTTACTGCCGGATTAAGCCGTTCCGCGCCAAAAACTCACCGTTAAACGTAATGGGCACGCCCGCACCGTTACGCTCCGCATGAATATGAAGATGCGGCTCCGACGTATTTCCCGAATTGCCGACAAGGCCGATGGGTGTATTCACATCCACGGTATCTCCCACTTTTACCTTCACGCTGCCTTTTTGCATATGCGCGACGTACACTTTGGTATCCAGGCAGCCGATCGCGACATGATTGCCGGCGGGCGGCACGCCTTCCGGCAGCTTTTCCGACAGGGTGGGCGCTCTGTCCTCGAACCCGTCGACCGCTTCCAGCACTTTGCCGTTGCACGGGCTGTACAGCGTATCGCCGTAGATGGCATAGGCTTGCAGCTCGTTGGGGTAGATGCCGTTTGTTCTCCAGCCTCCGGCATTCAGTTTCACGACATCCAGCGCGTATTGCTGCGGCAAGTATTCGTGGTGGTAGTTGACGATCGTCCGGCTGCCGCCGTGCGCGACGTCATAAGTACCGCCGCGCAGCGGAAAGCGCAGATCGACCGCCTCTTCGGACGCTCGGTGTCCGGTCAGCGCGTAAGCGCCCAGAAAAACAAACAGCGCGGCGAAGACTGCGGACAGCGCAGGGCCTACCCATGAAACGAAAGAACGCGGCGGCCACAGCGGCACGTTCCGGTTATTTCTTACGGCGCGCACGACGGAATAAAGCCAGAACGCGATGAGGGCGTAGCGGAAATAATAGCCGACCCAATCCCACCTTCCGACGTTCAAAATGTAGATGCCATAGGAGGTGGCAATAAGGAACCATCCGAAGCACGCCAGCTTGCTCTGGCGTTTCCGCCCGAGCTCGATCATGAAATAGACGGGGAAAAACAAGCTTGTCAAAAATAACATCACAATGCTGAACCACATGCATATCCTCTCCTTTCGCTCAAGTATAACTAGCCGGATTTACTTCGGGTGAAACAGCAGCTTACCGGAGCCTTAATTTTTTGCCGTTAAGGTTCCGTTAAGAATCCGTTCCTCTGCGAGTAAACGCGGTGTGGTATGATAAGTGAAGCGATATGCCGGGGAGGAAGGATATGGAATGCAGGCGAACGAAGCAACCATTTTACTGGTCGACGACGAGCCGACCATTGTCCGTATGTTGAAGAAGGTGCTGGAAAAAGAAGGATTTGCTCATATCGATACGGCGGCGACGGGCGAAGAAGCGCTCGCGGCGTGCGACAGCAGGTCTTATGATTATATTGTGCTCGACGTAATGCTGCCTGGGCAAAGCGGGTTTGAGGTATGCCCGAAGCTCCGGCAGCGCACCGATGCGCCGATTCTGTTCCTGACAGCGCGCTCTTCCGATCTGGACAAGCTTAGCGGCTTCGCCTTGGGCGGAGACGATTATGTGACCAAGCCGTTCAATCCGCTTGAAGTGGCTGCCCGGATCAAAGCGAAGCTCAGAAGGATTGTCAAGTCCGCGGAAGGGCCCTCCACGCAGGGCGTCTACGATTTCGGGCGGTTTCGGCTGAATGAGCTTGCGGGAGAACTGACGGTTGAAGACAGGCGGATTCCATGCCCGGCTCAGGTGTTTCAGCTGCTCTTGTTTTTCTGCAAGCATCCGAACCGGATTTTCAACAAGCAGGAGCTGTACGAGCGGGTATGGGGCGACTCCGGCTTCAGTGACGATAACACCGTTATGGTCCATATTTACCGCATCCGGGAGCGCATCGAACGCAATCCTGCGGAGCCGGAATTGCTGGTAACGGTCCGGGGGCTTGGTTACAAGCTGGTAAGAGGCGGAAATGATGACGTTTAGGCGGGCCGATGGAGCGGCGAATGAGGAGCGGAATGTAGGGGAAGGTCCGGCTCCCGCCTCGGTCTCGTCACCTGTGTCGGACGGAGGCAAGCGGGTCATCCGGCGGCTTATCGGCCATTTCAGCCTGCGGCTGATCGTGACCGGCATTCTGCTCGTCGTGTTGGCAGTCTTGATCTTGTACTGGATGCAGCTAAAGCTGCTGGATCTTGATGCGGGCCGCAGCTTTGCGCAGGCCGGCATGCTGAAGCTGATCGACACGATGGAAGTGGATGAGACGGGAACGCCTCATTTTGACGAGGAGCTGCTGGACCTTGTGAGAAGCGAAGGTGGCTGGCTGCAAATGCTCGACAGTCAAGGGAGAGCAACCTATTCGGTGTATACGCCCGGGGACGTACCGACCGCTTATAAGCCGGGGGAATTTGAAGCTTACTGGAGAAAAAAGGAGCCGTTTCCGTATGATTTGGCCGTATGGATTCGGCAGCGAGGCGGCGTAACCTATACGCTGCTCTATGGCGTCATCCCGGAGGAGAAGCGTCTGCTGGAGATGATCGTGGAAAAGGCCGGCGCGCCGGGGCCAAGCTCGATGCTGCCTGCAGGCTTGGAGGACCGGCTCAAGGAGGCGGATGCCGCGTTGCAGCTGCTGGACCCGTCCGGGCGGCAGGTTGCTTTGTTCGGCAGCGCGGGGAACGTGTTGACGGAATACTCCCTTCAGGAGCTTGCACTCCGGTCGGTTTACGGCAACAGATACGATCTCAAGCAGGCCTCTCATTACGATTCCCGCACGCAGTATACCTGGGTTGTGACCATCCCGTTTCATGAGAAAGGGATTTTTGCGGGAGTTCTGAAAAACGAGATCAGCGTCGTGCTCGTTGCGTTTGCCGGCTTGCTGATGACGACGCTGCTCCTGTTCCTGTTGCTGTCGCTCTGGTACGCCAACCGGTTCGGTGGACCGGTGCTCCATATGATCGACTGGCTTCAGCAGCTCGGGCGCGGTCAGTTCCGCGAGCCGCACGGACTTCGGGGTCCCCGCAGCCTGGACCGCAAGGGCCGGCTGCAGCGCCGGTACCGTTTGTTCGCTGACGTGTTCCTTTCGCTAAGGCGGCTGACCGGCATTTTGAGCCGCAACGAGGAGATGCGGGTCAAGCTGGAGCAGACGAGAGAGGAATGGATCACCGGAGTATCCCACGATTTGAAAACGCCGCTCACGTCGATCAAAGGCTATTCGCATATGCTGGAAGCGCCGGATTACGGCTGGTCGACTGACGAAATCCGGGAATTTGCCGGCGTGATCCGCGAGAAGGCGCAATATATGGAGCTGCTGATCGACGATCTCAGCCTGACTTACCGCTTGCAGAACGAAGCGCTGCCGCTGGAGCTGCGGGAGACGGAGCTGAACGATCTGACGGACATCGTCATTCGCCGTTTTCGGACGAATCCGAGATTTTCGGGTGCGCATATCGTCTTTCGACCCGCCCCTAGTCCGCTTGTTACCCGTGTAGACGAACGATGGCTCAGCCGGGCGATCGTGAATCTGCTGGCGAACGCAGTCCTGCACAACCCCGAAGGAACGGACGTGGAAGTAAGCGTCGCGGAGGACGGAGAGGCCGAAAACTTCGCCCGCTTGGAGATCCGCGATAACGGCTGCGGGATGGATGAGGAGACGGTCGGCCGGCTGTTCGAACGGTATTACCGCGGTACGAATACCGAGGGAGGATCGGACGGAACGGGGCTCGGGATGGCGATTGCCCGGCAGATCGTTCTGGCCCACCACGGGAATATCCGGGTGGAGAGCGAGCTTGGCCGAGGGACGGTTGTGACGATATGGCTCAGGCAAGCTTCGCCACAGGTTGAGGCTGTGTAGCAGGATCAGGTATAATTTTCCTTAACGTGAGCAGGGGAGGAAGACAATATTGATGGACGAGACGTTGAGGATAGCCCGGGAGGTCGCCTGCGAAGCGGCCGCAGCCGCAGGAAAGCTGGCGAAGGAGCATTTTGACCGGGATAAAGAAGTGATGGCCAAAGGAAATCAAGGGGATTTGGTGACCGCGATCGATCATTTGGCCGAGAAGGAAATTTTGAACCGGCTGCGGGAGCGGTTCCCGGACCATCGGATTCGCAGCGAGGAGAGCGGCTGGTCCGGAGCGGAAAGCGATTGGCTGTGGCTGGTCGATCCGCTGGACGGGACGAATAACTACGCGATCGGGCTGCCGGTATATGGCGTATCGCTGACGCTCATTTACCGGGGAGAGCCGCGGCTGGGCGTCATCTACGATTCGCAGCTGGAAAATTTGTATGTCGCCGAGCAGGGAAAAGGAGCTTTGTGCAACGGGCTGCCGATTCGCGTCAAGACATCCGCAGCCGCCGGACGAATGACTTTGGGCTGGATTCAAGGGCATGACGTCGGCAAGGGCGGACAGGCTACGATGCTGAAGCACCATCTCGACGCGGGCAGCAAACGGGTCCTGTCGCTATGGGCGCCGACGCTGCTGTGGAGCATGCTCGCGCGCGGCGATTTGGACGGCATCGTGCTGTACAATTCCGAAGGCGAGGATTTGTACTCCGGCCTGCTGCTGGCAAAGGAAGCGGGGGCGGCGGTCGTCGACTTCGACGGCCGGCCGTTCGAAGGCATGAACCCCGAGCCGTATATCGTCGCCTGCCCTCCGGACCGTCTGGAAAGTCTGCTTTCCATGGTCCGGGCGGGACTCGTCGGGTAGGCGCAACGGGGGGGAGGAGAACCGGAGTGACTTATCCGATCCGGGTTCGCGCCTGCGCGCTGATCCTCCGGGACGACAGCGTGCTGCTGATCGAATTTACGGATGCAAACGGGACTCATTACAATCTGCCTGCCGGAGGCGTCGAAGCCGGGGAGTCGGTCATCGAAGCGGTGATCCGGGAAGCGCGGGAGGAAGCCGCTACTGACGTCGAGGTCGGACCGCTGGCCTTCGTGTACGAATACGCCCCGCATCGAAGCGACCACGTGTATGGCGCCACGCCCAGCGTCCACCTTATATTCGATTGCAAGCTGAAGGAAGGGTCCGTGCCCGCAATGCCCGCGTGCCCCGATCCGAATCAAACGGGCGTGCGGTGGATTCCGCTTTCCGAGCTGGACAAGATCGTATTGTACCCCAACCTAAGAAGGCAGATTGCCGATTATGCCGCGAGGCGGACCGGGACGCCGGTATTCTTCGAGGAGCATCAGCTCGACAAGTACCCGCTTCCATCTTCCTAAAACAGCAAAAACCTGACGATGCGCAGCCCCAAGCCGGGCCGGCCGTCAGGTTTTTCTTTTTCACCGCTTCGTTACAAAATGCTTGGCAGCACCTTGATTTCACGATCCAGCTTGGGCAGGAACGAATAATTCGGATTAAAGGTGAAAATCCGTTTCATCTGGCAGGACAGCATCACGACGGCCGTCATCGCTTCAGTAAGTGAGAAGCGGTAGTTCGGAAAATCGATAATGAGCCGCTTCGATTCCCGCTCCAACTCCGGCGTTCCCGGCACGATCGTCAGCACGCCCTGCTGGACCGCTTTTTCCATCGTGTTCAAGAAGAACTGCGCATCCGAATAATCAAAATGATTGCGCAGCCATTGGTGCGTTTCGAAAATTACATAGTTCGTCGTAGCCAAATGCCGGTCCATATCGTCCAGGTCGAAGAACAGCGACCGGGCCTTCAAATAGTACGGGTCCTCCGGATTCATAAACGCCATCAGGGCGGACTGTTCCAGAAAGACGGCTTGATGCAAGGCTGCGGAATCATGCACGATCATAGCTCTGCACCTCCTCGCCCGTATACCGTTCCTTCCGCTTCGTCAAGCCGTCGAGCTGCAGCAGCGGATTTTTTTCCTTCTGCTCCAGCGTCGCTTGAAATGCCATCTCGTGGGACCGCACGGCAAAATATTGGTCGATCATATAGTGAACCACGGCGCTGACGGTCGTCTGTTCGGTTTCGGCCATTCGTCTGCACTTATCGTAAACCTCGGGCTCCAGCTCGATGGCGGCGGTCTCGACGGCTTCTCCCTCCGTCGAAATGAGCTGGGATGCGGCGGATTTCCACTTCCTCAGCTGGCTCTGCATGAAATCCTTGGAACTGCTCATGGGCGTCACCTTCCACAACACAATTTATATGGGCTTGAATGCGCAAGCCGACTTCCTTATACTGTTCGACAAAAATCGCCGTTTTTGGGGGATTTTCGCCTTTATCTGAACGTGTTCATGCTTTGAACATAGTTATTTAACCGTTTGGTCCGATTTTGAACACAATTTGCTCAAATTTTTCGTGTAACGTTAAGGAGTACGGCCCCTTTTTCGGCTAATCCCCCCGCAAAATAGGGGGGGCGGGAGAATGCTATAGTATCTTCACCGGCAAAAGGAGCATTGTCTGCATGAATTCTTGGAAAGTACTGGTCGCCGACGATGACCCGAACGTCAGGGAGATCATTCGGCTTTATTTTGAAAAGCAGCACATCAGCATGATTGAGGCGCAGGATGGCGAGGAGGCGCTTGAGCTTGTCGAGAAAGAAGCGCCGGACATCGTCATTCTCGACGTCATGATGCCGAAGATGGACGGCTTCGAAGCATGCCGCCAAATTTTAAAGAGATTCGATATTCCCGTCATCATGCTGACGGCGAAGCGGGAAGAATTCGACCGGGTGCTCGGGCTTGAGCTCGGCGCCGACGATTACGTCACGAAGCCGTTCAGTCCGCGGGAACTGGTAGCGCGGATCAAGGCGATCTTCCGCCGGATGCAGCGCCGCAAATTGCCGGGAGAACCAGATGAACCGGTTGCCATCACGTTTGAGGGGTTATCCATCAACACGGAGCGCCGCGAGGTGCTGGCCGGGGAGGAGCGAATCGTTCTTCGCCCGAAGGAGTTCGATCTGCTGACGCATCTGGCCCGGTCGCCGGGGACGGTGTATACGCGGGAACAGCTGCTGGAGCAGGTGTGGGGCTACGAGTTTATCGGGGATATCCGGACGGTCGACGTGCACGTGAAAAAATTAAGGGAGAAGCTGCTCCCGTACCGCAGCGACTGTATTCATACGGTGTGGGGCGTAGGGTATAAATTCGAGGTTCAGGAATAATGCTCGGTATCGGCAGAAGCATTTTCCGCCGGCTGCTGTTCGGCCATATGTTCACCATGCTGCTGGGCCTGTGCGTCGTCGGGTTTCTGCTTTCGCTGCTGACCAAGGGCTACATCGTCGATTCGCAAAAGGAAGAGCTGCTGCGCAAGGCGAAGCGGGTCAACCTGGCGATTCAAACCGTCGCCGTCCCGGACGATCGCGTCAAGGAGCAGCTCTTGTTCTTCGATCAGACGTTTGACGCGCGCATTTGGCTGTTCGACCGGAGCGGCAAAATCGCTGCCACCTCCAGCAAGGACGAGGTGTACGTCGGCAAATCCGTCGACTCTGCCGTCGTGCGTAAAGTCTTGAACGGCGAAGAGGCGCTGCTGAACGAGCCGCGGTTCGAGGGGCTCAAGGAGTCGATGCTGTCCGTCGTCGTCCCATGGGGCAAGGACAATGAGGTATACGGAGGAATCGTCCTGCACGCCTCGGTGGCCGGAATGAACGAAACGATCACGTTAATGCGGGAAACAATCCTGTGGGTCACGCTCGTGGGCGTGCTGCTGTCGGCGGCGACGGCGTCGTATTTGTCGTGGTCCATCTCCCGGCCGCTGCGGAGGATCGATAAGCTGGCGCTGCGTATCGGGCATGGAGATTACGGCGAGCGGATCGAGATTTATTCGAACGACGAGATCGGAGAGCTGGCCGCCACCATCAATCAAATGGCGGACAAGTTGCAGCGTACGGACGAAGACAAGCGCAAGCAGGAGCAAATCCGCCAGGACTTCCTGGCGAACGTATCCCACGAGCTGCGAACGCCGCTGACGGCTATGCAAGGGTTTCTGGAGGCGCTGCAGGACGATCTGATCGACGATGCGGCCAAGCCGAAATATTACGACATCATTTACAAAGAAACGCTTCATATGAATCGTTTGGTGGATGACATCGCCGATCTGATCAAGCTGGAAAACGACGAGATTGCCTTGTCCCGCAGCCCGGTGGACGTGCGGCAGTTATTTGCGCACATCGCCGCCATGTTCGGGCCGGAGGCTGCCGAGCGCAACACGACGATCGAAATGCAGACGGAAGAGGGACTGCCGGACGCGTATGCGGACCGGGACCGCTTCGAGCAAATTATGAAAAATTTAGTGAAGAATGCCGTGAAATTTACGGAAAACGGCAAAATCTTGCTGAGCGCCCGCGCGGAAAGCGAATTGCTTGTCATTCGCGTGGCGGATACCGGCATCGGCATTTCTCCCGACGATCAGGAGATGATCTGGGAGCGCTTTTTCAAGGTGGACCGCGGCCGGAGCAAGAAAAGCAGCGGTACCGGGCTCGGACTGGCTATTGTCCGGGAGCTGGTCGAGTTGCACGGCGGGACGATTACCGTCCGCAGCGAAGTCGGCCAAGGAACCGTATTCGAGTTCCGGCTGCCGGCGGCTCAGAACGCAATACACGAAGGAGGAAGACAACATGTTAAAGCGATTTGATACGCTGTACGGCATTGATTTGGGAACTTCGAATACGGTGATTTACCAGCACGGGAAAGGCATCGTTCTACGGGAACCGTCCGTGGTGGCGATCCGGCAGGATTCGGGCGAGATGGTGGCGGCCGGTACGGAAGCGCAGGCCATGATCGGCCGGACCCCGGGCAATATCGACATCATTTATCCGCTGATGGACGGGGTGATTGCCAACTTTGACATTACGAGCGCGATGCTTCAGCATTTTATTAAAAAAATTCAAGGGCGGGCCCCTTGGTTCCGCAGCTCGCAAGTATACATATCGGTGCCGTGCGGCATTACGAACGTGCAGAAGCGCGCCGTCGAAGAGACGATGGTGCATAAAGGCGCCAAGAAGGCGGTAGCCGTGGAAGAGCCGCTTGCCGCGGCGCTTGGGGCCGGACTTCCGGTCGACCAGCCGATCGGCAGCTTGGTGCTTGATATCGGCGGGGGGGCGAGTCAAGTGGCCGTGCTGTCGCTTGGCGGCATCGTGGTCAGCCATACGGTGCGGCGCGCAGGGATGTCGCTTGATCAGGATATCATCGAATACGTCAAAAAGACGTACAATCTGGCCATCGGCGAACGGACCGCGGAGGAGATCAAGAAGCAGATCGGGTCGGTCGTCGAGCGGCAGAAGGACAAGGCCATCGATATTAAAGGGCGGGATTTGATCGACGGTCTGCCCCGGTCGCTTCGCTTGACCTCCGGGGAAATTTTCGAATTGATGGACGATTTTCTGGCGACCATTCTGGACGCGATCCGGGTGACGCTGGAGCACTGTCCGCCGGAGCTTGCCGGAGATGTGGTGGAGCGGGGCATCCTCCTGTGTGGAGGCGGCTCGCTGCTTCACGGGCTGGTCGAGCGGATTCAGGCGGAGACCAGCGTCCCCGTCCATCTGGCGGCGGAGCCGCAGGATTGCACGGCGCTGGGAGCGGGGATGATGATCGACTTCAAGCGGGAGGGCTGGAGCCGCGGGAATGCGATCGCCGGGCGGAACGCCGGCGTACAGGCGGAAGAGGAGCCTCTGCGGCAGGACGCCTAGAAGACGGCCCAGGCTCAGAAGCTGCTGAAGAGCCCGGAAATAAGCCGTTGACCGTTCATGGAATTGCCGCTAAGCTATGAAAAAAGCTTGGGCACATAGGGAGGCGGTTGTCATGGCGGTAAAGCGGCTGGGCTGCTTGCATGCGCATCATTCGAATATCCGGTATTTGGAGGAAGGCCTGGATCGCGAGGCGTTCTCCTGTCTGCACTTTGTCGATCCTGGCGCGATCCATTGGCTGACCCGGGCAGCATCCGAAGCGGAGACGCGGCAGGTGCAAGTGAAGCTGCGCGGCCAACTGGAATGGATCGCCGGCTGCGGGGTGGACGCCATCGTCATCACATGCACGAATTATATCGCCGCACTGTCGCCCTTGGAGCAAACGCTCGAAGCGACGGGCGGCATTCCGGTCATCGCGATCGACGAACCGTGGTTTGACGAGCTGCTGAAACTTGGGGACGAGGCGGTCGTCGCCTTCACGAACCCGGCCACTGTAGAAGGGACGATGGAGCGGCTGCATGCCCATGCCAAGCTGCAGGGCAGAGCGTTCAAGGCGCAGACGGCGGTGTCCGACCCGGGCTGCTTCGAGCTGCTGCTGCAAGGACGGGATGCGGCGTATGCGGAGCAGGCTGAAGCGTTCCTGCTGGGCTTGGTAGAGAGGGCATCTGCCCCGGTCGCGGCGGCGCAATTGTCGATGACGGACGCGGCCGCACGGGTCGAAGCTTCGTCCGGCGCCCGGGTGCTGTCTCCGATGCAGGCGCTTCGCAGCAGGTTGGAGGGGCTGCGGTAACGCGATCCGGTCTTGTCATAGTTATGTAATAAATCCATGGTACATTTTTCTCGCAACACTACATACGACAACAAGTTGTGGGAGGAAATGACTATGAAGATGAACAAGCTCGTATCGGTTGGCCTTGCCTGCGCCATGCTGCTCGGCGGGGCGGTATCCGCAAGCGCTGCACCGGCTGCCGCGCAGAAGCCAAGCCAGACTGCCGTGAAAGAAGCCAAGGCTCAGCATAAGCAAGCCAAGGCGTCGCAGCAGGCCGAGCAGCTCGCGCAGCTGCAGGCAAAAGCGGCAAGTCTCGGGATCGCGACCGACGGCAAGACAGCGAAAGAGCTGAAAGCGTCCATTCAGGAAAAGCGCAAGGCGCTCGCCGAGCAGAAGCGCGCCGAAGCGCTGGCCAAGCGGAAAGCCGAAGCGGAGAAGCTGGGTATTTCCACCCAAGGCAAAACCGCCCAAGAGCTCGCCAAGGAGATTCAAGCGAAGAAGCAGGAGCAGAAGGCAAGCAAGCAGGCGAAGAAGCAAGAGCACAAAGCGAGCAAGCAAACGAAGAAGAGCAGCTAGTCACAAGTTACTCTCGTCCAAGCCCGCAAAGGTCTGCCCGTACCCCATCGCAAGATGGACGCGGCGCAGACCTTTTTACTATCGCATGGTCGGCACGGGCTACTCCTTGTTTGACACCGGCCCCCTCGTTCAGGCATGATGATAGAAACAAGCCGAGGAAAGGAGCCGCGACCATCGTGAAACGGGTATTGCAAGGAGGCGTCCGCTTTTACCGCAAATGGATCTCGCCGCTGAAACCGCCGACCTGCCGGTTCTACCCGACCTGCTCCGCCTACGCGCTGGAAGCGCTGGAGAAGCACGGTGCGGCTCGCGGCTCGTGGCTTACGGTGAAACGGATCTGCAAGTGCCATCCGTTCCATCCTGGGGGAGTGGATCATGTCCCTTGACACGGACGGTTCATTTTCGATATATTTGGCTTAATAATCCCATGAACGGATGAGTACTTTGCCGGAAGCCGCACAGAGAGCCGGAGACGCTGAGAACCGGTCGGCCGATGCGAAGGAAGATGGTCCGGGAGGATATGAAGGCGAGCCATGCTCGCGGTCGAAGCCGGCCGCAGGCGGTAAGCTTTCATCGTAGCTCCGGCGTTAACGGATGGTCAGCGATTGACCGTAAAGCCTCGAACGGCGCTTTGGTTCGCCATGCGTCCGAACGGGGGAAGTTGGGTGGTACCGCGTGAGTTCGAAGCTCTCGTCCCATAGGGATGAGAGCTTTTTTGCATTTTCAATTTACTAGGAGGTCATTGGAACATGTCTGAAACCAAGAAAAGCTTTTACATCACGACACCGATTTATTACCCGAGCGACAAGCTGCACATCGGCCACGCGTATTCGACGGTGGCGGGCGACGTCATGGCGCGGTACAAGCGGCTGCGCGGGTACAATGTCATGTACTTGACAGGCACCGACGAGCACGGGCAGAAGATCGAGCGCAAAGCGCAGGAGACGGGCAAGACGCCGCAGCAGTTCGTGGACGATATCGTCGCCGGAATCAAGGACCTGTGGAAAAAGCTCGACATCTCGTACGACGATTTCATCCGTACGACCGACGCGCGCCACAAGCAGGCCGTTGAGAAAATTTTCACGAAGCTGATCGAGCAGGACGATATTTACCTCGGCCATTACGAAGGCTGGTACTGTACGCCGTGCGAGTCGTTTTTCCTCGAAAACAAGCTGGTCGACGGCAAATGTCCGGACTGCGGACGCCCGGTAGAGTGGGTGAAGGAAGAAAGCTACTTTTTCCGGCTCAGCAAATATGCCGACCGGCTGATCGAGCATTACGAGAAGCACCCGGAGTTCATTCACCCGGAATCCCGCCGCAACGAGATGATCAACAACTTCATCAAGCCCGGTCTGGAGGATCTGGCCGTCTCCCGGACGACGTTCGACTGGGGCATCCGCGTGCCGGGCAATTCGAAGCACGTAATCTACGTCTGGATCGACGCGCTCTCGAACTATATTACCGCGCTTGGCTACGGCAGCGAGGATGACAGCCGCTACCAGACGTACTGGCCGGCGGATGTGCACCTGATGAGCAAGGAGATCGTGCGCTTCCATACGATCATCTGGCCGGCGATGCTGATGGCGCTTGGTCTGCCGCTGCCGAAGAAGGTCATCGGCCACGGCTGGCTGCTGATGAAGGACGGCAAAATGTCCAAATCCAAAGGCAACGTCGTGGACCCGGTCACCTTGATCGACCGCTACGGCCTTGACGCGCTTCGCTATTACTTGATGCGGGAAGTGCCGTTCGGCTCTGACGGCACGTTTACGCCGGAAAGCTTCGTAGAGCGGATCAACTTCGATCTGGCGAACGACCTCGGCAATCTGCTCAGCCGGACCGTGGCGATGATCGACAAATATTTCGGCGGCGAGGTGCAGCCGTACGTTGCCGGAGCGACCGAATTCGACGCTGCCGTATTGGAGACGGCCGAAGCGACAGTTGCCAAAGTCGAGGAAGCGATGGAGAAAATGGAGTTTTCCGTAGCGCTCTCCGCGATCTGGCAGCTTGTTAGCCGCACGAACAAATACATCGACGAGACACAGCCATGGAATCTTGCTAAAGACGAGACGAAGCGGGAGACGCTCGGGTCCGTGCTGTACGTGCTGGCTGAATCGCTGCGCATTTCGTCCGTGCTGCTGCAGCCGTTCATGACCGAGACGCCGCGCCGCATGTGGCAGCAGCTTGGCATCGAAGCCGGTTCGCTCACCGTATGGGACACGGTACATGCTTTCGGCACGCTGCCTGCCGGCACACGCGTGGCGAAGGGCGAAGCGATGTTTCCGCGTCTCGAGGCGGACAAGGAGATCGCGTTCATCGCGGAATCGATGAGCGGCGGTACGGCGCCTGCGGCGGAGTCCGCGTCTGAAGAGCCGAAGGCTGAGGACGCGAAAGCGGAGACGGCCGCCGTGCCAGCGCCGGAGGCTTCGCCTGAGATCTCGATCGACGATTTCTTCAAGGTCGACCTGCGGGTGGCTGAGGTCATCGCCGCGGAGCCGGTGAAGAACGCCGACAAGCTGCTGAAGCTGCAGCTCGATCTCGGCTACGAGCAGCGGCAGGTTGTCTCCGGTATCGCCAAATACTACACGCCGGAGCAAATGGTCGGCCGCAAAGTCATCTGCGTCACGAACCTGAAGCCGGTCAAGCTGCGCGGCGAATTGTCGCAGGGCATGATTTTGGCCGCATCGCAAGGAGACCGGTTGACTCTCGCGACAGTTTCCGATTCAATTCCGAACGGATCTGTGGTAAAATAAGGGTTGTTCACGTGAACAATTGATAGATATCATGGTGGGAGGCTTCTTGTATGCAGAAGAACGACGGAATGAATTACGCGCCGCAGGGGAAACCGAATCCGGTCGTGAAGCCGGGCGAGTTCGCTTTTGCCGCGATAGGGCTGGATCACGGCCATATTTTCGGGATGTGCAACGGCCTGATGGAAGCTGGAGCCGATTTGGTTGCCGTCTACGACCCGGACCCGGTGAAAGTCGAAGCGTTCGTCAAGCGGTACCCGCAAGCCAAGGCCGCCGCTTCGGAGGAAGAGATCCTTCTTGATCCGAGTATTCAACTCGTAGCGGCAGCGGCCGTCCCTTCAGAGCGCGGAGCGCTTGGGGTTCGTGTTATGAGCGCGGGCAAAGACTACTTTACCGACAAGACGCCATTCACCGCGTTCTCGCAGCTTGAAGCCGCCCGTGCGAAAGTGAAGGAAACGGGCCGGAAGTACATGGTCTATTTCAGCGAACGGCTGCATGTGGAAAGCGCCGTGTTCGCCGGGGAATTGATTCAGAAGGGCGCCATCGGCCGCGTCGTGCACGTGATGGGCTGGGGCCCGCACCGGTTGAACGCGCCGACCCGCCCGCAGTGGTTTTTCGAGCGGGAGAAGTACGGCGGCATCCTGTGCGACATCGGGAGCCATCAGATCGAGCAGTTCCTTTTCTATACCGGCGCCAAGGATGCCACAGTCGTCAGCAGCCGGGTAGCCAATTATCACAACAAGCCGTACCCGGAGCTGGAAGACTTCGGTGACGCCACGCTGACCGGCGATAACGGCGCAACCTTCTACTTCCGCGTCGATTGGCTGACGCCGGACGGCCTCGGCACTTGGGGCGACGGCCGGACGCTCATCGTCGGTACGGACGGGTACATCGAGCTGCGCAAATATATCGATATTGCCCGGGATAAGCAGGGGGACCACGTGTACTTGGTGAACAAGGAAGGCGAGCGGCATTTCTCCGTTCACGGCGAAGTCGGCTTTCCGTTCTTCGGGCAGTTGATCCTCGACTGCATTCACCGGACGGAAAATGCGATGACGCAGGAGCATGCCTTCAAAGCGGCCGAACTGTGCTTGAAAGCCCAACAGCAAGCGATTCGCGTCGAATAGCTTACAACCGTATAGATCGAAATACCCCTTTGCCGGAATTAGGTGCAAAGGGGTATTTTTGGCTTTATCGTAATTTCTACATTTACCGTTGACAAGTGGATAGGCGGGGCGTATAATCGTCGTTGTTAATGAAAAAAATTACGATTTACGTCTCGGAGGGCATCATCTCATGAAGCGAACATTCATCAAACGGGCCATCCTTCCCGTCATCCTGGTTCTCCTGCTGTCTACACTGTTGTCCGCTTGCGGAGGACGCTCGCAGCCTGCGCTTGTGAACGGCAAGATCAATATCGTAGCCAGCTTTTATCCGTTATATGATTTTGCCACCAAAATCGGCGGAGATCACGTCAACGTCGTCAATCTGGTGCCGGCCGGCGTCGAGCCCCACGATTGGTCGCCGAAGAGCCGCGATATCCAGAACTTGACCAAGTCCGATCTGTTCGTCTATTTGGGCGCCGGCTTCGAGGGTTGGGTGCAGGATACGCTGGACAGCTTGAAGAAGGACAGCAAGGCCGTTGTGGTCGAAGCAAGCCGCGGCATCGAGCTGCTTCCCGGTACGGAAGAGGAACACGGGGATGAGCACGGCCACGACGAGAAGAAAGAAGCAGGCAAGGATGCCCACGGTCACGATCACGGCAACACGGACCCACACGTATGGCTGAGCCCGGCTAATGCCAAGCAGTTGGCCGTCAACATCAAAGACGCGCTGATCCAAGTCGACGGTGCGCACAAAGCGGACTACGAAGCGAACTTCAAAAAGCTCGCCGACCGCCTCGACCAATTGGACGGCAAGTACAAGAGCGAGCTTGCCAAGGTGTCCAAGAAGGACATTGTCGTGACGCATCAATCGTTCGGATATTTGGCCAAAGCTTACGGACTGAACCAGAAGGCGATTATGGGGCTTGCCCCGGATGCCGAACCGACGTCCAAGGATATGAAAACTATTTTGCAATTCATTAAAGACAATCAAGTCAAATATATATTCTTTGAGGAGCTAGTATCCGACAAACTGGCCAAGACGCTTGCGAAGGACGCCGGAGTCGAGACGCTTGTCCTCAGCCCGCTTGAAGGGTTGACCGAAGAGCAGGCGAAAAAGGGTGACGATTATGTGTCCCTGATGGAAAACAATTTGAATAATTTATTAAAAGCATTACAATAGAAGGGAGACCTTCCGTATAAGGAGCTTTGCCATGCAAACGAATGCTCGCTTTGGATGTCATCAACAGATCGTTACGATCGATGACATCTTTTTTTCTTATGAAAATAAACCCGTGATTAACGGCTTGAATTTCTCGATTCTGGAACGCGATTTCGTCGGATTGGTCGGCTCCAACGGCGCAGGCAAGACGACGCTGCTGAAGATGATCGTCGGGCTGCTGAAGCCGGCGCGCGGCGAAATCCGTCTCTTCGGCCAGCCGATCGACCAATTCCGCGATTGGGAGCGCGTCGGGTACGTGCCGCAGAAAAATGCGCTGAATCCGCTATTTCCGGCAACGGTTCGCGAAGTCGTCACCTCCGGGTTGTTCGGCAAAAAGAATATGTTTCGCCGGCTGAGCAAGCAAGAGCGCAGCAAAGCGGACGATGCGCTCTACGCGATGCGGATCGAAGATCTGGCGGACCGGAGGATCGGCCAATTGTCCGGCGGCCAGCAGCAGCGGGTGTTCCTCGCCCGGGCGTTAATTAACAACCCGGAGCTGCTTATTCTGGACGAGCCTACCGTCGGCATCGACGCCGAGACGCAGGCCGGCTTTTTCCGCATGATCCGGCATATGCACCAGCATCATCACATCACGTTTATCATGGTATCGCACGATATGGATATGATACAATCGTATCTCGGGGAGAACTCGGTGCAGAAGAGCGGCGGCCTATCGTTCTACGTCAAGCATACGCACGAGCCGGAAAATTGCCGCGAAACCGATCTGACCCACTCGATGCAGCAGCTTAGAGAGACGATTGAAGTATAACCCTGACCGTGGAATAACGGCAGGATGCAGCGGGCAGATAGGAGAGAATTGGCTTTGGATATCTTTACCGAATATTTTTTTCAGCGGGCGCTGATCGGCGGCTTGCTCATCGGCTTGACCGCTCCGCTTATGGGCGTATTTCTCGTGCTGCGTCGCTTGTCGATGATCGGGGATACGCTCGCGCACGTATCGATCGCGGGGGTCGCGCTCGGATTTTTGATCAACGTATACCCGATAGGCGTCGGGCTGCTGTTCGCCCTGCTGGCTTCGTTCGGCATCGAACGGCTGCGCAAAGCGTACAAAACCTACGCCGAACTATCGATTGCGATTATTATGTCGGGCGGCGTGGCGCTTGCGACCTTGCTGTTTACGATCGGCAAAGGCTTTAACATTAACGTCATGAGCTACTTTTTCGGCAGCATTTACACGCTGGACAATACCGACCTTTGGGTCGTCGGCGGCGTTGCGGCTATTGTCGTGGCGTTCGTGCTGATCAACTACAAAGAAATGTTCCTGCTCTTCTTCGACGAAGATGCGGCCGGCGTGAGCGGACTGCCATTGCGCTTCTATAATATTATGATCACGATGCTGACGGCGCTTGTCATCAGCGTCTCGATCAAAATCGTCGGGGCGCTGCTCGTTTCCTCGCTGCTGACGATTCCGGTCGCCTGCAGCCTGCTCGTCGCCCGCAGCTTCAAGCATTCGATCTTCTGGTCGATTCTGTTCTCCGAGCTTGCGGTCATTACCGGACTTGTCTCCGCAGGCGTGTGGGACTTGGCTCCGGGAGCGACGGTCGTGCTGTTGCTGATCGCCATACTCGTCGGCATTTTAACGGTAAAACGGGGACTTCGCTTGTAAGAAATGGTAAAAAGGATGGTGAACGGTAGCCGTGGAACTTAACATTTGGATCGCGCTGTGGGCAGGCTTCGTTTCTTTCATATCGCCCTGCTGCTTGCCGCTGTATCCTTCGTATTTGTCCTACATAACCGGCGTTTCCGTCGGGCAGCTCAAGAACGAGCAGAGTGCCAAAGAAGTTCGGTTCAAGCTGATTACCCATACGCTCAGCTTCATTCTCGGGTTCTCCATCATTTTCTATACGTTGGGACTCGGGGCGAACGTCATCGCCAACGCGTTCTTGGATTACCGCGATTTGCTGCGGCAAATTTCGGCGATCATGATCTTCGTGATGGGATTGTTCCTGCTCGGCATTTTTCAACCGCAGTGGCTCATGCGCGAGCGCAAGCTGCAGATCAAGTCGAAGCCGGCCGGCTACCTCGGCTCGCTGCTGATCGGCATCGGCTTCGCCGCAGGATGGTCGCCCTGCATCGGCCCGATTCTGTCCGCGATGCTGATGCTGGCGGCAACCGAACCGAATTCCTGGCTGCCGCTCATTTCCGCTTATTCGCTTGGGTTCGCGATCCCGTTCTTTATCCTTGCGTTCTTCATTGGATCGACCAAATGGATCTTGAAGTATTCCGCAACCATGATGAAAGTAGGCGGAGGCGTGATGCTCATCGTGGCCGTACTGCTGTACACGGATCAAATGACCCGCATCACGATCTGGCTGCAAGGCATTACGCCATCCTGGATCGGCTGACGCTCACGTAAAATAATCGATCTTCGCCTGCGGAAAATGGGTGAAGATGCGCTCGCTAATGAATTCGCGCAGCGCTGTCGCCTGTTCGTCAGGATAGACATACTTGCCCTGGCCCCACCGGCCCCATTTGTATTTCCGCTTGGCTTCGTCCATCTCCAGCTTCGTCTTCGGATAGCGCTGGTGGATAATATTTTTGGCTGTTTTCGTAAAGCGGTGTTGAATCAATTCGAACGTCAAGTCAGAGGTCGCTTCCGGGGGAAGGGCCTCTTTTAATTTGTGCAGCAGTGCTCCATAGCCTTCCTCCCAGCCTTCGTGCCAGATGATGGGTGCGATGATGAAACCGAGCGGATAGCCGGCCTTGGCGACTTTGCCCGCCGCCTCGATGCGCTCGTAGAAGCTGGAGGTCGCCGGTTCGAAATTTTTGATGACATAATCGGCATTGACGCTGAACCGGAACCGGGTATGACCGTTATGCTTGGCATCCAGTAGCGGTTCCACGTGGTGAAATTTCGTGACGAAACGAAGTCGGCCCAGCGGTTCCCGGCCCATAAATTCGATGTATTCCTTCAGCGAGCCCGAGATATGCTCAAGCCCGACAGGGTCGGACGTACAGGCCGCCTCGAAGCGGGTAATTTCCGGCGCTCTTTCCTCAATATATTGCTTGGCCTGCTTCAGAATATCGTCGGTATTGACATAGACCCGGATATAAGGCTTCGCCCCGAGCGTCGTCTGCAGATAGCAGTAATGGCAGTGCGCCATACAGCCGGTCGCGATCGGGATAGCGTACTCGGCCGACGGCTTGGACGTATCGAATTTCAGCGTTTTGCGGATTCCGACGACTAGTGTCCGTTTGGCGATCCGGTATTTCTCCAGATCGCTCTCGCCCGGAAGGTTCGTAATCCGGTTATGGGAGGTCGTCATGCGGATCGGAAGTCCTTCCTTGAGCGCCCATTCATGGATTCGCTTGCCTTTGGGATAGTCCAAGGCGTCGGGCTCAAAATAGACAAGCTCCGGGACAAACACCTGCGTCTGGCGGATCGGGGGGGTGAGCAGCTCCGTGGCCATATGCGAGATCCCTCCTAATGGTACGAATCGTATCGGACTTGCTTACGGAATGCGGCTGTGATATAGTTAAGAACGCTTATAACGACCTTAGGATGCTTCATTCACTCGGTGCGCACACATGGGAATTTGCTGCGCTGCACACGAGGTTTTTGTCCTTCACAGCAAAGTCTTGCTTTGCATAAATCAATCAGTGTATCATTAAATTACCGAGATTCGTCTTTGGAACACGGGAGGAACGCGGAATGGCTACGCCCAGTATGGAAGATTATTTGGAACGAATTTATAAATTAATCGATGAGAAAGGGTACGCGCGCGTTTCCGATATCGCCGAAGGACTTGAGGTTCACCCGTCTTCGGTGACGAAAATGATTCAGAAGCTCGACAAAGACAACTACTTAATTTATGAAAAATACCGAGGTCTTGTGCTGACGTCGAAAGGGCAAAAAGTCGGCAAACGATTGGTCGACCGCCATCATCTGCTGGAAGAATTTTTGACGATCATCGGGGTATCGGAAGAAAATATTTACAAGGATGTCGAGGGCATCGAGCATCACTTGAGCTGGGATTCCATCACCTGCATCGAGACGCTGGTTGAATATTTCAAGCGTGACGCCACCCGAGGAGAACAGATGTTTGCCCTTAAGAAAGAGCTGGAAGAATCGTAAGTCTCCGAGAATCGGGGGCTTTTTTTCTTTTCCTGGCATAGGGACAATTCGTCGCCTCATACATACTCTTGGAGAGACTTTGCGGGAAGAGGGGATGCGGGGTGAGAATCAATGCGGTGTTTGAAGGCGGCGGCGTGAAAGGAATCGCGCTTGCGGGGGCCGTATCGGCGGTGGAGCAGCTCGGACACTCGTTTCATCAGGTGGCGGGGACGTCTTCTGGGGCCATCGTCGCCTCGTTGGTTGCGGCGGGATACCGCGCGGACGAGCTGAAGGAGATTATCGAGGGCACACCTTTTCGCGCGTTCTTGCAGCGCTCCCGGATCTTCGATACGAGGCTGGTCGGCCCGTTGGCCCGTTTGTTTATTAAGAAAGGCCTGTATTCCGGAGAAGCGCTGGAGCATTGGATCCATAAGCTGCTGCTGGCCAAGGGCATCCGTACGTTCGGCGACCTGAAGCCGAATCAGCTCCGCATTATCGCCTCTGACATCTCCGGCCGCAAGTTGCTCGTCCTGCCGGACGATATCGCCCATTACGGCATCGATCCCCGCCGGTTCATGATCGCGAAGGCCGTTCGGATGAGCACGTCGATTCCTTACTTCTTCGATCCGGTCATCATACGCAAATCGTTGGAGCACCGTCTGCCCGGAGAAAAATTCATCGATCAGTTCGTGTACATCGTGGACGGGGGACTGCTCAGCAACTTTCCGCTGTGGATCTTCGATTCGACGGAAGCGCCGCCGATCGACCAAATGATCCCGACCATCGGCTTCCAAATGGTGGGCCGCGGCACTGGGCAGCCGAACGCGATTCACGGTCCGGTCAGCATGATGCGGGCCTTGTTCTCGACGATGCTGGAGGCGCATGACGACCGCTATATCCAAGAGACGAACCGGTTCCGTACGGTCAAAATTCCGACGCTCGGCGTCAGCATCACCGATTTCGACATCGCGACCGAGCAGAGCCTGAAGCTGTTCGAATCGGGACAGCGGGCGACGCATGACTTTTTCGCGCATTGGAAGATGACCGAGTACAAGCATAACTATTTGACCCACGTCTGCCGGGTTCCCAACCGCTATTCCAAGAAAGCTTGAAAAACAAAAGCGGCAAGCGCTCTTGGGGAGAGGCTGCCGCTTTAAAGGTACGATTAATCTAAATCAATGGTATTTGGGTGGTTCGTCCGAGCTGTCCTTGCTGCCTTGAATAACGCGGAACGTGGCATTGCGCCGCTTTCCTTTTTGAAACCGGGAGGAGGACGGCCGTTTCGCTTGTCTCCATCGGTTCGGCGGGAACTTGTACAGGAAGAAAATCACGCCGAATACGAGAATCGGAATAATATAGGTGCCCGGACTGGAGAGAACACTAGCCAGTATCCCGATGGCGATCAAGCCGAAAATCACGTAAGCGACCGTGCTGTTGCGGTTTCTCATGCAGGACCCCTCCTTGTCTTTAGGTTAAATTTGCCGGTCGAGCTCCCGCATCCGGTTGAAGGAGGCAATGGATACTTCCACTTGGGAATCGTCCGGTTCTTTGGTCGTGAGCAATTGCAGCCACAGGCCGGGATAGCCGAGGAAACGAAGCACCGGAATGTCCCGCAGGCTGTTGGTAAACCGCAAAACTTCGTAGGATACGCCGATCACAAGCGGAAGCAGCACGATCCGTTGAATGATCCGCTCCAGGAACGAATCGTATTGAAAGAACGAGTAAATCACGACACCCACGATGACCGTAAAGACGATGAAGCTGCTGCCGCACCGGTAGTGCAGTGTGCTGAATTTTTGCACATTTTGTACGGTCAGTTCCAGGCCCGCCTCGTAAGCGCTAATAACTTTATGTTCGGCTCCGTGGTATTGAAATAAACGTTTGATCATCGGCGTAAGCGAAATAAAATAAATATACCCGACAAGCAAAATAATCTTAATCAAGCCTTCGATCAGGTTATGCCCGATCTGGTTCTGGAACAATCCTCCGAACAGCATCTGCTCGATGGTCGGCGGAACAAGGGTAAAGACGAACTTGCCGAACAAAAAGGATAAAATCCCGACGACCGCTACCCCGAGAATCATGGAAATCCTGCCGGTCAGCGATTCCTTCTTCTCTTCCTTAACCACACCTTCTTCCTCGGCAAACACCTCCGCCGAAAAATTCAAGTGCTGCGCCCCTTTGGCGCTCGCTTCGACAATCCCGACAATCCCCCGGATCAACGGAATTTTCTTCAATGCCTGAACCCAGCCGATTTCTTTTCTGGGAACCTCAAGATAATGGATGGTATTATCTTTTCGGCGCACCGCCGTAACGTTCACCTTCTGGCCGGCAAACATGACGCCTTCAATCACGGCTTGGCCGCCGTAAACGGCCGTTGGTTGATTCTTTTCCGACAATACAATACACCTTCTTCTACTATGAATAAATAACGATGAATGATGCCATATCTGTATTTTAGCGAATCCGCAGTCATATTGCCACTTGTTTATCGGTGGAACTTTTGCACATACTAGTGGATATCCGAAATCGAGGAGGGATTTGGGCATGAATCGCCGAAGCGATAGGAAGTTTCGTACGAATCGGTGGAATTTCGCGGTATATATCGGTTTTTTTGCCGGATTGATCTGGGGCGGGGTTCAAATGCTCGCCAACTATTTTCATTTTACTTCGCTATCGCCGGGATTTTTGCTCGAGCCCTTGTACAAGCATTCTTACTTGATGACATGGCGGGGATATTTGCTGGGGTGGCTGGCGTTTATCGCCCTGTCCGTCGTTGCCGCTTTATTGTATACGATGTTATTCGCCAAAGCGTACGGTCCGTGGTATGGGGTCGGGTACGGCGTCGCCTGGTGGGCGTTCTTGTTCCTGCTGATCGGGCCGGTCACCGGGATGATGAATTGGATCGCCTATCTGGATCTGAACACGGTGGTGACCCAAGCGTGCCTGTTTGTGCTATGGGGAGTGTTTATCGGTTATTCCATCAGCTTCGAATTTACGGACGAGCGGGAGCGGGAGCCGTTTGCCGACGGCCGGGACGAACCGGAGATAACATGATTCCGCGCGGCGTGCAGACTATCCCCGGGTATGCGTGATTCGGATCGCCTAAACATTGGTAAAACCGCTTTATTTGGCCGCCTGAGCCCGCAAAAAAAAGTTCTCAAACCGGGGAAGGTTATGGTAAAATGGCTAAGTGTGTGCGGATTTATCAGGTTGGGAGGTTTCACGGATGAAGCACATTTTGTTGTTGAACGGGCCGAATTTGAACATGCTTGGCATCCGGGAGCCCGGCGTCTATGGAAGTCTGTCGCTTCAAGCGATAACGGACAGGCTGACCAAGCTGGCGGAGGAGCTCCACGTCGGATTGGAGTGCTATCAGTCGAATCACGAGGGTGATCTGATCGACCGCATTCATGCCGCCTATGGGCAGAAAGCCGGAATCTTGTTCAATCCGGGAGCGTTCACGCATTACAGCTACGCGATCCGCGATGCCATCAGCGCTGTAGGCATCCCGACGGTTGAAGTACATATTTCGAACATTCATAAAAGGGAAGCTTTCCGCCACGTATCGGTAATCGCCCCGGTAGCCGTGGGCCAAATCGCGGGTTTCGGCGCGAACAGCTACGAGCTGGGCTTGCGGGCGCTGGTCCAGTATATTGATAGCGCGGAGGGATAGCAAATGCAGCAACAGCGAATCGGGCGGCTGCGCAGTCTTTTGGAACAAAAAGGCTTGCCGGCGCTGCTCATCACGAATGCGACAAACCGGAAATATATGACCGGCTTCACCGGATCGGCGGGCTACGTGCTCATTACGGCCGATCGGGCCGTATTGCTGACCGACTTTCGTTATGTCACACAGGCATCGGAGCAAGCGGCAGGTTACGAGATCGTCGAGCATCGGCCCAAGGTCGTGGAATCGATTAACGACCTGCTTCGCAAATGGGGCATAGCCAAACTTGGCTTCGAGCAAACCGACCTCAGCTACGGCACCTACAGCAGCTACGCCGAAGCGCTCGGCGGGATTGAATTCGCGCCGACCGGAGGGCTGGTCGAGTCGCTTCGCATGATCAAGGACGACGGGGAAATCGCCGTCATGCAGCAGGCGGCCGATCTGGCGGACCGTGCGTTTGTCCACGTTCTCGGGCTGCTGAAGTCCGGGGTTAAAGAGCTGGACATTTCACTCGAAATCGAAATGTTTGTGCGCAAGCATGGCGCCGCTTCGACTTCGTTCGAAACGATCGTCGCTTCCGGCGAACGCTCTGCGCTGCCGCACGGCAAAGCCAGCGACAAAATTATCGGGACCGGCGAATTTGTAACGCTCGATTTCGGAGCCTATTACAAAAGCTACTGTTCCGACATTACCCGCACGGTCATCGTCGGTACGCCGACGGATAAACACCGCGACATCTACAAGATCGTTCTCGAAGCGCAAATGGAAGCGCTCGAGCGAATCAAGCCGGGAATGACCGGCAAGGAAGCGGATGCCGTCGCACGCGATATTATCAAGCGTTACGGCTACGGCGATCATTTCGGCCACGGCACGGGTCACGGGCTCGGGATGGAAGTTCACGAATCGCCGCGGCTGTCGGTGCAGGGCGATGTTGTACTGGCTCCAGGCATGGTGGTTACCGTGGAACCCGGCATTTATTTGCCAGGCTTCGGCGGCGTCCGGATCGAGGACGATATCGTCATCACGGAAACAGGCAATCGGAGGTTAACACAATCCAGCAAAGACTTGATTGTGATACCATAACTTTAGGCAACTTGGTAGCGGCATAAACCAAGGCGAAGGCAAGGATAGGTCCGGATGATCCGGAGACTGATTCTTACAAGGCTTGAGGCACTGTCGTCTGCTCACATTTTAGGGAGGTTTTTGTAGTGATTTCAGTTAACGATTTTAAAACAGGCTTAACCATTGAAGTAGACGGCGATTTGTTCACCGTTGTCGATTTCCAGCACGTTAAACCGGGTAAAGGCGCTGCCTTCGTCCGCTCCAAGCTGAAAAACCTGCGCAACGGCAACACCGTCGAGCGTACGTTCCGCGCCGGTGAGAACGTGAGCCGCGCTCACATCGAAAACCGTCAAATGCAATATCTGTATGCCAGCGGCAAAGAGCATACGTTCATGGATACCGAATCGTTCGACCAAATCAACCTGGAAGAAAAGCAAATCAAGTGGGAACTGAACTTCCTCAAAGAAAACATGAACATCAATATCATGAGCTACCAGGGCGAGATCCTCGGGATCAACATGCCGAACAGCGTTGAGCTGAAAGTCATCGAAACCGAGCCGGGCATCAAAGGCAACACGGCGCAAGGCGCGACCAAGAACGCGAAAGTCGAAACCGGCTTGAACGTTCAAGTGCCGCTCTTCATCAACGAAGGCGACGTGCTCTTGATCGACACCCGTGAGGGCCAATACATCTCCCGCGCTTAATCTGAGCGGTGGAAAATCCTTACCTTTCTTCGGAGAGGTAAGGATTTTTTTGTTTTAGCCGTATTACATGTAAAAAATGGTACAATAGCGACTAGGAACAATTTGGGATCTTAGGAGATCGCACAATGAAGCTTATCGGAAGCATGACGGAACACTATTACAGGGAACACTTGATTGAATTGAACAGGTCTTTATTTGATGATCATTCTATGAAGCGATTGCTAGGAATCATACAGCAGGCTTTTCCTGATATGAAAACCGCTATTATTATTGCAATTACGCCCGATCAGGGCGAAGATGTTTATACCATTCTGATGAATAACGATTTTATTGCCTATATTGAATTGGACCGCTATAACCTTGAAACAGAACCGATTATTGAATCGAAGCCTGTAAAAGATTATAAGCGCGGTCTTAGTAGGATCGGGCAGATTCAGTTAGCCGTCGCAATGGATTTGGCAGAGAGGAATTAATATGAATGATTTCTGCACGAAAATAAAAATTGAGTAGAGTATGGAGATACACAATAGGAGTTATCTATCGACCGCTAGAACAAATCCACCTAAGCTTGCAATGGATACGCCTTTGCTCACCCTACTACTAATCATTAATTTTAATTACATACACGAATGCTGCCTGTGAAGAAATTGGCCGTCGGTTGGATTACGATCCGCTGTTCTCTGTTTCTATCGTTCCGCAAGTGGATCTTTTTTCAGCTATGAAAAGCTGTTTGGGGCAAAGGATAAAACAAAAGCAGATGTTGAAAACGAAAATGCGGTTAAGGATACAACCATTGATCGAACAAGAAGGCTGTTTTATGTTACATGTAGTCATGCTGAAAAGAGTTTGGCTATTGTAGCTTATTCGGAAGAGCCGGAAAAGGTTAAGAAACATGTTCTAGAAGAGGGTTGGTTTGAAGAAAGTGAAGTAGAGAGTATTTCATAAAGATATTTTGGGAGTTGGAATTTTGAGTCATTGAAAGTTTGAAAGGCAAGCAAAGTTACTAAAGTATACTTCTTTTAAGGATGATAAACATTGAGCACTTGGAGAAGTAAAGCATTAGAGTTATTTTATGATATTAGATTTACCTTCCTCTATAGAGACGCGAGTATATATTCTTTAATTTTTGAACTGAGGAGAAAAGTTGTTCAATCACACAAAGATAATGACATTGAATATCTTGACAAAATTTATAACTATGCGGAGTGGTGTTTTAATCAAGAAAAACGAAGTTACTATATTTGGAATGCAATATGTGTAGGGTTTTATGAACACCTTGTTGAAGATGAAATTGTTCGTCATGCGATACCTTACAGAATTAGACCCTATATTTTTGAACAAGTACAACCACTATTAAAATGGAGACTAGAAAAAAATGAAGAAGTTTATAAGGAACTATTGTAACAGTACAACAAGACTAACAATACTAATTTTGAATGCTAACTTGAAAGCGTACTTGTTATAAATTTTCTAAGGAGGTTAATCAGAAGATGAATGAAGACATTTTGCGGTATCCAATCGGCCAGTTTAACCCAGTGACGACTATGTCAGAGGAGGAACGTAAGAGTTATATGAAAGAAATTGCAGATATTGTTCCTTCTCTGCGGAAGATTGTGGGAGACTTCAATGAGGATCAACTTCAAACTCCATACCGTTCCGGTGGTTGGACGGTGCAGCAGGTCGTTCATCACATGGCCGATAACGATGTCAACGCCTACCTAAGATTAAAGCGGGCTTTAACCGAAGAAGAGCCTATGGCCAGTTCATATCGCCCCAATTTGTGGGCTGAGCTTAGCGATTATAAGGATACTCCGATAGAAATCTCCCTGATGCTTTTAGAGGCGCTTCATCATCGACTAATCAATACAATTCACGGTTTGAAACCAGCCGATTATGATAGAAGGTTCAATACCGAAGTCCTTGGCTGGATCACCGTGGATGTCGCGATTCAAAGATTCATTTGGCATAACAAGCATCATACTTCCCATATTCAATCTTTAGCACAACGAATGAACTGGTGAAGATTGGGTCATTCGTAAACAGAATAGGGAAGCACAATACTTACGCCGAGGATGAGTCCCATGCAGGATATTCAATTTTTTGAAAATCAGATACAATTTCAAAAGTACCCATTTCAAGCGTCAAGCATGTTTCCTAATGGCAGCGTCGCATCTGAAGATATTTCTGAAATTTTGATCACCCGATGTCCTCCCGAAGTCAGATTGAAAAGCGGCGAAGTCCTTTTTGTCTCGGCCGTACATAAAGAAAGCCTGGAATTGTTTGCGAAAAGCAATAAGATCCCTATCGTTTCGAGGGTGGATACTTGGAGCTTCATCTGCGAGGAGTTTCTGGATACGGAGTTTTCAGACGAGGATAAAGAAAGAGTGTATCGGCTCTTAGAAACTGAAGGGCTGGATCGAAACTTTGTCAGTGAAACGAGACAAATTTTGTACATCCCTATGATGGCCTACAATTCGATTATGTGGGATTGGGCGCACCTGGGTTTATATGACGTCTTGACGGCCATAAGCGGACAATTTCCGTATGGGGAAAAGGTTAAGTTCACGGAAGAGGCCTTTCATGATTTTTATTGGAAAGCGATGAAATTGGCCATGCGCGAGAGGAATAGGTAAGGTTGGTAATAAAATTGATCCTAGAAAGGAAAGCAGCATATGTCTAACCAAAAATCGCATCGCTCTGGACCAGCTTATCTTGAAGGAATTACCATAGCAGAAAACCCGGAAACATGGATGGAGCAAGAATGGACAGGTAAATTGCAGACAAAAGAAGGCCGGACCCAGTTTCGTATTTATTATTACGGAGAGCTGATGGATGACCTGATTGCAGTGACCGATTTCGCTCCTCAACTGATTGTTGCCGAGGATCCGGTTGACGGTGAACGTTACCTTTTGTTCGACGGTTGCAAACACGGTTATAACGCCATGTTATGCGATACCTATACGGCCGAGCAGCAAAACAACCGGACGCCCTTATTGCCCTATCTGGGCAAGGATGGTGAGGATACCTTTGAGGTTTACATCACGGCTTTCTATAATGTCGATTGGGACGAAGAATTTGCGGATGATGTGGACGAAGACGGGCTGCTTGAATTGATTAACGGCGAACGAGTCGATTTTGACGAGGCGAAGCGCAACGGATATGATGCGCTGGGGATAAATATCGTAAATAACAAGGGAGAAAAAATCGAAATTGTGCAGGAAGAGCTTGCCTGAATGCACGCGGGCCCAATTTTTTGATGAAATTGGGCCTTTGCTATTTATTGGCCAAGCTGGCGACTAATCTTCCTGCAGCTGCAAGGCGCCGCGCAAGATTTCAAATGAGCCGCATAAAGCGGTCAAATTTTCTTCTAACACTTCTTCTACCGTTTTATTGACTTCCCTTGCGCATTCTTCTGCATCCTCTTTAACTACCGCGATTTCATGATCAATATACATAATCGGGGGCTCCGTATCCGCCTTTCGGTAGTCGAACACGAGCCAGTTGCCGCTGCTTACGCTCCAAGCGAAAGGAATGATTGTATAAGGTTCCGGGACCAATTCGTTCACCATCTCGATACTATCCATGTAGGACAAGCACGGCCGGATGAAGCGAATCGACCACTCCGTGTACCCGTTAAAGTCCTCCAACCGGTACTCTTTCAGCCAGCCGTTATCGCTGTTTTCGAGGTCCTGAAGCATTTGTTTATAGCTAGCGGGGAATACGATTCCCAATTTCGATTCGATTTCTTCGATCGACAAGGACTCTTGCGCTGATTCCGTCATCGGATTTTTTCCTCCCGTTTTTCATGTTCGTTGTTATTATACTCCAGAAGTCTGTCCTAGAAAAATAAGGACTTTCATCGAAAAAAAATGTGCTAGAATGGGAGAAGAAGATTTTGGAAAGGCAGCGGCGAACCTTAAACATCCGGTAGAAATTCGAGGTAAACAATGAAAATAATTTTTTTGGATATTGATGGGGTGTACTGGTTACTTCAAGACATATGGTGCAGAGCAAGAAATATTTTGGACATGAGTTTGATCCGGCATGCGTCAGGAGTTTACAAGAGATACTTGAAAAAACTGAAGCTAAGATTGTAGTCAGCTCGTCCTGGAGAGAAGGTAGGACTTTAAAACAATTACAATCTATTTTTGAAATCAACGGAATAAAGAATGTGGTTGGCATGACGCCAATTATCGAAGGGGCAATACGGGGCAAAGAAATTAAAGAGTATTTAAACCAAATTTTGAATATTGGTTTGGAAGTCGACAGGTTTGTGATTATTGACGATGAAGAAGAGATGGGGGAGCTAGACGATCACCTGGTGGAAACAAGTTTTGAGACCGGGATAACCAGGGAAGTAGCGGACAAGGTCATTCATTTTTTAGTTTAATGGCAGCTCGTGAAAGTCGTATCAAGCAGACAGTGTTTCAAGATAGGACTAATAGGTAAACAAGTTTTTGAATAAAATTAGTTAAGGAAATATAATCGATGAGCACTATTTTTGAAGAATTAAAAATCGAAGTATCTAACTTCTTAAATTGGTCTAAATCGTTTGAGTATGATGAAAATGAGTGGGAGATAGGATATCCTCATTGGTTTAGAGTATTTGCATTAATTGGTAAACTATTGAGCAGCTACAAATTTATTGAACTTACTCCTGAAGTAAAGGAAAATATTTTCTATTTACTTGCAAGAGATAACGAAGTGGAGGAAATAGCTGCTTTGTTATCAGAATATCCAGATTACATAATTTCGCTTGCCAAAGAGGGATTAGACTATCATGATTATGAGGCAAGATGGCAGTCAGATAAGAAATTCGTTATTCTAGCATAGCGTAACACTGTGGTCCTGCTGTTTTACGTTCTTTGGTTTATCTGCACATGAAAAAAACGGCCTTTCGGCCGGCCATGATCTCGCGGAAAAGGTACTCAGGTTCTCAGACGGACATCTTCTGCAAATGCGCTTCGAGCCGATCAAGATTTTGCTCGTTGGCTGGAACTGCGATTTTCTTGATGGCGTTGAATACACCAGCGTTTTCGAAAAGCTGGCGCCAAGTCAGTCTGGTTTTACTGCCAAGATCCTCGAAGGTTGCCGTGAGCTGATAATGAGGTGCACAAAGATGCCGCAGCACGATCCGTTCAGGCCCAATTTCGACAAATTCGCTTTTGTTGTCATAATTCATTCCGTTCGGTCCGTGCATCACAAACTCCCATATTCCTCCCGGCCGTAAATCAAATTCGTGAAACGTGTTCGTAAACCCGTTCGGACCCCACCACTGTGCCAAATGCTCGGGTATTGTCCAGGCTTCGCAAACGAGAGTAGAGGATGCATTCATCAGCCGCGTTGTTACCAATTCGTATTCTTCCGTTGCGATGATTTCGTTGTTTGCCGCATGTTTTTCCGTCATGCCCGTTCCTCCTCTGCATGTTAAAGTAGGTTAGCCGATCTCCAACTGCACACCCAGCTTGCCCAGCATCTCCTTGGTACCGTGTTTGCGCAGAGCCGGCGTGTCGTGGCCGTCCAGGAAGACGCCTTGCTCGGTGAAAATCATTTTTGTGCCTCCGCCTTCCGGCTTGAACTCGACGGTCGTCGCGGAAACGGAAATACGCGTCTCGCCCATATCCAAAGTATAGGTATAAACGATGCGTTCGTCCGGCACAATGTCGTGGTACCGGGCATCGAAGGTAAACACCGGTCCACCGGGAGGCCCTCAGACAAGAGCTTTTGCTGCATCCGGATAGTTTCTTTCAGACGGGTGATTTGCAGTGACACGATTTCTAGCGGACTGAAGTGCCCGCCGGTTACGACGGACTTAATCTCCTCCAGCGATAAGCCGAGCTCTTTTAACGACAAAATTTGCTGCAATCTCGACAGGTCGGCTTCGTTATACAGCCTGTGCCCCGAATCGGAATGCGCCGACGGAGAAAACAGGCCGATCTGGTCGTAAAACCTCAATGTTCGTATCGTGAGTCCCGTGAGCTTAGCAAGCTCTCCCACCTTCCAAAGTCGTTTCATAATCACCTCTTTTTTGTTGCGCATCTGTTTACCGGTAACTATATATAAAACATGACGTTACGTCATGTGCAAGTGTTAAAATGCATGAGAAAATATCAAGATGAGAGGAAGTCATATTATGCTCTCAAAAGTTTCAGATAGACAGTAAAACGGACCGCGAATAAATAATGATAATCTTGCAAACAGGCTGCTCCTTATACAATAGGATGCAGCTTTTTTTGTCTAAAAAGGTCGATTAAAAACATGATTTTCTTTATTTATTGCTTTTAGATCAAGCCTTAAGTCCTTGAATTTATAAACTTTTATATTCATTTATTTGCGTTTTAACTACCTCATACCATGATGGTAAAAAATATTTCAAAAGGTTTATTATGGTAATAATTCAAAAGTCCGGGTTTACTTGTGGAAATCGTGTTCGCTCAAGAAGCGATCGCTATGAAAGCCTTCTTACCAAAAGCTGCTGGACTGTATGATTTTGCCATACTGGAGCTTTAGTACGGGATGTTTTGAAATAATTGTAAATTATAGTCTGAAATTTTCATAGGTCCTAGGCTTCAATTGAGCATCGCATGATTACCTAATTACTTTCAAAGTGAATCTATAGACCTAATATTTATTAAAATTAACAAAAACTATAAAAAAAGATGCATATCAACAGTTTTCAAATTAATTTCCTCATGCTATTATGGTAAATATTATTCCAAAAGGTTCATGGTGGAAATAATTCAAATCATTGAATTATGGTTCTCTACTCCTTGAAATGACAAGGATATCATCTCAACATTGGAAGGTGAGTCGTTTGGCTTCTCAACTGTTAACTGGAAAAAATATTTTGATTATGGGTGTCGCCAATAATCGAAGCATCGCTTGGGCAACGGCGCAATCCTTGGCAAGTCAAGGGGCTAAACTTATTTTCACCTATGAAAACGAGCGGGTGGAAGAGCGGGTCCGCAGTCTGATTGCGGCCTTGCCAGGAGCCGAGGCCTATCCCTGTAACGTAACCGTCGACGAAGAAATTGACGCTTTAGGGCAAATTTTGCAAGAAAGTGTCGGTGTCCTGCATGGGTACGTTCATAGTGTGGCGTACGCCAAGGGCGAGGATTTGGACGGGATGTTTGTCGAAACATCGCGGGAAGGCTTTGGCATAGCGCATGAAGTAAGCGCTTATTCATTGGCAGCCGTCGCCAAAAGAATTTATCCGTTAATGACGGAAGGCGGAAGCATAGTCACGATGACCTATATCGGGGCTGAACGCGCCATTAAAAATTACAATGTCATGGGGGTGGCGAAAGCGTCGCTGGAAGCTTCGGTACGCTACCTCTCCAACGACCTGGGGCAATTTAACATTCGGGTTAATGCAATTTCCGCGGGGCCGATTCGTACCTTAGCCGCCTACGGCATAAAAGATTTCAATACGATGTTGAAAAAGATCGAAGAAATAACGCCGCTCCGTAAGAGTATCGACGCCTCCGAAGTTGGCGATACGGCACTATTCCTGCTCTCCGGGCTTTCGAGAGGGATTACGGGAGAAGTGATCCACGTCGACGCCGGTTACCATATAGTCGGCATGTAATACGAAGAAAAGGAGGGATACTCGAAAACCGTCGAAGACAAAGTCCGGTCATTCGTCCTACCGACAAAAGATCATAGGAGTGAAATATATTGATTGTTGCCCAATCCGAAAGTCAGATCATTACTTCTGGCCATACTTATAACAAGGATCGGTTTGAAAAAGATGTTCAAGTGTTCTCTCGAATGTTAGGTGTTCGAGGACTCTCCGCGGGTGACAGAGTTATTCTGAAATCGGAAAATTCGTATTGGTTCGTTGTGACGTTGTTTTCCTTGTGCCAGCTTGCGGTTTCTATCGCCGTGGTGGATGAGCAAGTCCAAGCGGACGAGCTGGGTCAAATTTATGCAGATATCGGGGCCAGCTGCATCTTGACCGATGTGGCTACGGATATCCCGGACGCGACGATTTTAATCATCGAAAGTATGATTCAGGAGGAGGCGATTTATGAATATTGGGCCGGGGAGGTAAGCTCCTCGCCGATACATATCGATAAGTGGACGGAAATGAAGGATGCGCTGATTCTTTTCTCTTCGGGAACGACAGGCAAGCCCAAAGTCATAGTGAAATCGGGCCGATCCTTTATGGACAATATCAAGTTAACTGTAGAGGCCATGAACTATGTGTCGAGCGATCGTTTGCTCCCCATTGTTCCTTTCTCCCATTTTTACGGAATCTCCCTTATTTTTTCATGGTGGTTGACGCAATGCTCCTTGATCATTAGCAACCAAAAAAATCTCTGGAGTATCGTTACCAGTGTTATCAAAGAAAAAGCTACTGTTGTTGATGCAAATCCCTCTGCTTTTTACGCCTTTATTCGTATGTTATTAAGAAAACCGGATCAATTGGAACAAGTGAAAAATACCTCGGTGCGCATGTGGTGTGTAGGCGGTTCGCCTCTGACGAAGGATTTGGAGGAGAAATTCGCGGAAGTATTCGGACACCGCCTGCTGAACGGCTACGGATTGTCCGAGCTTGGCAATGTCACCTTGGGGACGTTGGAAAATCCCGAAGGCTGCGGCAGGCCTCTTCCCGGAGTGGAGACTAGCGTCCGGGATCAACAAGGTATCGAGCGCAATGAAGGTGAAGTCGGCGAGGTCTGGGTACGTACGCCCGGATGCATGGAGGGGTATCTCCATCAGGAGGAGTTTACCCGCTCGGTCATTCAAGACGGCTGGTTCAAGACGGGCGATCTGGGCTTTCTGCAAGAAGGGAACCTTCATGTGATCGGCCGGAACGGCAAGTCCATCAACCGAATGGGATACACGTTCTCTCCGGTTTATATTGAGAATCAAATCAGCCGGTTAGGCTACCGTTCTTGTGTCGTTCCCTTGGACGATGAGAAAAAAGGCACGCTGCTCGTCGTATTTGTAGAGAACGAATCGACGCAAGAATTGCCCCAGTTCCGCAAAAATATAAACCGAATGCTTCCCACTTACATGTATCCCGATTTGTTGCTGCTTGTCACCCAGTTCCCTTTGAACCGGAACGGAAAGCTCGACCGGCTGGAACTTGAGCGTATGGCGCAGGAACGGGTTATAGCACAAGAGGTGTGATTCACAAAATTATTTTCATACCCCAAAAAACAGGAGGAAAAGCGAAGCGATGACGATCAATCTGGGAACGAAGGAAAATACTTTTTTTGCCGAAAGATACGAAAGCATTGAAAAGTGCGTGGATTATTTGACGACCCATCGAAGCGAAATTTTAAGCATTTTATCCAATATCTCGTCCTATCGTGCGGCCAATGCCGAGATCGATTCCACGATTAAAACCTTGCAAGGCGCTATGCGGGAAGTGGAGACGTATCGTCCGGCTTGCCAGGATTCGATGGCCGTCTTTATGCCTTCCAACGTAATTTTATATTCCTATGCGCTGTATTTGCTAATTCCTTCCTTGTTTGTGAACCGAATTGAATTCAGAGCTTCCTCGCACGTCGCGGAATATGTCAGCCTGCTGCATGATAAGCTGAAAGAGGTGCATCAGCTGCCGATCAGCAATCTTAAAGTAAGTCAAAAGGCTTTTATGACGAATTCCGTTAGCCAAGCCAATATTGTCGTGTTTACCGGTACCTATCAGAATGCGGAACAAATCAAGAAGCAAATGAGTAGGGAGCAGCTCTATATCTTTTTCGGACAAGGCATCAATCCGTTCATTATCGGTCCTGACGCGGATTTGTCGCTGGCTGCCGACGATGTGATTCGGATGAGGCTGTTCAATTCGGGACAAGACTGCTTGGGACCGGATATTATTTTGACCCACGAAAGCATTGCGGAAAGCTTCAAAAATCTGCTGCTGGAAAAAGTGGAAGTACTGACCTTCGGAGCCAATGACGATCCGAACGCCAACTATTCGCCTATTTTTTATAAAGATATTCTGACGGCCATGTCGGAGTATTTTAACAATAACGACAACTACATCATTTATGGCGGGGGCATTGATTTTCGCACGAAGAAGATGGAGCCGACAATTTTATACAGCAAGCTGGAAGACCGGCTGGAAATTGCGGAGTATTTCTCCCCGGTATTCAATGTCGTCAGCTACCCGAACGATGAGCAGCTCATGAAATTGATCGGTTCCAGCTACTTCAGCGAACGCGCCATGGGGTGCAGCTTGTATGGCTCGGAGCATTTGGCCGACAAGCTGCGCAGAAAACATACGCTTACGATCAACCAAACGTTGGAGGACGTGGAGCAGGGTAATAAAGCTTTCGGCGGGCACGGAACGATGTCGAACTATGTTTTCTACGATATGCAGTTGGTCTCGAAACCGATTCTGATTTCCGAGGTTGTTGCGGAATTCCTTTCCGAAAAGAGGATCGAAGTATGAAAACACGAATGGGGGCCTGGGACGTCATCGTCCGTTATCTTCAATTTCTAGGCCTGGAAACGATATTCGGTCTGCCGAGCGACGATTTGAAAATACTGTCCTCGCTTCAATCATCGGACATTCGTTTGATCATTTGCAAAGACCAAAGGAACAGTTTATTCATGGCCTCCGGTTATGCGCTGACATCCGGTCAATTGGGTGTATGCGTTGTAGGGAAAGGGCCGGCTCTCACCAATACGGTAACGGGATTGCTGGAAGCTCATCATCTGGGAGCCCCCTTGTTGTTGATCGCGCTTGGAACCGGCAGCGATAAGCTGGGAACGAAAGCTTTTCAGGAAGCGGATCAGCTTTCGTTGGTCAAGCCTCTGGTGAAATGGGCGTATCGGGTCGAGCATCCGGACCGGTTGGTATGGGCATTGGAGAAAGCGGCGTTTATGGCTGTTAACGGGGGAAAAGGCCCGGTGTATCTTGAACTGCCGGAACACATCGCGGATCAAGCCGTGGAGGTAGACTTTCCGTTCCAACCGCTGGAAAGATTGAGCAGTTCCCCTTCGGCGAGCGATCTCAACACGGCTTGGGACGTGATTTCGCAAGCAAGTAAACCGGTGCTTCTGGTCGGCGGAGGGATGAAACCGGGGGCACAAGGGCTTATTGAGTCGTTGGCCGTCAAATGGGGTGCGGCCATTTTTACGACCGCATCGGGCAGAGGAGCGGTCGATGAGGAACATCCTTTATTTTGCGGAGTAGCGGGTCTGTATACGGATAAAAGCATGAGAACCATTTGGCAAGAAGCCGATGTCGTCGTATCGCTGGGCAGTCGGTTGGAGGAAACTGCGACATTCGAGTGGGATGTGATGTTGGCGCATACGCCGATCGTTCAGGTGAATGTCCATTTGGACGACTTCTCGCATCAGTACCGTGGCGTAAAGGTGCTGGGAGACGGGTACTTGGCGGTCGAGCACTGGTTGTCGCGATTCCATCGTCAGCCCGATCGGGATTGGCTGGCTCGAATCGCAAGCTGTAAAGAAGAAGCGTTCCGCAGCAAAGAGGCGTATATCCGTCAAGTCGGGACGATGCCCCATATTCATGTATCGGAAGTGCTGGATGTCATGCAGGCGGAATTTCCGGAGGATTGCATCCTGGTGCAAGAAAACGGTCTTCAGGATATGTGGTCGTATTTTTACCCGTATTACCGGTTTACGGGGAACCGCTTTTCCATCGTCCCCAGCGATCAAACCAGCTTGGGGTTCGGCGCAGCCGCAGCTGTCGGGGCAAGTCTGGCTGACCGCCGTCCGGTCGTGGCGCTTGTGGGGGACGGAGCCTTCAACCTGTTCCAGTCCGATCTGATTACGGCTGTCCGGTATCGCATCCCGCTCATCTACATCGTGATGAACAACGGAGGCTACGGCTGGCTGCAGTATCAACTGAATCAACTGGATCTTGCAGGAGAGCCGTTTCGGTTCGTATCGGAAACGCCACTCGAGCACATGAACGTCATGAAGCATGACTATGTGGAACAGATCGTCATTCAAGAGAAGCAAGAGTTGATCGAGAAGTTGCGGTTGGCTTTTGCCCAGTATCAAGCGAACAAGCTGGTCGTGGTGATCGTTCCTGTGGCGATTGAGGATGTGCACGATAAGATTCAGCATATTTACGGCGATTTTCCGGTTTACGAAAAATAACGGGCTAGAATACTGCAACAGAAGGTGGGGATCGTGTTGAAGAGACGCGTAGTGGTAACGGGACAAGGGGTAATCAGTCCGGTAGGACTGAATGTGAATGAATTCTGGACATCGCTGATTGAGGGGAAAAGCGGGATCGGTCCTGTCACCGTGTTCGATACGAAAGACATACCGACCAAAATTGGAGCGCAAGTCAAAGGATTCGATCCTTTGCAGTATATGAGCAAGAAGGATGCGAACAAAGTAGCGCAGTTCACCCAGTTTGCTTTGGCGGCCGCCAAGCAAGCCGTGGAGCAGGCGCAGCTGCGCATCGATGAAACCAATGCTCCGCGCGTTGGCGTCGTGGTCGGATCGGGAGCCGGGGGCTTGGATGTGGTGGAAGAGAATTACAATAAGCTCAATCAGAGCGGTCCCAAGCGGGTGAGCCCGTATTACGTTTCATCGATGATGATCAATTCCGCACCAGGAGAAATTTCGATTGCACTGGGGGCAAAAGGCCCGTCTTATGCTGTCGTTACGGCGTGCGCGACCGGAAGCAATGCGATCGGCGAGGCGCTGCGTACGATTCAGTACGGCACGACGGACGTCATGATCGCAGGCGGCTCGGAAGCTAATTTCAGCCTGCTGGATTTGGCGTCGTTCGCTAATATCCACGCTCTGTCAAGACGAAACGATGAACCTCAGAAGGCGAGCCGTCCGTTTGACCGCAATCGCGACGGATTTGTCATCGGCGGAGGCGCGGGAATCGTGGTGCTTGAAGAGCTGGAGCATGCGTTGAAGCGCGGGGCCCCTATTCTGGCCGAATTGGTGGGTTATGGCTGTACGACGGATGCGCACCATATCACCGCTCCCGATCCGACGGGGTTCGGCGCTGCGGAAGCCATCCGAATCGCATTGAAGGACGGAGGAGTGCCCCCGCAAGAGGTCGGCTACATTAATGCGCATGGGACGAGCACTCCGTTCAACGATCAAATGGAAATCAATGCGATCAAGACGGTGTTCGGCGAGTATGCTCCGGACTTGGCGATTAGCTCCATCAAATCGATCACCGGGCATTTGATGGGCGGTGCAGGCGGCGTCGAACTGATTGCCACCGTATTAAGCATCGTTAACAGCAAAGTGCCGCCAACGTTAAATTGCGACGATCCGGAAGATCCGGAATTGAATTTTGTGCCACATGTTGCTCAGGAACGGGAAATCGAGGCTGCCATAAGTAATTCGTTCGGATTCGGCGGCCACAACGTATGCTTGGCTGTTCGCAAATGGCGGGGACATTGATTCGCAAGGAGTTGAATAATACATGTTCCATATTCCTGATGTGCTGCCTCATCGCGCTCCTTTTCTTATGATCGATAGGATTGTCGAAGCTGAGCAGTCCGTCTATGTCAAAGGCTACAAACATATCACGTGGAATGAATGGTATATTTCTCAAGATTGCCCGTACATGCCTTATACGCTTGTCGTTGAAGCATTGGCACAGTTGAGCGCTTTCGCTGCGATCGATGAAAAAGGCATTTCCTTTTTATCCTCGCTTAACCAAGTCGAGATGCATTCCTTGGCACGACCTGGGGACCGGCTGGATCTATATTTCGAGGTGACCAAGCGAAGAAAAGGGTATCTTCTTGGCAAGGGATTGGCCACTGTGGGGGAACGGGTCATTGTCAAGGCGGAAGAAATCGTAGCATTCACCCAAAAAACAGGAAAATGAACTCAACCAAATTGATTGTAATACTAACATGGGGAGTTGAAGACGCATGGATGACAAACAGTTGTTTCCTTTAACGAACGCTCAACAGAGGATTTGGTATACCGAACTGCTTTATCCGAACGCGTCCGCATCGCTGCTCTCGGGCACTGTAAAGATGAAGGGCAAAATGGACATCGATGCGTTCAAGCGGTCCATCAATATGGTGATTGAGCAATACGATGCTTTCCGGATCCGCATTACGTCTGAGGACGGCATACCTAAGCAATATGTCGTGCCTTACGAGGAGAAGGAATTCGAGGTCCTGGATCTGTCGGATTTTGATAGTTTGGCCCAAGCGGAGGAATGGTTGGAGCGTCACAAACAGACACCTTTCGAGCTGTTTCATTCGGAGCTCTTTCACTTTCTGTTTCTTAAAGTCAGCGACGAAGAGTATTGGTTGAATACGAAGGTCCATCATATCATTTCCGACGGTATTTCCATGGTGCTGTTCGGAAACCAGTTGACGGAATATTACATCGATATGATTCGCGGACAGGAACCCAAACTTGGCGAAGAACATTCTTATATCGAGTATATCCAGACCGAGCAAGCTTATGAGCAATCCGAACGTTTTCAGAAAGATAAAGCGTATTGGGTCGATAAATTTTCCGATTTGCCCGAGCTTACCGGGCTGAAGTCCTATAATCCTTTGTCGTTAAGCACTGCAGCGAAAAGGGAGCATTTTACCGTCCCCGACGGTCTTTATAACGAAATTCAATCGTACTGCCAAGAAAATAAAATCAGCTTGTTTCAATTTTTTATGGCTGCGACGTACATTTACATGTACAAAGTCACCAACCAGCAGGACGTGGTCATCGGCACTTCCTTCGCCAACCGGGCATCGAAAAAAGAAAAAAATACGGTCGGCATGTTCGTGAGTACGGCGGCAGCCCGGGCTTTCGTCGAACCGGAAACCGGCTTGACCGCTTTCTTGCAAAGCGTGGCGAAAGAGCAGCTTTCCATTTTGCGCCATCAGAAATACCCTTACAATCAATTGATTCAAGACTTGCGGGATATCCACCGCAACAAGGATATTCAGCGGTTGTTCGGCATTTCGATGGAATACCGGCCGGTAAGCTGGGTCGACTTGGACGACGTCCGAATTCATACGGACTACGATTTTGGCGGAGATGAAGTAAACGATTTCGTTCTTCATATCGTTGAAATGTTGGACGACCGGCAGCTCGTGGTGCATGTCGATTACCGGATTCATTTGTTCGAACAGCAGGAAATACAAAGAATGGTCCAGCAGCTGCTCACCGTTGCTGAGCAGATCGTTCGGGCGCCTCACCAAACCATTGCGGACGTATCTCTTCTGCTAGAGGAAGAGAAGCAGATGATTCTGACGTCCTTTAACGATACATCAGCGGACTATCCGCGCGAGAAGACGATTCATGGGCTGTTCGAAGAACAGGCCATGCGGACGCCGGAGCATATCGCGGTTGTTATGGATGACAAGCAGCTGTCCTATCAAGAATTAAACCGGCGGGCCAACCGGCTTGCCTGGACGCTGCGGGCCGAAGGGGTGCAGGCCGATCAACTCGTCGGCATCATGGCCGACCGTTCCTTGGACATGATCGTCGGCATCCTGGGCATCCTGAAAGCCGGCGGTGCGTATGTTCCCATTGACCCGGAATATCCGCAGGAGCGCATTCAATACATGCTGGCCGACTCCGGCGCGGGGCTGCTGCTGACGCAAAACCATCTGCTGGAGCGGATCGACTTTGCAGGGAAGCTGCTGGACCTGAATAACGAGGCGATTTACCAGGAGGACGAGTCGAACCTGGGTACGGCTGTCCGTCCGAATCACTTGGCGTATGTCATCTATACTTCGGGAACGACCGGGAAGCCGAAAGGTACGTTGATTGAGCATAAAAACGTTGTCCGTTTATTGTTTAACGATCGAAATGTATTCGATTTCGGGGCTTCCGATACGTGGACGCTGTTTCACTCGTTCTGCTTCGATTTCTCGGTGTGGGAAATGTACGGGGCGCTGCTCTACGGCGGGAAGCTGGTCATTGTCCCTCCACTGACGGCGAAAAGCCCGGAGCAATTCCTGCAACTGCTGAAAACGCAGCAGGTGACGATTTTAAACCAAACGCCGACTTATTTTTATCAGCTACTGCAAGAAGAACTGGGCCACGCCGGAGCGGAGCTGCAGCTGCGCAACATTATCTTCGGCGGAGAAGCGTTAAGTCCGGCTTTATTGAAAGACTGGAGAGCGAAATATCCGCACGTCAAGCTGATCAATATGTACGGTATTACGGAAACGACCGTACATGTCACCTATAAAGAAATTACGGAAACGGAAATCGCGCAGGGCAAAAGCAACATCGGGACGACGATACCGACCTTGCGAGCATATATTTTGGACGAGCAGCGCCGAATTCAGCCGGTCGGGATCGCGGGAGAGCTGTATGTTGCCGGCGAAGGCTTGGCGCGAGGCTATTTGAACCGGCCCGAGCTGACGGCCGACAAATTCGTGGACAATCCGTTCGAAGCCGGAGAGCGGATGTACCGTACCGGGGATTTGGCCCGCTGGCTGCCGGACGGCAATATCGAATACTTGGGCCGGATCGACCATCAGGTCAAAATCCGCGGATACCGGATCGAGTTGGGCGAGGTGGAAGCGCAGTTGCTGAAGGTCGCCTCCGTACAGGAGACGGTCGTGCTCGCGCGTGAAGATGGCAGCGGGCAAAAGTATCTCGTCGCGTACTTTGTGGCGGACCAGGAGTTTATGGTGAGCGAGCTGCGCGGAGCATTGGCGCAAGAGCTGCCCGGCTACATGATTCCGTCCTACTTCGTCCAGCTGGAGTCCATGCCGTTGACTTCGAACGGGAAGCTGGACCGCAAAGCGCTGCCCGAGCCGGAAAGCAGCCTGCAAACGGGCACAGAATACGTGGCCCCGAGAACGCCGGCCGAAGCGCAATTGCAATTGATATGGAAAGAAATACTGAAATTAGACGGTATTGGTGTTTTGGAAAACTTCTTTGAAATCGGCGGTCACTCTTTACGGGCAACGCTTCTGGTGTCCCGGATTCAAAAAGAGATGAACGGCACGATTTCCTTGCGGGACGTATTCCAGTCGCCGACGATCGGCCAGATGGCCGAGCTGCTGGCGAACCGGTCTGAATCGGGCTACGATTCCATTCCGCGCGTGGAGGAGCGGGCGTTCTATCCTGTATCTTCGGCTCAAAAACGGTTGTATATTTTGAGCCAGCTGGAGGGCGGAGAGGTCAGCTATAACATGCCGGGAGTTCTGACGATTGAAGGGGCGTTGGACCGGGATCGTTTGGAAGAAGCATTCCGACAGTTGATCTGGCGCCACGAAACGCTACGGACGAGCTTTGAAATGATGAACGGAGAGCCGGTCCAGCGGGTGCAGCGGGAAGTGCCTTTCGCGGTGGAGTATGCCAAGGGGCGGGAAGAGGAGGTGGCCGAGCGGATTCGCAGCTTCGTGCGCCAATTTGATCTTTCACAGGCACCGCTGCTGCGAATCGGGCTGTTCGAGCTGGAAAAGCAGCGCCATCTCTTGTTGTTCGATATGCATCACATTATTTCGGACGGTGTGTCCATCGATATTTTGGTCACGGAATTTTCCCGGCTGTACGAGGGGGCGGAACTGCCGCCACTGCGGATTCAGTACAAGGATTACGCGGTATGGCAGCAAGCGGAAGTACAAAGCGAACGCCTGAGCAAGCAGGAGGCGTATTGGCTGGACGCTTTACAGGGCGACATCCCGGTGCTCGATCTGCCGACGGATTATGTAAGACCGGCGGTACAAAGCTTTGAAGGGAACACGGTTGCCTTTGCGATCAGTGAACAAGCAACCGAAGCGTTAAAGCGGCTTGCGGCCCAAACGGGATCAACCTTATATATGGTTTTCATGGCGGCGTATACGACTTTGCTGCATAAATATACGGGGCAAGAGGACATGATCGTCGGCTCTCCGATCGCAGGCAGACCACATGCGGACTTGGACAGCGTGATCGGCATGTTTGTCAACACACTGGCGATCCGGAATCGTCCGTCGGGCGACAAGACGTTCCTGCAGTATGTGCAGGAAGTGAAAGAAACGGCGTTAAAGGCGTATGAAAATCAAGATTATCCGTTCGAGGAATTGGTTGAAAAGCTTGATTTGAAACGGGATCTGAGCCGCAATCCGTTATTTGATGCGATGTTTGTCCTGCAAAATACGGAGCAGGGGGAGCACGAAATCGCGGGGCTGCAGTTTAAGCCATACGAGCATGGGCATCACGTGGCGAAGTTTGATCTGACGTTAATTGTATCGGATGAAGCCGATGGGCTGACCTGCCGTCTGGAATATGCCACTGCGCTGTATAAGCAGGAAACGGTGGAGCGGATGGCGCAGCATCTGGTGCAGCTGATCGGCGTTATTGCGGAGGAGCCTCAGACGATATTGTCGTCGATTGAGATCATAACGCCGCAGGAAAAAGCGCAGATTGCGGAGCGGTTCAATGCAACTGCAGCCGATTACCCGCGCGACAAGACGATCTCGCAGTTGTTCGAGGCGCAGGCAGCACAGACGCCGGATCACGTGGCGGTCGTATTCGGGGATGCGTCGCTGACTTACCGCGAGTTGAACGAACGTGCGAACAGACTGTCCCGGACATTGCGGAACCAAGGCGTTGTTCAAGATCAGCCTGTTGCGATTATGGCCGAGCGCTCGATCGAGATGGTCACAGGCATGGTCGCGATCCTGAAGGCCGGAGGCGCCTACGTGCCGATCGATCCCGATTATCCGGAGGAGCGTATCGCTCTCCTGCTGGAGGATTCGGGCGCTAAGCTCTTGCTTGTGCAGCGGAAAGAGCTTGTGCAGGTTGGCTTCGCCGGCAGCGTCGTCAATCTGAGTGACGAAACGATTTACGCCGAAGACGGTTCGAATCCGGGCTGGGCCGGTACGGCAAGCGACTTGGCTTACATCATGTATACGTCGGGAACGACCGGCCGGCCGAAAGGCGTCATGGTTGAGCATCGCAACGTCGTCCGGTTGGTGAAAAATTGCAACTATGTTGCATTGGATGAAACTACACGCATTTTGCAAACGGGCGCGGTCGTTTTCGACGCCTCCACGCTCGAAATTTGGGGAGCGCTGCTAAATGGCGGCCGGCTGTATCTCGTGAACAACGAGGTTATTTTGAACGCGGATAAATTGAAGGAGGCGATCCGGAGCTGCGGGATTACGACGATGTGGCTCACCTCGCCGCTCTTTAATCAATTGTCGCAGCAGGACAGCAGGCTGTTCGGCGGCTTGCAAACGCTGCTTGTCGGGGGAGACGTCCTCTCCGTGCCGCACATCAACCTTGTGCTGCGCGACAATCCCGGGCTGGCTATCGTGAACGGTTACGGCCCGACGGAAAATACGACGTTCTCCACGACGCATCTGATCGAAGGCGAGCAGACGGATGCGGTGCCCATCGGTCGGCCGATCAATCATTCGACGGCTTACGTGACAGACCGTTCGATGCAGCTGCTTCCGATCGGGGTATGGGGTGAGCTGATCGTCGGCGGAGACGGTGTCGCGCGCGGGTATTTGAACCGTCCGGAGCTGACGGCGGAGAAGTTCGTCGAAAGCCCGGTTCGCCCGGGAGAGCGCTGTTACCGCACGGGGGACTTGGTCCGCTGGCGCGCCGACGGTACGCTGGAATACAAAGGACGGATCGACGAGCAGGTGAAGATTCGCGGGTACCGGATTGAATTGGGCGAGGTGGAAGCGCAGCTCGCGAAAGTGGAAGCGATTCGGGAAGCCGTGGTGATCGCCAGGGAGGACGAAAGCGGGCAGAAACAGCTTTGCGCTTACTTTGTGGCGGAACGCACGCTCGCCGCAGGCGAGGCGCGAAACGCCTTGGCGCAGGAGCTGCCCGGCTATATGATCCCGTCTTACTTCGTCCAGCTGGAGCAAATGCCATTAAACGCAAACGGGAAGGTAGACCGCAAAGCGCTGCCGGCTCCGGAAGGAAGTATGCAGACGGGAACGGCATACGCGGCGCCGAGGACGGCGGCCGAGCAGGCGCTGGCGTCCGTTTGGGAAGGTGTGTTGGGCGCTCGGCCGATCGGCATTTACGACAATTTCTTCGAGCTTGGCGGCGATTCGATCAAATCGATCCAAGTGTCTTCGAGGCTGTTCCAAGCGGGCTACAAGCTGGAAATGAAAGACTTGTTCAAGCATCCGACGATCGCGGAGCTAAGCCCGCATCTTCAAGCGGCCACCCGCATGGCGGAGCAGGGAGAAGTAAGCGGAGCGACGAAGCTGACGCCGATCCAGCATTGGTTCTTCGCGCGGCAGACGGCGGATCTCCATCATTTCAACCAAGCGGTGATGCTGTACCGGGAGGAGAGCTTCGACGAAGCGGCGCTTCGTCAAACGATCCGCGCCATCGCCGAGCATCATGACGCGCTGCGTCTGGTATTCCGTCAGACGGAACATGGCATCGAAGCATGGAACCGCCAGGTAGAGGAAGGCGAGCTCTACAGCCTGGACGTCTTCGATTTTACGGAGGAGGTGGATTGCGCTGCCCTCGTGGAAGCCAAAGCGTCGGAAATTCAAGGCGGCATCAGCCTGAGCGAAGGACCGCTGATGAAGCTCGGATTGTTCCGCTGCGCGGACGGAGACCACCTGCTGATCGTCATACACCATTTGGCGGTCGACGGGGTATCGTGGCGTATTTTGTTCGAGGATCTTGCCGCCGGTTATGAACAAGCCGTAAGCGGGCAAGTCATTCGTCTTCCGCAAAAAACGGATTCCTTCCAGCTCTGGGCGCAGCAGTTGTCGCTTTATGCGGGCAGTCCGGCGATGGAAAGCGAGCGAGCCTATTGGCAGCACATCCGGGAGCTTGCAGTCGCAGCGCCGCTGCCGAAGGATGACGCTCAGGAGCAAGTTTTGGTTCGGGATAGTAAAACAATTACGATCCAGTGGACCCCGCAGGAAACGGAACAGCTGTTGAAGCAGGCACACCGCGCGTATAACACGGAGATGAACGATCTGCTGCTGACCGCCCTGGGGATGGCGATTCACACGTTGACCGGAATCGGGCACGTACCGGTCAACCTGGAAGGACACGGCCGGGAGCCGATTATTCCCGACATCGACATCACCCGTACCGTAGGTTGGTTCACGAGCCAATATCCGATCGTTTTGGACATGGGGGCGGATCGGGACGTATCGCGCCGAATCAAGCGGGTGAAGGAAGGCCTGCGCCAAATTCCGCATAAAGGAATCGGCTACGGCATCCTGAACTATTTGTCTGCACCGGAAGAGAAAGGCTCCTTGGAAGTAAGGCCGGACATCAGCTTCAACTATCTGGGCCAATTCGACCAAGACCTGCAAACGAATGCGCTGCAAGTCTCGCCTTATTCGACCGGTACGGCGGCAGGCGAAAGCGCGGAGCGGCATTATGCGCTGGATATCAACGGGTTGATTTCCGGAGGAGCGCTGACGCTGACCATCGGCTATAACGGCAAGGAGTATCGCCAAGAAACGATCGAGCGATTCTCAGGGTTATTCCGGACAAGTCTTCAAGAGATCATTCAGCATTGCGTAACGAAGGAACGGGCGGAACTGACCCCAAGCGACGTTCTGCTGAAGGGACTGACCGTTGACGAACTGGATGATTTGGTCGAACGGACGGGACATCTTGGCGACATTGAGAATATATACAAGCTGACGCCGATGCAGAAAGGCATGCTGTTCCACAGCCTCCTAGAGCCCGATTCGGGATCGTACTTCGAACAAGCGACGTTCGATCTGCGGGGAACCTTCGATGTGGAAGCTTTCGCTACAAGTTTAGACGCCTTGGTGCAAAGACATGCCGCCTTGCGGACAAACTTTTACAGCGGTTGGAAGGACCTGCCGGTGCAGATCGTCTATCGCGACAAAAAGAGCGGATTTGCTTATGAGGATTTGCGCGGGCTGGATGAAACGCAGCGGAAGACGCATATCGAGACGTACGCCGCAAAGGATAAAGCCAGAGGATTTGACTTGACTCAAGATGAGCTGCTGCGCGTATCGATCCTGCGTACAGGAGAAGACAATTATTACCTCCTGTGGAGCTTCCACCATATTATTATGGATGGCTGGTGCATCCCTCTCATTACCCGGGAAGTATTCGAGCACTATGCGGCCGTCATGCAGCAAAAACAACCGGAGCTTGCCTTGGCCTTACCGTACAGCCAGTACATCGAATGGCTCGATCGGCAAAATGACGATGAAGCCTCCCGGTATTGGCGCGAGTATCTGGAAGACTATGAACAGCATACGACGCTGCCGTTAGCCGACACTTCCGGCAAGGCGAAAGGCCATGTTTCGGAGCAGTTCGTTTATGATCTGGACAAGGACCTGACCCTGCGTATAGAACGCATGGCGAAGCAGCATCAAGTGACGGTCAGCACGTTGATGCAAGCGGTATGGGGGATTGTGCTTCAGAAATACAACGGTCAGCGGGATGTCGTCTTCGGAAGCGTCGTATCGGGAAGGCCGACGGAAATACCGGGCATCGAAAGCATGATCGGGCTTTTCATTAATACGATCCCGGTACGTGTCCGGACGGAAGAGCATGCAACTTTCGCGGAAGCGGTCAAAAAGCATCAGGAGCGGTATTTGGCTTCGCATGCGTACGATACGTATCCGCTCTATGAGATTCAATCGCAAACAGGGCAAAAGCAAAATTTGATCACGCATATTATGGTGTTCGAAAACTATCCTGTCGAACAGCAGATACAGCAGTTGGGAAGCGGCGAGCAAGCTGCGTTTGAGATTACGGACGCCGAATTGTTTGAGCAGACGAACTATGATTTTAACCTGATTGTCATGCCGGGCGAATCGTTTAAGATTGTTTTCCGTTACAATGCAATCGTTTATGATCGGGCAAGCATCGAACGGATTCAGGGACATCTGGTTCATATGCTGGAACAAGTAGCGAACAATCCGCAAGTCCGATTAAGCGAGCTGGAGCTGATCACGCCGCAAGAAAAAGCGCAGATGCGGCAAGTATGGGACGATACGACGACCCGTTATCCGAAGGACAAGACGCTTCAGCAACTGTTCGAGGAGCAGGTGGAGCGTACGCCGGATGCCGTGGCGGTGATATTCGGGGACGAACAGCTGACGTATGGCGAGCTGAACGAACGGGCCAACGGGTTGGCGCGCACGCTGCGGACCGAAGGCGTAGAGCCGGATCAGCCTGTCGGCCTCATGGTGGAGCGTTCCTTGGAGATGATCGTCGGGGTCTTCGGCATCTTGAAAGCCGGAGGAGCTTATGTGCCGATCGATCCGGAATATCCGGAGGAGCGGATCCGTTATATGCTGGAGGATTCGGGCGCGAAGCTGCTGCTGACCCAGCCGGAAGTGCGGAAGAAGGTACAATTTACCGGACTTGTACTGGATTTAACGGACCGGCAGATGTATGAGGGAGGCAAAGATAACCTTATGCCGGTTCATGGCTCCGAGGCGCTGGCATGCATCATCTACACTTCCGGTTCTACAGGCAAGCCGAAAGGCAACTTGACGATGCATTACAACATCAGCCGCGTGGTCAAGGAAACGAACTACATCGGGTTCACGGCAAAAGACCGGGTTCTGCAGTTATCCAGCTTCTCGTTCGACGGTTCAACGTTCGACATTTACGGAGCGCTGCTGAACGGAGCTTCCCTTGTGCTGATCACTCGCGATGAGGTGATGGACGCTCGGGAGCTGTCGCGCGTGCTGCGCACGCAGCGGATCACGAAATGTTTCATGACGACCGCCCTTTTCAATACGCTGGTGGACATCGACGTCGATTGCTTCGAAACGCTGGAAGCCTTGCTGTTCGGCGGGGAGAAGGTATCCGCAGGCCATGTGCGAAAAGCGTTTGCGCGTCTGGGCCCCGGCCGGTTGATCCATGTCTACGGACCGACGGAAAGCACCGTATTTGCTACCTACCACCGAGTCGACGATATGGACGAGAAGGCGGATACCGTGCCCATCGGCAAGCCGATCAGCAATACGTCCGTCTATGTCTTGGATCGTGATCAGCGCCTGCTGCCGGCAGGTATTCCCGGAGAATTGTATATTGCCGGGGATGGTTTGGCCCGAGGTTATTTGAACTATCCGGAACTGACGGACGAGAGATTCATTTATTCCTCGTTGGCGCCGGGCGGCAGGATGTACCGGACCGGGGATTTGGTAAAATGGCTGGAGGATGGAAGCATCGAATATATCAGCCGGATAGACGCCCAAGTGAAGATTCGCGGCTATCGGATCGAGCTTGGCGAGGTGGAGGCGCATCTCCTGAAAACGGAGGCGGTGCAGGAAGCCGTTGCGATCGCACATGAAGACGAGACCGGGCATAAGCGATTGGGCGCGTACTTCGTGGCGGACCGAACCCTGACGGCGGGTGAGCTCAGAGCCGCGCTCTCTCAAGAGCTGCCGGAGTATATGATCCCGTCCTACTTTGTACAGCTCGAGCGGATGCCGCTGACGCCGAATGGCAAAGTCGACCGTAAGGCGCTGCCTGCGCCGGAGGCGGACTTGCACGCAGGTACGGAACTCGCGGCTCCAAGAACGCCGGCGGAAGCGCAGCTCGCGCAAATCTGGCAGGAGGTGTTGGGGCTACCGCAAGTTGGGGTGAAAGACAACTTTTTCGACATCGGAGGCCATTCTCTACGGGCGACATTGCTGGTATCCCGGATTCAAAAAGAGATGAGCGGGGAGATCTCCCTGCGGGAAGCGTTCCAATATCCGACGATTGAGGAAATGGCGCAATTGCTAGAAGAGCGGGAGAACACGGCTTACGCCTCCATCCCGGTCATCGAGGAGCGGCCGTATTATCCGGTTTCTTCAGCCCAGAAGCGGCTGTACATTTTGAGCCAGCTGGAGGGCGGGGAAGTCGGCTACAACATGCCGGGCGTCATGACGGTCGAAGGGGCGCTGGACCGGGAGCGGCTGGAGGAAGCGTTCCGGCAGTTGATCCGGCGTCACGAAACGCTGCGCACCGGCTTCGAGACGGTGAACGGCGAGCCGGTGCAGCGAGTGCACCCGGAGGTAGCGTTTGCGGTAGATTATGCCCAGACGGGAGAAGAGGAAGCCGAAGAGCGCATCCGCAGCTTCGTGCGGGCGTTTGAACTGGCGAAGCCGCCGCTGCTGCGCGTGGGATTGATCGGGCTGGAGAAAGACCGCCATCTGCTGCTGTTTGACATGCATCATATTATTTCCGACGGCGTGTCCATGAGCATTCTTGTCGAGGAGTTTATCCGGCTATACGAGGGAGCGGAGCTGCCGCCGCTGCGAATTCAGTACAAGGATTACGCGGCATGGCAGCAAGCGGAAGCTCAAAGCGAACGGATGAGCAAGCAGGAAGAGTATTGGCTCGATGTCTTTCGCGGGGAGCTTCCGGTGCTCGGTCTGCCGACCGATGAGGTAAGACCGGCGGTGCGCAGCTTTGAAGGGGACCGGATGGAGTTTTCCCTCGGCCAACATCGAAGCGACGCGTTGAAGCAGCTTGCGGCGCAAACGGGATCTACCTTGTACATGGTATTATTGGCAGCTTATACAACCTTGCTGCATAAATATACAGGTCAAGAAGACGTTACGGTCGGCTCTCCGATTGCGGGCAGGCGGCATGCCGACTTGGGAAGCCTGATCGGGATGTTCGTCAATACACTGGCGATACGCAATTACCCGGCAGGAGAGAAGACGTTCCAAGACTACGTGCAGGAAGTGAAGGAAACGGCGTTAAAAGCGTATGAACATCAAGACTATCCGTTCGAAATGCTGATCGATAAGCTGAATCTGAAGCGCGACTTGAGCCGCAACCCGTTGTTCGACACGATGCTTGTGCTGCAGAATATGGAGCAAGGGGCGCAAGAAATCGAAGGTTTGCAGTTTAAACCGTACGAGCATCGGCATCCGGTGGCGAAGTTCGACTTGATGCTGACAGTGTCGGAGGAAGCGGGCGAACTCGTATGCAGCCTCGAATATGCGAGTGTGCTGTATAAGCAAGAATCCGTAGAACGGATGGCGAAGCATTTCATGCAGGTGATCGATATCGTCACGGAGGAGCCGCAGACGCTGCTGTCGTCCATCGAGATCATTACGCCGCAGGAGAAAACGCAAATTTTGGAGCTATGGGGCGAGTGCAAGGCGGACTACCCCCGGGATAAAACGATTCATCGGTTGTTCGAGGAACAGGCGGAGCGAACGCCGGATCTGGTGGCCGTCGTGTCCGAGCGAAGCGAGCTCACGTACCGGGAGCTGAACGAACGGGCGAACCAGCTGGCGAGAACGTTAAGCGCCGAAGGGGTGAAATCCGATCAACTGGTAGGCATTATGGCCGACCGTTCCCTCGAAATGATCGTGGGGATGCTCGCCATTCTGAAAGCCGGCGGCGCGTATGTGCCGGTGGACCCGGAATATCCGGAAGAACGGATTCGCTATGTACTGGAAGACTCGGGTGCCGGGCTGCTGCTGACTCAGACCCATTTGATGGAACGGGCGTTCTTTGACGGAAAGGTCGTGGACTTGCATAACTCCGCCGCGTACCATGAGGACGCATCAAACCTGCGCACAGCGGTCGGACCGAACCATCTGGCTTATGTGATCTATACGTCGGGAACGACAGGCAAGCCGAAAGGGACGTTGATCGAGCATAAAAACGTAGTCCGCCTCTTGTTTAACGACCGGAACCTGTTTGATTTCGGGCCTGCGGACACGTGGACGTTATTTCATTCGTTCTGCTTCGATTTCTCGGTATGGGAAATGTACGGGGCATTGCTCTACGGAGGCAAATTGGTCGTTGTGCCTTCCTTGACCGCGAAAAATCCGCAGCAATTCCTGCAATTGCTGAAAGCGCAGCAGGTTACCATTTTGAACCAGACGCCGACGTATTTCTATCAGCTGCTGCAGGAAGAGCTGAGCCATGACGGCAAGGAACTGAAGCTGAGACAGATCATCTTCGGCGGAGAGGCGCTAAGCCCGGCTTTATTGAAAGAATGGAGAACGAAGTACCCGCATGTCCAACTGATCAACATGTATGGAATCACCGAAACGACCGTGCATGCCACGTATAAAGAAATTACGGAAACGGAAATCGAAGAGGGTACAAGCAACATCGGGACAGCGATTCCGACGTTGAGCGTCTATATTTTGGACGAGCAACGTCATCCGCAGCCGATTGGGATTGCCGGGGAGCTGTACGTGGCCGGAGACGGGCTGGCGCGCGGCTACTTGAATCGCCCGGATTTAACCGCGGAGCGATTCATGGATAACCCGTTCGTGGCCGGGGATCGGATGTATAAGAGCGGAGACTTGGCCCGCTGGTTGCCGGACGGCACGATGGAATATTTGGGCCGCATCGACCATCAGGTCAAAATTCGCGGGTACCGGATTGAGCTGGGAGAGGTGGAAGCAAAGCTCTTAAATGTGGCGTCCGTACAAGAAGTGATCGTGCTTGCGCGCGAAGACGTTAGCGGGCAAAAATATTTGTGCGCCTACTTCGTAGCGGATACGGAGCTGACGGTAAGCGGGCTGCGGGGAGCGCTGGCGCAAGAGCTGCCAGGCTACATGATCCCGTCCTACTTCGTGCAGTTGGAGCGGATGCCGCGGACGCCGAACGGGAAGATGGACCGCAAAGCGCTGCCGGCCCCGGAAGGAAGCGTGCAGACGGGAGCGGAGTATGCCGCGCCTCGGACGGTCGTGGAACAAACTCTGGCTTCGGTTTGGGAAGGCGTTCTGGGTGCCGCACGGGTCGGGATTCGCGACAACTTCTTCGATCTTGGCGGCGACTCGATCAAATCGATCCAGGTCTCTTCGAGGCTGTTCCAGGCGGGCTACAAGCTGGAAATGAAAGATTTGTTCAAGTATCCGACGATCGCCGAGCTAAGCCCGCATATCCAAGCGGTCAGCCGAATCGCCGAGCAAGGGGAAGTGACCGGAGCGACCAAGCTGACGCCGATCCAGCATTGGTTCTTCGAGCGCCAGACAGCGGCTCCGCATCATTATAACCATGCCGTTATGCTGTACCGGGAGGATGGCTTTGAGGAAGAGGCGCTTCGCGCGTTGATGACCAAGCTGGCCGAACATCACGACGCGCTGCGTCTGGTCTTCCGCTGGACGGACCATGGCATCGAAGCATGGAACCGCGGAGTGGACGAAGGCGAGCTTTTCACCTTGGATATTTTCGATTTCAAGAATGAAGCGGACTGTGCCGCGGCGGTTAAAACCAAGGCGAACGAAATCCAAAGCGGCATCGACCTGAGCGAAGGGCCGCTGATGAAGCTGGGATTGTTCCGCTGCGCCGACGGGGATCATCTGCTGATCGTCATTCACCATTTGGCAGTCGACGGGGTATCGTGGCGCATTTTGTTCGAGGATTTTGCAGCCGGGTACGAGCAAGCCGCAAGCGGACAGGCCATTCAGCTTCCGCAAAAAACGGACTCGTTCCAGCTCTGGGCGGAGCGGCTGTCGCTTTATGCGGAAAGTGCGGCCTTGGAACGCGAACGCGCCTACTGGCAGGAGATTGCAGCGGTTGATGCGGTTACGCTGCCGAAGGATCAAGCGCAGGACAGCTCGCTGCTCAGGGATGTCGAATCCGTCACGGTCCAATGGAGCGAACAGGAAACGGAGCAGTTGCTCAAGCAAGCGCACCGTGCATATAACACGGAAATGAACGACCTGTTGTTAACGGCTTTAGGGATGGCGATTCACGAGTGGTCCAGTATCGGGAAAGTTCTGGTGAACCTGGAAGGACACGGCCGGGAGCCGATCGTTCCGGACATCGACATCACCCGCACCGTGGGATGGTTTACAAGCCAATATCCGATCGTGTTGGAGGTGGGAGCGGATCCGGAGATCGCGCGCCGGATCAAGCGGGTGAAGGAAGGGCTACGCCAAATTCCGCATAAGGGGATCGGCTACGGCATCCTGAACTATTTGTCCGCTTCTTCCGAGGGCGTCCAATGGAACATCGAGCCGGAAATCAGCTTTAACTACCTCGGTCAGTTCGATCAGGACCTGCAAAGCAATGCGCTGCAGCTTTCTCCGTATTCGATCGGCGAAGCGCTAAGCGGACAGACGGTGCAGAACTACGCTCTGGATATCAACGGCATGATTTCCGAAGGCGCGCTGGCGCTGACGATTAGCTACAATGGCAAGGAATACCGCCAAGAAACGATCGAGCGCTTGGCCGGCATCATCCAGGCTAGCCTGCAGAAAGTCATCACGCATTGCATCACGAAGGAACGGTCGGAATTGACGCCCAGCGACGTCTTGCTGAAGGGACTCACGATGGAGCAGTTGGAGCAGCTGGTAGAACAAACCCGGCACGTGGGCGAGATCGAGGATGTGTACAAGCTCACGCCGATGCAGAAGGGAATGCTGTTCCACAGCTTGATGGAGCCGGGCTCGGCATCGTATTTTGAGCAAGCGGAGTTTGGACTGCGGGGCAGCCTGGATACGGAAGCGTTCGCGCAAAGCTTCGATGCCTTGGCGCAAAGACATGCCATCCTGCGGACGAACTTTTACAGCGGTTGGGGAGATTTGCCGGTACAAGTAGTCTTCCGCCAGAAGAGCATCGAATTTGCGTATAAAGATCTGCGCCAAATGAACGACGCCGAGCGGCAGGCTTATCTCGAAACGTACGCTGCCGAAGACAAGGCGAGAGGTTTCGATCTTGCCCGGGATGCGCTGATGCGCGTAACGGTTCTGTGCACGGGTGAAGAGAACTACCGGGTACTGTGGAGCTTCCACCATATCATTATGGACGGCTGGTGCATTCCGCTCGTTACCGGGGAACTGTTCGAGCACTATTCCGCCATCCGCTGGAAACGTCAGCCGGAGCTTGTCGAGGCTCAGCCGTACAGCCGGTACATCGAATGGTTGGAGCGGCAAGACGATGCTGCAGCTTCCGATTACTGGAGCCGCTATTTGGAAGGCTATGAACACCAAACGATCGTACCGGAAGGGAAACCTCAAGGCAAGGCGGAAGCCTATGTATTGGAAGAGCTCGCTTGCGATTGGGGCCAGGACTTGACCCGGCGAATCGACCTCGTGGCGAAACGTCATCAGGTTACGGTCAACACGCTGCTGCAGACGGCATGGGGAATTGCCCTGCAATGCTATAACGGCCATCGGGATGTCGTTTTCGGAGGCGTCGTATCCGGAAGACCGGCCGAAATACCGGGCATTGAAAGCATGATCGGTTTGTTTATTAACACGATCCCGATACGGGTCCAAGCGGAGGAAGGCGAGACCTTCACGGAAGTGATGGCTCGAACCCAGAAGGATTCCTTGGCCTCACATGCGTACGATACGTATCCGCTCTATGAGATTCAGGGGAAAACCGAACAGAAGCAGGATTTGATCAGCCATATCATGGTGTTTGAAAACTACCCTGTCGAGCAGCAGGTGGAGCAGACGGGAAGCGGCGACGGCGAAGCGCTTGAGCTTACGGATTTCGCCATGTTCGAGCAAACCAACTATGATTTCAACCTGATTGTTATTCCGGGCGATGCGCTCCGCGTAAGCTTCCGTTACAATGCTTGCGTCTACGAGCGGGCCAGCGTCGAACGAATCCGCGGACATCTCATGCGAATCATTGAACAGGTTGCGGACAATCCGAACATTCGTGTGGATGAGCTGGAGATGGTAACGCCACAAGAGAAAGCGAAATTGCTCGATTGGGCCGGCCACAAGGTCGAGTACCCGCGGGAGAAGGCGATTCATCAGTTGTTCGAGGAACAGGCGAAACGGACGCCGGAACGTATCGCGGCGATTTACGAAGAAAGCCGGCTCACGTACAAGGAATTGAACGAACAGGCGAACCGGCTTGCGCGTACGCTGCGCGCCGAAGGTGTTCAGTCGGAACAACTGGTCGGCCTTATGGTCGAACGTTCCTTGGAAATGATCGTAGGGATTCTTGGGATTCTAAAAGCCGGCGGGGCCTTTGTGCCGATCGATCCGGAATATCCCGAAGAGCGCATCGGGTACATTTTGAAAGATTCAGGAGCAAAGCTGCTGCTCACCCAAAGCCATTTGCGGGAACGGGTATCCTTTGAAGGCAAGCTCATCGATTTGAACGATCCGCAGCATTACGCTCAGGATGGCTCGAATCTGGAACTGCCCATGCATCCGAAGGAACTGGCTTATCTTATTTACACATCGGGCACGACGGGATTGCCGAAAGGCACGATGATCATGCATCAAGGCCTGGTCAACTATATCTGGTGGACCAAGGATGCGTATGACATCGCGGAAAATTACGACTTCCCCTTGTACTCGTCGATTTCGTTCGATTTAACGTTTACGTCGTTGTTCACCCCAATCCTTACAGGGAATAAGATCCGCATTTACGAAGGGGAGGACAAGACGACGCTCATTCAGCGCATCATCGAAGACAATCAAGTGGACATCGTCAAGCTGACGCCGGTTCATCTCGGTCTGATCAAGGAAATGAAGCTGCCAAGCGAATCGAGAATCAAGAAGTTCATTGTGGGCGGCGAGAATCTCAGTACGAATCTGGCGAAAAGCATTTCGGAGAAATTTAACGGGCAAGTGCAAATTTTCAATGAATACGGTCCGACCGAAACGGTTGTCGGCTGCATGATTTATTTGTACGATCCCGTGAGGGATACGCGCGAGTCGGTGCCGATCGGCGTGGCGATGGACAACGTGAGCATTTATTTGCTTGATGCGAAGCGTAACCTTGTGCCGCAGGGCGTGCCGGGCGAGATGTATATTGCCGGGGACGGCGTAGCCAAAGGCTATTTGAACCGTCCTGAGCTGACCGCCGAGAAATTCGTGGATAACCCGTTTGCAGCGGGAGAGCGGATGTACCGGACCGGGGACCTTGCACGCTGGCTACCGGACGGCAATATTGAATTTTTGGGACGGATCGACCATCAAGTTAAAATTCGCGGGTACCGGATTGAGCTTGGCGAGGTGGAAGCGCAGATCTTGAACTTGGCAGCCGTGAAGGATGCCGTCGTCATCGCACGCGAGGACCACAGCGGGCAGAAAGTGCTGTGCGCGTACTTGACGGCCGACCGGCCGCTGACGTCGGGCGAGCTTCGGGCGGCGCTGTCCCAAGAGCTGCCGGGCTATATGATTCCGTCCTCTTTCGTCCAACTGGAGAGCATGCCGTTGACATCGAACGGGAAGCTGGACCGAAGAGCGCTGCCCGCCCCGGAAGGCGGTATGCAAACGGGAACGGAATACGAGACGCCGCGAACCGTAGTGGAACAGACGTTGGCTTCCGTCTGGGAAAGCGTGTTGGGTTATCCGCGGGTCGGCATCCGGGACAATTTCTTCGACCTTGGAGGCGACTCGATCAAAGCGATTCAGGTGTCTTCGAGGCTGCTTCAAACGGGACATAAGCTGAAAATGAAAGATTTGTTCAAGCATCCGACCATCGCCGAGCTAAGCCAGCATATCGAAACGGCCAGCCGGATCGCGGAACAAGGAGAAGTGGCCGGGCCGACAAAGCTGACGCCGATTCAACACTGGTTCTTCGAGCAGCGGCTTGCCGATCCGCATCATTTCAATCAGGCGGTCATGCTGTACCGTGAGGAGGGCTTCGACGAAACGGCACTTCGTCAGGCGATCCGCGCCATCGCCGAGCATCATGATGCGCTGCGCCTTGTTTTCCGCAAGACGGAACATGGCATCGAAGCATCGAACCGCCGGGTAGACGAAGGCGAGCTCTACAGCTTGGATATCTTTGATTTCAAAGGGGACGCGGATTGCGTTGCCGCGGTGGAAGCGAAAGCGTCGGAAATCCAAAGCGGCATCAGCTTGAGCGACGGGCCGCTGATGAAACTGGGATTGTTCCGCTGCGCGGATGGCGACCACCTGCTGATTGCCATTCACCACTTGGCGGTTGACGGGGTATCGTGGCGGATCTTATTCGAGGATCTCGCTGCCGGCTACGAACAAGTGGCGAGCGGGCAAACGATCCGGCTTCCGCAAAAAACGGATTCCTTCCAGCTCTGGGCACAGCAGCTGTCTCTTTACGCGAATAGTTCTGCGGCGGAACGCGAACGGAGTTATTGGCAGCAGATTGAAGAGGTTGGCCCGAGTCCGCTGCCGAAGGACTACGTTCAGGCGAACGCTTTGATCCGGGACAGCCAAGCCGTTACGGTCCAATGGACCGAGCGGGAAACGGAGCAGTTGCTGAAGCAGGCGCACCGCGCGTACAACACGGAAATGAACGACTTGCTGCTAACCGCGCTGGGCATGGCGGTACACAAGTGGACCGGCATCGAGCAGGTTCTGGTCAATCTGGAAGGGCATGGACGGGAAGCGATCCTTCCGGACATCGATATTACCCGCACCGTGGGATGGTTTACAAGCCAGTATCCGGTCGTCTTGGAGATGGGAGCCGAACTGAACGTGTCGCGCCGAATCAAGCGGGTGAAGGAAGGTCTGCGGCAAATTCCGAACAAAGGAATCGGCTACGGCATCTTGAACTATTTGTCCGCTTCGACGGAGGGCGTCCCGTTTGAAACGAAGCCGGAAATCAGCTTCAACTACCTGGGGCAGTTCGATCAGGACCTGCACAGCAGCGGACTGCAAGTCTCACCTTATTCGACCGGTGCGGAGGTGGGCGAACGGACGCCACAATCGTATACGCTGGGGATCAACGGTATGATATCCGAAGGCAAGCTATCGCTGACGATCAGCTATAGCGGCAAAGAATACCGCAGCGAAACGATGGAGCGGTTCGGCGATCTCGTCCGCGCGAGTCTTCAAGAGGTCGTTCAGCATTGCGTGACGAAAGAGCATGCGGAGCTCACGCCTAGCGACGTCTTGCTAAAGGAACTCACCGTCGAAAAACTGGAGCAGTTGGTAGAAGAAACCCGCCGCTTGGGCGACATTGAGAATGTGTACAAGCTGACGCCGATGCAGAAGGGGATGTTGTTCCACAGCCTGTTGGAGCCGGAGTCGGTAGCGTATTTTGAGCAAGCCAAGTTCTACCTGCGGGGAACCTTCCATTTGGAGGACTTTACGCGCAGTTGGGATGCGTTGGTGCAGCGCCATGCAATTTTGCGAACAAGCTTTTACACCGGGTGGAGCGAGCTGCCGGTTCAAGTTGTCCTGCGAAGCCGGAAGATCGACATAGCTTATGAAGATCTGCGTGCGACGAATGAGGCGCAGCGCGAGAAGCATATCGAGAATTATCTTGGTGCGGACAAGGTCAGAGGATTCGATCTGACACAAGATGCGCTGCTGCGTATGACGGTTTTGCGTACAGGCGAAGAAGACTTCCTGCTCCTATGGAGCTTCCACCATATTATTATGGACGGTTGGAGTTTGCCTCTCGTGATCCAGGAACTGTTCGAGCATTATTATGCGATCCGGCAGCATAGGCAGCCAGATCTTGCCGCAGTCTTGCCGTACAGCCGATATATGGAATGGCTGGAGCAACAAAATCACGAAGAAGCGGCCAACTATTGGAGCGGGTACTTGGAGGGCTACGAAGAGCAGACGGTGCTGCCGCAGCGAAAAGCGGAGTCCCCTGAAAAAACGGAGGGTTATGTCTCCGAGAAGCTGCTCTACGATCTGGACCCGGGGTTGACTCAGCGTCTGGAGCTTGTGGCGAAACAATATCAGGTGACGGTCAATACGTTAATGCAAGCGGCCTGGGGAATCGTGCTGACAAGATACAACGGCATCCGGGATGTGGTGTTCGGTAGCGTCGTATCGGGAAGACCGGCGGAAATCCCGGGAATCGAAAGTATGGTCGGCTTGTTTATTAACGCGGTTCCGGTACGGGTGCGTACAGAGGCTGGCGACACCTTTGCCAAAATCATGAAAGAGCGCCAGGAGCAATACTTGGCATCTCACGCCTACGATACGTATCCGCTCTATGAGATTCAAGCGCAGAGCGAACAAAAGCATCATTTGATTTCGCATATCATGGTCTTTGAAAACTACCCGCTCGAGCGTCAGGTGGAACAGGTCGGAAGCGGTGAGCGGGCGCCGTTGGAAATTGTGGACCTCGAGATGTTCGAGCAGACGAACTACGATTTCAACCTGCTTGTCTTGCCTGGCGAAGACATGAAGCTTTTCTACCGGTATAACGCTTCGGTCTACGAGCAGGCAAGCGTAGAGCGGATTCACGGACATCTGGTTCATCTCATGGAACAGGTTGCCGCCAATCCGAACATCCGCGTGGATGAGCTGGAGCTGATCACTCCGCAGGAAAAAGCGCAGATCTTGGACATCTGGAACGATACGGCGGTTGACTACCCGAGGAAGAAAACGATCTATCAAGTGTTCGAGGAGCAGGCGGCGCGAACACCGGACCGAACGGCTCTCGTATTCGAGGATCGGCAGCTGACATATGCCGAGCTGAACGAGCGGGCCAACCGGCTGGCGCGGACTTTGCAGGCCGAAGGAGTGCAGCCGGATCAACTCGTTGGGATCATGGTCGAGCGTTCCCTGGACATGATCGTAGGCATCCTTGGCATCTGGAAAGCCGGCGGCGCGTACGTGCCGATCGATCCGGAATTCCCGGAGGACCGCATCCGCTACATGCTGGAGGATTCGGGTGCGAAAATCTTGCTCACCCAGGGTCATCTGCCGGGACATCCGGCCTTTGGCGGAAAAGTGGTGAACCTGGACGATCCTCAAGCTTACGACGGGAACGGGGCGAATCCGGACCCCGCGGCGGGGCCGTATCATTTGGCATACGTCATCTATACGTCGGGATCGACCGGCAAGCCGAAAGGCGTTATGGTCGAGCATCAATCGGCCGTTCATACCTTGAGCCAATTGGAATGCGAATATCCGCTGCTCGCAGGCGATGCGTTCCTGCTGAAGACCACCTTCACGTTCGACTTCTCGGTGCCCGAGCTGTTCAGTTGGTTTTTCGGTCAAGGGAAGCTGGTGATTTTGCCGCAAGGCGCGGAAAAAGACCCGATTACCTTATTGAAGGCCGTGGAGGACAATCGGATCACCCACTTGAACCTTGTGCCTTCCATGCTCAGCGTATTGGTTCATTACATGAAGGATACCGGCGCCGACTGCATCCGAAGCCTGAAATATGTGTTCGCTTGCGGAGAGACGCTCCCGGCGAAATTGGTAGAAGACTACTACAGATTGTCTCCGGGCGCCGTATTGGAAAATATTTACGGACCTACGGAAGCGACGGTCTATGCTACCCGGTATACGACAAGTCCGGAGACGGGTAAGCTGGCCAGTGTGCCTATCGGTAAACCGTACGGCAACGTGCAAGTGTGGATGATGGATAACGCATCTCATTTGTCGCCGATCGGCGTAGCCGGAGAGCTGTGCATTTCGGGAGAAGGCGTCGCGAGGGGTTACTTTAACCAACTGGAGCTGACGGCCGAGAAATTTGTGCCGAACCCGTTCGTCCCGGGACAACGGATTTATCGGACCGGCGACCTCGCCAAATGGCTCCCGGACGGGAATATCGAGTACCTGGGCCGGATCGACCATCAAGTCAAGATCCGCGGCTACCGGATCGAGCTTGGCGAACTGGAGGCGCAGCTTCTGAAGGTGCCCGCCGTTCAGGAAGCGGTCGTTATCGCGCGGGAGGACGAGTCCGGGCAGAAGCAGCTGTGCGCGTATTTCGTAGCAAACCGGGAAATGACGGCAAGCGAGCTGAAAGGCACATTGTCCGAGGAACTGCCGGCTTACATGATTCCGTCTTATCTTGTCCAAATGGAGCAAATGCCGTTGACGCCTAACGGGAAGCTGAACCGCAAAGCGCTGCCGGCCCCGGAAGGAAGCGTGCAGGCCGGAGCGGAGTACATCGCGCCGCGAACTTCGATGGAAGCGCAACTGGCTCAGATTTGGCAAGAAGTACTGGGACTTCACAAAGTAGGAGTGAAGGAGAACTTCTTTGATCTGGGAGGCCATTCCTTAAAAGTGCTTCAATTGATTCAAAAGGTCCGCACCGACATCGGCATCGACGTTCCTCTGCATACGGTATTTAAGCTGCCGACGCTCGAAGATCTGGCTCAAGAGCTGTTTAAGTACAAGGTTGGAGAAGGGTACGGCAATGCGGAGAGCGATACGATCCGGTTGAATGACCATGGCCCGATCAACGTGTTCTGTTTCCCGCCAAGGGTCGGCTATGGCTTGGCTTATTACGAAATGGCCAGACAGCTCGAACAGCATTGTGTCGTCTATGGAATGGAATTTATAGGAGATAATTTCCAAGGCGAAGAGATGCTTGAGCAGTATGTCAACACCATCGTAAGCATTCAAGAGAACGGGCCTTATGTGTTCCTGGGGTACTCGCTCGGAGGGAATCTGGCGTTCGAAGTGGCCAAGGCAATGGAAAGCCGGGGATATGAAGTATCGGACATCATCATGGTCGATTCGATGAGAAAGACGAGCAGAGACGAGTCCTCACCGGAAGAAACGGAAGCTCTCGTTGAGGCGGTGCTGGAAAGCATATCTGACACGTATAAAGCTTATTTATCGGATGCGTCCGACAGGGAGAGAGTCCGACATAAAATGCACGTCTACACGATGTACCGTAATGAGCTGATCAACGAAGGAACCGTTCAAGCCAGCATCCACGCCTTGGTCGCGGAAGGCTCAACAGCCGGAGCTGTGGAACCGAAGGATGCGCTGTTGTGGCAGCAGGCTGCGCCGAACGGCTATGCGGAATATGAAGTGATCGGAACTCACGATGTGCTGCTCGATGTCGGATTTATCGAGGAGAACGTGAAGGTGCTTCAACGCATAATAAAAAGCATCGTCGAAGAGAAGGTTCAATTTAGTTGAATGTGACTCGTTCGTAAAGAAATTAAATAGAAAGTCAGCCGGAAGTTCCGATGCCCGGTTGAAAATTCAATGCGCCGCTATCGCCCAATAGCGGCTTTTTTTCTAATGAAATTGAAATTTTTTCAATAAAAAGAAGTGATAGTTGAATAATTTTCAACATTCTTTTGAAGAAAGTTCAAGTCCCGTATACTTGAAATCAGAGTGGGGCTGATGATTCGAATTAAGATATTACGCACCAAGGATTAAATGACATCATGACCTGCCCGGAGAAGGTAGATGAACGATGACATTTTTCATGATGACTTAAGGGGGAAATTAAGTTGCGCAAAGCGTTGAATTCCAAGACGATAAATTGCTTAATTCATTTAGACGATGAGTTGAGGAAAGAACATAACCTGTCTCTTGGGCATTACATAGGCATTGATATTTGCAGAGATGAAGGGTCTAAATACCACTGTACGCCGGATGACGCCATTGTTTTTGCTTTCACTGGCATGGGCGGCGATCATTTTGCCTTTGATACGAAGAACGGGCGTATTGAAGACCTGGAAGCGGCTTCAATATTATTTATTCAACCGATGATGTTTGACAATCCTGTAAGGCCGGTTGCACATCATATTCGAGATCTTTTTTCCATCTTTCTTACGCTTAAAGAGTTTTATATTTTAGAAAGGTTCGATAGGTATCAAAAAGAGTCCGATATGTTAGAAGATATAGAGAAATATTATAAAGAAAGTATCGTCGCAAGACAGCATGAGATTAATTTCATTTCGGAACGGTTACAAGAGCGATTAAGTATTGCGCCAATTCCAAACGTATTTAAGTACATAACCGAAATAAAAGGTGAGTGCACTTTATGAAATGTAAACGACATCTAAAGTATATTTACCATGACGCTGTAATTACTGCATTAGAACTTCGACACGATCGCACAGTTTGTTTTCATATAAATCTTAGTACTCTCTTTTTACAAGGAAATAAAAAATAAAGTTATTTTGGAATTGCATCAGATTTTAAACTACGAAGATTTCTTCGAGTACTTAGGTATTAACGAATCGAATTCATTTCAATTGGAATGCGCACACAGGCTGGACAAATTTTTGCGAATAGATGGAGTTATGCTTGCAACGAATACTATCCATGGAAACCTGTTAATTACAATAGATATAGATCACTTGGGGGTATTTGGATTGTGTTTGAAGGCAGTGCATGAAGAGGGCAACGCAGAGACTAACGACGAATACGGGTTCTAGAAAAATCCTGGAAAACCATCCAGAAACCACGAAAGGACTATAAAAATGCCGATTACCTTAAAGAAACAGAATGAGGAGTTCTTGCTTCGCGTTGCCGGAGTATTGATTAAGGAAAATAAAATATTGCTGCATAAGACGAAAAAAGGTAACGCGTGGGTATTGCCTGGCGGAAGAGGAGAAATCAACGAGGAGACGGGGAAGACGGTTATTAGGGAATTTGCCGAAGAGTTAGGATTGAATGTTAAAGCTGTCCGGCTGCTATGGATCATTGAAAATTTCAATGCTTATGGCGAGAAAAATCTTCACGAATACGGGGTTTATTATTTGGTAAAGGCTGAGGAATCGGAAATAACTCGTCCAGAAGAATTTATTGGATTGGAAAAAGAAATAGGAATCGTCTATAAATGGATTGAACTGCAAGAATTACACAACATAAATATCTACCCAAGAGCATTAAAGCAACTTATACAAGACATATCCGAAGACAATGCAATTAAACATATTATAAATACCGAAGAATTATCGTAAGTAACTCAGGAAAATAAAAAGTCGGCAGCTTCCGGAAATACCTCTTTACTTGTAGAAAAAACGTTCCGGTCGCCGCCGCTTGATTTCGAATGTTTTTATTGCGAGCTTGACCAGCCGGATTATTCCCGGTAGTGAGAGGTGTCGCCGTACAATTTGACCTTGGGCACATCATTATCCAAAATAATTTTGCATAAGGCGGTCGGGTGGATATCGGGCATGCCTCCGATCTCATGCAGCGGCTTCCCCAAAAAATAACTCATGATGACTTTTAAAGTGATCCGGTGAGTTACAATAAGCACTTGCTGGCCTTGATGCTCTGCAAGGATATGGTTAAATGCAGGGATCGTTCTTTCGAGCAATTCCAAATAGCTTTCTCCACGGCCTGTGGGCCGGTACAAATGCGGCTCGTTAAAAAAACGATCGAACGGAGTGGGATATTGTTGCTGAATATGGTCGATTTGTTGACCTTCCCACAGTCCCATATTTATTTCTTTGAGCGAATCAAGCGTTGAGATTTGTACCGGACGATTTCCCGATACAATTGGGGCAGTGTTTAATGCCCTTGGGCTGGAGCTGGAATAAATGGCGTCAAATTGGATATTCTCCAAGCGCTCCTTCAACCATTCGGCTTGCCGCATCCCGTAGTCGGTCAGAGCGGATATATCCGCGCTGAGTGAGAAGCCATTTCAATGGAGCGGCAGTCGGCTCCTAGAACAGAAATCGAACAAGCGGCAGCAACTGATGAAACAACTGTTTGGAATCATCTATTTTCACTGCCCGGAAAAGCTCGTACACCCGCACAAACTGCTCGCTATCCAGGTTGGTGCTTGCCACAATTCCTCCCTTGGCGCGGCAGCATAAAGAAGCGAAAAAAAGCTCGTCCTCCCCGTATAAGTCCGGCTTGGTCATGCTTCGGGCCAACCGAAACATACGCTTTATACTGCCTGGAGCCTCCTTCAGACCAATTACATGCTCCATTTCCATAATAATTTTTACCGTTTCCAGGTCCGCGGTTTTAAGAAATGGAGACATTTTGGTAAATAAAGTAAACACGGAACAAAAAATTGAAGTGAACGTTGTTGAAATGTTAAATTACGGATTAGCATCAAGAAAGCTGAACCATATTGGGTTTTTGACCGACATTTCAGACGTAGCGGCAAAAGCCTTAGTCGGAAAAAGACTGTGTAAAGAATAAAAGACTGCGCTGTATTCACGCGGCGGAACAAGGAGAAGGCAAATGGAAACCCATCAAACTATCTTACGAAGATTGCTGCCCGATCATAAAGAGTTAATAGATGCATCCGCTGATGAAATTATGGATCACGTCGGTATAAATAGGTACAGCCAGGAAAACATTCAACTGAAGGATGAAGAGGTCTTCTTTAAGCTTCCGGCTCTACTTCAGGACATCGTGCTGCTTATCGATTTCGATACGGAACTAATTATGAACGGCATTCTGGGGTTTTTGGAAAACTCGACTGGAGAATATCTCAACGAGACAATCGAAGCGCTGGAACGCATCGGAGCGGTTCGTGACGCGAACGCTTTGAAAGATATCAAACGGATTCTGGAAAACTACAATTTGAGCACCGGACAGCTGCATCGCGATCTGCAAGACTTGGAGCCGTATGAAATCAATCATTTCAGGCAAGTCCATACGATTGCGGATGATGAGTTTTTCGAAGAAATCCAGTACGCCGCCGAGAAATTAACTAACGGCAGTCAGGAAGAAAATATATTCGATCATTTACTTGCCTACATCGAGGCTAATAAAAGGAGCTTCGTCGAAGACGTGCAGGCTGTGCTCTCCGAAAATAAAGCTTGAAGGTGACGTGACGTAACCGGATATAATCGCCTTAGGGTTTATTTGGGTGATGGAGGAGGGCTATTGTGAAAAGCGGCGACTATGCAACGACAGGACAAATTGCCAAAAAGACAGGGATCACGCTGCGAACGCTGCGGTACTACGACCAGATCGGTCTGCTGTCTCCTTCTCAGCACAGTCAGACGTCGGCGAGGCTGTACAGCAAAGAAGATCTGATTCGGCTGCAGAAGATTCAGACGTTGAAGTATATCGGTTTGACCCTTCAAGAGATCAAGGAGGTGATTCGCGAAGAATCGCTGTCCGGACATGACCTCCGAAGCTCGTTGACGGCGCAAAAAGAGACGCTCCGGCAGAAGCTCGCGCACATGGAAGTTGTGGTCAAAGCGATAAATCAAGCGTTGGTAATGATGAAGAACAAGCCTGAGGACGTGGAGTGGAGCAGTCTGATCGAGCTCATCCATGCGGTCCATTCGGAAAAAGATTGGGTCGAGCAGTACCATACCGCGACGCGTCTGCAAACGAGAATCCAGCTCTACGACAAATGCAGCGTCAATCCGATCGGCTGGCATCGCTGGCTGTTCGGGCATTTGATCGAGCAGTCTGGATGCACGGTGCTGGAAGTCGGCTGCGGCGACGGCGCTTTATGGACGCGGAGCGTGGACCGGATTCCTGAAGTCTGGAAGGTAACGCTCTCGGACTTTTCGCACGGGATGCTTGAGGAAGCGCGAAGCAGCTTAAGGGAATGTAAAAAGCAATTCAAGTTTGTGGTGGCCGATGTGCAGGACATTCCTTTCCATGACGAACAGTTCGATATCGTTATTGCCAACAACATGCTTTACCATGTGTCGGACATGCCCAAAGCGTTTTCCGAAATACATCGCGTCCTAAAGCCCGGAGGACGATTGTTCGCTGCGACGATGAGCAAGCGGCATTTGCAGGAAGTCGAGCAGCTCGCTGTGGCGTTCGATCCCGAGATCCGTGTGCTGGACCCCGTCATCGAGCGGTTTAATTTGGACAACGGTGAGCGGATGTTATCCCCTTGGTTTTCCGAGGTTCGGCTGTATACATATGATGACCACCTGCTTGTGAGCGAAGTCGGGCCGCTCCTGGATTACATCACCTCGACTCCGATGAATGCCCGCCAGCGGTTGACGGGAGCTGCGCTGCATCATTTTGAAAGCTTTTTAAATTCCATGATCGAACGTGAAGGGAAAATCCGCATTTCGAAGGATTCCGGATTTTTCTTAGGGAGGAAGCGATCCATATGACAAGACAAGGCAACCCAAGAGTACGTATCCTGAAAGAAGAGATGTTATCGGACAACTGGTACGTTTTGAAGAAAATGACCTTTGAATATCAAAAAAAGGACGATACTTGGGAGACCCAAGCGCGTGAAGTATACGACCGCGGCAATGGAGCGACGATCCTGCTGTATAATCGGGCGAAGCAGACAGTGGTGCTGACCAAGCAGTTTCGGATGCCGACCTATGTGAACGGAAACGAAACGGGAATGCTTATCGAAACGTGCGCGGGCCTGCTGGACCGGGAAACCCCGGAAGCGAGCATTGTACGCGAGACGGAGGAGGAGACGGGGTACCGCGTCAGCGAGATTGTCAAAGTCGGCGAGGCTTATATGTCTCCCGGCTCCGTGACGGAGATTTTGCATTTTTATACGGCTGAATACAGTGAGGGCATGCTGTCTGGAGAAGGCGGAGGGATGGAAGAAGAGCAGGAGCATATCGAGGTTCTTGAGCTCCCGTTCATCGAGGCGGTCGAAATGGTGCGAACCGGCGAAATCTGCGATGCCAAAACGATTATGCTGCTGCAGTATGCGCAAATTCACGGACTTCTTGAGCCGGAGGTCAAGCCCCTGCACATTCTTATCGCCGGACCGTATCGCTCGGGAACCGGGGACGATCCCGAGCTTCTGGAGCAAAACGTCCGCTTGATGAACGAAATTGCTTTGCAGGTGTACGAAGCGGGACATTTGCCTGTTCTGGGCGAGTGGTATGCGCTCCCGTTGATCGCGACCGCAGGGTCCAAGACCATCGGAGACGATGTGTTCCATCGCATGTTTCATCCGTCTTCCATTCGGCTGCTGGATTGCTGCGATGCGGTGCTCCGGGTTGGGGGACCGTCTCAGGGGGCGGACGAGATGGTCAGAGTGGCCGAGGAGAAAGGCAAGCTGGTTTATTGGCATCTGGACGAATTGCCGAGCGTTGGGTGAAGCTGAAGAGGCCGAGAAAACCTAAAGGAGTTACCGATGAAACGATTGATTTCTCAGTACCTGTTTTTAATATTGGGCGGCGCCATCATCTTATTGGGGATGGTGTTTGCCGGGATTAACTTCTTGAATCATAATCCCGTAAACGATAGAGTCGTGATAAGCGTTCCCGGTGCAAAGGAAGTGTTTTTAAAAGCAGGGAAGCATCATGTGTTCTACGAATTCGATTCGAAACACCTTAATTTGGGAGTGCTCCAGCTTAAAAAAGAGGAGAAATTCAACAATATATCGAGTCTGATCGCAGTAAAAATAGTTAAAGTATCGGACAATAAGGAAATTGTGCTGGCAAAGGATTCTTCCATGAATTTTACTTTTAACGATACGAGAGGCGAGTCGCTGTACAGCTTTGAGATCGTCGAAGAAGGAGATTACAGGGTTGAAATTAGTCCTACGATCGAATTGCCGAAGGCGATTACGTTTAGTATCGTGGGAGATTTGGCAAACAGTCTGCTTGGCGTCTTTAAGCACGCGGGGATCGTTGTGTCCATGTCGATTCCATTTCTGCTGATCGGGTGGTACATGTACGCCAGAGAAGCAAGAAGGCAGAAACTTTTAACACGTTAAACCGGTTATAGATTATAATAATAACAGAAACTAGCAAACTAGCACGTAGCCATAAGCATAGACTTCATAAAAAACATCGGGATCTCGAAATACGAGTACTTTCCATGATGTTTTTTATTGCTTGGAGGTTCAATTGTGGAAGAGATAAAGCTGCAAACGACGATCGTAAAGGTACTCCAAGGAGATATTACCAAAATAGCCGCGGATGTCATCGTGAATGCCGCCAATACAAGCTTGCTCGGCGGGGGCGGCGTTGACGGGGCTATCCATAGAGCCGGCGGCAAGCAGATTTTGGAGGAATGCAGAAAGATTAGAGCTCAGCAAGGCGGCTGCCAGGTCGGCGAAGCCGTATTGACGACAGCGGGAAATTTACCGGCGTCCTTTGTGATACACACCGTAGGGCCGGTCTGGAACGGCGGAAAGAGCGGCGAGGAACAGAAGTTGACGAACTGCTATGTAAACACATTGAATCTGGCCTGCAAAAATCATGCCCACAGTATCGCTTTTCCTAATATCAGTACCGGCATTTATCGATTTCCGAAGGCTTTAGCAGCTAAAATTGCTTTAGAGGCAGTCTCCGATTTCGTCCGCGGCCATCACGAGTCGAATCTAGAGCAGATTTTGTTCGTCTGCTTTGATGAGGAGAATTACGGGATTTATCGGGAGTGTTTGCGTGAGTATGTGATATGAAATATTTTGAATTATTTGGAAAGGGCGCTAACTTGATTATACAAGCGATAACCTTAAGATGGGGCAAAGATGTGAGAGGTGCCCCATATTCCTCATTAAGAAATCGATACAGCAAAGCTTTCCGTCTTCCGGAATCCATAGTAAATCACGAATCATCGCACGGAATTCCATACCATAGTCTTCTGATTGTCCAGGATAAATCCGGTTTCCGAAATATAAGTAATCAAACCGCGTTTCTCGAAGCGAGTGAAGCCGACTTTAAGATTGGTTGTGTTGAAATCGTCCCGAAGGAAGAAAAGTATGAATTTACCTTTAAGTACTCTCATTATTGCGGAAAGCCTGCTAGATATGATAAAAAATATCATTTATTAGTGGAAAAAGCATTCGAGCTATGGCCTAACGAATATGGAAGAATACTTTATAATGGACGACATATCGCTACGGATACGGGAGAATGGTACTACGAGTTGCACATTTTATTGTCGTTTTAACAAAGGGCAGGCGGGACTATAGGCTAAGGTTAGTCGCCGTCAATCAATTGGATATCCATGCAATAGAGTAAAGATATCGCTTCGGGCAGCGTAAATTTGGCTTTCCGGATTGGATTGAGCCCCGGGTCGATCATATAGTTGGTTGCAAAGGAGAAGTCCGCGGCCGTCAAGTTCGTCCGGTCAAACAGACTTTCGGAGAAATCCGTATAGCTCATGTTCGCTTCCGTAAGGTCGGCTTCCCTGAAATCTACGTTTTTTGCCGTGCATTTTGTGATTACGCTCTTCGGCAGCGTCAATCCGATGAAAGTGGAATGACTTAGGGTACATTCTTCGAACCGCAGCAGACCGGACGCGATTTTTCGGGGCGGAGCCATCTCGGACCAATTGATACCGATCAATTTGGAATGGGTAAAAGAAACCTGAGAGAAATCGCAGTCGAGCACTTGAATTAAACTTAAATTACAGTTTTCAAAGGTGCATCCCGAAAATTTGCAATCCTTAAAGACCGTCTCGCTGAAATCGCATTTGGTAAATGTGCAATCGTAGAACCGGACCGAGGTTACTTCCTTCTGCGAGTATTGAGCCTCCAAAAAGCGCTCGTCGTAATATTCTTCTTCTATAAACAAAACGCATCACGTTCCTTAAAGGTGTTAGAATCCTAAATTCTTCCCCAGTATATCATACTTTAATCCATCTGGAGCAGACGGGCTCTTCGTATGAGTATACCTTTAACTGAATTGCCCTAAGAGGAAAAAATGATGTCAGAATATTATTGGGATCATAAGATTGAATATCTGAGAAATACTCGTTGGATTGTTGACTAACTTGGTCAATCGTGGATTAACGCTCGGCGAAGCGCGAAAAAATTACATTTGGTATTGTAAAACGGTAGATTCAAAGATAGATGAAATGTACAGCTGCCACCGTGCTCACATCTGCAGCTAACTTAATGGAGGAATTATGGAAGAGTCCGATTTTATCTCTTATGTAGGCGATTACAGAGTCCACGACAGCACGATTGTCAAGATTCAGGATAATGGACAGGAGCTTGTCATTACATTACATGGCATGGAAGGCGAAAATTTAACCCTTTATTTAAGGGACGTTTTAACAATAAATATGCATGAAGCGGAAGGCATGATGCTCTACGCGATAAGTGAATACAAGTATCCGGCACCGTACAGAAAGTTTATTTTTGCTAATTGGAAAGACAACGATGACGCCTTCTTAGAAGTGATCGCCAAAGATCTTGTATTAGAGCCTGAATTAACAAATCCGCTGGAAGGGTGATGCCGATGTCGGAACAAAACGAGGTAAACATGGAAGACCTTTGGACAACCAGAAGAGTGAAAGAAGGCAAGAGGCTTTCGTTGGAGTACAAAATCAACTGCCTCAATCCTATGAGGATGAACAGAGACTTTTCGCTACGCTCAAGGCCCCGTGGAATGACGGAGATTTATTCCCCAAAAGCATAGAATCAAGGAGACAACATGAAACCTCGAATCTTAGCATCGAGGTCCGTCGTATGATTGACCAAGATTTTATTGACTGATTTTGTTACTCGGAAGAGCTTGTCGCCAGGTATGGGCAAGAATTAAACATTCTTGTTACTTATTCTGGACAGCTCGTGCAAATGATGTCCAACGAAGCTTCGAAAGAAAATGCTGTGCAGTACGCAGTACATACTTCAAACGTTAGGGTTAACGATATCGCAAATGAAATCACGGAAACCAACGATAACGTTGGCGTAAAGTTAATTTGGAGAGATTCGCCGGAAACTAGGAATAGGAATATATGGGAGGGAAGTCCGTTCATGAGAGGGAGCGAAATATTGCAACGGGTTCCTTCTTCAAATGCTGCGTCATCGAAACGTAGCACGGTGAGCCCCCGGGCGGCTGGTCCGGATTGGTTTCTCAACATGTCGAAGACGGTAGGGAATCAGGCTCTTCAACGTTATCTGATTTCAGGCTTTTCGAGAAAACAACCTTCGAGGCAAGGCAGCAGCGTCATTCAGCGTGCCATTGGGGTTGAATTGGAGGCCCCTAATTGGGAAGTGACAACTTCAAGAGGAAAGTCGTTTAAGAAGTATGCGCCGCTGGTTCGTGATGACGAGAACGGCTTTACGTTGTCTTCGGATCAATATTTGATGCCGACTGGGAAAAGCTCGAATCTCGAATTTGTGTCCGATGCCCACGCTGGCAAAGACAATTTTCTAAGGTCCGTCAGAAGCATGGACAAGTTGGCTCAGTACTTGGAAGAAGAGGCGGCAAACCAAAAGAACCCAATCGTGTTAAGCGATACGCTAGAGAAGGTTCGTAATTCCGAAAAGACATCGCCGTATAAGCTGAGGAATCAGGCGCATATTACTCCCCGGGAGACGATCTTGCCTTCCGTCCAAGTTACAATGGGCGTTCCGCTTGGGAAAATCACACCCATGCTCTATAAGATGGCAAACAAACTGGAGAATCCGGAAATGGAAATATCTAACGATAAAGCCTCGGTTAAAATGCCGAATATGTCCTCCTATGAAAATCATGTCGGAGAGCTATTGGCAAGGTTCGAACTCATGAAAAGCACGTTTAAGGATAGACATGCAGAGCTCGGACTTGACGATGTAGAGAAGATGAGCCCTCAGCTTGAGGGACTTTCCGCCATGGTCGCTTATTACCTGCGCAGCAGTTTTGTGCCGATGGGACCTCAGAGAAACCAGAAACGCCAATTTCCTAAGGGGCTTTTCCCTGTGTTGGCCAAAACACCTTTTCACCAAATGTTCGGACTGCTTCCCGTACATGAGCTTAAGGCGATACAGGACGGGAACGGCCAGATGAATCCTGCATGGGTGACATGGTTTCTGGAGGGAGCTCTGGGCGAATATATTACCAAAGCTAAGAACGAGGAGGAGCGAAACAAAGTATGGGACGATATCGCAAATGGCCCGATGCTGCCGCAAAGATTCGGGGAGCCGGGAGAAGAAGAGTACAGGATTGAATTAGGGCGTTCGGAGTGGCTGCGTAACCTGCCTACAGAGGATCTTTTAACGGAAAGTAACAATCCGAAGCTTGCGGGAATGGGTGTTTTTTCTGGAAAAGGAGATGTGCTCGCAGAGGAGGCCATGGATACTACGGAAGAGTTAGAAAAATATGCTCCGGTCTTTGAACTTCGGAGTATTAACGGCAGTCCGACGACAGGAACATGGGAATCATGGGCGGAAAGTTGCTGGAACTTCTACGAGGAGTTGGTTGGACAAGGGGTCCGGTACGAAACGCCAACACCTGACAAACGGAAGAAGCTCTGTATTCTTCAATAAGTTGGAGCCATGGGACTCGCAGTTGTCCGGCAATCGAACAATATATTCTGTTCTGACCATCCACAAGATATGCTAAAATTAATTATATCAAGGAAAAGTAAGAAAATTCATGAATAAAGGAGCAGAAAAACTATGAAAATAGCCCTGTTAATCGTGGATATGCAAACCGTCTTTCTGAAGGATAAAGAACAAGCGATTATCGGAAGAGCATGCGAATACATCAATTATACGGCAGACCTGCTTCGGTCAAAGGGTCATCTTATTGTCCATATTCAAGACATTGAAGGACGGCAAGAATCGAATAAGGAGCTCTTCGAAATCATACCCGAAATTAAAGCAGAAGAGGAGGAGAAGAGAGTCACCAAGGTATTCTCCAATGCTTTTTGGAAAACAGATCTGGAACAGCTCTTATTGGAGAACGAAGTCGGTCTAGTGATCGTGTCGGGATTTGCAGCAGAGCACTGTGTGCTGTTCACGTACAATGGGGCGCGGGAGAGAGGCTTTAAGACGGTCATCCTGCAAAACGGAATCGTCGGAGAGCGGGATGCCGCGGTTGAAGCGACGTACCGGGATCGAAATATCATCTCCTATCCGGTCATCGAATCTTTCGTAGGGGGCTAAAGCCATGCAAAACGATAAGCAAACGATTTTCAGGAATCCGCAATCGATGCCGCCTGTACATGGTTATACCCAAGTTGTGGAAGTGCGAAACGGAAGAACGATCTATGTTTCCGGGCAGGTGGCTGTGAACCAAAAAGGAGAATTGGTCGGTCCGGGAGATCTGGCCGCACAAACCAGACAGGTATTCGAAAACATCAAAGCTGCGTTGGAGGCTTCCGGCGTAAGCTACAACGATGTTGTAAAATTGACCTTCTTTGTAACGGACATTTCCCAAATGCAGATCGTGCGGGACATTCGGGATAGCTATGTGAATACGAAAAATCCGCCTGCCAGTTCGGCCGTTGAAGTGAGCAAACTGGTGAATGATCATTTCCTGATTGAAATCGAAGCCATAGCCGTAGGCGAATAGTCTTTCATCAAGCCGAGCATGATAGCCCTCATCTTGGACAAGATGGGGCTATACAGCGTTCCAATCATATTTCTTTTAAGCCGTATACTCTTTCAACCCGACAGATTCTGGTTATATAGTTTTCGTACCAGATCGTCTTTCCCTTTTCCTGTGCCCCTAAATGCTCTTCGTTTGCTTTCCAATTTCGAATGGCATCCAAGGATTCCCAGTACGATACGGTTATCCCGAAACCATCACCGTCCCGAGCACTCTCTACTCCCAAAAAGCCTGGTTGGTTAGATGCCAAGGTTACCATTTTCTCCGCCATGTTCCCGTACCCGCGATCCCCTTCCGAACGCTGACTTGAAAAGATAACGGCGTAATAAGGTGGCTGTGGTGTTTTTGCAAATGGTGTCATTCTCACGTTCTCCTTTTCTATACCTAAAAAAGTTTCATTCGTAAAAAGTATACATTTGGCGTTAAAATAAATAAAATGAATCTAATTTATATATTGCATAAGAGCTTTTTATGTAAGAGGGTGGCGATTTCTATAAATTTGACGAAATATGAAATATTTTGTACGGTGGTCGAATTTCAGAGTTTGACCAAAGCGGGGGAGAAACTAAACTTAACACAGCCGGCAGTGAGTCACGCGATTTCCAGTCTGGAGCAAGAAATAGGATTTCCTTTGCTGATTAGAAACCGTTCGGGTATCAGTTTAACCAGCAATGGCGAACGAATCCTAGATTCTATGCGTGAGATTGTCCGTTTAAATGAAAAATTGAAGCAAGAGTTTACTTCCATCAATGGTCTTGAAACAGGCACCGTATGCATCGGGACGTTCTCAAGTGTTTCCATCCAATGGTTGCCTGCGATTCTCAAAGAGTTTCAACAAAAATATCCATTGATTGAAATCGAATTATTAGAAGGAAACTACAACGATATTGAACAATGGGTTCTTAAGGGTTCGGTCGATTTGGGTTTTATAGCATTGCCCGTCTCGGGATCGTTAGAAGCGATGCCTTTAAAAAGAGATAAAATATACTGTATTGTGCCTAAAGACCATGTTCTTCAGAAAGAGGATAAAATCGATATCGACCAATTAAGAGAAGAGCCGTTTATCATGCCCAAGAAAGGGTGTGATTTGGATGTGAAGAGGATATTTTCAGAGAACAATATCACACCAAAGGTGAAATATGAATTAGGGGATGATCATGCGATTATTGCGATGGTGAATAGTGGTATTGGGGTAAGCCTGCTTCCTGAAATGATTTTATCGCATATCCCGGGCAATGTGAAAGTTCTTGAATTGGAAGGCGACTATTATCGCTCAATAGGGATCGCCATGACTTCCAGAAAAAATATCTCCCCTGCGGCTAAAAAGTTCATAGATTGTGTCCAATCCTGGGTAAAAACAGCGGAAGCGGAGGAACACAAGAAATAACGATAAAATATGATCCTGAATTTGATGCGAAAAAACCGCCTTTGTGAGGGCGGTTTTTTTTATTTTAGTCCATCGAAATTGGAAAATTTTAGCAATTCATCCATGGGGCGTACTCTATCATCAGAATAACTCATCGGAAAGAAAAAGTCTATTCTTTTTTTGCGCAATCTTTTATATTCTATATACCGCTTTTGCAGGGGATGTAAGGCAAGCTCTGCTTAGGCAACGATTCAGAAGGAGGCTGCACGGATGTTTAACCGTACGGAAGCGGAAGAAAGACGATATCTTGAGGCCATCGTTGGCAAGCTTCATCAAGCCTTGAAGGAGATGGACGATAAAGTATCGTCCACTTACGAAGCCGTCATTGAGGCCAAGAAATACCTGTGGGACAATGCGGCTGCATTGGACCCGGCGGAGCGGGCGGCGAACCGGGTGGACGTATCGCTAACCATCGATTTGGGAGAGAAAGCGATCGCCAAGCGAAGGCGGGTTCAAAAATTGCTGCAATCCCCTTATTTTGGGTGAGTGGACTTCAAGGAGGGACAGCAAACGAATCCGGATTCGTTCTATATCGGGGTACATTCCTTCACCGAAGAAAACGGCCACGATAATTTGATCTACGATTGGCGCTCCCCTGTAGCCAGCATGTTTTATGATTTTGAGGTGGGCCAAGCGTTCTATTCGGCGCCCGTCGGGGAGGTGCATGGCGAGATTGGCTTAAAGCGGCAGTACAAAATTAATCAAGGCACAATGGAATACATGATCGAAAGCTCGATGACCATCCATGACGATGTCCTCCAAAAAGAGCTCAGCGGCCCATCGAACGAGCGTATGAAAAATATCGTGGCGACGATCCAAAAAGAACAGAACGCCATCATTCGGAATGAAGCGGCTCACGAACTGATCATTCAGGGCGTTGCGGGTTCGGGAAAAACATCGGTCGCTCTGCACAGGGTTGCCTTTTTATTGTATCGGTACAAGGAAACATTAAGCTCCAGGAATGTCTTGATCATTTCTCCCAACAAAGTGTTCTCCGATTATATCTCGAACGTGCTGCCCGAGCTGGGTGAAGAAAAAATTATGGAAGTGAGCCTGGAAGAACTGGCGGCCAAGGAACTGTCGGGAATCGGCAAGTTTCAGACGTTTTACGAGCAGGTGTCGGAGCTGCTGGGGGGGACTGACGATGAAACGGACGATACCGTGATCGAACGGATCAAGTATAAAGCTTCCGCTGAGTTTGTCCGTCAGATGGATGCTTTTATCCAATATGCAGATGAGCAGTATTTCTCGCCTGAGGAGTTGACCATTGATAAGGTGACGATTTCTAAAGAGGCTCTATTCGGCAGTTATCAGGCTTCCGGAAGACTGCCTGTCAAAACGAGATTGGAGAAGACCGCAGCCCATGTTATGGCCAACTGCAAAGACGAAGACGGAAATCGGGTCTCCGCATCGGCTTCCAAAAAAATCAAAACGGCCGTCAAAAAAATGTTCAAATGCCAAAACGTTCTTTCTTTGTACAACGAATTTTACCGATATTTGGGCAGGCCTGACCTGTTCAAGCTAAAGCGGGACAAGAAGCTGGAATATTCGGATGTGTTTCCGCTCATTTATTTGAAAATTTATTTTGAAGGAGCGGCGCCGTTTGATTTCGTCAAGCATCTGCTGGTGGATGAGATGCAGGATTATACGCCGATCCAGTACGCGGTCTTATCCAAGCTATTCAAATGCAAGAAAACGATTCTGGGTGACAGCAGCCAATCTGTGAATCCTTATTCTTCGTCTTCGCTAGCCGAAATTAAGAAAGTATTCCCCGAGGCGGATACGGTCGAGATGTTAAAAAGCTACCGTTCAACCGTTGAAATTACAACGTTTGCCCGGAGGTTAAAGCCAAACAGCCAACTGATCCCGATCGAACGGCATGGCGAGGAGCCGCTCATCCTACCGTGTCACAGTTCAGAGGGTGAAATGAATACGGTAGGGAGGCTGACCGGCGATTTCTTGACGTCGGGACATCATTCGCTCGGGATCATCTGCAAGACGCATGCCCAAGCCGAAGACGTGTACGCGAAGTTGAAGGAGATGGGGCATAAGATTCATTTGCTGGATTTCAACAGCGAGCAGTTCCACGAAGGCATCGTCGTCACCTATGCGCATTTGGCCAAAGGCTTGGAGTTCGATCAAGTCATTGTGCCGTTCGCAGACGCATTGACCTACCGGACGGAGCTGGATAAAAGCCTGCTCTATATCGCTTGCTCCCGGGCCATGCACAAATTGATGGTGACGTGTGCCGGAGAAATCACTCCTTTTCTAAAACCATAGGTTATGCCTATGGTTTTTATAAAAACAATTGAATTGATAGAGGGAAGGGACGGGATTATACTCTAGTCATGCAGCAAGGTGAAAGTCGGGGTGGTTCGATTGAAATCAGTGGAAATTGTTTCGATCAATACGGGTAAGCCCAAAGAGGTGCAGTTTAACAGCAAAGACGTCTCTACCGGCATCTTCAAGACACCGGTCGAAGGCGAGCTGTTTTTATCGTGGGTGAATTTCGAGGGGGACGGACAGGCGGATCTTGTACATCACGGAGGCCGGGAGAAGGCGGTATGCGTCTATCCATACGAGCACTATCCGTTCTGGGAGAAGGAATTGCAAAGAACGTTGGCATACGGCGCATTCGGGGAAAATCTGACGATCCGGGGGCTGCTGGAGGAGGACGTTTGCATCGGCGATATGTTTAAGCTAGGAGAAGCGATTGTTCAAGTCAGTCAACCGCGTCAGCCATGCTACAAGTTGTCCGTACGGTACGGATTGCCCGACATGCCGTTGAAGCTTCAGGATACGGGGTATACCGGCTTTTATTTCCGCGTGCTGAAAGAAGGAGTCGTATCCCGGTGTGACGGGCTGACTCGTATTTTCGCCCATCCGAAGGGAGTTACCGTGTCCTACGCCAACCGGATCATGCACCGCGAGAAGGATCATATCGAGGGCATCAAAAAGATACTGGAAGTGGATGAATTGTCCGTCAACTGGAGGAGGACATTTCTGAAGCGTCTGGACGGGATCGCGACGGATACGACAGAGCGACTGACCGGCCATGCATGATATCCTTGAAAAGGAGGCGCAACAGGGATTGGCGAGCGCATGGAAAGATTGGATTTCCGTGATAAAGCCGCGAATTATGACCTCCAACCTGTTTTGCGCGTTTGCCGGGTATTGTCTTGCATCGCGGTGGGAGTTCGAATGGTCCGGCCTGGCCTTCATGCTGGTTGGGACGGCGCTCATTATAGCGGCCGCCTCGATGGCGAATAATGTCCTGGACCGGTTCCGGGATATCCACATGGAGAGGACAAGAAGCCGGCCGCTGCCCGGTGGACGACTGAGCCCTCGGATCGTTGCGGCGGTTGCTATCGCAGCGGGCTTGGTCGGCTTAGCCATGCTGTACGTATTCGTGAATCCGCTTAGCATGGCGCTGGGCTTCGTCGGCATCTTTGTTTACGTCGTGATCTATACGGCATGGCTGAAGCCGACGTCGACATGGAGCACTTCCGTCGGTGGAATTTCCGGGGCGATGCCGCCCATGATCGGCTACTGCAGCTATTCCAATGAATTGAACCTGGGGGCATGGCTGTTATTTCTTGTCCTGTTCCTATGGCAGCCGCCGCACTTTTGGGCGCTTGGGATCTTGAAGAAGGACGAGTACCGGGCGGCGGGCTATCCGCTGCTCCCCGTCGTAAAAGGCGTCCGCCGCACCAAATGGCAAATGCTGCCCTATGTCGCAGCTTTATTTCCGGTGACTTATTTGCTGTATGCTCACGACTGCGTCGGTGCCGCTTATTTGCTCATCTCTACCGTTCTGCTCGGCATTTGGTTTTTGCAATGCCTCAGCGGCTTATTTACGAAGGACGACCGGGGTTGGGCGAAAGCCAGCTTCAAGTTTTCTCTGTACTATTTAACGTTGTCATTTTTGATCATCATCGTTGAAACGTCTTGGCGATAGCCGCTGGAGGCGCCCCGAACGCTCGATCGCGCAGCCTATAGGAAAATGGAGATTGCGCTGTACAGCAGTAACAACCCCATGGCAATATGAAAGGGCCTTTCGTAGTTGGACAAAAACTTTTGAAACAGCGAACCGAACACCGCCCACATGAACGTGGACAAGAATCCGACAAACGCAAGCAGCACGGAAAAGAGCAGCAAGCTAAGGCCGGACTTGTAGAACGGAATGACGAAGGTGGAGATGGCCGTAATCCCGTACAGAATTCCCTTGGGGTTAATAAATTGCAAAATAAATCCCGTAAAGAACGAGTTTAACGTGTCGTTAGCTTGTTCTTTATTTTGCGTTTTGTTCGTTTTCATAATTTTGAAGGCGAGGTAAGCCATATACAGACTTCCCAACAGGTTCATCACAAACTTAATCCGCGGAATGTAATTGTATAAAACGAGATTGAAAAAGCTGGACAACAGCATGATGGCAAAAAAACCGACGGTGACGCCAAAAATAAACCGAAATGTTTTTCTTAGCCCGTGTTGATTCGCGTTGGACATCGCCATGATGTTATTGGGGCCGGGCGTGAAGCTCGTCGCAATGATGTACGACAGGAAAGGAAGGATAAGCATCGTTCGCACCTCTTATGTATGTTATAGTAAAACGTATGTATGTTATGACATATGTTTGTGCGTTATGATTATACAATAAGAGTGCGATGTTGCACAATCGTTATTTCAAGGGAGTTTGTTTGCTTGCGTTTTTTCGCGGTACATGCTATTTTTTAGTTAAATTTACTTATTCAAATTTGAATAAAAATTGAGGTGACTGCGATGATCCGCCTAATCGTGCTGGGCATGCTGGCAAGACAATCGATGCACGGCTACGACCTGATACAGCAGCTGGAAAAGGACCGTGTCGACTTATGGTCGAACGTGCTGCCGGGGTCGATTTATCATGCGCTGCGGCAGTTGGCCAAGGAAGGCTGCGTGCAAATCCGGGATACGGAGAGAAGCGGCAATAAGACGAGAGCGGTGTACGAAATCACGCCGCAAGGCAGCGAGTTGCTGCTGGGCTTAATCGCCGAAGCGATGAGCGTCCCGTCCACCGAATTCCCTTCGGCTTTCTATGCGGCTCTATTCATGATGGGCCGGCTGCCGAAAAAGGAAGTGATCCGGTGCCTCGAGCAGCAGATCACAGGGCTTGAGCACAAAATTGCGCTTTGGAACAAGGGCGAGCCGGGTAAAGCGGAGCTGTCCGGCAATCCCCGGCTTGTGCGGCAGGTGTTTGCCAATGGCATCGCCCATATGGAGCTGGACCTTCAGTTATTGAAGCAAATTAAACAGGACTTGGAGGAGTCATGATGGAGCCGGTATGGAGCATCGGGCAGGCGCAGAACAGGATCGACGGAACTTTGGAGCTGGGGATCGGGCATTTAACCCCGGGGCGAAAGGTTATGTTGGAAGCATTCGCGCAAGACGATCTGGGGCAAGTGTGGCATTCCTTCGGCATATATCGGGCCGACGATCTGGGGACGGTGAACACGGCGGAGACGGCTCCCGAAGAGGGCACGTACGACGGGATCGACGCGAACGGTTTGCTTTGGTCGATGCGTCCGGTCCAGCGTGCGGACGGTTCCGTCTCCGTTTACTTTATGAAAAGCGGCAGTGCGCCGCATGCGGTCACCTTCCGGTTGACCTCCGACGGCGTCTTGCTTGGTGAACGCACCGTTGACCTTCATTTTGTATCCGCCGATGTTCGGGTAACGGAAATTTCGGAGCCGTTCGCGGGCAAATATTTTTGCCCCGAGGCTTCGGATCGCGGACCGCTTCCTGCCGTGCTGGTGCTGGGAGGATCGGCCGGCGGCTTGCTATGGTCCGAGCAGATGGTCGCTCTCCTGAGCGCGCACGGCTTTGCGGCGTTGGCGCTGGCCTACTTCGACTGGCAGGGCCGCTTGGGTTTGCCGAACCAGCTTGCGGAGGTACCGCTTGAGGCTGTGGATCGCGCGATGCGCTGGCTGCAGGCGCAGCCGGGGATCGACGCCGCTAGAGCGGGCGTCATGGGCCTTTCCAAAGGAAGCGAGCTGGCACTTCTCTACGCTTCCCTGCAGCCGCAGGCTGTCCGGGCCGTCGTCGGCTATTCGCCCGCGTCTCATGTATTTGAAGGCATTAGCATGGCGCCTGTCAGCCGCCGATCCTCATGGACGCACGAAGGCAGGCCGCTTCCGTATCTTCCGTACCCCGGCGGGCCGAAGAGCTGGACTCCTGCCGAGCTTGCTCAGTTGAGGAAGCTCCACGAGCAGGCGTTGGAGATTTCGACGGACGAGGAGCTGGAAGCGGCCCGAATCCCGGTGGAAGCGATGCGCGCTCCGGCGCTGCTGATTACGGGGGCGCATGATGCAACATGGCCGGCCGCCGAAATGGCAGAGGGAGTGCTGCAAATGCTGAAGAAATGCGGATACCGCTGGGAAGTGCGTCACGAGCATTTTCCAGAGGCGGGCCATCTCATTGACATTCCGAATCTGCCGGTGACCGCGGAGCATGGAGTCCGGGCCGAAGCAGCGGCTGCTGCGACCCGTGAAGCGTGGCAGACTGCGCTATCCTTTTTCCATAAGAACCTTGCCTGAGAGCAAGGTCTCAGGCTGTTGAGAAAGTGGTTTTTACAAAAATAGAGATGCAAACGGAGGTGGATACCCCACTGCTTCGTAACCTCTATTATCTTAATTGGCCACTTTCTCAACAAGCTCAACCTTGCCTGAGGGCAAGGCTTTTTATCATTCGTACTCGCGTCCCAACTGATAGGCGCGTTCCAGCAGACTCGCAATATGCTCCTTGGATTCTGACAGGGTATCGTATAATAGCTCGACTCTGGATTCCTGCACTCGGGCGTAGCCGGACACTAATACATTGAGATAATGCGTCAACGTTCCCTCGCGGTTGTATTTTGACATATGCTCTTGATTCCCGCCGGTCAGGCAGATCCACAGCACTTTCTTCTTACCCATTTTCCCGAACAGCCCCATGTTCCATACTTTGTCCAAGTACCCTTTAAGCATCGAAGGCACGCTGTACTGCCATAACGGGAACACGAAAACGAGCGTGTCCGCCGCCGCAATCCGGTCCATTTCCTTGCGAACCTCGGGAGCGTAGATTTTGTCCGGATTGATCCAATCTTTCTCATCTTCAGCCGTATACAAAGGGTTGAATCCGTCGTGGTCCAAGTCCAGCAGATCTACTTCGTGGTTGTTTTGCTTTAAGCCTTCGACAAATCGGTTCATCACAGCGTGCGTAAGAGAATTTTTGCGGGGGTGAGTGACGGTAACAAGAGCTTTCATGGGTTAACGACCTTCCTTTGTGTCATATTCCCGGCGGCTTCTATGGATCACTGTTCGACGCGGTAGTCAATGGCCGGTTACAGATGCTATTATGGGTGATATAAAATATCGTGTGAAGTACGCACTTCAAAGTACAGTAGGTACTTTCAGGTTCTGCAGTATCTTTTTTATACTGATCCTATTACGTTGGGGAGTCGGGAGAGTGTTACCTTGAAGAAATATCGCATTGGAGTAGAGGTCACGCTGGAGGTTATTGGGGGAAAATGGAAAAGTATCATCCTGTATCATTTGACAACCGGGAGAAAGCGAACCAGCGAGCTGAGAAAACTAATTCCCGCCATCACTCAAAAAGTGCTGACGCAGCAGCTTCGCGAGCTCGAAAAGGATGGCATCATTCACCGGACCGTTTACCACGAAATTCCGCCTAAAGTGGAGTATGAGCTTAGCGAATACGGCTTGAGCTTGAAAACGGTGCTGGACAGCTTCTGTGTGTGGGGAGAAAATCATTTGGACAAAGTGTATGGAGACAAATCGGCCGTCTTGGAGTGCTGGCCGGACGATGCTTATGAGCACATTTAACGACAGTACCGCGCGGCGATGGGGAGCCAGGGTCGCCTATATCGCGGCCGTTTTCGCCGCCATGGCATTGGGCTTAGGGTCCAGAGCGTTCGCCGACCGGCTGCCGGTCTTTGTGGCAGAGCATTTTGGCGATGCCTTGTGGGCCTGCATGATCTACTTCGGTTTTCGCGCCTGCTTTGCGCATAGGAAGATCTCATTCGCGCTGTGGTGTAGCCTTGCGTTTTGCTTTGCGATCGAGTTCAGCCAGCTGTACCAGACCGATTGGATCAATCAGATCCGGGCGACAACTCTTGGGGCTCTGGTATTGGGAAAAGGCTTTTTGGCGGCGGACCTCGTCCGGTATAGCGCGGGAATTGCCGTCTCTTCCCTGCTCGACGTTGCTTGGCCCTGGCGCAAGCGCTCGTGATTATGGCGGATGTCCGATTTATCGTTAAGGTTGAGAAGACTCCCTCTTCGATAAGGGGGAGATGAATCAGCATATCTTGTATACGAATGCGAACATACGTGCTATAATTATCATAAAATCACCAAATGAGGTAAATCTCGTATGTTGCATCATAAAGCTTTTCGCTTTCGCATCTATCCTACGGAGGAGCAAACGACGCTGATCCATCAGATGTTTGGATGCGCTCGCTTTGTCTTTAACCACTTCCTTGCGAGGTGGAACGACACCTTCCAAGAAACAGGCAGCGGCTTGTCTTACCAGACCTGTGCAACTGGGCTGCCAGCGTTGAAAAAGGAATGGCCTTGGCTCAAGGACGTGGACAGCATTGCTTTGCAATCCGCCGTTCGCAGCCTGGCAGATGCGTTTGATCGCTTCTTTCGAAAGCAAAACGATCCGCCTCGTTTCAAGAGCAAACGCAATCCCGTCCAAAGCTACACCACGAAGTTTACGAACGGCAATATTGCCGTTGCT
>NZ_BSDJ01000023.1 GCF_027925525.1 Paenibacillus tyrphae | reverse complement strand
GTTACTACTGACGAGAATTTTCATTCTCTTTATGACACTCACTCAATGTTCAGTTTTCAAAGGGCAATTTGGTTTTAGTATACCTCCGAACCGTTTGTTCCAAACAGCCGGAAGACTAACTTACCACATTGTTTGTCTGATTGCAACTGTTAATTTTTCCAGGCCATTCAGCCGTTTCAATTAAGCAAGGCTTTCGAGACAACGTTCATTACTCTATCACATTTGCTGTCTATTTGGCAAGCACTTTATTTTTCCATTCCAGGGGACGAACCCGCAAGCGCAGAAGTTGTAATCAAGTGCTGCATAAGACAGCGAAAGTAACTTTACCACATTTCACGGAGGAGATGCAAGTCCAAATTTTATCAACTTTTGCACTTAATCTACGTGAAACTTGTGACCGGCTCAAACGGCCGGAATGACACTATAACATAATTGCTGTCTTATGCGCAAGAGTTCTCAAAAATATCCTCTTTCATGTTAATCTATTTAAAGAAGATAAAGATTAAGAAGCGGGGGACGCGGATGACGAAACGAACAATTACGATGGCGCAAGGCGTGGCTCTATATATGGGGGCGGTTCTGGGATCGGGCATTCTGATTTTGCCGGGATACACGGCGGACGCCGCCGGGCCCGCGGCGATTATCTCTTGGCTCCTGCTCTCCTTATTAAGCGTTCCGATTGCCTACACGTTTGCCAGACTTGCACTGAAATACGAAAACTACGGCGGAATCGCAACGATCGTGCAGCAGGCGTTCGGAGAAAGGTCCGGCGCCGTCGTCGGCTGGTTCTTTTTTGCTTGGGTTGCGACGGGACAAGCCGTGGTCGGATTAACCGGCGCTTCTTATATTGTTACGGTTTTCGGACTGGCAGGCGAATGGCTGTATGGCTTCGCCTTTCTATTTCTTGTAGTGGCGCTCGCTGCCAACCTGCTCGGGATGCGCATCAGCGGACTCGTATCGCTGGGGTTAAGCGGGATCGTGCTCGTTCTGCTGGTGCTGACAATTGCCTTCAGCCTTCCGGCCATGGAGGCGGTCCACTTCCGCCCTTTCGCTCCTCACGGATTGACCGGGGTCGGGCAAGCGTGCGTGCTTATTTTTTGGGCGTTCTTCGGCTGGGAAAGCATCACCCATCTCGTACCGGAGTTCCGCAACCCGCAGCGGGACGTGATGCGCTGTACATGGGCCAGCGTTTTTATTATCGGCGCCGTCTATACGCTGTTATCCGTAGTGACGATTGGAACGCATACGTATGGAGACATTGGGACCGAAGCGCCGCTGGCTGCACTGATGAACCGGGCACTCGGATTAAACGCGGGGCTGGCAACCGTGGTTGTAGCCTGTATCGTCTGTCTCGGCACGCTGAACGTGTACCTCGCCAGCTCTTCCCGCCTCGGGTATGCGCTGGCCGTCGAAGGAAAGCTGCCGCGATGGTTTGCGAAAACGAGCAATAACGGGACGCCCTACCGTTCGGTGTTCTTTCTGTTTGTGACCAATACGTTGACGCTGGCTTTCAGCTATGCGGCTTCGTTTTCCGTGGACCGATTAATTTTGGTGCCCACCACGCTCGGGATTCTCGTATATATTGTAGCTTCGTTTGCCTGCGTTAAGCTGTTGTGGAGCGACAAGGCCGGACGTTGGGCTGCATTGACATCGTCAACGCTTTGTTTGGCGATTGCGCCCTTTTCGATGCAGTACTTGGCCGTACCGGCCGTCGTGGCTGCGAGCTGCCTGCTGTATTTGCGATATCGACGCAAAGGTTCGGCCGTGAATTCGCCATAACGATATGAAAAAAGATCGCCCTTCCGGCTAAGTTAGCCGAAAATTCGGCGGTCTTTTTCGCATTTTGGCAGCGAAGAACATGAGGCATACTTGCAGTTGTGTACTAAACTTGTCACATTTGATGCTCCTCTGTGATAAATATCGCATAGTTGTGAAAAAAATCACTAATTTTTCGTTAGCTTCCCTGTATACTTTCCTTATACAAAAGAAAATTCAAAGCTTTCGAGGAGGCCGGACAATGACCCTCAATAAAGAGAAACTTGTCGTTATCGGAAATGGAATGGCTGGCATCAGTACCGTGGAACAAATTTTGAAATTGACAAAACGATTCGATATTACCGTTTTTGGCAGTGAACCGCATCCCAACTATAATCGTATTCTGCTCTCCTATGTGCTGGAAGGCAGCAAAACATTCGACGATATTGTATTAAACGGATGGGATTGGTATAAAGAAAACGGCATTACACTTCATACCGGAACGACGGTTTCGTATATCGATCAAGCTGCTCATGAGGTCGTAACGGAAAATGGAGAGCGTGTGCCTTACGACAAAATCATTATTGCGACGGGCTCGAATCCGTTTATTCTGCCCATCCCCGGCACCGACAAGCAAGGCGTCATAGGCTTCCGGGATATTTCGGACTGCCAGCAAATGCTGGAGGCAGCCAAATCCTACAAGAAGGCGGCCGTTATCGGCGGAGGGCTGCTTGGACTGGAAGCGGCCAAAGGCCTTGTTCATCTCGGCATGGACGTAACGGTCGTTCATCTAATGGAAGATCTGATGGAGCGCCAACTGGATCATCAGGCAGCATCGATGCTGAAGGCGGAGCTCGAACGTCAAGGCATCAAATTTAAGATGGGGGCAAAGACGGTAGAACTGTTCGGAGACGAACGTGTGGCCGGGCTGCGGTTTGCCGACAATACGGTGCTGGAGGCGGAGTTCGTCGTCATGGCCGTAGGCATCAAGCCGAATGTGGCCGTGGCGCAGGCAAGCGGAATCTGGACGAAACGCGGTATCGTGGTAGACGACTATATGCAAACTTCCATGCCGGACGTTTATGCCGTCGGCGAATGCAATGAACATCGCGGTGTCTGCTACGGACTGGTTGCCCCGCTTTTTGAACAAGGCATGGTGCTTGCCAAGCATCTGTGCGGCGTAGATACGCTCCCCTATGAGGGCTCGGTCGTATCGACGAAGCTGAAAATATCGGGTGTGGACGTGTTCTCCACCGGCGAGTTTATCGAAGATCCGGAGCATGTCGTCATTGCCCATAAGGACGAATGGAAGCAAACGTACAAAAAAATATTGCTGAAACAAAATGTGATGGTGGGCGCGGTGCTCTTCGGCGATATTACGGAATCGGCCAATCTGCAAAAGCTGATCAAGCAAAAAACCGTGATGACCGACGAAATTTACGACTCGCTCATGGGTACCGGCTGCTGCGGCGGCGGAGCGAAAGGCGCGGCTTCGGTGGAAGCCATGGCTGATGAGGAAATCGTGTGCGGCTGTAACGGCGTAACCAAAAAGACGATTGTCGACGCCATTACGGAACAAGGATTGACGACGGTCGACGAAATTAAAGCCTGCACGGGAGCAACGCGGTCCTGCGGCGGCTGTAAACCGGTCGTTGAGCAAATTCTGCAGCATGTTCTTGGCGACGGCTTCAAGGCTTCCGTCAAGCAAGGCATCTGTGGCTGCACAACCCTCGGCCGCGATGAAATTGTCGCCGAGATCCGAGCTAAAGGATTGACCTCAACGAAAGAAATTATGCATGTGCTGGACTGGAATCAACCTGAAGGCTGCTCGAAGTGCCGCCCGGCGCTGAACTATTATTTAGGCATGATTTATCCGGATACATTCCAGGATGAAAAGGAATCGCGCTTCGTAAACGAACGCATGAGCGCCAACATTCAGAAAGACGGCACCTTTACCGTCGTTCCGCGGATGTACGGCGGGGTTACGACGCCGGAGGATTTGAAGAAAATCGCCGACGTTTCGCTGAAGTATGATGTGAAGGTTGTTAAAGTAACCGGCGGTCAGCGGCTGGATCTGATCGGCGTGAAAAAAGAAGATGTACCCAAAGTTTGGGAAGAGCTGGGGATGCCTTCGGGCTATGCCTACGCGAAATCGCTGCGGACCGTTAAAACCTGCGTCGGCGCGCAATTTTGCCGCTTCGGTACCCAGGATTCGATGAGCATGGGCGCATTCCTCGAACGCAAATTCGAGCGTCTGGATCTGCCCGCCAAATTCAAAATGGCCGTGAACGGATGCCCTCGAAACTGTGCCGAAGCGTGCACCAAAGATATCGGCATTGTCGGCAATGACGGCGGATGGGAGCTGTTCATCGGCGGCAACGGCGGAATTAAAGCGCGATTGGCCGATTCGCTCTGCAAAGTAAAGACCGATGAAGAGCTGATCGAGCTGTGTGCGGCCATCATTCAGCATTACCGGGAAACCGGAAAATATCTGGAGCGGACTTCGGAGTGGGTGGAACGCATGGGCCTGGAAACGATCCGCAAGGCGGTCGTTGACGATATGGAAAATCGCAAAGCGTTAGTGGAGCGGATCGAATTCGCATTGGTGCAGGTAAAAGATCCGTGGACCAAAATGCTGAACGATACGGATACGCGCACGGCCTTGTTCCAAAACCTGGAGCCGGCAGCCCAATAACCTAAATACAGGAAGGAGTTTGGACTATATGAAGGAACAGGAAACTTTTTATCCGATCGGAACGCTTGATCAGTTTTTGCCGCAAATCGGACGCACCGTGAAATGGCGCGAATGGGATATCGCCATTTTCAGAACTTCGGACGGAGGAATCTATGCGCTGGAAAATCGCAGTCCGCATCCGAAAGGCGGACCGCTCGCAGAAGGGATCGTATCGGGGCATTACCTGTACGACCCGCTTCATGACTGGAAAATCGATTTGACTACGGGGCTCGTACAGCTCCCCGATCAAGGACAAGTGCTGACGTTTCCGGCAAAAGTGGAAGGCGGTCAGGTTTACCTCGCTGCACCTGCAATCCAAACCGTCTGAGGCGGAAAGCTTGACCGACTTTTATACAACGCAGAAGAGTAGCCGGGGAGGACCACCGTATGTTTACATCAAGCGTAGAAGCAATCGTTGAAGCGGCTGTAAAAAAGAAAGAGAAAATGAACGAGAATCTCGCCCGCTATGTAGTGTCCGCTTTGCTGGCCGGAGCGTACGTGGGGCTAGGCATTATATTGATCTTCTCCGTCGGAGCGCCGGTGGCGGCTGCGAAGTCCCCTTTCCAGCCCATGGTGATGGGGATGTCCTTCGGTTTGGCGCTGACGCTTGTCGTCTTCGCAGGCTCGGAACTATTTACCGGAAATAATATGTTTTTTACAATGAGCACACTTGCCCGCCGAACGACGGTAGGCGATACGCTGAAAAACTGGGTGATCGTGTTCCTCGGGAACTTGGCCGGAGCCGTAATCCTTTCCTTGCTCATCGTCGGTACCGGTCTTTTCAAAACGGCAGCGCCGGAGCATCTGATCTTCGCCGCTGCGGCCAAAAAAATGGCGCTTCCGTTCTGGGAATCGTTCTTCCGCGGCATTCTGTGTAACTGGCTAGTCTGCCTCGCTTTATGGATGGCCGGAAGGGCGAAGGAAGATATCGCCAAGCTGGTGCTCATCTGGTGGTGCCTGTATGCCTTTATCGCGAGCGGCTATGAGCATAGCGTAGCCAATATGACACTGCTTAGTTTGGCCTATTTGCTGCCGCAGCATCCCGAAACGATCTCGATTGGCGGCTGGCTTAACAATATGATTCCGGTCACGCTCGGCAACATCGTCGGCGGCGGCATTTTCGTCGGGATGGCTTACTGGTTCATCTCTCCCGTGCGAAGCAAGTAACTTAACTGAAGACAAGAAAACTTTGCCGCGACTGCGGCATTTTTTTCTTTTCCGGGGAAAACAAGGTACAATAGCGATGAGGTGAATGGACATGCAGCCTTTATTAAAGGTGGAAAAGCTGACCGGCGGATACAGCCGCAAAAGGCCAGTGCTGCACGAGCTATCGTTCTCGGTTCGTCCGGGAGAGATGGTCGGCCTGATCGGTTTGAACGGGGCCGGCAAAAGCACGACGATCAAGCATATCCTCGGCTTGATGCAGCCGCACAGCGGTCAAATTCTGCTTAACGGCAGATCCGTGGAGCAAGACCCGACAGCCTACCGGCAGACGTATGCCTACGTACCGGAAAACCCGCTTTTGTACGAAGAATTGACGGTGAAAGAGCATCTCGAAATGGCCGCGATGGCTTACGGCATCCCTAAAGACGCCTTCGAGGAGCGCGCCGCCGCCCTGCTGGACGAATTTCAAATGACCGCCAACTGGAACCGTTTGTCGGCCCATTTGTCCAAAGGGATGAAGCAAAAGGTCATGATTATGAGCGCTTTTCTCGTACGGCCTGCCTTATATATTATCGACGAGCCTTTTCTCGGCCTCGACCCGCTCGGCATCCGGGCACTGCTGGAGCTGATGGTCCGGGTTAAAGAAAGCGGCGGCGCCATTCTGATCAGCTCGCATATTTTGTCCACGATCGAACGGTACGGGGACCGTTTTCTTCTGCTCCATCAAGGCCAGCTGACGGCTGAGGGGGACGTGGAGGCGCTGCGGAAGCAGGCGGATATGCCCGGCGCTTCGCTCGACGACTTGTTCTGCAGCCTGGTTACCCGGGACGTGACGGTGCGATGAACAAACACGAGCTGCCTTCCGATATTTCGGGATTGTGGAGCAAACGAACTTCGGAGTTTTGGCGGGAAGTACGTCCCTATGCCGGATATGCGCTGCAAAGCTTCTCTTACGCAGCTATTTTGATTATGCTGGCCGGAGGATACTTTTATACCCGATTGCTAAGCGAGGCGCCGCCGGATTTTCCGTTTCGTGAGACCGCAGCGCTTGTGCTCCTGCCCTTCTTGGCTGTATCCCCGGTTCGGACCTACATAAGGAACGCGGACTTCATCTATTTGCTTCCGATGGAGACGAAGCTGTCGGTTTATATGCATCAGGCGGTGATGCGGTCATTTTGGATCCAGTCGTTCCTGCTGCTTGCCGTGTGGATGGCGGCTTGGCCGATGTATGCCATGGTGGCCGGCGGAAGCCTCGTTCCATTCGCTCACGTGCTGATCATGGCGATTCTCGCGCAACGCGTGCTCATCCATGGCGCATGGCTAGAGCTAAAGCTGACGGACCGTCTGCCGATCATTCTATGGTCGGCCCTTCGTTGGATCGTTGCCGCCGCAGCGGCGCTGCTTCTGCTCCGCCTGCCGCTGTGGACGGGGACGTTGGCCGTCTCCGCCGTGCTGCTGGTTTACCTCGGGGCGCTGCGACTCATGGGCGGCAAACGAATCTTGAATTGGCTAAGGCTCGCCGAAACGGAGCAAAGACAGCGGGCGCGGATTTTCAGGGTTTTGAACTATTTTATCGATGTAGCGGATATCCCGAACCGTCCGTCGCCGATTCGCGCGCCGATGAAGCTTCTCCGGGGGCTGGGAGGCTTCAGGTACGATTCGGCTCATACTTACCGTTACTTGTTCACATTGGTATGGCTTCGCTCCGAGCTCGGCGGAATTACGATGCGGTTGACGGCGCTCGGCTTCTTACTGATTGCCTGGACCCGCGGCGATGCACTTGCCGTTTTCTTGTTCGCCCTGTTTGCGGGACTGACGATGCTCCAGCTTAAAGAGCTGCAAAAAGCGTACCGTCATTCCGATTGGTCGTACATCTACCCGCTTCCGCCGGAATTGCGCATGCGTTCGGCAGCGACCGTCCGTTTCCGCATTCATGCCGCTTGCCTGCTTCTGCTTGGCATGCCATTGCTGTGGGCGATGTCGCATCCCGGATACGCCCTAGTGACGCTGGGCGCCGGGCTGGCACTATCTTACGGGTATGCCAGATGGACCATGCGCGCGAAGAAAGCCGCAAAAAAGAAATAGCCCCTGTCCCCTTATTCGATCCTGTCGTATAATGGGGATTGCTTTTAGAATCAGACCGCTTTTGGATAAAGAAAGGAACGCGACCTATGAAACCAACCCCTGCGATATCGAGAGCGCCGCGAAGGCGAAGAAGCATGTCGAGGAGCCCATTATGGCTGCGAATCGTCCTCGGACTGCTGGCTGTAGCGGTGATCGCCTGCATAGGAATCTCGGTTTATGTGGGATGGAAGCTATCCCACCCTGTGCCGAAGTCTCTGGATGATTCGCCGGAACGCCTCGGGCTCGCCTACGAAAACGTGCAATTTCCGAGCCGCGAAGGCGGACTGACCTTGAAAGGCTGGTACTTGCCGGGCAAAGTGACGGAGGGAGAAGACGCAGCCGTCAAACCGAACATCATTATGGCCCACGGGTACAAGAACAACCGATTGCAAAAAAGCGCCGAAGCGTTGTCATTAGCCAAAGAGCTGACGGACCGGGGCTATAGTGTGCTGATGTTCGATTTTCGCAATGCCGGGGAATCCGAAGGTAGCGTGACATCGATCGGCTACTATGAAAAGCATGACCTGCTCGGGGCCATTGATTGGATGAACAAAAACCATCCCGGAAAGCTGGCGCTGCTCGGCTTCTCGATGGGAGCCAGCACTTCGCTGCTGGCTGCGGCGGAAGAGCCGTCCGTGCTCGGCGTTGTAGCGGATAGTCCGTTTAATCATTTGACCCGCTATTTGAAGGACAATTTGCCCGTTTGGTCCAATTTGCCCAATTTCCCTTTTACGCCGCTGATCTTGAGCATTTTGCCCCCGATGATCGGGGTCGATACGGATCAGGTGGACGGACTCGCGGCGGTCGACCGCATTTACCCGCGGCCGGTGCTGTTCATTCACAGCACGAAAGACCCTTCGATTCCCTACAGCAACAGCGAGTCGATGTGGGAGAAGCACAAGGATAAATTCGAGCTGTGGACGACGGCAGCAGAAGGGCATGCCCGGAACTATCCGCCGCTCAAAGCGGAGTATGTGCAGAGAGTGACGGCGTTCTTGGAAAAACTGTAACATGCAGAAAAAATGAGCCACGGTGCTTTTATGGGCCGGAGGCTCGTTTTTTCGATTTGTTAAGTATAGCGAATCCGCTGTCCGCTGCGGGACGATTCATAAATGTCCGTCACGAGCCTGAGCGCTTTGTAGCCCTCGGGCCCGTTCAGCGCGTAAGGCCGTCCCTCCAGCACATGCTCGTAAAAATCGCGGATTTGGTAGCCGTGGCTGACGCCCCAGTACGATTTTGCCCCAAGGTCGTTCGGTACCGGCTCACTCAGAACCGCCGATGTGCCGTTCCGGTGCAGATACAAAGTGTCGCCCAGCAAATGCAGACGGCCCTGCTCGAACACCAGCTCCACCTCCACCGGAGAGTTGACGCCGTACGCATTCGTCGCATAAAACACCGCCGTCGTCCCGCTGGCGAACTCCAAATGAGCATGCGCCGAATCTTCGACTTCGATGACGCCTTCAAGCGCATCCGTAGAAATCGAGCCCTTAATGCTCTCTACCTCGCCGCCGAACCATTGCAGCAAATCGAGCGTATGAATCGCTTGGTTGATGAGTACGCCGCCGCCCTCCGTCGCCCAGCGCCCCTTCCATTCGGTCTCATAATACTGCGGGCTACGGTGCCAGGTCACGATGCCTTTCATACAGAGCAGCTTGCCAAGCTCACCCGAATCGATCGCTTGCTTCATACGAACCGAAGCGGGATTGTAACGGTTCTGAAAAATGACGCCGAGCTGCACACTCGTATACTTCGCTGCCGCCTCCAGCATCGTGCGCGCCGACGCCTTGTTCTCGGCCATCGGTTTCTCCGTCAGCACATGCTTGCCTGCCGCCAGCGCGTCGACCGCCATGGGAGCATGCAGATAATGGCCCGTGCATACGTGAATGACGTCGATATCGCTGCGCTTCAGCATATCGCGGTAATCTGCGTAATAATCGCAGCCGTACTGCTGTGCGGTTCGCCGCCCGACCGTTTCGTCTGTGTCGACAACGGCCTTCAACTCGGCCAAGCCAAGCTTGGCGATCGCTTGCAAATGAACGGCGGCAATGGCGCCGCAGCCAATCAGAGCCGTACCTAAACGCTTCACAGAGTTCACCTAGTTTCTTCAGTGGTAGAATAACTCCATCATGACGTATAATAAATACAACTTCCTTGCATCGATTGCTACATTTATTGCTTTTTTTGACTTTTACCCGACAGAGGAAAACGGCCATGTATATTCACGGAAAAAACAAGTATTTCGACTTTACCCATCGCCGGATGGAAACGCCTCCAAAATTCGATTTTCATCTTCACGATCGGTTTGAGATCTACTTTTTTATCGCCGGCGACGTGCATTATCTGATCGATAAAAACGTATACCCGCTCAGCTATGGCGACATGCTGATTTTGAACAACCGGGAGCTGCATAAGCCGACCTTTCGTTCGAATGCGCCGTATGAAAATGTCGTTATCCATTTCGATCCTTCCATCGCCGCCGGTCTTGCGTTGGTCTCGGATTTCCCTCTGCTCGATTGCTTCGTCAACCGGCCGCAAGGGGAATCCAATCGAATCGCGCTCAGTGGCCCCCGGCTGGATGCCGCGCTCGCTTTGTTCAAGAAGGCCGAGCTTCTGCTTTCCGAGCCTCAGGACGGAGCGGATCTGCTGCTGACCGCGTGCATGATCGAGCTGCTCGTGCTGGTGAATCAAGCGTTCCGCGACCGTCGCTCGGGCACCGGGTACAGCCCGGCCGCTACGAACGAAAAGCTGGGGCCGCTGCTCGAATATATCGACGGGCATCTGGAGCACGATTTGACATTGGAAGCGCTGGAGCGGCAATTTTATATGAACCGCTATTATCTCAGCCGTCTCTTCCGCAAGCATACGGGGAGCACGATTCACGAATATATTTTGCTCAAACGGATTGCCCGTGCCAAAAAGCTGCTTCAGGAGGGGCATAATGTCACCGCCGCCTGTGAAGGCTCAGGCTTCAACGACTACTCGCACTTTATCCGCATGTTCAAGCGGCTTGTCGGGGTTCCCCCCGGGCAGTACCGCAACCGGTAGGCGAGACGGGGAGACATAGCATGCCCTCACGTATCGAGAAACCGCTCCCGCACTTCCGGGGGCGGCAGCATGCAGGAATCGCTTTTGCCGAAAAAGCGGTACCGGTTCGCTGCGATCCAGCGATAAACCACATCCCGCAGCGGTCGCGGGACCACGATAAACGTATAAAGCAACGGCCACGCTCCGTCCAGCCGGCGAAGCACCCGGAGTCCCGCAGTCGAGCGCGTGTACACCCGTCCCTGCTCAAGCAGCACGAACGTGTTCAGCTCGGCGGGATCGAGCCCGTACCGCCGCAGCAGGTGGCTTCCGGTCTCGGATTGGATGGCGACGAACCGGAAGGCGGCGCTTCGATCGCGGGGAATAATAAACTGCACGACCCGTTGGCAAAATCCGCACACTCCGTCGTAAAACACAAGCGGATGCCGCTCCGCTTCCGTATCCTTGTGCGAACTCTTCTTCATTGCCGTTCCGCCCCCTTCCGCAACCTTTCTTTATTGTATTGTACACCATACGTCCTCTTTTTGGCGCTCAAAAAAGACCGGTCCCGGGAGACGACGTATGCGTTCCGGGACCGGTGACGAGTGAAACTCTATCTAAACTTTAGTCTTGAAAAGTAAACCGCTCATGTATCGGCACCTTGCCAGACAGGCTCAGCACCCTGCGTTGAACCGCCGCTAACAGCTTCGTACGCGTAACCAAGGAGATAACCACCGGCGCAAACGTTCGAATGAACGGGGTCGAGGTAAAAAACATCCTCGCCGCACGCGCTTGCATTTTGTGGACCGAGCGAATTTCGCTGTCGCGCAGCGCTTGAACGCGTCCGAGACGATCCGCAGACACGTCGCCGTCCTGGAGCGCATCGTAAATGACATCCGCCGCAACTACGGCCGTGGTGACGGATAAGGATACGCCGACCGCGCCGACGGGAGAAGCGCAGTGCGCCGCGTCTCCGATGAGCAGGCAGCCGTCCTTGGCCCACTCTTTGACGTAAAAGTCCTTGACCTGCAGAAGCACAAACGGCTTGAAATCGGTCAGCGCTTCGGCAAACTCGCGAAATGCCGGATGCGCAGCAAGCAGCTCTTGGCGGAACGGCTCGATGCCGTGCTCCCGGATCGCCTTCCATTCGCCCAGCGGCACGGCGACGCCGACCTGAAGACAGTTCGGGTATTTCGGCAAAATGATGTAGCCGTAGCCGTCGGTTATTTTAAGCCGCAGCTCGTCGCCCCAATCGTCCGGCTTCGGGATCGTGAACCAGATCAGATCGCCCGCGAGGTGCTCATATTCCATCTCAAACCTGCCAAGCCGGCTGACTGCCGAAAAGCGGCCGTCCGCTCCGACCGTAACGCGGGCGCGTACCTCCAGCGTCCCTTCGGGCGTCTGGGCGACGACTCCGGTTACCCGCTCCCCCTCATAGCGCAGCTCCTTCACTGCGGCGTGAAACAGCAGCTCGAAGGAAGGCAACGACTTCGCTTTGTCATAAAGCGCCTGCAGCAAAATTGGCTGCGGCATCCAGAGGGCGTACGGGATTTCCTCGGAAATGTTGTCGAAGCTGAACTCGCCGAGCCGCTTATCTTTGTAATAAAGCGCGCCCTTGCGCACCTTCGACGAAGGGAACGATTCGATATAGCTTCGCAAATTCACCTGCTCCAGCAGCTGCAGAAAGCGCGGCTGAAGTACCTCCCCGCGATATTCGCGGTCAAAGTTGTCATGACTTTCCAGCACAACGACGTCGACACCAGCTTTGGCCAGCAGCATGCCGAGAATGAGTCCGGCCGGGCCGCCTCCCGCAATACAAACGTCTTTTTCCATCACGCGATGAACCATCGTTATCGCCTCCGTTTGTGCGAAGATCGTGACTTCAAATCTGTAATGAGTGAGCACTCACTTTTATATTTTCAGTATACTCCGCCCTCTGACCTTGCGTCAACGGAGAGCTGTCGTCTACCGTTTCTTTTCCCGTTCGCTCATGTAGAGGGAAGGCTTCTCGCCCGTGATCCGTTTGAAGGTGCGCTGAAAGTACGACTGGTCGCAGTAGCCCAGATGATCGGCGATATCGCCGATCGTCAGCTCCGAATGCCGGAGCAAATATTTGGACGCTTCGATCCGCAGCGCATGGACGTACTCCCCGATCGTTTGCCCGGTCGTTTCCTTGAAGATCGTCGCCGCGTAAGCTGGACTTTTGCCGATAAACCGGCCGAGCTCTTCCTTCGTCACTTTTTCCCGGTAATGCTCTTGAACATATTTCTTCATCTGGGCGGTCTGCGCGCTCTTGACATCAGGCTTGCGGAAGGCGTCATAGTCCCGATTGAACTCGGCCAATAGATCGAGCAAAAGGCTCAGACATTTCACCTGGTAATAATCTGGCCGGTCCGTCCATTGCGCATGCAGTTTCTTCATCAGCCGCAGCAGCAGGTCCATATTTCTCGGTTTAAACACAACCGGGCCAGCTTCGTTCAGTACCGGCAGCCAGCCCTCTTCCGGCTCTGCGGTAAACTCGACGCGATATTTCTCGTGAGCGACGGTCGGAATACTCTTGGCGTAAAACGGCACGTCGCGCGGCACAAACAGCATGTCGCCTTTTTCCATCACGATCTTCTCGTGACGGACCCAATAACAGCATTTCCCGTAGGCCACGGCATGAAGCGAATAGGCTTGGGGGCTGTCCTCGAAGGCGATGTTCCACCCGTGCCCCAAATCGTGGGCCGAAGCCATGAGCCGAATCATTCCCGAACCTCCTTCACAAGATGATCAAACTATTTTACAAAAAGTGTACTATATTTCATAGTGCAACGGCAATTTTTTCGTTACAATACGTTCATTACAGACATCATGCATCTGCCCGGAAAATTCGGAGATGACGGAGTCCCCGATGTCCGGACAAGCCGAAGGAGAATGAGACCCATGCGAAAAACGAAAATAGTATGTACGATCGGCCCGTCCTGCGAGACGGTGGAGCAGTTGAAAAAGCTGATTGAGGCGGGGATGAACGTCGCCCGGCTGAACTTTGCCCACGGCGAGCCGGCCGAGCACAGCAGCCGCATTGCAAATATCCGGCAAGCCGGAAAAGAGCTGAACCGGCCCATTGCCATTATGATCGATATCAAAGGCCCCGAAATCCGCACCGGTAAGCTGGTTGACGCTTCGTACACGTTGAAGCAGAACGAGCAGGTCGTGCTGACGACCGAGCCGATTCTCGGGGACGGGCAGCGCATTCCCGTATCGTATCCGGACCTCCCGAAGGATGTATCCGTCGGTACGTCCATCCTGATTGACGACGGGCTGATCGAGCTGAAGGTGGAAGCAATCGCAGACACGGAAATCCACTGCCGGATCTTGAACGGCGGTGTCCTGAAGGCGCGCAAAGGCGTCAACCTTCCCGGTGTGAGCACCTCGCTGCCCGGCGTGACGGAGCGGGATATTGAGCACATCCGTTTCGGGGTGCGGGAGGGCATCGATATGATCGCCATGTCGTTCGTCCGCAAAGCGGCAGACGTGCTGGAAGTGCGGCACCTTCTGGAGCAGTACGGGGCGCCTGACATTCAAATCATTTCGAAAATCGAAAACATGGAAGGCGTCGATAATCTGGACGAAATTCTGGAGGCTTCGGACGGCTTGATGGTGGCGCGCGGGGATTTGGGCGTGGAAATTCCGGTTGAAGACGTGCCTATTATTCAAAAGCAGATGATCCAAAAGTGCAACCGGGCCGGCAAGCCGGTCATTACGGCGACGCATATGCTCGATTCGATGCAAAACAACCCGCGTCCGACGCGTGCGGAAGCAAGCGACGTCGCCAACGCTGTGTTTGACGGCTCCGACGCCGTGATGCTGTCCGGGGAGACGGCCTCGGGCAAATACCCGGTCGAGTCGGTCGCCACGATGGCGCGCATTGCCGAGCAGAGCGAATCGTCGCCGGAATACCGCAAGCGCAAGCTGGGCCACGTGCTGGTCCGCAGCAGCGTGACCGAGGCGATCAGCCAAGCTGTCGTTGAGTCGGCCGACGATCTGCATGCCAAGGCGATTCTGACCTCCACCGCGACCGGCTTCACCGCCCGTATGGTGTCCAAATATCGTCCTGACGCTCCGATCATAGCGATCACGCCGAACGAGACGGTCATGCGGAATTTGAATCTGGTATGGGGCGTCGTCCCGATCCTGGGCGAACAGGTCAGCTCGACGGACGAGCTGTTCTCCTCCGTCGTCAGCCGCGGAGTAAAAGAAGGCTTGCTGGAAGCCGACGATCTGGTCGTTATAACGGCCGGAGTACCTCTCGGAAGCACGGGCACGACCAACCTCATCAAGATCCAGCATGTGTCCGATTTGATGCATTAAACTAAACGCAAAGGGATGACTAGCGTCCGCGTGTCCAGGCTTAGCCTGACGACGGCCGCCGTCATCCCTTTTTTTAGCTCGATTAAAGCTTCGCAGTAAACGCAAGGATCGCCTGCGCCAGCTCGCCCGGCGCTTCCATCATGCTCATGTGTCCGGCACCGTCGATCTGGCTGCGCTGAAAAGCCTCCTTGTCGATGGAGAACGTACGCTGCGGCGGAATGATCTGATCGCCCGTCCCGGCGACGAGCAGCACCGGCACCTGTGCAGCGGACAATACGGCGTTGCGGTCCGGCCGCTGCCGCATTCCTTCCAGCGTACGAACCGCGCCTTCCGGGCTTGTACCCAGCCCGATTTCCTTCGCTTTGCGCACCGCCTCCGGCATTGTCTCCAGATGGGCCGGAGCGAACAGCTTCGGGATCAATCCTTCGATAAACACCGGCAGCCCTTGCTCCCGGATCGTCTCCATCGCCTTCAGCCGGCCTTCCTTGCCCTTCTCATCGTCCGGAAAAGCGGTCGAATGAAGCAAGCCGAACGCAAGCAGCTTGTCTTCGTGCTTCTCGGCCAGCGCAAGCGTCACGTACCCGCCCAGCGAATGGCCGAGCACGACCGGACGTCCGATATTCAGCCATTCGATTAGCGCGGCGATATCGTCTGCTATCGCCTCCATCGTATACGTCCCCTCGGGGGCGGCGGATGCGCCGTGCCCGCGCAGATCCGGTATAATTACCCGGCAGCGGCCTTCAAGCAGTGGCGCGACTTCGTCATAATAAGCCGAGCTCCCGCAAAAGCCGTGAAGCAAAATGACAGGGGTTCCTTGCCCCCGGTCGATGTAGGCCAGCCTCGTGCCGTTTACGTCCGCATACAGCTTGTCCATGGTGAACCACTCCTCCTTTTTCGCACGCCATCGATAGATAGCATTTAAGGGTATTATACCCGTTTTACCCGGGAATTTCCGCCTCGAATCCGGAGCGGTGCCAAAATAAACTGCTGCACAAAAAAGAACCGAATGTCCGCTCCCTCCCTGGAGATTGGCGGACATCCGGCTCCTTCCTTTCCATTTGCGCTCAGCCGGTTAGGATTGCGGATTGGCCGGGCTGACGCTCGTCGCGGCAGCAGGCTCGGCTACCGGTTTATATTTGGACGATACGTACGTTTCCGTCGTCGGCTCCGTAATCGCCTGGATGTTCATGCTGTCCGGCTTCGGATCGGTCAAGGTGTACGTAATGACCGCCCGGCCGTCCGCTTCGAACCGAATGCCGCTAATCGCGATACCGTAGCCGCCCGTCGGCTTTTCGCCGCGGGACAGCACGACTTTGTTCACGTCGTCGTTCACTTTTTCCACCGTTACTTTAACGTCTTCCTGCGGGGCCGGCTTTTGCGCATTCGCGTGCGATTCGACGAACTTGATCGCATTGTGCAGCCAGACGGCCGCTTCGCCACGGGTCAGCTCCCGCTTCGGATAAAACTTCGTATCCTCTCCCAATTTGATCAGCTTGTGCAGCACCATCCGCTGCACGCTGTTGCTCACCTTCGGATCGATCTCGTCCTGATCGGCGAAAGTAACGAACATTTCGATCACAGGGTACATCCCTTTCGTATCGATCGCATGGATTAGCAGATCTGCGTACTGCTCGCGGGTAATCGTGCCGTTCGGGTCGACATTCTTCGGAATCGGCAGGCCGTTCAATTGGGCGATCACGAAAGATTCGGCGTACCACGCGTTATTCGGCACGTTCGAATAATAATCCGATGCCTCGGGCTTCTTGACGAAGCGCATCGTGTCCATATTCAAATTCAGCCCTTTGACCAGCATATGAACGGTTTGCGCATAGCTGGCTTTGCCCGTTGGGACGAAATGCTCGCCGTCCACCCCGCTGACGATTCCGCGCTGCTTCAATGCCATGATCGGCTCCTTCTGATCGGCGCTCAAATCGTTGAATGCCGAGGCCGAACCGACTGTCAAACTGCCGAGCAGCGCTGCCGCCGACAGGAATGCCACTGTTTTTTTCATCATTATCAAGAACCACCTTTCGCTGATTACTCCGGAGTTACTTACTAAACGGACGGGGCCTGCCAAATGTTGCAGCAAAGCCGATCCGGCAGCGCCCATCCGAGGCATGTTCCGAAAAATGGCGCATAAGCTGTAAATAGATACCATTATGAACCGGGAGGAAGTCGGCATGCCCGTAGCGCTGGTGCAAATCGCCTTGTTTCTGATCGTCATCCGTTCTGTGTATATGACGTTCCAGCTTTTCCGGCGTCCGAGGAAGCCGTGGCTCGATCTGCTGCATTACGTTTCGGTTGCGGTCGTAGCCGTGTCGTTTTTATTTCATTAAAAGCGGTTGGCTTTCCTTGCTCACCCCCGGCACGAATCCGTACAATAACTGCTAACCTCCTCCGTTTCATCATCCGATGACGGAGTTTTTTTACATTTTTCCATATGTGGACGGATAAATATTCGGAAAACGCCCATTTTCCCCGTTCCCAACCGGAGAGGTCTGTGCTAGTATGAGGGGTATGATTCAAATTGTCGTATTTTGTAGTTTTTTGAAGGATCGTCCCTAAAAATATTCCCCTACATATTGACCGTTTATGAATAAGAATGGTAAAGTATTTATCACCTACTAATTCCATTGGAATTATATAATTACAGTCATTCGGGGGAGGAACTCATCGTTATGTCACATTGGAGAAAAAGCGTCCTGCTGGTACTCATCTTCGTGCTTTCGATCAGCATGGTCGCTTGCGGCGCGAAACCGCAGGCTTCGGAGCAAGGCGGCACGAACGCCCAAAACAGCTCGGACAACCCGCTCGCGAATAAAAAGATCGCGCTTATTATGCAAATCAACCTCGGCACCTTCTCCGCGCAGTATATCGAGGGCGTGAAGGAGCAGGTCGAGAAGCTCGGCGGCAAAGTAACCGTCACTCCGGCCGACGGCGACCTTGCCAAGATGGCCTCGAACCTCGACGCCGCCATCAACCAGAAGGTCGACGGCATCCTGATCGATCACGGGACCGCGGCAGCGCTGGAAGCAGGCGTGAAGCGGGCGCTGGAGAAGAAAATCCCGGTCGTCGCCTTCGACGCCGATCTGAAGATTCCGGGCGTGACCGTACTGGAGCAGGGCGATGCCAAGATGGCCGAAATGACGCTGGACAAGCTGGCGAAAGACATCGGCGGCAAAGGCAGCATCGTCAAAATCTGGGTTGCAGGCTTCGCCCCGATGGAACGCCGTCAAGTCGCTTATAAAGAATTCCAGGATAAAAACAAGGACATTAAGGAAATCGCCGCTTTTGGCGCCGCGTCACAGAACACTGCACTGGATACGCAAGCGCAAATGGAAGCGATTCTGAAGAAATACCCGAACAAAGGCGATATCTCCGCCGTATGGGCCGCTTGGGACGAGTTCGCCAAAGGTGCGTCGCGGGCCATTCAGCAAGCGGGCCGCACGGAAATTAAAGTATACGGCATCGATATGAGCGACGAGGACCTGCAAATGATCCAGGATCAAAAGAGCCCGTGGATCGCTTCCGCCGCCGTCGATCCGAAGGATATCGGACGCATTCAGGTTCGTTACCTGTACCAAAAGCTTCACGGCGACCAAACGCCGGACAACGTCGTTCTCGACCCGGCATTCGTCTCCCGCGACCAGCTGCCGCAGCAGCAGATCTCGACCGCTCAGCTGAGCGAGCACGTGAAAGGTTGGGGCAACAGCCAGCAAGGCTACACCGACTGGCTGAAGAAAGCCGAGAAACCGGCGGCCAAGTAACCATCTGAATAATCCAATCCCACCCGCTGCGGAGCCGGTGGGATTTTCCGTTGAAGGAGCGTGAGACTGTCCCGATGACCATTTCCGCAGCCCGACTAGAAATGAAAGGCATATCCAAATCGTTCCCCGGCGTCCGGGCGCTGCATCAAGTCGATTTCGAGGTGCGCGGCGGCGAAATTCATGCGCTGCTCGGCGCGAACGGAGCCGGAAAAAGCACGCTGATGAAGGTGCTGTCCGGCGCTTACCGGCCCGATGAGGGCAGCATCCGGATCGACGGGGCCGCGCTGTCGATCGGCGGTCCGCTCGACGCCATCCGCAGCGGCATCCAGTGCGTGTATCAGGAGGTTGATACGGCGCTTGTTCCGAGGCTGACCGTCGCGGAAAACATCATGCTGGACCGGCTCACCGCCGGACGCGGCTGGATTGACTGGAGCAGCCTGCAGCGGGAAGCTTCCCGCGTGCTGGCCGATATCGGCTTGACCGGCCTGGACGTCCGGCAGCAGGCCGGCGAGCTGTCTATCGCCCAGAAGCAGCTGGTGCTGATCGGCCGGGCGCTGGCGCAAAAGGCGAAATTTATCATCTTCGACGAGCCGACCGCCCCGCTCTCCGGCGAAGAAGCCGAGCAGCTCTTCCGCATCATGAACCGGCTGAAGGCCGACGGCGTCGGTTGCATCTTCATCTCGCACCGGCTCGGCGAAGTGTTCCGCATCAGCGACCGGGTCACCGTCATGCGGGACGGGCAGCGCATCTCGACGAAAGCGGCGGCGAGCACGGACGCGCAAGCCGTCGTCGAAGAGATGCTCGGCAAGCCGTTCGAGGAGGAGTTCCCGAAGGCGGAGGTCGCCATCGGCGAGCCGCTGCTCGAAGCGCGCGGCCTGACCAGCGGCACCAAGGTGCGCGGAGTCGATCTGACGGTGCGGCGCGGCGAAATCGTCGGCGTCGTCGGTCTGGTCGGCGCGGGCAAAACGGAGCTGTCGCGCCTTCTGTTCGGCGCAGACCCGCTGGACGCGGGCGAGCTGCGGCTGCACGGCCGCGGGCTGAAGCTCCGCGCCCCGGCCGACGCCGTCCGCGCGGGGCTTGCGCTCATCCCGGAGGAGCGGCGCAAGCAAGGCGTGCTTGTCGAGCTGTCGGTGAAGGCGAATCTCGCTTTGACGTTACTCGAACGGCTTAGCCGGCTCGGCTTCGTCAACCGCCGCAAGGAGACGGAGAATGCGGACGCCCGCATCGCCGAGCTCGGGATTCAGCCGCCGAACCGGGAGCAGCAGGTCAAATATTTGAGCGGCGGCAACCAGCAGAAGGTGGCGGTCGGCAAATGGCTGCCGACGGATGCCGAGGTGTATTTGTTCGACGAACCGACCAAAGGCGTCGACATCGGCGCCAAAAGCGATATTTTCCGCTTGATCGGACGGCTCGCCCAAGAAGGGAAAGGCATCGTATACTTATCGTGCGAAATCGCGGAAATTCTCGGCATTGCCGACCGGATTCTCGTCATGAGCTACGGACGGATCGTGAAAGAACTGTCCCGCGACGAAGCGACGCAGGAGAAAATATTGTACTATGCAAGCAGCGGGGAGGCATAAGCAAGTGAAAGGCAAATGGCTGGATGTTTCTTATAAATACGGGGCCTTGTTCATCATCGCCGCCGTCATTGCGATTTTTTCTATCGTTAACGAAAATTTCTTGTCCTACGACAACATGGCGGACATTCTCCGTTCCATCTCGATTGTGACGTTCATCGCGATCGGTGTGACCTTCTCGCAAATCGTCGACGGGTTCGACCTCTCGGTCGGCTCCACCGTCTCGCTGACTACGGTCGTCACGGCGACGCTGATGGTCTGGTTCCAGTTCCCGCTTATCGTCGTACTCATTGTCCCGCTGCTGATCGGCATCGTCATCGGACTGCTCAATGCGCTCTTGATCGTCAAAGTCCGCATCCCGGACCTGCTGGCGACGTTAGCCGTCATGTACATCATCGGCGGCGTGCACAAAACGTATACCCAAGGCTTCTCGATCTATAACAACATGCAGATGACCGACGGAACGAAAGCGCCCGGCAAATTCACCGAGACGTTCCTCTGGATCGGCCAAGGCAAGCTGCTCGGCATTCCGGTGCCGGTCGTGCTGATGATTATCGCCGTCGTCCTCGTCCACGTCTTTCTGACGTACACGCGCTGGGGCCGCCAAATGTACGTGACCGGCGGCAACCAGGAGGCCGCGCGCCTGTCCGGCATCGCCGTCAACCGGGTGCGCACGTTCGCCTACGTGCTGTCCGGCATCTTTGCCGCCATCGGCGGCATACTGTTCGCCGCCCGCGTCGGCTCCGGCCAGATCGACGCCGGAGCGCCGCTGCTGATGGAGTCGGTCGCCGCCGTGTTCGTCGGATTCTCCGTGCTTGGCGCAGGGAAGCCTAATGTGATCGGCACGTTTTTCGGCGCTGTCCTCATCGGCGTGCTGCTGAACGGGCTGACCATGCTCAACCTGCCTTACTACGCCTTTGACATCATCAAAGGATCGGTGCTTGTCCTGGCGCTTGCCATTACGTTCATTCATTTGACGCGGCGCCGCGCTTAACGTTATCGGGGTTATCCGGCTGTAGAGAGCCACTACATGCCAGCCCGTCTACTATGCCTGCTGCCGGCCGGAACGCTTCCGTGCCGCGAGCGGGCTTTTTTTCCGCAAGCAGCCTTCAGTCCACCTTGGCTACATGCCCCCGGTGGCGGCGGATCAGATCGACGACCTCGTCGTACTGCTCCTCAGCCACCTTCGCGCTGAGCGCGTAGCGGAGCTCCCGGTCGTCCACGCCGTCGCCGTCCTTATCGTGTCCGGCTTCGTCCAACGTACGGAAGCCGAGATAAGCACCGGCCGCCGCTGCACCGGTTGCGGCGATCGGTCCGGCTTCGCTGCCCGCATAACCGACGCCGGCCGGAATCGTCCCCGCGCCTGCGACAGCAATCGGAAACAGCAGCGGCGTATCACGGTCCGGCGCCTCATCCAATTGTCCGATTTCTACCTGCTCCACCCGGTACGCTTGCAATTTGATCCGAACGTCCTCGGCTTCGTTTTCCGTATGAAAATAAGCTTGGATCGGTCTGCTCATCCTCCATCGCTCCTTTGTATGGAAATGGCTTTCTCTTTTTCCTTACCCTATGTTGCCCGTTTTTACTCAAGCATGTTCGCTCTTTTCCTGTGTAACCCCGCGCTGCCACCTAGACAAAAGGAGCACAACCCATTATAATCATTATTGATAATGATAATGTAAGAGGTGAAGGCTGTATGAAAGACTCCAAAGCCGACCTGATTTTACACCCGGTCCGCTTCCGCATTCTTGGGCTGCTGGTCGGCGGACGCCGCATGTCCGCGCTCGAAATGGTCGAAGCGCTGCCCGATATTCCACAAGCGACGCTGTACCGGCATTTGAACAAGCTGTACAAGGGCGGCGTACTGATCGTAGCCGACGAACGCCAAGTGCGCGGAACGATCGAGAAAATATATACGTTGCCCGATAAGCAAGCCGTCCTGTCCGCGGCAGATTTGGCCCATGCCGACCGGGACGATAACCTGCGCTACTTCATGACGTTCGTCGCCTCGCTGGTGGACGATTTCGGACGCTATTTACAGCAGCCCTCCTTCGACTTGGAGGCAGATGGCGTCGGCTACCGGCAGGTACCGCTATACTTGACGGACGAAGAGTTTGCCGAATTCGCTCAGACCCTTCGCCCTGTGATTCGGGAAGCCATGACGAAGTCTCCCGAACCTGGACGACGGAGGCGCTTATTCACCACCATCATCATCCCGGAGCCGCAAGCATCCGATTCGGAAGGAAAAGAGTGACGCTCATGAACCCAACCCAAACAACATCTAACAAACCGACCGACAACTACGAGCTTATCGGACGCCGCTTTTATATGGCTATTCCGCTTTATTTGGCCGTTCCCGCCGCCTTCTGGCTCGCTTTCCGCTATGCCGGGCTTCCGGCGGATTGGGCCGCCTTCGGGATCGGTGCGGCCGGTTGGTGGGCCGCGCTCCTGCTTCGCGGTCCGATTGCGCTGCTTGTCCGCAAGCAGCCGAAGGAGCGCGCCGGCCTGCTCGTCGCTGCCGCCTCCGGGCCGCTGGAAGAAGGCGTCCGGCTGCTGGCGCTCTGGATCACCGGCTTCTCGCTCAACTCCGCCCTTTCCCTTGGTCAAGGCTGGGCGGCCATCGAGGTCGTCTTCGCCGTCGTCAACGGGATCGTCCTCGCTTCCATCATCAAGCGGACGGACGAAAAGGCGATGCAAGCCAGGGCGTTCCTTGAATCGACCGGCCAAATGAACAGCTCTCCGCTGTGGGGCTTACTAGAGCGCATTTTCGCCAGCATGTTCCACATCGGCAGCACACTGCTGATCGCCCATATGCCATGGTTGCTCCTACTGATGATCCCGGCGCATACCGGATTCAACCTGGTCTCCGTCCGGCTGGCCAAACGGTCGCTGCCGCTGACAGAGCTGTTCGTAGCCGCCGTCGGAATCGTCACCTTAACCGCAGGCCTGCTTGTATGGCAATAAGACCCCGAGAAAGGAAGTGAAACGCCCATGGTCAGCTCATGGTCCATTCTATTCATGATCACGACCGCCATATTGTCTATTGGCGTACCGGTAGCCTTATTTATCATTTACTACCGCAAAGAAAAGTTTTCGCTCAAAGCATTCGGCATCGGCATTCTGGTGTTTATCCTGTTCAGCCAGGTGCTGGAGAAGCTGCTCCATGTCTACGTTCTGCAGGGTAATCCGTACACCGCAAGTCTCATGAGCCGAAATCCGCTGGCCTTGGCAACGTATGGCGCATTGGCGGCCGGCATCTTCGAGGAAGCAGGACGTTACATCGCCTTCCGCTTCTGGCTTAAACGCAACCGGGAACGGAAGGACGGCATCGCGCTCGGGCTTGGTCACGGCGGGATCGAAGCCGTGCTCATCGGCGTGCTGGGCAGCGTGCAATCGCTCTATATGTCGCTTCTCATCAACGCCGGACAATTCGATAAGCTGCTCGCTTCGGGCGCCCCGAGCGAACCGCTGCTCGCCGTGAAGTCGCTGCTGCTCACGACGCCCGCCTCGCATTTTGCCTTAGGCGGAATCGAACGAATCGCCGCGCTGCTGATTCAGATCGCCATGTCGCTCCTGGTGCTCTACGCCGTGCGCAGCCGCAAGCTGTTGTATTTGGCATATGCGATCGGGATTCATGCGCTGATCGACTTTTTGCCGGGGCTCAGTCAAGGAATGAAATTGAACATCTGGCTGCTGGAAGCCGTCGTGGCGGCATTCGGGCTCGCTTCGCTGGCCTTCATCCTCAAATCGAAGGCTTGGCTAAAATGATGAAATAATTCGCCCCTCCTCTTGGTACGCTAACCAGTAGGAATGGAGGTGAGCAGCCATGACAGGAAGAAACAACAAGCCGGACAACGACGGACCGGCCAGCCAGCCGGGACGCCTCGACCAATTCGGCGACAAGCTGGCGGAAGAGACGGTATCCCGCGAGGCGGGCGCATGCGACACCGGCAAGAAGAAGTAGCCCCCTGGTCCATGAAAAGAATAGAACCGCTCGCCTGATCCTCTACAGAGACTCGAGCGAGCGGTTCTTTTTTTGCCCTGTAACCATTTTATTCCAGTTTATACCTGCCGGACTTCCAGCCGCTTGGCCAGCAGCGACAACACGTAGTTGACTATAAAATAGATCAGCGCTCCGGCGATAAAAACCGGGATGACCCAGTTCGGGTTTTTCGCGGCTACGATCTGCATATTGTGCATGAGCTCCGCAAGCACGATAACCGTCGCCAGCGATGTATCCTTGAGCAGCGAGATGAACTGGCTGACGAGCGGCGGCACCATCCGGCGCAACGCCTGCGGCAAAATCACATGCCACAAAGCCTGAACGTAAGTGAGCCCCGACGAACGGGCTGCTTCCATCTGTCCCTTCTCGATCGATAGCAGGCCGCTGCGGACAATTTCGGCAATCATCGCCGCTTCAAATACGGTAAGCGCTACGATTGCGGCGTACTCGGCATTTTGGAACATTTTCAGCCCAACCTCGGGCAGCGCAAAACGCGTGAAAAAGATAATGAGCAGGAGCGGCAAATTACGGATCGTTTCCACGGCGACTGCAAGCGCTTGAGAAAGCACGGGAACGCGCGCATATCTGAGCGTGCCGACGAGAGCGCCGAGGATAAAGCTGAATATGATCGAGAAAAAGGCCACTTTTAACGTCACATAAAGCCCCTGCATCAGAAACTTGAGATTTTCCGGGGCATAGGCTCCGGCGAAGTCCATGTCGCTTCCCCCTTCCTCCTGCGCCGAGCGTCAGAACGCCATCCGTTTCTCCAAATATCGAACGCCGAAGCTTAACGGAATCGTCAGCGCGAGATAGAACAACGCGATAAAAATGTAGACGCTGAACGTGACGAACGTCTGCGTTGAAACGATGTCGCCGAAGTACATCAGGTCGAGACCTGCAACGACGCCCAGCACGGACGTATTTTTGACCAGGTTCAAAAATTGGTTGCCGAGCGGCGGAACGACGATCTTGATCGCTTGGGGGAGCACCACGTGGCGCATCGTTTGCAAGTACGTCAGCCCCGACGAACGGGCAGCCTCCGTCTGACCCTGCGGAACGGCCAGGATGCCCGCCCGGATCGCCTCCGCAATGAAGGCCGCCGTGTAAATCGACAGCGCGATCGTCCCCGACGTAAAGCCGTCGAACGGCAGACCGAGCGTCGGAGCCGCCAAATAAATCAACAGAACGATCAGCAGCAGAGGAATGTTCCGGATAAATTCGACGTATGCTGTGCCCAGCCAGTTAAGCGGCTTCAGCGGAGCCATCCGGAATATGGCGATGACCGTTCCCAAAATAAAGCTTGCCAGCAGCGCGATCACGCTCGCTTTGACCGTATTGCCGAACCCGAGCATGTAGGTATCCCAATGCTTGATCAAAATATCGAACCGGAGGAGCTGATCATTCATGTTCGGTTGAGCCTCCCTTCGGGCAACAAGGATATAAGCTTGGCTGTTATTTCGCCGGCTTTTCTCCGAACCACTGCTCATACAGCTTGTCATATTCGCCGCTCGCGTTCATATCCTTCAGGAACTTGTTGACGTAAGCGACAAATTCGCTGTCGCCCTTCTTGATCGCCATCCCGTACGGCTCGTCAGTGAAATTGCCCCCGGCGAGCTGGAAGTTCGGGTCCTGCTTCACCATCCCGAGCAAAATCGCATTGTCCGTCGTCAGCGCATCTCCTTGGCCGGCCTTAAGCGCGGTGAACGCATCCTGGTAATTGTCGAACTCCAGCACGGTCGCCTCCGGCGCTTTGGCCCGAATGTTAACCGCCGACGTGGAGCCTTTGACCGCCATGACTTTCGAGCCTTTCTTCAGATCGGCGATCGACTGAATCGCGCTGCCTTTCTTCACGAGCAGCGACTGGCCCGCTTTGAAATAAACATCGGTGAAGTCGACCTGCTGCTTGCGCTCTTCGTTGATCGTCATCGTGGCAATGATGATATCGATCTCGCCGTTTTGCAGCATCGGAATGCGCGTTTTGGAGGTGACCTCCTTCAGCTCGACCTTCGTTTCGTCGCCCAAAATGCTTTTCGCCAGCCGCTTGGCCATATCGATGTCGAAGCCTTCAACCTTGCCGGTGCCCGGGTCCTTCAGCCCGAACAGCTTCGTATCGTATTTGACCCCGGCGACAAGCTTGCCGCGCTTCTTTATGGCTTCAATCGTGGAAGCTCCCGCCTCCGGCTTCGCGGGCGTTCCGCCCCCGGCTCCCGACTGCTCCGCCGGTTTGGTGCCGCAGCCCGCCATCATCGTCATCATAAGCATCGAAACGAGCGTTAAGGAAAACAGCTTCTTCATTTTGAGCATTTTCACAGTCCAGTCTCCTCTCCAAATTGGAATACGATAATCAGATCAGTGATTCAACACCCGGCTAAGAAACGTACGCGCCCGCTCCTCGCGCGGACTCTCGAAAAATTCAGCCGGAGGCGTCGTCTCGAGAATTTGCCCTTGATCCATAAAGACGATTCGGTCGGCTACTTCGCGGGCGAAGCCCATCTCGTGGGTGACGACGACCATCGTCATGCCTTCCTGGGCCAAGTCGCGCATGACGTCGAGCACTTCTCCGATCATCTCCGGATCGAGCGCCGACGTAGGCTCGTCGAACAGCATGATCTTCGGCTTCATGGCGAGTCCGCGCGCGATCGCCACGCGCTGCTGCTGCCCGCCCGACAGCTGCGACGGGTAGGACTTCGCTTTTTCGGGAATGCCGACTTTGTTCAAATAAATCATGGCCGTTTCCTCGGCCTCCTGACGCGGAAGACCCAGCACCTTCATCGGAGCCAGCGTGATGTTCTCCAACACCGTCCGGTGCGGGTAGAGATTAAAATGCTGGAATACCATGCCGATGTTGCGCCGCAAGCTGTTGATGTCGGTTTTCTTGTCGTGAACCTTGATCTGGTCTACCGTCAGCTCCCCTCCGGATATCGTCTCCAGCCGGTTGATGCAGCGGAGCAGTGTGCTTTTTCCCGAGCCGGACGGTCCGATCACGACAACGACCTCGCCCGCTTCAATCGTCAAATTGATGTTCTTCAATACATGAAAATGACCATAGTGCTTGTTTACATCCCGGAATTGTATCAAGACGCAACCCCCTTTGTGCATGTCGGCTTTGAAGGATGATGCTTTTTTTGTCCTACGGTCTCAGATTAAGTATGCGGGCTCGCAGCCAATTATGACTGGGCTATTGAAATTTCACCCATCAGCAAGCGCTTACATTTCAACTTTTTATTTCGTTTGCCTGGCTTCCGCCCCCTTTGTGCCGCCTTTGCTGGTTAAGATTAACATAGACAAGGAAAGAAACGGCTTATATAGTTAATGGAAACGATATCATCTTAGGCAAGAGGAGAATGCGCTTTGAACAAACGTTGGTTAACTTATGCTCTGCCCATTGCCCTGAGCCTCGCTTCCGTCTTTTCCGCTTCCATTCCTTCGCATGCCGCCGACGCTTCCGCGTTTACCGATACAAGCCGTCACTGGGGCGCCGAAACGATCTCGTGGGCGGTGAAAAACGGCATCGTCAACGGTTACGAGGACGGAACGTTTCGTCCGAATGCCGTCGTCTCCGAGCCGGAATTTCTCGCGATGCTGCTGCGCGCGTATCCAGACAATGCCGTCCCTGCGTCCGACTCCGGTGCGCCGTGGTACGAGCCATATTATTCCTATGCCGCCGCTCGTCATTGGCCGCTGCTCCAAAATACGGACCGGAATTCCTACAACCGCGGCCATGTCGCCCGGCTGATCGCAGCCACACAACAGCAAGCGCTCAATTTGAACGATTCCATCCGCTACTTGCTCGATAAAGGGCTGTCCCAAGGGAAGACGTCCGCAACGGTCGAGGGCTACAAAGCGGCGGATCGCCTGTCGCGGGCGGAAGCGGTTCAGTTCATCCGCAATCTGAAGCAAAACGTTTCCGCGCTCCGTCCCGCCCCCGATCCTTCCAAGGACGCATCGGACGTTCCGGCAGCCTCCCAAACTCAAGCCGTCGTCTCGGTCAAAGGCGTAGCCATCGGTGATTCCGCCGATGCGGTCGTGCAGAAGCTGGGGCAGCCGGCGCGCAAAGACGCAAGCGAATACGGCTTCCAATGGTATATTTACAACCAGGATTATAAGGACTATGCCCAAATCGGCGTCAGCGGCGGCAAGGTCGTTGCCTTGTATTCGCCGTCAGCCAATTGGCGCACGGACCGCGGAATCGCCGACGGCTCGGGCAAAGCCGAAGTCGAGAAGCAGTACGGCCGTCCGGTCTCTTATATTATGAAGGGAAATACCCGCTTCATGATCAATTACGGCCAAGGCGAATATGGCACGTACGAAATCGCCGGAGCTTATGTCACCTTTTTCTACGATATTTATCGCGACAATAAGGTCACGGGCTTGCAAGTCACCGAGAAACCGACGGAGCAGGCATTTGCTTCCTTTTATCCGGAAGGCAGCGATGCGCTCGCCCGCTCGTTCGAGCTTGAGAGCTTCGATCTTGCGAACGCTACCCGGGTGAAGCTCGGCTTGCAGCCGTTCGTCTGGGATGACAAAGCGGCGGGAACAGCCCGTAAGCACAGTCAGGATATGGGAGCCCAAGGCTACTTCGACCATAACGATCCGAGCGGACACAGCCCGTTCGACCGGATGAAGCAGGACGGCATTACTTACCGTGCTGCAGCCGAGAATATCGCCGCCGGACAAGCCAGCGCCATCTTCGCGCACCACGGCTGGATGAACTCGGAAGGCCACCGCAAAAACCTGCTGAGCGACATCAAGCGTCTTGGCGTAGGCGTCAGCTTTGGCGGCTCGATGCACATTTATTACACACAAAATTTTTACACTCCGTAACCCCATTTGAAACAGCAAACGCCCCGTTTCCGACGATGAATCGCCGGAACGAGGCGTTTTTGCATGGATGCGAGGCTAGGGACCTTGCTTCTCGATGAATTCGAATAAAAACGATTGTCCGCCCCGGTAAAAGCGCGGGTCGTACAGGCCGAGCCTGGTCTCGTCATCGACGATCACGACGAAGGGAGACCATTCGTATAGCGTCTTCGCTTTCGGGTTGGCGGCAAACAAGCGATCCAGATCCGCGTTTTCTTGGGAATGAAGCTTCGCTGCCGGCTTGACGCCGGTCCAGACCGAGCCCTTCAGCAAGTCGACCGTGCCGCCTTGTTTGCCGATTACCGTAAACACTCCCGGCACAAAATCGGCGGAAAGCGCCACCTGCTCGTACTGCGCGGACGCCTGCTTGTACAGCGTATAGCCTTGAGCGGATTGTACGCCGACGTAGAGCGCCATCAACAGCCATACGAGGCGGTACACGCGATGCGGTGAACGATCATGGCCTGTTCTCCTCCGGAAGCGGGCCCAGAGCCATCCGGCGAGCATAAGCGCCCAGAAGACGAGGTCGACGATCGGAATGGTTCCGAACGTAATGCGCATCGTCGAGATCGGCTCGAAATAACCGGTTCCCCAAGCGTTGAACAAATCGCTCGTATCGTGGATGAAGACGGCGAGACAACCGATCAGAAACAAGCTCCAGCCGCGGGTTTTCCATAGGAGCCGCGAGAGGCCTGCAAGCAGCGCCGCCCAGACCGGCACCAGAAAGACCGAATGGGTCAGCCCGCGGTGCCACATTTGATAGCGCCCCGCCGTATCCCACCACGCGGAGATGACATCGATATCGGGAATTTGCGAGCCTGCGACGGTCGTAAACAGCAGTGTCCGCTTTTCCGCCCGGGTCATGCCGCGTTTGTCGACGGCTCCGTACAACGTAAGGCCAAACAAAGTATGCGTAATGGTATCCACGGTCTGCTCCTCTTCCCTGCCGCTTTAGTGACTGCCGCTTAACCTTCGGGCATCCCGGCCTTCGCCGGCATACGCATGACCGGAAGCATGACCAGCACGCCCAGGGCAAATAGAACGGCCGACGCTTCATACATCCCCACGATCGAAAACATCCCTTTCAGCTGGCCGGCCAAGCTCATCGTCACGACCATCGAGCCCATAAAAATCGGGTTCAAAATGCCGTTCACCCGTCCGACAAACGCTGAGTCCGTATTTTGCAAAATAAGTGTGTTAATGCCGATCTGAATACAGGGCAGTACCAGGCCTGCGAGGAACTGGGCGAACAGCGTAAACCACAGCACCGTGGAAAAGCCCGTAAGAGCAACGCTTACGGCGCTGACCGCCATACCGATCATGAGCAGCACTTGGGGCGCGAATTTCTTCGACAGCCCCATGGCAATTCCGCCGCCCGCAATCATCGCTACGCCGCTTGCGGTCATCAGCCACTGCAAATTTTCTTTATGCAGCCCCAGCCGTTCCGTGACCAGGAAGACGCCGAGCGGTTGAATGAGCCCGATCGCGAAGCCGGCGATCATGAAGCAAAGACCGAGCGTGGTCAGCAGCTTGCGGGACAGCACATAACGGAAACCGGCGGCCATTTCCTCACGAATGGAAGTGCGCTCCTTGGCCGTCTCCTCTTCGGTATCCGGCGGCAGCATGGCGAGCACCAGGGCGGACAGCAGAAAGGCAACGCCCATAATGGCGATAGCTACCACAATGCCGAAACGCTGGTAGACGAATGTGCCGAGAATCGGGCCCAGCACCATGAACAGCGCGAACATCGTCTGGTAAATCGACATACCCGCTTGAATGAGCGCCTCGGGCACGTGCAGCTTGAACAGCCGCATCCCCGAAGGTTGCGAGAACTGTGACAGGATGGCGGAAACCAGTGTGGCGAAAAATACGGCCTTCCAGCTGCCGTATACCAGAGTCAGCAGCACGGCAAAAACGGATACCGCACTGAGAATATCGCACCAGACCATCGTCCGCTTCGGCCTCCAGCGGTCCGCGAACGTACCTCCGATAAACGAGAAAATAAAGATCGGCGCAAATTCGGCCACTGAGATCATCGCAACGGCGTTCGAATCCCCGTTCGTCTGATCGACAACAAACAGCAAAATGGCAAAGTTGCGGACCCAAATGCCGATTTGCAGCAGTAAACCCGAAAGCAGGATGACTTGTACGAACCGGTTGCGAAATAAATTGCCCATACCCGGTGAAGAAGTGGTCATAAGTTCTCATCCTTTCTCTTGACGAAGAAACCCATAATTAATACGCAGCTAAAGAAACAAAGGTTGCTTTTCCGTCCAACGGCGGAAAAAAAATAAGGGCCGAACAGCTAAAGCCGTACGGCCATCTTATCTTCGGTGCAGCGGACCTGGATCGTAAACGTGAAGACGGCTCCGTTACCCGGAGAAGATTCCGCCCGTATGCTGCCGCCCATCAGCTCCACCAGTTTTTTGCTTATCGCCAGACCGAGGCCGGTGCCCCCGTGCTTGCGCGCTGTAGCATCCAATTGATAGAATGGCTGGAATAAATGCGGAATCGCCTTTGCCGGGATGCCGATGCCGGTATCCCGGACCGCAAACTCAAGCTCCAATTGCTCTCCCCTGCGGCATACTTGCCTAATACGGACCTCAATTCCCCCCTGTTCCGTGAATTTGACGGCATTCCCGATCAGATTGATCAGAACTTGCTTGAGCCGGACTTCGTCTCCGATCAGAAACTCGGGGACCGCGGAATCGGAGTACACATTCAGTTCAAGCGCGCTGTGCCGGATTTGCGGCGTGAACAGCCGAAGCGTCTCCTGCAGGCATTCCGCCAGATGAAAAGGCTCGTTCTTTATTATATTCACTTTACCCGATTCGATCTTGGAGAAATCAAGCACGTCGTTGATGACGGACAGCAGCGCCGTGCCGCTTTTGCCGATAATCTTTACGTACTCGCGGTGCTCCTCGTTCAGCTCGGATTCAAGCAGAAGCTCGCTCATCCCGATCACCCCGTTCAAGGGGGTGCGGACTTCGTGACTCATGACGGCGAGAAATTCGCTTTTGACCCGGGCCGCGCGTTCGGCCTCCAGCTTCGCTTCGATCAGCTGCCGCTCCGTTTTTTTCTGCACGGTGATGTCCTTCGAGATCGTGTAGATATCGACGATCTTTCCGTCCTCTATCATCGGCACGATGGTCGTGCTCAAATGCACGGTCCGGCCGTCCCGGTGGCGAATGGAGCATTCGAGCGTCTGCGGCGTCCCCTCCAGCACTTGGGCGAAACAGGCGCGGACTTTCATGCTGTCCCGGCGGTTCATAAAGCGGGTGAAGGGCTGGCTGACAAAATGCTCCCGGGAATACCCGCTAATGCGCTCAGCTGCGGGATTGGCCCGAAGAACCCGCCCGCTCAAATCGAACAGACACACCATGTCGGGATTATGCTCGAAGACGGAGTCGTATCTTTGCTTGTTCCCATCCGCAAGCCGCTGCGCGAATCTTCGCTCCAGAAATTGGCTGAAAGCGAAGAGCAGAAGCACAATGAGCGCCGCCGCCCCGATCCACGATGCCAGCAGCATATCGTCCAAGCCTTGAAGAGCCTCTCCTGCACCATGCATCAATGCTCCGTTCACTTGGAAATTAGCCGCCTGCATGCCGCTATAGTGCATCCCTGCGATGGCGAAGCCAAGCAGAGCGGCCGTGATGCATTTTGCCGAAAACGACGACGGACTCCCTTCGTATGTTTTTCGGTAAACGAACGACCAGCGAAAAGCGACGAACGAATCGCCGAAAGCGATGAGAAGCGACACGCCGACCCAATACACGTTATACGTAATCATTCCGGGAATTTGCATCGCGGCCATCCCGGTATAATGCATCCCTGCAATCGCAAGACCCATCCATAGAAAGCCGGCAAGCGACTCGCGCCAGGTCGGCGCATCCCCGGAGATGGCAGAGAGCGGAGCCCAGGCAGCACCTATCGGCAATAGGATGGACAAAACCAGATAAAGAGAATGATAACGAACGTCGACGGGGAGATGTAAAGCCAGCATGCCGATAAAATGCATCGACCAAATGCCGAGGCCCATGATGACGGACCCGAGTACCATCCACAGCGATTTGGAACGGCCGCACAGCTTCGGCACCCTTTCACTTAAATCCAGTGCGCAATACGAGGAACAGATGGAAATAAAGACGGACAGCAAGACAAGAGGGATACTGTAGGTTCCGTGCAGGTACTCCATACACACACTCCCATCCCTTTGCAATTTTCGTCAAATTTCATCTACTAGTTAACCATTTCTACCGGAGGACAAGGAATTCCTGCTTTTTCATGTTTTTCATAAATTTCACTTTATAATGACTCCGCCGAACGGAAGCGCTTCTCTCAAAATCCGTTTGAATAAAGAATCGCCCTGCAAAGGATCGGCCAGCCCGAATCTCGGTCTGGAAGGCTGCAAAAGCACCTTGCCTGAGCCGGTAATTTCCCAGTGGTAGTTCATGCGCTGGCTTGCAAGCGGGTTGCCGTAGACGCACAGCTGCAGCTTGGCTTCCTCCGGATAAGCGACGAGACAGCCGATATCGACATAGACCGGTTCCGACGGATCGATCGTGAGCTCGCACAGAGGGCCGCAGCTAAGCAGACCAAGCGTGCCGCCGCCGGAAAATTTCATCCGAATCCAGTCCTGCGTTACAACGGCTTGCTTGATTTTTTGGAATCGGCTCTGCAGCTTCATCCCCTCGCTGTACAGCAGCACATACCGGATATCGAACAGCAGACTGCTATCCTCCGGCAGCTCCATCGCCCGGAAGCTGTAGCCTGCCGGAACGCCCAGCACAAAGCGCGCAGGGCCTGTCAAACGCGACTCGATCCAACGCTTCTTCCGATAAACCCCGGCTACATTCAGCAAACGGTCCTCCCGGCTCCCGGAACGGCCCTGAAAGGCAATGATCTGCTTCGGATGCAGTACCAAGGCGGCTTCGCCCGTGGCAAGCTCCACGGCTGCCGCTTGTCCGTCGCTTCCGGCTCCTTCTTCTATGTGAATCTTCATCTGTTCCCTCCCCGGTGACTTGCGCTGCGGTTCCGACGCCATACGACCAGCCGGATCACGCGCATCAGAACGAAATAGAGCACAACAAGCAGCACTCCCGTCAGCGCCGTCCGAACGATTTGTCTCGTACGCTGCGCACTCGCCTGCTCCGCCTCTTCCAAGCGCCGGATCACCCGCTCCAACTGCTCGTTGCGGCTATGAAGCTCGCGATTTTCCTCCATCAGCCGCTGCTCCGTCGCTTTGTACTGCTCCGCAGCTTCCTCCGAGCGCTTAAGCGTCGTCTCAAGCTGCTCCCGGTTCCGATCCAGCTCCTGCTTTGTCTCGTTATATTGATTCTGGAGCTGTCCGATCTGCTCCGGCATGTCGTAAATGTCCTTCATCCGGTCTAGAAAGCCTGCTTGCGCGACAGGCCAGGGAAGCGTCAGCAGCAGAAAAAGGCAGGCGGTCCCCGCTTTGGCCTTGATTCCCCATTCCGGTTTCTTGAACGGACGCGGCATCGTTTTCATACGTGCTCTCTCCCCTTCCTATCGTATGAATAACAGGCGTATTTCCTTTATTTTACCTGTTTTTTCGACAAAAAGGAACATGCTCTCCTATGCGGAGGACAAAGAAAAGACCGCGTTCTTCCGGAAGCTTTCGCCTGCGGAAATTGCGGTCTTATGACGATAGACAAACGGAGGAGCAAGACGACCGGAACGGATCCCCGGGCCATCTTCACACACTCTGTCCAATCATTAGATGATATGATGCCGGAATAAATATTCTACAGCGGAACCTGCGAGCCTCATCCACCCGATAGCGGAAACCCACAGCGGTATACTGAGCATCGTTCCTATTACGAGTCCGACGGAAAATCTTCCCTCCATGGCGCCAAGCCTCCTTTTACAGCGATGCCGCTGACAGGTTAATTCCATTATATGATGAAAGCGCTCTATTTTGAATTATTTTTCAGAATTTTATTAAAATTTACCGCTATCTAACGATTTGAATTTGATCCCCCGTTATTTTACAATAAAAGAGGATGTTTTTTTCATTGGCCTGAGCCGTAAGGCTTAGGCTCTTTTTAAAAGAACCTGGCTCCTTTATACGAACAACTTATGTTTAGCACGCTCTACTCTATTACACCGATCCTCTTTTTGCACCTCGTTTGGTCCTTTGCTTTTCTATTGACTACCCGTTGAGTTCCAAGTTCCGATTCCAGTCGATCCGCTGTAAATTTAAACTATTTTAACGATTTTTGGCGTAAACTATAGCTATGGGGTCATTTTCAATCTTGGAGGGAGTTGGATGACAGATGATGTTCCTTAGCCCGACTAGAGGTTCCGTTGCATTGGAGGAAATGGTTAAAATCCTGCACGACTTTGTCCAAGAAGATCAGGAAGCAAGCTATAAATTGGTTATCGGAACGGATTCCCATACGACCCGGCGCAGCACGACGCTCGTCACGGCCGTCATCATTCACCGGATCGGCAAGGGAGCCCGCTTTTTTTATCGGAAACGGAGCAGCCGCCCGCTCTTCGACCTGCGCACGCGCATTTACCGCGAAACCGAGCTCAGCCTGGAGCTGGTCGAGCTGCTGAACCGCAGCGGAATGAACGACCTGACGTCCCGGTGGCCGCTGGAAATTCACATCGACATCGGCCAGCAAGGCGAGACGAAGGTGCTGATTCAAGAAATTTGCGGCTGGGTCACTTCCGTCGGCTACGAAGCGCGGATTAAGCCGATGTCGTTCGGCGCCAGCTCGGTGGCGGACCGATTTGCGGAGTGAGGAACGCAAAAAAGAGGGCTTGGAGAGCCCTTCGGAGTGTTGAGAGAGTGGTCAGGTGAGATAATAGAGGTGTACGTGGGGTGGGGTATCTACTTCCGGTCGCTCTTGTCTGCAGGAAATTTTATATTGGAAGCCGCTTAACAGCGGACATTTCCCGCAGACAAAGGCGAACGCTAGCGCTCCTCCAGTAGATACCCCGCCTATGTATTATCTCTATTTTTGTTTAGACCACATTCCAGACACCTTGGGGCGTGAACGCCCTCTTTTTTGCGTTTATATAATAGTAGATAAAATTCGGTCCAGGTTTGCGACCGAACGGGTAGCGCCGAATTTTTGCTCGTCGTCGCCTTCGTACTCGACGGTCAGCCAGCCGTCGTAGTCCGCTTGACGCAGCCTTGTCATCAGGCTGTTCAGATCGATGCTGCCTTCGCCGGCGATGCGCCCGGCAAACCGGTCGCCGGACAAGGCTTGATATGAACGGCCTTCGTAATGCTCGTCCACGCGGACGAAGTCCTTGAAGTGCACATGGGCGACTTGCGTATGCAGCGTCTCCAGCGCTTCTCCCGGATGCTCGTTCACGAGCAGAAAGTTCCCCGTATCGAACGTGCTGCGCAGGAACGGCGAGTTCACTTCCTGCAAGATGCCGAGCACCTGATCGGCCTTCCCGGCGAATACGCCGTGGTTCTCCAGGCACAGCAGAACGTCCTTCTCCGCAGCGTACCCGGCGGCTTCCCGCAGCCCTTCGATGATCCAGCCTTTGACCTCGTCATAAGAGCTGCCGTCCGGCGGAACGTCGCCGGCGAATACACGAACGATGCAGGTGCCCAGCGTCCGGGCCAAATCGATCGCGCCCATAATCTCGCGAACCTGCTCCGTTCGTTTGACCGGATCGCTATAGGAGAAGTTGTTCGACGCCCCGATTGCGGCTACTTGCAATTGATGGTGGTCGAGCGCAGCGCGGAAGCTTTCCAGCTCCTCCGGCTTCCAATACCGCGTTAGCACCTCGATGCCAGTCGCTTTCGTCTCGAGGGCCACAAATTCAGCCAAATCCGCATGCGACCACTCGCCGCTGTTGAAATAAGAATGAACGCTCCATACGCTCAGCGCAATTTTCATGCTCGTCGCTCCTCTGCTGTTATCCCTCGGGTTTCCATTGTCCTCGTTCGTTATTTATAGCGGCGAATAAAATCGACCGCGAGCCGAATGTCCACTTCTGGCTGTACGCCGACTTCGCGCTCGATCGTCAAATATCCTTGATAACCGATCTCCTGTAGCGCGGCAAAATAAGCGTCGAACGGCACCTTCCCTTCACCGAGCGGCACTTCCTTGAAAATTTCGCCGGATGTGACCATCTGCGCGATTTTGCCATGATCCATCGGCTCGAAGCCGAGCGCGCCGTACACCTCGCGCGGGTCCACCTCGCGGAACCGGATGCCGTCCTTCACATGCGTATGGACGATATAATCCTTAAGCAGCCGCACGCCCTCCACCGGGTCGTCTCCCGTAACCATGACCATGTTCGCCGGATCGAAGTTCACCGAGACGCCGTTCGTACTGAGCGTATCCAAGAAGCTTTTCAGATGAGCGGACCGCTCCGGGCCGGTCTCGATGGCAAAATATGCGCCACAGCTCTTGGCATACTGTCCGAGCGCCTCGCAGGCTGTCTGCATGTTGTGGTATACTTCGCCGCTCGTATCCTCGGGCACAATGCCGATATGGGTCGTTACGATGTTGGTGCCGAGATCGAGCGCCAGATCGAGAATGCGCTTCGACTTCTCGACCTTCGCCGGGTTGGCCGTGCCGTCCTGAAAGCCGTGCCCGCCCAGATCGCCGCAAAGCGCGGAAATTTCAAGCCCCAGCGAAGCGATGTATGCTTTCAACTCGCGTCTGGCCTCCGCCGTCAGTGCCGCCGGGTCCATCTCCCCGCTAACAGCGTAAATCTGTACGCCGTCGGCGCCGACCTCCTTCGCCTTGCGCAGTCCTTCGCGAACCCCGATACCGAAACTGTCGACGATGACGCCGATTTTATTCGTCAATTTCATCTCCGCTCTCCTCCATATTCAGAAGTCCGGTGAACGAAGCGGAGCCGGCGGACCTTTCTTCCACCCGCGTAGCGCGCCCATTCACCGGACTTGGTTTTAGAATTGAATTTCGATGCCTTTTTCGCTCGACTCGTAGATGCCGGAGATAATCTTGGTCAGCTCTACGCCGTCTTCGACCGGACTGATCAGTTCGGCCCGTCCGAGACAGCAGTCGACGAAGGTATTGATTTCGTTCTGGAAGCTTGCCATAAAATCAAAGCTCGCATTGTCGATCTGCGGCGTCACGTTCAAAATCGTATCGTGCTTTTCCGCGACGATCGTAAAGTCTGGCTCGACCTCCGCGCCGCCCCGCTCGCCGAATATTTTCACGGCCACCTCGTTGCTCTTCGCATGCAGCGTAAAGCTGACGTCCACCATCAGCGAAGCGCCGTTCTCGAAACGGATCAAAGCATTCGCCATATCCTCGACGGTGTTTTTGGAAGCGTCGAAGTCCGCGGCCTGATAATAGCTCAAGTTTTGCACGTTCGAGCGGTTGCCGAGCTTCTTGTACGTATTGCCCGTCACCGATTTCACTTTCGGACGGCCCATCAAGTACCAGCACAGATCAATCACATGCACGCCGATATCGAGCAGCGGCCCGCCGCCCGAACGCTCGATGTCCGAGAACCAACCGCCCGGATTGCCGAGGCGCCGCAGATAGGACGCTTTCGCATAATAGATCTCGCCGAGCTCGCCCGCGTCGATGAACTTTTTCAGCACCTTGGTATTCGTCCCGTACCGGCGCACGAAGCCGACCTGCAGCAGCTTGCCGCTCCGGCGAACCGCCGCTTCCACCTCGAGCGCCTTATCGACGGTCGTGCACAGCGGCTTTTCACACAGTACATGCTTGCCCGCTTCGAGCGCCGCGATGCTGATCTCACCATGAGAGTTGTTCCAGGTGCAGATGCTGACCGCTTCCACTTCCGGGTCCGCGAGAAGCTCGCGGTAATCGGTGTACACCTTTTTCGCGCCGAACTTGTCGGCGGCCTGCCGCGCCCGTTCTTCCACCAGGTCGCAGACGGCGACGAGCTCTACTTCGGGATGATTTTGGTACGAAGTTAAATGCATTTCCGAAATTGAACCTGCGCCAATCACAGCTACTTTCAAACCAGCCATGCTGATCCCCCTCTCTCCACCCGGATACTACCACATTTGTCCAAGTCTGTGAATTGCAAATATTTCTCCCCGCATGAGATCAATTTATCCCTTGACCGCCCCGGCCGTCATCCCTTTCATGATCTGCTCCTGGAACAGCAGGTAGACGATAATGGTCGGCAGCACCGCGATCGACATCGCAGCCATCGTCAGCTTGTAGTCGGTCGCATACCCGGTGGCAAAGACGGACAAGCTGAGCGGAATCGTTTTTAAAGCGGGCTTGCTGATAAAGACGAGCGCGAACGCGAAGTCGTTCCAAAACCGCAAAAAGCCAAGAATCGCTATGGTCGACAAGGCTGGCAGGCTGAGCGGCAGCATCATGCGGAAGAAGATGCCCCAATACCCTGTGCCGTCTATCAGCGCGGCTTCCTCAATCTCTTTCGGAATTGCGGTCAAGTACGCCGCGACGACGAAGATCGCAAGCGGCAGCTCAAACGCCGTATAAGGAAACACGAGCGCCGCGTACGTATCAAGCAGCTTGACTTTTTTCATCAGGACAAAGAGCGGCACAAGCGTGCTGTGAATCGGAATGAGCATGCCGAGCAAGAACAAGCCCATGAACAAAGGCTTCAGCTTAAAATCAAAGCGTGCCAGTACATAAGCCGCCAGCGCGCCGAGCACCAGTGTCAAAATCAACGACAAGACGGTAACGATGGTCGAGTTGACAAGCGACGTTCCCATCGCCGATACTTCCCAAGCCCGTACAAAGTTGTCCCACTGCCATACCTCCGGCAAGGAGAACGGCTTGGAGTGAAACTCTTCATTCGTTTTAAAAGAGCTGACGAACAGCCAGAACAGAGGATAAAGCGTAACGAGGGCATAAAGCGTGAGCAGGACATTAATAAGCCCGCGGTTCCATTTTGCCCCGGCTTTGCCCGCGGCGCTTCCCGTTTTTACTGACAAAGCTTGTTCCATGACGGGTCCCTCCTTTCCATTATCGGTAATTGCGTTTCATGAGGTATTGGCTTCCCAAGATCAACAACAGGCTGAGAATAATGATCGCGGTCGAGACGGCGCTGCCGTAGCCGAAGCGGAAGACGTTGAATGTGTTGTTGTACATATACGAAGCGAGCAGCTCGGTCGAGTGCGCCGGTCCTCCGTTTGTCATAACGTAGATCAGGTCGAAGGCCTTCAAGCTGCCCGAGATGCAGAGTACGACGGCAACCTTGATCGTATCCCAAATCATCGGCAGGGTGATCGAGAACAATTTCCGCACCGGCCCGACACCGTCGATTCGCGAAGCGTCGTCAATTTCCGGGGAAATATTTTGCAGCGCGGCGATAAACATAATCATGTACGGCCCGATGTAGTTCCAAATAATCGGGATCATGAGCATATACATGGATATTTTCGGATCGGATAACCATTGCATCTTCCAGGATTCGAGGCCGAGGGCATCGAGCAGGAAGTTCAAAATGCCGATTTGCGGGTGGTAAATGTAGCTCCAAATGATCCCCACGACAACCGAGGAAAGCACCATCGGCATAAATACCGAAGCGCGGATCATCCGCTGAAAGAGCGAGCTGCTTGTAAGCACAAGCGCCAGAATAAGCGCGATCGGAATTTGACCGAACACCGAAGCGGCGACGATCAGCATGTTGTTTTTAAACGAAAGCCAGAAAATCGGGTCGCGGATTACTTCCACATAGTTGTCGAAGCCGATGAACTTCGCAGCCCCGATGCCTTTCCAATCGAAAAAGCCATAATACGCAGACCAGAAAATCGGTATAATCGCGAAAAAGACGAAAATCAGCGTGGCCGGGAGAAGACCTATCGCAATAAACCCTCGAATACGTGCCGCTGCCGTCATGGAATCCCCTCCTTCTTCCGGAACTGGCGATTCCAGCCCCGGTGAAGAGCTGGAATCGCGCGGCCCATCTTATTTTGCGCCGACCGATTTGGCTTGCGCGTCTTGAATTTTCTTCGCTATATCTTCGGGCTTGGCGCCCATGAGCAGCTCCTGCAAGCCGTTGTTCACGACATCGGCTGCGGCCGAGCTCAAGCGTCCGTCATAAACAGGCGTCCGTTTCACGGTGCCTACCATGTTGTGGACTTTGGCGAACAGCGAGGATACCTTGCTTGTGTCGAGATCGACCTTGTAGCTGACGAGCTGGTTGCTTTCCAGCGTCGCCTTCTGCGCTGCCGGGCCGGACATGGCGTAGATCAGCTCGTACGCCGCCTCTTTGCTTGCGCCGGACGTCTTCTTGCTCATGCCGAGACCGGTTCCGACGACGCCGGCAATCGAGTTCGGATCGCCTTTGCCGTTCGGAACGGAAGGCAGCACCGTCACGTCCATGCCGTCCAGCACTTCTTTGGACGCATTGGCCGCAAGGTTCGTCAGCGCCCAGCCGCCGTCGATCATCATCGCCGCTTTGCCTTGCGCGAACATTTGCTCCATCTGCGTGTTGTCGATACTGTTGAAGCCGTCTTGGAACGCGCCGGCTTTGCCAAGCTGCTGCAAGTATGTCAGCGCCTGAACGAATTCCGGATCGGTGAACTTCGCGCCTTTTTGTTCGGCTGCGTTCAGGAACCATTCCGTTCCCGTCACGCGGTCGGCCAAGGAGCTCAAAATACTGGACTGGGCCAGCCAAGCCGCTTTGTTGCCGAGCGCGATCGGCGTTATTTTTTGTTTCTTGAACGTTTCAACCAGGCTTATCATGTCGTCCCACGTTTTTGGCGGCTTGACATTGTGTTTATCGAACATGGCTTTGTTGTAGTATAAAATCGACGTCGGCGACAGCCCCATCGGAGCGGCATAAATGTTGCCGTTCAGCGTGAAATCGTCGAAGGCGCCCGGCAGGAAGCCGTTCTTCCAATCCGCCTTGCTATCCAGCAGCGGGTTGATCGGCTGAAGCAGATCGCCTCCGGCAAATTCCTTGGTCATGACGCCCGGCCACATCACAAACAAGTCTGGCATTTCGTTCGCCGCCGCAACCGTTTTCAAACGGGCTCTGTAACCATCGGGCGGAATGCCCTGAATATCCAATTCCACGTTCGGGTGATCCTTCTTGTACTGCTCCATGATCCCCCGCATCGTTTTGGCACGGAGATCGTCGCCGGTGAAGTTATGCCAGAGCGAAAGCTTTACTTTATCGGACGCTTTTCCTTTATCTCCGCCCGCGCTGCCGCCTGTGCCCGCTTGATCCCCACCCGAGCCGCAGCCGGCGAGAAGCGAAAGCGAGAGGGTCAACAGGACTCCCGTTGTAGCCGCTTTGTTCATCTTACGAACCCTCCTTGTGTATGTGTGTACTGCTTCAGTATAGGGGACAATCCCCGGAATACGTAACGGGAGAGATTTCGGCCTTAGGGTGGAAAAAATTCAGTCTTTGACCGATTGCCTGAATTCCGACGGCGTCTGTCCGGTATGCTTTTTGAACTGCTGGCTGAAATATTTGATGTCCTCATAGCCGACCCGGCCCGCCACTTCGCTGATTTTCGCCTGCGACTCCTGCAAAATTTCCGCGGCCCGCCGCATCCGCTCCCGCGTGACGAATTCGATATAGTTCAGCCCCGTCTCCCGCTTGAACACTTCGCTGAAGTGGTTCGGGTTCAAGTGAACGAATTTGGCTACCTGCTGCAGCGACAAGCTTTGATCCAGATACTCCTTGATGTAGGCGATCGATTTTTGAATATAAGCAAAGGGCTTGTCGGCAATCGCCTCGTGGAACGCCGCCATCACCGAGGACAGCAGCTTGAACACTTCGTCCTCGGCGCGCGAATCGACCTCGAACGTATGGAGGGCCGCCTCCGGCTTCCCGCCGCCCTGCGACCGCTCCAGCCAGCGGTGGCCGGCAATGACCATCGATTGCAGAAACGCCTGCACCGAAGACGGCGTGGCCGCCGGATCTTCGAGCTGCTCCCGCACCTTCCGGTTCACCCAATGCCGCAGGTCGGCCCCGTTGTTGCTCATCAGAATGGCGGCCAGCTCCGACTCCTCCTTCTGGGAGCAGACGGTCCGGCCGCCGCAGCGGTCCGCGATATCCGCGGACGTGTACAGCCCCTCGGCCCCGAGCAGTCCGCGGTACGCAAATACCGTCCCGGCTTCCCGGTAAGAGGCCTGCAGCTCGCCGTACGAAGCAACGGTACGGCCGAGCGCCGCAAACACCGTGCATTTCAGCGTCTGACGTACCCGATCGATAGCCCGCTCCAAGCCGCCGCAGTCCGACACCCGGGCTTCCTCCCGCACGACAAGCACGATGCGGTCGGCCTTCAGCATCGTTACCGCCGGAAGCAGCTCGTAGAGCATATTTTCGGCTGCGCCGAGCAGAAGACCGGCCAGCGCTCCGTCCCCCCAGCCCGTGGCCGCGAGCAGCAGCACTCGCATCGGCGCCAGGGACGATTCGTCCGGCTGCACGCCGTTTTTGCGGAACCAGGCCTGCACCGGCGCGAGAGACGACTCGTCGCCCTGAATCAGCAGCCGGTCCAGCAGTTGGCTGCGCAGCGCCGCCGTTTGTATCGTTTCCTGCTTGGCGTTCTCCCATTTATCCATGATGCGCTGCTTTGCCTTCATCGCCGCTTTAATAATTTCCTCGGGGCGGCTTGTCTTAAGCAGATAGTCGGTCACTCCTTCACGCAGCGCCTGCTGGGCGTACGTAAAATCGTCGTAGCCCGTCAGAATGACGGTTTCCGTGTCCGGGAGCAGCCGCTTCACCTCGTGGGCGAGCTGAATGCCGTCCATTCCCTGCATGCGGATGTCCGTCAGCAAAATATTCGGCTTCTCCACCGGGATGCGCGCCAGCGCCTCCTCGGCGGACGAAGCCGGAGGAAGCAGCGTCAAGCCAAGCTCTTTCCAGTCGATGACGGTACACAGGCCGTTCCTTATGATCACTTCGTCGTCTACGATTAAAATTTTCATGCGGGCTCCTCCAATACCGGAATGCTAAAAGAAACGCGGGTGCCTTTGCCCGGCTCGCTGTCGATCGTCAGCCCCGCTTCGCTGCCGTAATGCAGCAGCAGGCGCTGGTGCACGTTGCGCAAGCCGTAGCTCGTTTTGGCCGCCGGCGCGCCATTCCCCGTCCAAGCAAGCTGCCGGCGAATTTCGCGCAGCTTGTCTGCCTCGATGCCGATGCCCGTATCTTCCACGACAAACTTCATCCGCGCGCCGCTCAGCTCGCCGTGAACATAGACGAAGCCGGGCTGCTGTTTTTTCTGGATGCCGTGGATCAGACTGTTCTCGATCAGCGGCTGGAGCAGCAGCTTAAGCATCGGCTTCTGGAGCATAGCCGGGTCGATATATACCTCCATCTCGAATTGGCCGGGAAAGCGGATCGACTGCACATACGCATAGTTCTGCGCATGCGCGATCTCCTGCTGCACGGGGCAAAACTCCTCGCCCTTGTTCAGGCTGAACCGGAGAAAATCGCTGAGCGCCCCGACCATTTCGGCGATCTGACGGTCCTGATTCATCAAGGCCATCCAATGGATCGAGGATAGCGTATTGTACAAAAAGTGCGGATTGATCTGCGCCTGAAGCGCGAGGATGTCGGCTTCCTTTTTCTTCGCCTCGTTCAGCTGCACCTGCTCCTTCAGCCGCTGAATCCGGTCGCTGAGCTTGTTGTAGCTGTGCAGCAGCAGGCCGACCTCGTCGCTGCTTTTCACCTCGTACGTCGGGATCGGCTCGTCCGGGTTGATGTCCTTCATCGTCTGCGTCATCCGGGTCAACGGCCTCGTCACCCACTGGATGAAATATAGCACCAGTCCGGCGGCCAGCAGCAGCGAGATGCCGACCGCTACCGCGGTAACCGTCAGTACATAGACGTTCTGCGCCGTATAGATTTCGGTCGGGATGAAACCGACCAGCTTCCAGTTCAGGCTCGGTAGCGTGTAGTACAAAATCGTTTTTTGCCCGTCGCCTTGGCCGTAATTGAGCACGCCGCTCGCCTCCGCCATCGGCCCGATGTCCGGGAACGGCTCGCTGACCGGACGGTTCAGCCACGCGGACTCGCCGCCGGATAAAATCCGGTTGTTCGCGTCCAGCAGCAGCACGAAGCCTTTGGCTTCCCAGCCGGACTCCTGCAAGTAGCGGGCAATTTCCGCTTCGTCCAAGCTGATGGACAGCTCGCCGAGCGGCTTGAAGTTGTTCACGTTGCGGATCGGACGGACAAGGGAGACGACCTTCTTCAGCCCTTCCGTCGTCCGATTCTCGTACAGCGGGGTCCACCACTTGGTGCTGTTGCGGTAAATTTCCTCATGTTTGCGGAGCACGTCCGGCAGGCCCGAATAAAGCACCGTCGTGTTCGATAGCGGCGGATAGCCGTTGGCCGAATTGATCGTGATGTTGGAAATGTATTTTTTGGAAAAGGCCAGGTTGGTCAAAAAGCCGACGTTCAGCGTATAGCGGGCCACGTCCTCCCGATCGTTGTCCAGATACGCCTGAACCTCCCGCTGGCCGATAATAAACAAGGACATGTTCTCGACGTCCTGTATAACGAACTCCAGCTTGTCCGCAATTTGACGCAGCGTGTTCATGCCCGATTGCTTCGCCTTCTCCTCCGTGGCGGAGGTCGCTATATTGTACGAAACCGCTCCCGTGGCGAGCAGCGGCAGGACAATCGCAATCAGCAGCAGCAGGGACAGCTTGTGTTTGAGCGACTTGGACAGCCACCGTTTCATTGTGTTGTTCCCCCGTTTAGTTTGGAAATGGAGTTGTAAGCGTTGCGATGCCTTAATACTAGCACATTTCCAGGGGGAATCTAACATACTTTTTTTCAACCAAAAAAACTTTTTGTTTGATTTCACGCTGGATTATGTTAGTATCTTTCTCAGAATGACCCGGGGACCATTCAGCCCCCGGAAACGACCGGTCTGAAGAGGGGAATTTCGGCTCAAATCAGGGCGGTGATCTTATGCTTATCAGAATATTCGAAATATTATGGGAGTGAGTGAGACGATGAACGATCGACTGGATACCCCCAGCGTAATCATCGACACGGACGTCATGGAGCGCAACATCCGTTCCATGGCCGACTCGGCCAAAAGGCTCGGCATCGCGCTGCGGCCCCATGCCAAGACGCACAAAATGCCATGGGTCGCGCAGAAGCAACTGGACGCCGGCGCGGTAGGCATCACCGTCGCGAAAGTGTCCGAAGCGGAAGTGATGGCGGAGCATGGCATCATGAACATTTTTATCGCTTATCCCCTCGTCACCCCGGCCAAAATCGAACGTGCGGTACGGCTCAGCGGGCAAATCGAGCTGATCGTCGGCGTCGACAGTCTGGACGGGGCCAAGCTGTTGTCCCAAGCCGCCCTTGAGGCCGGACGCGAGCTGCAGGTCCGCCTGGAGATCGATACCGGTCTGCGTCGGACAGGCGTACCGTACGACCAAGCGGAAGCGCTCGCGTCCGCCATCTACGCGATGGAAGGTCTGCGCCTGACGGGCATCTACACGTTCCGCGGGGCGCTGCTCGGCGGCAAGCCGACGCTCGACCTGCAAGCGGCTGGCACTGAGGAAGGCCGGCTGATGGCCGAGCTCGCGGACCGCATTCGCGCGCAGGGCGTGCCGATCGCTGACGTCAGCGTCGGCTCCACGCCAACAGGCCTTCAGGCTGCGGTGGCCAAAGGCGTAACCGAAATCCGGCCGGGCACGTACGTGTTCCAGGACCGGATGCAGGCCCGCCTCGGCGTCTGCTCGCTCGGCGATTGCGCCGGCGCCGTCCGCGTGACGGTCGTCAGCAGGCCGGCCGCCGATCTGGCCGTGGTCGACGGAGGAAGCAAGACGTTCGCCACCGACGTGCAGCCGAATACGGACCCGATGCAGCTGCAAGGCTTCGGGCACGTTGTCGAGCTGGAGGACGCGGTGCTGGAACGGATGTCGGAGGAGCACGGCATGCTGCGTCTCGGTCCCGTTGCCCAAGCTTCCGGCCTGAAGGCCGGCGATGTGCTGCACATCATCCCGAATCATATTTGCAGCACGGTCAATCTGCATGACAAGGTGTATTTCAAGAACGGCGACAACTATGAGGAGCGGGCCGTTCTGGCGCGCGGCAAGCTGCAGTAAGCGGGGAGGGCTCGAAATCATGCTGGATCTTATCATTCGTAACGGACGTATTGCGGACGGCACCGGAAATCCTTGGTTTTTCGGCGACGTTGGTGTGAAAGACGGGCGGATCGCCGCCGTCGGCCGGGTGGAGCAGGAAGCGAGAAGCGTCATCGACGCGCACCGCCAAGTCATCGCTCCCGGGTTTATCGACGGACATTGCCACTCCGACCTGATGATTTTCGATCATCCGCACAGCGAGATCAAAATCCGTCAGGGCGTGACGACGGAAGTCGTCGGCAACTGCGGACTCGCGCCCGCTCCCTTCGTGAAGGAGCGCGCAGAGCTGCTGCAGAGCTACGTCCAGCCGGTGCTGGGCAAGACGGACTGGGCTTGGCCCTGGGAAACCGTTGAGCAGTACATGGAGCATCTGGCCCGTTCCGGCCCTTCGGAGAACGTCGCCACCTACGTCGCGCACGGCGCGCTGCGCATCGCCGTCATGGGCTTTGCGAACCGCCCGGCCGCGCCGCACGAGCTGGAGCGCATGAAGCTGATGCTGGAGGAAGGGCTGCGGGCCGGCGCCATCGGGCTGTCCATCGGCCTGCTGTACGCCCCCGGCAGCTATACGGCCAAGGAAGAAATCGCGGAGCTGTGCTCCATCCTGCCGAAGTACGACGGGCTGTTCTCCACGCACATCCGCGGCGAAGGCAACAATCTGATTCCTTCCGTCAAGGAAGTGATCTGGATTGCCGAGAAAGCCGGCGTGCCGCTGCATATCAGCCACTTGAAGGCAGCCGGCAAGCGCAACTGGGGCAAGGTGCTGGAGGCGCTGGAGCTGATCGAGGACGCTCGGGCCCGCGGCATGGACGTGACCTGCGACGTGTACCCTTACCACGCGGGCTCCACGACGCTGACGACCGTCCTTCCGCCATGGGTGCTCGAAGGCGGTATCGAAGGCACGCTGGAAGCGTTCCGCGATCCTTCGCTGCGCGCCCGCATCCGCGAGGAGCTCGGCCGCGAGCAGGATGATTGGGACAACCTCGTCTGCTCCACCGGCTGGCAGAGCGTCGTCATCTCGGCGGTACATACCGAGAAAAACCGGCATCTGGAAGGCAAGCATATCGCGGAAATCAGCGAGGAGCGCGGCCAGCATCCGGCGGATTGCATGATGGACCTGCTGCTGGAAGAGGAAGGACGCATCTCGATCGTGTACTTCCATATGTCGGACGACGACGTCTCGCAGGTGGTCCGCTATGAAAAATCGCTGATCGCTTCCGACAGCTTGACCTGCGAAACCGGCAAGCCGCATCCCCGGCTATACGGCACGTTCCCTCGCGTCTTCGCCAAATACGTGCGCGACCAGCGCGTGCTGTCGCTGGAGGAGGCGGTCCGCAAGCTGACGTCGTTCCCGGCGCAGCGCTTCAAGCTGGGCAAGCGCGGACTGATCGTTCCGGGCTATGCCGCCGATCTGACCGTCTTCAATCCGGATACGATCCAGGATCTAGCCACGTTCGAAGAGCCGAGACAGTATCCGAGCGGCATCTCGCACGTCATTGTGGCGGGAAAAACAACGCTCACCGGCGATCAACATACGCATGCCCGCGAAGGCGGACTTATTCGTGCAGCGTCGTGCTGCGCCCATTAATTTAATGAAACTATCGGAGGTATCCTATTCATGTCCCAAATCGAACAACGTTTACAAGAACTCGGCATTATTTTGCCCCCATCCCCGGAGCCGCGCTTTACGTACATTCCGTGCAACCGGACAGGCAACCTGCTGTATTTGTCCGGACAAGATTGCCGCATTAACGGCGAATTGATGTACGAAGGCAAGCTGGGCAAGGACGTGACGATCGAGCAAGGCCAAGAAGCGGCCCGCCAAACGATCATCAACTGCCTGGCCGTGCTGAAAGGCTACCTGGGCGACCTCGACCGCGTGGTCAAAATCGTCAAGCTGCTCGGCTTCGTCAACAGCACGCCGGGCTTCGGCGACCAGCCGTATGTTATGAACGGCGCATCCAACCTGCTCGTCGACGTCTTCGGCGAGAACGGCAAGCACGCCCGCTCCGCGATCGGCACGAGCGACCTTCCGTTCCACACACCGGTAGAAATCGAGCTGATTGTGGAAATCCGCGACTAAGCGAAGCGAAAACGTAGACGGTCGGCTTAAATTTAGAAGCACCTCCGGCACCGGAATCCCCGAGTGCTAGAGGTGCTTTTTATATGCTGAACCTTACCCGTTAAGCTGCCGGTTCACCAACTCCAGGAGCTTGCCCCGCTCCTCCTCCGTGATGCTCTCCACAAGCCGGGCGGCCGCAAGCGGCAGCAGCCACGCCTCGATCGACTCCATCGTGCTGCCGGTAAGCCGTATGTATTCCTTCAGGTACGTCCTGCACAACTGCCGGCGCAGCGCGGTAAACAGCAGCTTTACCGGCTTCGGCATCCCCGGCGGAAGCGACGCATAGTCCAAAACGAGCCGCGTTCGGGCCGCATCGCCATCCGGATGGCCGCTCATGCCCGTCATCCAGTCGATACTGACCGGACCTTGAGCGGTCATCATCATATTTTCGGGATGCAGGTCCCCGTGACACAGCCTGACCTCTTCGGGCAGCCGGTTCAACCGCTCGATTACCCGGGCCTTGGTCTCCTCGGACAGCAAGGACGTTTCGCGGATGCGGCGTTCCAGCATCTCCTTCTGCTTCGGAAGCCCCGGAGCCTCGCGGCGGTGAATTTCCGCGTGCAGCACAGCGAGCTGCCTCGCAGCTTGAGCAATGCGCCAAGGCTTCGTTGCAATCACCTGCGTCAAAGTCGGACCCGCCACCCGTTCGTAGACGATTCCCCTTTTTCCCTCGGCTTCCTCGATTCCGTAAACCGCGGGCACCGGCAGTCCGAGCCCCGCCACTTGGCGGCTGATCCGCCATTCGTATTCCATCAAGTCTCCGGTGTGGGGCCGGAATACTTTGATAATTTTATCGCTCCCACATTCAAATACTTCTGCCGTATATCCTTGTCCGATGCGCTTCCCCAGCTTCATGATGACGACTTCCCCTTCTCTAGGCCCGGTTGTGCCGGGGCGATGTAACTAAACTTGAAATTCGTTCCCGGAACCGATATAACTGACTATAGACGTTTTTATCCGGAAGCTGCTTCAGCTTTACCCGAGGGAGACCCTGCTATGATCAAAAAAGTTTTGGCTGCTCTGCTGCTTGCCGCGATCTTGATCGGCGCGCTTGACGCCTGGTCGTATAAAGACGCGCTGCGCTACCGCGACCAAGTGGCCGTCCTGATGTACCATCATGTCCATGATACGGACCAAAGCTCGAGCACCGTCTCCACCGCTTTGTTTCGCGATCAGCTCAATTATTTGAAATCGAAAGGCTATCATTTCATTTCGCTCGACGAATTCAAGCAATTTTACGATGGCGGTTCCGTGCCGGACAAAGCGGTGCTCGTAACCTTTGACGACGGCTATAAAAGCTTCTACGATTACGCGTATCCGATCCTGAAAGAGCTTGACGTGCCGGCCGTTAATTTCGTCGTGACGAAGGATTTGGACGACCCGCTGGCCCCGTCCATTCCGGCGCTGTCCCGCGACCAGATCCGGCAAATGCTGACCGAACGGCCTGGACGGTACGATTTTCAATGCCACTCGAACAATCTGCATTTCAAAGAAGGGAAGACGGCGGCGATTACCGGACCGCTTACGCGGGAAGACGGCGCGCCGGAAACGCCCGAGCAGGCCGTCGCCCGGGTGGCGGCGGACACGAAAGCCTGCGCGCAGCGGCTAAACGAGCTGTATGGCAGCGATCATGCGGCAGACAGCTACGCATACCCGTTCGGCATCCATTCCAAGACGGCGCAAGATCTTCTTACGCAAGCTGGCTTTCGTTACGCCTTCACCATTGTGAACGAGATGGCGACCCGCGCCAACCCGAAGCTGGAAATTCCGCGCATTAACGCGGGCAATCCTGCGATCCGGCCGGAGCTGCTGGACAAGCAGATCATGCTGCGCGTCGAAAGCGTCAAGCCTTTTCCCTGAACTGAATGCTCGCTATTACGCGATGCGGGACTCCTTGAAGACCTGTCAGGTCCGAACGGAGTCCCGTTTTCATTTTTATCAACCGAGTCCGAATAACTCTGCGACCAGTTCGTACGAACGCAGCCGGGCTTGGAAATCGTACGTATAGGTCAGCACGATCAATTCTTCTACCCCGTAGCCCTTGCTGAACTCAAGCATCTGCGTCCTCACCTTCTCCGGCCCGCCGACGATCATCCGTCTCCGGTTCGCCTGAATTCGCATGCGGTCCCAGTCGGTGTACGGGTAACCGGCCGCTTCTTCCGGCGTTGGGAAGGAACGGCGGAACTGCCCCTGCTCCAGCAGCAAGAGGCGCAAATCGGTCGAAGAAGCCAGCCGCTCCGCTTCCTCGTCCGTGTCGGCGCAGATGACGATCACGCATACGTTCGCCTGAGGAGACGCACCGAGCGGGCCGGGCCGGTAATTGGCAAAATACCGCCGTACCGTCTCGTGTCCGCCGTCGCCGTTAATGAAATGGGCGAACGAGAACGCCCCGCCCAGCTCCGAGGCCCGGTCTGCGCTGAAGCCGCTGGAGCCGAGCAGCCAAAGCTCCGGCGCCGTATCGACGAGCGGCGTCGCCCGCACGCCTTCGAAGCGGTGTCCCGGCTCCATCCAGTCGGATAGAAAGCCTCCAAGATCGCGGAGCATTACCGCGAAATGCTCTTCCCGCTCCTTCGGCCGGCCGTACCGCAGCGCCTCTGAGACAATCGGCATGCCGCCGGGCGCCCTTCCGATGCCAAGATCGATTCGTCCCGGATACAGCGCCTCGAGCACCCGGAAATTTTCCGCGACTTTATACGGGCTGTAGTGAGGCAGCAGCACGCCGGCCGAGCCTACCCGAATCCGCGACGTATGCGCGGCAATGGCTGCGATCAAAATCTCCGGAGAAGAACCGGCGAGACCTGGCGTGTCATGATGCTCGGACACCCAGTACCGCGTATAACCAAGCCGTTCAACCGTCTTGGCAAGCTCTAACGTGCGCGCCATCGCGTCTGCCGCCGTTTCTCCCGGAATGATCGGCGATTGATCCAAAACGCCCAGCTTTAACATTCGAATCCTCCATTCCCCTCCTCTTATGACGTTCGGACGCGTTCATGAAGCCGGAGGAGGCCACTTATTTCTCCATTCATTATACGCCTGGAAATCTGGTTGCGCACTCTTACCCGTTCCTCGTCGCCTTCTTTCGATCCGGGATTCACAACTTGTTGGAAAACGGACAAGGAAAATTCCCAAAAAGGGTTGAAATTCCAGTGCGTTCTGTTATACAATTCAATTGATAAAGATTCTCATTATCATCGTTATTGTCATTGTGCCCATGCCGGCACTTGTTGAATAGTATTTCCTGCCTCGGAGTTCAGCTAAATTTTAAGGGAGTGGTTGGGTTGGAACGGTTATATACGGAACGGTTGGATATTGCCTACGGGGAACGGTCCATTGTGCAAAATTTAAATATTAGCATCCCATCGGGAAAAATTACGGCGCTGGTCGGCGCGAACGGGTCCGGTAAATCGACGATCCTGAAAGCGATGGCCCGTATGATGAAGCCGAAGCAAGGCAGCGTCTTCCTGGACGGAAAGTCGATCCATCAGCAATCGACCAAGGATGTAGCCAAGCAGCTCGCCATTTTGCCGCAAAACCCGACGGCCCCGGACGGATTGACCGTCTCCGAACTCGTCACCTACGGCCGCTTCCCCCATCAGAAAGGATTCGGCTCTCTGACCAAGGAAGATCGCGAGATCGTACGCTGGTCGATTGCCATGACCGGTATGGAGGAATTTTATGACCGTCCCGTCGACCAATTGTCCGGCGGGCAGCGTCAGCGCGCGTGGATTGCCATGGCGCTTGCGCAAGGAACCGACATTCTGTTCCTTGACGAGCCTACAACGTTCCTCGATATGGCTCACCAGCTTGAAGTGCTCAAGCTGCTGGAAAAACTAAACCTCGAAGAGCGTCGCACCATCGTGATGGTCGTTCATGATTTGAATCATGCGACCCGCTATGCGCACCATATGGTGGCGATCAAACGCGGAACGGTAGCAGCGGTAGGCAGTCCGGCGGAAGTAATGACACCGGAGATGCTGCAGAATGTCTTCGGCATCGAAGCGGACATTGTACCGGACCCCCGCACCGGTGTTCCGCTGTGCATTCCGTACGAGCTGGCGGGCCACAGCCGGCCGGTTCAGGTCGCTGCTGCCTCCCCTGTCGCCAGACGCCCCGAAGCACGGGAGCTTGTTGCGGCTGCCAAATAGAACTGGGAACCGCCGTTTGCTGCATTTACCGGATTTTTCAGGACTCCTTCATTTTGAGGGGTCCTTTTTTGTTGCTGCCTTCTTGTCGGAAGAAACATTTTCCATAGTTTTTTCGTTTAACTTAATATCACAAGCGTTCGGAACGATTGTATTCCCGAGCGAAGGAGGGAACGCGAAATGAGCAGGCGCCAACGGCTTGCTGTCGCTTTATTGCTCATCACGAGCACCATTATTTTGAATTGGTCCTATCCGGATGCCAAAGCGCTCGGAGCGCGGCTTTTTCAATGGGTCGGGCTGCCCGTATGGTCGCGAGGCGCCAGCGGCTTGAACTACGTCGGCATCACCTCGCTGCTGCTGCTGTTCGCTGGCCTATTCACGCTTAGAACCGCGCTGCAGCGCCACGCAAGAAAGATCACCCTGCTCGCTTTAATTTTGTCCTTCTGGCTGCCCTCCCAACTGGTTGTAGCCTACCAAAGTGTATGGGCCAAAGGCATCTATGCCTTGGAATACGTCAAGGACGAGAGCAACTGCAACTACAAAAAAGAAGACGACCAGGTCACCGGTACTTGTTCGCTTACCTTCGTTAACCATAGCGGTCAAGATATCCAATTCACCGCTTCCATCCGCAATCAGCGGTATCTCGTCGGCTCGTTCTTGGAATCGCTTGACATCCTTGGGGATCAAACTTTGACCATGCCTCCCAGGCAGAAAAAGACGATCAACGTAGCTTTCACCAAAACGGTTGCCGATGCCCGCACTCCTGCCAATGGCAGTTTCTACGGAATGGATTTGGCGGTGAAGAGCGGCGAAGAGGAAAGAGATTTATAAACAAGCGTTTCGGTGCCTTCGATGCCAAAAAGCCGCATCGCCCTTGCTGGCAAGGGGGTGCGGCTTCGTTTTTTATGAAGCAGGCTTGTGGTCCGGTCTGCGATTGCCTGCTCTATTCCGGCTTAGCGATTGTCGACCTTCTCCGGGTACAGGTCATGATTCAGCAGCCGGTGCTCGGCCATCTGTTCATATTTCGTCCCCGGGCGTCCGTAGTTACAGTAAGGATCGATGGAAATGCCTCCGCGTGGGGTAAATTTCCCCCACACTTCAATGTACTTGGGGTCCATTAGCTTGATCAGATCGTTCATGATGATGTTCATGCAATCCTCGTGGAAATCGCCATGATTGCGGAAGCTGAACAAATACAGCTTGAGCGATTTGCTCTCGACCATTTTGAGGTCAGGAATGTAGCTGATATAAATAGTCGCGAAGTCCGGCTGGCCGGTAATCGGGCAGAGACTGGTAAATTCCGGGCAATTGAATTTGACAAAATAATCGCGGTACGGATGCTTGTTATCGAACGATTCGAGCATCTCCGGCGCATAGTTCATCGGATATTTCGTTTGCTGGTTGCCGAGCAGCGTCAAGTCGAGCTCGCCTTCTTTTCTTCCTGCCATGGTGTGCTTGGCTCCTTTCTCTTCTTAAACCTTTATTATAGCCGATCTATGAGCTAAAGGTAAGATTTTGTGAGAAAAAGGAAGGTACTCCAAGCGCCTCCGCCAATGGCCGGACAGCAGCCGTAACCGGGCCGTCGGTCATTTGAGCCTGTGCTTCTGTTCCCAGCAGCGATTGATTCACCTTCACTTGGATGGTACCCTCGGCCAGTACGGCAGGTTGAACGCACAACAGCGCCACGACAAAAATTGCAAAACCTCTTGAAGATTTCGGAATAAGATGGTAATATAACAACGAATGATGAGCGGAAGAACCGCCTTATCCATGCTTTAATGGGTAGGGCGGTTTTTGTGTTTTAGCGCAAGAAAAATCTGTAAATTAAGCACGGTCATGGTACAATAGACCTAGTCCTTTTGGATCTGGAAATCCATAACTTTGAATTCACTCGAAAGGAAGATTTTTGATGAAACGAGTTGTCCCTTTAGTCGTATCCATGATGTTAATGAGCGCCTGCAGCCCCAATGCCAATACGCTGGTTGCCGCAGAGCAGCCGAAATCGGCTGTGGAGTCAAAAGCAGTTGTGTCTTTAAGCGATATTTCCGGGCATTGGGCGGAGTCTGATATTAAGGCAATTGTAGCAGCCGGTTACGTCGACGGTTACCCGGACGGTTCGTTCAAGCCGGACCACACCGTTACGCGAGCGGAATTTATCACCATGACGGCAAAAGCAGCCGGTTTGAAGCCCGTACCGGGCGGCGATAACAAGGAGTGGTATGCTCCTTATGTCGCAGCGCTTGTGCAAGCCGGAATACACCAATACAAGGACTTTTCTTCCGGTGACTGGAACACGCCTATTACCCGGATGGAAATGGCCCGCCTCGCTGTCCGGGTATTGGACAAATCGCTGCAGTCGCCTGAGGACAGCACCGATGCGAAGAAGCTTATGTTTTTGGCGACGCAGAAGGGGTTGATTACGGGCATGGCCGACGGTCAACTCGGTAAAGAAGAATCGGCCACGAGGGCGCAATCCGTGAAAATCATTCAGCGGATTTTGGACGTGAGCCAAGGCAAGAAGCTCGAAGTAGATAAGCGTGCGGCCAGCTATGCGGAAGTGGAGTTGACGGGGAGTAACGTGCAGACGATGTGGGGTAGTCATGTGGTGGAGCTGCCATATAAAATGCCATTGCAGAATACGAAAGCAACGGTGAAAGTGCATCAGATTTTGATTATGGATTTGAAGGAGGGAGATGGGGCTTTTAGGTCGATGTTTGATGGTCGATTGAGGAAAGTGAGCGGTAAACCAATTGGAGATGAGTACTTAGTCGCGTTGAAAATAGAAATCACCAATGAAACAGGCTCTCCTTTAGGATACGGATTATTTGGTGAATTAGCCCCATTTACAGGAGTGAGAGTATCTATAAATGATAAGGATGGTCAAGTGGATAGAAAATTTTATCTTCCACAAATTGGAGTTGATATAGATCATTCGGAAGGGTGGTATCTTTTCGTCGTTCCTAGAGAAGAAGTAGAGAAGGAATTCAAAGAATACGGTTTTGTATATCTTAGGTTAAATGAAAATAATGGAGCTACTATTAATCTTCATAAAAAAGAACAGTAGAGGAAGGAGGCTGCAATGCTTATAAAAAAGCAACGAAAAAAAATCGTTGCGGCAGCCATAATCTTCTTTTTAGGATTTTCAATGTTTATGTTTCTATTACCAAATCACATCATGGCCGCCATCAACTTTAAAACGTTTAAGCCGACCTCAACCTTAATGAACTTTTCCGTACCCTTAAATTCAGGCACTCAAATTATTGACAAGGTCGATGTATACATGCAAGACGCAAACGGCGTAGAAAAAAAGATAAATTCGAATGTCTTCGAAGTGACCAATGATCAACTTATGTTAAAAAATATAACTGAAGGTGTCCCCGTTCCACTGTATGGTAAACGATATACAAATCCCGGTCACATCATTTGGCGGGACCCCAGTGGAAAGTATTGGGATACGGAAGGTGAAAGAACAAAGCATTATCAATTTCCGGGGAGTTGCAACAGTTCATCGGATGCAGCTCCTTCTCCTTGCCCAGGATTATTTCCAAGTGATGCGATGCTTTATCCATCAGGTGAATATGTTCTTTTTAACGAAACTGATTTACGAAAATGGGACGGATCTGCGGTAACGACTGCATACAAAGTTGAGCCCCCTCAAGATTTTTATTTTAAAGAAAATTTAACAGGTGAAGTTATTGACCTAGATCGAATTGATCCTAAAAGCATTACGATCACAAAGGCAATTGCTATTGCCGATGGCTTACAGATTGAGGACTTTGGAAGAAAAGTAGATAGATTCGGATATTTGAAAGTTTCTAAACCTTTTACATCAACATATAATCAACTCGATACCGACTACATCCTCTGGCCCAAAGGAAATCCAAAATATGACAAGGATCAACAAGGCCGGAATTATGTTATGGACGCCGACACCTTCTGGAACGCCAAGACCTACAAATTCGAAGGCCGCATTGAAGTGTTCTACAAAGCGCCGACCTTTCCCGACCTGATCCCTATCGATCTCAAATCGAACGGACCGGTCAAAATCGGCGAACCGACGACGTTTACCTACACGTTCCGCAACGTGGGAGAGCCAATCAAGAACAAAACCTTCTCGATCCTGATCCAGAATCGTTCCAACGGCAAAACGATTCACAAGGCATCGTTTACGAACGCCGAACAGAATGTGGATATTACGGGCACGTTTCAGTATACGGTGACGGACCCGGGAAAACTACTGACCGGATTTTATGTCGATTCGGACAATACGATTGATGAAGGTACGACTGGCGGGGAAGACAATAACTATAAGCCGTTTGATTTCCCTGTCGATATCGGCATCGACGGCGACTTTCGAATAAGGCCGGGACCGACGATCAAAATCCGGGATAATTTCGAGCTGGAGCCTGTTGATTTTAAAATCCCGAAAGGCTGCACCTATTTCGGTCATCAATATCGGTTCAACTATAACGGCCAGACATGGTCGACGAATCGGGTGAAAGGGCAATCGCAGAACAGTTCATTCCCCTACCCGAACGGGAGACCGTTTTATTTTGGAGAAGGTAACAACTACATAAGTCTGAAAATTCAAACTTCTTGCGGCGAAACGGACTGGATTAAGGAAAAACCATTAACGGTTCTCCCCGATCCGAACAATAAACCGCCCTATTTTCAGGCAGGCTGGTTTTACGATCAAGATCGGAACGGGATCTATCCGCCGGAATATTTTTTGGTGGGCGACATGGTGAATGTCCGCGTTATTCATAACCAGTACACAGACCCGAAGTCGCCTTCGGACCCGGACAACGATCCGATCCAGTGGAAATGGGATTTCGATTCCGGTACGCATCCTTGGGTTCAAAAAATAGCAAAGCAGTTGCACGAAGATTGGGGCAAGACGCTCGACGCCGAAGGCTATTATCATATCAAAGCCGATACGCCGGGAACCTTCTCCGTGAAAGCTACGGCGGATGACGGGCGCGGCGGGACGCGCACGGAAAACGTATCCTTGACTGTGATGGAACCGAATCCGATCCCGGTATGCACCGCACCTGCGGAGATCAAGGAAAATCGTCCTGTCCCTCCCGGAGCGATCCATGCGGATAAAAGCTGGAGCCCGGCGAGACGGTCCATCGACCATTCGAAAGACTTGTGGGTCAACAAGCTGGATAAGTATTATAACGGCACCTTGCAGGACGTTACAGCGACCGTCACGCTGGCAAAAGTCGTGGACAGCTCCGGCATGGCATCGACTGGCTACAGCACGTGCAGCATTACCGTGCACCCGGACTTGCCTCCCGTCGGCAAAATTGTCGTACCGCCGCTCGGTATCCGGAATCAGCCGGTGACCATCCGTAACCAATCGTACTCGCCGGACGGCGATCAGATCGTTTCCGTCAAATGGCGGTTCAAATACGACGCGGCAAACAACGGTTTTCAGGACGATCCCTGGCTGGATATCCTTGGGACAGACAGCAGAGTTGTCTCCTTCGATAACAATTCGCTTGTATTTAAGACCGACATGGTCGGTAAATATTTGTTCGATGTTCAAGTAACGGAGGACTACGGGAAAAGCGCCCTGGCATCCGATACGCAACCGGATGCGCCGCGTACGATGGATATCGTCAACAATGCGCCGCACGTTTCCTTTGCCATCGAAGGGCAAAACGACCAGCCGGGATTGAATCCGCCTATTATGTTTAACGCTAATACAATCGTAAACTCGTGGGCGCTGTTCGATACGAACACGAATAACCGGATCAATAACTACGTTTACCGGTGGGCTGCCGAGGGCAATGCTGTCCTACGGGCTGGCTTGGGAAGGGAAATGGAGCGTCAGGAAAGCATCATCAAGCGAGACAATCCGCCACAGGGGCCTACCAACGTTTTCGGAACGTTCCTATGGCCGGACCTCGGGTTTGGAGCGAATTTTATCAGCTCATATAAAGGTACGGTTTATCAGTGGGTGGGCGGTAGACCCACGCTGACCAGTACGCCCATCTTAATCCCCTCAACGATCTGGGACCCGGATGCGAGGACATATGTACCCGGATATGCTCCGGCGAAGTTTAATTCGATCGTACGTACGAACAAAACGTATCTTTATTTTGACGAGGGCTCGAAGCTGTATGCCTTTAATAAAAAGAAGTTGCCGCAGTACAGCCGAAAATGGAACAATGCAGCTAACAACCTGTTTCATCTATGGGATCGGGACCCGTATGATTTTATCCTTGCTCCGGACAAGTATACTGTGGCCGTACCGTTCCGGGATTCTCCGAGTGGGTCGACCTATACGAAAGAAGCATATTTGCCGGATGAGTATCAAGGTTCTGTGAAGTACGAGGTCGCAGGCGGAATCATCTACAAGGTTTCGAACATCAGAATGCACGATTATTTCACCACTTGCCGCAACGACGATGGTTCGAGAAGCTGGACGTGCGGCGTCGGCAAGGGCAATAACTCCTTTATGATTGAGGCATACGATGCGTATACCGGTAAGCTGATTTCAAGCAATAAGGACAATCCGCTCAAGAGCGGCTGGGAAGAGCTGGGTCTATCGGTTGACGAAAAGGATTATGTCGGTCGGAAGACGTTCTCGCTGATGACCAAAGGTGAAAGTCTGGTTATTGTGTATCAAAAGAATTATAGTAATGGATTGGCTGCTATTGGGTTTATCGAGGTTAATCCGCAGCTCCGGGAAGTCAGAAGAGGCGGACAATCGTTCCCGGACAGTACGATTAAATATCAAAGAAAGTATTATAATACGATGCTGGGGCGCCCGGTTCCTGAGCAATATCCGGAAACCTACCAATGCAGATACAGCGATCTAAACGGGTTATGGAAAGGGCCGGATGGGGAATTTTATACCTACATCAAACGCTCCTGCGACCGGGACGACGGATACATTAAAATCGACAGAAGATATAACGAGGACGCCCCGATCGGCGTTTATCTGCTGCGCATCAATAACGATTTGAGCATGGGATGGACCGCCAGATTGGCGGGTATGGAATGGTTCTACCCTTCCAACACGTCAATGGGTGGAGAAATGCTTTACAACAATTTTACGGCGCTCGTTGTAAATCCATATAACCGGACCTTGCTGACCCGCAGTTACACGAATATGGATCTTATGAACGGTCGTGGCGACCACCATAGCTTCGGACAATACGTGAATATGGACACCGGTGCGGTATCGGACGGACCTGTTCCATACAATTATCCGTACACGGTTGGCGTAACTCCTGGTGGCGGATTCAATGACGGAGGAGGAGGTTGCTCCTGGGGGACGGATGGAAAGTGCAGCCGTTTCAATGTTCATGAGGGCGAATTATTGAACGAAGCGTCGAATGAACAAGAACGGGGAGACAATTACTTAGGCGGATTTTATGTAGGGGACGGCCTGTTTTTGGGGATGTACAATACGGTAAAAAGACAAACGGGCAACGGCTATTACTTCACAGAAACCGAAAAGTACATGTATCTCGAAAGCGGTTCTTTGGATCAAGATCCTATACTGCGGAAAGGGTTTGTTCTCGGCCAGTTCGTTTCTCCGGATAGTTATCGTGACACGGACATTACGTTTCGAATGAAAATGACAAGTCCGAACGAGGATACGAGCTTAAGCGGTTTTTCGTTCCGGATGCTTGACCCAACCAACCGGTATAGTCTGGAAGCGGACGGCACCACGCTCTATCTAAGCCGTTACGTTGGCGGCAGCCGAACTGTGCTGCGCAGCCAGATGTGGCCGTTCGATAACACGGACAATCTATTCAAAATCAGCCTGTCAGGCGATAACATTCAAGTATTCATGAACGGCGTACCGGTGTTTGATGTACAGGATGCCACATTCACGGATGGAAAAATGGGACCTTTTACGGACAAATCGTTTGTCACTTTTACGGCCATTTCCATCAAGCAAAATCAGGACCGCCGGGATTGGATGTCCGACTACGCCATATGGGAGAATGGTTCGGCTTCGGCCAACGTACGGTATAAAAGCATTCTATTCGAAGATCCGGAAAACGATCCGATGGCCGGCAACTTCCGGTGGGGGGTTACGCATACGCCGAAATTCTTAAATAATCAGGGACGGTCCGCGCTGAACGGGAAAACGTTCGATGCTCCGCAGCAAACCTTTGACACAGTCGGCGTCTATCTGCTCACGCTGCGGGCGCAGGACGATCCGAACCGGAACTATTTATGGGCAAGCATGGTTTTCGATCAATACCGCAAATGGTCCAATACGTTCCAGAAAAAATTGACGGTTCACCGCAGGCCGAGCGCGCAGTTCACACTTTCGGAGAATGGGGACGGCACGGTCGCCTGGAACGATACGTCCTACGATCCGGATCGGTTCGATCCGAATCGGGCGGCTTGGGACCCGGTACGATGCAGTGCGTCCGATGTGACGGGCTACGATTATTGCAGCATGCGCGGGATCGTTTCCCGAGAGTACGGCTATGTCGACCCCGACGGTAATTTTGTAGCTGAAAAGCTGACAAGACCGAAAAAGCCGGGAGTCTATACCGTGTATTTGCAGGTTATCGATGAGTACGGGGCAAAATCTTACCCCGCCACCGCTTCGATCCAGCTCAAAGGCAACGTCCCTGAAATTCCAAAACCGACGATCCAGCTCACGTATCCGACTGGAACACGAGATAATCCAACGCTGGAACACGGAACGAGACCGACGATCCATTGGAGGCAGGATGACCCGGCGGGCCATTCGTTTACGGGCTACGAGGTTCAAATCATGGATTCACACGGAAGTCTCGTCATCAGTAGCGGGGAAACAAGCCAGAATGCGCCGCCGTATAGTGCGGCTTCGTGGCAAGTGACGACGGATTTGATCCGCGGCGAGCTGTATCAAGTACGGGTGCGCGCGCAAAATCCGTACTATTGGACGGAATGGTCCAAAATCGGATGGATGGTCATCAATTCGGCGCCCAGAGTTGTCATTACGAATCCGAACGGACCTGACGCCTATAATCCGACGCTCATTCTGGATAATAAACGACCGGCGATTGCATGGATTCAATCGGACGGCCAGAAGAACTATTACGCGAAAATGTACATCGAAATTTTGAACGAGACCGGCGGCATGGTCTACAACACCGGATGGAATGCGTATCAGAACACTACGGCAGCAACGAACAGCTTCCAAGTGCCGACGGACCTGCCGACAGGCGTTCCTTTGCAAGCACGGATGAAGGTCACCGACGACGATCCGAACCTATGGTCCGAATGGAGCAATACTGTATGGTTCTACATCAACATGACGCCGACTGTGACGATGAACGTTCCTTCCGGAACGCAAGCGAATCCGACGCCGATGAGCCCCACGCCAACCGTTTCGTTCACGCAAAGTGACCCTGATCCGAATACGACGTTCACGAAATATCAGGTCCAATTCATCAACGAAACGGGAAATACCGTGCTCTATGATACAGGAGAACAAGGGCAGCATCTTCAAGGGCAAGTGTCCTTACAAAACGCCTCCGTACCTAAGGACCATCCGCTGCCGGCAGGGGCAAAAGTTCAGGTTCGGGCGCGCGCTTTTGACGGATTTGTATGGTCGGCATGGTCTGCGCCAACTTGGCTGCTGACCAACCGCCCTCCGACGGGAAATATTACGTTTGTCACGCCCATTTACGAGCACGACACGCCCGTATTCACCGTATCGGTCTCCGATCCGGACTGCGATGCGATCGACGTCATGGTGGAAAGCAGCTTGAACGGCGGCGCGTTCGGAATTATTCAGCAATGGAGCGGCGTTCCGTCCGGCCAAAGCAAGGCGTTCACCTATGGTCCGCTGCCTCAAGGAAATTACACCTTGCGGCTATCCCTCAGCGACGGCAAGGGCGGAACGTTTAACCAGATCTATTCGTTCGTCGTACTGCCTTTGTCGATTAAGGGCTATGTCACGCATACGCCGGAGTGGGAAAGCTACCGGCTGCAGTGGAACGAGAAGCACCCGGGCGCGCCTCGGGGAGCTGACGTCTTTTGGGCCGGGGAAGCGTTCGAGCTATCGGCGACAGTGACCGATACCGGCACCAGTGCAACCAAGCCGCAGTCGCTCGATGCGACGCTTATGGAAACCGGCGAGCAAGTCAAGCTTGACTCTTCCGACCGCATTCGATTCAGCGGGCAACTGGTCAATCCCGATCATGCCCAATCGCTGCGCAGCGGCCAAACCTACACATTCCGATTCCGCGTGCATTGGAGCAACGGATTGGTTCAGACCGACGATGTGCAGGTCAAAATTCAAGGCAGCATGTATGATGTGATCGTCAATCAGATCCGGCATTGATGGCGCGTAAATTCGTCCGGTTATCTCTAAGAATAAGTGTCAGCACGAGAAAAGCCGCACGTTATCCCACCCGGTTTGACGATATGAATCTAAACATTTACAATTTAAGGTAGGCATGTCAACCAGTCTGCTGGAGACCCCCGACAGGGGGTCTTTCCTATTTACTACATTCCATACCATTCCATTCGGAGGTGCAACCATTTATGAACGCCGTAATTGACCTGCTCCAAAACCACCGCTCCATACGCAAATTCAAAGACGTTCCGCTGCAGCCGGAGCACATCGACGCCATCGTCGCTTCTGCTCAAATGGCTTCGACTTCAAGCAATGTCCAAGCCTACAGCATCATTGCCGTGACCGACCCGGAGAAAAAGCAGGAGCTGGCCCGGCTGGCCGGAAATCAGGCCTATGTCGAGCATTCCGGTCTGTTCCTTGTATTCTGCGCAGATTTGTACCGACTCCGTGAAGCAACCGAGCTGAACGGTGAAACGTTCCATCAAAATACGGAAAGCTTCATCGTTGCCACCGTCGATGCGACGCTTGCCGCGCAAAATGCTGCGGTGGCCGCCGAATCACTCGGATTCGGGATCGTGTACATTGGCGGAATCCGCAGCGCTCCAGAGGACGTAAGCCGGCTGCTCCAGCTGCCCGAGCTCGTCTATCCGGTGTTCGGCATGTGTATCGGCGTGCCCGATCAAGAGCCTTCGGCTCGCCCGCGGCTGCCGAAGCAGGCCGTTCTGCACTATAACGGTTATCAAGCAGACGATGTGCGGCAGCAGATCGAAACGTACGACGAGACGATGCTGGAATATTACCGAACGAGAACCGGAGGCAAAACAGTGACCACATGGTCCAGAGGGATGGCGGACAAATTCCGGCAGCCGGTGCGTGCGCATATACGAAGCTTCTTGGAGGCCCGGGGCTTTAAGCTGGAATAGGTTATTTCGGCTTTCGCCGATCCACATATTTGAGCGCTTCACGGATACTGAGCGGCGATAACGCAGTTTCGGTGACGAACCTGCGGACCGCCGCTTCGTCCGTCTTGGAATATTCCCGGAGCGCCCAACCGATCGCTTTTCGGATGAAAAACTCCTTCGAGTCCGCGCACTGCCTGATCAAATCAAAGAGTAAAACCGCATCCGTTCGCTTCTTGTAGCGAAGCTGGAACAATAATGCCGTCCGCTGCAGCCACAGCGAATCCGAAGCCATCCATCTTTGCGTATGGACCGGAATCAGCTCGGGAAACCGGGCGAACAATTCCCCTACCGCATGTCCCGCCAATTCATCCACCGTATCCCACCACGATTTGGTCGTTATGAGCTCTTCCAAAAGCTCGATTCGGGAGGCATTCGCAGTCTTGCTTCTTTTCCCGAGCAGCGTTAGCGCCGCATACTGGAATTCGCGTTCCGGCTGCGCCCACAATGCCCGGACCGCTTTTTCCAATTCCCCATTTTCCGGTACGCCGTACTCTTGAAGAAACTGCCAGACCAGCGCCGTGCGTTCAGGCGATTTGATCCCCAGAAAAGCGAATTGATCGCGCATATATGCCTGCATCGGGCCTGCCAATTCCGGGTTCGCATGGGATCGCAGATGGGCCTGCAAACGTTCGGCATAATCGGGAGTAACGTAAGCCAAGAAAATAACCTCCAGTATCGTTATTTTCTTCACTTTACAAAAAAGCGGACAAGCAAGCAACCAAGAGTGTGGTAAATTGTTGTAGCCAGTTATACAATAAAACTAACCTGACTACGGGAGGAAAATCGTTTGGAAACCCAACAGTACGCCAACCACCGGAAATTGGATCCGCTGTTCCATTTCGTGCTTCTTTGGCTAACTTTGATCGTTCTCGTCGGTGCCGTGATTTATGCCGTCCGTTCCCTGGTAGCGGGAGAAGGCGTGTCCATCGCACTGCTTCTTCTCGGGCTGAGTGTCATCGACGCCATCTTGGTCATGCTGGTGCGGACGTATGCACTCAAGGCTCAAGACCGGGCCATCCGGGCGGAAGAGCAGCTCCGGCACTTTATCATGACCGGCAAGCCGATCGATCCCCGATTATCGCTGCGGCAAATCATCGCTTTGCGATTCGCCGGCGATCAGGAGTACCCGGAGCTATGTCGCAAAGCGGCAGAAGAAAACATGCAGCCCGATGACATCAAGAAAGCGATCCAAAAATGGCGGGCGGATTACCACCGGCTGTAATATCCCTGCTGTGAACCCGCCGCTGTATGCGCCATACGCTATATGCACCATACGCTGTATACACCATGCACCAGAAGCTCTATATGCCTAAATGCACCATCCACCATACGTCATGCGTGCCAAATAGAGGAACTGTAGTGAGCTATGGGCTTCGCCCGACCGCCTTTGGCAACATTTAAAGGAACTGCGATGCGCTATTGCTCCCTTTTGAGGCACAACAAACTATTTTCGACACGGATAGCTAACGTATGTTCCTCTATATTTTTCCTGAGGCCAAGGGCCTGCGATTAGCGAATCGGAGTTCCTCTATTTGCCGCCCAAAACTAACGGGTCAGCCCATCCGCCGCCATGCAGCGCGGCAACGACTACCGCGAAAGTGGCACGACGGGAGAAAAGCGCACAACAGGAGAAAGTCGTAGCCCGTGAAATCCGTCCGTGCAACTTTCAGTTCTCGCTTTATTCCTCTCGGATAGTAACCTATTACCGTTGGGGTTCTAGCGACCTCCTCGCAGCGCCGAAACGTGTTTTTCCTTCTTAATTACTTTATAAAAAGATCTAATTGGCCAAAACACAAACAATACAGCATTCGGCTTCTCTTCCCCGCCTAACAATCTACCAGCTTCCACATCGAATGAGTCTGATTCCAAGCAAAAAGGACAGCTTCCTCCGCTGTCCTTTTGCCTCTTCATTCCGCCCGACATGTAAGTTAAGGTCGCCAAATTGCTGGATAGAGCCCGCAAGGCCTTCTTTATTATGGTTCTCCAGGTTTCCGTTCATCTCAACCGACCAATCGACGTTAACGTATCGTTTATTCACAACGTTTCGTATCAGCGTAATCCGTTCCGGCACAGTCAGCATACCGGGGATTCGGAACTCATAGTCCTCTCTCAGTTCGATCATCCCATCCTTCCATCCTGATCCCTTCGAACTCGAAGCCCCACGCATCGAAACTTGGTATTCTTTGCCCTCCGAATCCCGTGCCATCCAATAGTCATCAAAAGAATAGCCATTCCATAGTTTCCCATCGACATGCAGCGTACCTTCCGTTTCTTTACCGTTCGTATTCGGCGGTTGCTCGATCGTAAAACCTTTCAACCGAATATCGTCGCCGTCCGCACGGAAAAACACCGGTTCTTCCTGCAAACGAGCAGGTGCAAAGCTCACCGACGAACCGTCCCGCTCCGGTATGTAATACCCATCGAAGACGAAACGGTACGGCTGGTTCTCCGGGAGATACTGGAACGTATAACTTAAATGCATCAATCCGACCTTATCGCCAGCAATGTGGGATTGGGTCATTAAACTATTCATGCTGGGGTGTTTTCTCGTATTCACGCTATGAATTTCGCTGCCTGCCGCGTCTTCAAAGTGAAACATCAGCTCCTGCTTCTGCCAAAGGTCTCCCGGAGACCGCATCAATGCCTCCGAACTGAGCTCCGTATCCAACTCCAAACGAACCCCCTGCACCATACGGGTTAACCGCTTTAAGCGAACCGTCATACCACCTGGGGATGTATACTCCCCCTGCAATTCGGTGATCCTCGTTTGTTTCTGCGCCTCCGTCATATCGATCGGGAATTCAAAACTCCAGTTTCCTTTAACGACGGGAAATCCCTTTTTCCAAGAATCTCCGTCCAATTTACCGATCTGTCCCTCGATCATAATACGATTCGATTGAATGGGCTCTGGAAAAAACGCAACGAGATAATAAAAGTCGTTCGTCGCCCCCATATCGTACAATTTTCCAATCACTTTCCCCTGCTCGTCCTTAACGAGAATACGGCTTCCTTCTTCCGAGAGTCTTAAGCGATCCCGCTCGTGCTTTCCGTCCGGGCCGAACAGTTGCAGCGCCACAATAACACGGGTAGGGTCGGCAACAGCCTCGTCGATTTTGAGCGTGTAGCCTTTATCATTTATTTTAATGTTCGGATGCTGTACCAAACCGAATTCCTGCGCCCGCAGCAAGCCGATATCTACATTATTGCGTGAAAATAAAGACCGGATAATTTCCGCGACCGTCGGTATTGAATAGAAGGACGCCACACCTAGCAACACGAGGATGGAAGCTACTCCTACCGTGACCCACCAGATTTTCCGGCGGCGCTTCATCGTCACACGACCTACCCGTTCGGTCATCGGTTCCGGCGTCGCAGGCTCGATCTCTTCGTCCTGCAGCGCGGACATGACTTGATCCGTGAATGATTCCGGCAGCGTTTCCGCATACATTTCCCGGGCCCATTGCTCCTGTTCCTCTAAAAGAGCGTCTTTCAATCGCTGACAATCGGAGCAAGCAGCGAGATGATCATCTATGCCGCTGCGGTTGGTGACGCCAGAGCGGGTCAGGAACATCTCCATTTCATCGCGGCTCAAGCATTTCATATTCCAATCCCTCCTTGCTCTCGGTCATGATCTGCTTTAGCCGTTTTTTCGCCCGGTACAAGTCGTTCTGGACTTTGCTCACCGATACCTCCAACACTTCGCCGATCTCCTCGTAGCTCAAATCATTCGTGTATCTTAACAGCAGCGCCATCCGGTAGTTGGCCGGAAGCAGCGCCAGCAGCCGTTGAAATTCGGTTCGCCGTTCCGTTTGAAGCACCGATTGCTCCGGGCCGTCGCTGACCGCAGTCTCAACCTGCCCGATGGGATGCTCCTCGAATCTGTGCTTTTTCTTGTGATCCTTCAACAGATTGGCGGCGATGGTATACAACCAGGAGGCGAAGCTTTTGTCCGGTTGATGCGAAGCAAGCTTACGATAGGCCTTAATGAAGGTTTCCTGCGTCAAATCCTGCGCATCCATAGGGCTCGCCCCCATCCCCCGAAGGAGGCCGTAAATTTTCTGTTTATAGCGATCGACCAGAAAGCAGAATTCCTGCTTGCTTCCCGCCACAATCCGATGAATAAGCTCTCGTTCCGACTCCTGCCGGATATCGCGTTCCTCCACCACTCGGTCCTCCCAGCGTTCTATACTGTATAGACGACGAACCGGAATCCAATCTCTCACCTTAGGGAATATTTTTACAAAGAGCGGATGGGAGAAAAAATTAGAAACTTTTCGTATTCGTACGTCGTCTATGTAATAAGAGACCGCTAAAACGCGCGTGCATTTTAAATACAGAAAGGATTTGGCTCTATTGAACTCTCGTCGTACGACCGCCGCAGCGTTGCTGCTGGCCGCATTCATGCTCGTATCCGCCGCATGCGGAGACGGCGGCAGCAAAACGCAGGCCGACACCGCAGCCGGAACCTCGACACCTCCTGCATCATCGAATACCAGCTCGACTGGTACTAGCGCGGATGCATCCAAGTCGAAACCGTCCGAGACACCTGCCGCCTCTACGAACGGGCAGAATCAAGCTTCTGGTACCGCGGGGGTAAAGCAGACAGCTCAAACGGATACCAAATCTGGTAAGAAAACAGACGATATTCAGGTTGTCGCGAACCCAGCGGACGTTGCGGTTCTTGTCAACAAGACGAACAAGCTGCCGGATAGCTACAAGCCGCAGGACTTGGTTGACCCGAATGTGCCTTTTACGTTCAAAGAAAAGCTTGAAAAGCGCAAAATGCGCAAGGAAGCGGCCGCGGCGCTTGAAAAGCTGTTTGAAGCGGCCAAAAAGGATAACCTGCCGCTGGCAGGCGTCTCCGCTTACCGCTCCCATGAAACGCAAAAAACGGTGTATAACCGATACGTGCAAAAAGACGGCGAAGCCGCAGCGAACAAATATAGCGCCAAGCCGGGACACAGCGAGCATGAGACGGGGCTGGCCATCGACGTGGCCGGCAGCTCGGGTAAATGCGCGGCGCAGGACTGCTTCGGCGCAACCAAGGAAGCGAAGTGGCTCGCCGAGCACGCGGCCGATTACGGGTTTATCATCCGGTATCCGGAAGGCAAAGAGGGCATTACCGGCTACCAATACGAGCCTTGGCACCTCCGCTATGTCGGCGTAGACACGGCCAAAGCGATCGTCAAGCAGGGCGTAACGCTGGAAGAATACGTTAAGAACGCCGTACCTGTAACGAAGCCAAAATCCTGATCCGCTTCATAAGAAACGTCAAACGCCTGATTCTTTTTCCACAAAGGATGAAGAATCAGGCGTTTTGTTTTTTTCTCTATGCGTCCTGTACTACGGTTTATATACTTCGATGGAGTATAAGCTTTCCTCTCCCTCGGTTTTCACTTTGGCGCCCAATTGCTCGGCTACGAACCGGACCGGAACGTAGAGCGCATCTTTTTTCAGCACGGCGGGAGCGCCGATGCTTTTGTCGGTTCCGTTCACCCGGGCCGTTGCGCTGCCCGCTTGTAGTACGATCTCCGTCTGGGAGCTCGCGATGATCATCGTTTTCGTTCCCGCATCCCATGTCACCTTATAGCCAAGCCCTTCCCCGAGCTCTTTCCCTTGCACATAGGCGGTATTACTGCCCGAAATATAAGCGGCATTGTAATCGTAGGCCGGATATGCCTCTGTCCCCTCTGCCTCTGCCCCCGGTACACCGTCCAAGTCGGATTCGGACCAAATATAGAAGTACAAATACTTCTCCGTGATTCGAAGCTGCTCTTTCAACAGCTTGTAGAACGCCGAATCCGGCTGCACAACCTGTCTCAAGTTGTCCTCGTTCGATAAGTCCTCGTACAGGATCGCATCCTTCGCGGAGATGATGTCCGGCTTCACATCTCCATTGATGTTCCAGCGGTCCATCCGGACGGTAAGCTTGCCGCCGCGGATTCCGTCTTCCGTTCCCGGGGGACTTTGCATAGCGATCTCGGAGTTCCACTGGCGGATTTGCTTGCTCTCGTCGACGAATGCGTCCACTTTGAGCTTGGATTGGCTCAGCAGTTCCTGCTCCCAAGCACCGCCCATTTCGGAGGTCAAATAAAGCGCAATCGCTTTCGCCCCCGTATAGACTGCTTCCGTACCGAGCTGCCGGTCTTGGAACAACTCCTCCGCGAAGCCAAGTTCTTTTAGCTCCGGATGGAACTTATCGTAGATGACGACAGCCAGCTCGCGCAAGCCTTGGTCGTCCAAAGCTACGTTTTTAAACGTTGACCGGAACAACGAAGCAAATTGCTCTCCCGATACATCGAACCGGAGCTGATGTCCGCTGACCGTCTGCCCTTGAATCGTTTCCGTCTTCTTGTCTACGGCAAGGGAGGCGGCGTTTGGAAGGTTTTTGGCAAGGAGGCCTATCGCTTTGTTGGTCACCTCTTGCTGATCAACCAAGTGAAACTCCTTCAAAAACCTTTGCAGCCTATAGAACCAGTAATCGTCGTACATCGTCACCTCATGAGACAGACCGGTGAGCTCGTTCTTACGCCAATCGGCAATAACAATCGGCTTATTCGCGCCTTCCACGGTTAGCACCGCAACATCCTTATCTAGGGAAACGGCAAATGGAAGGTTCAGCTTAGCAGCAGTGATCGACCCTTTGGCCGACATCGTTTGCTCTTTTCGATTCACCTTCAAGCTGGATACGTTTAATTGAAATCCGTTCCAAAAGGCCACGCGTTCCTTCTCGGATTCGGACAAGGCACTCGTATCTCCCACATCGTATTGCAGCGCCATCGACAGCGAAGCCTCGTAAGAATTCGTTTTCAATTCGTTTTCAATGGCCTGATTCATATCCAAACCGCCAAGCGACTGGCAGCCGGCCGTAAACACAAGAGCTGCGCTCATGACCCATACGCCGATTTTTTTAAACAACGGGCATCTCTCCTTCGTTAGTCTTATGTACTTGACTAAAGATTCGATGAGATGGAACGGATTTCCTTCTTCCGTAACTTTGCAAAAAAAAAAGACGTTCCCGCATAACGAGAACGTCACATTTGGCCGGTCAGCGTGCCGACCGCATATCCCGTGACGGAGACGACCAACCAGACGATTAAGCCGAGAATCATCGGCCTTACGCCGGTTGCGGTCATCTGCCGGAAGTCGGCCGATAAGCCGACCGCGGTCAGCGCCACCACGATCATAAACTGCGCCGCCAAATGAATCCACTGTAGGAGTTGTTCCCCGAAAAGTCCGAGCGTGTACAGCAGCGAAGCGGCGAGAAACCATAAAATAAACCAAGGGAATACTTGCTTGATCGAAAATGATCCCCCCTCAGAGGCAGCCGCAGCTTCCCGCTTCTTGCTCCAACCGACGACGACCGCCATAATGATCGCGATCGGCACGATCATCGTGGTGCGCGTCAGCTTCACGATGGTAGCGTAATCCCCGGCAGCGGTGCTGAATGCATACCCTGCAGCGACGACGGAAGAAGTGTCGTTCACCGCGGTGCCCGCCCATAAGCCGAAGCCCGCATCGGATAAGCCGAGCGCATGCCCAAGCGCGGGAAAAACAAGGACCGCGACGATGTTAAACAAGAAGATCGTCGAGATCGAATACGCGATCTCCGCTTCCTCTGCTTCGATAACCGGCGAGATGGCCGCGATCGCCGAACCGCCACAAATGCCGGTGCCTGCGCCGATTAGCGTCGCCATGCGCAGCGGAATGCGAAGCAGCCGCCCGAAGCCGTAGGCCGCGGCGAACGAAAGCAGCAGCGTGACGATCATGACCGCGAACGTCTCCGTGCCGGTCTTCCATACTTCCGACAAGCTGAGACGGCAGCCAAGCAGGATAATTGCCCATTGCAGCACTTTTTTGGAGCAAAAACGAATGCCCTGCCATGTATGTTGCGGCTTGCGCCATAGATTGTTCACCAGGATGCCGATCACGATGCCAAAAACCGAGCCGCCGATCAGCGGAAACAGCAGGCCGAGCCCGTAAGACACGGCTGCAATGACTCCCGTGAGCGCGAGACCCGGGCCGAGTGATTTCAAACCGTTCATAGTGCTTCCCCCCCGATTCCCATGTACTTCCGACAGGTGTAATCGTAAGAGATTCGGGAGGAAAACACAAATACGAATCCTTGATGCTATGAATAAGCTTTTATTATGATTGACGGGATGGCTTTAAATTTTAATCGTGAAGAGGCGGTACAGAAGCGCGATGACGGCACCGGTCCAGAAGAGTGCGGGAACATGCAGCCAAGCGGCCGCTCCGCCGGCGACGACAACGATCAGAAGAGCTATCAAAGAGGGATACAGACGGGAAGCGGCAGCCGTGCCGTCCCAATAAGTCAAAGCGTCCAGCAGCCGGTCTTGCGTCTTCGCCTCGGCTCCGCAGTGAGGGCAGATCGAAGCGTCCAAGGGCTGAACGCCGGAGCAGTGAGGACAACGTGCCGTCATCGGAATCACCCATTCCTTTCGGTTAATTCATAGTTATTTTATCGGATAAATAAAGATATTGCAATCCTCCTTGGGGCCTAGCGCAAAAAAAACTTGCCGCCTATGCGACAAGCCTTTTGCGACTTCCTTATTTTTTCGCTAAATACTTACGAATATCAAAAGCGACGGCGGCGACGATGATCAACCCTTTAATAATGAGCTGCCAATACGGACTGACGCCGATGAAGGTCAAGCCGTAGTTGATGACGCCGAAAATGAGTACGCCGGCCAGCACACCCGGCACGGTTCCGATCCCGCCCGCCGTCGATACGCCGCCGACCACGCACGCGGCAATCGCATCAAGCTCGTACATGTTGCCGTAGTTGTTCGTCGCGCCGCCCGTACGGGCCGCTTCCAGCACGCCGCCCAAGCCGTACAGCGCGCCTGCGATCGCATAAATATAGATCAGGTTGCGCTTGACGTTAATCCCGGAGACGACCGCCGCCTGCATGTTACCGCCGATGGCGTACATATTTTTGCCGAGCCGCGTCTTGTTGAAAACGACCCAGACGATAAAAGCGACGACAATTGCGATGATGACGATATACGGCAGCGAATACGGCCCGTTCGGACCGATGAAGCCGGTGCCGATGGTTGTGAAGTCCTGGCGCAGGCCGGCAATCGGCTGCGATTCGTTCGGCTTCAAATCGAAGTAGATCGAGTTGGCCCCGTAGACGATGACCATCGTGCCCAGCGTTGCGATGAACGGCGGCACGCTCAGCTTGGATACGATCCAGCCGTTGATCAGGCCGACGAGCAGCCCAGCGGCAATCCCGATCAAGATCGGTGCCCAGACCGGCAGATCGGGCATGTCCGGGAAAAACCGGCGCGGGTAGTCGGCCGTCTGCAGCATCGAAGCGGACAATACCGCCGTCAACCCGACGACGCGCCCTGAGGACAAATCGGTTCCTCCCGTAATCAGCACGAACGCGGCTCCCAGCGCGATAATGGCGCGGGTCGAGTTTTGCAGCAAAATGTCCCGCAAAATATCGACCGACAGAAAGCGCGGATCGGACGCCGCAATGCCTGCTACGAGAAGGATCAGAACGATATAAATGGCATATTGCGTAAAAAAATGATTTAGCTTTCCCGTCTTCATAAGCCCGGTTCTCCTCCTTCGCGATGTCCTCTTCTAGTTGGCGGCAAGCCGCATAATTTCTTGTTCCGTCGCCTGCCGTCCGTCCAGGATGCCCGTCAACCGCCCCTCCGACATGACCATAATGCGGTCTGACATGCCGAGCAGCTCGGGCATTTCCGAGGAAATCATGATGATACTTTTGCCTTGCTTGGCCAGATCGGCGATGATCGTATAGATCTCGAACTTGGCCCCGACGTCGATGCCCCGGGTAGGCTCGTCAAGCAGCAAAATGTCCGGCTCGGTCAGAAGCCACCGCGCCAGCAGCACCTTCTGCTGGTTGCCGCCCGACAAGTTTTTGATCAGCTCCTTAATCGAAGGCGTCTTGACGCGCAGCTTCTCGACGCTCCCTGCGACTTCCGCCCGCCCCTTCCGCTCATTCAATAGGAAGAACGGATTGATATACCGGTCCAGATTGGCGATCATCGTATTTTCCAGAATCGACAGCACGGGAAAAATGCCCGTCACCCGCCGTTCTTCGGTCAGCAGCGCGATCTTGTGCTTTTTGGCGTCGGTCGGCGATTTGATCTTGACCTTGCGTCCGCGGAGACGGATCTCGCCGGAGGCAACCGACCGCAGGCCGAACAGCGCTTCGATCAGCTCGGTCCGCTGTGCACCGACAAGGCCGCCGACGCCCAAAATCTCTCCCTGCCGCAGCTCGAACGACACGTCCCGGAACGACTTCGGAAAAGGCGAGGTCAGCTTCTCCACCTTCAGCAGCACGTCGCCGGGCTTGTTGTGGCGCTCCGGGAAGCGCTCCTTCAGGTCGCGGCCGACCATCCGGGAGATAATGAGATCCGTCGTTAGCTCGGCCGCCGGCCACGTGCCGATCAGCCTGCCGTCCCGCATGATGGTCACGTCGTCGGAAATGCGGAGTATTTCCTCCATCTTGTGGGAAATATAAATGATGGATACGCCCCACCCGCGCAGCTCGTTGATGATCTTGAACAGCTGCTCCACTTCGTTGCCCGTCAGCGAAGACGTCGGTTCGTCCATCACGATCACTTTGGAGCGGAAGGAGACGGCTTTGGCGATTTCGAGCGATTGAATCTTGGATACGGACATCAAGCCTACCAGAGCGTTCGGATCGATATCCATATCCAAATCCCGAAACAGCGCAAGCGTATCCTCGCGCATTTTTTTCTCGTCGACGATGTTAAACGGCCCGAGCCCCTTCACCGGAAAACGGCCGAGCCAGAGATTCTCCATTACATTGCGGTGTGGCACCGGGTACAGCTCCTGATGAATCATCGAGACGCCCAAGCTCAGTGCATCCTTCGAGTTGTTGATCTCCACCCGCTGTCCGTCCAGGACGATCTCGCCGCCGTCCGGCTTGTAAATCCCGAACAAACATTTCATCAGCGTGGACTTGCCTGCGCCGTTCTCTCCCATCAAGGCGTGCACCGTGCCGGGGCGCACCTTCAAGGTGACGCCGTCCAGCGCTTTGACGCCGGGAAATTCCTTCGAAATTCCGTTCATTTCAAGCAAATATCGGGTTTCCGTCATGCCAAGGCCCCCTAGCGTAAGGATGCGCGCATACGACAAAGGGGCAACGTCCGCAGCCATTGCCCCTTGCCGCTCGGCCGGGTAGCCGATTATTTCGCGTCGTTCATGTTTGCTTTAGTAATTTTTTTGTAAGAGATCCAGACGTATTTGCCGTCGGTAATGTCATAGCCGGTGTTTTCTTTGGTTGGCGTCTGGCCTTGCGCGAGCACGTTCGCGATGCTGAACGTCGCTTTCCCCTGGTTCTTCGCGTCGTTCAGCACGGTGCCGAGCAGCGTGCCTTCTTCGAGCGCTTTGAGCGCAGGCGCCGTGGCGTCAACGCCGACGACCGGGATGAATTTGTTGTCTTTAAAATAGCCCTTCGCCTTCAAAGCTTCGATCGCGCCAAGCGCCATGTCGTCGTTGTTCGCGAAGACGGCTTCGATTTTGTCGCCGTGGGAAGCGAGGAACGCGGCCATTTTCTCCTGTCCTTTGACGCGATCCCACATCGCGGTGTCTTCCGCCAGCTTCTCCACCTTGATGCCGGCGTCCTCGACGGCTTTGATCGCGAACTTCGTGCGCAGCTCGGCGTCCTGATGCCCCGGCTCGCCCTTCAGCATGACGTATTGCAGCACGCCGTCCTTGTTTTTGTCCGCTGTGGGGTTCGCTTTGAAATAATCAACGATGAGCTGGCCTTCCATCGTACCGGACTGCTCCGCTTTCGCGCCGACGTAGTAGACTTTATCCCATTTTTTCATGTCGTCGGCCAGCGGCTCGCGGTTCAGGAACACGACGGGGATGTTGGCGTTTTTCGCTTTGTCGATGATGACGCCCGCTGCCGTACGGTCGACCGGATTGATAGCGAGCGCGTTGACCTTCTTCGTAATGAACAAATCGACCTTATCGTTCTGGGTCGGCTGGGAGTTCTGGCTGTCGACGATGTCCGCCTTCGCTTTGCCTTCCGCCGCTTGGGAAATCGCGTTCCGTACGCCCGTCATGAACGTATCGTCAAACTTGTAGATCGCGACGCCGATCGTCGGATTTTTGGCTGCGCCGGCATCGGGCTTGGCGGCCCCTCCGCCTGCATTCGTGTTCGCGCCGCCCGCCGGAGCATTGCCGGAACTGGAACAGCCGACAGCAGTGGCAAGCAGGGCTGCCGCGACGATCATGGATACAGCTTTCTTTTTCATAACATCTGACCTCCTGTTTTTTGCGTACGTTACGTTGGGTTAGCTACGTTCCCATTATCTTGGATTTCCGGTAAAAAACCCATTCAAAATTCTCATGTGTTTTATCGAAATCCTCATGTGTTTGGAGGTGGACGCAAAGAAACGTCCTTCGAATTTCAAAGGACGTTGAGTGTGTGGAGAAAGTGGGGCAATAGAGGCTTCTACGAGGGGGTGGAGTATCTACTTCCGGTCGCTGTTGTCAGCGGGAAACTTTGATTGAAGCCGCTTGCAGCGGATGTTTCCCGCAGACAAAGGCGAACGCTATCGCTCCTCCAGTAGATACCCCACCCAACGTATGATTCTCTATTTTGTAAAGACCATTTTCTCAACACATCTGAAAGTCCTTCGGATTCAAAGGACGTTTCTTTTATAAGGGAGGGCTAGGGATTCGCGGGCCTAACTTGCTCGATTAGCTTGGCGTGGATTATAAGTCTGCCCTTCGCAGGGTCGAGCGTATAGTCGCAGGTTGAAAGCGTGAGGATGCGGTCTTCCACCCCGAGGACGGTGTCCGTTTTGTACAGCGATCGCTCCTGCAGGCCCTGCAGGAAAGTCGCGTATTCCTGTTCGCTCCCGAATCCGGTCTGGATATAATCTAAATCCGCGGTCGCCAGGTAGACGGAGAAAATTTCGGCCCGATAGCTGTGATATAAGGTATCGTATTGAAAAGTGAGGTTATCCCTAAAAAAATCTTCTTTTAGGAATTTCTTTAAATCACCGAACATGGAGCCGTCCTTCATGCGATGGCCGTATATCACCGTGTTCGGCTGAGCCTTGCCGATATCGTTACGGAAGTCGAGGAAAATGCTGCCGGCGCTCGACTCCTCTCCCTTATAGTTCCGATTCAAATAATAGGCGTTGTCCTGCCCTTGGACGACCGGATAATCGATGGCCGTATTCCCGATTCGGAGCCAGCCGACCACGTCCGGATTCACGTCGAGCAGAGCCCTAAATTGAGTACGGGCCTCCTTCGGGGCTTCTACGGGCTCGCCCGGGGGCTCCACAGCTTCAGTGAGAGGCGGCTGGGGCTCCGCGTTCCCGTACAACCGCTGGGCTTCGGCCATGACGGTCCGGTTGTCGTGGTAGCTGCGGAAAATACCGGCTAACTCGTACCCGGAAAACAGCATAAGTCCCAAGCAAAGCGGCGTCAGCCATCTTCGAACGTTCAACTCATCACCTCAACACAAGTCAAATGCCGACCGGAATCATGTACAGCCCCGCAGTTTCTACATGCTTGACGATCACATCCACGCCATAAATCGTCTTGATCGAAGCTTCCGTAATGACTTCGTCAGGCGGGCCTTGCAACTGAATCTCGCCGTTCTTCATCACGATCAAACGGTCGCTGTAACGGATCGCCTGATTGATGTCGTGAAGCACCATGACAATCGTCAGGCCGTGATCGGCATTCAGCTTCTTGATCAATTCTAATAGTTCAATTTGGTAATAAATATCAAGAAATGTTGTTGGCTCATCCAAAAACAACATCGGCGTGCTTTGCGCCAAAGCCATCGCTACCCAAGCTCTCTGCCTTTCGCCTCCGGACAATTGGTCAAGCGTCGCCTGACGCTTTTCCAGCAGGTTCGTGCAGGACAGCGCCCACTCGATAGCCTTGTCGTCCTCCTCGTGAAGCGGGGCAAGCATGCTCCGATGCGCGATCCGGCCAAAGCCCGCAAGCTTCTCCACGGTGATGTCGGAGGGCGCGTCGTTCTGCTGGTGAACGACAGCCAGCTTTCTGGCCAGCTCCTTCGGCTTGTAGCTCCGAATCGCTTTCCCGTCCAGCACGACCTGTCCGCTGTGCGGAGCGTAATTTTGCGACATGACGCCGAGCAGCGTCGACTTGCCCGATCCGTTCGGGCCGATAATGGTCGTGATTTTGCCGGGCTCGATCCGGCCGTTCACCTGCTTGAGCTGATCGCGCTTCTTGTCGTACGAAAAGCTGACCTGTTGAATTTCCAACTTAATGTCCATGGACCCGATCACTCTTTCTAAGCAGAAATATCAAGAAAGGCCCCCCGATCACCATCATAATAATCGAGGCCGGAATTTCGGCAGGCGCCAGCACCGTTCGTCCGAGCGTGTCCGCCGTCAAGATCAGCAAAGCCCCCGCTAGGGCGGAAAACGGAATAAGCACCTTATGATCCGAGCCGACGAGCAACCGGGCGATATGGGGAACGAGCAGCCCAACAAAAGCGATAAGCCCTCCGATAGCCGTGGCAACACCCGCAAGCAGGACGGCGACGGCAGAGATCAACAGCCGGGCGCGCGCGACGGGAAGACCGACGTTCCGGGCCGATTTGTCCTGCAGCGCAAGCACGTTGCACCAGGAGCACAGTAGCAGCGAGAGCACGAGACCGGCGGTGCCATAGATGAGCATCGCTTCGACGTCACTCCACGTTTTCAAAGGAAACGTAGACGTCGTCGCCTGATTGACGCTGGCCACCGCATAGCTGCCTCTATAGTTAAACGATTGTCCCAGGCCGGTAAACATCGCATTGATGGCAATCCCTACAAGAATAATCCGAATCGGACTGAGGCCCGATTTCCAGGAGAACGAGTAAACCAGAAAACATGCCAACGCGCCGCCAAGAAAAGCAAAAAACGGCAGCCAGAAGAAAAGACCCGGGAATAGCGAGACCATCAAAATGGAAACAAACCCGGCTCCCGAAGAGATGCCGATCACACCCGCGTCCGCAAGCGAGCTTCGCATCACGGCTTGCAGAAGCACGCCCGATACCGCCAATGCCGCTCCGACGAACAGCGCGACGATGATCCGGGGCAAGCGCAAGTCGCGGATGACCTCCACTTTCTTATTCGCGCCGGTAACCAAGCCTTGAATCAGTTCGAAACCGCCGACCTTGATGCTGCCCGTCGTTGCGGATACGATGACCATGACGACGAGCAAAAGGATGACGGCCGCCAGGCTCCAAATCGTTTTGTTCATGTGCAAACGTCCTCTGTCGCTCCATAGTTTACGGGTACAGCATGTTCGTCACAACGTCCAGCGCTTCGATCGCCGCCAGATTTCCCGTTGTTCCGAACAATTGTTCCTCCAGATCGTATACCCTGTTGTTTTTTACCGCATCGAAATGCTTCCAAATGTCGTTTTTCTTGAATTCTTTATCGAACATTTTGACGACCTCTTCCGGCATCCCATGAGCCGCCCGCAAAATGACGTCCGGGTTCGCTTGCTGGAGATATTCCGTATTGGAGGCCAAATATTCCACTTTTTCACCCTGTACGATGTTTCTTCCGCCGGCCAGCTTCACCAGATCGCCAATGTACGAGTTTTCCGTCGCCACCAGATAGCTGCCCGGCACGCCGAGAAGAATAAGCACGGACGGGGACGGTTTGCCCGCAATCCGCTGCCTGATTTCGGCGAGCCTCTTGTCGTATTGGGCTACGATCGCTTCGGCCTGCTTTTGTCGGCCGTATTTGTTGCCTAGCGTCTTGATGGCCTCGTTCATTTTGCCCAGACTGGTCAAATCGAGAAAGCTCGCTTCGAGCCCCGCATTTTTGAAGACCGGTTCCAAGTCGTATTGCAAAGTCGTCACGGACAGTACGTCCGTCGGATCAAGCGACTTCACCAGCTCCATGTTCGGGCTCATCGGATTGCCTACTTGAGGCAAGGACGCATACCGTTTGGGCAGCTCCTTATAGCTGGTCGGAATCCCGACCAAATCGACCTCCAGCACATCCATGATTTCCGCAGCCGCCACCGTTGTGGCGATGATCCGATGCTCCGGCTGCGTCGTTGTCGCCTCCGGGCCTGTGTTCGCAGCAGCAGTACCATCGGTGTTCGCCTTTGTCGAGCAGCCTGTTACGAGCAGCAGGAAGACGATTGCAGCGCTTAGCCCTTTGCACCATTTGCCCACCTTCGCAATTCCTCCTTTCCTAAAAAAATTACGGAGGACGCCGGTTACCCGGCATCCCCGCTCATCCGATTTGTGAAGCCTAAGATTTCCATTAATTTACATGGTTCAGCATTTTCAACACCAGGTTCACCGCTTCGACCCGGGTTACGTTCGCATGCGGCGCGAAATGGTTGTCGTAGCTTGCGCCGAAGATTTCGAGCTTGTGGGCCGCATCAATGTAAGGCTGTGCCCATGGCGCAACTTGTCCGGCATCCGCGAACGTAAGAGACGCATTCGCTGCAGGCTCGATCTTCAGAGCGCGTACGATCATGACGGCCATTTCGGTCCGGCTGACCTTCCGATCGCCCGAGAATGTTCCGTCCGCATAACCGCTAATAATGCCCGAGCTTACGACGCTGGCCAAGTTCTCCTTGGCCCATACGGGAATGCTGTCGAGGTCGGCAAAGCTCAACTCGCCTTGCTCCCCTTTCAGCTTGAGCGCCCGGCTGATCATCGCCGCCACTTCAGCCCGGCTTGTCTCGTTATCCGGACGGAACGTGCCGTCCTCGTAGCCGTTGACGATGCCCAGCGCCGCAGCCCGCTCGATCAGTGCTTTTGCCCAATGGTCTTCGATATCGGTCAGCTTCGCAGGTGCGATCGCCTTCACCGCAGGCTTGGTTCCTGCTGCTTTAGGCTCTTCCTTCTTCTCTTCTTCCTTCTTGACAGGCTTGATGCTGTCCAGATCGAACGTCATGTCCACGGTGTATATCAGGTTATATTTGTCCGGCCAGTCCATCTTGATCCGGGCTTTTTTCGTGCTCGCGTCCTTCACTTCGAACTGAACGACCCGCGTATTTTCTTTTTCATTGAACGATACCACTTTGACGTCGGCAAACGGATCGGCATCCTTCTCGACCTGATCCTGCTCGACCTGGATCATCGGCATTTCTTTGCTTTTGTTCACGGTAAAGGTAACAAGCTTCTTGCCGTCTTCCTGAATGGTCAGGTTAGCAGGATGCTTCACCAGATCGTTGATGAACGATTTTTTCGGCGCATTCTTATCGGTTTTCTTATCCGTTTTATTGTCTTCCGTCTTCGCTTGCTCCGGGCTTGTTGCCGAAATAAGCAGCGTATAGTTCATCGTATATTCGCCAGCCTTTAGCGATTTAGGAAACGGCTTGGCGTTCAGGACTTTGGACAAGTTGCCGTTGAGCGGCCTAATGCTGCTTTTGTCAAACGCAAGGTGTACGTCATAGGAATGGAAATAGTTGAAGGCTGCCCAATCTACTTTGACCCAGCCCTTCACCTTCTCATCCAGATTCGGCACTTGGAATTTTACGACCCGCGTGTTTTCTTTCTCATCGTTGCTGACCACGGTCGTGTCGGCCAGACTTCCGCCTTGCTCGACTTTGAATTCCGTAATTTCCTTGCTTTGCTTGAGCACAATCGAGACGTATTGCGTCCCGTTCACCACTTGTAAGCTTCCCGGCATTTTCACGTAATCCTGCATTACGGATTTGGTATCGGTGCCGTATTTCAACACTTTAAAATCAATGCTGTATATACCGTCGACAAGCCCGTTCGGGCTTTTTCCCGGCGGGACCGGCACGTTCGGATTCACTGGCCCCTGTCCTCCGGGCGAAGCAGGCACGATGTTGTTCAAAGCGATGCGGAACGAACGCTCCTCTGTTCCGCTATCCTTCGCCACCGCCAGCTTGACGAGATAGGTGGCTGTCACATCGTCGATCTCGTATCGGACATCTGCTGCACCCGCAGCTAACATACGTGCGGTTTCAGGCTCCGAGGACGTTGGCGCTTCCTGCGCCGGAATATCCCGGGTCGTCCCGTCGGCGCGCAGCAATTGGAAATTCGCAATCGCTACTCCGTTTTTCCGTTGGAACGAGAGGAATTTCTTCCCGTCTTGAACGGTCAATTTCCCGGTATGTTCAAGATAAGTGCCTGCGGACGAGCCGAAACGGTCGCCGGAGATGACGACGAGATCGAAGCTGTACTGTCCGTTCGCGACTTCTACCGGAGGGCGGGTCCCAGTCACAACCGCTGCTTTGAATCCGGCAATCGCCGCCTCCAGAGCGCTTGCCGCCTGATCCACCTGCCCTTGCTCCGCTTCGTCCAGACCGGCTGTGGTTTGAGCCTGTCGGATCGCCGTATAAAGCGCGTTCCTGGCGCCATTGGCATATTGGCCCGGGAACGTGCCTTCAACCGCTGCGTTATGCAGCGCTTCGGCCTCCGCGATCAGCGCGTTCAGCTTCCCTTTTTCAGCCGGGCCCGCTTGAATGGCGAGCGTATGCCAGCTGCCGTCTACCTTGAGCTGTCCGTTATGGTTGTTCACCACGACGTCGCTTAACGCAACAAACGCATAAGTCGCCTGTGTCACCGATTGCGCCTGAAAAGTGAGCGTGATGTACCGATTGTTCACCGCCAAAGGCTGCACGCCTTCGTCCAAGCTGGTCGACAAGCGGACTTGTCCGGGCGCGATCTCGTACTGCTCCGTGAGGCGAAGACCGCTGATCAGCGGAGACGCTTCAACCAACTTCAGCTTGGCCGGATCGAAGCCCAACGTCAGTCCTTGCGTGTACACCTGCTCGTATACGCTGTTCGTCACGCCGCTCACCCCGAACGTCAGCTTCAGCTGCTGTCCGGCTTTCACGGCCGCCGGTCCCGTCAATTCGGAGGACGGGATTTTCTCGGCGTTTGCGGAGTCGAACTTCAAGCGGATTTTGTGCGTTTTTTGGTAAGGCTGTCCGTTGTACGAGGTTTCCACCCGCACTTCGGCATTCACGAGAGTGTTCAGTTCGCTCACTTCAAATTCCACTACCCGGGTGTCGTCCGCCGCATTGCGGCTTACCACGGCAGCATCGATCAGCACGCCGCCTTGCTCCACCTTGAATTGCGGAATGATCGAGCTCTGCTTCACCGTGAAGGATACCTTCTTGCGCCCCTGCTGAACCGTAAGCTTGCCTGGTTTAGCCAAGTACGAATCCATGCCCGACGTTTGATCCGCCGTCGCATGAAGCGCCGTAAACGGAAGGCGGTATACGCCGTCCTTCGCCGGGTCCGGATTCGCGGTATTCACCGATGCCTTGAACGCATCGAGGGCCGCTTGCAGCGCAGCAGCCGCCTTGTTCAGCTGCGCCTGCGTAGGTGATGCGCTGTCGGCGACAGCCTTGGCTTGCGCAATCGCCAGGCTTAATTTGCTCTTGGAGCCTACGGGATACTGCCCCTTCAGGCTGCCTTCCACGGCGGTATCATGCGCCGATTGCGCCTGAGCGACGAGCGCCGTCAGCCGGCTCTTGTCCCCCGGCTCCGCCACGAGGGTGTCCGTATCGAAAACAATGCGCACCGTATAATAATTGTCGTAGACAAAGTCGGGCATGCCCGGCAAGCCGATAATTTTGACATGGATCTTGGCATTCAGCTTAGCCGACATATCCGGTACTTCGAACTTCACGACTCTCGTATTCTTGACTTCGTCCCGGCTTACGACTTCCGAATCGACGAATTGTCCGTTGTTCTCCGTCTTGAAATATTGCCACCAGCTGCTGTTTAGCAAAGTGATGGATGCAAATTGCTTCCCGTCCTTCACTTCCAGCTTGGCCTGAACCGGCTTCGGAAGGTAATCGTTCACCATCGACGGCTCGTCTTTATCTTCCTTCAGCACGGTTAAACCGATTGTATAGCTGCCCTCCTCAAGCGAGGGGGCCGCACCGGCGAGCGGAATTTGGACCGCAGCGAGAAATACGAAGACGGCTACAAAAACGGATAAAGCTTTCTGTACTATCCTGCTCAAAGTCATAACGCTCCTTTGTTGTCTCGTAAATAAACCGGGGATCAAGCTCCCCTTGCTTTCCTGGCCGCAGCGGATTACAGATGCTTCTTAGCTACAATGACGCGCCTGGATGACTTGCTTATTGCGGTTTAATGGTGCTCGTATTGTATTGAATTTGAACGTTGTACTTGTGGTCGTAAGGGAACGGCAGCGTTGTAATTTTCACATGCGTGTACACGTTCGTTTTGGCCGTCAAATCGGATACCGGGAATTTAACGACGCGGGTGTTGGCTGCCGGGTCCGAGCTTACCAGGGTCGCGTCAACGTAGCTTCCGTTCTGTTCGGTTTTGAAAAATTGAATCCAATCGCTGTTTTTCAAAGTAACCGAGACGAATTTGTTGCCGTTGACCACTTCCAGCTTAGCCGGCTTCTGGAGATAGCCGTCCATGGTGGACGTTTGGTTGGTTTGATCCTTCAACACGGTGAATTCAACCGTATAAGTTCCGTCAGCAAGCGCAGGATTGGCTCCGGCCAGCGGGGCTTGGACGAAGGTCAGCAGCGCAAACATCATCATAAATACGGCAATAGCTTTAGTAAATTGCTTTCTCAAAGGGATTCTCTCCTTTTAGGGTCTAGTGGTTTTGGAGGCTGCGGACCAGATAGCATGTTGAAATGAAGAACAAAGCTGTAAAGAAAGCAAGGGGCGCTTTATCCCCGGTTTGCGGGTTGTCGGCTGACAGCATGACTTTGTCCGCCGGCTGCTTGACGGCGTCGGCTGCCGCCACAGGCTTCGTGCTCGCTGCCGGAGTTGTGCGACCCTTCTCCGCCTTCACGGCGTTCGCTTCCGGCTTCGCGCTTGCTGCCGGAGCTGCCGTACCAGCCTTCGCGCCTTTGTCGGCGCCGGGCTTCTCCGCAGCCGAAGTCGAAGCACCTGCTTTATCTGAGGCTGCTTTTGCCGCCGATTCGACTTTCTTTAACTTCTTCGTGTCGAAAATAAAGCGGATTGTGTAATCATGGTCGTAGTTAATCGATTCGACCGTCACATGAATTTTGGAAAGCAACGGCTTGGACAAATCGTCAAGCTTGAATTCGACGACTCGGGTGTCTTCGTTCTCATCGCTCTTGATCACCTTCGCATCGGCAAGATCGCCTTTGTCCGGCACTTTGAACATAGTGATCCATTTGCTGTGGTTCATTTGAATTTGCGCGGTGATCTCGCCTTTTTTTACCTGTAAGGTGGCCGGCTTCTCGAAATAATCGTTCGCCATCGAAGCCGACTCGTTCTCCGCCTTGACAATGGTGTAGTCAATCGTATACGTACCGTCGGCCAAATCGGAAGCGGCTTGCGCTCCCGATGCAAAGAACAAGCACAAGATGAACGCCAGCGTCAAAAAATAGGAGGGTAAAGCTAATGACCTTTTCACGTTGTACGGGCTTCCTTTCCGGTTAGTTTACAGAGAATTCGTTGATAATCATTATCATTAATATTGATTATCATTCTCAATTAGAACTCAAAAAAAATGATCCCTTCCGGCTTCTTCTGTTGTTCTTTTCGTGATTGTCTGAACATGGCATCCCTCCCTAATTTCATTTTTGGAAATATTTAGACTAAATTTTATCCGACAGGTTGATCTTATTCCAGATTCAAGGAAATTGTCAACCCAAATTATTGGCGGGAATCAAAAATTCAGTTACTCCATCACGCTCAAAAAAATAATTTGGATAAATCGCCCAACTCCCCATTGACATTGATAGTGATAATCATTATCATTTGTTTCGATCATACAATCTAATATCCGGCTCCGCCAGATAGGAGGACGCAAGTGAAACGATTGTGGCCTATAGGCATGGCCGTTCTGCTGCTCGGAGCGGCCGGATGCAGTCCGGGGTCGTCCACGGGGAGCGGTGCCACGGCTGCGCCGTCCGAGGCGAAGCAGTCTGTTACGAACACGGCCGATACGAAGCTATCCGTCCAAGATTTTGCCGGACGCAGCGTGACCTTCCCTACCGTCCCGACCAAAATCGCCGCATTAAGCAACGGCGAGGTGGATATTATTTATGCGCTGGGCGGCAAAGTCGTAGGCCGGCCGACGTCGGCAGGACCGGCGGCCGTCAAAGAAGCGGCCGGCGCGGAGCAGATCGGCAGCACCCATGGCATCGATCTGGAAAAAATCGCTGCGCTGGATGCGGATGTCGTGCTCGGCAACCATCCGTTGAACACGAAAGACATCCCTTCGGTCGAAGGCATCGGCTCCAAGATGCTGCTGACCTCCGCCAATTCGATCGGCGATATCAAGAAGCAGATCGCTTTGTTCGGCCAACTGCTGCAGAAGGAAGACAAAGCCCGGGAGCTGAACGAAAGCATCGATGCGAAGCTCAAGGAAATCGGTTCCGGCACGACTGGTCCCAAGCCGAGGGTCCTGCTCGTCTACGGTTCTCCGGGCACCTACATGGCTGCGCTGGGCAACTCCTTAAGCGGAGATATTTTGGCGAAGGCCGGAGGGGAAAATATTGCTGCGGACTATCCGAAGCTGGAAAACTATCCGCAGTATGCTCAATTGAATACCGAAAAAATCATCCAATCGAACCCGCAGCTGGTTCTGTTGATGAGCCATGGCAATCCCGAGAAGGTCAAGGACGGATTCTTGAAAGAAATGCAGCAAAATGCCGCCTGGAACAGCCTGGACGCCGTCAAGCATAATCGTGTGGAGGTGCTGCCGTCCGACCTGTTCGGCACGAATCCCGGCACCCGGGTCATTGAAGCGCTTGACCGGCTGAAAGCCTTGCTTCAAGCCGTGAAGTGAAGTGACGCCCGGTGAATAAACAACAACGCCTCTTGAGAAGAAAGCTGCTATGTATTGCAGCCCCGATCCTTCTCTTCGCCGTCACTTTTTATGGCATCGCCTACGGGTCCGTCTCTCTGTCGCTTCAGGAGGTATGGACGGTTTTTACGGCAAGCGGCCCGCCTGCGCACGAGAAAATCGTCATGAATCTAAGGGTCCCTCGCGTACTCGTCGGCATGCTGATCGGCGCATGCCTGGCCGCAGCCGGTGCGCTGCTGCAGGGCGTGATGAAAAATCCGCTGGCCGATCCGGGCATTATCGGCGTCTCGGCGGGCGGAGGTCTTGCTGCCATCATGGCGATGATCGTATTTCCGCAGTTCAGCTATTTGCTGCCCGCTCTCGCTTTTCTGGGGGCGCTGATCACCTCCGTTGTCATCTATGGGCTGGCGTGGGATAAAGGAGCCTCACCTCTCAAAATCATTTTGGCGGGCGTCGCGATCAATGCACTGCTGGGCGCTGTAACCAACGGGCTGATGGTGACGTATAGCGACCGGGTGCAAGCGGTTCTGCCTTGGCTGGCGGGCGGGCTAAGCGGCCGCAGTTGGCATCATCTGCAGTTCATGGCGCCCTACGCCATCGCAGGGCTGGCTTTGTCCGTCCTTGCGATCAAACCGGCCAACCTGCTGCTGCTTGGAGACGATGCAGCCAAGCTGTTGGGCCAAAAGGTGGAGGTGCAGCGCCTGCTGCTGATCCTGCTATCGTCCTTATTGGCCGGGGCAGCCGTCAGCGTCGCCGGGCTGGTCGGCTTTGTCGGTCTGGTCGTGCCCCATGCTATCCGGCTGCTGGCCGGCGAAGATTACCGCTTCCTCCTTCCGCTGTCCATCGTGGGAGGCGCAGCGCTTGTCGTGCTGGCCGATACGATCGCGCGCTCGTGGTTCGACCCGATCGAGCTGCCCGTCGGCATCTTGCTCGCAGGTTTGGGGGCGCCGTTCTTTTTATTTTTGCTGAAGAAACGGGGAATCGTGTGATGACCGCCACCGCTATTCATACGGACCATCTGGAATTCCATGTCGGCGCCTTCCGGCTTCGGGACGTTACGGTCTCGATCCCGAAAGGCAAGCTGACGGCTATCGTCGGGCCTAACGGCTCCGGAAAATCCACTCTATTAAAAATTATAGCGCAATTGCTGAAAGCCGATCAGGGAGAGGTATACGTTCATAACCGACAGGCCAAGACCTATAAATCGATGGAGTTCGCCCAAACCGTAGCGATGCTTACCCAATCCAAAGGCCAGCTTCCCGAGCTGACCGTGCGGGAACTGGTCGCTTACGGCCGTTCCCCATACAAACGTATGTTCGACCGTATGACGGCAGACGACGAGCGAATTATCGATTGGGCGCTGGACATAACGGGCACCGCAAAGGCAGAGCAGCAAATGTTCCACACTTTATCGGGAGGTGAGCAGCAAAAAGTCCGGATCGCCATGGCCTTGGCCCAAAAAACGAATATTCTGCTGTTGGATGAGCCTACCACTTATCTGGATCTCGCCCATCAGCTCGATGTAATGGAAATGCTGCAAAGGATCAATCAGACGCACCGGCTGACGATTGTCATGGTGCTGCACGATCTTCAGCAGGCCGCCAATTATTGCGATTATCTCATCGCGATGAAGCACGGACGCGTGGTAGGGTCCGGAAATCCGAAAGAAATCATCAGTCCGCAATTTTTGCAGGACGTGTACGCCATCGAAGCCAAAGTCGCCTTCGACGACGACTATCCTGTCATCATCCCGATTCGAAAAACCTGTAAACCTAAGGAGGAAATCACATGGTCATTGTAACGAATACATCCCACATCACGAAGGGCAACGCGCATAAGCTGATCGAACGGTTCGACAAGGTCGGAAAAGTGGAATATATGGAAGGCTTTCTCGGCCTGGAGGTGCTGCTGACGGAAAATACACCCGAATACGACGAGGTGACGATCAGTACCCGCTGGAACAAAAAAGAGGATTTTCAAGCGTGGACCCACAGCGAAGCGTTCCGGGAGGCGCACTCTCACCGCGGAGGCATGCCGGATTATATTATTTCCAACAAAATCTCGTTCTATGACGTCAAAATCGTAAGACAGCCCATCGCCGCAGGCTGATGAAGCAGGAGAGAGCAACCGTTTAGGCGGCCGCCCTCTCCATTTTTTCACTTCACAAAAGGAAACAACAGTTTCTGGTTGTCCGACCAGAACATGTTGTCCTGATCGATCACCTTCGTTCCGGTATCGAAGCGGGCGGGCACTTTCTTGCCCTCCAAGGCTTCCACCGCATATTTGACGCCCAGATAGCCCATGCTGAACGGATTCTGGATAATCGTCGCCTGAATGACGCCATCCTGCAGCGATTCGATGTTTTCGGCCGTGCTGTCGAACGTGACGGCTTTTACTTTTCCTTCCAGCCCCATCTCCCCAATCGCCCGGACAACCTCGATGGACGAAACGGCATGCAGCGCGACGATTCCGTCTAAGGGCTCCTGAAGAAGCTGACGGATTTGCCACGCGCACGGAGCGGGGTCCGAGGCGCACTCGACCTGCTCTACCACCTTCATCTGGCTGTGCTTGGCGAGTTCGTCCAGCACACCTCGCTCCCGCTGCTCGGTCGTTCTCACGCTTGGCTTGAAGCCGATCACTGCGATGCGGCCCCGGTTTCCGACGAGCGACGCCATTTTGAGCCCGGCCTTGCGCCCGGCCTCGAAGTTGTCGATGCCGATAAAGCTGCGCACCCGCGGCGAGTCGATCTCCGTGTCGATGGCGATGACGGGCATGCCTCGCTCCGCGGCCTGCCCGGCCGCTTCCGCCAGCGCCTGATCGTCGTTGGCCGCCAGCACCAGCGCATCCCGCTTATAATTGACCGCTTCGTTCACGAGCTGAATTTGGCCCTGTACGTCCTCTTCCTGCTTGGGCGCCCCGACCGACAGCTCGACGCCGAACTCTTTTGCCGCAGCTTCTGCCCCCGTACGCACCGTTTTCCAATAATCGCTGTTATGCGTCTTCAGCACGAGAGCAATTTGCTTCTTCGGCTCCGCGATGTGCGGCTCGGTGTTCTCGCTTCCGCAAGACGGGAGCAGCAGGAGGCAGAGCACGGCTGCAAGCAGCACCGGAACCGTTCGAAACGCTGCGCTTCCCCTTATCATCGCTCCTCCGCCCCTTCCGTTCGTACGGCCGGAATCCACAGCGTCACCGTCGTGCCTTCCTCCAGTTGGCTCTCGATCTCCAGCCCATAGGCCTCGCCGTAGCCAAGCCGGATCCGCTCATGCACGTTGCGGAGGCCGACGGAAGAGCCTTCGCCGCTTGCCGCCTCGCCCGTCAGCAGTCGTTCCAGCTTGTCCGCCGGAATGCCGAGCCCGTTGTCGATGACCTGCAGCCGCACCTTTTCCCCGACGAGCTCCGCGGTGATCCGGATGAAGCCTTCGTCCGCCATCATTTCGATGCCATGGTAGATCGCATTCTCCACGATCGGCTGCAAAATCAGCTTCAGCGTCCGGCAGCCCAAGACCTCCGGCTCCGCGTCGATCGCGAACTCGAATTTGTTCTTGTACCGCATTTTCTGGATAATCAAATAATTGCGGACATGCTCCAACTCGTCCTGTACGGAGATGACGGTCTGGCCTTTGCTGAGGCTGATGCGGAAAAACTTCGACAGCGCCGTAATCATCGTAATGACCTCTTCGCTCTTGCCTCCGCCGGCAAGCCGCACGACGGAATTCAGCGTATTATAAAGAAAATGAGGGTGAATCTGCGCCTGCAGCACCTCAAGCTCGCCTCTACGCTTCGCTTCCTGCTCGCGGATGATTTGGCCCATCAGCTCGCGGATACGGGCCACCATATAGTTGAACCGGCGCGACAGCCGCCCCACCTCGTCGTCGCCCTGCACCTGGATGTGAATGTCGAACACGCCCTGCTCCACCTTGCTCATCGAACGCTCCAGACGGCGGATCGGCTGCGAAATTTTGGCCGACATGAACGCCGAGATCAGCAGCACGAAGACGACGACAAACAGCAGCAGCCAGGCGATGAAGCCGCCGATTTCCTTTTTAGCGGTCACGATTTCGTCCATATAAGAAACGCCGATGATTTTCCAGCCGATGTTGTTGACCGTTGCGATGGTAATCAGCCGCTTGTCGCCGCTGGACGAATCAAGATAGTTGCCGTACGTATATTTGAGCGCCTGCTCCACATTCTCGTATTTCAGGCCGATATAAATGAGCTGCTGCTGAGGGTGGTACACGATGTTGCCTGCGGACTCGTCGATGATGTACACGTAGCCTTTCTTCCCCAGGCTGACCCGGCGGCACAGGTCGTCGATCGTCTTGAAGTTGAAGTCGACGAGCAGCACGGCGTTCTGCTTCTGGCCGCCGCGTTCGATCGTAATCTGCTTGCTCATGGACACGACCCACGTGTATTTACCCTTGTACAGGTTCTGGATGTGCGGCAGCGAGAAGGTCAGATGGTTCGGGTTCTCCAGCGCCGTCTTGAACCAGCTCTGCTCGGTCAGCTTCGTGTTTTTGCGCATGTCCATGACCGGAAGTCCCGCAATCGACTCGCCGTCCGCCGTAAACAGCGCCATCGATACGATATCCGTGCGGCTGTCCAGAATCATCCCGAGCTGATCGGTCAGCCGTTCGCCCGACACGATGGAATTCATCCACACCTTTTGCTCCACGGTCTGAAACACCTGCGACATATTTTGCAAGTAATTTTCGAGGTTGTACTTGACCTGCGCGACGATCTGTTCATTGCTGAGAAACGTGTTCTGCTCCGCCGTCTTCGTAAATTTGTTGTACAGCATCACGCTGACGAACGCTATAACAAGAAGCGTCAGCAGCGTAAACGACGCGGTGATGATCACCTGAATGCTCTTGACCTTCCACGTGTAGACAACGGATGCGGCCATCCGCCGAAGCCCCCGGGTCACCCACTTCATCCGCGCTGTCCCTCCACGGCGGCGCTGCGGTATTCCTTCGGCGAGACGCCTACATGCTTGCGGAAGCTGAAGCTGAAGTAGTTCGGCTCCGCGTACCCGACCCGCTCGGCGATCTCAAACGCTTTGAGGTCGGTCGTCCGCAGCAACTCCTTCGCCGCTTCCATCCGAATGTGCATCAGATAGTTGACGAATGTCATTTTCGACTCTTTCTTGAAAATGCTGCTGAAATAGCCCGCACTGATATGCAGATGGCTGCATACTTTCTGGATCGAAATGTCGGTCTCGTGGAAATGGCTCTTCGTATACTCGATCGCCTGCTCCACCAGCGATTTGTACGTATACTGTCGCTGGCTTGCGATGCTGTTCATGATGGCGGTGCACAGCCCGAGAATGCGGCTCTTCGCTTCCTGCAGGCTCGCGAATTTGTGCAGCTCCGCGAACGGCACGAAATCCGTCCCGAGCACCGCATCCAAATCGACGTTCGCATCTTTCGCCGCTTTGAGAATGGCGGTTAACATTTCCATCAAGTAAATCTGGTAATCCTTGAACGACACCTGCGTTTCGCCGATGCCGTGGAACAAGCCGTCTACCGTCTCCTGAATTTCCTGCGGGGTGCCGACCTTCAGACAGCGGATCAATGCATGCTCCTTCAATTCGTCGAAGCGCAGCTTCTCGACGAAACGTGTCTCCACGTCGTCAATACAAATGATCCGGTTACTGCCGAGAATGCCGCGGTAATCTAGTGCCAGGACCGCATCCTTGTACGAATAGGACACGTCCGTCAGGTCGCCGCATACGGTGCCAACGCCGATCGTGACGGTGAATTTCAAATATTTCTCAATGCTCTGCCGGAAGTCCTCCAGCACCGTAAGCGTTTTCTTAAGCGCGGAAGCTTCGCCCTCCTGTACCTGTCCGGCTACCGTCAAAAGCACCAAATAATCGTTATGCAAAAACACCCGCCCCAAGCGGTGCTTCTCAACGATTTCTTCGGCAATGTTCAGCACGGCGAAGCGTTTTAGCTCCATATCCTTCGAAGCTCTCAGCGAGGCTTCGGCTGCTCCCTCCGTATCCTCGCCGGTATCCATGCTGATGACGGATACGACGTAGGCGTCCGCTGCTAGCTCCAGATCGTAGCTCCGGCATTTCTCCTCGATTTCGCGCCGCGGCAGCTTCCGTGCGACCAGCGAGGCCAGAAAAACCTCACGCAGCACGGGCAGACTTCTGCGGTAGTGCTCCTGCAGCGTCTGGACGTTTTCCTTCTCCGCCGCTTCCTCGTCAATCCGGCGCTTGATCTTCGCCAGCACGTCGATCAGCTCCTGCGCCGAATACGGCTTGAGCACATATTCGTCGATATGCAGCTTGACCGCTTTTTGCGCATATTCGAACTCGTCGAAACCGGTCAGGATGACAATCTTCGTCGCTTCATACCGCTGCCTGATCCACGCCGCCAGCTGCAGCCCGTCCATAAACGGCATGCGGATGTCGGTGACGACCACGTCCGGCACCTGCCGTTCGAACAGCTCCGCCGCCTCCTGACCGTTTTCCGCGGTTTCGATCACTTCGAATCCGTGGCGGGCCCAGTCGATCTCCCGCAGGATGCCTTCGCGCACATCCTCTTCGTCTTCCACAAGCATGAGCTTATACATCGGTCACGGCCTCACTTTGCGCCGCTGCGGGAGCTTGCGCCTCCCGGCTTCGGCAGGTTTTCGAAATCTCGTGATAACAATGTATCAGAAGGGCGCCCCTTTTGAAAAGTGGAGGAATGAGGTCCCAGCTACTTCCGGCACACCGCCACGCCGATAAAATACCGGATGCCGTCCCGCGGCTTCTCGAAGGTCACGCCCCGCTGGTAGTAGATGTCCACCTCGCCAAATCCGGTGAACAGCTCCTCGAACTCGCTGGGTGTCAGCTGGTGGACGTGAAACGGTTCGCTGGTCGGCATGCCCCGCCCCCGGCCGAACGGGCTGGACAGGACCAAGATTCCTCCCGGCTTCAGCATGCGGTAGAGGTTGTCTATAAACGCCCTGTCGTCCTCCAAGTGCTCGATCGTTTCAAAGCTCAAGATCGTATCGAACAGGCCGAGCCGCTCCGGAAGCCCCGGGTCCGTCGCGTCCCCTTGCACATACGTCACCTTCTGATGATGGTACTCCCGGCTTGCGTACCGCAGCGTCTCCTCATCGTTGTCGACGGCGACGATTTCCGTCACTTCCCGCTTCCGCTCCTTGGCCGTCATATGGCTCCCGTACCCGGTTCCGCATGCAATGTCCAGTACTCGCCCCTGCACATAAGGAGCAGCAAAATAATATCTCGCGATATGCTCCAGCAGCATGCCGTTCGTCGGCTTCATCTGCTTCGGAATAATTCGCTCTCCCGTCCATTCGAGCATCCTCATCACCTCACTCGGAACAAAAAAGACCGCCCATCCAAGTTAACAACTTGAACGGCGGCTGTCAAATTCGTGCCTATTCCTCTTGCCCGGTCTTGACCGGACGTTGATCCGGCGCCGAATTTACCAGCACCGGCAGCATTCTCGTATCGCTAACCATAGGGGACTGGCACAACGGACACGTCGGGTTATGCTCGAACATAAAATTGTCCCGCATCCACCCGTTGCAGTCTTCTTTCGTACAGGACCAGATCTTGGTCTCTTCCTTGGGGACTTCCTCAAACATCTTTTTACGATAATTCACGGCCATTCCCCTTTCCGATCTCAATACTAAAAGAAAAACCGCCCCTAACTTGCGTTAGAAGCGGGCTTGCTGCTTAGTAAACTTTTACAACGTTCTCGGCTTGCGGTCCGCGGTTGCCTTGAACAACGTTGAATTCAACGCGTTGGCCTTCGTCCAGGGACTTGAAGCCTTCGCCTTGGATCGCGCTGAAGTGCACGAATACGTCGCTGCCGCCTTCAACTTCGATGAAGCCGTAGCCTTTCTCTGCGTTAAACCATTTTACTGTACCTGTTTGCATGGGTGTGACCTCCACAATTAATAAATTTAATATGCTCATTTTTAACCAAAATTAAAAAATTCACACATTGAAAAAAGTATCATGTAAAAAATGTCACCTTTTTCAATATGTGAATTCCGGTTTCATTTATAAACATTTATTTCATTTTACCACATTCCGTACGTAAAGGCAAATATCGCCGCCGGCAAAAATAAACTGCAATTATTAAGAATTATTTAGAAAAGAGAACTAACTTTTGGATAAGCGCCTGCCGATAGATACAAATGAGCATTTCAAAATTTACTGTTGTTAATGGAGGAATTACTGTGGATTATACTACACCGCAACATCAAGACAAGAGTCCGAAAAGCTTTGTAGCCGCGCTGCTTCTGGCTTTCTTCTTGGGATCGCTTGGCGTTCACCGCTTCTACGTAGGCAAGGTCGGAACCGGCATCCTGATGCTGATTACCTTGGGCGGCTTCGGTGTCTGGACATTGATTGATTTTATCATGATCGCCGTTGGGAGTTTTACTGATTCCGATGGCAGACCTGTCAAGAATTAATTCTCATCGCCTCATATTGACCCAGAAAACTGCTGCTGATGCGCGGCAGTTTTTTTCATTCGCGCTTGTCCGGGAAGTGGAGGGTGGAGGCAATTAGAAACGACACCGCCAGCAAGCAGAAGGGAACGACGCTGATCAAATAGCGGAACGTGCCCTGCGGATCGGGTCCCGGTTGCTCCCCGCTCACATACCCGAGCAGCAACCCGACCACCCAAAACGCTAACGCCGAGATCAAGCCGCTCGAACGTGTAATAAAGCCGCCGACCGCGGTGTAGACGCCCTCTCTTCGACGCCCGGTCTGCTCGAAGTCCCGGTCGATGATCTGGCTGCTGAGCACGGGCGGCGTTACCAGAAAGCCCGCCAAGCCGAACCCGACCGCAATGCCTGCCACGATGCCGCCCGCCAAATGGCTGCCGAACCACAGCGGAATGACGGACAATCCGTACACAGCCAAAGAAAGCCGCCAGCTTCGGACCGCACCCAGTTTGCGAACGATCCAATACCACACGGCAACCAGCGGAATAACCGACACGAATACGGAGGCAAGCAGTAGGGAGACTTGCGATTCCGGGATGCGCAGAACGTATTTGGCATAAAACGGAATCATCGATCCGATCAGCCCGTTCACCGTCTGCGCGAACGAATTGGCCAGATTGAACAGCCAGAACGCGCGGTTTTTGAGCGTTTCGCGGAACGCTTCCCGCAGCCGGAGCGGCGGTTCTTGGCGGGCTTCCTCGCTTTCCCTTACGGTCGCGGCGCACAGCAGCATGAATACGGCAAAAGCAGCGGCATACACAAGCGCCATCCGTCCGAAGCCCATCGCGGCAAATAATACCGGCGTCAGCGCCGAGCCAATAAGGATGGCGGCGATCTGAAAGCCCTGCTGAATGGCGGATGCTTTGGCCCGCAGCCGCTCGCCCCGGAACAACTCCGGGAACAAAGCGCCGTAATTCACCCACAGAATGGCGGATACGCTCTCGAACAGCACGAGCGCGACCAGAAACCAGGCGAACAAGCTGTAGCCGGACAAGCCGTCCGGGACGGCAAACACCATAACGAACGTCAGCATGAACAGCGGGACGGCCCCTACGATCCACGGCTTGCGCCGTCCGAAGCGGCTACGCGTCCGGTCGGATAAATAGCCAAACAAGGGCTGGTTAAGCGCATCCCAGATCAAGTAAATCGTTCTTGCGAGCGTGGCAAGCCCTACGCTAAGCCCCAGCTTCTCCACGTAGTAGTAGCTGTAGAACGAACTGAACGCTTGAGTCGGGATCATCATGGCGAGCATGCCCAAGGCGAAGGCGGTCGGGGAATTCACATATTTTTTCACGCAGGAACAGTTCCCCCTTCGGCATAGATTTCAATGTAAACGCTACCAAAAATGTTTCTGCTGGTTTGTTTCCTATACCGTTATGCGTGCCTGTCGTTTCATTATTCCGATTTATCAGATTTGTAATATAAATGAAATATAATTTTCATCATCCCTTAATGTTCGCAGACTATAATAATCCTTGACCCCCTTTTTAATATATAAAACCTTTAGACCCACAGCCCGTTGCTGTGGGTCTCTTTCTGTCCATTAGTCCAACGGCAATACCACTTTTACAAATATTACAATACTAAAGAATGATACCCATGGAAGCGAAATTTCCAAATCCCGGTGTGCATAACCTATTTTGTGAATATGTGAATAATAACAACCCCCTAGGGCAAGACTTCCCGTCGATAGGCTGTTTATTATGTGCATAACTCCGTGGATAACTAGGCTCCGACACCCGAAATCCACCCAGATACAGGGCTTGTAATTGGTAATTAGCTTAACTTCCAACGCGCAAAAAGACTTCCTGACCTCAGGACGCCATGCGATAACCCAAGGTAGTGAAGTCTTTTTCCGAAATCGTATTATTGCTTCTTATCGTGCATCGACCGCAGCGCCGTACGGAAGTCATCATCCTTCATGGGAGCTTCGCCGGCTTTCTCGGACGGCATCCCGGGCGTTGCCGGTTGGGCAAACCCGCGGAGCGCCTGACGATATTCCGGATCGGCCAGCTTGGTCGAAGTCTGCTCGGCTTCCGCATCGGCTTCAGGAGTACGTGCCCGGCCCGATTGAGCTATGGGCTTCTGCGCCGCCGCCCGAACCCCGGCTTCCTGTTCCGCCGCCGGAGGCACTTGGGCCGTTACGGCCCCGGCTCTCTCCTGATTCGCGGCGGGCCCCTGCGGTTCGCGCTTCTGCTCGGCCGGCCGGGGCTTCGCCGCCGCGGCTTCTTGCGCATCCGGACCCGCGGGCTCTTCCGCTGGAAGCCCCTGCTCCTTCTCCGGATGGCCGGGAAACTGCCGCTCGCTCCGGGGGACCGGCGAGGACATCATCGATCGCATATTATACATGATGAGAGCAATAACCAGAATGACGGCTATTGCGATGCAAATGACAGGAACGGTCATCTCGCTACCTCCTTCCGTCCGCCTGAGTCATCCGCTTAAGAACGCGCAAATCTCCGCGTCACTTCGGCGATCCGCTTTCCGAAGGCCCGACCCAACTGTTCGCCATGCCCGCCAAGCAGCTCTTCGCTATCGATCGGGCACGTCACGCCTACGCCGTAATACGAGCCGTACGTAGCGTTTTCCGGAAGATTTCCAGGCAGACCGACAACGATCATGCCTTGATGCAGCATCGGCGTCATCAGGCTGACCATCGTGGATTCGAGGCCTCCGTGCTCCGTCGCCGTCGTACAGAACACGCCGCCGATTTTATCGATCAGCTTGCCTTGCGCCCACAAATAGCCGAGCTTGTCAATCCATGCTTTAAGCCCGGCGCTGATCGTTCCGAAATGCCCGGGACAGCCCCAAATAATCGCATCCGCCTCAGGAAGAGCTCTGATGTCCGCTTCCTGCACGCTTCGCACCTCTACCTCGGCGCCCTCGACGAGGGCGGCTCCCGCCGCAATGGCATGCGCCAATGCCTCGGTATGTCCGCCTTCGCTATCGTATACGATATATAGTTTCATCTTAATCCCCTTTCTGGTTCAAAAGCGCCCTTCCAATCTTATTGCGCCGTTTGCCCCGGCGACGGGAGCAGAATAACCTCCGTCGGACGCGCGCTTGTCTCCTCGGGTGCAAGCAGACCATGCTTTGGCTTATCTTTTCTCACATCGCGCAAGAATACACTCAAGCCCAGCCCGACCACCGAAATGATCGTCGTCCAGAAAAAGGCGTCGTTAATCCCCATCACCGTCGATTGCAGCTTCGCTTGTCCGGCCAGCGCCGCTGCCGCTTGCGTTTTCGCTTCGGTCAGCGGTAGGTGCGCCGCCGTGGCGATCCGGTTGACAAGCGCATTGAACGAATCCATGAAGGTCGGGTCCGTCGTATCCATCCGGTCCGTGAAGGCGGCATAATGAGCGGTCGAACGATTGGTAAAAATCGTCGTAATCAAGCTTGTCCCGATCGAACCGCTGATTTGGCGCAGCGTATTGGACATCGCCGTCCCGTGCTTGCTCAGCTCCCGCGGAAGCTGATTCATCCCGGCCGTCATGATCGGCATCATCAGCAAGGACATCCCGAAATAACGCGCCATATAAATGGCAACAATATAACCGTAAGACGTATCCAAAGTCAGCGTCGTGAATTCGTACGTCGTCACCGTCGTAATGATCATTCCGATGACCGCCAGCGGGCGCGGACCAATCTTGTCGAACAGCGTTCCGGAGATCGGCGACATGATCATCATCACGATTGCTCCCGGCAGCATCATCAGCCCGGAATCGAGCGGCGTAAAGCCCCGCAGGTTCTGCAAATAAAGCGGCAGAAGAATCATGCCCGCGAACATGCTGGCCGTGACGAACACGTTGATCACGGTCGACAGCGAAAAGACCCCGTAGCGGAACACCCGCATATCCAGCATCGGGTTTTCCGAACGCATTTGCTGAATGACAAACGCGATAAGCAGAACGAATCCGGCAACGATGCAAGACAAGACAACGGCATCCGTCCATCCTCTGGACCCGGCTTCGCTTAGCCCGTACAAAAGAAGCCCTACCCCGGAGATCGAGGTGACCGTGCCGAAGGTGTCCAGCTTGATTTTTTTAGGCTCTTCGATATTTTTCAGCTTGAAAAAAGCAATGACAAGCACCAACACGCCGAACGGGAGCATTCCCGTAAACAGCCAATGCCAGTCGTAATTTTGTACAATCCATCCCGACAAAGTCGGTCCGACCGCCGGCGCGAACATCATCGCGAGCCCGAACAGCCCCATCCCTTTCCCCCGCATTTCCGGCGGAAATATAAATAAGATGACGCTCATCACCAGCGGAGTCAGAACGCCGCCGCCGATCGCTTGAATCAAACGTCCGGTCAGCATGACCGGGAAGCTTGGAGCAAGGCTGCAGATTAGCGCCCCTGCCGTAAAGGAAAGCATCGCGATCAAAAACAACCGGCGAACCCCAAGCCGTTCAATCAAGTACGCGGACAAGGGGATCAGAACCCCGTTCACCAGCATATAGCCGGTGAGCAGCCATTGCACCGTGCTCGTGCTGACGCCGAAGTCGGCCGTCAAGTGAGGGAGTGCGACGTTCAGCAGCGTCTGGTTCAGAATCGCCAGAAACAAGCCAAGCATCAGCACCGTCAATAAGCTCCCATAGCCTGACAAGCCGCCCGGGTTATCCTTCGTTTCTTGCGGAGAAGCCATCATCGCAGCTCCTTTCTTTATAAGATATTAGAAATAAATCCTTATTTTTTCGTCAATTTAACCGTGGCGTTCATTCCGGGCAGAACAGAATCCGAATAGTTGGTCATCGAAATTTTGACCTGCACCTTCTGCGTCACTTTCGTATAATTCCCACTCGTATTGGCGGAAGGCAGCAAAGAAAATACGGAGTTCGTCACATGTCCGATCTCCTCGACCTTTCCTTTCAGCGTCGTGCCGGCATCGCCGTCCACCGTAATGTCAACCGTCGAGCCGACGGCAATATCTTTCACGTCAGTTTCGTCCAGGTTGGCCGTAACATACAGGTTCTTCATATCGACAAGCTGCGCCAACGGCTGGCCGGGCTGGACCATTTGGCCTTCCTTAGCCTGATTTTTGACGATCGTGCCGTCAATCGGGGCAGCGACGTTCACCGTTTTCGAGCCTTCGGCCACTTGACCGACGTTGCCGTTTTTGGCGACGATCTCGCCTTCCTTCCCGCTCCAGGACGACAGCGTACCGGTCGCCGGGGCGGATACCGAGATGACATCACCCGCTACCCGGGCATCCTCGGTCTTGATATATTTGGACGACTGATCGTAATAATAAAATCCGCCGAAGGCTAACAATACAATAAGAACAACACCAATAATATTGGCTGCAAACATGCGACCTTTCATTCGATTTCTCTCCTCCAATATATTTTAATATGTTAATTACTTTGTTATAAAGTAATTTTTCAATAAAACCACTTTAGCATGAAAAAAAACGGAACACAATTAGTAATAAAATCCGGTATACTTGATCTATCACCGATTTTAAACCAAGTAAGGAGAAGCCTCATGCCCACAAACCAGCCTCCGGACACGTCTGCCCATGAATTCGACTCGATGAACAGACTGACGGAAACGTTCCTGAAATACAAAATGAAGCTCATCGCACAAAAGCTTAAAGAGCCGCATATGCGGATGAACAATACGAAATACTACATTCTTAAGACCATCTACCACAACCAAAACTGCATGGTCGCCGATATCGCCAAACGATTGCAGCTTTCCTCCGGCGCAACGACGATCGCACTGAATCAATTGGAGGAAGACGGCTTCCTCGTCCGTCAGCGCAGCGACTCGGACCGGCGCACCGTACGGATTTCGCTCACGGAACAAGGCGCTGCCTTCGTGAAGAGCGCCATGGAAATTCGGCGGCAGCTGCTTACCGATATGCTCGAACCGCTGAGCGACGAGGAGAAGACGCAGTTTTTCACCATGATCGACAAAATTACCGAACAGCTCGCCTTGAAGCTGGAACGGGAGTAATGTTTTCTTTTCGCACCCCTGCGTTGCCGGCTACGGGATTCTGCGAAGCTTTGCCATATTCGAGATTGACAACGACCAAAGTTTGTTATACGGTAAACCGAAACGGAATACTAAAACCTATTTGGGATAATGTGGACTTTTCTGGAGATAAATCTCTATTTTCGCCACACAAAGGGCCTTACTGGTCATTTGTGTGGTTTTTTGCATTCAAAACAGGAGGATTATTATGAAGTTATGGCACTATGCATTGATTGTTTTTTTAGGAGGCTGCTGTTACGGGATATTGTCAACATTTGTTAAATTGGCTTATACAGCAGGTTTCACCGTGTCAGCAGTAGCCGGAGGGCAGTATTTTTTCGGAGCTGTACTTATTTGGCTTGTTGTTCTATTTACCAAAAAGAAAAAACTAACTCGCATCCAAACTGCAAAACTTATTCTATCTGGAGTTCCATTTGGGCTAACAGGTATATTCTATTATCAAGCCTTACAAACCCTAAACGCTTCGCTGGCCATTGTTTTTCTGTTTCAATTTGTTTGGATCGGAGCCCTGCTGGAGTGGTTGTTCCATAAGAAAAGGCCGACAAAGCGTAAGCTTACTTCCATTGTGCTGCTTCTCATTGGGTCCATTTTGGCTGCCAACGTACTGTTTCAGGAACACATGGCGTTGTCATGGTTGGGAAGCTTTTGGGGAATGCTTGCTGCATTAACGTTTTCCACATTCGTGTTTTTGAGTAGCTCTGTTGAAAAAACAGCCCCTCCCATTTTAAAGAGTGCTCTTCTTTCCACGGGGGGCGTATTAACTGTATTTATCGTATTCCCGCCATCGTTTTTATTTGATTTGGAAGTATTCATGGGGTTGATTCCTTATGGATTAGCCCTTGGTATATTCGGGGTCGTCCTTCCTCCCCTTTTGTTTTCCATTGGAATGCCGCATGTTGGTTCAGGACTCGGAACCATTCTGACAGCATCCGAACTGCCGGTTGTCCTTACAATGTCCTCTTTAGTGCTGGCTGAACCAATAAGCTTGCCTCAGTGGATTGGCGTGATCATTATTTTAGGCGGGATTGTTAGTAGTAACCTTCGATCTGAAAATTCGAACAAGAAATCGACGTTATGACTATCTTAGTTTTGAAGACACGCTCTAGAGCCGCGAATCTACTTTTCCTTCCAGATTGCGCGCCGTTTCGCTTTTTTCCACCTGCTGCTCGTCGCGAAACGTGCCCAGCATGACATCGAACAGCGGGTTGGTTACGCCGTACCAGTAATGTTCGCTTTTGTAATGATGCCAGAGATGCACCTTCTTCATCCAGCGCCCCCAGGGCGTGATCGGCTTAATAGGCCGGTGGGCGACAAAATGCGTCCATTCGTAGTAAAGCAGGAAGCTGATTACTCCCGTAACAAAAGCGACGGTCAGCACCGTATCCTGCGTCACCCCATAAGCAATCAGCGCCGGTCCTGCCATGACCGGGAGGCTGTACCATACGGGAAGAAACAGCAGGTGCAATTCGTTCGGGTAAATATGATGGTCATAATGCAGACGGCGGAGCATAGCAAGCAGCAGGGGATGCTTCGGCGGCTTCATATGAAACAAAAAGCGATGGATCATATATTCGCTCAACGCATAACCGGCCATGCCAATGACGAGAGCCAGCCATATCGTCCCCTCATTCGCATGCGGCAAAATGACCGTCCACCCCGCCACCAGCAATACGCACATCACGCAAATATCAACATGGGTAAAAAACTCTTTGATATAGGGTCTCATCGCGCGTCCCCCTTGCCGATGTCCGGCTCGCTTATTTGGATTTTCGCAACAACTCAAGGTTCGCCCGAATGAAACCAAACAGGCTTCTCCGGGAACCGTACCAGCTTTTAATCAGTCGGCCGAAGACCGGATACTTGCCCGCATACGGAAACCAGTTCACTTCCGCCGGTTTCGTTCCGCGGTCCAGCACGACCGCCTTTTGATGACAAAACAACGTAAGGCCCTCTTCCCCATGGTAGCGGCCTATTCCGCTGTGCTTTATCCCGCCAAAAGGCAAGTACGGATTCGCGATCGTGACCATTACATCATTAATACAGACGCCGCCGCACTCCAGCAGGTCGGCGATGCGGCGGGCCTTGGTCAAGTCCCGGCTCCAGACGCTGGCGTTCAGACCGAAAGAGGAATCGTTCGCCAGTTCGACCGCTACCATCTCATGGTCAAAAGGCATGACGTTCATGACGGGGCCGAACGTTTCTTCACGCATCACCTTCATCCGCGGGTTCACCTGCGTCAGTACGATAGGCTGAACCTGCAAGCCCTGCGATAGCCGCCATTGTTCGGGATGAAGTCCACACTCCATCTCGGCCCCTTCCTCCAGTGCATGGCGAACATGATCGCTAACGATATCCACCTGCTTCGAAAATGTCATCGAGCCCAAGTCCGTATCTTCGGTTCCGTTTTGGCGCAGCCGGCTCACTTCCTGCTTTAGTCGCTCGGTAAAGTCGGCATAAACGGATCGCTCGACATAGATTCGCTCCACCGAAATACACGCCTGCCCGCTGTTGGCCAGCGAGCCCCATACCGCTCCTCTCACGGCCCGCTCCAGATTCGCATCGGCGAAGACAATCATCGGGTCCTTGCCGCCGAGCTCAAGCGTGGTCGGGATGAGCCGCTTCGCGGCTTCTTGCTGAATCCTGGCGCCAGTTTGCACGGAGCCTGTGAAGAAAATATAATCCGGCTCCGCCTCAATGAGCCTGGCTCCCAGCGCGCCATCTCCATGAGCGATTTGCACAAGCCCTTCGGGAAATCCCGCCGCCGCGAAAATACGCTCCATCAATTTGCCTACAAGCGGCGTTACCTCGGAAGGCTTGACAATGACGCTGTTGCCGGCTGTTAATGCGTTTAACGCAGGTATCATCGCAAGCTGAAACGGAAAATTCCACGGCGCAATGACAAGAACGACACCACGGGGGTGGTAGGAAATCGTGGATTGCTTCCCGAACAAGGTGAGCGGTGTCTTCGCTTTTCGCGTTTTTAGCGTTTTGACTGCGCAATCTTCCATATGCTTGATCGCATCCGCCACGATAAACAACTCGTGTGTTGCCGCTTCCACGAGCGGCTTCCCGGTTGCCTGAACAATCAGCTCCGCGCATTCCTCAAAATGCTCCGTGATGTAGTAGCGAATCCGCCGCAAATACGTCAATCGTTCCGCTACCGGCGTCTGCTTCCATGGGGGCGAAGCTATTTTCGCCTTTTGCATCATTGGGTCCACCGCTTCCAGCGGCGTTGCCTGAATTTCCTCTCCTTCTTCTCCAGTCGCAGGATTTACCGCTCTCCACGCCACCACGATCGCTCCATTTCGCTACAAAATATTTTATTCGCCGAACATCATCCTGCCGCGGCGTAAATAATCGCCATCTGTCCGGCGACATACGTGAACCAGATCCATATTTCTTTATGTTTCATTCGGTACCCCCCGACATCCGTCACGCCGATCAGCAGATCGGACAGGACAAAGATCAGGGCGCCAACAGCCGTCAGCCACCAGACTCCCCCTAGCATCATCGCCAGATCAAGAGCAAAGCAGGCCATTCCGCCGACCCATAATCCGTATCCAAGCGCTCCATAATTAAGGATGGCTTGCTTGTGGGGATTGCGAATGAAAAATAGCCATCCGACAACAAGCAGCAAACCGTAGCCGGTCACGCCGATCCATAATCCGCGGCCTCCTGCGGCCCCTCCGCTTGCAGACATCATTTGAATAAAAGCGGTCATGTAGAAGCTCTGCGCGACCGCGAAGGTCAGCATGCCGCCAATTAGCCTTTGCGGCCAAGGAATGACACCGGCCATGGACAGATCGCCGAGGAATGACATCAGCATTCCCCAAAATACCCACTCGCCATAAGGCGAAGCCGGGTCGGATCGCCAAATCGCGAACGCTGCCGCAACCAGCGAGAGGCTGAGCAGCACTCGTACCCACAGCGGGAGGATAAGATCGTCCTCTCCGCTTGCCGCTCTCCGCCTGGCCATCCATAAGCCCCATGCAAAAAGAACAACCTGCACCAAAGCCATCCCCATCGTACCCCTCCAAATCTAAATCCATTCTATATCCTATATATGCCATTTTCCATCATTTCATGGACGGTTTTCGATCAAGAAGAATGGCCCGGCCGGCAAAAGATAAAAGCCGCAGACGCGCCTGCGAATAACGCAGAGCACGACGACGGCTTTTTTGGGGACCTGATGAAAAATAGTTTTGGTGTCGGAACGTCAGTCTGTTACGCCCATCTTTTGAGCGAAGGGATGAATTGATTCAGCATTTCGCGGGCTTCCTGCTCCGATATGCCTTGGCCTTCGATCACATGCGGAACGCATTCCTCGATCATCGATTGCACGGTAGCGTCCGGGGAGGTGAAGGCCCCTCCTTGATAGCAGTAGGTACAGTACTCTTCATTGCGGCTTCCATCGGCGTTCGTGCCGAAATCCTCGGCAGTGTTCAAGGGCATGCTGCAGCTTTGACAAAACTGTTTGTCCATTTTGACAACCTCCATTTGATTGGGAATAGCTACAGCATACACCCCTAACTCTGACAACAGTTTGTCATGTTATTTTTTCATTTCCCGTACATCTTGCAGATGCGCTCTGCGCGGTCCCGGATGAGCACGCGCAGCCGCTCGGGTTCGAGGATTTCAACTTGGTCCCCGAAGCTTAGCAGGAAGCCGTACACCCACTCGTCCTCGGGATACGTCTGCACAACCGTCAAGTAACCGTCCTCTCCCGTTTGCCCTTCCTCCATGCCGAAAAATTCTTCCGCCCGGGCTCTCGCCTCAGGCGCGAAGCGCAGTACCATCGTCACCGTCTGGGAGCCGCTATTCCACATCTGCTCCAAGTCCTTCTCTTCCAGGCTTGCATGCTCCCTGCGCTCGAACGGGTGATCCATCACAACCACTTGAGTCATGCGCGACAACCGGAACATGCGAAAATCGCCGCGAAGCGGGCAATACGCGTACAAATACCAAGCTGCACCCTTTAGCAAAAGCGTCATCGGCTCGACCTCCCGGTCGGTCGTCAACCTGTTGTTCGAAGTATAGGCGAAACGGAGGGTCATCTCCCTCTGGAGCGCTTCCCGAATCAGGGCGACCTTCCGCTTCATCGCACCGTCGGCCCCCCACGGGTTCATATCGATGACGAGCCGCTCCTGCCAGAAGCGGGCGGTTTCTTTTTCCTTGTCGGTGAGCAAGCTCGTATATTTCTCCAGCGTCGTTCCGAGACGCGTATCGTCGAGTGTCTTCGTCATTCCTTTTAAAGCTGAAATGACCGATGTGATCTCCTCGAACGTCAGCGCGTTCCGGTCCAGCCGATAGCCCTCCATGACGGCAAAACCGCCCCCAGCCCCTTGGTAGGCGACGATCGGGAACCCGGCTTGGCACAACGTTTCGATATCCCGGTAGACGGTCCGGACCGAAACCTCCATTTTGTCCGCGAGCTCCGCGGCCGATATTCTTCTCCTGTTGACAACCAGCATCAAAACAGCAAGTATCCGTTCCAAACGCAAGACCGCTCCAGCCTTTCTTTATTCGGACTCTCCCTCATAGCAGCATTATTTCGACTTAAGCAGTACGTCCTCCTTTTTTCCGTCCCATTCGACATGTATGGGGATTTCCTCGCCCTTTCGAGCAAACGGATAAGAGGAGACGGAGCTGGCCACGATTTTATTATTTTTTATGTTATAGCCTTTTATCGAGGAGCTTCCTCGTCCAATGCTCGCTCTCGCCGGTGAACACAAGGTTGTTATGATCATCTCGGGCACATCCCTGCAAAAGCAACAATGCAAAGAGTAAAACGAAGGCTGTTCTCATCGTCAGACCTCCCTGTTATTTACAATAATACCATACTAAAAAAGCCAGCTGGGACTTTTACATACTGAATAAGAAAAGCCCATAGGCGAGATCCCGCGTCTATGGGCTGGATATGGGGTGTATAGTAACTATTATTCTTTTAAATGGCAGATTACTTGATATCCATATATCGGATTTTGAGACCAATAACTTCACCAGTCTTCAGATCAATATCTGCATAACCATTATAAAAATAGCTGCACATCCCCCATACAATACATATTTTATTTGATACATCCTGGTTATCAATCTGATATGGCTTTTTAAAAACAAACCTATAACTAACACTTGGATTGTCTGGTAAGTGTTTGTCCACCAAAAAAAGTTCCGATTGATGATAAGGCAATTCAGGATAAAATTTCCCCAAAGTTCTTTTTTCATTTTTTATATTCTGGCCTAGCATTGGCTTGGCCAGATTAACATTATATTGTCCCTCCCCTATGATTTCGAGTGATGCCGAGGGTAGATAATTAGTTAAAGCCTCTTGAAGATAGAAATTCATTCGTTGATCCAAGCTTTCTCTGACCACAAAGATCATACTAAGTCCTAATAAAACAATTCCTACATAGGAAATAAGACTGTTCTTATATCGTTTTATTAATAAAAATAAACTTAATAAACATAATAGAGTAACGACTATAGCCATAGAATAAAAAATGATTTTATTATCAATATTTCGACGTAAGTAAATAAAGACCGGTATCAAACAGACAATTGAAAAGTTCAGATATGTCAAAACCGTTCTCTTCTTCATCCTAAGCCCCCCATCAAAAAGATACAATGTTCGATTTTATCCTTTTAGCTGAATTCTGTTTCTTTAAAGAATCGTTTTTTAAACTATACTCCACATATTGGTCTGAGTATGAAGATGAAAACAGTATCTTGTCATTTTCCAAAAAAACGCGATTGGCAATAATGGGAATTTCAACTTCTTTTATAGTTTCATTCTGCAAGTCAAAAATAGTCATGACTCCTCCCCATACAGGGTCAGTATTATATGAAAAATGGAGCAAGTATAATTTATTGTTTTGCTTCTTTATTTCTAGAGGGGAAAATTCCACTTTTATTTCCTTTTCGACTGTCAGGTTAGCCTTCTTTAATTTAACCAGATTAGTATATTCTTTTTTATCGTAGGAAAGAACGCCTACATAAATATAATCCTTATGCTCTTGAATAGAATTAATTCTTCTACTATCTTTTATGGTGCTAGACTCAATATTGGACACGGAGAACCGAGAGTGCGAAAATAAAAGCATTCATAATCGAGGTGTCCGACATGACGAAAAAATACGACAAAGAATTCAAACTTCATACCGTTCGACTCGTTCAAAAAGAAGGGAAATCAGTGGCGCAGGTAGCCCGTGAGATGGGTCTGCATGAGAATACGATCTATCGCTGGATCGCCGAGTTTAAACAGGACGGCAGCGGGGCGTTTCCCGGTAGTGGGCAACTAAAACCGGAAGACAAGGCCATGCGTGATCTTGAGAAGCGGATTCGTGATCTGGAAGAGGAGAACGAAATCTTAAAAAAGGCGATGCACTACTTCGCAAAAGACCGGCGCTGATCTATAAATTCATCCACGATCATCGCTTCAAGCTCCGTGTCGCGAAGATGTGCGCCGTATTTGGAATCTCCCGAAGCGGTTATTATGATTGGACCCGGCGAAAAGAAAGCGGTCGAAGTCAACGTCATAAGTGGCTCAAAAAGCAGATTCGGCGCATCTTTTTTGACCATAGGCGTCTTTATGGAAGCAAGAAAATCTGGGAAACCCTGAAGAAACAAGGCGCTCAGGTAGCCGAGAAAACCGTTGCTCGAATCATGAAGGAGCTCGGCTTGAAATCCCGAACAATCAAGAAATATAAAGCAACAACGAATTCCAAGCATAACTTGCCGGTAGCCGCGAATGTGCTGAATCAACAGTTTCAAGCGAGTGCGCCTAATCAGGTCTGGATGACAGACATCACCTATATCTCGACGGATGAGGGATGGCTCTATTTAGCGAGCGTCATGGACTTATACAGTCGTAAAATCGTAGGGTTTCATATGGATGAACGAATGACGAAGTCACTTGTGATAAAGGCGCTAGATCAAGCCTATCGGCTTCAGAAGCCACGCGGTGAAGTTCTCCACCACTCTGATCGAGGCAGTCAGTATGCTTCTTTAGAGTACCAGGAGCGACTCAAAAAGTATAAGATGAAGGGCAGCATGAGCCGCAAAGGAAATTGCTACGATAACGCTTGTATCGAATCGTTCCACAGCGTGCTGAAGAAAGAGCTCGTATATTTAGAGAAGTTCAAGACCCGCAAAGAAGCCAGAGAGCGGATTTTTGAGTATATTGCGTGTTTCTACAATGGAAAACGAATCCATTCCTCCATCGGGTATTTTACACCCAATCAATACGAACGTATGTATCTGTCTGCTGCGTAATTCTCTCGATTCTATATGTCCAATTTATTGACAGTGGTCCATTTATAATAGTAGTATTTATTGAATAATCGCTAACATTTATCTTATGAACAAAACTATCTACATTTTTCACTAGGTTATCACTGGTTACAAATACCACGCTTTCATCGAAAATAGCATCTGTTGGATTTCCCTCTATTTCCACCGTTTTTATAACTTCAAATGTAGAATTGTTAACAAAGACTACTCTTCCCTTCTCTCCGTTTACTTCACAGATGACCGCATTCAATACACTGCCTTCAATAATTTTAACAGGACGATTTTCGACAGGGATCGTTTTAATGATCTTCTCATCTTTATAAATGTCCACTTTAGACCCAACTTTATAATCATATTCTCTTTCATAGGGAACCCACAAAAGTCCCTTTTTATCATAAAGAATAAATGAAGTGCGACCATCTAATTTATTTTTTTTTAATCCGGTCGTTAGAGAAGAAATATAGTAATATCCATCAGCTTCACGTGATACTCCATAGTAGTCTTTTTTAATCTCTACACTCTGCACCTCAGTATTACATCCTAACAAAAACAACTCTAGCATTAAAATTATTAACATCAATAAATGTTTTTTAATCATTTTAGTTTTCTCCTATTTTGTTAATATGTATTTCGAGGTACAAATGATAAAAGCGCAAAGGTATTACCATTCTTTTCCTCATCACATTTTTACTTTAGTTCCCTCTATCCCTCATAAACTTAAATGTTCAAATACTTTCCATGTTACTAGTGAGAAAAAAATAAAAAAGTAAAATATAAACATAGATCCCAATTTATATATTGTATTATATATTTTTCTAGTATAATATATATTCCGTTAGTTTCATCCTATCAGCCACCTTACTAACAAGTTCATTAATTGTACCAGCAACAGCTACAGCAGATTTTTTAGAATTTTCAGGCCAAAAAACATTGGAAGGAAACAATACGTTCAACGTTGGAGCTATTTACAGAGGTGATATCCTTCTGGGATCTAACCCCGGAGGAAATTATGGCGCTTATACCCATGCCATGATTGCTTACAATGACAGCTTCTACACGTGCACAAAACCAAGTGATTGGCGGTATAGAGAGCACGGCTGTGCCTCTTATGGTTTACTTATCGAATCGGGACAAGCCAATCCTTCTATTGGCATCGTTGATGTTTGGAAAATCAAAGAAAATTACGATGAAGCAACTCAACTGGGTATTAAAAACTGGGATCATAGTCAAATGAGTTCACTTGCCGGAAAAGCAGATTTTTACCGAGCGAATAATAATGGTCCTTATACAGTTGACTCATATTCATATCCGCTGACTAATCAAACCGCATGGTGGTGCTCTAAACTTATATGGAGAGTTGCTTATGACTTGGGGGTAGATTTGCGGACAGGGTTCGACCGCTATACCAATACGCTACTCTTTACCCCCCAAATGATTTACAATAGTGCTGATACGGTAGTTATCCAAACAACGACAAACAACGGTCAGGTTGGTTTTACAGGTGCTACTGATGCTACAACAATAAAAGAAACCAATGACGACATACGTCTAGGCAAAATTGAAATTATAAAGATTGGATTGTTGGAAGGCTTAAAGCAGGAATTTAAAGATAAGTTGAAGGAAAATGCCAAGCTCCAAAATGATGGCCAGAAAGCAAATCTCAAAGCACTGGAAGACGATATCAAAAATCGTGTTAAACAATATAAAGAACAAATTATTCGCGTTAACAACGATCCGGAAAGCAGAGCAAAAAACCTCAAAATCTGGGGAGAGAAATACAATCATGATCAACTCTTGAAAGACGTTGAAAGCTTCAATGTTAGCTTATAAATTTCCAAATGTCCTCAAGAGGTTATCGAGATATCAATACGCCAAACCATGCAACTATACAAAAAAAACTAATGTACCGCCTCCCCACGAATCACAATGATCATTAGACGTCATTCTGTACCGTTACGTTTCAATTATGTAATTAAAAAAAAGCGCCTGAGCGTAATAAGGTGAACTGTGACCCACAAGAAGGACACTTTGAAAAAAGTGACCATCTTGTGGGTCATTTGTGTTTTAATCAGAGTAAGGAATAGGGGCGAGAGGAAAATGGGGAACTTGAATCGAGTGCTTTTTACAGAAGAACAAATGAAGAATTTGGAGAAAAACCCTAATGTACAACATGTGTCGGAGACGACCATTACATACACGT
>NZ_BSDJ01000022.1 GCF_027925525.1 Paenibacillus tyrphae | reverse complement strand
TTTATTCCTTGGGGCACGGCTTATCGTTGTTCAATTAATATGGTGCTCATTGTGAAGCACTTTATTAGGTCTATAGAAACGGAAAAACTCTGAATGAAATTTACCTATTATAATATCAATGTTCTCTTCACAATAGTATATATTTCGCATTATCCCAGAATGTTGCGTTAATAATTTGCTCAGTAACATCCGATAATCATTATATAATGAGAGATGGCGAGTTTGCTGGTCAGTTACACGTTCATATTCAATACGGTTTAGAAAATTTGCAAAACCTTTGTGAGTCAGGGTCAAAAATACAAAATCTAGCCCCTCGCTGTGAATACCAGATGCGCCAAGCAAATATGGCATTTCCCCGCGGTGAGAGAGATTAGTGGAGGAACTATGAGAATAGCAATTATGCAACCATATTTTCTACCGTATATCGGCTATTTTCAGCTAATAAATGCAGTTGATGTCTTTGTAATTTATGACAACATAGAATATACGAAAAAAGGCTGGTTCAACAGAAATCGTTTCCTACAGAACGGGAGAGATGTTTATTTTAGCATCTCTGTTCAAAAGGATTCAGACTATTTAAACGTGAATGATCGTAAGATTGCCTTAGATTTTAATAAAAAAAAGCTTCTCAACCAACTAAGTGAGGCTTATAAAAAAGCCCCTCATTTTCTACAGGGAATTAAAATTTTCGAAGACTCCCTATTAAATAATGAAACTAATTTGTTTAAATATATTTGTTATTCAATAAATACAGTAGTTAAGTCTTTGGATATAAGAACCAAAATAATTATTTCTTCTTCCATAGATATTGATCATTCCTTGAGGGGACAAAGTAAGGTATTAGCAATTTGCAAACAATTAAACGCTAGTACTTACATAAACTCCATTGGCGGAGTGGATCTCTATTCAAAAGAGGTATTTGCGGAAAATGAAATCGAACTGCGTTTTATAAGATCAAAGCCAATTATATACACGCAGTTCAAAAACGAGTTTGTACCATGGCTTTCCATAATTGATGTTATGATGTTTAATGACCTAGATAATATTAAGAAGATGTTAGAGGATTATGAGGTGATATAGTGTCATTTAATCCAACTCCGATTACATCTGAAACTGAAATTGTGCATGTATTAAGTTATTTTAATGATTATTTTCCGCGTTCAATTGAAAGTCGGGTCGGAAATCTAGTTACATATGCATCTAAACTTGCTGACCATGCTTGTGTTTTTGTAACGAAAGATAGTAACGCAATCTCTGGGGTAGTCATATTTTATGCAAATGATCTAGTCAGCAAAGTAGCGTATCTAAGTCACATTGCAGTATCAGTCGAATATCAAAACATGGGGATTGGAAGTTTATTATTGCAATTAAGCTGTCTACTTTCTAAAGGATATGGTATGACAAAAATAAAACTCGAAGTTGATAAGGTAAATTCTAAAGCAATAGCTTATTATGAAAAACATGGCTTCACAATAGTTAGCAGAGCATCTTTAGATTCCTATTATATGATAAAGGAGCTAACATAAGCATGTTTAAGTGGATTAAAAAGGGGATTGTTTTTGATCCCGCAACTATTAAAAACAGACCGTTGTGGATGGATCAATTCGCACAAGCACCTAACGTAGTAAATTTCGATAATTTTATTAGGGTTTACTTCAGCTGCAGACCAAAACCTGATGAAAATAGACAATATGTAAGTTACAGTGCTTTTGTTGATTTAAATAGGAAAAACTTGCTGGACGTTATTAACGTAGCCGAAATTCCTTGCCTAGAGCTAGGTAATATCGGAACTTTCGACGAGTTTGGCACCTATCCAGTCACTGCTATTAGAGAAGGGGATGACATATTAGCCTTCTATGGAGGTTGGACAAGGTGTGAGTCAGTACCATTTAATGTTGCAATTGGTTTTGCAAAAAGCACAAATGGTGGGAGCTCCTTCGAAAAAATTGGCCAGGGACCAATACTATCTTATTCGTTAAATGAGCCTTTTGTTGTTGCCTCCCCAAAAATTAGAAAGTTTAATGATGTTTGGTATTTATCATATATAGCTGGACGTAAGTGGATTCTAGATGGTGAAAAAGCAGAAATTATTTATAAAATTAGAATGGCAACATCAACGGATTGTTTGCATTGGAATAAAGTTAATAAAGATATTATTTCTAATAAATTGGGGGAAAATGAAGCTCAAGCCTGTCCGGATATTATTTTTCGTAATGGCAAATATCATATGTTTTTTTGTTATAGACAAGCAATTGATTTTAGAAGAAATAAGGAAAAAAGCTATCGTATAGGTTACGCCTATTCTAATGATTTAATAAATTGGACAAGGGATGATGACAAGGTAGGAATAGATGTATCTAACGATGGCTGGGACTCTGAAATGGTTGCGTATCCAAACGTATTTGAATTGGATGGTAAAATACATATGCTGTATCTTGGAAACGAAGTTGGTAAATATGGATTCGGGCTAGCTGAGTTGGAAGGGGACTTAGTGTAAATGATTTGGGAAAAGAAAGGTAAAATATTTGATCCATCGGATTACGGGTTACTATTTGCACAATCACCACAGGCATTGGTTTTCGATCAATTTATTCGTATATATTTCTCGACCAGACAAAAAGATAAACAGAAATATTTGAGCAATATTGCTTTTGTTGATTTTGATAAGAATTTTAAGAAAGTACTTGATGTCTCCACGCATACAGTTATTCCACTTGGGAAGTTAGGTTGTTTTGACGAACATGGTATTTTTCCTATGAATGTTGTAAGGTATGAAAACAAAATATATGCCTATACCTCTGGTTGGAATAGGAAGGTTTCCGTTTCCACTGATACAGGTATTGGTTTAGCAGTATCAAATGACGATGGAATAACATTTCAAAAACTAGGTGATGGTCCCGTATTAACCTCATCTTTGTATGAACCATTCCTAGTGGGTGATCCTTTTGTTAAGATTATTAACAATATATTTCACATGTGGTATATATACGGAGTGAGTTGGAAGATTTTTGATGGTAACTTACAACCTGATCGAGTTTATAAAATTGGACACGCAATCTCGAAAGATGGCATCGATTGGATTAAAGATAATAAACAGATTATAAGCGACAAGTTTCCTGATGAAAGCCAAGCGCTCCCTACAGTCATTCATTTCGAAGATAAGTACCATATGTTTTTTTGTTACAGACAATCTTCCGATTTTCGAGAAAACAGGAACAGAGCCTATAGAATTGGCTATGCGTACTCAAGTGATTTAATCAATTGGATCAGGAATGATGCGCTAGCAGGAATCGATGTTACTGAAAATAGCTGGGATTCTGATATGATGTGTTATCCAAATGTGTTCAGTTCTGATAATAAAATTTATATTCTATATAATGGAAACGAGTTTGGGAAGTATGGTTTTGGTTTGGCACAGTTAAAGGAGGAATAAAAAGTGAAACGAAACTACAACCAGGAACTTGAAGATAATTCAGTACGCAAATACGCATATAACTTTGATTTGGATATTATGCATCCGTATATGTTAAAATCTTTTTTACCGTTTTTCATAGTAGGGAATCTTTTAGAACTTGGTAGCTATAAAGGTAATTTTACACAAAGGTTTTTAGAGTTTTTTGACGACATTACATGTGTTGAAGCCTCGGATGAGGCTTGTAATTATGCAAAATCGCTATTGGGTGACGAAGTGAAGTTTGTAAACTCACTTTTTGAAGAAACGCTATTACCTACTAAATACGATAATATAGTTTTAACTCATGTGTTAGAGCATATCGATGATCCTGTTTCATTACTAAAGAAAGTAAATAACGAATGGTTATCTGACAAAGGCCGGTTCTTTATCGTTTGTCCCAATGCCAATGCTCCATCAAGACAAATAGCCGTAAAAATGGGACTTATTAGTCATAATAGTGCGGTTACTGATGCAGAAGCGGCCCATGGTCACAGAATAACGTACTCGCTAGATACACTAGAAAGAGATATTAAACTGTCAGGACTCAAAATCATTCATCGGTCAGGAATATTTTTCAAAGCACTTGCTAACTTCCAGTGGGATAAGATCCTTAACACAGATATTGTTTCAAAAGAATACTTAGATGGTTGTTATGAATTAGGACAGCAATATCCCGATTTATGCGCAAGCATATTTTTTGTATGTGAAAAAGGCGGTAATTAGTAAATATATTTAATGAGGTGTTTTATATGCTAATCAATGTAACTAGATCCTCATTACCGCCTTTTGAGGAATATATAGATGAGATAAGATCTATATGGGAAACAAAATGGCTTACAAACATGGGAGAAAAACATAATCAGCTTGAAAAAGAACTTGAAACCTACCTTGGTGTTCCATTCGTTTCACTTTTTACCAATGGCCACATTGCACTCGAAATGGCAATAGAAGCACTTAATCTAACCGGCGAAGTAATCACAACACCTTTTACCTTTGCTTCAACAACACATGCTATCACAAGGCACGGGTTAACGCCTGTGTTTTGTGACATTTCACCAAGTGACTATACCATAGATGTCGAGCGAATTGAATCCCTTATAACTGATAAAACATCTGCAATTATTCCGGTTCATGTTTATGGAAATATTTGTAACGTCCATGAGATAGATAAACTTGCAAAAAAGTATAACTTAAAGGTTATTTATGATGCAGCTCATGCATTTGGAGTTGCCTTGAATGGCCAAGGAATCGGAAGTTTTGGAGATATTTCTATGTTTAGTTTTCACGCAACCAAAGTGTTTAACTCAATCGAGGGTGGGGCACTAACTTTTTCAGATGAAAAGTATAAAAATAGACTTTACCAAATTAAAAATTTTGGGATTGCATCTCCTGAAAGTGTAATTTTCGCCGGTGGTAATGGCAAAATGAATGAATTCTGTGCTGCTATGGGTATTTGCAATATTCGCCACGTTAATGAAGATATTAATAATAGGAAATTGGTTGTGGAACGATACAAAGAGCGATTCATGGGGGTTAAAGGTTTAACATTATTGCAAGAACAAAAGGGTGTATCCCAAAATTATGCCTATTTCCCTGTTGTATTCAACGAGAAACAATTTGGAAAAACTCGTGATGAGGTGCACGCTGCACTCGCAAAAGAAAACATAATAGCTCGAAAATATTTCTACCCGCTTACAAATAATTATGAATGTTATAGTGGAAGATATAATTCAAATTATATACCTGTAGCAAAATATATTTCTGAAAGGGTTCTCACTTTACCCTTATACGGAGAGCTTACACAGCAAGATGTTGATAGGGTATGTAATATAGTCTTGGCGGATTAAAATGGGATTGGACCGTCATTGAGAAAGGATTTATAAAAAAAAGGGACCTAGCCAACAGGCCAGGTCCCTTTTTGAACTATCTCCCTTGTAATTTAATCAAATCATACTACTTTACTTAAATACTACATATAATACATCACTCGGCGATAATCCATATTTTTCAGCTTCCTCTGCACCATATTGCTCAGAAAAATTATATTGAAGCACTCTAAAGCCGGCTTCCTCTAATCTATTCACATAATCCTTTGCGTATATTCTTACATGATCTTCTTGCCCGAATGTTTCAAGACGCCCAGACTCGGTAGTTATTGAAAAATCCTCAAACGTACAATCAATACTTGTTGCTAAAGGTACTTGTAAAATTCCCCATCCTCCTTTTTTCAGCACTCTATAGAATTCTCTCATTGCTCGTCTATCATCCGGAACATGCTCAAGAACATGACTACAAAAAATTACATCAAAACTCTCATTGGCATAATGAATATCAGTCACATCTAATTTTTCTGTTTCATGATCATTAGGATAAAGATCACCACATTTATAACTAAGATTTGAGAAACTTTTAAGCCAATTTCTCATATTTTTCTCAGGCGCAACGTGTAAGATCTTATTTTCCTTGGATAATAAATTAGTCTCTTTCTCAATATAAAGTTTATAAAGTCTCTCCCTGTCTAATGCCAAACATCCAGGGCAAATCGCTGTGAACTTATTATTCATCTCAAATGTATACCTGGGAAAATCGTATTTATCATCCCATGGAATAAACTTATTAAAACTATGATTACAGTATGGACAAGAATACTTGTCGTCTTTTTGGTCTTCTAAGTAATTTATAGTTTTCTTGATGTAATGAAATGCTTGCTCTTCTTGTAATTGATTTTCATATCCGGCGCTAAGTGCCTCCTGAATAATCTGAAGAGCTATAACACTGTAATTCGCTAAAGATTTTTTAAAATCTTTCTGAATGTTAAGAAACCCACTTTTTCTGGAATCTACTATTAGTTGAAACCATTCTCTTATAGTCGGAATACGGATGTGCATTTGGACTTGATTTTGGCCTGGATGTTGTCTAAAGTAACTCAGTGGTTCAGTAATATAGGCTAAATTCCCTTTGGAAAGTAGTGAAATCCATGAGGCTAAGTCGTTTATACTTCTATTGTAATCAAATCCATGGAAACATCCGAAGTTTTCCAATAAATCTTGTTTTCTAAAGATAGGTGTACTTGGCTCACCTATTACATTAATAATATTAGTTAACATGTAATTCCCTATCGCTTTTCCATCTACGATAGTTGTTTCTTGGAACAACCTTTTAGTACTCGGGAGGTCTCCCAAAACGTTGCCATCTAGGTCAATTAGCTGTCTATATGATGTTACTAATGTTACGCTTTTATTGTGTTCTAAAATTCTAACCATTTTCTCTAATTTATTTTTATGATACAAATCATCATCACAAAGGTAACTAATATACTTTCCTTTTGCTAGTCTGAACAATTTATGTAGATTCTCATAATTTAACTGACGTTCATTACGGTAGTAATGCAAATTAGTATTATTTTTTAGATAAGGCTGAATCATTTGCTCAACCCCATCGTTCGTGCTATCGTCACAAACAATGATCTCGATATTCTTATAGGTTTGATTAAGTACGCTTTGTAATGCTAGTTCTAAATAGCGCGGCCTATTGTAAGCAGGTATTAACACACTCACTAGCGGTTCCTCAATATTAATTGAGGCTCCCAAGCCGTTCAATTTATCGATCAACATTCCCTTATAGCGAACAATCTCTTCAAAATAATCTTCATTCGAAGCTAATTTTTGTACAGAACCAAGCACTTTATCGAGATAAGCTATACAATTTCGAATAGCTTTTACATGCAGAGATCCATCCCTAAAGTAACCGTAATCTACACTATTTAAAATGATATGAGCGTAATCCACAGCACCTTCCAATACTTTCTGAGTCGTATGCAGTTGCTGGCTTTCATGTATTCTGAAATAACTCAATGTTTCGGACATATATACAATTTTGCCTCTTGAAAGCAATTGAATCCAAGTTGCCATATCCACGTTACATCCATAAGCCCGACCATTAAAAAATCCGAAAGGTTCTACAAGGAGTTTTTTCCTGAAAAGTGGCGTAGTGGGCTCTCCTATGCAATTAAAATTTCTAGTAAGGGCAAACTCACCAAATGCTATGCCATCAATAATTTTATCTTCCTCAAACAGCCGCTTTGTTACAGACCAATCAGGTGTTTCATTACCATCAGCATCAATTAATTGACGATGGGATGTAACGAGCGAAATCTCTTGGTTCCGATCGTGGATAAAGTAATGCATCATTTTTTCAATCTTCTCTGGATGAAAAAGATCATCATCCATCAAAAAGTTTATGTATTCTCCGGAAGCCAGTTCCATGCACTTCAAATCATTTTCAAATTGACCTAGGTTCTTCTCGTTTTTGTAGTAATGGATATGACTGTGCTCTTTTAAGTAAGGCTCCAATAATTTTAACGTATCGTCATTCGTGCTATCATCGGATACTATAATTTCAATGTTTTTGTAAGTTTGTTGTAACACGCTAGTAAGCGCCTGCTCAAAATACTGCGGACGATTATATGTAGGAATAAGTACACTCACTTTGGGCAGCACATTAGATGAATATTGATTAAGGAAAACGTCACGATAAATATCAAATTCGCTTCCAACATCATAACTGCCGCCATCGTGAATGCACCAAGGTTGTTCTTGATTCACCACGCCAACTTCGAACCCTGCCTGTGAAAACTCAAGACATTGCGACAAATCGCATAAATGCCATCCACTAAATAAGTCTTCTTTCCATGCCAAATCGTACTGTGTTATTAGCAGTAAACCATCTAAAGCTATAACACTCTTATAGTCGCTTGGCTGGGAATTGAATTCAATTTTTTCTAGATGGCCCATAACATTTTCATAAACTTTACCATACTTAAGTTTGGAATCCTTCCAAACACCATTTGTCGGCAGATACTCAGCACCTACCATTCCAAGAATCCCAACTTGGGGATTTTCCTTAAAAATCCCTACAACATCATACATAAAATCCTTATTTACAATAAATGTATCCTGATGCAAATACACTTTATACTTCGCGTCGGAGCTTTGCATAGCCTTGTTATAACCCGCGGCCATGCTTTCAGCCCCGACGATACCTAACGTTTCAATCTCAAATCCTTCAGGAATCTTTAGAGTATGTATATACTTCAAACACTCTTGGTAGAGCACCTCGTCATTGTAGCAAGTGATAAAACATACTTTGTTTTCGTTCATACGGCGCTTACCTCACTTAGTTTTTGCATAAGTTCTGTTACGCTGCTATCGTTGTTCCGCACACGATTAAGATATAATCTTGCACTATCAAACTCCCCAAGATCATACAAAATACGTGCCAGCAAATATAGCGCATCTTGATTATCCGCATCAAACTCTAGTGCTTTTTCAAAGAATGGAAATACCATATCCGGTAGATCGTGCTCATAACAAGCTACCGCTAACTGTGTTAACAGTTGTGATTTTTCCACCATATCGTTTTCAATTGCTTGATTTATTTGTTCGATGCGTGCTTCTCCATTACCTAACATTCGAAGCAGCTCTGCCAAACTGGCTTCTCCCTCGACGTCATTTTCCAATCTCCGAAGCAAAAACTTTAATTTATGTTTCTCATAAGTTTTAGTATAGAGATCCGCTTCAATTTGCTTTATCCAATGCTCAAGCTTATCATCTCTAACGGAAATTAAACTCAGCCAATCCAAAGCAAGTTGGTCATGCCCCTGTGTATACATCGCCAATCCCAAATTAAACAAAGTAGGATCATGGCTGGCATCAAGCTCAAAAGCTCTGCTTAAATATGGAAGCGAAAGATCCGGTTTCTGATGCTCGATAAACTGCACTGCAATATAGTTCAGCAATTCAACCTTTTGTTCGTGCCCCGCATCTTCAATAACGTTCAAAATCTCTTCGGCATCTATTTTTGCAAGCTTAGTTACGCTCGACTGAATGTCGTTTTGAAGTAAAAGATTGTTAATTAACGTCTTAACGCCCTGTTCTTTATTAATTTTGCATGCCATAACCAAGTAACTGTGTATTTCGTATGGCTTTGTAGTCTTGAGTCCTGCCATTTCAGCCAAGCGCTGAATAAATAACTGGTCAGCGGGTCTGATCTCTTCTAAGAGGCCAATAATCTCTGGTTTTACAAAACCTAACTTATGAAAAACCTCTTCAAGATCGGATAATTTCCAATACTTCAATTCATCTGAATTGATTGTTCCCTCAATAATCTTTTTGATTGAAAGATGATAAAGCAAATGAGGGACAATCACTATTAGCTGTCCATTTTTATTTAAAAGTTTGTAGAAAAGCTTTACCATATCTAACGTATCATCACTAAAGCCTCCAAGATTGCCCACAATAATAACGTCGAAAAATCCGTCCGTATATTGATGAGAAATATCTTCGAGAGATCCGTAGATCCGAGGCGTGACTTTAGTCGCCACTTTTGCAGCAAAAGGATTAGTCTCAATTCCATAAACTTCTGCGCAAGGGAAATGATTTCTTACATACAGAAGCGTTCCACCGCAACCACTCCCCATTTCAAGCACTCGAATAGGATCCGTTGATAATGCTTTAATCTGTTTTACAAGTCCATTTTGAATAATCGTAGCCTCTGGATTAAAACCCCACTTTTTAAAAAATTTGTCTTTGTTTACACTAAGCAGCTGGTTATAAGCCTCTATGTTATTTCTAAATGAGACGCTTCCAAAGTGATGGATAAATGTATCCCTACATAAAAAAAGCTTATATCCTGCTAGCTTAATGCGTAATGAAAGATCGTCATCTTCGAAATTCCCCGGCGTAAATCTTTCATCCAACAGACCTACCTCATCTAAAACCTGCTTCTTTATTAACATGCAATAACCGACAAGCCTAAGACGCTCTTCCCATAGCTTCGGATTCGATGCTCGATTATATTGGGTGGCAAATGGATGCAGTTCTTCGATTGATTTATAAGAAACCTGAATACTTTGATCATAGGAGCAGTGATTTGTTACCGTTCCCACCGCGCCAACCTCTTCACTGCTATAGAGACAAGCCAACATGTTAGTTAACCAGTTTTGGGTCACAATCGTATCGTTGTTCAACAATAAAATATTGTCACCGGTCGAAATTTCAATCCCTTGGTTGCAAGCTTTAGGAAAGCCCAGATTTTCTTTGTTAAATATCACTGTAATATCCGACTGGCTGCTGAGCCATGCTGCGGTATCGTCTGTCGAATGATTATCGACGACAATAATTTCGTACTCATGCTGGGACGTGAATTCTCGGATGCTTTCGATACACAATTGCGTATATTCCAATTTGTTGTAAGTTGCTATAACGATACTGGTTTTCACGTTGTTTCCTCCGCTTTCGTCACGTGGAATCTGGTATACTATATATATCGACAATTTTAGATAAAAAGTGATACCAAATTACTTTACAATTTCTGTGATCCTGTCGATAAAACCTATATAGATCTACTTTGGAACTCCGTCTATCGGGAGGCATTATGGAAAAGCTTATTACCTTATGTATGATCATAAAAAACGAGGAGGCCGTCCTTGCTCGTTGTTTAGAAAGCGTTAAGAATATCGTAGACGAAATCGTCATTGTAGATACAGGATCAACAGATCAGACGAAAACCATTGCTCAGCAGTATACGGATCTTGTTTTTGATTTCCCGTGGAGCAACGATTTTTCTGTTGCCAAGAATGACGCAATCTCGAAAGCAACCGCTCCATGGATCCTCGTGCTGGATGCTGATGAGTACTTGCAGCATGACGGCCCGGACATTCGAAATTTCCTAAGAGGTCTGGATCCTCAAAAGCCTCTGGGAGTTATTTCTTCTATCATTAACTATGTCGGTCATCCGAACTCTGGAAAAATGGTCGAATCTTCCGCCGCTCGTATTTTTCCTAGAAATCCTGATATTTATTTCGTGCGCCCTATTCATGAACAGTTAAGATACCGACACGGGGAGCTTACTTATATTAACGGCCCCCTGGTTATTTACCATACCGGATATACACAAGATACTATTCAGCTTAAGAATAAAACCGAGCGCAATTTATCTATTTTTCAAACTATGCAACACACTGGAAATTTAAAGCCATATGATTATTACACACTTGGCAACGAATATATGATGGCAGAACAATATGAGTTGGCCTTAAAACAATACCAGAAAGCGTATGTCAAAGAGGAATTTGAAAAATACTGGTTCCCTTATTGTGCAACCCAAATGATCACAGCATATTTAAAACTCAAACAATATAAAGAAGCTTCTCTTTTAATTGATAGTAGCTGGCGGTTTTGGCCCCAATACTCTGATTTTTACTGGTTCAAAGGGGCCATTTTATATGATCTCGGTCTTTATGATGCAGCAATAACAGAATTGCAAATGGCAATAACGCTATCTGACATGCAAGATGTACAGAGTGCTGATAACCAACCATGGCTCATTAGTCCGAATTACGGAACATCTCTCCCTTACCAAAGACTGGCCGTCATTCATTTGGATCATTTACGTATCCGTGAGGCCGTTTATTGTCTTACGAAACTGCTGTATTCCAATCCAAATAATGAAACCGTATTATTTCGAATCCTTCAGCTCATGAGTCAATCCGAGTCACCAGATTCGATAATATCGTTTCTGGATAAAGTATACGATGCCCCAAAGGAACATCATTTGCTTATGCTGCTTCGGGTAACGATGAATTTAGGAAACCTGCCTTTATATCATTACTATAATGAAGAGTGTCTAAAAAAGGGTATTCCTCTCCCTATTCATTTACAGCTGATTCAGGCATTAGTGTTGGATAGACAGGATCTATTCGTTAGCTTAATTGAAAGTTGTAGTCCTCTGCCTGATGATATCGAGCTAATGACAACAATCTGTTCTGCAAGTATGGTGTGGGAGGAAAGTAGCTTTTCGGCATTAATTCCGCAGAGTAACAAGGCCAGCGAGTTAAAGTTTATTCTGGACCATTATTGGGGAGTGTCGCCAGAAAATTCGTTATCGCAAAAAGATATTGCTGTATTAACCAAGTTGCTCACTCAACTATTCCAACTTGGCTTTTTCGATACTTACGATAGGCTTATTGAGAGCTTTAACATTTATGCTGACGAGCTAGCGAACGAACTCGGACATTACTTTTATTCGGTACAGCAAATCGAGCTTGCTATCAATTATTATTCGATTCTGATCAACAAAAACAAGCTTTCAGGAAAAGGGTACGAGAACTTAGCTAAGCTTTATATTCTTCAAGGTGAATACGAAGAAGCTCTTTATTTCATTAAACAGGCTCTTCAATTAATAGCCGTTCCTCCATCTCTCTACTTCATGTTTTTACAGCATTGCGAAGATTGTAAACTGAACACTCAAATTCGGGAATTGCTGCGAATGAAGCATTCTGAACTTTTAGACATTCCATTGTTAAAACCATATATATAAACTAAGACAGCATAGGAGAAATCGGCATGAACAAATTGCTATCCTTATGTATGATTGTAAAAGACGAAGAAAAGACCCTCCGGAGGTGCCTAGACAGTGTTAAAGGCTTGGTTGATGAAATCATAGTGGTTGATACAGGCTCTACGGATAAAACGGTAGAGATTGCTTCCGAATTCACCAACCATGTCTATCCATTTCAGTGGATCAATGACTTTGCCGCGGCAAAGAACGAAGCGATAAGGAAATCCACTGCGAAATGGATCTTGGTACTGGATGCAGATGAGTATGTGCAATCCGACGAACATCAACGCCTCCGTGAGCACCTGCAAAATCTCAATTATGCGGAACCTCAAGGAATCATATTGCCGATCTTCAATTTTCTAGGCCATGTAAAAGATCGAAAGTTCATTGAGTCTACAGCCGTACGTTTGTTTACCAATCATCCAGACGTTTATTTTTATAGACCCATTCATGAACAAATAACATACCGGCATGGTGAAATAAAGTTAACCAATCACTATTTTAAAATATTTCACACGGGTTACACAGATGAAACAAGAGGAAGGAAAGATAAATCAACTCGAAATTTGTCTATTTTCGAATCTCTAAGCAATAAAACAGACTATGACTTCTTTACCCTTGGAAATGAATATATGATTCTTAAGGATTACAAAAAAGCGCTTTATTACTATGAACGTGCTTACAAAAAGGCAAAGAAAGATGAAGCCTGGTATCTCCATTGTGTAAACTCCACGATTAATGCTTATTTTCATTTGGATCGATACAAGGAAGCTAGTGAATTGATTGAGGAATCTATTCGAACCTGGCCTTATTATTCAGACTATTATTGCTATAGGGGGCTAGTTTTTTCCCACTTCGGTCTTTATGAGCAAGCGATTCACTCGTTTAACAAGGCTTTGGAATTAGGTGAAAATCCAGTTAGTAAAAACCAGCGTTTTTGGCTCATTAGTCCGACATATGGTAGCTCCCTACCTTATTCTAAACTTTCTAATATCTATATGCTTTTACGTGATATGCCCAAGGCTGTCTATTGTTTAACCAAACTGATGCAGCTCATACCTAATGACCGCTTGGTGCTATATCAACTGCTCATGATTTTGATATCGACGGATTCAGCCTCTTCTATCATAGAGTTTCTTAATAAAAAATATCCTGAGATGACTGCAGCCAACGCTTTGCTTCTATTTCAAATGGGACTACTAACAGGTAATAAAGAGATTGCTGATCATTATTACAGAGCATGTATGAACTTAAATCTAGAGATCTCTTCAATAAATAATATTCACTACGCATTGATTTCTAACGATCGTACTCTCTTTGATCTACATTTATCGAATCTAAATCATGCCAATGAACAGGAAGAAACTGATCTCGCTAAAACTTTATTATTAGCCGCAAGCATTTGGAAAGATACAAGCTATCTTAATAGAATTCCATACAACGAGGAAACAAATCTAACAAAAGTTACGATGAAATATATCCTCTCTGAATCATTAAATGATAGTGCAGAAATTGATTTATTAATGATTATCAAATTACTTATTGATCTGTTTAAAATGGGGCATTTTGAAGTATATGATTGGCTTATTAAGCAGTTACCTTTTCATCAAGACTCGATAGCCAATCTGCTCGGAGACTACTTCTACACGCAAAATCAAATCGATTTAGCCTTTGATTATTATTCGATGCTGCTGCAAAGAAACGCCCTTCAAGCTACAGGATATGAAAATATAGCAAGACTATATCTTCAACAAGGAGAGATAACGGAGGGTCTGAACTTTCTAAAAACCGCTTTAAAGATAAACCCTACTAATATCGTATCTTATACGTTATTTTTACAGTACAGCTCTGATACTCAGGAAAAAGCAAAATTTAAAGAACTAATGTATAACCAATTTCCTCAATACAGAGGACTTCCTTTTATTAAATCACTCTAAAAAAATAGGATCAGACCAATGAAGGTCTGATCCTATTTTTTGTTATCTATGAAGTAACCTTCTACTTGCGAATAAGCTTGCTGGTATCTGTGCTTCATCAAGGATCCGGCCTGTAGCTTATTTATTTCGGCCTTAATCATATTTTGTTCTAATTGAAGTCTTTTCTGTGTGGATTGCTCTAATTGCAAGCACTCTGCTATTATTGCCTTTGCTGAGACATCGGCATTTTGACCATTAAACCCAAGTTGATCCAATTGCTTTCTGAGCTCGTCTTGACTAGCTTGCAGTATCGTTAATTGATCCAAACTCTCCTCTTGATCAAAAGCAAGCAAAGAGATTTGTTTAGTAACGTCCAATAACTGTTCTAAAAGCTGTTTTTCATGCACCGAAACCATTACGACTGCACCTTCGCAGGAGACTTCAAAGATTTCATGGCTTTAACCCAAGTATCTCTGAGATCTGTCATCAACTCAATGCTTACTTGAAGGGCTTCTACATTGAGTTTAACATTGGCCTCAAATAATTTATCTTTCATAAAAACGTATAATGCATCGAGGTTTTTGGATATTTCATATTTTTTATCCAGTGTAGCAATTAATTCATCTATGATTCGGATTGCTTTTTTGATATAAACATTTTTCATTTCAAAATCTCTTTTTTGAATCCCGTCCAAGGCTTGCTTCATGAATTTGATACAACCATTATAGAGCATTAAGGTTAATTCCCACGGCGCCGCTGTTGTCACCTGCATTCGCAGGTAGGTTTCTTGTCCTTGCTGCTGGATCATTCGTGTTACCTCTTTTCATCTATAATTATGCCGCAGATATCCTGAAGCTTTGCAACGAGATCCAATAGTTTTTCAGGTGGGATTTCCCGGATAATTTCATTGGTTTCTTGGTTGAGCACTTTTACCATAATTTCGCCTGTTTTTTGATGAACACGATATTCAAATCTTTTTTCGACGCCTTGAAGAGCTTTATTTGCTTTTTGGATCGCCTTGACCACGGCTTCCTCAGAAATGGACAACTCAAACTTCTCTTTTTTCAATAACTCTGTTGCATTAGGCGAAACATTAGGCACGTAACCAATGCTACCATAGCTATCTATCTGAACTGCTGAGTCTGTCCCGTTTCTTACTGATCCTGTCATACCCGTCATGTTAGTCGAGGAAGGCATTGAGTTCATTTCCATAACATCCACCTCACCTTTACAAACAAGAAATTACATTCTTTGGGCTAACCATGAGCTTTGAGCATTGCTTTTTTGGATCGCTTTTTCCATTCGTGCAAACATGGCGTAATAGTTATCTTCTTTTTTCTTCATTTTGGCTTCCATATCTGTGATTTTGCGCTCAAAGGTCAACATTGAGGAGCCTAATGTCGTGTTGATATCATTTTCAACAGTTCCTGGCTTGCCTGCTTTTTCAGATAACTCATTGATGGATGAACCGATTTGTTCAAACATACGCTGAGCAATACCCTTTTGCTTGTATTTAGCCTGTTCGGATAAACTGGAGTCTGCAGGAAAATTCGTAAACATGGCGATCACTGAGTCCGGGTCGCTGGCCAAAGCTTGTTTAAGCTTGGTCTCGTCGATCGTTAACTTTGCCGAATCTTCCGGTTTATTGATGTTGTACGGCATCGTCGTAATACCAATTTTATAAAGAGCATTGTAATCTTGCGTAACCCCATCAACGGTTTCACTCGTCATTCTTCTTAAAGAACTCAATGCTTTAGAAACAATGCTATCTCTTCGAATGAGACCGCTCTTTGCTTTTTCTTCCCAAAGCTTGATGTCAGCCTCTTTCATGTCCTTCTTCTCATCGTCACTTAAAGGATCGTAGCCGCGATACTTGTCTTCATTCAAGCGTTTACCCATTAACTCTACGGTTTCGTTGTACTTCGAGACAAAATTTACAATTTTGTTAAAGAGGGCATCCGTATCTTTAGTGACCGAAATGTTAACGACTGTTGCAGGCGCCGTTGTTTGATTTAAGGTGTAAGTAATGCCGCCTTTGGTAAAGGTATTGGACTGTTCGTAGTGTTGAACACCGTCAATTTGAACACTTGCATCTTGTCCATAAACCGCGCTGCTGTCAGCAAATTTTAACCCGGCTAAAATGGAACTATTGGTTCCCGTTAAGTCTACCTTTGCAGCGCTCCCCGTTCCTTTGGATGTAAAAATAACTTTATCGCTTGCCACATCGTAACTCATCGCTACACCTGCAGCGGACGTATTAACTTTGGTCATGATATTAGATAACGAATCTCCCGGTCCGATAGCTACCGTTTTCCCATTAATGACCATATTTCCGGAGAATCCTATCGGAGCAGCGCTATCCAGTCTATTGGATCTTTGAGTTCCGGCTGCAAATCCAAGAGCTGTTAGTCCATTGTTGCCAGCCACATCTGATAATGTGACTTGTCCTGTACTATTGAATTTAAGCTGGTCGTTACCTGCTCCTGTTAAACTAACCGATACGGCAGCGCCAAAAGCGGCTGAAAGCTGCGTATTAATTTCATCTTTTAGAGTAGCAGGAGTATAGGAGGCATTGGGGGTTAGCGTGATCGTCTTCCTGACTCCATTAACGGTTATATCAAACTTATTATTGCTGGAATCGATCGAGGGCGTTCCGGATAAACTGCTTCCCGCAAGATCATTTGTTATTGCTGAACTGCTCGATTTAGTTGCTCCGCCCGCCAATCTATCAATAGTGATCGTATGATTCATAACATTCGCACTGCCATCCGACGATACCGTTACTGCGGTGTTCGAGGATGCTGCTTTAGTTGCCTTCCAATCACCGCTTAATTTCATATCATTGACGACAGATTTAAAACTGGAAAGCTTCGTATTAATTTCCCGATACAACCCCATCGTCCAAGATGTTTGGGTTTTCTTTTTAGTCATTTTGTTTAATGGCATCCGTTCCGCCTTCATCAGGTCGCTTACCATTTTGTCGATATCAAGTCCCGAGCTCATACCGGTAATTCTCATAGGCATAAAAAACGCCCCCCTTTTCCATAATAGTCTTTACTTCATTTATCGTAATTTTGGCAATAAAAATAAAGGGTTTTATAAAAATTTTAGTCTTTCCGTAGCAGGCTTGTATCCTTCAGAGGCTGAAGATAAATAGTATTCTCTGGCTTTAGCTGTATTACCGATAATTTCATAGTACACTCCTAGATTATAAGCGGCTTTATATGAGCCTACACCGGTAACGGAAGTATACTTTGTGCTCTCTCCAATGGCCATAGCTCTTTGAAAAGCAGGAGCAATTCGTTGAACATTTCCCGTATCCATCGCGAGCAAGCCTTGCAAAAAGGGAAGGTCCGGGAAATCGGGATAATCACCCTCGAAATTGATTAGCAATTGCTCCGCTTCTGAACTTCTCCCCGTCTCTTTTAAAGCATATCCCAACATAACCAATGCTACCGGAAAATACAACCGGTCCGCTTCACCGATATTTAAAGACTGCATTAAATACCTGATGGCCGAGGAATAATCGTTTTGCGAAAAATAAATCTTTCCCATTTGATAAATCATGTAACCATCATTCGGGTTCTCATCCAGATGCTTTTTATATAGAGGCAGATACCTGCTCATTTTATTCTTCCGATCGTAATGATCTTGCTCATAACCGTAGTGGGTAACGGTCAAATTCATTGGCTTAAACTCGGCTGGGGCATCCTTATAATAAATTTGCTCATGAACAATTCCATGAAACAAGTACATTCCGTCGTTAGGGTAAAAACGCACCATGCGATGTGTCTTGATCTCATCTTCCATCTCATTCTTAATAAAAACCGAGGCACACATTTTCGGGTATTGTAAAACAAATTGATTTATGATCTCGTTGGTATTTACAGGAAAAGTCTCGTCTGCGTCAAGTACTAAAATATAGTCTCCTGTAGCAAACGAGTGACAATAATTTCTTGCATCTGAAAAATTATCGTTCCAAGCATAACTCTTAACTATTGCCCCGCTGGACTGAGCAATTTGGATGGTTTGATCCGTTGAGCCCGTATCCAGTACAATGACCTCATAATAAGGAGGGATGCTGGCCAAAGCGTTTTTAATGCAATCCTGTTCATTTTTCACAATCATACAAACGCTTACTTTCATTTAGGAGCCTCCCGTATTTACTAATACAAAGAGCCCATTAATCCATAATGGGCTCTTTGTATTACATCTAAAACAATTAACGAAGCAATTGCAGTACGCCTTGAGGTGCTTGGTTCGCTTGAGCCAACATCGAGTTGGAAGCTTGTTGCAGGATGTTGAGCTTCGTGTAGTTCATCATTTCTTTTGCCATATCGGTATCGCGGATACGGGATTCTGCAGCTTGCAGGTTCTCGGTAGTGGTTCCCAAGTTGTTGTAAGTGTGCTCCAATTGGTTTTGAACAGCACCGAATGCGGAACGAGCGCTGTTTACTTTCAAGATATCAGTGTCAATTTTAACAAGTGCTGCACTTGCGTTTGCCATGCTGGTGAGATCGGCACCGTTGATGGAAAGACTTGCAACTTTGATATCTTGCAGCGAAACTGTTACAATGTCGCCAGCGTTATCGCCAATTTGAATAGTAACGTTTCCTGTGCTGTTCAGTACGCCGATACCGTTAAATTTCGTTTTTTGTGCAATGTTATCAATAGCGGAGCTCAAAGAGCTGAACTCTTGGTTGATAGCTGCCAAGTCGGAACCATTGTATGTACCGTTCGCCGCTTTTACAGCCAGCTCTTTCATGCGGGACAGCATGTCGGATACTTCGTTCATTGCACCTTCAGCCGTTTGTACAAGGGAGATACCGTCTTGAGAGTTGGCTTGCGCTTGGTTCAAAGATCTGATCTGCGTACGCATTTTTTCCGAGATAGAAAGACCTGCAGCATCGTCAGCAGCGCGGTTGATGCGGTAGCCGGAAGACAACTTCTCGCTGGATTTGCCTTGGGAGATGTTGTTCAAGCTCATGTTGCGGTGTGCGTTCATTGCGTTAAGATTGTGGTTGATAATCATGTGATTGTTCCTCCTTGAATTTTGAATTCATTCACATCCGTGTGAATATAGGGATTGTTCCCTACAATTAGTTATATCGGCACATAGACTTCAAATGTTAATAGCTTTTTTCAACTTTTTTCTGCCGATTTCATCATGTTCTTTAACTTGATTAAGTCTAGTTTTGCCGACAAGGCTTCCTGATTGCTTTGCTGAATCGCTTCAATTAATTCTTTTCGGTATATTTTAATGTCACTGGGGGCCTTAATACCTATTTTTACTTGATCCCCTTCGATAGCGGAGATTACAATTTCAATATTGTCATGAATCATAATCGACTGTCCTTTTTTTCGGGATAGGACCAACAATGCGATTCACCGCCTTTCTATTTATTCGATTTATCGAATAGAGGAGTTTTGATGTCATATTCATATTTGGGAGGCAGCACAATTTGTCGTCCGTTCAAGCTTTGAATATTAATAATAATTGGTGCCATTAAGTTCATGGTAGAGTTCTCAAACGGCTCTTTGACGGTAACGATACAAAGAACCAATGCTTCTTCTTCTGACGAAAGCGCAAGCTGATCGATATCATCTTGTGATAATTCAAAAGTATAATCTTTAAAATGCACGAACGGCACGCCAACGACAAATCCAATATTTTCGTCGTCCAAGCTTTGAAAATAAGCGAATTCCGTCCCCTCGATATGCTGCAGATCATATTGATTGTAGTTCTCGAAACCTAATATACTGCCGTTCAGATTGAATGCCTTTCCATTCAGTTGATCCAACATAGGAATGCTCCTTTCAAATATGCAAAGGCTATAGCATTATAGCTATAGCCTTTAATTGTTTTACTTATACCAATCGTACTCGCTTACCGTAATGTTAATAGATTGCATTTGCCTCATATAAATATCAACCTTGCCCGGGGTATAAGTGAACTCGGGCTTCGATACGGTATAGTTGATTTCCGGTTTATTCGCTTGAATATTAATTTGTGGAGAATTTGCTGTATAGTTAATTTTAACGTTCATAAAAGATGCCGGCCCTACATATTGAATTTCAGGTTTATCCTGTAAGGCTCCTTTGGCAATATCGGCAAAAGCATTGGACGGGTTTGTAATTTGCGCCATTCGCTTACCTTCTTCGACTTTTTTGGCCAATCCTTGCAGAAACACGGAGTCCATCTGGCTATAAATCATATTCAGCCAAGCCTGATGCCCGCCTTTAGCATAGGCCTGCCAAGCTTGCGACGAATCGATCTGAAGCTCGCCTTGCGGACTGTGAAACTCAAGCGTGGCCGGCTTTTGCTCTATCGTTTGCTGACCTGGAGAATTGTGCTCAATTTCCTGCTTCGCATTGTTCGTCTCCATGCCAATCTGGCCCAAGGTTTGTTCAATGGATAATCGAAGTAATCTCACCTAATCCCTCCTAGGATAAGGCATTTATCTCAAGTAATCAAGCAAGCTGGGCTGAATGATTTTTGCGCCGGAAGAAAGAGAGGCCTGATACACGTTCTCATCCCGCTGCATTCGAATCATCGTTTCCGCCATATCGGCATCTTCCGTTTTGGAACTCATACTCGTCAGATTCATCTCGAGGTCCTTCAAACGATTGTCCATAAGATCAATTCGATTCGCTCGAGCTCCCACTTCCGATCTGACTTGGGAAAACTTATCTTGGCGCACCTTTAGCTTTTCCATGAAATCTCGGGCCGTAGCCTGATCTCCATTCACAAAAGCATTTTGGATACCCTTCAGTACAGTAAACAAATTATCGGTTTCCGCACCTTCTCCAAACACTTCATTGCCGGTAATATTAATCGGAATCACTACGCCTGCAGAAAACTCATATTTAATCTGCGCCGTATCGGTAGATTCAGCCCCTGTCGTATACGGTTTTTTATCCGTAAACTGGCCGTTGAAAATGTATTTCCCGTTCATTTGGGAATTCCCCAAAGTTATAGCTTCATCGAACAAGGAACCGATTTCCTTGGCTATAGCGTTTAAAGCATCTTGAGGGTTTGTCCCGCTAACCCCTTTTACTGTCAATTCGCTTGCCCGTTGGATAATGTCATTGATTTGACCAAGAACCGAATCCGTATGATCGACCGAAGATTTAGCAAAATCAATGTTTTTTTGATATTGTTCGTTAATGGAGAGTTCGCTTCTATAACGCAATGCATAGGTAATACCTACTGGATCATCCGACGGCTTGTTCAATTTTCTGGCCGTGGTCAGTTCGTTTTCTGTATTACTCATTCTTTTCACATTATTGGACAGGTTGCGCAGAAGCTGGGACTGCATCATCCCTTGGGTGACTCTTAATGGCATTGAAAGCACCTCCTACTGATAAAATTGTTATCTACCCACAACACCCATGCTGTTTATCACTTTATCCAGCATTTCATCGAACGTTGTCATTGCTCTGGAAGCCGCGCCATAGGCATGCTGGAATTTGATCATATTGGACATTTCCTCATCGATAGATACTCCACTAACCGATTGTCTGCGGCTGTCTACTTGGTCCACCAATGCTTTCTGGTTTTCCAGCTGTCTCGTCGCTTCTTTAGACTGAACGCCGAGCTGTCCGACCGTGGACCTGAAATAGTCGTCTACCGTTCCTTCGGCTACTGTAGCCCCGTTACTTACAAATGTTAATTTTGTATCTTTCATCTGGGAGATGAGCAATGCTAACCCGTTATTTCCTTTAACAACCTTTTCCGAAGTACCCGATATTGCTGTGCGGAGCGAAGTGGCGATTTTATCCGGGTTGGTTGCAATAACAGGGTTAAGCTGAAAACTCTCCGCCGTTATAGTGGTAAAGCCGCTTTTTGCTGTAAAGAAATCGCCGCCTGCCTGAATCGGATCAGATAAGTTGTACCCGAGTTTGTGAAGACCGTTCAATCCGTTTACCTTAACTGTCAAATCGTCAGTAAGCGTACGGCTTGCTCCGGTATACTTGATATTGTTCAGAACCGTCCCTTCCGGCAATACGGAACCTTTAGGGATAGTGATTGTCATTTCACCGTTAGCTATCGTGTTAGCCAACGTATCTAATTGTCGTTGATAATCAGAGACATATCTTTCACGGGAAAGAAGCATCCCGTGAACCTCGCCGCTATTAAGAACACCGGAGTTATAAGCATCCGTTAATGCAGCGGCAGAAGTAGGAACTGCCGTTTGACCGTTCACCAAGTTTATCGTACCCATGTTAATATTATAGCCTTGGTCGGTATCTTGAACGGTAATGTTTACGATTTGCGATAATTGGTCAACTAATAAATCTCTCTGGTCACGTAAATCGTTGGCATCGTCACCTAAACCCTCGATTCTGAAAATCTCCGCGTTCAGATTCGCGATACCCGTAGTAATCGAGTTCAATTGAGTGGTCTTTACGTCTACATTATTAGTTAAGTCCGTGGAAAGGTCTCTGAGCTGCTTGCTCGTATAGTTAAATGCATCCGCCAAAGCCATTGCATTCTCGCGTACAATCTTGCGTCCGGTTACATTCTCGGGGTCTTTGCTTAAGTCGGACCAGGATTTCCAAAAATTGTCAATAACCGTGCGAATACCGGTACTGCTTGGCTCATTCATAATAGTTTCCAATTTCTCTAAAGTGTCCGCTTGAACGGTCCAAGTGCCCAACCCTTTGCTTTCATTTCGGAATTGATCGTCCAAAAACCTTTCCCTTACTCTTGTAATGGATGTGAATTCCACACCCGTACCAAGCTGGCCCGGTACGGCGGAATGCGACATGCCTACCGCTTCGATCGGTCGGGACGCGACCATATTCACGACTTGCCGAGAATATCCCGCCGTATTGGCATTCGCGATATTATGAGCCGTCGTTTGCAATGCCGCTTGTTGTGTAAACAGGCTCCGCTTGGCCGTTTCTATTCCATGGAAAGTTGACCTCATAACGTCACTCCTCTTTTCCTATGCTCTCGTATCAAACATGGTATTTCGACGAAGGTGTTGGTCCTGTTGTTGAGTTGGTTTGGAATAAAACATATCATTATCTGGAGGAGCTGCAATGATATCTATCGAATAATTAATAAACGCGAGCGACTGCTCGATCATCTGTTGATTTAACTGATTGTGCTCCCGCAGCTTTCGGATGGTAGCCAGCAACTGTTTCTGGGAATCGACCAAGATTCGCTTCTCCTCGGCATTAAAAATAATCTTGGTCAAGTCGCTGACCGTCACCCGCGGATTCGGTTTGTATCCTTTTTCAATCAAGAAATTACCGATCGCATCCACCCGCTGCTGGTCCAATTCCCCAATTCGCTTGAGCAGCTTGTTTTCTTTCGTTACAATTTGCGTCAGCTGCTCCACTTGATTGTGGATAAGCGCATGCTTTTTCTGCTCCGCCAGCTCCAACAAGGTGAGATGTATATCGTTCAGTTCGGACATGGTCTGCAACACGGCTTCAAAAGACATGGCTCTCCACCTTCAAAAAAGTTATTTCAAAAACGGGAAAATTTTCTCGGCCAGCTTGCGCGCATCGACAACATACGTCCCGGATTTTACGGATTGCTTGAGCTCTTCCAGTTTTTCGCGGCTGGCTCCTGCTGCCTCCGTTCCTAGAAGTTCTTTGGCTTCGCTGGAGATCTCAACTTGGTCTTTTTGCTTTTGCTTCTTCCCTGCGGCAAATGCCTGCTGCGCTTCCTGATTCTTCTTATATTGATTCACGGCACCTACCTGGTTCGTTCCATTAATTTTCATCAAACTCACCTCGATTAACTACATAATAAACCCACCGATTCAGCGTTATTACTTTTATCGGTGGGCGGATTTTAAAAGTTTAGATGTATTCGTTATTTTGTTCGATCCTGCAAGCGGTCTTTAATAAGAAACGAGGCATGCTTCTCTTGCTCGGTCTGCTGCTTTTTGCGCAGTTCGTCTTCGGCCATGTTTCGCGCTTCCTTCGTCAACCGCGACCGACAGGCATCGCACATGTTATGTTCGCGAATCTGCGCTCCGCAAACGTCGCATTCGTAAGCCATGTTCGGATTATTTTTAATTGAAATGCGTCCTTCGCGGATAAACTTCACGATTTGTTTGACCGGCACTTCGGTCGCATCGCTTAATTCTTGGATCGAGCAAGCACGGTTCTCACGCAAATATTTTAAACACGTCTCGTACTGCTTCTCCATTTCCCGAAGGCAGTTCGGACACAAACCGTAATTGTTTTTCATGTATATTTTTCCGCAGCGATCGCAGTTTGCTACATTCAGACTCATATTAATTCTACTCCTCTCAAGAGCAAGGCCTATTACTCCTAATATAGCTGAAATGATCGAAGTTTGCACTTCATTTTTTGTCGAAAATTGGACGTTTGCCGCAAACGAACTTATCTGGCCCAACTAATGCCGCACACCTCCAGAGGAAGGATCGTCTTTATTGCTCTTGAGCATTCGTTTAGCGTGCTTCCGGTCGTATACACGTCGTCGATCAAATAAACCCGTACCCGCCCTTGTCTGCATGCTGCCGCCACTTGGGAAGCAGCTCCCGGTTCCAGAGCAAACACGCCTTGGAGATCGTCCAAACGTTCCATTCTTCCTTTGAAGCTTTGTTTGTCCGTATGTCTCGTTCGCAGCAGCAGCGGAAGAACAGGCAAGCCCGTCAGCCTTCCCAGCTCGGAAGCCAGCTGTTCGGCCTGGTTGAAGCCGCGTTCGGCATATCGCTGCTCACTCAGGGGCACAAAAGAGATGAACTCGGAGGCAGGCTTCCCGAAGTTCGCGCCGCCGGACGGTCCTTGCAGATGCAGATGATAGGCGTGCAGCAGCATCGGGCCGAGTACGCTGCGCAGCGACTCTTGACCCCGGTACTTATATTGTCCGAGCCATTCCTTCATTCGTTCGTCATAACGAACAGCGCTGCGGTTCTGGTCATAGTACGTATCGGTTCGCCGGGGGCAGTCAGGACAAGCTTCGTAACGACCGCACTTGACGCAGCAGACTTCGTGGATCCACGGGATCGCTTCCCAGCAGCGCCGGCAAACCGGCAGCTTGCGGGTACCGTCGTTCGCCGCGCCGCAGGCGACGCAAGGCTCCATTTTGGAAGCTAGCAGTGATTCTGCCCCGCTCAGAAGCCGACGCATCCACCTTCCGGCTTGTTCGGTCCAGCTCATCGTACGCGCCCCCTTTTCAGTCGATATATCCTTTTTTACGTGCGATGACGTTCATTTCAGCAATTTGCCGCTTGGCATGCGCTTGTGAGCGTGTCTTTTCTTTGGCCGCAAAAAATACGCGTCCCCGTGGATCCTGTGCCGATCTTCCTGCCCGTCCCGCCATTTGCACCAGCGCCGCCGAATCGAACACCGGGGAATCGGCATCGATAATAAATACATCCGATTTCGGAATCGTTACTCCCCGCTCCAAGATGGTCGTGGTGACCAGCATCCGAATCGAAGTTGCGCGAAAATCGGTGACCTTTTGTGAGCGGTCGGCATCTTTGGAAGAAGTGCCTTGAACGTTGACAGAAGGAAACGATTGCCGAAGCAAAGCGACGAACGGCTCCACCATGGCGATTTTCGGGACAAAGACGAAGACTTGCGCTCCTCTCTCCAACGAGGAGGATAGGTGCCCCTTAAGCTTGCCGTTCAGCCCGTTCTGGGCCAGTATTTGCCGCAAAGGCGGGCACGCAAGAAGCGATGGCTCAGGCAGCGGGTGACGATGATATCTTGCCGCTACTCGGGCATGCGGCAGCCGATTGCGCTTTACAGCCCGTTGCAGCTCTTCTGGCGGCGTCGCTGAAAGCAAAATATATGCTCCACCTAAAGCGCATACCTGTTCGGCAGCATAGAGCAGCATCGGATTGTTATGGTACGGATACGCGTCGATTTCGTCGACAATGACCAGATCAAACGCTTGCCGAAATCGCATCAACTGATGCGTCGTTGCTAAGGTTAACTCCCCCTGCTCCCACCTCTGCTCGCTACCACCATATAACGTGACAACCTTCGTATGTGGAAAAGCTTTCTCCAGCCTTGGCTTCAGCTCCAAGACAACATCGCGGCGCGGAGTAGCAATGGCGACCCGGCCTCCCTTAGCCAACGTATATTGAACCATCGGAAAAATCATTTCCGTCTTCCCGGCGCCCGTTACTGCCCAAATTAGAAAGCGCGGCGCATGAGGGCCCTGTGCTTTTTCCCTTGAAAGGGACTTATTTGCTTTCAAAAATTGCAACGCCGAACCCGACGCTTCCGCCTGCACGTCACTAAGCCCCCACGATTGCAAGTAAATCTCCATGTCTTCATCCGCCGGCGACCCACTATTCATGTCAGGACTGCCGATCACCAGAACGATCGGGGTACAATACCGCGACCTTCCCATGGTCAAACAGGCTTCGCAATAAGCGCATGGTCCGCCGCAATCTGCACAATGTGTCCAACGAACCGGCGATGCCTCAATGCCCGCCTGTCCTCCGAACATTCCTTGGCTTCCGCAGCGCTTGCACTTCCCTTTCAATGCCTGGGGCAGCAAGGACCACCGCCTGCCTTCGCTTCGATCTAATTCCACCCCGGCTTCCAGTTCAACTCTGCCCTGAATCCAAGCGAGCTGTAGAAAGTATGCCGGCGATTCGGCAACGACTTGACTTCCTTCATGCTGCATTAGGCCCATAAACTCTTCCATAAGCAAGTACCGGCCTTTCAAGGATAGGCACATGGCATTGATCGTCCAATTCACGAAGTGTCTGGCCTCGTCGGACAGCCCCTCCGCCGTTCCGGCCCACTCCCACAGCTTCCAATCTGCTACGGCCTCCGGATGAAGGCCAATCTCACGTGCTGCTGTTCGTAAGCTTTCCAGCATATCTGACGAGGACGAGGATGCTTTCAGCTTGCGCTTAATTTCACAGGCTTGTCCGAACGATAAGGCGGGTTCCAGCACACGCAGCTTGAAGCGGCCACTGGCTTGATCCGTCCAGTAATCCCGGTCGGCCCGCATATCCAAGGAAACGTGCCAGGAACATCCTTCTGCTGTCATTGCGGCATATACGAAAGCTTTCATGAATCACCTGGTTCGAATTATTTTTATGCTTACATGTACTTGAAAGCGGTTTCTAAACCTTCGTTTTGGTTAAGCCGGACCACAACCACCTGTTCATCTGCATGCTTCAGGACCCATTCCTCCAAGTTCCGTTCCGCAATTGTACAGATGCTCAACTGATGCTCCAGACTTAACCTTCGGGCAATCGCAAGCGTATCGTCCGTCGAACCTTCATCCGCCAGCGTCACCGATATCGCCTTGCCCTTCATCCAAGAAAAAAAATACAGCGAGCGAAGATACCACTCCACCTGCAGCTGATTATTGTAGGTTTGCAGCACATAATGCGTTGTTCGGGACTTTCCGTATCGCCTCCACTGCCAATGGAGCCAATGGATGATGGCGACCCCTGCGGCGTAGCAACCGATTATCCAAGCCAAGCCTAACATCATAGCGGCTCCCTCCCTTAAGAGCAGTATATGCCAATTGAAGGGAGATGGTTCCTGCCATGCTTGAAGAAAGGACAGCAGCTATTGCGAACCGCTTACAGTGTCACCCAGCCATTTTTAATCGCGATAATAACCGCTTGTGTCCGGTCGTCAACTTCCATCTTCTGCAAAATGCTGCTGACATGATTTTTAACCGTTTTCTCACTAATATACAGAAACTCGCCGATCATTTTGTTGCTTTTGCCTTCGGCCATTAAGCGAAGCACTTCCGCTTCCCGGCGGGTCAGCGGGCTATTGTCCATATGCACGTATTTCACGCCTGCTTCTTTCGACGCCGCGCCGGAACCGGCTACGCCCTGCTCGTCCAAATATGTCATACGACGAAGCTGGTTGATGAGCTTTCCAGTCACTTTCGGATGAATGTAGGCATGTCCGGCCACGACCGAACGAATCGCGTTAATTAAAGATTCCGCTTCCATGTCTTTTAACAGATAACCGGAAGCCCCTTTACGAAGTGTCTCGAAGACGTAGCTCTCATCGTCATGAATCGAAAGAATAATCACTTTAATGTCCGGAAAAATATCCTTTAATTTCTCCGTCGCTACGACACCGTTCTCTATAGGCATGTTAATGTCCATCAAGACGATGTCCGGGTTCAAGGTATTACAGAGCTCCAGTACCTGAATGCCATCGCCGCATTCGCCGACGACTTCCAAGTCGCTCTCCATATTTAAAATTCGTTTGACCCCCTCGCGAAACAGCTGGTGATCATCTGCTAAAACCAGCTTAATCGGGCGTTTGGCGCTGCCCATAATGTCCATATTGATTACTCCTCCTTGGATTCTGACTTGATCGGGATGACCATGGATAGTTTTGTTCCCGCCCCTGGCGCCGATTCGATGTCCATTCGCCCCTCGAGCAGCTCTACGCGCTCACGCATGCCCATTAAGCCGTAATGACTGCCGCGTGCAATCTTCTTGTCGATATTGTCGGTGCTGAAACCAACGCCATTATCGGATACGGTTATTTTAATCATCTGCTGCTGGAACGTAAGCTCCAGTGAGACATGGGAGGCTTCCGCGTGCTTGAGGACGTTAGAGAACGCTTCCTGTACCAAGCGGTATACCGCGACTTCCATACCGGATGGCAGGCGGACTTCTTTTCCGACCAGTTCGATTTTGGTACGAATCTTCGTTCTCTCCTCGTAATCCTGCACAAACTTACGCAGAGTGGGGACTAATCCGAGGTCGTCAAGCGCCATGGGACGAAGATTGAAAATGATCTTGCGAACCTCTTCAATCCCGCCCCGGACACCCGTTTTCAAATCATTCAGTTCATCTTTTACGGCATTATAGGCCTGCTTGGCCAACATGCGTTCGGTAATTTCGGTGCGAAGGACCATGTTTGCCATGTTTTGCGCAAGGCCGTCGTGAATTTCCCGGGCAATTCTCTTTCGTTCCTCTTCCTGCGCCAAAATGATCTTAAGACCCAGCAGCTGCCGGTTTTTGGCCGATTCCAGAAGACGTGTCACTTGATTGAGATCGCCGGATAAGTACTCAAGCACTACATTGAATTGAGAGACTAAAGACTCTGCCCGCTCCAGCTGTTTGTCGACATTTTTCAACCGTTTCTGCAGGTCGTCCCGTCTTGCTTTCAAATGCAGTTCTTTTTCCCGGTGAATGGCGAGCTGGGCTTGCAGTTGGGTGGCCGCCTCGTAAGCCGCCCGAATATCTTCCTCATTGAAGCGCTTGAAATCGCGGCTCACTTCGGTCAAACGAACACGGGAGCGTCGATACTCCACCTCGAATCGGTCCACCGTATCGATCGTTCGGCTCGTTTCCTCAATCACCGACTGCAATTCCTTGTTCAGCGCTTCGCGCTCAGCCCGGACGCTCTCACAGATCTCAAAAATTTGGTACTTGCTGTTTTCCATGACATCAATGGCATTTCTGATGACGCGGTCAAAAACGTCGACTTGCATCCGGACAAAGCTCCTTCGCCATTTTTCTCGGACGTACTAGCAATATAGTACCATATTTTCGGAAGATTGTGAGAGCTTATAGTACTAATTATTGCAGGGTGATTTGCTGGGTTTTTCCATCCCAAGTCACTTTCCAGCCCAGGTTCTCGGACAAAATACGCAGAGGCACCATCGTCAAATCTTTCATAATGACCGGCGGAACTTCGGCCGTAATCCGCTGCCCGTTTACAATCAGGTCTTTGTTATCGATCCACAGATCGATCATTTTACCGCCGCGAAGGATCGTTACCTTGCGCTCCTTCTCGTCCCAGCTCACCTTTCCACCCAGAGCATCGGTCACAAAACGGATCGGGATGAGCGTGTTACCCTCTGTGATGACTGGCGCTTGTTCCAGCGTCATTTCTTTGCCGTTAACCGTCACAGCCTTTTTGTTGACTGTCAGCCGGACGGAATTATTCGATGGCTGCTGCACCGCGCCGCGGTACGTAAAAGTAATATCGTCGATGCCGATTTTCCCTTTGGCTGCCCGTTCGTCCTGGCCGATTTCCTCATTTACAACATAGATGCTCTTGACGCGAATCGGATAGCTCAGCTTCAAATCCGTCAGATCGGCAGTAATTTGCTTCCAGCCTTTCCAGTTAATATTTCTTGCGAAATCAACATAATGAATTTTACCGGCATTGTCAAGCAGCTCCGCACGCAGCCAGTTCAGGCTCTCGTCGCCGTTGACTCTCATTTTCATATATTGCGGCTCGCCCTCAATAAGAATGCGGGTATCCATCGTCGCATAAGCCCATTTGGTGCCTTTTCCTTGCGTGAAGTCGTAGACTAACTCCAAATATTTGTTGCCGTTCGCGTCAGGAACGGTGTAGACGGAAGCGGCCACTTCTTGCGGCTTCGCATCCGGCAGCGTCATCACAGACTCTTTGTCCAGATCATACCACACCTTGTCAATCCCGACAGGAATGCTCGTCGTCGTGCTGAAACCGTCGTATCGTGCGATCAACTGTGCACCCGTGCTTCCTGCTAAGCTTGTCACTTTCAGTACACCATTCGTAACTTCGCCTTGGATGCCAAGCACTTCCCATTGAATGAGCTCCGGCGGAATTTCTCTCGTCTTGCCAGACGACGTTGTCGCAACGACCGGCAGCTTGTACGTTTCGCCTTCGGACAGCGCGAGGTTATCAGCCGTAATTTTCATGCTGGTCAGCTGATTCCGGCCCACGACTTCGACATCCGCCGTTGAGGTGCCTTGACCCGATACCGCCGTGACTTTGCTTATTCCCGGTTGGTTTGGAGTAAATATGTTATCTTTGAACGTACCCTTATTGCCGGCTACGATCCATTGTGCCGTAATTTTATCGGTGTCGACCACTGGGTTGTAAAAGACGTCGTACGCTTTAAAACGAAGCGGAGCCTGCTCGCCGACAAACAGCACGCTTGGCGCCTGAATAAACAGTTCCTTCACTTCACCCTGCGGCGCGGTCGAGAATACCCCTACCCCGTTCACGACTTTCCGCTGAATTCCGGTTTCGGTCTTATTCACAAGCACCGGCGTCATTTCGCCCAGCGGCCGGGCTACCATCTGTGTGGAACCTCCTCCGTCAAGGTTAAGTCCTTTCCATACGCCTACTTGAATCATGAACTGCTGCAGCTCTTTCATCGATAAGCCTTTGCTGTCGCCGCTGTAGTCCGCTGTAATGACGTAGGCTGTCTTCTGGTCCTTGGAATAGCCGAGCGCCGTCCGCGAACGCGTGCAGCAAAGATCGTCCACCGGGCGCGAAAATTCCGATGGCTTGCCTTCATCCACCAAAATCGTGTGACCGCCGATCATCATTTTGAACGTACTCGCATCATACTTCTTGTTCGGGTCCTGAGGCAGGATCTGATAGTCTGCCTTCAGCGGATCGCCCACTTTGACATGTGCTCGGATAAAATCGGCAGCTTTGCCCGATGCGCGCAAAATATACCCGTCTTTCGGAGCAATCATTTTAATAATGCTGTTATCTGCAATTTCTTTAACGATACCGTTCTGCACCAAAATTTCCGTTGGAACGGTCACGCCGTCATTGGAACGGTCCACTTGTCCCCAAGCGTTCGTATACATGAACAAACCGTCGATATGACTGTGCTCGCCGCCGGGCTCGAACCAATAGTAGGTCTTGTTAATCCCGCCAAGCGCGTAGCTCTGTCCATCTTTTGCAATAATAGAGCCTTTAAACGTGAACAGGTCCACAATAGGCTTGTTGTCCTTGTCCAGCGCAAACGAATAGAAGCCCGGCAAATACGGCGGCGTTGCCATCAACTGCCCGTTGGCAATCTCCGGTCCCATCGGGACACCTTCCGCCTGGGTGTTATAAAAGTCGCCGTTTACCCCTGCGACAGCTTTCGTTTCCGTGGCCATACCCAGCACGCTTTGCTTGCGCGTAAACTGGTTCTCGGTCCCTGTCATGACATCCAGCTTGACATATGGGTTCGTCAAATCGACTTCTACGACATTCGCATTGACTTTGACGTCTTTTTTGCTTCTCGTGAACTGCCATACATATTTTTTCAACACGGCTCCGGTTGTCAAAATTTCTTGGCTTACGACTGTCGGAGCCGAATCCGCCGCTTCTGCCCTATACGGTACCGACCATGTAGACAGCAGCAACGACACGGCCAAAACGGCACCCGACAATTTTCGCCATTTCTTTTGCACAATCACGTTTCTGTTCTCCTCTCGTTTTCCACTCTCCTTTTATATAGACTCAATGACTATCCAAAAAGTTACGATAATCACAGGTTATAAAAATCGACAAAAATGCAAAAAGACGATCCGCGAAAAGAACGGACCGTCTTGCTTAGACAGATCTGGAAAAAATATTAAGCTTGCGCGTCAGCTTTCAGCTGCTCCGCTTTATCCGTACGCTCCCAAGGCAAATCAATGTCAGTGCGGCCAAAATGACCGTAAGCTGCCGTTTGCTTGTAGATCGGACGACGCAGGTCGAGCATTTTAATAATGCCGGCTGGACGCAGGTCAAAGTTTTTACGAACGATTTCGACCAGCTTCTCTTCGCTTACTTTGCCTGTCCCGAACGTATCGACAGAAATCGATACCGGCTTCGCTACGCCAATCGCATAAGCGAGTTGAACTTCGCATTTGTCGGCAAGACCTGCAGCTACGATGTTTTTGGCAACGTAACGAGCCGCGTAAGCACCGGAACGGTCGACCTTCGTCGGATCCTTGCCGGAGAACGCGCCGCCGCCATGACGCGCGTATCCGCCGTACGTATCGACGATGATTTTACGGCCGGTCAAACCAGCATCACCTTGCGGTCCACCGATAACAAAACGGCCTGTCGGATTGATAAAGTATTTGGTATTATCGTCAATCAAAGCTGCCGGAACAATCGGCTTGATAACGTGTTCTTTAATGTCGGCTTGGATCTGCTCCAACGATACTTCTTCGGCATGCTGGGTAGAAACAACGATCGTATCGACACGAACCGGTTTAGCTCCTTCGTACTCTACGGTTACTTGCGTTTTACCATCTGGACGGAGGTAAGCAAGCGTACCGTTTTTACGAACTTCCGACAAGCGGCGTGCCAGTTGGTGGGACAGCGAAATCGGCAGCGGCATCAATTCAGGTGTCTCGTTAACCGCAAAGCCGAACATCATGCCCTGGTCACCGGCGCCGATGGCTTCGATTTGATCATCCGTCATTTGGCCTTCACGGGCTTCAAGCGCTTTGTTAACGCCTTGGGCAATGTCAGGCGACTGCTCGTTCAAAGAAACCAGCACGGCGCAAGTTTGGGAGTCAAAACCGTATTTCGCACGAGTGTAGCCGATATCTTTAATGGCCTGACGTGCAATGGATTGAATATCGACATATTCCGATTGGCTTGTAATTTCACCGATGACAAGAACCAAACCGGTAGCTACGGAAACTTCACAAGCTACGCGAGCATTTGGGTCATTCGCCAAAAATGCGTCAAGAACCGAGTCGGAAATTTGGTCACAAATTTTATCCGGATGCCCCTCAGTTACAGACTCCGAGGTAAACAAACGGCGGCCCACAGAATTGGACATGAAAACAACCTCCTACTGCTTTTATTATGGATAAAGGCTGAAGTCCACATACAAAAAATCAACCTTTTCCGGGTGGAAAAGGTTCCTTTAGCTGCTACCTTCTTATTGTATGTTACTGGATTTGTAGAAGGCTGTCAATAAAATATGATGAGATCGCGTAAAATTAACATTCCTGTTGATAATTGTCTTCTTTTTTACAAGCTCAACATCATTTCTTCAGCCTTTTTGATTAATCTTGCTGTAATCGTGCCGCCTACAGCACCCGCATCTCGGGAAGCAATGTGTCCCCAATAGTCTTCTTTAATCGAAGCAGCAGGGATCGAACCGAGCTCAGTAGCAAATTCAACATTAGCGTTAGCCAACTGTTTGCCAACTGGAAGCCCCAGCTCAGCAGCGATCTCGTATTTTAAAATATCCAGCGCTTTTCCGCTTTCCGGTACCACTTTCTTGTTGCTTTTCGCCATAAGGGATACCTCCTCAAGTATGATGTAATGCTATTATCCCTCCCGAGGCGAACCCCAAACGTATGAATGATTGGTGAAATGGGTAAAATTATGATGCAGCTTTCGTTCCATCTGCATTCATAATTAAGTAACTGCCGCGAACCATAACGTAAATTTCCTGCTTGTTCTTGGCGTCAGGCTTAACGCCCCGGCCTTCCCGCGGAACGATGAGCAAGTGGTTAAGCTCAACCGTAGCTCCCGCAGCAATATCTTTGCCAGAAGTAACATCCGGAATTCCATCGTCCGAGCTCACCGCTACAACTTTGCCGGTTCGGACAATGAATTCGGTGCCAGCACCGCCGTAAAGCGTTTGTCCTTGTTGGAGCTTGACGACGGTAAGTCCGGAATTGGGGACAGCGTTATTGCCAGCACCAGAACCTGCAGATGGGGAAGTTCCACTTCCAGCTCCTTGCTTGGCCAGCTCAGCTGCGATGAGTTGTTTGATTTTTTCTTCATTTACGCTTTGTTTAGCGAACTCATCCGCTACTTGTTTAGCGATGTTTTGTTCGAAGTAGCTTTTGGTAATGATGGGATCGTCTACAGAACCAGGCTGGGTCGATGTATTGTTGGAATCGGCGTAAACGATGGTTGAGAAAAGAAGGATTAGAATTACAGTGACGAGAGTAATTTTTGATTTCATGAGTTCACCTGCTTTGGATATATGTATTTAATGGGTCTTGATAAAAAAAGAAGACCCGTATGGGTCTTCTTTTTTTAATCCGTTAGGATTAGTTGATAACAACAGTAGTTGTAACGGATTTACCGTTAGCAGTTGTTGCAGTGAGTGTGAAAGAACCTTTACCGTTGATTTGGATTTCGTCAAACTTGCTGGTAAGTTCTGCAACATTTTTGTCTCCAACTTTTGTTGCATCGGAGATGGTGTATCTAACTCTCGTAATTTTGTCATAGTCGATGATCCGATCGTTTTTGAACTCATCACCGTATTGATCTTTGAGAGTGAGGTTACCCATCAGGCTCCAAGCTTTAACGGTACCGGATACGTTTGTTGTTTTGCTCGCGTCGTCGCGTTCGATGCTAGCAATCTGGGGAGCATCACCTTTAACAGTGACAGTTCCCGAAGCTGTTTTAATTTCACCTTTTGCATCATAGAAACGTGCAGTTACGTTAGAAGTACCGGTTTTGTTACCGATGACGTATCCTTTTGTTTGTGGCTTACCAAAAGAATCAGTAGAAGTAGCAGTATCAGTACGTGCAACGGAGTAGACATCCGCTACTACATCAAGAATACGTTTTGGATAAGCAATTTCGTTACCTGCGGAGTCTTTTGCAATGACCTTCACTTCTTTAGCAAGCTTGCTAGTTGCAATTTTGTTTTGGTCATCACCATAGGTACCGTCATCGATTGTTTTGAAGATATCACCAATCGACGCCAAGCTGTACTTCAGATCTTCGGAAGTTGGGTTAACAATTGTAACCTTTTTGGTTGCCGAAGTTTCGTCGGTAACATTACCGTTTGTAGTCTTACGGATTGTAAACTTCACTTCGTAAGTTCCACCAACAGCTGTGTTGCTGTCTGTCGCAATTTTCAGTTCCTTATCCGAGAACTGTTTCATAGGAACAACGTCGCCATTTTTAACAACAGTACCATTGTCAGTTGTTAATGTAGCACCTACACCGTTAGCGTTCACAGTTGCATATACGTCGTAAGATACCGTTTTGCCATTCTCATTGATTTTGTCGGTAGGCATTTCTTTCAGAACTTCTTGGTAGTTATCGATCAATTGGAATTTCGGTTTCACTTCTGCACCAGCAACCGCTTTGTTTGGCGCTTCAGTGATCGTTTTAATGGTCACAGGATAACGTGCATCAACCGTGCTGTACGATTTGTTTTTGTTAGTATCCCCGCCATAGATGCCTTGGATATAAATCCAAACGGAACCGCTAGCTTTACCGTCTACTTTAGAAAAGTGAATTTTACCTTTGTTTTCGCCGCTAAGAACTACTTTTTTGTCAGCATCCAACATGGAAGCCGGAACGTCTGTAGTTTCACCAGTTACGAGCGGACCATTAACGGAAATGTTGAAACGTTTGTCTTTAACGTTGTCAACGATTTCGTCAGCAGTCAATTTAGTGCCGTCTGCATCGTATGCAATCAGATCAAGATAAACATCTTTATCTCCGTTTGCAAGGTTCTTTTTGCTGAAGTCACCAAATTCTACTTTGGTTGCGATTTTGCTAGCACTAACTTTGATGGTAGCACTAGCAGTGGAGCCACCGCCATACACTTGGAGAGTGTACTCGCCGCTGCCCGTAATTTTCTTGTCTGTTTTGACGATAACTTCTTTCACGCCGTCACCGTCATCGTCTTCAACCTTAGGCTGACCCAAGTTGTTATCAACAACAGTGTTGCCTTTAGGGATAAGTTGAGCAGACGGATCTTGGATCTTTTGATTCAGGCTTCCGGAATCAATTGTAATTTCGCCGCCATACTGATCGTATTGCGTCATTTTAACTACAGCTTTATCGCCGGATGCTTGAATAGCAGTTTTATTGTTGCTATAGGTTACTTCACCCAGTTCAACTTTGGCAACATAAGGATATTCACCGATTTTGAAGACTTTCGTTGCGGAAATATCTCTGTAATCGTTAGACCAAATGTTAATGGAAACCGTCGAGCTGCCCGAATATACGTTAGGACCATCAGTAGTGAGCTCTACGTACATTTTAGTTCCATCACTAGATTTTTTGATCGTTGCATTGTTGTCCGGGGACGGAACGTTTACAGTATAGCTACCAGGCGTAAAGGAAGCCAGTTGGCCATATTGGTTCGTCGGCTTGATTTGAACGCGAACTTTTTTCGATTTTGCAATAGTGTCGTTAGCTGTTACAAAATCGATTTTCGTCAACTTCTCGATTTCGCCTTTGAATTCTTTAGTTACAACGTCAACTGCGGAAGCATCCAAACCGCCAAGAGTTACGCTGTACGTATCTTCAACGATTTTTGCGCCGTCTTTCAAAGTCAACGTAGCAACTTTTTTGTCTTCAGACCATTTAACGTCTTTATCTCTTGCTTCGTATTTCGTTTCAGCTGTTCCTTTTTTCAGAACAAAAGTAGCTTTATCCGTTTCTACGTCTCTGTCCAGAGTTACTTGGACTTTGTTGTAGTCAACAGCTTTAACTTCTTTAACGGAAGCTTTAGCCGGTTTGTTGGTGTCAACAAATTGTTTCTTAGCTTCGTAGGAGCTCGTTACCAACAGGTCGCGAGTTGCTGCCGAAGTACCGCCGAATGTGCCGTCAGTGCCGTTGCTCAGCAATTTCAGTTCGATTGCCAGTGCAACATAGCCTTTAGCCCAGTCGGAAACCGTTTTGTCGCTCACGCCGGTTTTGTTTTTACCTTCGGAGTCTTTGTTCAGACCGCGGATCAAGAAAGTAGCGAGTTGCTCTTTCGTTACGTCGCCAGCCGGGTTGAATTGGCCAGGAGCGTAACCGTCCGTGATGCCAGCAGCTTTAACAGCTTCGATGTAAGGCAGAGCGTATCCGTTAGCCGGATCGTCGGATTTCACATCGGAGAAGCTGGAAGTTTTCAGGGAAGTGTCGACTTTCAAGTTGAAGACCAAAGCTGCTACTTTCGCGAATTGCGCACGGTTCATTTTGTCTTTCAGACCAAATGTACCTTCTTTAACGCCGTCGAAAATGCCAGCGCCGATCATTTCGTCAAACTTTGCTTTTGTAGCTGCATCCAGATCTTTCAGATCTGTGAAATCAGCGGAAGATTTCTTAGCGTCTGCACCCAGTGCTACGGAAGAAAACATGGAGAATGCCATAGCCAGGGACAGGATTGCAGATAAACTTTTCTTCATAACCTTTTTTTCTCCTCCTCGAATATCTTTCAGTTGTTGAGAGTTCTGTGTAGAAAAATTATAGCTCGATTCCCTCATTAGCCGATTCACCCCCTTCCCAGAGTTGAGCAAAATGAGTTTTTATTGAAAATGTCTGCAATGTATAAATTGCAGAAACTAGTAAACCATAGGAAGATTAAGGATAGAATCGCATGCCACCTAACATTATACACTGACATGCCAGCAAGGTAAAGAGCATATTTTGTGAAAATTATCCATGTTCACAGCTCTTTGTCTTGCTTTCTGTTTGTTTCAATGTATTAAACGCACGTTGTTTCGAAAAGTTGCGCTCTTTGAAAAAACTTTTTTTGGTTTTTTTTGAGACAACTTTGGAACAAGTACATCAAGAGCGTCTATCAATTATGTATTGTATCGAGCGCCCACAAAAGGTAGTATACAACGATCTATTCACATACGTCATCATTAATAATTTTCCAATATTGAGCGGAAATCACCTAAAATTAGAGAACAAACCGCCAACCCACGGTTGACGGTTTGTTTAGTTATCTTATTTCGGGAATTTCTTTTGCTGCTTCAAGATGCGCTCCATGACGGCAGCAGCTTGAACACGCGTGAAGTTTTGAAGCGGATCGAAACGATACGTTTTCTTCTTCTGACCGGAAAGAAGAACGTTCTCGATACCTTCGATGAATCCGGCTTTGGACACGGCTTCAACCGCAGGCAAAGCATAGATGTCGATATCCTTCGCATCAGTAAATTGCTTTTGAAGCGTAGCAAGAGACTTATTGCTGTCCGAATTCACTTTCAGCTCTGCCGCTCTCGCAATCATGACGGCCGCATCCTGGCGCGTAATGGCCTCGTCCGGCTTGAATCGGCCTCCGGCATTACCGCGTGCGATGCCGACCCGTGCTGCAGTCTCGATGTACTTATAATCGTACAGCGGATTGGTGCTAGCAAACTTCTGCACATCGCTGAACGTCAGGTTGCCGGTGTACTGAAGCGGAAGATCGAAAGCTTTTACGAGCAGCGTAGCAAACTCACCGCGAGTAATCGATTCGTTCGGTACAAACAGCGATTGCAGTTTATTGAGCATAAACCCTTTGGAATAAAGCGTATCAAGCGTATCACGACCCCACTCGTGGCTCGTAATATCGTTGAAGCTGTCGTACATATACATGACTTGGAAATAACCGAAATGATCGATCGGAACCGTGATCGTGTTTTTCTTCGGATCGACTTCGCCGCCGATGTTTTTCCAAGCCAAGGTCGTCATGCCCCGGTAATCTTCGTAAATATCCATTTGATACACGGTGACATACTTCCAAGAATCCTGTCTGATCGAATCGTCATACTTAAGCGTCAGCTCGCCGCGCTTAGTTGGTACAAACGAGTTTTTCAGATCATTTTCATTATTCTTCTGGTAAAATCTCACGTTTGCGTTGTTTACATCAATGTTATACGGATCGCGTCCGGAGCCTGTAAGAGCTTCTTTCAACTTATCCTTGTCCAAATAATCGTCTTGGCCCACAGCACCGCCGTTGATCCAGAACAACTTACTAGCCGGACGGAACTTGCCTGTCGGCTCTTGCAGGAAGAACGATGCGCTGTAGTCTGTATTGTAGGCTTTGTTAACACGACCGTCCTTCACATTGGCAAGACCAAACAACAGCTTGCGGTCTGACGTCAAGTACTGATTCGTTGCTGTTGGTTCGTTACGCATAAGCTTCGTGTTAGCCGGGAAGCTGAGTTCCAGCTCTCCCTCGAAGAGCTTATATTTGTTTTGAAGCGGCATCAGCATTTGCGCACCTTCTACCGCCGTATTCACGTTATTCACCACAAAGCTGGCTTTGGAGCTTTCTTTGCCGCGATTAACGGTAAAGCTGATCGTGTTACGGCCTGCCTTCAAGTTTTCATAACGGTAGTAGAAGTAAGGCTTGTTGTCGGACGGGTCAATCTTGCTGAGCACATTGGCGTCTTTACCGAAGCTTACGCTATCTGCGTTCTCAGCTTCCAATTTGATGTCCACGAAGTTACCGTTGATCGTAGCCACATCATCCTTGCCGCTCTTCACAAGAATCGGCTCGATAATACGGTAAGGTACCGGTTCACGGGAAATCGTGATGCTCCGTGTTTCGGTAATTCCCGTTTTGTTGGAAATCATAAATTCGAAGACGACATCCCCTGTAAAAGGAAGAGGAATGCTTGCCGTATTGATGGCTCCTGTCCCGACGCTGTTCAGATAGTTTTGCTGGCCGTTGGCCGGAGCAGCAGGATAATTCCATCCGTTCGCGCTATCCCGGGCATCAAAAGTAACAACAGGGTTGCCCAGAGCGTCTTTTTTGCGGACGGTCATTTTGATGCTGTCTGCATTCACAAAGTTGCCCACGAATGATACGTTGTTTGCATTCGTCGCGTATTTATCCGGCGTTTGCGCCTTGGTGAATTTCTCCAGCGGGCTCGGCAAGATATCTCCTACAAATGCAGGAGTCGGCAGCGTAAACTTAAAGATCTCGTACTGTACTGTCGTTACAACTGCACCGTTCAAGCGCAGGTTGATTTTTACCGTGTTGCGTCCTTCGTTGAGCAAATCTTTGTTGTCGTTAGGCAGCCAACGGGCGTCGGCCTTGCTCACATCCAACATAAAAGTCGATTTGGCATTGGTATCGCGGAAATCTCCTGCAACCAACTTGGTTACATAACCGTTAACGGATACCTCGACATTGGCATACTCCGCTTCAGGCAAGTTCATGATTTTCGCCTGCAAGCAAGGCGTACCGCCTGTACCTGGAGTACAATAAGGCGTCTCCAATGCAGCGTTTTTAATGACCATATTATTATAGAAGTTCACCGGAATGATATACGGCGTACTCGTAATAACTAATGGGAAGTCCAGCTTACCGTTTGTTACACCGTTCGGTACTACAGACATGATGGCTCTTCCATCACGAATACCGTTGACTTGCACTTTCCATTTTTGTTGGGTACCATCAGGTCCAACATAAGTGGCCGCAATACCAGTAGCATCTCCACCGATGTGAGCCTTAACGCTACCCGCCGGAGCTACACCGGTCGTATAAATATAGAACGTAGATGGCAACTCGCTGATTTCGTTATCGCCATTTTGGTTGAGGGCCACTTCAACCGGTTGATTCGTTAACGGATCCGTGCCAAGATCCTTGGTTACTTTCGTTACATAAGGTGCAGCCGGATCGAAATAATTGAACGTAAACGTCTGCTGCGGCGCTTGGCCTACCAAGCCGCTGCCTGTATAGAACGTCACGATAAGCGTCTGATTCCGGTTCGTCGGAAGAGTCAGCGGAATAGAACCCAAGTCAAAAACTTTATAAGTCGAGGTCGACTCTGCCGGGATTTCCGTAAGCGGAGCCGGTGTGGTGCCCGAGAAGTATACCCGTTGGGTTGCCGGGCTGCCGCCTACTACGGTGATATCTGCATACACATACTGCGTAACCGTCGAAGAACCCGGTGCCAGATCCACCTTCATTTTGCCTGTCAGGTTAGCCGTCGTTTGGTTCAATTGCGGAAACGGATCATTCACCAGCTTCTGTTTTCCAGAACCAGTATCCAAAGCGCCTTCAAACAAAAACGGCTTGCCATTGTTGAAAATGAATTTTTTAGTCGTGTTGTACGTATTCGTGTTGTTGCTGGCGACAATTTTAAAAATATTGTCCCCGGCTTGCATGTTGAAATCGGTGTTCCGGTTCGGAATGAACGTGAAGTCGCCATTGTTGCTGCGGAACGCCGTAATCGGATTAGCTTGGCCGAGCAAGTAGCCTTGAACCGTCGTCGCGTTCGGCGATTTACCGGTAATGACATACGCCGTTTGCGTCGGATCCTTCGGATACATCTTCCCGTCATCGATCGGCACGTCGTTAAACTTCAGGTCCGTAATGTTCGTTGTCGGCGTAAACGTCAGGTAGGCAGGCTGAGAAGAAATCTTGGTGACGTCTCCCATCGTAAACGTAATTTTGTTCGTACCTGCGGACAGCTTGACGCTGTTGAAAGTCACTTCATACGGGCCCGTCTTCATGCCCTTGTTGGATTTGTTTTCCACCGGGCTTCCTGGGCTGGTCGTCACGTTCTCAATCTCATAATAAATAGAAGAGATCTGAGCATCGTCGATATTATCGATTTCGACGGTAATATTAACCGTCTCGCTGGTGACCGGAGTAGGGGTTGCCGCTGCCGTACTGTATCCTTTGACTTTCATCAGCGAACCGCCGGCGGCCATCGCGGAAAACGGTACGATCATCGACACCAGCAGGGCAACGATGACCGCAAAGCTAACGGCACGATTGGTAAGTCGTTTCAAGAGAAGTACCTCCTTATGTAATAAAAAATGTAGGCAAATTAACGATTCAAAGCATTCCGGTTAAAAAACAACCTCCCCCGCCTGAAACCGGCAAAGATTTGACATCATTCGCCAAAAAAAATAGTTGTACTTTACATATCGGCCGAAAGTCATCGTTTTTTTAGGGAAATTTGCAAGCAGCTCAACAAAAAATCCCAAACCAATCAAGGTCTGGGATTATTAATGCCTATTATCGTGTTATAGATGTCACACTTGATGCTAAAATTATCATTTCGACATCCGGGAACGAGTGCTGATCTGCATCGTTTTCACACGGATTTTATTTAAAAAGTGAAGCACCGGTTTTTTGGTTTTGCTGATGATGCCGATCGCTTCCGCGCCAAGCACCAGCACAAAGAGCAGAATGGCAATCAATATCACGGCGCCCCATAGCGCATCCTGCTCTGACATGAAGGAAAGCAGCACGGCGGACGAGCCGAAGAAAATGGCAATTCCGTATATAATAAGCACCGTTGTCCGGTGGCTGAAACCAAGCTGAAGCAGACAGTGATGCAAGTGGCTTTTATCCGCAGCCGAGATCGGCAAGTTATTGACCCACCGGCGCATAATGGCGAAGAACGTATCGGACAACGGGACCCCTAAAATCATGATGGGTACCAGCAAGGATACGACGGTCGCCTGCTTAAAGCCGAGCACGGACAGCGTAGCCAGACAAAACCCGAGGAACAGCGCTCCCGAGTCACCCATAAAAATTTTGGCCGGATGAAAATTATAGAACAAAAATCCGGCGATAGAGCCGAGCAGTACGACACACAGCAGTGCGACGGTAACGTTCCCCATCATCAGGGCCAATACCAGAATCGTCGTCGTCGCAATCCCCGATACCCCGGCAGACAAACCGTCCAAACCGTCGATCAGGTTAATGGCGTTGGTCACCCCCACGATCCAGAAGATCGTCAGCGGAACGGCTAGCCATGTTAAAGAAACGGCCCCGTCGCCAAAGGGCAAGTTGACCAAATCGATCACAGCCCCGGAATAGACCACTACACTAGCAGCCAAAATTTGACCGAGCAGTTTAATTTTGGGTGACAAGTCAAACCGGTCGTCCAGCGCGCCGATTAATACGACAATCGCCCCACCTACCAGCAGACCGAAAACAACATCCGTTTTTAATGTATTTATAGCAGGAGAAACAACAAAATAAGCTGCGATGAATGCAATAAAAATAGCTAATCCGCCGAGTCGCGGCATGATCCGGCTATGTACTTTGCGATGATTCGGTGCATCTACGGCACCAACCCAAAAAGCAAAGCGTTTTACCAGCGGTGTCATCAGCAATGCGATCAGTAAAGCAGCAACAAAGCCGATACCGTATAACAAGTTCATGTGTGTTTTCACAGCCCCTTTTTTCTATGACAAAACCCCAAACACTTCAAATTATACCTTGACGGCTTCTGAAATACCATCACGAATTTAGGCAATTTGGGCGGTTTTCAGGTGGTTTTCACAGGGATTATCCGGTTTCCGCACATTTTCCTCTCTACGATTCACTTTCACTGCGAATTACGGCAAAACAAGCACATTTTCATTGCATAGCGCAGCCTTATTAATTCCCTTTAAATCGACTGGCAAAATAAGTAGCGATTCGTTCCGCCGGGCGCCCGGCTTCGACTTTCAGCCTTTCAATGGCCGGCTGTTTCTCCCGCTTCCAAGATTCCACGCCGTTCCACAGCCGCAAAGTTTCTTCGGCCAGCGCGTTCGCATCGGGCTTTTGGGTACTGCAAGCGGCTTTGATCCCGAGACGATTCAAAAATTGATCGATCTTCGGATCGTACGACACGCCGACCATAGGGACGAATTGACCGGCCGCATAAATCAAGGAGTGAAGACGCATTCCGACCAACACCTGGCAGGAAGCAACTTCCGCCAACATATCCTGCGGATGGCTAATCGGAGGGGTTATGCTCATCCGCTCTTTGTAGAGTTCCCCCATATGTTCCATCACATACAAGGAAGCTTGTTCGTCGGATGGCAAATGAAACGGCAGGAAACGAATGTGCGCATCCGATTGCTCCAATACAAGCTTAAGCGCATCGGCAACAGCTCGCAGCTCTGAGCGATCTTCGTTCCAGAAACGGACGGATACCCCAATAACAGGCTTCGTAAGGGTATCGCCATTGAGGGACCTTTGCTCGCGAAGCGATAACCCCATCACCGGATCCGGCACCACTTCGACCCGGTCTGCAGGAACACCCATTCGCCCCAGCAGCGCTTTCGATTCGTCGTCTCGAACAGAAATAAACGCGCATCGATTGAAGGCCGAACGAATCCATCCATAGAAAAATGGCCGGTGCACCGGACCGATGCCTTGAGAATAAATAAATACGGGCTTTCGAAACCATTGAGCAAGCCGGATTATGGCAATGTAGTACGGGATTGTCTTCGTTCCCGTTTCATCCTGCAGCAAGCTGCCGCCGCCGCTTATAAGCCCGTCGGCTCCGCGCAGCGTCCGCCATACTTCGGCAGGGCGCATCCTGTGAGCGGCTTCAACGCCGTAGGTTCGGGCCGTTTCCTCCGGGTTTATGGACAGAACGACAGGGACGAATGTTACGCCCTGTCGTTCTCCTTGTTCCTTCAAAGCCAGCAAAATCGATTGGAGCACGGCCTCGTCACCGCTGTTATGGAATCCGTAGTAACCGGACAATACTATTCGCTTAACCGGGGTACCCAACGCTGCCAACTCCTTGCAATAATTTCCCATACTACAATTAAGATTGCTCCGATCAATAGGCCGAAAGCCAAACCGTAGACGACGCGAATCGACGAAATGACGAGCGGCGTATGAAGATGCGCGAACGTATCTACGACCGAAGCTTGACCAATCACGCCGATCAGAACAAGCAGAAGCGCGCTGCGGTACTTATAGCACAAGTAAGCTCCAAGCAGGAACAGCGGATGGGAGATCATGAACTCCTTCGTCCGCGGCCGCACGCCGAGCGTATTTTCCAGGAAGGATCGGAAATAACGTTCGAACGACGATGCCTGCCCCTCATTGCCGGTACGCGAAATGTAGTAATAGCCTGCTGCCGCCACGACTACTGCGACAATGACCCACAGAACGCGAATATTCGCGTGTATGAAGCCCTGAATTCGCCGTACTTTATCCCGGTAAGAAGTTTCATCGCTGAACAACAGCCAGTACAGAACCGCTAGTGCGATCGGAGCCGCATGCAGGATGCCGACGCCGCGGAATTGCTCCAGTACCAAAGAATACGTGATTTGATTCAGCAGCCCTACGATAAATAGAGCACCGATTAACGAAAGAAGACTGGTCCTCAGAAGAAGTATCGCAGCGAACAGCCCTCTCTTCCCATCCTTGCGGTTTAGCTTATTCCGCGCCATCCGGATCGCAAACATCATGCCGAGAGTTGGCGCGCAGGTTCCTGCGCCAAGCGCCAACGCTTGGGAAAATAAACTGTTGTTCCAGACATACATCCCTGCAGAGCCCACCAATCCGAGCAAAAAGACAGCTAGCGCAAGCTCAGGGACGAAGTAAGAGATCGTCAGCGCAATTAAAGCGATGGCTCCAATGGACAACAGCGCCTTGGCGACCGGCTGCCAGCCTGAATGTACCGGCACAAACGCCGTAGCCGGCCCGGTTTGATAGCCTATATTATGAATTTGAGGAATAACCCCATCCGGCCCCTTCAACGTTAAATAAATGGAATCGAGCGGATGAACGATTTTCCCTTTGTCTGTACTCTTTACCGCTTTGGCATGCAAGAAGATCATCCGGATGTTGCGATCCTTCACCGCCAGCAAAAACCGGTCTGCATAGTCTTGAATGCGGCCCTTCAGCTCTTGCGGAGTGATATTCTCCGTCAGCTTCTGGGAGTCGGATTCCGTGAGCGGGTGAAGACGGACCACGTTGTAATCGATCTTCTTCGCGATGCTATTGAAGCCGCGAGGCGGCGTCTTTTGATACAGGGCTTCGGTCGAGGCCAGGCCAATTTGGTGCTTTTTCATGAGCTCGGCCATCAACTCGAGATTGTGCAAATCTTTATCGCTTACGAAACCGGGTACGGTCTCGCCATCGATAATCATTCGCTTAACCCCGAGAGCCTTCAGTCTTCCCAGCAGCTCATCCATGCGGGCCTCGTCAAAAGCCCGGCGGTTGGATAGCCGGATGACGATCGTGTACCCTTTTTCCTTAAGCAGTTGCAAAGTGATCGGATCCGGGTCCATCGTTTTCAACATCGCATCTTCCATCGACATCTCGATGATCAGGCCCGGCTGATTTTTGTAGCTCCATGCTCTCGTGTTTACATTCAACTCGGCAAAAGCCTTCTGAATCATCGGCTGGAGCTGCTGCTCGGATTCTTTTTCCGCAAACAAAAGATACGTAAAGTTTTCATTCGGCGAAATGGGCGTCTGGGTCAAAGCGGACGCTTCATGCGATGTAAACAGCTCGATGCGACGGCTCAGCTTCAGCTCGTTGAGAGTCGCTTCATAGACAGCCATGGATTGAATCCCATGCTGCTTCATCTCGTCCAACTGCTCCAATACGAATTTGCGGGGGTCCGTTTGCAAATCGGAGATTTCCAGCAAATTGCGGTAATCGAAGACGAACTCTACCTTTCGTCCCGTTTTCTGCTCCGTCTCATTCCGCTCGAACGCTACGGGGATGGCAGCCAGCATCCCAAGGATAACCAGCCACCACAACCATTTAAGCGCCCGTTGGTTCCATTTCATGTACGTTCCCTTCAACACTGCCCACTCCCAAAGTTAGTTGTGATTGTCCACGCGGGACATAACAGTCTGCACCAGTTGTTCGATCGCTTCGGAAGCGGCCTGCGCGGAGGTGCCTCGAACGGCAAAGTATACTTTGATCTTCGGCTCCGTGCCCGATGGGCGGAGACAGAACCAAGAATCGTCTTCAAGCGTGTATTTAAGGACGTTTTCCGACGGAAGTTCGTACAACCCTTGAGAGAAGTCCTCAACCTTAACGACCCGCAATCCGTTAAGCTCTTCCGGCGGAGCGCCGCGCCAATCGCTCATGATGCTTTGAATTTTCTCGACGCCATCCTTGCCTTTGAGCGTGCGTGATTCGAGCTTTTCCAAGAAGTAGCCGTGACGCGCATACAGTTCTTGCAGAACATCGTACAAGGTTTTGCCTTGGCTTTTGTAATAAGCTGCGGCTTCACAGATCAGCATCGAAGCGATCACCGCATCCTTGTCGCGCGCATAGTTGCCAGCGAGATAACCGTAGCTTTCTTCGTAGCCGAACAAAAACTCGGCTTCTCCGGTCCGCTCGAACTGTGTCATTTTTTCGCCGATATATTTAAAGCCCGTCAGCGTGTTCATTACTTTGGCCCCATAATGCTCGGCAATGGCTGCTCCCATCTCACTGGTGACGATCGTCTTGATCACGACGCCGTTAGCCGGAAGCTCTCCGCGCTCTTTGCGGCTGCTGAGCAGGTAATCGACCATAATCGCACCCGACTGATTGCCCGTCAGCACGAAATATTCGCCGTTTGCATCCTTCACAACTGCGCCCATCCGGTCGCAATCCGGGTCCGTACCGATAATGATGTCCGCGTCCGTTTTCTTGGCTTCGTTAATCGCCAAAGCGAACGCTTCCCGTTCCTCCGGATTCGGCGACTTGACCGTGGAGAAGTTGGCATCCGGCTGTTCCTGCTCGGCAACCACCTGCACCTGATCGAAGCCGATGCCGGCCAATGCCGCGCGCACGGATAAATTGCCTGCTCCATGCAGCGGTGTGAACACGATGCGGAAGTTGTCGCTCGTCTGCTTCACAAGCTCCGGGTTGCGGCTGATGGCCGTGACCGCACGAATGTATTCCGCATCCACCGCCTCGCCGATCCATTGCAGCGAACCGGCGTTCTCGGCCTCCGCACGCGACTTTCTTTTCACGTCGGCAAACGACTGCACTCCGCGGATCTCAGCGATGACCTGCTCGGCTTGCTCCGGAACAAGCTGTCCGCCATCGTTTCCGTATACTTTGTATCCATTATATTCGGGAGGATTGTGGCTCGCCGTGATAACGATACCGGCGTCGGCTTTCAAATATCGGACGGCAAATGAGAGCTCCGGCGTCGGGCGAAGCGATTCGAAAACATACGCTTTGATCCCGTTGCCTGCCAGCACCTTAGCCGCTTCAAGCGCAAATTCGGGCGACTGGTTCCGGGAATCGTAGGCAATGACCGCGGAAAGCGATCCTTTGCCGGAAGCAAGCATGAACTGCGCGAGCCCTTGAGTGGCACGGGCTACCGTATACGCGTTGATCCGGTTCGTACCAGCCCCAATGACGCCGCGCAGGCCTCCGGTCCCAAATTCCAGATCTCGGTAAAACCGATCCTCGATTTCTTTGGCATCCCCTGCAATTTGTCGAAGCTCTTCTTTGGTGCTCTCGTCTATTGCCGGATCCTTCAACCAAAGCTCGTATTGCTCCTGCACATGCTTCCCCGTATTCATCATTCCATCTCCTCTACCCGAAATTTTATGTATTTATGTTAATTATGATCGGTGTTATCCTCTTGAAGCGCGAACATGATTTCGCCTTCCGCGACGACTTTATCACCGACTTTGGCTGTTGCCTTCCCTTTGCCGATGATGCCTTTCGATCGTGTAATCATTACCTCTAACGTTAACGTATCTCCCGGCTTCACTTGGCCGCGGAACCGAAAATTGTCGATCCCTGCAAGCAACCCGATTTTCCCATGGTTTGCTTCCAGTTGCAATAGGGCTACGGCACCGACCTGCGCAAGAGCTTCGACAATCAGCACCCCTGGCATGACGGGGAATCCCGGGAAATGTCCCTGAAAAAACGGTTCGTTGATCGTTACGTTTTTAATACCTACGGATTTCACGCCCGCTTCAACTTCTACTATGCGGTCCACCAACAAAAACGGGTAACGGTGCGGAATGATCTTTTGAATTTGAACGGCATCTAACAAGGCAGATGCTCCTTTCCTGAGTGAGTATAAAAACGTCTGGTTCAACTTACAATACAAATGTCCCTTCATGAGCTGCAGCAGTGAAGGTTGATATAAGGGAGCTTATGTACGGATTTACCGGTAAGGTGAATCTGGGCATGAGCTCTTTTTATTTCGAATAGGGTTCCCTTATGAATGCAAGCCACGTTTGTTCAGCAGCTTGAACTGAAGAATATAAATAATAGAGGTGACGAACGATACGGCGATGACAAACCATAAATACGCATGAGCGTATGGAAGCTCGAAAACGATCAGCAGAATGGCAACATAATACAAGACGGTCGTCAATTTCCCCATCGCATTCGCCGGAACGGTCTTTTTGCCCCGAAAATGAAAAATCGCTGATCCTACGATCATGCCCGCGTCCCGTAAAAACATGGCTCCTGCAGCTTGCCACGAAATCATCTGGGAGAACACCAGCGACAAGATGACGGTGATCATCATCAGCTTGTCCGCGAGCGGGTCCAACATGCTGCCAAGCTCGGTGACCAAATTTCGTTTCCGTGCGATGTAGCCGTCCAGTACGTCGGTAAGCCCTGCAATAAGCAGGACGAAAAAGGCGCTTTTGATATATCCTGTTCCAAATACCACAAGGTAAACGGGAATCAGAACAAAGCGGCATACGGTCAGTACATTGGGCAAGTTCCACACGAAATAGCGTCCCCCTCTGAGCCACTCAAGGTATCGGCGCAGCTCGATTCTCTCTCTATAACGCTTCCCATCCATACATTATACCTTTATCAGGAAAAAAATAAAACTCCCTTACCCGGGAGTTTATCACTACGTATCGGCAAAGATCAAATCGAACGCATGACGCCACGTATTTAAATTGAGGACCTCATGAATATCTTGTTTTCCTATATAAACGTACCCGACCGCAAGCCCTACTAAAAGCGCCACTATGCCAGTGAACGGAATCCACGTCCACTTCAGGAACGTAAAAACCGCTTTCTTCCATCTTTTCGGTTCCGCAGGCGCCTTCTTTCGGTTATCGCTCAAGTTCCCTACCTCGCTTTGCGTAATGCCGTTAGCCGCGCAAGTTGTTGGCCAAGTTCATCATTTGATCGGACGATGATACTGCGCGGGAATTCAACTGAAACGCCCGCTGAACCATGATGAGCTCGGTCATTTCATCTGCAAGACTGACATTTGACTGTTCCAAAAAGCCTTGGCGCACCGTAATCGGGTCAACCGTGTTGTTCCCTGCCGTTACGGGCTCCAAGATGTCATCCCGCTGCTGTGCGGTAATATCGGAAGGCAATCCGAATACATTATCGCCGAGCTGCTGCAAAAGCTGAGGACGAACCACGCGCACCATTTTGATTTGCCCGACCGGAACTGCCTCCGCATTAGGATCCGCTTCATCATGGGCCAAAATCGTCCCATCCGCTTGAATTTGTATCTGGTGGTTGTTCGGCACGCGAATTGGATTGTTGTCGGCCCCCATCACGTAATGACCGTCCTTCGTAGTCAAAATCAAACCGTCAGGGTTTTGCGGATCTCCCGAAGGCGACAGCTCGAAGGAACCATCTCGCGTCCAACGAGTTTCTCTAACCGGATTGCCCGCTGCATCTACGGAAGCTGTGGATATTTCAAACAGTCCCGCCCCTTCAATCGCCACGTCAAGCGGGTTGTTCGTTGGCTTCAGCGAGCCTTGACTCATATTCAATTGGGATGCCGCAAGCTTGGCCCCCCATCCTTGGTTGTATCCAAGCGGCGTAAGCCGGCCTTCCTTTTGAAAACCGCGGGGCTGCTGCTTCACGTTGGTCAAAACGTCTTGAAACGAAGCTTCCCGGCGTTTATAGCCCGTATTGTTGACGTTGGCCATATTATTCGCAAGCATATCGAGCTTTTGCTGAAGCGCATGCATCGAAACGGATGAATTGATCATCGAATGATTCACGTGAACTCCTCCTGTAAGGGGTGTTTCTCAGCTGGACGAGCTATATATAATGGCGGATTAGACGCGGCCGATTTCGTTGGCTGCTTTCTCCATGCTTTTATCGTAATACTGAATCATCTTTTGATTAGCTTCATAAGCCCGTAAAGCCGACATCATATCGACCATGGACTGGCTGGAATCCACGTTGGAGCGCTCGACATAGCCTTGCCGCACTTCAACCTGGTCTTGAGCGTCAATCGGCCGGAACGCGCCTTGATCCTGGGCATTTAAGCGGTACAGCCCGTTGCCCTCGCGGACCAGTTGGTTCGGATCTTCCACCCGGGTAATAAGCAGCGTCAACGGTTGTCCGTTCGCCCCCAATATCGGCTGACCTTCTGCATTGGTGAACTGTCCCGTACGGGTCATACGGAAATTCGTGACCGGTGTACCCGCATCCATCAGCACGATAGGTTGTCCGTCGCGACCTAACACCGAATGTCCTTCGGAATCGATCAGCCGTCCGTTGGCATCCAACGAAAATTTGCCGTTCAGGGAATAGCGTTGTTCGCCCGCCGCGTTCAAGATCGTAAAGAAAGCTTGGGGCTGAATCACCCGTTGTCCGTTCTGATCCACGTACTTGCCTGAGCTGTCAAAGCGGGCACCCGGCACCTGAATATCTGAAATCAAAGCGAAGTCAAAAGGGTTCTTCGTTTCCTGAATATCGCCTTGCGCATGCAGAGAAACATTCTCCTCCGCCATAACCCCTGTATTAATCCGGCCGACAGGCACCGAACCCGGTTCGTCCTTGCCGCTGCGTACCCGGGAAATGAGAATTTCCGGGAACGACCGGTTAATTCCGTTGCCGCTTTTAAAGCCGGGGGTGTTGAGGTTGGCAATATTATTGGTAACGATATCGTGCTTGCGCTGCTGTGCGATCATGCCGGAAGCGGCGGTATACAGGCCTCTTAACATCGATGGTTACCCTCCTAAAATTTGCGCTTGGTTACTTTATCCAGGTTGTCCAACATAATGCCGGTTCCTTTTACAACGCAATGCATCGGATCTTCCGCAATCAGGATGGGCACCTTAAGCTCGTCCGCCAGCAATTGATCGATGCCGTGCAGCATCGCGCCGCCGCCGGTCAAAATAACGCCGCGGTCGATAATATCGGCCGAAAGCTCCGGAGGCGTACGTTCCAACACGCTCTTGGCAGCCGCCACAATAGACGATACCGGCTCCGACAGCGCTTCTTGAATTTCCTGCGAATTGATGGTCACCGTTAACGGCAGTCCGCTCACCATATCTCTGCCGCGGATATCCATCGTCTCGCGCTTGCCATCCGGATGCACCGTTCCGATGCGGACTTTAATATCCTCGCTTGTACGTTCGCCGATCAAGAGCTTGTACTTGCTTTTAATATATTTCATAATGGCAGAGTCGAACTTGTCCCCTGCGATTTTAATAGAAGAGGAGGTAACGATGTCGCCCATGGACAATACGGCCACATCCGTCGTACCTCCGCCGATATCTACGACCATGTTGCCGCTCGGTTGGAAAATATCCATTCCGGCGCCGATGGCCGCAGCCTTAGGCTCTTCTTCCAAAAACACTTCGCGTGCCCCGCTCCGTTCGGCCGCTTCCCGAATGGCTTTCTGCTCTACTGACGTGATGTTCGTCGGAGCGCAGATCAAAATACGGGGGTGACTGTACCAGTTCTTCCCGCCGACTTTATTGATAAAATACTTCAGCATCATTTCCGTTATTTCAAAGTCGGCAATAACTCCGTCTCTCAGCGGACGGATCGCCACAATATTTCCGGGCGTCCGGCCAACCATGCGGCGCGCTTCTTCGCCCACGGCCAGCACTCGCTTTATATCGCTTTCGATGGCGACGACGGACGGCTCATCCAGGACAACGCCCCGACCTTTCACATGAATCAGGACGTTCGCAGTCCCGAGATCTATGCCGATATCCTTGCTTAACATTCCTATTGATCCTCCCTAACCAACCGTCCATCCTTATTGTAAAAGAAGTGGCACTTCTATTATATACGTTACTTAGGTAAATTCGCCATGTATTTCAAAATTCCTCTTTTTTTTGAACGATTTTTCGACAAATATCGCTTCGTCTCCGGCCGGTTCGGGAGAAGGGGCGTACCGTCAGCGGCGCGGAGGCCCGTTTGTATCCAAGGGCTATAGGCCTACCTCCGCGTTGGGAAATACAGCTCACGGTACGGCTGGAAACGCGCCCTGTAACGGGGCCGGTTTTACTTAACGGTAACGAGCTTCTCTTGCGCCTTCGGGCTGCGGGTTTTCCGGTATTTAATCTTGGTGGCCTCTCCCCCGCGCAGGTGACGGATGGACTTATGATATTCCAAGATATGCTTCACCTGATTGGCAAGCTCCGGATTAATCTCCGGCAGACGTTCCGTCAAGTCCTTGTGCACCGTGCTTTTGGAAACGCCGAATTCCTTGGCTATGGTGCGAACCGTATGCTTGGTCTCCACCAGGCAGCGGCCTATCTTAATGGTTCGCTCTTTGATGTAATCGTGCACTCCCCTCGCCTCCCTACTCGAGTTAGTTTGGTACATTATATGAGGGGCGCACGCTTATATTCTTTGTTTCGGAAGGCTGACAAGCCCGCAGCGAACAATTATTTCAAGGACAAGCGTTTTTTCATAAGACACATCCGTTCCGCGAAAATAAAAAGGCAGAGGAAACGATCCCCTGCCTGTCGATCCGCCGATATTAATGTTCTCCGAGGTATTGCTCCGGATTAACTGCCGGGCCGCCTTGACCTTGACGCAATTCGAAGTGCAAATGGTTGCCTTGATCTTTTTCAAGCTCGTTGCGTCCCGCCTTGGCGATGATGTCGCCCTTCTTCACTTCGGCGTCTTTGGCGACCTTGACTTCGGCCAAGCTTTGATAGACCGAAACAAGCCCGTTGCTGTGCGTAATTTCCACCAAGTTGCCGACGACCGGATCTTTCTGTACCGCCGTGACCTTACCGCCCATGACGGCCAATACGTCAAACGCTTGATTGTCGTGTCTTGCGAAATCCATACCCATATGCGGGGTGAAGGTATCGCCGTACTCGACCATCGCGGCTTGCCGCACTTCGTTCGACGCTTTATTATCGAAGAAAGGAAGCACGACATCCAATTCGCTGCGTTCTTTGACCGGCCATTGCATCGTTTCCTGTTTCGCGTTGGTAGCTACCGCATCGGTACCCGAGACGTTTCCTGTGACCGTACCGGATTTCGTAGCATCAAGACTGACATTTTTGTCAGGCTTCGTGATGCTGGACCCTTGGTACCACCACATTAACGTTAAGATGATTGCCGCAGCTGCTATGTACGTTGCCGGAAATACCCACTTCTTGGCGAGCAATCTTTTCCAGGATGACGATGTGCCGCTTTGGGCTCCTTCGGTAGATTTAGGAGCTTCTTCTTGGACCAAATCTCTTTTTTGTTCACTCATTTGTATATCACCTCGCTAACCATTCTTGCCAGGTTCGCGAGATTTATACGCGGGAAAACCTATTTTATTAGAAAGTTTTTCCTTTCAATAGATTGGAAGCCCGATCGATGGCTATGCCGGTATAATAGTACTTCACAATGTCCTCCGCTTTGCGTCCTTCCATCGCCATCCCGTTGGCGCCCCATTGGCTCATCCCTACGCCATGCCCGTAGCCGAATGTCGTAAACCGCCATTCTCCGTCGCTCCATGTCCATTGAAACTGGCTGGAATTCAGTCCGAGCTTCTCTCGAACCTCTCTTCCGGTAAATAGCTTTCCGCCTATTGACAGCTTCTTGATCCGGTTTCCTTGACTCTTCTCTATCACCTTGATGCCTAGAGAGCTTCCGGCCGATACCGGCACGGCGCCGGGCAACCCCAGCTTGCGCTGCAGCTCTTTGGACGTAAAAGCTACCGTCTCTTTATAGCGCGGCGACAGCTTAGCATCCCAAGGGCTCGGTACGCTTCGCAAATACGGAACGTTGAAGTTCCAGTAGTCTTCCGAATTTTCCGTATACCCGTTGCTGGTAGAAAAAAAGCTCGCTTCGATCGGCTTCCCTTGATAGGTTAGGACGAGATCTCTTGTTTCCTCTACCGCCCGTTTTAGCTTGTCCATACGGGAGAGGAACGCATCGTCGCCCCAGCGCTGCTTTAGCTCCTCGTCGGTGACATAAACTTGGTGGCTGATCGTATCCGTCACAAGCGCACTGGCATCCGGGACATTGCTCTGGTCGCCGTCGAGCAGCCTTCGGACGATATAGGTGCGTGCAGCCATCGCTTGGGCTTTGAGCGCCTCCGACTCGAATTCGATGGGCATCTCCGCCGCGACGACTCCCCGCACATACTGCTCGAGGGCCATTTTCTCCGTTCTCTTCTCCTTTGCCCGGTAAACGGGAACAAGCAGTTCGTCCTGCTGCCGCGCTGCGGATGGCTGCTCTGCAGCAGGCGGCGCAGGCGCAGGCTCCTTTCCGGGCCCCGTACGTACGAGCAGTCCGGGTACCAGCACGACGACAGCTGTGAAGCTGGTCAGCCATACGGCCAGCCAGCGAATCCAAGATTGTTGCGTCCGGGTCAGCTTGTACTTCATCAACGGGTTCCTCCATCTTTTGTCGGCTCTCCATAATCAGGCGCTGCGGCTGCAGGTAACACCATCTTATGAACCGAAAAGATAGAATAGAACCTCAAAAGAAAGAGAACCGACCCTTTCCGAATGAAAGAGTCGGTTCCCGTTCCAAGAGAATAGAAGCCATATGTGTTAAGCGAGGCTTGGCTGCACGGCGAACAGCGGGAGCGTTTGTTCCTCTTCTTCCGTATCGACGATCTCGACAGGAATCCGGCGAATGTCCGCCCCCAGCGTGCTGAGCTTCTCAGCAATATCCACATAGCCCCGGTCAATATGATGAATGCCGATAATCTCCGTATCGCCGTCGGCCGCAAGCGCAGCCAAAACAAGCGCCGCTCCGGCTCGCAGGTCGGTTGCACACACCTTGGCCCCTTGGAGCTTGCTTCCGCCGCTGACAACCGCTGTACGGCCCTCCACCTTAATCTGCGCATTCATGTTCAGCATTTGCTCCACATGCATAAAACGATTCTCGAACACCGTCTCGGTAACCAGGCTGGTCCCGTCTGCCATGAGCAGCAGGGCCATCATCTGCGACTGCATGTCGGTAGGGAAGCCGGGATAAGGCAGCGTTTTAAGATCTACCGCACGCAGAGGACGATCCGTATACACCCGGAGGCCGTTCTCATCTTCTTGAATTTGCACGCCCATCTCCTGCATCTTGGAAATGACTGGACGCAAATGGTCGCCAATTGCTCCTTCGATGTACAAATCGCTGTTCGTGATGGCGGCGGCAATCATATATGTACCTGCTTCAATGCGGTCGGGAATGACCGTATGTACTGCACCGGTAAGCTTCGATACGCCGTCGATGCGGATGATGCCCGTACCCGCTCCGCGGATTTTGGCGCCCATCGCGTTAAGATAGTTCGCCAGATCGACGATCTCCGGCTCCTTGGCGGCGTTCTCAATTAAGGTCGTGCCTTCGGCAAGCGCCGCGGCCATCATAATGTTCTCCGTCGCTCCTACACTGGCGACATCGAGGTACACCTTGGCACCCTTTAATCGTCCGCTCACCCTCGCTTCAATATACCCTTGGCCGAGCTCAATCTCTGCGCCCATCGCCTCGAAGCCTTTCAGATGCTGGTCGATCGGACGCGTACCGATTGCGCATCCTCCAGGCAGCGATATGCGCGCTTGGCCGACACGGGCTAACAGCGGGCCCATGACCAGAAACGACGCCCGCATTTTTCTTACCAGATCATAGGAGGCCTCGCACGTATCGATTTTGGATGCATCGATGCGGACCGTTTCATGTTTATATTCAATCTTGATTCCCAGACTTTCAAGCACCTTGTTAATGACAAGGACGTCATCCAGAGGAGGCGCGTCGTGAATGACGCTGACTCCATCCGTTCCTAAGATCGAGGCTGCGATGATCGGCAGGACAGCGTTTTTCGCGCCGTTTATTTTTACCCTGCCGGATAGCTTTTTGCCGCCGCGGACGATTATTTTGCTCATCATGATCCCCCTCCGCGTAATTTCTGCTTGCGGTTGCATAGTCTTTAGCCGGTCACGATACCATTCGTGGCCCGAGCGGATTTTTTAACGGTTGTACTAACCATTGTTGACAACATTCTCCTCGGTTATTCGAAAAAATGTTTTTTCAGAACATTCCGGAGAACCAAGTCGACCACTCCAAATAGTCGATCACGAAGCGGGCGGTTTGATACCCTAGCGCGATCGAGAGCAGGATTTGCAGCATTTTGGCCTGGGCGCTTTTGGGGCGTCGCAGCATCATCTCCAGCTTCAGCTCCTGCAGAGCCCACCAAGAGACGCCGATGAAGACCAGGACAACCACAATGTTGATCATCCCCTTGAGTCCCATCGACGCGCTCATTTGATCCAAATAATCCATGGAAAAAGCATTCCCCGCTTTCACCGAAGTATCCCGGTCCGGCAACAGCCGTATTGACCGCTTCCGGGCCCGTTTATTTCAGAATCCCCATCAGCAGCTGGACGAACTCGGCCCGGGTTGCCTGCTGCTCGGGCCGGAACGAGCCATCTGCATAGCCTCCGACCAGTCCTTCGGCTTTCATCTGCTTGAGCAAGCCGGTGCCCCAATACTCTTCATCCACGTCGGTGAACGGAAGGGCGCCTCTTCGTTTACCCGTCATGTTCATGCTGCGTGCCAGCATCGCCGTCATCTCCATGCGAGTGACCGGCTGATCCGGTGCAAACGTCTGGTCCGGGTAACCTTCGATAATACCCGCCTGCGTCGCCCGGGCCACATGATCGTAGGCCCAATGCGTCTCCGGCAAATCCGAGTAGCTGACCGCTTTTTGCTTTGACAGCCGGAACGCCCGCGAGATAACCGCCGTCGCTTCGGCACGGGTAATCGGCCGGTCGGGCTGGAACGTGTAATTGTCATATCCGTTAATGACCTGTTTGCCGGTCAAATTCAAGATCGCATTTTGCGCCCAATGCCCTCGAATATCGGTATAGCCGCCGATCAGCGGCTTGGCGTTCACGAGTAGCTGATACATACGGTTATCGAACGGCCGGTTGGAAGTCAGCTTCAGATAGTACGTCCCCGGCTTGAAGCGGCCGGACAACTCCTGCGAATCGGCCGAGCCGTTGTTCATCGAGGTCGCCATCGAATTCATCGACCCATCGTATAAATGCATATACATGCTTACGCCGGAAGGGATGTCGCTAAGTCCGACCCGAACGAAGCTTTCCTCTTCCACCTTGAATTGGAACCAATCCACGTCGTCCGACTTATCGAGCAGGCCGTTATAAGGAGTATCCATCGAGATGGCAGTCGCCTGATAAGAGCGATTATTCGGTTCGTTCGGATCGATCAGCTTCGCGTCGTACTCGATCGCGAGCGTGTATTCGCCAACAACCGGGTTCGTATAATCCTTCACGTTAGTAACCCGAATGTAATAGGTTCCCGGGAATACTTCGGGCAAGGAGTATGACTCCGTTGCGCCGTCATCCTCTTCGTCGATCGTCACCGACTTCTCTCCTTGCTTTTGAACGAGAAGCACCGGGTCGATTCGCGCCGTATCGGTCGTCACATGAATGCGCAACGAACCGGTTTGGGTAACCGGGAATTCGTACCAGTCCACATCATTGTATTGGTGGAACGTCCCCTTGACCTTCACGCTCCGGGAAGGCAGCACGTACGCTTTGAACTGGCGATCGTTGTCTTCGTACGGATCGCGGTAAATGTCAAAGGAAGTCGTCAGTCCGTAAGGCGTCTCCACTTTGCGGTTGCGGTCGCTAAGCTGGAGTTGAAAATAACTGCGCCCCTTCGATACTTTGAACGGAACCGTCTGGCCTCCTTGCACGGTTTTGGTTGTCAACACGCCGGAAGCGTCCGTATGCTGTACATTTACCGACAAGCTGCTATCGAGCTCCAGCGTAACATTTACGGTTCCGTCGTAGGAGGCATCCGTGGCATACCAGTCGTTGTCCGTGCCGTCCGAGAAGGATGCGGTAATTTTTTTGCTGGCGGAGATTACTTTGGCCTGATCCTTACGGTTGTTCGGTTCGTACATGTCGGCCAAATAAGGCTCATTGAGCAATCGGTCTACCCGAAGCAAGCCGTAGCCGGTGCGTGGATTCCAACCTTTTCCGGTTAAGTCCTCCGCAGTTTGGCGAATCCATTGACGAATCTGATACGCTTTCATCTCCGGATTCCGTCCCCACAGCAGTGCGGCGGCAGCAGCGACTTGCGGTGCAGCCATCGACGTGCCGTCCTTCGCTTCGTACGAGCCGCCTATCGCCGTCGTGAACACATCCCAAGGCGCGACCACGTCGACCTCCGGACCCGTGTTGGACAATTCGTTCACCGTACCGTTGGCATTCACTCCGCCAACCGCGAGGACGGTAGGGTACGCCGCCGGATATTTGACGCGGTTGCCTTCGTTGCCCGTAGCGGCTACCAGCAGCACATCTCTTTCCTCCGCGTACCGTACGATATCATTCATGTAGGCGGAGTATTTATTAAGGCCGAGCGAGAGAACAACAATCTTGGCGCCATGATCGATAGCATAGCGAATCCCTTCACCGAGCTTCTGCTCGCCGCCGGACCCGTCCGCTTCAAGCGCTTTAATCGGCATGATCCGGGCGTTCCACAGCATGCCGGCAACGCCCCGGTCGTTATTTCCCACAGCGCCTATGACACCCGCTACGTTGGTGCCATGGCCGTTGTCGTCCGCCGGCGGCTGTTTCGAATGAATCAGGTTGACGCCCGGCACCAAATTAGGCTTCAAATCGGGATGCGCCAAATCCACTCCTGTATCGACGACCGCGATGATCATGCCGCTGTTGCTCTGCGTCACATTCCAGGCTTCGTTCATATGAATTTGCTTAAGGTAAGTCTGCTTGGCATAGAACGGATCGTCCGCCTCCAAAGCATAGACCGTACCGGTGCTAGTGAGGAAAATCGTGAGGCCTAAGAATGATGAGTATATTGTATGTTTAAGATGTATGCCGTTCATCGCATTCAGAATCCTTTATCATGATTTTCTTCAGCCTAACCCCATTATCTCATTCTAAGCTTTAAGCCGAATCCCTGCAACTGGAATTGAAAGCCTGAGAGCAAATTTTCACCATTCAGACATATACGTCGAAAAACCCCGCCTTTCCGGTCAAGGAAAAGCGGGGTTTCGCATGGACGAGCGGAACAATACGTCCACCCGGACTAGCTAAATATGAACAAATCCTGCGTAAGCGAGAAGATGCGCTCCAAGTAGCCGAGCAACCAGTGCGGGAACAAGCCGAGCACTACGCTCGCGGCTGCGCATAGCCACATCGTTACGCTAAGCGGAACGCTCGTGGGGATCGGCTGCGCTACGTCTTCGCTGCGCATGAACATTTGGCGGATCATGCCGAAGTAGAAGTAGTACGAAACGACGCTCGTTCCGATCATAATCGCCGCAAGCCAGTAATGCTGCGTCTGCAGCGTGCCGAGCAAAATGTACAGCTTCCCGAAGAAACCGCCGGAAACCGGCAGCCCGGCCAGAGACAGCACCAGCAGCACAGCTGCGACAGCCGTTCCCGGCGCCCGGTAATACAGGCCGGCCAAGCCCTTGATCTCATCGTCGCCCGTCGAGCGTTCGACGATCATCAGCACCGCCAAAATCCCGATGTTCATGAACAGGTAGGCGATGAGGTAAAAAGCGAACTCAGCGAAATTCGAATAATGCATCATCGAGAACTGAATCGCGATCGGCACCATCAAATAGCCGGAGTTGGCAATCCCAGAGTAGGCCAGCAGCCGCTTCATGTTCGTTTGCCGCAGAGCAATGAAGTTACCGACAATCATCGCAGCAGCCGCCACGACCATCAAGGATAGCAAGACGTCCTTATGGAACGGAAGATTCATCAGATCCCCGATCGCATAGACGTTGTACATGAACCGGAACAGAATCGCAAATGCCGCCGCCTTCGACACGACCGCCAGAAAAGCGGTAACCGGCGTCGGAGCTCCTTGGTATACGTCCGGAGCCCACATATGGAACGGCGCCACCGCGACTTTGAAGCCAAAGCCCGCAAGCAGCAGGAAAAAGCTTAAATAAACGAGCGGAAGCATTCCATGGGACGCTTGCCCCAGTCCCGCATTAATTTCCTTAATCACCGTCGAGCCCGTCATACCGTACAAGAAGGACATTCCGTACAGAATGACAGCTGACGATACACCGCCGAGCACAAGGTATTTGAAAGCTGCCTCGTTCGAGCGCTTGTCTTTTTTGCGCATGGCTACCAAAATATACGAGGTGATACTGAGCAGCTCCAATCCGACGAAGATGGTGATCAGATCGCCGGACGAAGCCATAATCATACCGCCGAGCGTCGCTGGCAGAAGCAAATAATAAAATTCGCCGATATGCGGAATTTCATCTTCTTTTACCGAGCCGATGCTCATTAGCGTAATCAGCCCGGCTCCCGCCAGCAGCACCAGCTTCAGGATGGCCGCAAAATCGTCGGCCCGGTAGCTGAAGTTAAGCAACTGCTTCGGTTCTGCAGGGTTGAGCTGCCCGACCGCAAATAAAGCGGCGATTATAATGCCCGCCAGCGACAGCCAGCCCAGCCAGGTCCGGTTTATCTGACGCGGCAGCAGCAGATCAAGCAGCGACAACACCACAGCGGCGACGACAAGCGTCAGCTCCGGAGCCAGCAGAGCCAGATCACTTAGCTCAAGACGTATCGGTTCCACCGGTCTAACCCCCTATCTTCGCAGAAACGCTGTGAATGAATTGATCGAAGCTGCTGACGGTTTGATGCAGCGGATTGCTCAGCACGCCCGGGTAAATCCCGAGTACCACGATGAAAGCGACAAGCGCAATCATTGGAATCGCTTCGATCAGCCGTGCGTCCCGCATTTCCGGCAGCGTCGTCTTCTGCGGTCCGTATGTGATTCCGAGCACCCCGCGAAGCACGTAGACCGCAGCCAGAATAATCCCAAGCGCCCCGACGGCCGTAATGATCTTATACTTCTCGAACAAGCCCAGGAAGGCTAGAAACTCGCCGATGAAGCCGGACAACCCGGGCAGACCGAGCGAGGCCATCCCGGCTACAAGCAGAATCCCGGAAATGAACGGTACCGATTTGGCCAGGCCGCCAAGCTGATCGAGCTCCGTCGTCTGTGTGCGCTCATAAATGCTTCCGACAAGCAGGAACAGCAGCGCCGAGATGAGACCGTGAGAGACGAGCTGGAATACGGCTCCTTCCAGACCTGCCGGGTTAAACGCGGCAATGCCGACCAGTACGATGCCCATGTGGCTAATACTGGAGTAAGCCAGCACCAGCTTGAACTCCTTTTGCACGAAGGCCAGAATTGCACCGTATACGATGTTGATCACACCGAGAATCGCCAGTACGGCAGCCCACTGCACCGCCTGCTGCGGGAACAGCAGAATCCCGAAGCGGATCAAGCCGTAAGCGCCCATTTTCAGCAAAATGCCGGAGTGAATCATAACGATCGACGGCGGCGCTTCCGTATGTACTTTCAGCATCCACGTATGGAACGGGAAAATCGGCAGCTTGATGCCGAAGGCTACGAGCATCATTAGGAACAGCACCCATTTCAGCGTTTCGCTCAAATAGAACGGGTTGCCCTCCAGATCGCCTTGATTCACATACGAATCCGCGCTCTGGAACAGATGCTCCATAATGACGTTGATATCGCCGGAATAATGGATCGAAATGCCGTTATCCCCCATCGTTTGGCCGAAACCCGCCGTACTGACGAGGATGAGAAAAGCAATCAGCATAATCGCTGAACCAATTCCGTTATAGATTAAGAACTTGTTCGCCGCACGTTCCCGGTCCATGTATCCCCAAATGCCGATCAGGAAGAACATCGGGATCAGCGTCAGCTCGAAGAAGACGAAGAACAAGAACAGATCCTGTGCCATAAAGACGCCGAACATGCCGGTTTCGAGGAGCAGGAACCAAATAAAATACGATTTCCAGCGTTTCTTGATGTACACCGACGCCAGTGCAGCCATCGTTGCGACAATCGCGGTCAATAAGACGAGCGGCAGCGAAAGGCCGTCAACAGCCATCGTATACTTGAACTCGAAGAAATAAGCCGTCAATTGACTGAGTCCCTGCGTCTCTTTGTTCAACGGAACGAGGATCCACGGTACCTCTTCTCTGAACTGCATGCCTTCGAGATTATGGTTGAACTGCCCGTAAAGCCAAGCGGACAGCACCAACGGAATGAGCGTCGCGACAATCGCCGTCGCTTTGATCCACTGGCCCTGCGTCTTAGGCGTAAACATCAGGATCAGCACACCGATGAGCGGTGAAAAAGCGATGAGCGATAAAATAGGAATACTATCCGGCATCGATGAACCTCCTTCCCGCAATGGCCAGCATCAAAATCAACAGCCCGAGCAGCGTGATCAGTCCGTACGATTGTACCTGTCCGTTCTGCATCCGGGACCCGAGACGTCCGAGGCCGGTTACGGTATAGGCGGCCAAACGAACGACGCCGTCGACCACATAGACGTCGAACAGGTGCAGCAAAGACCCGATTCCCTGAAGCGGACGCACGATGATCGCCTGATACAGCTCATCGATGTAATATTTGCGGTTAAGCAGCCGGTACAGCCAAGGCACACCAGCCGTGAAGGCATCCGCCGAAATCACGCGTTTGAGATAGACGAGATACCCCAGCCCGATCCCAAGCAAACCGACGACATTGGACATCACCATGACGAACCAGGAAGCATGCTCTTCTTCCGCATGTCCGGTCAGCCACGAGCCCAGCCACGGATTGAACGGCGTGAAGACGAAGCCGGCTACGACGGCAAGAACCGCCAGCACGATAAGCGGGAAGGTCATAGAGCCTGGAGATTCGTGAACCGGACCGTGATTTTCCTTTTGCCGGGACTTGCCCATGAATACCAGAAAGAACAGGCGCGACATATAAAATGCCGTAAAAAACGCTGCGATCAGTCCGACCCAGAACAATCCGGTATGTCCGGTGTTATACGCTTCAGCAAGAATCGCATCCTTGGACCAGAAGCCGGACAGCGGCACGATCCCGCTGAGCGCAAGCGCGCCGATGGCGAACGTCCACGCCGTAATTTTCATTTTGCTGCCAACGCCGCCCATTTCGTGAATGTTCTGCGTGTGCACCGCATGAATGACGCTGCCTGCGCCGAGGAAAAGCAGTGCCTTGAAGAACGCATGTGTGAACAAGTGGAAAATGCCGGCCGTATACGCCACGGTCGTGCCGATGCCCAGTGCCATCATCATGTAGCCGAGCTGGCTGACCGTAGAATAGGCCAAGATCCGCTTAATATCGTTCTGCGCCGTACCGATTGTGGCGGCGAAAATCGCCGTAAACGCCCCGACCGTAGCGACCACGGTCAAAGCCACGGGCGATGCGGTGAAAATATCAAATGTCCGCGCTACGAGATACACGCCGGCAGCAACCATCGTCGCGGCATGGATCAGCGCACTGATCGGCGTCGGGCCTTCCATCGCGTCCGGAAGCCACGTGTGCAGCGGGAATTGGCCGGATTTGCCGATGGCGCCGACGAAGATCAGAATGGCGATCCAAGTCGCCATATCGCCGGAAATTTTTCCGCCGGACAGCGCATTATGAATCGAGCTAAAGTCGAGTGCATGGCTCGGCATAACCCAGAACAGCAGCAGAATGCCGAGAAACAACCCGACGTCGCCGATCCGGGTGACGATGAACGCCTTCTTGGCAGCCGCCCGAGCCTCCGGCTTGAAATACCAGAAGCCTACGAGCAGGAACGAGCAGACGCCGACCAGCTCCCAGAATATGTAGAACTGCACCAGGTTCTCCGAGATAACAAGTCCGAGCATGGAGAACGTAAACAGAGCGATATAAGCGAAAAACACGTTAATTCGCTCGTCCCCGTGCATATAGCCTTTGGAATAAATATTGACCAGCAAGCTGACAAAAGTCACGATGACCAGCATGAGCGCATTCAAATTCGTAACCTCGAAGCCCATGTTCAACGTAATGTTGCCAAGATGGAGCCATTGCAATTTGTTCCACGTGAAATCTTCGACGTTCCCGCCGATCCGTTCCCAGAAAATAAGGACGGACAGGGCGAACGAAGCGAACACGGCCACTATGCTGATATAAGCGCCCGTCTCCCGCAGACTGCGCCCCACCGCCGTTAAAATGAGAAACGACAGCAAAGGGAACAACGGGATGAGCCAAGCGTATTGCGAATAAGCCGATACCATGGGCTTAAGTCCTCCTCCAAGAGATTGCCGCAAGCTTGCCTAAGAACACGATCTCTGATTTCTTGTCCGGATATCCCTTCCCGGCTCCGGACAAGCGCTTGCGGAAGCTGCGCTATCGCTTCATCGAGTCCATCTCGTTGACATCCGTTGTTCCTTTGTTGCGGTACAGCGCAATCAGTATCGCAATGCCGACAGCCACTTCCGCCGCGGCCACCGTAATGTTAAACAGCGAGAAAATTTGCCCAGTTAATCCGGGGTTGACGCCCAGCTTGGAAAAAGCGACGAGGTTCAGGTTGACGCTGTTGAGCATCAGCTCGACAGACAGCAAGACGATAACGGCGTGCTTTTTCGAGAGCGCTCCATACAATCCGATGCAAAATAGAATTGCTGCCAGCGTCAAGTAAGGCGTAGCCAGTCCGGTAGCTCCCATCCCTCAGTCCTCCTCTCTCTTCGCCACGATGATCGCACCGATGAAAGCGACCGTAAGCAGCACCGACATCAACTCGAACGGGATCACATGGTTGGAAAACAGCAGCTTCCCGATCTCCATCGTATTGTCCTGCATCGACGGGTATTCGCCGGAAGGAAGCTGCGACTTCTGGATCGCGTAGAAGATGACGCCGAACAGTCCCGCCGCCCCGACGAACAATAGTCCGTTATGCCACGGCCGCTTCGGCTCTTCTTCCTCTTCCTTCGTATGCTTGGTCATCATGATCCCGAAAATCATCAGAATGGAGATGGCGCCCGCATAGATCAAAATCTGAACGACGGCCACAAATTCCGCTTCGAGGACGACATACAGCCCGGCCAGGCTGATGAACGTCAGCGCCACAGCCACGACCATGTGGACCACTTTGGTAAAGCTGAGCATGAAAATCGCCCCGCCGATGGCAAGCAGCGCACAGATGAAAAATGCGATATTTTCGCCACGGGACAAAAAATCGACGATATTTCCGAACATTATTTCGCCCCGCCTTTCGGAAGCGCCGAGTTGTTCTCCTTGCGCACGTTGTGATTGTTCTCGTTCAGCCATTGCAGGTTTTTGAACAAATCGTCGCGGCTGTATGTGCTCAGCTCGAAGTTGTTGGTCATCACGATCGCTTCGGTCGGACATACTTCCGTGCACAGATCGCACAAGATGCAAATTTCAAAATTAATATCGTACGTATCGATCACTTTTCCCTTTTTTTCGGGGTCCGGGTTCGGCTTGCCGACCAGATTGATGCACTCCGTCGGGCAAATGCGCGCGCATTGGTTGCAGACAATGCACTTCTCGGGGTCAAAATGCTGGATGCCCCGGAACCGGTCCGGCATTTGAAGCGGAACGTCGGGATAAGCGTAGGTCACTTTTTTCTGGGTCATGGATTTAAAGGTCACGCCCAGTCCCTTCATGATGCCCTTCATAGTCAATCACCCTTTCATCCTCGGCATCCGGCTGCCGGGTCCTTGTTACATCGCAATCGCCATATAGATGGCCGTTACAAAAATATTAACCAGCGCCAGCGGCAGCAGTACCTTCCAGCCGAGTCCCATCAGTTGGTCCACCCGAATCCGAGGCATCGTTGCGCGCAGCCAGAACAGGAAAAATACGATGAACGCAAACTTCAGCAAAAACCAGATGATCCCCGGGATAAAATCGAGGAACGGAAGCGGCGCCTGCCACCCTCCCAAAAACACGGTCGTCGTCAAGCCGGCAATGGCGAACACATAGACGTATTCGGCAAGCATGAAAAAGGCAAAGCGGAAACCGCTGTACTCAACGTGGTAGCCTGCAACAAGCTCCGACTCAGCCTCAGGCAAGTCGAAGGGCGTCCGGTTCAGCTCCGAAACGGCGGCAACGACAAACACGGCAAAGCCGATAATTTGTGGCAAAAAGTTCCAGTGCCAGAACCCGCCCGCCTGTCCTTCCACGATCGTGCGAAGGTTCATGCTGCCGGACATCATCACGACGCCTACGATGGAGATAACCAGCGGAATTTCGTAGCTGATCATCTGGGCAGCGGAGCGCATTCCGCCGAGCAGGGCGTATTTGTTATTGGAAGCCCAGCCGCCGAGCACGATGCCGATGGTGGAGATTCCAGAAAGCGCGACATAGTACAGCACTCCAACGTTCAGGTCGCTGCTGATCAGCCGGTCCGTGAACGGAATGGCCGCAATGACCGTAAACGCAGGAATAAACGTAATCACCGGAGCGAGGATGAAGAGCTCGCGCTCGGCTTTTTTCGGAATCGTATCTTCTTTGATTAAGAGTTTGAATACGTCCGCGACGGATTGCAGCAGTCCGAGGGGGCCGACGCGGTTCGGGCCGATCCTCAGCTGCATCCAGCCGATGACCTTACGCTCGAAGTAGATCGCATACGTCACAAAGCCAAGCACGATCAAAAGCAGCACGACGCCCCATGCGAAAAAAATGGCCGTATTCGTCCATGTTAACGGCTCTTGCAATAAATCCGGCATCAGCTATCTACCTCCCCGACAACGATATCGATGCCTCCGAGAATGGTGATCAGGTTCGTCATCGTTTCGCCGACCAGCAGCTTCGGCAGGATCTGCAGATTGACGAATGACGGTCTGCGGAATTTCAGGCGGTACGGCTTATCTTTTCCTTTGGAAATAATATGGCAGCCGATTTCACCGCGCGGCGATTCGATACCGGCATATACCTCCCCTTCGGCGGGACGAAGCACACGAGGCACCTTGCCCATGATCTCGCCTTCCGCCGGGAACTGCTCGACCGCCTGCTCCAGAATGCGCAGCGATTGGTGGATTTCCTCCAGCCGCAGCAAATATCTGGCGTAGCAATCGCCGCCCGTGCTTACCGGGACGTCGAAATCGAAACGATTGTAAATGCTGTAAGGCTGGTCCTTCCGCAGGTCCCAGTTTACCCCCGTACAGCGCAGATTCGCGCCGCTCAGCCCGTAGGCAATAGCCGTCTCCGCGTCGTATTTGCCGACGCCCTTGATCCGGGCCAGAAAAATTTCGTTGCCACTCACCAAATCGTTATATTGGTCCAGCTTACCCCTCATGTAAGGGACAAACTCGCGCACCTTCTGAATCCAGCCTTCCGGCGCATCCCACTTGACTCCGCCGACCCGCATATAGTTGTACGTCAGCCGGGCGCCGCATAGCTCGTTGAACAGGTCGATAATAATCTCCCGGTCGCGGAACGCGAACAAGAACGGGCTCATCGCCCCGATATCAAGCAAATACGTGCCCCACCAAACCATATGGCTGGCGACCCGCTGGAGTTCCATCACGATCAATCGCAGGAATTCCGCTTTTTCCGGGATTTCCAACTGCATGAGCTTCTCCACGGCATTGACAAGCACGTAATTGTTCGTCATCGCCGATACATAGTCCAGCCGGTCTGTATAAGGAATAATTTGGGTGTAAGTTAAATTTTCGGCCAGCTTCTCCGTTCCCCGGTGCAGATATCCCATGACCGGGATCGCTTCCGTGATGATTTCGCCGTCGAGCTTGACGACGATCCGAAACACTCCATGCGTACTCGGATGCTGCGGGCCTACGTTCAGCAGCAGTTCTTCCGTTCTAATGGCCAAACTTCATCACACCTCCGGGTCGAGCGGCTCATAATCTTTGCGCAGCGGGTGTCCGATCCAATCGTCAGACATCATAATCCGGCGCAGGTCGGGATGTCCCGGAAAATCGATTCCGAACAAATCGTAGACTTCCCGTTCGTTCCAATTGGCCGTTGGCCAAATCGGCGTCACGGAAGGAATGGACGGCGATTCCCGGTCCGTCTTCACTTTCACGCAATAATTGCGCTTCGTTTCTAATGAGATGATATGGTAGGCCACTTCCATATGTGTCTCCATATCGATCCCGGACAAATTGCGCAAGTAGTTCAGCTTCAGCTCCTCATGCGTCCGCAGCAGCTCCGCCACGTCCGGCCAAGCCTCGGCTTTGACAATAACATAAGGAATATGACCGTCTTTTTCATTAATAAAAGCTTCTTCGACCGCATCCTCGCGAAAATCTTTCAAAATCGCCACGAGCCGGTCCACCAGCGGCTGGTTCGGCGACGGCTCCTTCGGCGCCTCGGGCTCCGCCCCTTCCGCTTTCGCGGCGCGCGCGTTCGCCCGCGCGGCTCTCGCCTCGGCGGCGGCTTTCGCTTTCGCCTCCTTCTCGGCGTCGCTCGGCGCTGCTCGCTCCGCCTCCGGCGCGTCGCCGGGCTCGCCTACGGCGGCCTTCGCGGCCCGCGGCTTCCGCGCCTCCGCGGCAGGCTCGCTGCCGCCGGCGGCCGCTTCGCGCGGCTGTGCGCCTTCGGCGTCGGCCTGCGGCGCTGCCGGCTTCGCCTCGGCGTACCCGCCCGGCGGCTCGCCTGCGCCGCCCGCTTTGGCGATGTCGGCGCCCGGCGCTGCCGTCGGCTCGCCGCTCATCGACGCCGCCGCGGGAGCGGGCTTCGCCTCGGGCGCTTCGCCGCCAGCGGCTTTCGTGTCGCCGCTGCGTGCCTCTGCACCCGCTTTCACTCTATCGCTCGCAGACGGCTCGCCTGCGTTCGCTTTCGCATTTTCGGCCGCCGTCGGTTGCTCGTCTGAAATGGTCTCCACTTGATCGCCCGACGGCTTTGCATTGGCGTCCGCTTTCGCTTGCTTCTGCTCTTCCGCAGCGGCCGCATCAGCTTTCTCTCGCTTTTGCTCCTCGCTCATCGATTGGTCACCTGCTTACCGGTTTTCGCTTCATAGCGGATTTTTTCCTGCAGCTTGTTGATGCCATAGATCAGGGCGGCCGGATTCGGCGGACAGCCGGGAATATACACATCGACCGGAACAACTTGGTCAACGCCCTTCACTACCGCGTACGATTTCACATATGGGCCGCCTGCCGTGGCACAGGAGCCCATCGCAATGACCCACTTCGGCTCCGGCATCTGCTCGTACAAGCGCCTCAAGAGTGGGGCCATCTTCTTCGTCACCGTACCGGCGACGATCATCACATCCGACTGGCGCGGGGACGTCCGGAAAATAACGCCGAAACGATCCAAATCGTAATGGGACGCGCCCGTGCCCATCATTTCGATAGCACAGCAAGCAAGTCCGAAAGTCAACGGCCACAGCGAGTTGCTGCGGGCCCACGCCTTCACCTGCTCGAGCGTCGTCATGAATACGTTGCGCTCCAGCTCCTGCCGTTCCTCCGGCGTAATGCTCTCTAAATTGAAGTCCATTGCAGCACCTTCTTCTTCCAAGCGTAGAGTAAGCCTATGACCAACAAGCCCACAAATATGCACATCTCTACAAGCGCAAACAAGCCTAATTGCTTATACGCAACGGCCCATGGGTACAAAAATACAGTTTCCACATCGAAGATGACAAACATCAGCGCGAAGAGGTAATACCGGATGTTGAAACGGACATGACCCGTACCTACCGGCTCGTTACCGCTTTCATAAGTCGTATACTTTTCCTCCACCGGTTTGTAGGGACGGAGCCAGCGACCGATTGTAAGCGCTGCAATTGGAAGCAATACCGCTAAGAAGAGAAAAATCGTTACGACCACGTAATTGTTCATGTACATCGCGAACGAACCGCCTCCCTTATTATATTGGGTCCCGCCTGCATTTTGCTTTTGCAGGACAGTTGTTAATGTTATGCCTTCCCAATTATAACAAATGCCTTTTGGGGTGTCTAACATTTTCATCCACTTTCACAATGCCTTCATAAGTCGGGAAGCCTAATCCCATACGATCCGTTCAATATAACGGAATAACTAGAAAAAAGACGGAGGAACCGTGTTCCCCCGTCTTTTCAGTTCATTTCTTATTTTTTCCCAGAGACGTCAATTCGATTCAATGCACGCTGCAAAGAGAGTTCCGCCCGCTTGAAGTCGATATGGTCTTTTTTAGCTTGAGACAACCGACTTTGCGCCCGTTCTTTCGCTTTCTGTGCACGCTCGACATCGATCTGTTCCGGCAGCTCGGCGCTTTCCGCCAGTATAACCACCTTATCCTTGCGCACTTCCATAAAACCGCCGTTCACTGCAATAACCGTGTCTTTCGACCCTTTCAGTTTCACAGTAATCGGAGCGATTCGTAATGGAGTGACCAGCGGAATGTGATTCGGCAGAATTCCAAGCTCCCCTTCAACGCCCTTTACGACAATCATGTTCGCCTGTTCGGCGAACACTTTACGCTCGGGGGTGACGATTTCCAACAGGAATGTGCTCACTTGGATTCCCCTCCTAAGGGCTTTCGTTAGAAAGCCGCATCGTAAGCATTAGCTGAGTTTGCCTAGGGGCAAACTACTTCGTAAGCATAAGCTGGGCTTTCGTAAGAAAGCCACATCGTAAGCATTAGTCTTGCCGCCGAAGCCCGATTCTTTTGCAGAATCGGCGCTTCGGCCGCGTTCTATATCGTTACAGCGTTTTTGCCTTTTCGATCGCGTCTTCAATCGTACCCACGTTGTGGAACGCAGGCTCCGGAAGGTTGTCGTGCTTGCCTTCGAGGATTTCTTTGAAGCTGCGGACGGTTTCTTTAACCGGCACGTACAAGCCAGGGATCCCGTTGAACGCCTCGGCCACGTGAAGCGGCTGGGACAAGAACAAACGGAGACGACGAGCGCGGTGTACGACCAATTTATCCTCGTCGGACAACTCGTCCATACCCAAGATCGCGATAATATCGAGCAGCTCTTTATAGCGCTGAAGAATCCGCTTCACGCCTTGAGCGACATTGTAATGCTCTTCGCCGAGAATTTCCGGCGTCAAAATCCGGGAAGACGAAGCGAGCGGGTCTACCGCAGGGAAAATACCGGCGGCAGCGATGCTGCGCTCGAGGTTCGTCGTTGCGTCCAAGTGAGCAAATGCCGTTGCCGGAGCCGGGTCGGTGTAGTCGTCCGCCGGAACGTAGATCGCTTGGATGGAAGTAACGGAACCTTTTTTCGTCGAAGTGATCCGCTCTTGCAGCTGACCCATCTCGGTAGCCAGCGTCGGCTGGTAACCTACCGCGGAAGGCATACGGCCGAGCAATGCGGAAACCTCGGAACCCGCTTGGGTAAAGCGGAAGATGTTGTCGATAAACAGAAGCACGTCGCGGCCTTCTTCGTCACGGAAATATTCCGCCATCGTCAAACCGGACAATGCCACGCGAAGACGCGCACCCGGCGGTTCGTTCATCTGTCCGAAAACCATCGCGGTTTTCGAGATAACGCCGGAGTCCTTCATCTCGTGATAAAGGTCGTTACCTTCACGCGTTCTTTCGCCTACGCCCGCGAATACGGAGATACCGCCGTGCTCTTGAGCGATGTTGTGGATAAGCTCCTGCATCGTAACGGTTTTACCTACGCCTGCACCGCCGAAGAGACCGATCTTACCGCCCTTCGCATAAGGAGCCATCAAGTCGATAACTTTAATTCCCGTTTCAAGGATTTCCGCCTTCGTCGACAAGTTGTCGAACGCAGGAGCGGCTTTATGAATCGGGCTGACGTTGGTACGGTCGACTTCTGTCGTTCCGTCGATCGGATCGCCAAGCACGTTAAATACGCGGCCCAGCGTAGCCGGACCTACCGGTACGGAAATCGGAGCTCCAGTATCGACGGCGTCAATACCACGTACCAAACCGTCCGTGGAAGACATAGCGACACAACGAACCAGGTTGTCCCCAAGGTGTACCGCAGCTTCAACCGTCAGGCTGATGTCGTGCTCGCCTTGTTTTTCGGCTTTCTTTTCAATCTTAATGGCATTCAAAATCTCAGGGAGGTGTCCACGTTCAAACTCAATGTCAACGACCGGCCCTGTGATATTCACAACGCGCCCTTTGCTCATGTTTTCCCTCCTAAGAGCTTTGCCGGAGGCAAAGCTATCTTCGTAAGCACTACCAAGTTTTGCCTATGGCAAAACTGTCTTCGTAAGCATTCGCTTAAGTTTTGCCGTAGGCAAAACTGCATCGTAAGCATATATCCGAGCCTTGCCGGAGGCAAAGCCATTACGTACCATGATTCGATCTAGGCGTTAGCGTTCGCACCGGCGACGATCTCGGAAATTTCCTGCGTGATCGAAGCCTGACGCGCACGGTTGTAAGACAACGTCAGTTCGTTGATCATCTTCGTCGCGTTCTTCGTTGCGCTGCTCATCGCCGTCATTCTGGCACCGAACTCGCTGGCCTTTCCGTCCAGTACCGCACTGTATATGAGCGTCTCGGCATACTTGGGAAGGAGCACTTCCAATACGCCTTCGGCAGACGGCTCGTACTCGTAGGCTGCTGTTGTTTCGACGGATACGTCTTCCATCGGAAGAAGGCGTTTGACGGTCGGGATTTGAGTCATCGCATTTTTAAACTGGTTGTAGACCAGGAACAATTGGTCATACGACCCGTTTTCAAAATTAGCTACCGCTGCAGCCGCAATCGACTTAATATCCGAGAACGTCGGCGAATCGGAAAGTCCGGTAACTTCCTCCAAAATCGGAACGTTCCGCTTCTTGAAGAAGTCTCTGCCTTTGCGTCCGATCACGAAGATCGAATATTCGGCAGGAGAGCTGTGCTTTTCCCGGATTTCCGACATCACCTTCCGCAACACGTTAGCGTTATAACCGCCGGCCAGACCGCGGTCGGACGTGATGACCAAATAACCGGTCTTTTTCACCTCACGGGTTTCGAGCATCGGGTGCTTCACACCCTTCGTTCCCGCAGCGATGCTGCCGACCACTTCCTTCAGCTTATCCGCGTAAGGACGGGCGGATTCCGCCGCCATTTGGGCTCTTCTAAGCTTGGAAGCCGCAACCATTTCCATGGCCTTGGTTATTTGTTTCATGTTTTGCTTGGATCTGATCGCGCGCTTAATCTCGCGCATCCCTTTTGCCATACCTGCTCACCTCTCTTTCGAGGCTTCTCCGCTTGCTTCCGCAGGCCCTGAACGGCCAATGCTTCCGCAAGGGAGAACCTTCATCGAAACGCTTGTTTCAGGCTTATCGTAGAGCACCGGGTTTCTTCAGCAGATACCCGGGTTAATTATATATTACTCGGAAACCGAGAAGCTTCTTTTGAACTGTGCGATCGCATCCGTCAATGCTTTCTCGTTATCCGCAGTCAAGTCTTTCGTGTCGCGGATGCTTTGGAGAATTTCCGGACGGCTGGTGTCCAAATAAGTCAGGAATTCGGACTCGAAACGAAGCACGTCTTTCACCGGAATATCGTCCAGGTGGCCTCTGACAACCGTAAAGAGGGAAGCCACTTGACGGTCAAGACCCATCGGCTGGTTAACGCCTTGTTTCAAAATTTCAAGCGTGCGCTCACCGCGGTTCAAACGGCTTTGCGTCGCTTTATCCAGGTCGGAACCGAACTGTGCGAATGCGGCCAACTCGCGGTATTGAGCCAAGTCGACGCGGAGCGTACCGGCAACTTTTTTCATCGCTTTCGTTTGTGCGGAGCCGCCTACCCGGGATACCGAGATACCGACGTTAACCGCCGGACGTTGGCCGGAGTAGAACAGGTCGGACTCCAGGAAGATCTGTCCGTCCGTAATCGAGATTACGTTGGTCGGAATATATGCGGATACGTCGCCTGCTTGCGTTTCGATAAACGGCAGCGCGGTGATCGAGCCTCCGCCCAATTCGTCGTTCAACTTTGCAGCGCGCTCCAGCAAACGGGAGTGCAGATAGAAGACGTCGCCCGGATAAGCTTCCCGACCCGGAGGACGGCGAAGCAGCAAGGACAGCTCGCGGTATGCCGCCGCTTGTTTGGACAAGTCGTCGTAAACGATCAGGACGTGCTCGCCTTTGTACATGAAGTACTCGCCCATCGCGCAGCCTGCATAAGGAGCAAGCCACAGCATCGGGGACGGCTCGGAAGCCGAAGCGGTAACCACGATCGTGTATTCGAGCGCGCCTGCTTTACGCAACTGCTCTACGACGCCGACAACGGTGGATTGCTTTTGTCCGATCGCAACGTAAATACATTTTACGCCGTTGCCTTTTTGGTTGATGATCGTATCGATCGCGATTGCGGTTTTACCCGTTTGACGGTCGCCGATGATAAGCTCCCGCTGACCGCGGCCGACAGGAATCATCGCGTCGATCGCTTTGATCCCGGTTTGCATCGGTTCATGAACCGATTTACGGGCCATAACGCCCGGAGCCGGGGATTCGATTGCACGGAAATTCGTTGTGTTGATCGGACCTTTGCCGTCAACCGGTTGACCGAGCGGATTCACGACGCGGCCCAGCATTTCCTCGCCTACGGGAACTTCCATGATGCGGCCGGTACGCTTCACTTGGTCGCCTTCGCGGATGTCGGTGTAAGGCCCCAGAATAACGATACCTACGTTGCTTTCTTCAAGGTTAAACGCATATCCCAACACGCCGTTGGGAAACTCGAGCAGTTCGCCTGCCATGACGTTCTCCAAGCCGTGCGCACGGGCGATACCGTCACCGACCTGAATAACCGTACCTACGTCAACCACTTGAATCTCGGATTTATATTGTTCAATCTGCTGCTTAATCAGCGTGCTGATTTCTTCCGGTCTGATACTCAAATTCCCTCACCCCTATCTACAGTGCTTGAGATTGATTCAACGTTTTGTGCAGACGCTCGAGCTTGCCCGCCAAGCTTCCGTCGTACAGACGGTCGCCGATGCGGACTTGAATGCCGCCGAGCAATCCTTTATCGAGAACCGATTCCACACGGATTTGTTTGCCGGTTAATTTGCCGAACGTTTCGGCAATGGTGCCGAGCTCCGCTTCGCTAAGTTCCACTGGTGTATATACGGTGGCGCTTGCTTGACCGAGCGCATCGCTGGCGATTTTGCTGTAAGCTTTCGCGAAAGCTTCCAAAGTCTCTTCCCGGCGGCGCTGGATGAGCAGCTTCAGCGTGTTAATAACGACTTCGGATACGTCCGCATCGAAGATTTGCTTGATCAACCCGATCTTTACATCAGCCTCGATGCCCGGATGCTTGATGAGCTTGAACAGGTCCGGATTCTCGTTTAAGACCGCAATGACCTTTCCGAGCTCTTGCTCGACTTGAGCAACCCGGTCGGACTCCCTAGCAACATCGAATAATGCCTTGGCGTACCTTTTGGCTGCGATCAGATCCTGGCTCATCGGTTGCCCCCTACTTCTTTCAAGTAGTGTTCAACCAACTCTTCCTGGGACTTCTCGTCAACTTGCTTCTCGATAATTTTGGAAGCGATCATGACGGACAAAGCGCTGACTTGACCGCGAACGGCTGCAATCGCTTTGTTCTTCTCGCTCTCGATATCCTGAAGCGCTTCGTTTTTCAAACGAGCTGCCTCCGATTTCGCTTGCTCCACGATTTCTTCGCCTTGCTTGGCGCTTACTTTGCGTGCTTGCTCGATGATCTCGTGAGCTTCCTTGCGAACATCCTGCATCGCTTGCTTTTGTTCGGCCAGGAGTTGCTCCGCTTCACGGCGATTTTTGTCAGTAGACTCGATTTGCTCCGCAAGCATGCGCTTGCGCGCTTCCATGATTCCCATCAAAGGTCCGAAAGCGTATTTATTTAAGAGCCAATACAGGATCAGAAAGGCTACTATTGCGAATACAAAGGATTCCCAGTGCCAACCCATACCACCCATCTATGCCACTCCTTTCAGTCATTTCAGGCAAAACGAAGGCGTGGATGGCTCTTGCCTTCCGCGCCAAACCGATTTCATTCAATTAAGCACCGAAGAAGATCAGGAATCCGAGTACGACACCGATGATCGGAACAACCTCGACGATACCAACACCGATAAACATAGTCGTTTGCAGTGTACCGCGGAGCTCAGGCTGACGAGCGATACCTTCGACTGTTTTGCTGACGATCAAACCGTTACCGATACCTGCGCCAAGTGCGCCCAAACCGATTGCCAAAGCTGCTGCCAAAAATCCCATTGTTAAAATCCTCCTCAACTGATAACTAATTTTTTTTGTTTGATTTCCTTAAATTCGCAGACCAGCACGAAGGCGAGTATCTAAATTAATGCTCCTCATGCACGGTAGCTTGCGAGATATAAACCATGGTAAGAATGGTGAACAAGAACGCCTGAATGCCGCCGACGAAAAGACTGAAGCCTTGCCATGCTGCAAGCAGCGGAGTTCCAAAAATACCCGCCATCAGAATTGTGGCGATCAGCACCTCACCCGCAAAAATGTTCGCGTACAAACGCAGACCGAGTGTTAGAGGCTTGGAAAGCTCCTTCATCACGTTCAGAGGGAAGAAGAACCAAAACGGTTCGAAATAATGCTTCAAATAATGTTTCGTATTCTGCTTAAGTCCCAAATAATGCGTCAGTACGAATACGATGACAGCCAAGCCAAAGGTTACGGAAACGTCGGCCGTCGGCGATTTCCACCAAGCAACCTCGACTCCGTGACCGCCGTGAGCGGTTTTGATCATCTCTTCGGAAACGATCGTATAGCCGAACAGCGATAGCGGTTGGTCATGCGTTGTCACGATACCGAAGGGAAGGCCCAACAGGTTGGCTACGAAAATAAACATAATCAAGGTCATACCTAGCGAAACATAAGGCTTCACTCTGTTTAAAGGCATGGTGCTGGCAACGATGCCATGTACGAACTCGACAACCCATTCCAGAAAATTTTGCATTTTGGAAGGATTGGTGACGGACAGGTTTCTTACGGACAACCTGGCCAGAGTGAACACGATGATGCAAGTGATGATTATCGCCAAAAACGTGGAGATATCGATGTTCAAACCACCGAGCTGCCATACCGGAAATTTATGCATTTTAACATTTCCCTCCTTTCCATGCACTACGATTGATTACTTCTAAAAAATATACCCATCAGGAGTGTTACCAATTGGACAAAAAATAATCCAATAATGGTAAAAACAAGGTTGAATTGCGGCAGCTTCACGGCGATCATCACCGCGATTAGCGCCATGCACATCCTGGAGACCGTTCCCAAATTGACTCGCTTACCCATGTATTCGTTTGCGTTCCGGGAAACCGATTCAATTTTCATGGCCAAGAGCCAGGCGTTGATCAGGCTGACCGTCAGGCCGAGCATCAATCCGCACACGTATGTCCGGTAAGCCGGCAAGAAGGCCCATACCAGCAGCAGAGCAGACAAAAAATACAGCGTAACACGAACAACAGACTTTAACTGGTTCTTCATTTATTCCCGTTTGTCCTCCAGAAACCGTTTTAGTACCAGTATGACCGTAAAGATACCGATTGCAAAACCAATCAATACCCCGACGATCAACCAAGTCTTTGTACCGCCACCCCAACGTTTGTCGGCCAAGCTCCCTATGAAATACCCAACCGTTGTGCATACGACAATGTCGATACCCAAAGCGCTGACCAGTGCGGCCGCGCGCCAAGGCTGATTGTACGGATCCTTTTCATTCATGGAATGCCACCCTACAATCCTAGTATATTTTATCGAAGCAAAGTCAATTTTGTCAATTGTGCAACTTGGCAAGATTTCTATGACAAAACTCACAAAAACGTTGATATATCAAGGTTTTTTTGGCCCTCAAACCAAACAGTGCAACTGTACGCTGTAGCGTTTGTCAATATATTGTCACGGTTGGAACGGTTCCGGCCTGTCCGGCGTATGCCCGAAGTGGTAAAGGATGGCCTGAACGATCCTTTCGGAGGCCTTTCCGTCACCGTATGGATTGGCCGAGCGGCTCATTTTTTCGTACAGCGCCTCATCGCTGAGCAACGCTTTTGCCCGCTCATACACATGCTGCTCGTCTGTCCCCACCAGTTCGAGCGTCCCGGCGTCAATGCCTTCCGGCCGCTCGGTCGTTTCGCGCAGCACGAGCACCGGCACGCCGAACGAAGGAGCTTCCTCCTGCATCCCGCCCGAATCGGTCAGAATCAGATGCGCATGCCGGTAAAAGTTGTGGAATTCCAGCACGTCGAACGGCTCGACCAGCTTGATCCGGTCATGCCCGCCGAGCATCTCGTGAGCCGGTTCCTTAACGGCCGGACTCGGATGCACCGGATACACGATGACAATATCTTCAAACTCGTCAACCAGCCTGCGCACGGCTCGGAAAATTTGCCGATGCGGCTCGCCCTGCGACTCCCGGCGGTGAGCGGTCATCAGCACGAGGCGCTTGCCCTTCGCCCAATCCAGCACCGGATGGGTGAACTGCTCCTGTACCGTATATTGAAACACATCCGTCACGCTGTTGCCAGTGACATAGATCGCGTTCTCGGGCTTATTTTCCTTGCGCAGGTTGCCGGCCGACCAATTCGTCGGCGCAAAATGCATGTCGGCCAGTACGCCCGTAAGCTGGCGGTTCATCTCTTCCGGATACGGGGAAAGCTTGTTCCACGTACGCAGACCTGCTTCTACGTGCCCCACTTGAATCTGCTGCAGGAAAGCCGCATAGCTGGCGAGGAACGTCGTCAGCGTATCGCCGTGAACGAGAATGATGTCCGGCTTCTCTTCCTTGAACACAGGATCGAGTCCCTGAAGCACGCGAATGGTGATTTCGTTCAGCGTCTGGCGGTCCTTCATGACGTCCAGATCGTAGTCCGGCTTGATTTTGAAAATATCGAGCACTTGATCGAGCATCTGGCGATGCTGCGCCGTAACGCATACGAGCGACTCGATCTGCTCCGGGTGCTTCTCCAGCTCTTTCACCAGCGGAGCCATCTTGATCGCTTCCGGTCTTGTCCCGAAAATCGTAATGACTTTAGTTTTTTTCATGCTTTGCGGTTTCCCCTTCCCGAAGACTTTATTTCGTTCCGAACAACCGGTCGCCCGCGTCTCCGAGCCCCGGCACGATATAGCCGTGGTCGTCCAAATAATCGTCGATGGCCGCTACGTAAATATCGACGTCCGGATGCGCCTGCTGTACGGCTTGGACGCCTTCGGGAGCGGCGATCAGACACATCAGCTTGATCTGGGTGCAGTTGCGCTTCTTGAGCGCTTCGATTGCCGCATTCGCCGAGCCTCCCGTGGCCAGCATCGGATCGATCACGATCAGCTCGCGCTCCGTGACGTCCGTCGGCAGTTTGGCGTAATATTCGACCGGCTCCATCGTTTCCGGGTCCCGGTACAATCCGATGTGACCCACTTTAGCCGCCGGGACGAGCTTCAGAACGCCGTCCACCATGCCGAGCCCCGCTCTCAGAATCGGAATAAGCCCGAGCATCCGCCCGGAAATGACCCGGCCTTCCGCCGTGGTGACGGGCGTGCGCACCTCCACCTTCTCCAGCGGAATATCTCTTGTGATTTCGTAGGCCATCAGCGTGGCCACCTCGTCGACAAGCTCGCGAAAATCTTTCGTTGTCGTATTTTCGTCCCGTATGTACGTTAACTTATGTTGGATCAGCGGATGATCGCAAACAAATACTTTTCCCATGCCTTGCTCCCCCTACTAACGCTATGAAGCCAAACCTTGTCTATTATACCACAACTATAAGAAGTAATCCCAAATCGCTTGAAAAATATGCAGCTTCGACAAAAATGATCCACGTGGAACAAATAAAATCGGCACGCGGTAAGGGCAGCAGGCCTGCTGTTAGCCGGGGTCTACGCACAACACAAAAGAACCGGTCCCTTCGCGAGGAAAGGTCCGATTCTTTTGCAAAAAGCGAATTAGTATTGAAGCCCCGAATAAAGCGGGAATTGTGCGGTCAAATCTTTAACCATCCCGCGCACCTTGTCGTGGACCGACGCGTCGGACGGATTTTTCAGGGTCAGGGAGACGATCTTCGCGATCGTTTTCATCGCTTCTTCGTTCATGCCGCGGGACGTTGCCGCCGGTGTGCCCAGACGGATGCCGCTCGTCACGAACGGGCTGGTCGGATCGTACGGGATCGCATTTTTGTTGACGGTAACGCCGACTTCGTCAAGCAGATGCTCGGCTTCTTTCCCCGTAATGTTCAAACTGCGCAGGTCGATGAGCATCAGGTGGTTGTCCGTACCGCCGGACACGATGTTGATGCCTTCGGCCGACAAAGCTTCGGCCAATGCTTTGGCGTTGTTGATAACGTTTTGCGCGTATGTCTTGAACTCCGGCTGGAGCGCTTCGCCAAACGCTACGGCTTTCGCTGCGATGATGTGCATCAGCGGACCGCCTTGCGTACCCGGGAAGACCGCTTTATCGATTGCAGCCGCCCAAGGCTTGCGGCACAAAATCAAACCGCCGCGCGGACCGCGAAGCGTTTTGTGCGTCGTCGTCGTGACGAAGTGCGCATGCGGCACCGGGTTCGGATGCAGACCGGCTGCAACCAGACCCGCGATATGCGCCATGTCCACCATGAAGAGCGCGCCGACGTCTTCGGCGATTTTGCCAAGCGCTTCAAAGTCGATCGTACGCGAGTACGCGCTTGCGCCGGCTACGATCAGGCGAGGTCTATGCTTGAACGCCGCTTTGCGGACTTCGTCGTAATCGATGCGGGCATCCTTCTCGGAAACGCCGTACTCGACGAAATTGTACAGAATGCCGGATGCGTTCACCGGGCTGCCGTGCGTCAAGTGACCGCCATGGGACAAGTTCATGCCGAGAATCGTATCGCCCGGCTTCACTGCTGCAAGATAAACGGCCATGTTCGCCTGCGCGCCCGAGTGAGGCTGTACGTTCGCATGCTCGGCGCCGAACAATTCTTTCGCGCGGTCGCGGGCGATGTCCTCCACGATGTCGACGTATTCGCAGCCGCCGTAGTAGCGCTTGTGCGGATAGCCTTCGGCGTATTTGTTGGTCAGCACCGTACCCATTGCTTCAAGCACAGCTTGGCTGACAAAGTTTTCGGAAGCGATCAGCTCGATTTTGTCGCGTTGACGGCCGAGCTCCAAGTTCATCGCCTCAACGATTTTCGGGTCCTGTTTACGCAAATGTTCCATAATGAATAAGTCCTCCTCATAGTTAAATTGATTTATGGTTATTGTGACTGTTCATCGCAGCTTTCTTCCCCGCGAGGCGGCTCTGCCGTATAGACGGCGCGGGCTCCGCCGATCAGCTTCGGACGGGTAACCGCCATCAGCACGGGCGCCTCGCCGATCTGCCGGATCGATGGCCGGACCGGAACGGCGACGCGCTTCAAGTGCATCCCGATCAACGTGCCTCCGATATCGATGCCGGCGTGTGCTGTCACGGTCTCTACGACGACGGCGTCGGCCAGCTTCCGGTAGGCATAGGCGGCCATGGAGCCGCCGGCTTTCGGTACCGGGATAACGCTTACCTGCTCCAAGCCGTACCGCCGCATCGCTTCCCGCTCCACTACAAGCGCCCGGTTCAAATGCTCGCAACATTGATACACCGGGAAGAAACCGGCTTCTGTCCTTACGGCTTCCACCGCTTCATAGATCTCCCTGGCGACCGCTTCGCTGCCCCCGGTGCCGATATGGCGGCCGAGCACTTCGCTCGTGCTCGTCCCGATCACGATGAGCTGACCCGGTTCGATTTTCCCGGCCTGGACCAACTCTCGGACGATCGTTTCGACTTGCGTACGGACGGCCACCACAGGCGAACCCGCGGCCTGCCCGTTTTGCACATTAGGCTGTTCGGTCATCGATCTCACCCTCTTTTCCTGCCTTGCGGCAAATTTAAGGATGTACGGCGTACTTGTCTTCGAGCGCCTTGACCTTGTTTACCCGATTTCGGTGGCGTTCACCTTCCGAAAACTCGGTTTCGAGCCAGATCTTAACGATTTCCTGCGCAACCCCCGGGCCGATAACCCGCTCGCCCAGCGCGAGCACGTTCGAATCGTTATGCTCCCGCGTCGCTTTGGCGGAAAATAAATCGTGCACGAGCGCGCAGCGGATACCCGGCACTTTGTTGGCCGCGATGGTCATGCCGATGCCCGTCCCGCAGATGAGAATGCCTTTGTCCGCTTCACCGGCTGCCACTTTCTCGCACACAGCCAGCGCATAATCCGGATAATCGACGGAATCGGCGCATCTGCAGCCAAAATCTTGAACCTCGTGTCCCAATGATTCGATCAGAGGCTTCAGCTCGTCCTTCAGCCGGTACCCCGCATGATCCGCACCCATTGCAATTTTCATTTTCGTGAATTCGCCTCCTCGCTAATGTCGATTTCATTATAACCTAAAACCGCGACAAAAACGAAAAAAGAGCATGGCGCATGCGTGTCCGCTTGCGATGCTCTTTGCCCAGGCGACCGGCCGTATATCCCGATGCTCCACTGTGGTTGCCCCCACTCGTCGCCAGTTACACCGGGATTCCTTCATGTATACGTCCATCATATCCGATTCTGCGCCCGGTGTAAAGCCTATCTTACCGCTTACGTGGTAACGCAAGAGGATTTAACGGGCTTCTTTCAGCTTGGCTGCGAGCTTGATCAGACAGGCGTGAATTTCGACTGCACAGCTCTCGTACTGCTGCAGCGAGCCGCCGAACGGATCGGCGATGTCCGGAGTGGGCAGCTCCCGCTGCAGCGTTACAATCCGGGACCGCTCTTCGTCCGTCACCGGCTTCGCCAAGGCTTGTTTCAGCTGGATATCGGTCATCAGCCTTTCGACTTCGGCGATTTTCGCCGCGGCTGCCGAATCGGCTTCCACGTATTCCTTCAAAGTATGAATCTTGTCCACGGCGTCCGGAAACCGTTGAATCGTATATCTTTTATGCGCGGAAGTCATCGTCAGGATCAAATCCGCCCACTCGACCGTCGATTGCGAAAGAGCAGCGGAACGCTGAGGCCCTGTGCCGCCGTTTGATTTTAACACGGTCGCTGCGTGCTCGGAGATCGGAATCCCGTCATGGGCGGCTACCCCGGCGGACCTTACCTCAATCCCCGCCAGCCCCTCGTCCGCCAGTATTTTTCGCATCAATCCTTCCGCCATCGGACTGCGGCAAGTATTGCCGGTACAAACGAACAAGATCCGGTTCATCGCATTCTCCCCTCTTTCATATCTAAATTGGTTCTCCCTATATATTACCTCAAAACCGTCCGATTTACCTCTAAATCGCCCAAAGGCGGACGCGGATCGGTCACAGCAAAAATCGAATGCCGAACGCAAGCAGGATGACGCCGCCCAACGCTTCGCCATACTCTCCCACCCATTCGCCGACCCTTCGGCCGAGCGTCAGCCCGGCAACCGACATGAGCCCGCCTGCCGTGCCGAACATGAGAACGGTCATGAGAACATCCCCGGCGAACATCCCAAGCGAAACACCGACCGAGAACGAATCAATACTGACGCTGAGCGAAAAGAGCATGAGCCCCCAAAAGGACCGGTGATCGTACGTCGGGGATTCTTCTGCACGCAAAGAACTGTAAACCATGTGCGCTCCGAGCAGCAGCAGAAGGACGCCTCCGCAGATCGTGGCGACTTTACCGATCAGCGCGCTGATATAGCCACCCATCCACATTCCCGCGAGCGGCATCAAAATGTGGAACAGGGCGGTTACGATGCTGATTTTGGCAATATCGAGCTTGCGGATGCCCCGCATGCCGATCCCGAGCCCCAGTGATAACGCATCCAAACCGAGGGCCAGCGCCATTAGCCCGATGGAAATGAATTGTCCCCACAGCAGCGGCGATGCCAGATCCATGCTTCCCCTACCCCCTGTCCTATTCTTAACCAACATATGCGGACAAGAGAGCAAACATGAATTCCATAATATGCCACGCAGCAAAAGAGATTGAGTGAATCCCACGGCAGGTTATACGGGGCTGAAGAGACACGAAGCTAAAAAAATAGCTACACCGTTAAAATGCGCCCTCCGGCAGCTTTACGCAGCCGGTTCATGATCGCGGCCCCGAGGTCTTCTTCGGGGCAAGCTTCGGCCGCGATGAATCCGACTCCGGCTTCGTCGAACTCGCGCAGTGCTGCGTACAGCCCATGGGCGACCGTCTCCAGGGCGTCCAAGCGGCCGCACAGCACGATATGGTCCGCGCGGAAGCGGTCCGCATGCTCTACGTAGGTCAATACCCCGGTGCGCTCGCCCCGCGCCCGGGCTTCGTCCAGCTCGCGCTGCATGCGGGCATGCACCAGCTCGTCCGATGCGCCCTGCACAAGCACCATCGTCCCCCGCGGAGCGTAGTGCGCATATTTCATGCCCGGTGCGCGCGGAGCGTCGGGCTCGCGATGCTCCGCCTGCGGCTCGATCACGGGAATGCCCGGAAGCGCTTCGCGAAGCTGACCCGCCGTAACCCCGCCGGGCCGCAAAATATAAAGCGCATCGCCCGCAAATTCCACCACGGTCGACTCCAGGCCGACCCCGGCCTCTCCCCCGTCGACGATCCCCGCTATGCGGCCCGCAAGGTCGCCCAGCACGTGCGAGGCGGTTGTCGGGCTCGGGCGGCCGGAACGGTTCGCACTAGGAGCGGCGACCGGACAGCCGGAGGCCGCGATCAGCGCGAGCGCGACAGGATGGCCCGGCATGCGCAGCCCGACCGTGGAAAGTCCCGCCGTAACGAGCGGGGATAGTGCGTCCGGCTTCACCGGCAGTACGACGGTCAGCGGCCCTGGCCAGAAGGCGGCCAGTAAACGCAAAACGGCCTCCTCCGGCGGAGCGACGAGCTCCTCCAGCTGAGACCTGTCCGCGATATGAACAATCAGCGGGTTATCCGACGGCCTGCCCTTGGCTGCGAAAATGTCCGCAACGGCCTCCGTATTCCGCGCATCCGCCCCGAGGCCGTATACCGTCTCGGTCGGAAATGCCACCGTCCGTCCGTTCCGCAGGAGCGCGGCCGCTTCGAGCAATGCTTCCCGGGAAGGGGCTTCCGCGCTCACTTTCCACACCTTAGTTTCCGTCGTCATGTTCGTTATCTTCCTTTCCTGACAGACCGGCCCGGACGGGCCGCCGCATCAGGCAAACCACGAGCCGACTTTGTTCATGAGATCCCATAAGAGGAAGCGTACTTCCGGCTGTGGAGCATCCGGAGCTTCCGGTTGAGCTTTCGATGGAACGGATGCTTTGCCGCTATCCGCTGCTTTTCCGTTCCGGATCTTGGCGTCGCCTTCGGCGCTTCCCTTTTTACTCTCTGGCATGCTTTTCTTTCCGGTTTCGGCAGCACCCTGTTTCGAAGCCGGGGCATGTTCGCTTTGCGCCGATCCGCCATTTTCCGCAGGCTCTTCCGCAGCGGCGGCATACACGGTGTTGTTCTTTTTCACGACGCCTGTGTCGGCAAAGCATAAAGGGGGGAACAGCACGCACCACCAGTTCTGCCCTTCGGCGGCGCCGATGGCGATGCGCAGCGCTTCGTAATCTCCTGCGGGATACACTTCGTTGTTGTATATTTTAACCGGGAACGGGACCACTCCCAGTTCCACGCGATACGTATAGTCAAAACCGTTCTTGCGCAGCGTCTCGCCGACGAGCTTATCGAGCTCGGGCAGATGGTCGCGCAAGGTTTGGCGGGCCGCTTCGATGCCTTGAGGCTCGGTCGCCCAGCTTTTCATCTGCTCCATGACGGCATCGCGCACTTCGCGCTTTACCCATTGATCGGCCGGAGCGTCGGAGTTGGCCAGAATGCGCAGACGGATCGCTTCCTTCGGAATCGAGCTTCCCGCTTCCGTTTCTCGCTCCGCCGCGGTGACCAGCATCGCATTGGAACGGTTCGTTTCCCAGCAGGCCAGCATCACCAATAGAGCAAAAACCAAGTACGCATATCGTTTCCACGCAAATCGTTTGACCATCTCCGAACAGCCCCTCTCGAACTCTAGCATCTCTAGTTGTCATTATGCTCGGGTTTGAGAGAGTTTATACTCGACCGGAAAATTAAGTTCCGTATGTTCCGCTTAAATCTTGATTTGAGGGCCCGGCCTAGCCAGTCTTCAGGCGTGATTCTTGCTTCGATAAGCGATCACATGCCGGTCAATCCCGGCCAAATCCGGTACGATCCGTACCTCGTCCCAGTCGGCCGCCCGCTCCAGCAAACAGCGCACCTCGTCCGCCTGTCCTTGGCCGACCTCGAAGCCGACTAGCGCGGGCAGCGCCGGCAGCTCGCCCAGCTGCGCCGTCAGGCGGCGGTACGGCTCCAGCCCGTCCGCTCCGCCGTACAATGCCGTCTGCGGCTCGAACAGCCGCACCTCCGGCTGCAGCCCCGCCTCATCCGCCTCCGGAATGTACGGCGGATTGGACACCACCAGATCGAGCCGCTCGCCGCGCTCGATCCATGGGCCGAGCAGGTCCCCTTCCACGAAGGCGACCCGCTCGGCCACCCCGTTGCGCTCGGCATTCGCTCGCGCCACCGCCAGCGCGTCCGGCGCGATGTCCGACGCCGTCACGCGCCACGAAGGGCACTGCACCGCGAGGCTCACCGCGATCGCGCCGCTGCCCGTGCCGACGTCTGCGATCGTCGGCGAAGCCACACCCGCGGCGCCCGGCCTGTGCGAGGCCCCGCCGAAGAGCTGCCGCCCGAGCAGGACCACCTGCTCGACTAGCAGCTCCGTCTCCGGCCGCGGGATGAGCACCGCCGGCGTCACCGTGAAGGGGAGCCCGTAGAACTCCTGCTCCCCGATGATATACTGCACCGGCTCGCCGCTCGCCTTGCGCTCCAGCAGCCGCTGCCAGTCCGCCTCCCGCTCCCGCGGGAACGGCTCCGGCCAGCGCAGCAGAAGCCCGCTGCGGCTCTCGCCCAGCAGGTGCTCCAGCAGCCGGCCGGCGTTGGCCTCCGGCTCCCGCACCCCGTGCTGCCGCAAAAAAGAAGAAGCCTCGGCATAGGCTTCACGTATCGTTATCCGCCGCTCGTCACGCACCGGCGTATTCTCCTTTTTCCATCTGCTCGGTTTGCGAGGCGATCGTCAGTGCTGAAATGATCTCTTCCATATCGCCGTTCAGCACGGCGTCAAGCCGGTGCAGCGTCAAGCCTATGCGGTGATCGGTCACCCGGCTTTGCGGGAAGTTGTACGTACGAATCCGCTCCGAGCGGTCGCCCGTGCCGACCTTGCTCTTCCGTTCGGCACCGTACTTTTCCATTTCTTCCTGCTGCATCTTGTCGTAAATCCGTGCGCGCAGTACCTGCAGCGCCTTCTCTTTGTTCGAGTTTTGCGATTTGCCATCCTGACAGGTCGCCACGATCCCGGTAGGGATGTGCGTCACCCGAACGGCCGATTTCGTCGTATTGACGGACTGTCCGCCCGCGCCGCTCGAACAGAACGTGTCGACGCGAATGTCCGAATCATTGATCTCGATATCAAAGTCTTCCATCTCCGGCATAACCGCTACCGTTGACGTCGACGTATGGATGCGCCCGCCCGACTCCGTCGTCGGAATGCGCTGCACGCGGTGCGCCCCGCTCTCGAACTTCAACTTGCTGTAAGCACCCTTGCCGTTCACCAGGAAGATGATCTCTTTGAAGCCGCCGAGATCGTTCATGTTGATGTCCATCACTTCCGTACGCCAGCCCTGCGCATCGGCAAACTTGGAGTACATCCGGTACAGGTCGGCCGCAAATAAAGCCGCCTCGTCCCCGCCGGCCGCGCCGCGGATTTCCACAATGACGTTCTTGTCGTCGTTAGGGTCCTTCGGCATCATGAGAACCTTAATGCGTTCCTCAAGCTCCGTCTTGCGCTCCGACAGCTCGTCGAGCTCCATTTTTACGAGCTCCTTCATTTCGTCGTCAAGCTTTTCGTTCTGCATCGCCCGCGCCGCTTCGTATTGCTCGGAGACGCTTTTATACTCCATATAGGCGTCGTACGTCTCCTGCAGGTCGGACTGCTCCTTGGAATATTCCCGCAGCTTCTTCGCGTCCCCCGCAACATCCGGGTCACACAGCAGCTCACTCAACTTTTCATAACGGTCGGCCAATGCTTGAAGCCGGTCCAGCATCGTCATTCACCCTTTCTTTTGTTCCGTTTGTCGTAAGTTTGCCCGTTCCGGTTCCTTTACAGCTCCCGTGGAGCCCACAACCTTCTCTCCCGGCTGCTGCCCCGCTCTCCGTTTCACCGCGAATCGCGCGGCCGAAGCAAGAGACGGTCCCCTAAGTCCCTCAGCCCAGCCTCGCTATACGTTGAAACGGAAGTGCATGACGTCGCCGTCCTGAACGACATATTCCTTGCCTTCCAGACGCAGCTGTCCTTTTTCCTTCGCCGCATTCATCGAGCCGGACCCGATCAAATCTTCGTACCCGACGACTTCCGCCCGGATAAACCCGCGCTCGAAGTCCGTATGAATTACCGCCGCCGCTTGCGGGGCTTTCGTACCCATGCGGATCGTCCACGCACGCACTTCTTGCACGCCAGCCGTAAAATACGTATACAAACCAAGCAGCTTGTAAGCCGCTTTAATCAGACGGTTCAAACCGGACTCCTGCAGCCCCAGCTCCTCAAGGAACATCGCCTTGTCTTCGCCTTCCAGCTCTGCGATCTCCGATTCGACCTTCGCGCTGATCGGCACGACTTCCGCGCCTTCCAGCGCCGCGTATTCGCGTACCTTCTGCACGTACGGATTGCCTTCGGCGTCGGCCACTTCCGATTCGCTCACATTGGCCGCGTACAGCACCGGCTTCATCGTCAACAGATGCAGATCGCGGATCAGCAGCTTCTCTTCGTCGCTGAGTTCCACGCTGCGCGCCGGTTTATCGTTGTAGAGCGCTTCTTTGATCCGTTCGAGCGTTTCGACCTCTTGCGCGTACTTTTTGTCGCCGCCCTTCATGTTTTTGCGGGAGCGATCAATGCGCTTATCGACGGAATCCACGTCCGCCAAAATCAGTTCCAGGTTAATCGTCTCGATATCGCTGATCGGATCGACCGTGCCCGAAACGTGGGTAATGTTCTCGTCCTGGAAGCAGCGCACGACGTGCACGATCGCATCCACCTCGCGGATGTGCGCCAAAAATTTATTGCCTAGTCCTTCGCCTTTGCTTGCGCCTTTAACCAGGCCCGCGATATCGACGAATTCGAATGCCGTCGGCACGATGCGGTTCGGATTCACGATCTCGGCCAACCGGTCAAGACGCTCGTCCGGCACCTCGACGACACCGACGTTCGGATCTATAGTACAAAACGGGTAGTTCGCCGACTCCGCTCCGGCTTGCGTAATCGCGTTAAACAACGTAGATTTGCCAACGTTCGGCAGTCCGACGATCCCTGCTTTCAATGCCATGAAAAGGACAACTCCTTCAGTGTATTTCTAAGCAAATTCCTAACTTAAAATTATACTACAAAACCGGCCTTTGTGTCACCACATGCCCGCACAGCAAAAAATACCGGCTTCGCATTACGCAAGGCCGGCTCTATTCGCTCCGCTCTCGTTTGCAGCCTACTCTTCCGGCTGACCGGAAGCCTTTCTGAGCTCGTTCGCCAGCCGATGAAATTCCGCCTGGCCTTCCGTATCGTCAATCGCCAAATACGACGCAGACAAAAAATGGATCAGCTTATTCGCATCCTCCACGCTGAGAAGCGCATCCGGCGGGTCCGGCGTAACGCTGGAAGCGTACTCGTCCGCTACGTCCTGCAGAAAATCGTCAAACGTTTTGCCAAGCAGTCTCAGCGGCTCCTTGGGGTCCGTGCGCCGTGCGGGATCAAGCATGTAGTGGCCGGCAATATCCGTCTCCGGGTTCAAGCCATATCGGTAGCAGGCATACGCCAATACCCAAACATATCGTTTATACGCTTCCGCCAGATTGATGCTTCCGCCGTAACAAAGCTCGACCGCACCGGCCGCATCGTTGGCATCCGCACCGTAACGGTCGTTGTCCGTCGTTACGTTATACACAACGTGATACGCCTTCTCCGGAGCCCCCGTCAAAAACGGGATGCACTCGATAATCTCCCGGTCGTCCACAAATAAATGCGCCGAAGCCGACATGTCGTTTCGGGTCCGTTCGTAATACGCTACGTTGGATGCAGCCGTCGCGCCGGGATTGCCCGTATCGTGCGCCACCATGAAGCGGCACGGGTCCAGAGCAAGAACCGGGCGGCGTTGGCTCGGCCCCGTCAAATACCGGGGAACGATCTCGTATTTCATCGTAAACGCCATGCTGTTCACCACCTCGAAGCTTTTATCTTTATGATATGCTTCAAGTTGCCGACCAGTCCGGCGCGTTTGCCGATGAAGGCTGCGCCTTTTTTTACTCTTCCCGTTTCTGCGCAAAATGCGTCTCGACCTGCTTTTTCAGGATGAATGCGCGCAGCGAATTGGCTTTATCCGCGGCCAGCTCGTCGAAATGGGCCCCGTAATAGCAGCCGAACTCCACCGGCTCCGTCCGTATAATTTCCGCACGGCAGTGCATAGAGAAGCCAAGGTCGAGATGCAGCTGTACCAGTGCGTCCCGGTCCAACTCGACGGGCTCTTCTATGATAAAACCGATCCCGCTGAGACTGATGTTTTTAACGGTAAGCGGAATCTGCCCCTCCGGTACCTGCCAGGAACCGTCCTCGTTGCGGTACGAAACGAGAGCGCCCTTTTGATTCACATGGACCCGGGGATGCTCGCGCTTTTCTGCGAACCGGTTCTGATGCTGGGGCGGAATGAGGACCATGACCACGCCCTGATCCTTGGCAACGACCGTCGACTCGAAAGGGTAAAAACCGCCCGGCGAATAAATCGTCAGCTTGACCGCATCCCCCAATTCGAACGCCTTGTACTCCGACATTTCGATTTCAAGAATATCCCCTTCGACGTACGTCAATGTCCCGGTGGACACAAATTTCTCTTTCTCCACTACAATGCGGCTGTTCAGCATAACCGTGCCGGAGCTGCGGTGTCTTTCTTTGGAATTGTTAAAATTGCGGGAAACAGCCGGTGTGTTCATCCGCTACGTCACCATCCTTGATTTTTAAGTGATGTCCTTGGCGCAAAAAAGGCCGCCTCCCCCGTAACAGAAGAAACAGCCGGCGAATTCCGCATCTTTTCGGCGGCCAGGCTGTCGTAGTCCGTATGCGGACCTTAGACCCTAAGCTTTGCGTCGCTGCCTTTCGGCAGGTTTGCCATGAACGAATGGTTGCAATACTTTATTATCATTATCGTATATGTAAAAACAATCAATTATAGGACAATTTGCCTAATCGATACTATATTTAGTATACCGATCCCATCATCATCGTTCAATGATATCGCCAAAATTCATTTTTTCTTAATAATTCACAATGGGGATAACTTTGCTATTCACATCTTCAACAACCTGTGGATAACTGCAAAATTCGTTTTATTCCTTGCTATTTCGACTCGAATTATCTACAATGAATTGAAAATAGTGCTTTTTATCCACAATCTTATCCACAGCGTGTTAACAACGAATACTTGTTCGAGAACACATTGTGCACTTACGATAATCGAGGTGTCCGGTTTGTCCGCAGCATTATGGGAAGAACATTTGCCTTTTATGAAAGCCGCGATCGAAGAAGCGCAGAAAGCGGAAGCAATACGCGAAGTCCCGATCGGGGCGGTCGTCGTGCTCGGCGACGAGATCATCGGCCGCGGCCACAATGTCCGTGAAACGACGCGGGACCCGCTGGCGCATGCCGAGCTGATCGCGATTAAGCAGGCGAGCGAGCATCTGGATGCCTGGCGTCTGCTGAACTGCCGGCTCTATGTTACATTGGAGCCTTGTCCGATGTGCGCGGGTGCGATCGTGCAAGCCCGAATCAGCCAAGTCGTCTTCGGTACACCGGACCCCAAGGCCGGCTGCGCAGGCACGCTGATGAACCTGCTTCAAGAAGACCGGTTCAATCATCGGGTCGAAGTGATCGGCGGGGTGATGCAGCAGGAATGCGGAACGATGCTGACACAGTTTTTCCGCAAGCTGCGGGGAAAAGAGTAAACGCCGGCTTCTACTTCAAGCTGCCACAATTTGAGGCGGTAAAAAAGAGGCCGTCCTCTTTACATTTTCTTAGGACAATGGTAGAATAAAAAAGCTTCGTGCTTAGGCACACCGACGAGACGTGGCTCAGCTTGGTAGAGCGCTTGGTTCGGGACCAAGAGGTCGCAGGTTCAAATCCTGTCGTCTCGATACTTTTAAGACAAGAATTGCGGTCATGAGACCGCAATTTTTTTTATTTTCTTTTACGAAAAATATGCGCTACGTCTTTTTTATGAAAAGTCGTTCCAAGATACGCCGCAAATCGTTCGAGACAATCGAGTATGCTCTCTTTCATCGGAATCGTTATGGAACCGGAATCTTCCCACCACCAATTTTTTATGGCAAGCGGGGCGCCGCTTTTGTGCTGTTGAGGCTCGAATCGGGCTACGATTCGATCGCCATAAAGGACCGGCAGCACATAGTATCCGAATTTCCGTTCCGCGGCCGGCTTATAAACTTCCCACCGGTATTCGAAATCAAATAGCGCTTGAATCAGATTGCGGTCCCATAACATATTATCCAGAGGAGCAAGTATACTTGACCGTTCCATGGCCGGATTTTCCGAAAAAGCTTTGTTCAGAAGCTCCAAGTCCGTACTTCGGATATACAGGGGATGCTCCAGATCTTCCACATGGATTTTAACGATTCTATTTCCACTCGACAATCTATCAAAAGCTCCGTTTCGCTGCGGGCTCTTCATGCCGCTAATGCCAAGCCAGCCGTCGCTGGGCCGGTTCCACAGCATGCCAATACTTCCGATACGACGAAGCACGTTCCAATCATAGTATTGCTCGTCAGACTTGAACGGTTCCTGTGCGCAATATAGTTCTTCTGCAAGATGTCTCTCTGCCAAATCATAATATTTGCGAGTGTTGACCTTATGATGAATCACGAGAAGTCCCGCGTAATTCATCCCTTCCAATGCGGCCCGGGCTAGTCTGGTCGGTCCCCATCCCCAGTCGATTTTTTCATCAAGATTAAGATCTCCGGAGCAAAGAGCGCCCCGGTCCTTGATCTCTTCGTATATTTTGTCCACTGTGCTTTGACGGGCAGCGCACCAAGCTCGATATTTATTTCGAAATTTCGTGAAATAAGGCCAATCCTCTATGGGGAAGATGGCCATATTTTTATCCCAGTAATCAATCAGCTGCCGTTCGTTATATAACAGATCCCGGAGCATGCTGCGATTGAAATCCTTGATTCGGCTCTGAAGCACAAGCTCCGGATTCATCCCGACCACATTGAGAGGGTCGAACTGGATGCACCCCACACGGCGGATATAAGAAACGACTCCCTCCGGACCGGCAAATTGAAAATCGCCGTGCAGTCCGTGGTAATATAATAAAAACTTTCTGGCTTGCGACTTGGTTAGCAGAATAGGGGTCAATCGTTTCACCTCGAATTACAAATAACGAACTTATGTTCCTATATTATATTCCACTTTGTTCCAAACTGGCAAGCCATTTTCTTAGACTGAACAAAAAGAGCTTTGGCCAGGCATCCCACCCGGCTTCAAAGCTCTGTCGCGCTACTCTTTAATTTTTCCCATTGGCCCGGTTATAATCCGCCAACGCCTTGTTGATTCGGACAACCATGCTGGCGATGGCCTTATCGATGTCCTTCTTGTCGGTGACGTAACCCAAAATTTCTTCTTTCATCGCGGTGCTGATTTCGCTCGATACCGCATTCATCGGCTCTTGCGTATCCGGCGAAGAAGCATGCAACTGGTTGATAGCCGTCTTAAACAGCGGATTTTTGTCCAGATGCGCTTTCATATTCGGGAGATCGTACGTCTTCAAATTGACCGGAAAATAGCCCGTCCCGGAATGCCATACGAACTGGGTTTCCGCAGACGTACTGTATTTCATATATTCTCTGGCCGCATCGATCTTGGCTTTGTCGCCGCGGTCCATCGTGTATAATGCGGAGCCTCCGACAGCAACGCCGCCCTTATCGCCCGCATCCACTTTCGGAAGGAACGCCGTTCCTACTTCGAACTTCCCGCCGACGGCGTTCAGCACGCCTTTGAGCCCGGCCGTCGAATTCACGAACATGGCAAGCTTTCCTGCGGCGAATTCTTCGTTCTGATTCGTCTCCGTTCCCGTCTGGATTCCGCCGTTTCCGACCGCTTTTTTCCACTCCGTCATAAATTTCTTCATCGTCCCGTTCGAGTCGAACTCCACGGCGGTCATCGTATTGGAGCGGCCGTTTTTGTTATTCCCGATATATCCGCCCTGCATGCCGATCCAGCTGGACAGATGATACAAGTCCGGCGTTCCGGAAAAGCCCCACTGGCTGGTCTGCGTACCGTTCTTCTTCGTCAGCTTGGCGGCAAACTGCCCCAGCTCGTCGATCGTCGCCGGAGGCTGCTCGGGATTCAAACCCGCTTCCTTAAACAAATTTTTGTTATAGTACAGCAGAATGGTAGAGTTGGCAAACGGCACGCCGATGAGCTTGCCATTGTAGCTGAAGGAGGCCACGACATTCGGCTCCAGATCCGCTATGCGAAAAGAAGTATCTTGGTCGGCCAACGTCTGCGCCGGAACCACATAAGGGATGTCCTTCATGTAGGCCGTTTCCGAAGCGGGAGACTGCACGATATCCGGCAAGTTTTTGACATCCTTGGCCTGCACCGCGGCTCTTACTTTTTTCATCAAATCGCCGTAGCTGCCTTGAAAGACAGGCGTAATAACGATGCCTTTCTCCTTGCCGACCGTATCGTTGAAGGTCTGCGCCACTTTCTTGACGACCTCCTCGTTGGCGCCGCCCATCGCGTGCCAGAAGGTCAGGTTCACCGGGCCTGTACTCGTCGTCGACGGAACTGCGCTGCTGTCGGGTGTCGCCTTGGCGCTCGGATTCGCGCCGCCTCCGCATGCGGTCAATACATTAAGAGCTGTCAATACGCTGACTAGGGTGATCATAGGCTTTTTCATTTGGTTATCCTCCTTGGGTAGTGGCTAGATTGCGAATCCTTTATCCTTTTAAGCCGCCTGACGTTACGCCGAAGACGAGCTGTTTCTGGAAGAAGACGAAGACCAGGACCGATGGAATGAGGATCACGGTTACACCGGCCATAATCGGTCCGTACACCATCCCTTCCGGGAATTGCAGCATCGTAATGCCAACCTGCACGGTTCTCATCTGTTCCGAGTTCGTCACCAGCAGCGGCCACAGGTATGTATTCCAAAGACCGATAAACGATGTAATCGTGATCGAAGATAAGACAGGCACGGACATCGGCAGCAAAATTTGCGCAAAAAACCGCATATCGCCGCAGCCGTCCACAAACGCCGCATCTCTGTAATCCCTCGGCACGGTCATGAAGTGCTGCCGCAGCATAAACATGAACACCGCAGCCACCAGCATGACGATCATGACGCCGCCGTATGTATTGATCAGCCCCATCTGGGCGACCGTAATATAGTTGGTAATAATGAGCATGTCCCCCGGGATCATCATCGTTCCGAGGATCAGCAAGAACCATCCTTTCTTCCACCGGAACTCCATAAACGCAAAGGCATACGCCGCCAAGCTGCTCGTAATCAACCGCCCGATTGTGCCGATAACCGCGATCAGGAACGAGTTCCACATAAACGTGAAAATCGGCGTCGAGGTAAATACCGTTTTGTAATTATCCAAAAATAACGTGCTGGGAAACAGCTTGGGCGGATAGGAGCCGAGATCGGAAGGACTCATCAAGCTGACTCCGATGCAATAAATGAGCGGGAAAATGACGACCAGACCCGCCAGCATAGAGATTACAAGCACTCCCCAATCGTACAGCCGCTTCGTTGCCATCATGTGTAATGCACCCCTTTCTTCTCGTACGCGAAGGTGATCAGCGTAAAGATCATGACGATGAAGAAAATGATGACGGCGATGGCGCTTCCGTATCCGTACTTGCCCTTCTCGAAGGCTTCCGTGTACATCCAGTACACCATCGTCTCCGTGGCGCCCAGCGGCCCGCCTTTGGTCAGAATCGATACGGGACCGAACACCAGCAAGGAGCCGATCAAGTCGGTACACAGCAGAAAAAACAACGTCGGCGAGATAAGCGGCAGCTTGATTCGAATGAGCTTCTGCATGTAGCTGCTTCCTTCCATTTCGGCCGATTCCAGCAGCTCCTGCGGGACGTTCCTAAGGGCGGCTAGCAAAAACAAGAAGCTGAACCCGATGCTCATCCACACCGAGATGATCGCAATGCCCGTTAGCGCATATTTTTCATCGCCGAACCAGTTTAAGCCAAGTCCGGTAATATAGTTAAACATCCCGATTGTCGGATTCATGAGCAGTTGGAAGATCATGACCGCCGACGACATGGAGACGGCCATCGGCAAGGCGAACATCACTTGATAGATTCGGCTGCCTTTCCTAGCCTTCTCCGCCAGCAGCGCCAAGGTCAGCGTGATCAACAGCGTAGCGGGGACTGTCAGAATAGTGAATTGCAGCGTATTCAGCAATGCGCGGAGCAGCCGCTCATCCTGGAATGCTTCGACAAAGTTTTCCAACCCAACGAACTCCACCGGATTGCCGAGCATGTCCACCAGCGTAAAGCCCAAAACCATCGTTTTGACAAAAGGGTAGTAGTTGAAGAGAAGCACCAATACGACACAGGGCAAAATAAACAAATAGGGCTTCAGCATCCGCCCGATTTTGCTGCCGGTCTGCTTGCGAGCGGCTTCTTTAAACGTCGGCTTGGAAGCGTAAGAAGCGTCCGGATTCATCAAGATTCCTCCCCTCCCGGGGCGCCGTCCGGCAGCACTTCTCCGATGGACTCCCTCCACAGTTCATGCATCCCCATCGACACGGCTACCGCCCCGCTTTGCAGCGCCTCCTTGATTTGCTCCCGGGTTTGGATTAAGCCACCCGCAATAATCGGGATATTCGTCTCCTGCCGGTACATAGCGATGTATTCCGGCAGCAGCGCAGGCATGATCTCAATCGCATTTGGCTGAGTTTCCTGCACCGATTTGAGGCCCGATTTGACCGAATCGCTATCGAATAAAAACACCCGCTGAATCGTAAGCAGGCCCTCCTTCTTGGCGAGCTTGATCAGCTGATTCCTCGTCGTCACAATGCCGTCAGGCTTGACGCAGGTGGCCAGAAAAGCCATCCCTTCACTATCCTGACTTAGTCCTCCGAGCCGTTCAACGTGAAGAAATACGGGAATCCTGTTCTTTTTGTACAAGTCTACAAAGCTTTTAATGTTGCCGATGTTGCCGATCGAAAGCACCACCGCGCCGACCTTGGCCTTTGCAGCCTTCTCCAGCGTCTTGTGCTCCTTAACCGATGCAATCATCCGGTTTCTACGCAATCTTTCCAAAAAATCCAGATCCCGCATACCCTTCAGCCCGCCTTTCTGACACAAAAAAACCTTAAATAGACTTTTTCAACCCGCAGCTTCGGGAAAAAATCTAATTAAGGTTTCTCCATGTGACTCCAACCTATCGGATTTATTTACTTGTTCGGTTACAGCATACCCCTCGTATGTTAGAGCAAGTTTAACCCGGTCTAAAGATATTGTTAACGCAGGCATCGGCGGCAAGAGAAAATCGCTATACTCGTACTTTCCGTACCGTTTCATTTATAATAAAAACGAGAGCTTCATGGTTGTGGAAAAGGAGAGTCAAAATGGAAATAGTCGTTTCAAAAGCCGCTGCGGAGCAAAAATCTGTCGTGCGAAATTTGCTGGAGCTGTATAAATACGATTTTACCGAATTCGATCCGGAAGATGTGAACGAACACGGCCTATTCGAATATCCGTATCTGGATCATTATTGGACGGAGGAAGGAAGACATCCTTTCCTCGTTCATGTGGACGGGAAACTGGCCGGTTTTGCCTTGATTCGGGAAATTGGGTCGGATGAACCGGTGTATTCGGTCGCTGAATTTTTCGTCATGAAAAAATACCGCCGGCACGGCGTCGGACGGGAGATGGCCTTTGATTTGTTTAACCGGTTTCCGGGTCAATGGGAAGTAGCGCAAATGGAGGAGAACGAGCCGGCCCAGACGTTCTGGAGACGGATCATTGACGAGTATACGAAGGGCAGCTATCAGGAAATGACGAGAGACGATTGGGAAGGACCCGTTCAAACCTTTCGGTCGTTGCCGTAAAAAACAGCGGCCCTCTCCTTATCAGCTTTCGGAGAGATGGCCGCTGATTGGATGCTAAGTGGACCGTGAATACACGGTCCACTTTTGGATAGTCGGAACGGAAGCCCTCTCTGCCAGGACTAGGCTGCTGCCAGCACACCCCCGAGAAAAATAAGCGGCTCAACGTACCTGCGCGCCATGGTCTCATGAACGACCCCCTCTGCCCTTTTTATTTCCAAGCAGAAGCCGGATGCCCCCGCCAATCAGCAGCACCGAGATGACGAACGTCTGGAAATACTGGTCGAACCATAGCATGACCTGCCGCTGCAGTTTTTCGGAAAGCCAAATATCCAGCGTACTCAACAGCACGCGATCTAGCAAATAGTACGCCCCCAGCGCAAGCAATCCGTACCCGAGCCACCGCTGATGGTGCAGCAGCCAGCCGACAACCGGTACATCCCTTAATTCCTCACGGCCGACCTTAGACACCATCTGAAGTGCGTCGAAGAAGCTGAAAAACCATAGGATCGGAATCAGGAACATGAACAGCGACAGCCGCATTACATCCATGATATAGATGCAGAACAGAAAGGCCGCCATGAGCTGCAGGCCGCGCTTCTGCAGGCCCAAGTACATATGCCCCGCCCCGGGGAAAATCGAGAGCAGCGTAGCCAGCGTTTTATTCTTCTTGCCCGACTCCCGGCTCTCTTGAAATTCTTCAAAGATCGTCCGGTCCGTCAGGACCTCTCCCCGCTCCTTTCGTCCATACTGCTGCACGCAGTCGAACATACAGTACAGCCAAATGACCGGCAGCGCGCCGAGGAATACCAGAAATACGTCGCGGTGCGTAATGACGCTGAGGAAGAAGATCATCACCGTCAGTCCGAAGAACAAGACCATAAAGCCGAGCCCGCGCTGCATTAACCCGAGGTGGAGATGGCCAAGCCCTGGAACGAAAGAAAGCACAATGGTGCGAAACCGGTCGTTCATCGGAGCCGCGGCCTCATGCGACCAAGACCGGTAACTTCCATCTGCAGGTCCATAGGGCTGGTCTTGCGCGATGTGGGATTGCCGATAAGCTGGAGGACGTCCGCCCCGGGTGAGCAGAAAGAACACCATATCGAGAACGTTTACGACGGCAATTGCAAGGGCAATTAACAAAATGAAGAACGCGTCGCGCCCTCCGTATTGCGTACCGAGAATGAAGGTCAGCAGCAGCAAGCCAAAAAATGCAAACCCGTATACCAACCCCCGGAATGCGCGTCCCATATACAAATGGCCTAGTCCGGGAATGAACGACAGCAGAAACGCCGCCACCGGACTTTTATATGTGTTCATCGGGTACCTCCTCTTTCATGTTTCGGTTGAATGGAATCGAGCAAGCCGATCGTTTTCTCCAGTAAGATTTCGGAAAACGGAACGTAGGCTTCCGTCTGATCGGACGCGGAATAGGACATGCGGCCGGGCTCCGGATGGCCCATGAGCGAGTGGAACACGCCGGTGCTCATTAAGAGCAGCGTGATGGCCGCAGCAACAGCATAATGGAAGAAGGGACTCTGCGTCCAGGGGATACGTCGTTTGCTCTCTGCCAGTGGGATCGCCGGAGTATCTTCGGCCTCGGAAGCCAGCGGCTGCTCTTCCGTCCAACGCTGCATGACCGCAGCGGCAAAAACATCCGTATCCGGTAGTGCCGGCAGGCTGTCTGCCATTTGCCCTATACACTCCATGTACAGCTCCAAGCAGGCGTCGCAGCCGTCCAGATGGGCCTCACAGCGCTCCCTCTCCTCCGGCGGCAACGCATCGTTCACATACTGCATCCAAATGTTCAGCGGCCTGTGTTGATTCATTCCCATTCCTCCTCCTTCCAAACCTTCCGCATATATTGCTTTGCCCGGTACAGCTTCGATTCCACCGTTTTGATCGCGACCTGCTGCTCTTCGGCGATCTGTTGATAGCTTTTTTCCTCGATATAAAAGGCGACCACGACATCACGGTAATTTTCCGGAAGATGATCCAGACGTTCACGAACGTACGTACTTCTCTCGCGTCGAATGACCTGCGTCTCTACGGAACTGCTCTGGAGCGGTTCGGGAAGCGTGTGTTCCTCCCAGTCATCCGTTAACTCTTCTTTCTTGCGATTCTGCGACCGTTTGAAATCGATCGCTTTATTGACGGCGATTCGCGTGAGCCAAGTTTTGAATCCTTGGTACCGGTACTGGGGGAGAGACGCATATATTTTCAGCAGCGCTTCCTGCGTGACGTCTTCTGCATCTTTCGTCGAACGCAATACCCCGTAGACCGCTTGGAACAAATAATTTCCGTATTTGTCCACCAGTTCACGGAAAGCATCCGCGTCGCCCGATACAATGCGCGCAATCCATGCTTCTTCTGTAATCGTTCTCCCCCTCCCTTCTCTGCGAATAGACGAACCGGGGCTAATCAAACCCTGCATTATTTTTTTGAAACTTAAAAAAAATATCTTTTTATTGTAACGGTCACCCCTAACAAGAACAATGGAAAACAAAATAAGAGCCGGACAACGCCCGGCTCCTGTAACCTGATATGAATCATTAAATGCAGCATATCAGCCCGCTGCGGCTTGAGACGTTCCTCGGCTCCATTCGTACTAATTGCTTTGAGATGGGCCCGATTGCTGCAGGATCGGCGTATCCAGCGAACCTCCTCCTACCGGGCGGTAAGCGATATTTTGCAAAGCTTGCTCGCCCAAGCGCTCTTTCAATTGCTGCTTGTATAGGCTGAGCGGCGTCACGTGGCGCCCATGCAACTCCCAGTAAGCGTCCTTGCGCGGCCTTGTATCGTAATCCGTATCCGGCAAAAATCCGGGAACCTTCTCTCCGACATGGCCGATCGCATAGTTTTGGGCCGTCGGCGGTTGCTGGCTCGTCAGCTTGCCTTCGGTATTCCATGTCACATAGTTCGCACCTGCCCAGCCGTGGCCGCTTCCCAGCCAACCTCTGTCCCGTATCATGATCGGGGATTTGATATTGTCGAACAGACCGCCGACGGACCAGCGATGATGCGGCTCGCTTGTGTTGTAGTCGATCCGGCTCTCGCCTTCGAGAAATACGTTAGGCCCCTGCACGCGGCTGTCCACCACATAGCCATGCCTTGCCGTCTCCGCATACGTGCGCTGCACCAAATTTTGCTGCCCTTGAATGTAGTAGGCATAACGTCGTCCGCCTGTAATAATACTGACCATATCGAACACTTTGGAGTCCTGTACGGTTACCCATTTTGCGTTGCGGCCCATTTGCACCAAAGCATAGGCCAAGTGGTATCCGGTCACGTCCCGGACCCAGGCATTTTTCACGCTGTTCATCATGACAAAGCGCTCGGTATGCTTCTCATCGGCATAATACGGATCGGTCTTGCCGTTATCCATGGCCGTATCGATGACGGACGGATCAAAAGCCGAATCCACCCGCATCTTCTCCACGCCGACCTTTTCGATCCGCTCGTCGTCATTGTATTTATAGAGCTGTCCGCCGCCCCAACGAAGCTCGATGCTGTTCGCCAGCGGCGCGTCCACCGTAATTTCATTGCCGTTAATGCCGGTAATGACGCGGTCAAAATCAAGGTTAAACGGCCCCCATTGACTCACGGTGCCTCCCGGCCGTTTATAAATATAATCCATGCCGATTTCGGTAATAAAACGGGCATTGCCGATCCGGCGCACGATCACTTTATCGCCTACTTTATAGGCGCTGGCGTCTTTCACGTGAAACGTTCTCGCCCCGGAAGGGACATACAGGTCCGTAACGTCCGTCATGGAGGCGTTATCGATGACCGGCCCTTTGGAGGAGCCGATTTCGATCAGATTGCGCGGTTTGTTCCCCGAGCCGAACAGGAGCGTACCTCCTTCGTCCTGCCCTTCCCCACGCAGCACGACGCCGCTCGTTCGTACGTACAGCGTGCCTTCGATCTCGTAGCGTCCCTTCTTCAGCAGTACCGCTCCGCGGAAGCCGTCGGGCCCGATCGGCATTTGGGACACCTGATCGATCGCTTGCTGGATTCGCGCCGTAGCGTCGCCTTCTCCCGGCTCGACGGTTACCCGGGCCTGTACATCCGGAAGTTGGACCCCGCCACCCATATACCCGGCGTTCGAGAAATCGATCACCCGGTTGCCTTTATAGTCCGGGACATACACAAGCTTCCCGTCAGGTCCCGTATACGCAATGCTGCTCTGCCCTTCCGGAATCGCAGCCGAATCCATCACCGTAAAATAGAACACGTCATAGGCCGGAGGCAGACCTTCTCTTTGCAGCGTCAACCGGATTTCGTAGCTCCCGGATTGATTAGCTTTGAACAGGAGCGTGACGTTCTTCGTTTCCGACTTGTTCACAGCTACTTTCGGAATAACTGCAACAGGCTGACCGTTTCGGACCACTCTCCCGCTCACGTCCAGCTTCACATTTGCCTGCACCGACACGGCCGGAAAATCGTCACCGGGCTGAAGTACCGCTGGCTGGCCGATCTCCGTCTTCATACGAGGGTGAACAAGTGAAGTATTCGCAATCAAGGCTTCCGCCAAAAACTCGTTCGGATCTTTGACCAAGATCCAAATATCCGGAGTAGTCAGCGTCAGGTCCTTGGTGACCTCTACTTCCGTATACACCGTGCTCGCTCCGGCCTGAAGCGCCGTAACGGTTCCGTTCTGCTCCACCGTGATGAACTTCGTATTCGTTTTTAGCGTTTTGTTATACTTGGACAAATCGACGATATCGCCGTTCTTTCGCTTTCCTTTCAAGCTCAGCGACAGTGTTCTCGACTCGCCCTTTTTCAGCTCAATCGCTTCGTTTACGGCATAAGGCTGCCCGTTCCCCTTATCGAAGTAAACGCTTGCCAAGTCCGACGGAACAACAGGTTCCTCCGGATTCGGTCCCGGGCCGTCCCCAGTCTCCCGGTAAACGCCCCATTCGAACAAATTGACATTGCTGTTCTTGCTAAGCGTAATATCCAGCTTCACGTACCGTGCGGAGGTATCCTTAAACCGGATTTTATCCTGTACGGTCAAATTGCCTTTCTTGGACGCAACTTCTTGCCAAGTCGTACCGTCCGACGACACAAGTGCACTTACAGCCGACACCATGTCCACACTCCGAAACGATACTGTAAATGTATTGAACGTTTCCGCCTTCCCCAAATCCGCCGAGATCCACACATTCATATCCTCCCGGTCTTTCGCCAGGGGCTGCCAGAACGTCGAGGCATCGCCGTCGACGGCGGCTGTCCCCGGTCCGGTGGAGCTTGCTTGCGAGCTTGTTTGGACCGGCTTATTCCGTACCAGATTGACAGGCTGTTCTGACGCCTCCGTTTTCATAGCCGGCATTCCAAGCGTTACGGCTAAGATAAAAGAAAGGGGGAAACCTATCCACTTGCGCCAAGCCATAATGCATACCTCCGATTTCAATGAATTTTGGAAAACGCTTGCAAGAAAACCATACCAAACTTTTCCTCGTGTGGAATGTGCTAATTTATGCTCGACCTGTATATTTTTTCGTTTCATCCTGCAGTCCGTCAACGGAGATCGACTTTATTCCCTTTGCGCGGTATGGTATAATGAGTATTGCTTCAATTGAGTCCCCGTAGCTCAACAGGATAGAGCAGTCCTCTCCTAAAGGACCGATAGAGGTTCGAGTCCTCTCGGGGACGTAGAATACTTATGTAAGATCCGACGACAGCAAAAACAGAGGCCCTGAAAAGAACCTCTGTTTTTTTATGCCCGTGCAGGCGTGCATTAAAAAACGTTCCTCATGCCATACTAGCGTTGAGGTGACGCCTATGGTCAGCAGGAACGATTCGGATGAAGAGATTTACATTTTCAACAACGAAGCGATTAATGATGTCAAACCAGACGCCACCGGCGAATTGGGCTCTTCGAAACGGACGGATGTCTCTGAAACGCCGAAAAATCAACCAAACGAGCAAGCATGATTAACGGCCAAGAGCCCGCAGTACGATTTCGTTTCGTGCCGCAGGCTCTTGTTCTTCATTCGGTTAAAATGAGCGGGCCGTCGCTGGTAATGGCAATCGTATGTTCAAATTGCGCCGACAAGCTACCGTCGTACGTTCTGGCGGTCCAGCCGTCGAAGTCGATAAACATTTCATGCTTCCCAGCGTTGATCATCGGCTCGATCGTGATCACCATGCCCTCCTGCAGCAAAAATCCGCGTCCCGGCTTACCGACATGCGCAAAGGAAGGCTCTTCGTGCATTTCGCGGCCGATGCCGTGTCCGACCAAATCGCGAACGATGGAAAAGCCCGCCTGCTGAGCGTGCTGCTGCACCACATGCATGACGTCCCCGATTCGATTGCCGACAATAGCTTTGGGGATGGACAGATCCAGACACTCCTTCGTGACGCGCACCAACCGCTCCGCTTCCTCCGATATTTTTCCGACGGCATACGTACGGCAAGAGTCGGCCATCCACCCATCGTAGCTGCAGACAATATCCATCTTTAAAATATCCCCCTCCTGCAGCGGCTCTTCGCTGGGAAAGCCGTGGGCAATAACATCGTTCACGGAAGCGCAGGTGGCGAACGGATATCCTTTGTAGCCCTTGGTCACTTGTTTTGCACCATGCTCATTTATGAACCGTTCGGCAAAATCATTGATTTCAAGCGTCGTCAGCCCGGGACGAACCATCTTGGTGATTTCTTGATGGCATTTGGCTAAAACGGCTCCAGCTTTGGCCATTAAAGCAATTTCTTGCGGCGTTTTCAAATGAATCATCAGACCACTCCCCCCTCCGACGATCATTGATTGCGTGCAACGTGGAGGAATCCCGATGCATGGCAGGCAACAGTCGGTTTCAAACTATTTTACGACGATTCCCCGTGTCCTGCCACTCAGGTCAAGAAAAGCTCTTTTCGATTACAAACCCACGCAAGGACTTGTGCATTATGACGCAAAAGGTGATTTATATCACGCAAAAAATGCATTCTCTTTTGGTGCACTCTATGGTAAAATAAGGTTTCAATCACAAAATCGAGGTGGACATGATGCCGGCAAACAGCTGCTATTACATCATTTATGATGAATACTCCATTTCCATTTGTACCATGTTGGACGATGTATGTGATGCGATAGCAGGCGGGTCTTCGTTATACGGATATGCAGATAACGAAGAGATGGCTCACTTGTTATTGAATGAATGCTTTCTTAGGGTGGAGAGAGAAAAAAACAATCTATAACCACGTAATATAAAAACGACAGCCTCTTACAAAAAGTAAGAGGCTTATTTGTATTACCCTTCGCCGTTATTTTGACGGCTATGGTTTTGATTTTTTACTTTTTTCGAACCGGACAAGGGAACGTTCGGCTGACGGCTCTCTTCCCGGTTGTGCCGGCCGCTAGGAGGGTTGACAGGCTGTGGAATATCTTTAGGCATCGTGAGACCTTCTCCCTTCAGTCGATATCGGACATCGGCTCATGAGGCGGTTTATTGTGGTTTAAGGCATCCTGGTGCCGATGATCGTTGGTTTGCTGCTGCACTTGTTGAGCTTGATGGCTGGTTACCGTCTTTTTGTCCAAATCTTTCACGACATTTTGCAAATTTTTATCGACGCTGCTTTTGTTTTGAGTCATGACTTGACCTTCCTCCGTTTTAGCTATGCGTAAAAGCATGAAGCTGCTGGGCACATTCGTGGATATGCCTTACGTAATCGTCCACAAGCGTTTGAATGACGTCGGTCCGCTCGTCGACAGCCGTCCCTTCCCTCTCTACGTCGACCAACTCCACCTGCACTTCCCGCGAATCGACATACGTACACTTAAAATCGAAGCTGTAATTGCTACGTCCAGCTGTCGCGATATGAACCCGGATAACGTTTGGTTCCGCTTCATCGGCCTTCACTTCCGCACGGTCCGAGGCGTTTAGGACGGTCGGCATCGTTCTCGCCCAAGCTTCCGCCAAACGTTGGTTGTCCACTTGCAAGCTGTCCTTTTTACTCATAAGTCACACCTCCATGGTTGTTAACATGCGAAGTCCGTGACCTTCCTATACCAAGGACGAAGCAGTAAAAAAAGCCATCAAAAAAACGCCCCCTCATTTGGGGTCGCAACTTGTATGTATAGCGGAGAGGGTGGGATACGCCCACTTCGTGGCCGACTGCGATGTAGCCCTATCGAAGCTTAGGCTCCGACGAACCTCCGGTTCTCATCCCACCTGCTTGCTCCCCTATACAAAAAACGACCCCTTATTTGGGGTCGTATACTTTGTATGTATGGCGGAGAGGGTGGGATGCGGCCACTTCGTGGCCGACTGCGATGTATTCCTACCGAAGCTTAGGCTCCGACGAACCTCCGGTTCTCATCCCACCTGCTTGCTCCCCTATACAAAAAACGACCCCTTATTTGGGGTCGCATACTTTGTATGTATGGCGGAGAGGGTGGGATTCGAACCCACGGTGCCCTCACGAACACGGCGGTTTTCAAGACCGCTGCCTTAAACCACTCGACCACCTCTCCGGGTGACACCAAGCATTGTATCATAAATCAAAAAGCTTTATCAAGCTCTATTTCTTGCTGATCCGTGTAACATTCCCCATATAAGGCTGCAACACTTCCGGAATCAACACGCTGCCGTCTTCCTGCTGATAATTTTCGAGAATCGCCGCGACCGTCCGGCCCAGCGCCAGACCCGATCCGTTCAGGGTATGAACGAATTCCGGCTTCGCTTTCGCATCGCGGCGGAAGCGGATGTTCGCACGGCGCGCCTGGAAATCTTCGAAGTTGCTACACGACGAAATTTCACGGTACGTGTTGCTGCTAGGCAGCCATACTTCCAGATCATACGTCTTCGACGAGGAGAAGCCCAAATCGCCCGTACAAAGCGCCATAACGCGGTAAGGAAGCTTCAGGAGCTGCAGTACCTTTTCCGCCTCGCCAGTCAGCTTCTCGAGCTCCTCGTTGGATTGCTCCGGCAGAACCATTTTCACGAGCTCTACCTTGTTGAATTGATGCTGACGAATGAGTCCGCGAGTGTCGCGCCCGGCCGAACCGGCTTCGGAACGGAAACAAGCGCTGAACGCCACGAAATATTTCGGTAGATCCTCCAAAGCCAAAATGTCGTCCCGATGGTAATTCGTCACCGGCACTTCGGCGGTCGGAATCATGAAATAGTCCGAACCTTCGATTTTAAACACATCTTCTGCGAACTTCGGCAGCTGCCCGGTACCCGTGAGGCTGTCGCGGTTTACGAGGTAAGGAGGAAGCATCTCCGTATACCCGTGCTCGTCCGCATGCAGGTCCATCATAAAGTTGATCAGAGCCCGCTCCAGACGCGCCCCAAGCCCTTTGTAGAACACAAACCGGGAGCCCGTAACCTTCGCCGCCGACTCAAAATCCAAAATATCCAGCTCTTGCGCCGTTTCCCAGTGAGGCTTCGGCTCGAAAGAAAAAGACGGCACCTCGCCAACCCGGCGAATTTCCACGTTATTCTCTTCCGAACCGCCTACCGGCACGTCCGTTTGCGGCATATTCGGAATCGCCAGAAGGATGGCATCCAGCTCACCTTCCAGACCGCGGATTTCCTCATCCAGCGACTTGATACGATCGCCGACAACCTTCATCTCTTCGATCAAGTGATCGGCGTTTTCTTTCGCCTTTTTCAGCTGCGCCACTTCTTGCGAAACGACGTTTCTGCGGTTTTTCAATTGCTCCGTTTCTTGCAAAAGCTCTCTGCGCTTCAAATCCAGACTAGTAAAACGGTCCAGCTCTTCGAGGTTTTTGCCTCGGTTAGCCATTCCTTGTTTTACCTTGTCCAAATCCGCTCGCAGCAATTTTATATCTAACAAGGAGATCCCTCCTGCTTCGTCTCACGTACCATGTCCAAAAAATAAGCATGCATCCGTTCATCGTCGGTCAGCTCCGGATGAAACGACGCAGCCAGCAGGTGCCCTTGACGGGCTGCAACGATCTGGTCACGGTACGTCGCCAACACGTCCACGCCTTCGCCTACCTGTTCGATCAGAGGCGCACGGATGAATACCGCACGCACATCGTGATCGATGCCCTTAATATCCAAGTCCGTTTCAAAGCTTTCCCGCTGCCGGCCAAAAGCATTGCGCGCAACCTGAATATCCATCAGCCCAAGGTGAGCCTCTTCCTGCCCTGCAATATGCTTTGCGAGCACAATCAGTCCTGCACATGTGCCGAAAAGCGGCTTGCCCTGCCGCGAAAACTCGCGTAGGGCATCTATGAATTGATAGGTTCGCATTAGCTTGCCGATCGTCGTGCTCTCGCCACCCGGAATAATGATTCCGTCGATCTCCGCCAATTGCTCCGTCCGCTTCACCGCGACGCCGGTGCCACCGGCTTTTTCGATCATGCGGATATGCTCGACTACGGCGCCCTGCAGCGCCAAAACACCTATGTTCATCCCTCTATACCTTCTTCCCGAGAAACAAGCTCCAGCCGGCTTACCAGCCGCGCTCCTGCATCCGTTCGGATACATGCAGCTTGGAAATTTCGATCCCCTTCATCGGCGTACCGAGGTTTTTCGAAATATTGGCAATCAGCTCATAATCCGTATAATGCGTTGTTGCCTCAACGATCGCTTTCGCGAACTTCTCCGGATTTTCCGATTTGAAAATACCCGAGCCTACAAATACGCCATCGGAGCCCAAATGCATCATGAGCGCGGCGTCTGCTGGAGTCGCTACACCGCCGGCAGCAAAGTTGACGACCGGCAATTTTCCGGTTTCGTGCACTTGCAGCAGCAGCTCGTAAGGAGCGCCCAAGTTTTTGGCTTCTGCCATCAGCTCGTCCTTCGACAAGCTTTGGATTTTGCGAATTTGGCCGGTGATCATACGCATATGACGAACAGCCTCGACAATATTGCCCGTTCCCGGCTCGCCCTTCGTACGGATCATCGATGCGCCTTCCCCGATCCGGCGAAGCGCCTCGCCGAGGTCTCTAGCGCCACACACGAAAGGAACCGTAAATTCTCTTTTGTTGATGTGAAATACTTCATCGGCAGGAGTCAATACTTCGCTCTCGTCGATGTAATCCACGCCCATCGATTCGAGTACTTTTGCTTCAACAAAATGTCCGATACGTGCCTTGGCCATAACCGGAATGGAAACAACTTTCATGACTTCTTCCACAATGGTAGGGTCGGCCATCCGGGCAACGCCGCCAGCCGCGCGAATATCCGAAGGAACTCTTTCCAAAGCCATAACGGCAGAAGCGCCCGCAGCTTCAGCAATACGCGCTTGCTCTGCGCTCATGACGTCCATAATGACGCCGCCTTTTTGCATTTCAGCCATACCTTTTTTAACGCGGGATGTACCTGTTTCCATATCCGATTCCTCCTGGGAACATATCGTTAATATTACTTCTATCCACTTGAAATTAGGACAAACTACTAAACAATTATTTTACAGCAAGCGCTTCAAATTAACAACCCGTTTACCTTGTTTTTATCCCTTTTTGGCGCCGCTGAACAGATCGACGAAGAAGTCTTTAACCGCCCGGAAAAACAACCGGAACCAACTTCCCTTTTCGGCTTTCTCCGAAGCGACGAGATTGACCGGATATTCTTTGCCGCCATACGTCACTTTTGCCGTTCCAAGCACTTGCCCTTGCTCGATTGGTGCCACAAGCTTGCTCTCATCTGTCAGGGGCTCGGCCGTGATTTGAAATTGCTCTTTCGGTGTGCCTTTTTTCGCGATAACTTTAAGCTCCGATTGCGTAACGACGGGAACCTCCGTAGCCACGCCTTTTTTAATATTGACTGTTTTCAGCTCTTTTATTTCCTGCTTCGCATTCAGCACCGGTACGAATTCAAAATTGTTAAAGCCATAATCCAGCACTTTGCGCGTTTCATTAAAGCGGTCCGGCTCCTTCGGTGCCCCCATAACGACACTGATTAACCGCATTCCGTTGCGTTCGGCCGTACCTGTGAAGCAATACTTAGCTTCGTTGGTGCTACCTGTTTTTAGCCCATCCAGTCCCTGATAAGCGTACTTCTTGAAGTTAACGTTATCCTTGTTCCCTTCCAGCATCCAGTTCCAGTTAATCATCGGAGATTTGTCCTTCTCGCGGAACTTTCTGGACGGAGTCGCCGTGTATTTCAATACTTCCTTATGATCCTTGATGATATTATAGGCGATAATAGCGGCATCTCTAGCCGTCAGCATCGTCTCGCCTTGAATTCCGGTAGGCGCATATTTCCCCATATCCGCTCTTGGCAAGCCGGTTGCGTTAATAAAATGAGCCTTGTCCGAAAGTCCGAATTCTTTAGCCTTGGTGTTCATTAAGTTGGCAAAATTTTCCTCGTCTCCGGCAATTTTCTCTGCTAAAGCCACCGATGCGTCATTGGCCGAATAAATCGACATCGCGGCAAACATGTCATCTACCGTCGCTTGTTCATTCAAAGCCAGCAGACCGCCCGAACCGATGACATCCGCCGCATTTTGGGTTGTATTCACCATTTCCGTCGAACTAAGCTTTCCGCTTTTAATAGCTTCCATCACCAAATATTCGGTCATCATCTTCGACATACTGGCGGGAGGGTAAGCTTCGTCTGCATTCATTTCATATAAGACTTGCCCGGTACTCGCTTCCATAAGAATCGCAGATCTGACATTGAGCTTCAAATCTACCGGGGCGTCCGCCGCAAATACAGAAGCGGATTGTACCAGAACAAGAGTGGCATTCAGCAAAAGAGTGGCAGCTACAATCGAACAAATGCGTTTTACTTTAAAAAACAACCAACTCACTCCTAAAAAAAATTTTATAAAAAATACGTACGTTTAATTGTACCACAAGCCTCTTTCGCTTTACAAAAGCAAAACGGAAGCCCCAGGCTTCCGTTCTCTGCTGCACGACCCGTTCGTAGGACTACAACGAATAGTTCGGTGCTTCTTTTGTTATTTGGACGTCATGCGGATGGCTTTCCCGAAGGCCCGCCCCAGTGATGCGGATAAAGGATGTATCATTGACAAGCGCTGAGATATCTTTAGCCCCGCAGTAGCCCATCCCGGAACGCAATCCGCCAACCAGCTGATAAAGCGTATCGGCCAACGGTCCTTTGTAAGCAACCCGGCCCTCGATACCTTCCGGTACAAGCTTGCTTTCGTTCTCTTGGAAATAGCGGTCTTTGCTGCCTTCTTTCATAGCACCAATCGATCCCATTCCCCGATAAACCTTATAGCGGCGGCCTTGGAAAATTTCCGATTCGCCCGGGCTCTCTTCCGTACCGGCGAATAAGCTGCCCATCATGACGGCGCTCGCGCCAGCTGCGATCGCTTTGACCACATCGCCAGAATATTTAATACCACCGTCAGCAATGATCGGTACATTGTACTGGCGCGCAACCGTCGCACAATCGTAAATCGCCGTAATTTGCGGTACGCCAATACCTGCGATAACCCGCGTCGTACAAATGGAGCCTGGTCCGATTCCGACCTTCACAATGCTTGCTCCGGCCTCGATCAGATCTCTCGTCGCTTCGCCAGTCGCCACATTGCCCGCGCAAATTGGCAGGTCAGGGTACTGCTCGCGAATTTTACGAACGGTATTAATAATATTGATATGGTGTCCGTGCGCCGAGTCAACGACGATCAGATCCGCACCGGCTTCAACCAATGCCGCCGTACGTTCCATAACATCCTTGGATACGCCTACCGCAGCACCTGCCAGCAGGCGGCCATGCTTGTCTTTTGCCGAGTTCGGGAACTGAATGGCTTTCTCGATATCCTTGATCGTAATCAGGCCCTTAAGAATCCCGTTCTCGTCGACCAGAGGAAGCTTCTCGATCTTATGCTGCTGCAGAATGCCTTCCGCTTGTTGAAGCGTCGTACCGACAGGAGCCGTGACGAGATTTTCTTTCGTCATGACTTCTTTAATTTTGATCGAATAATCATGAACGAAGCGCAGATCCCGGTTTGTTAAAATACCGACAAGCTTGTTGTTCTCATCGCAAATCGGTACGCCGGAAATCCGATATTTCGCCATCAGCGCTTCGGCATCGTAGACATGATGCTCCGGAGTAAGGGAGAACGGATTAGTGATTACGCCGCTTTCCGAACGCTTTACGCGATCCACTTCCTCCGCTTGCTGCGCAATCGTCATATTCTTGTGGATGACCCCGATTCCGCCTTCTCGAGCGATAGCGATTGCCAAAGCCGATTCCGTTACCGTATCCATGGCCGAGCTTACAAAAGGAATGTTCAGATTGATCTGGTTTGTCAATTTCGTCGATATGTCGATTTCCTTACCGAACACATCCGATTTTCTCGGTACCAGCAATACATCGTCAAATGTCAAACCTTCTTTGGCAAACTTAGTCTCCCACACAAAAATAATCCTCCTTATTTTAATTACATGCTGTACATGCCGCAAGATATTAATAGCAATCTTATCAAAAGCCCATTTTTAGTGTCAAGCAAAAAGTCATGAAGTTTCCATGGCAATTTGTATTTAGTATGCCAATTTCCATA